>CAVVFZ010000001.1:0-15048 GCA_963747555.1 uncultured delta proteobacterium
AATGATGGATATCTTAGCAATAAAATCCTCGCGACCTCCTTTGAACTTTTAGAGGAAAGAAATCCCTTCCGGTTGGGATCGGCGAAAATACCATCCGAAATCCCAAAGCAATAAGCCGGAACGAATTCTGGTGTCCTGTTGTCATGTCACCTATGGCAACCCAGCTATACTTGAGAAGCAAAGTTGGCAAAATGGATGCAACAGGCGCCAGGACCCCCGGTCTTCAGTACAAACCTCACGATGGGTCTAGACTGGTGTGAACGATGTCGTGAACTCCCAACAGCCGAAACGCACCTATTGGGAGCAGAGTCTATATACTTCGATATGGGTTTTCATGGCTAACCTCCTGGATAGAGGCTGATAGCAATTGGTGGGGATACATTAAGTGAGAAATATTCTAATTGATGTTAAAGACAAAAAATCTCCTTTGTCAAGAGAAAAATCGGCACCAAAAATAAGAGGCTAGCGAAGTTCTATTTGGCATTAGAAGGGACTCTCTTCTCGCAACGTAACTTATGTCGTCCAGGATTCGAGGCGCCCTTCACCATACTAATGGCATCCTTAACATCTCTGTCAGCCTGTCCGACTCACGACTACCGGATCTATTTGCGATTTTTTGGGTCACGATACTGGTTCAAAAATAGGGTCGAGTAGACCGGGGCCTCCCACGTCTACAGGCTGAAGTTTGTTTTCTCAGTTTGCCGTCTGGTTTCGCGGCGGTGCCACAATATTTCAGCTATACCTTCGGTTGTTCATGTAACGTCAAACACGGAATTCTTCCGACTACTACATATGGTAGTTGATCGATTCGCAGCTGTTCCGTTTACAGGAAAGGGGTACTGGTACATTCCCGAGTTATAGATGTTGGGGAGGCGAGCGAGCCGTTTAGGGTTAGCTCGGCTCGCCTCCCCAACTCTATAACTCGGGGGATCATTGAACATTTTTCCTTATGTTCATAAGCTGTGATCGAGCGCTTCTCAAATCAGGAGGGTGAAGCTCCCCCTTTTTGGAGCCATCCAGGTTGTACTGGTGGCATAATGTATGGGCAGTCTGCAATGAAGCAGCTGCAAGATACGAAAGGAGGAGCCTCACTATGAAAAAGAAAAACATCTATGTGGATCAAAGTCAAGAGTTACTTTCCCTCTTTGAAGAAGCCGGCAGCAGCGGGAAAGTCATGTGTGTGCCCATCGATTATGCAAAAAAGGACCATACCGTGATGTTTTGTAACGGCCATGGGGACATCCTCAGAAAACCCTTCTCCATTAAGAATTCTCCGGAAGGGATCAAGTACCTTACAGAACAGGTGAATCGATCTTGTCTTCATCGTTCCATCAACCCCAAACATGTCTTTTTTGGCGGGGAAGATGCGGGCTCTTATGCGGACAACTTTGTAAGCACCCTACGTTCCAAGGGATGGTTGGTTGCCGGCGTCAATGCCCATGATGCCAAAAAACAGCGGAGCAATATGCAGGCCAGTACCGATGTTTTGGATCTAATGGGTATCGCAACCATGCTCATTAACCGCAGGGCGAATTGCTCTCGTGCCCAATCCGGGATCTATCTGAATCTTCGTAATCTGGTTCGTCACAGAGCCACGCTTGTCAGGATGAAAACCCAGGTGCGAAATCAGATCCACACGGTTGTCGATCGACTTTTCCCTGGTTTTCTTGATGAAAAAAGGAGCGGGATAACGCCCTTCAAAAAAAGCTCATTGTACCTGATGGAGAACCGATTCAGCGCACCCCAGATCCGTCGGCGAAAGAGGGAAAAGCTCATCGAAATCCTCAAACGACACGGGACACCCCAACCCGATCAGAGGGCCGCACAGCTTCAGGGATATGCTCAGAAAGTCCTCATGATGCCCAATGAATATATGGGTACGTTGCAGCTTACACTCTTTCATCACGTTCGACATCTGAAATGTATTCACGACAATATCCAACAATTGGAAAATGAAATCGCCATATGGCTGGCGCAAACGCAAGGGGCATTCTTGACGACTGTCCGAGGGATCGGCATTGTCCTGGCCGCAGGTGTAACAGCCGAAATTGGAGATCCTAATGAACAAAAGCCAGCAAATAACCTGGTCTCCTATTCAGGGATTATCCCGAGGGTTAAGCAGACAGGCGGCCCTGAAGGCAAGACCTGTACCGGCAAAGTCGCAAAACGTTGCAATCACATCCTGAAAAACTATGTGGCCCAGTCTGGTAACCATATAGGCCTGCACGGTCCGGTTGATTTGATGGCCGATTATAAACGGCGCGATGCAGGCGGACAACACGCTGATTTCGGTATTGCCGGCGATATCTCAGGATGGCCATGTGCTTAATGAGAAACTGGCAGATTTACATGCCACCTCATCTCAGAAATAGCAAAGCTCAACGAGAAGATAGGGTTGCGTACTACCTGATGATTTGGCCAAAGCTCATCGAAAAATGGAATAAATTCGGTGCGCTTGATGTCGCTTTCGCAAAAGGGAATCCTTTGGGGCGATGGCGCCATATGGTACAAAAGCTATATGGGATAAGCCTTACGTTGTAAAGTTCAAATCAAACTGGGCCTGGCTTTTGCGGTTTAAGGTTTTCGAGGTTTCGGCAGACAGGATGGCTTTCAAATAGGATTCTGTCGCGGTGCTCCACAAATAGATGGATGTCATTGACGGCTAATGCAAGAGTGCCACCCTGTCCGTCCGAATATAATTATGGCTCCAAGGTGCTCTGATCCCGGGAAAAATCCAGGAGATCTTGTCATACCAGTATGCCAAAGTCGGACATCATGGGCAGGGTTTACCACTTGTAACGCTGAACTCGGAGAATCTTAAACTGTGATTCGCCACGCCGGGTTATATGATTTTTTTAAACCGGCTTTGATCGGAATGGGGGAGTGTTGTCTCAAAAAAATGTCACTTTTTCTCCTTGATTTCTTCCTGGTGCTCTTGCATCATCTTGGCTTTCAGTTGCCTTCATTTTATGAAGACTGCCATTTCAAACCTGGAAAGTCAAGCAGGTGAAGGTTTCCCAATAAACCTGAACTTTCACAGCCTCCTTTTTGGCCAACGATTCTTTCGAAGCGGATCTGCACTATCTGCTATTTATTCCCACCGACAGAAACGGGTAATATCAACATGTTGATGGGTTTACCGAGGGTCGAAAATGTCGCGGTTCCCGCGATATTATGAATGAACAGAAACCGCTTAATACTCCCATAATACTTCAAGGTCCCGGTGAATCAGATTTAAGCGAAGGAGATAACAACTTTCTCTATGTCGAACAGTCCTTAGTTATCCGTAGTTCCAGGTATCGTGGACGTCTGCAAGGGGGACTACCTGGATCTTATCGGTGAGGCGATAGGCCGTTTTCCCGGGATAGACGACCCACAGCCGCTCCAACGCAAGGTCTTCAACTGCTATCTTCATGGATCGGGTTAATCGGGGGGCGTCTTCATATTTGAATTCCACCCCCCAGCTTCGTCCGCGCGCCTGCCAGAAAAGATCCAGTTCCGCGCCGGCGTGGGTGTTCCAGAAATAGAGATCCCCATCTTCCTTTCCCAGGATTCGGCAGACGCAATCCAGGGCAAACCCTTCCCAGGATGCGCCTAACCGGGGTGACGCGTGCAGTTGGTCCGGGGTTTCAATGGACAGCAAGGCATGGAAGAGCCCGGAGTCGCGCAGGTACAATTTCGGTCGCTTCACCAGACGTTTTCCGATGTTGACAAACCAGGGCTGAAGGATGCGGACCATGAACGTGCCTTCCAGAATATCGCAGTATTTCCGGACGGTCATGTCGGAGACGCCGAAAGAACGACCCAGCTCCGCAAAGTTCATAATGTTGCCGTGGTAATGGCTCAGCATGGTCCAGAAGCGGCGAAGCGTCCGGGCGGGGATTGTGATTCCCAATTGGGGGATGTCCCTTTCCAGAAAGGTCGTCACGTATTGGTTTCGCCAGAGCAGGCTTTCATCGTCGGACGCAGCCAGAAACGATGGGGGCAATCCCCCGCGCCACCACAGGGTCTTGATGGCCCCGGGGGCAATATCGCTGAGGCGGAATCCGCCTAATTGAAGATAGCCGATCCTCCCGGCGAGGGATTCAGAACTTTGGCGAATCAAATCCCGGGAGGCGCTTCCCAGGATGACGAATTTGCGACTTTTTCCTTGATCCACAAGATAGCGCAGGAGCGGAAAAAGATCTGGCAACCTCTGGATCTCATCGATGACGATGAGTCCCGTCAGGTCTTCCAGGGCAAGCTGAGGCTGTTCCAGGCGGGCAAGATCCTGGGGGTTTTCCAGATCGAAATAGGAATCGGCGGCAAGCGTTCGAGCCAGCGTCGTTTTTCCGCACTGCCGGGGGCCAAGAATCGCCGTGACGGGAAATACGCTCATGAGTTTGCTTAATGTAGCCCGATCCGTTTTTCTGTCGATAAAGTTCATGATCGGAGCCTATGCGATTTACCTTGAAAAATCAAGCTCTATATTTGATATTTCAATGATTTTATTTGGCTTCCAGAAAAACTGCCAGATAAGCAACCATTTCAAAATCGTTCACGCCGCGTGGTATGATGCGCCTTGATGGGAAAGTTGACGGTTTCCTATTCACGGTTGATGGTTGAAAATGTGCTTCCGCATTCGCCAAGCAGCAAGAGGCGAAAAGGTCTTGCTGGGAGTTTCGGATTCGGGTAAGGTGAGCGGACGGTGAAAACAGGGGTGACCTGTGGGAGGCATGACCACACGGCCCAAAAATCATCAGGAGGATCAGATGTTCACAACCGCTGAAATTATTGAATTGGCCATCCGCATCGAAAAGAATGGGGAAAAGACATACAGGAAGGCGCAGGAAAAGGCCTTCGATCTTTCCATGGTTACCATGCTTCAACGGCTGGCTGATGAGGAGATGGAACATGCCAGATGGTTTACCGAACTGAAAAAAAGGGCGGGGGTCATAACCAACGATCCCGAGCTGGAAGCCATGGGCGAGTCCATTCTGAAAAGCGTACTGGGAGATCAGGCCTTTTCCATTACGGATGTGGATTTTTCCAAGATGGAAGACCGCAGGAAACTCCTTGAAACAGCCCTGGAATTTGAAGAAGACACGATCCTTTTCTACGAATTGCTTGGATCATTCATGGGAGATGAGGAATCCCTTCAAGGACTTCAAGAAATCATTGAAGAGGAAAGACGGCATGTCCGGAATCTGAAAGAAACCCTTGAAAACTTTGCGGATTAACCGTTCACGCTTTACACGGAGGATTTCCCATGGACAATACCAATGACACACACCTCAAATCGGTCGGATACATCCTGTGGTTGTTCGGATTCATCGGCGCCCACAGATTCTATTACGGCAAAACCATTTCCGGCATCATCTATTTCTTTACGCTGGGGCTCCTTGGAATCGGTTGGATTATCGACCTGTTCCTTATCCCGTCCATGGATCGCCAGGCCGATTTCAAATACCGGGTGGGAAGCATCGATTATACGGTGGCGTGGGTCTTGCTTACCTTCCTGGGCCTTTTCGGCATTCACCGAATGTATATGGATAAATGGATCTCAGGCTTTCTTTACCTGCTGACAGCCGGCATTTTCGGGCTGGGAGTGTTATACGATTTTCTGACCCTCAATGAGCAGATCAATCTGATAAACAGCCAGGAAGGATAGGGGCAGCAGTTCTGCCCCTGATAAAAGCATTTATTGCCGGGAAATATCTAATGATAATCATGCGTTCCAAGAACTACCTTGATCCCCGTATTTTTTTCGAGGAGGTTGGCGTACTCTTCCGCGCCGCCATAGGGGCATCCCGGTTTCGCATTGGCAAGGCATGAACTCAGATAAATGGTATCGGGCTTTATTTCGGAAAGTTTCATGGCCATGCCCAGATTGGACACAATGGTTCTGCCCGGGCACTGGCATTTCAGAAAGGCCGTAACCTGTGAAGGTTCCTCAAAAGTCCCTTCCCCAAGGGCCGCTGATTTCAGACAACGCCATTCTCCAGGGCAACCGTATCCGCTATCCATGTAGGAGCCACAACCTATAACCGCCACTTTTTTCATGTTTATCCTCCATTGTTGATTGTTTTTTGTTTGGCGCACTATATCATAAAGAAAGAATAATGGAAGAGCGTTTTAATGGGGGATCATCGTAATGGAAAGAAGAACATTTCTGAAGGCATCGGCAATGAGTCTGGCTTCGGCACTTGTGCCGCCGGGAACCACAAAAGCAATAGAGAAGAAGTCTTCCTTGAAAAATCCGGCCCGCCCGGATCCTGACGCGTCGGTTTTTCTGGCCGGGGTAGCTCGCGGAACCACCGAAAACCTCTTGAAAAACGCGGTCAGGGAAACAGCCGAGGCCGCTACGGATTTTTCCTGGTTGTCCAAGGGGGATGCCGTATTCATCAAACCGGCCCTCAACTCAGGGAACCCTTATCCTGCCACCACCAGCCCCGCTGCCATTGGGACCATGGTGGCGCTGCTCAAGGAAAAAGGGGCGGGCAGGGTCATTGTGGGGGACATGTCGGGAATCGCAGCATTTGAAATTGACCCCGGAAGGAGTGCGGGGCAGCTCGCGGGATCTCATGAAGGCCTGCGGCATGGCGGAGGCGGTTCTAATGGCGGGCGGCGAACTTCATTTCTTTGAAGAGGCCGGTTGGAACGCCTTTTATCAGGATATGCCGGCATCCGGGATCCAACTGGAAAGGCGGCCTGATGATGCCCCGCAATATTGAAAGAGGTGGATCATGTGGTGCTCATGCCCCGATGCGCCCGTCATGTCCTTGCGGGAAGCACCCTGGGACTCAAGGCCGCGGTAGGCTACTGGCGCACCGATACCCGTCTGGAGTATCATCGGGATGCCGCCACTTTTCAGGAAAAAACGGCCGAAGGCAACACGGTGCAGACGCTGATTCAAAAACAGCGTCTCGTGCTGACCGCGGCGGACAAAATACTCACCTCATTCGGCCCCGATCAAGGGGTATGTAATGCAGCCCGAGACCGGATTGGTGATTGCTTCCCAGTCGGTGGTTGCCCATGACATGGTTTCCCTGGCATGGCTTCTGATGAACCGGGAAGCCAGCCCCGAATCGGAGAAGGACAGCATTCAACGACCCCTACGAAAGCCAGGTAATTGTTACCATAGGGAATCACTATGTGGTAGGAAAGCTGGGAGGCTGGCTGGCTGCCCTGACTCCGGAAACGCTTACCAGGAACGATATCAACACGATATGGGATGACCGCGTCCTCAACCGGGCCTATGAGGTGTTGGGAGGAAGGCCGAAAATCGATCTGAAAACCGCAAATGACACAGTACCCGAGGAAGTACAGAGGCGGTTGGCGGAGATGACAACACCTGTGGAGTTCAAAGGCCGCTCCTGAGAAGGCCGTATGAAAACGCCCGAAAAACCCTGTCATGATCTCGCGCAGGGGCAGAGGATAAAGGAAAAGGAGATGGGCAATCAGGCTCAAGTTCTTTGCCTGCGACTCAATTAAGGAGTTCTTATGGAAGGTAAAAAAATCATTGAAAGTGCTGTAAATATTGCCCATGTCATGATGCCCCAGGACGCGAATCCATCAGGAAATGTCCACGGAGGGGTCGTGATGAAATATATCGATACGGCGGCAGGGGTGGTTGCCCGGCGTCATGCCCGCTGCAACTGTGTGACGGCCTCCATTGACAGGCTCGACTTTCATCACCCTGTCTATATCGGGGACCTCCTTACACTCAAGGCAAGCCTCAATATGGTAGGGAAGACCTCCATGGAAATCGGCGTTCGGGCCGAGGCCGAAGACCTGGTTACCGGTCGTATCCGCCATACATCTTCCGCCTATCTCACTTTTGTGGCCCTTGATTCCAAAGGCAGCCCCAAAGAAGTTCCTCCCCTGAATCTGGAAACAGAAGAGGAAAAAAGGCGGAACCGGGAGGCCTTCGACAGAAGGGGCGTACGGCTTATGGAAAAAAGGAAGGAGAAAGAGGGGCAGGATGAAGCTGAGGTATTGTATATATAGAACCGAACATTTTCTGGAGACAACAGAATGAATGCACAAGCAACTTCCATGGTGATGGCCTCGTTTGCCGGCGATTCTCTGGCCCTTGGCGCCCACTGGATCTATGATACCAAGACCATCCTTCGAACCTTCGGAAGGGTCGAATCCCTCCTGAAACCGTTGCCTAATTCCTATCACCCAACGAAGGAAAAAGGGGCGTTCACCCATTATGGAGATCAGAGCTTTGTGCTCCTTGAATCCCTGGCAGCCATGCAGAGATTTGACCTTGCCGATTTTTCCACCAGGTGGCGAAAGCTCTTTGAAGACTACACCGGCTACAGGGATGAGGCTACAAAAACAACGCTCACAGCCTACGCCTCCGGCAAAAAACCGGAAGATGGAGGAAGTCCTTCAGACGAATTGGCAGGGGCATCACGTATCGCTCCTCTGGTATATACCTACTGTAACGATCTTTCCGCACTTCGGCAGGCAGCAGTGGCGCAAACCAGAATGACCCACAACCATTCGCTCGCCTTGGACAGTGCGGCTTTCTTTGCGGCGGTGGCCTTCTCCATTCTGGGAGGGGTGAGGCCGGTGGAAGCCATGGAAAGAACGGCTGCGTGAGGATTTTAAGGATTCTCCCATATCCGGTTGGGTTAAGGCGGGTATGGCTTCAGCAGGCAGGGAAAGTGTCTCCGTCATCGCTGACTTTGGCCAGAACTGCCATATCCCCGGAAGCCTTTCCAGGGGTGGTACACCTCATTGCCAGATACCAGAACGACCTGCGTGAAGCCCTGATCCAGTCCGTCATGGCGGGCGGGGACAGCGCGGCCGCGCAATGATGGTGGGAATGATCCTGGGCGCCTATCCCGGTTCCGGAGATTTGCCTGAAGAATGGGTTTCGGAAATGAAAAAGGGAAAGACAATCCTTCGGCTCCTGAAAAAAATCCGATGAAGACACCTTGAACTTTTAGACAGGAAGATAAGCCGGGTTGCGGGAGCGGTCGTCATAGAATTTCCAAAACTGATCCGGAGTCGGGATGAAAGTCTATCTCTGTTCCGAACAAAGGATGAAGCAGGTGCCACACAAAGATCGATGAGGTGCTTGTCATCGGACATCACGACCCGGATACGGACGCGGTCTGTTCGGCGATTGCCTATGCCTCTTTTTACGCCTGGCGGACGGGAAATCATGCCGTGCCCTGTCACCTGGATAATCTGAACCGTGAAACCGCCTGGCTGTTGAAACATGTGGCCATTCCGTAAGCCGCCATACGCTGAAAGAATTGTCTCCTATTCATCGGAGAAATGCTCCTTGCTCGATTTATCCTAATTGGGACTTCTCATGCGCCTCATGTTGGAGGAGTCGGCGGCGAAGGCGATTTTCTTCCGTCACATCCTTGCTGATTCCCACAGTGCCCAACAGATATCCCTCGCTGTCCCGCAATTCAGAGAGTGAAAGGCTGACTTCCACGTCATGGCCGTCTCTTGCCGTCAAAGTGGCGGGATAGTTGCTGACCGAACCTTTTCTCTTTACTCCCTCCATCAGCTTTTGCCTTTCTTCCGGGTCCTTCCAGAGGCTTTCAATGTTCACTCCCATGACCTCGTCCCGGCGATATCCCAGCATATTCTCCGCCGCGGGATTAAACGTTACCGTCCGGCCTTCAAGATCGGTGGTAACAATCATATCCGAAGAATTGGCCAGGATGTTTTCCATATATTCTTTGTGCTGTCGGATTTCATCCAGCAACGTGACGCTTTCCGTCATATCCCGGGACACCGTGGCAAAAGAAACCATTTGCCCGGAATCGTTCAAAATAGGGAATCGCAGCGTATGGTAATGGCGAACTTTTTCGTTAACACACATCCGCTCATAAAAGAACATGGTCCTCCCAAGAGCACGCGCCTGGTTGTCATGTTCCGTAATCGCCCTGGCAACTGATTCGGGGAATAGTTCGAAATCATTTTTTCCCAGGATTTTATGACGATCCATTTCCATGAGATCGGATGCCGCGGGATTCAGGTATAGATAGCGGCCTTCAAGATCCTTCATGCAGATCACGTCTCTGGCCGATTCCAGAAACAGGTGCAATTTGTGTTGTGAATCCCGGATGAGATCCCACAGGATGTTTGCGGCGGAGGGATCCATAAAACCCACAGGTTCAGGCTTGGTCTGGATTACCTGCTCACAGAGTTCTCTCGAACCTGTAAAGGCAATCAGCAGGGTAAGCCTTGGAAGGGAATACAGTTCCGTAAAATCCGAGGTGGTAAAGAGTCCCATTTCTCCGGCAAGGGCGATTTCCGACGATCCCGGATCGGGATCAGCCACCCCGATGATCTCCATATTCAGCTGCCGCAACCCGTTGGTCTTGGCAAACGAAAGAAAATCATTACAGGCGTTTCCACCGCCGATAAGGGCTATTTTGGACGGTCCCTGAGATGGTGTTTCTTTTGGCGGGCCCATTTTCGTGAAATTTCCTTCGGACACTCCGCAGGTTGAATTCCAGGTAGGTTCTCCCATACGCTTACACCCCTTCAGATCACATTTGTTTATAAGTTATCAATATAACTCAAATGCCCGCATTCTAATGGATTGTAAATAGGAATGCAAATACCCTGTTCACTCAGTTGAAATTTCTTTGAAAATTGAACGAACAGGGGATGGCAAGGTGGGGACTCTTTTCTTTCTTTTCTTGTCATTCCTATCATTTTCTGTTATTTTTCCCCCCTCATATAGGTTCTTGAAAACCTTCCTTCTAAAAACCACGGCAATCCATTAGGATTCAATGGTCCATCCAGCAGGAATTATAGAATCCTACAAGGTAAAAGGAGTTCATTTATGAAAGGACCCATCGGGCTGGTCAGGTCCCTGAACATTGCTGAATATAAAAACGTAGGTCCAGTATTTGAATGGCAGGAGGGGGATGCATATCTCATCATTGATGAAGTCCTTTATAAGGGGAAGACCGGCGTCATCCTATGCTATCAGAATCCGCCTGTGCATCAGGTCAGTACAATCGGGCTATATGCCTATCACGACGGTCTGAACAGGGTTCTGGAGAAACTTGAACACCTGGACTTCCTGATCCTTTACGGTGCCAATGATCCTGTCCACTCGGGGGGGGATCTCAAGGAAAGCCGGCAGAATCTTCTGCGGACGCTCAAAGAAAAACAGAAAATGGAGTCTCTTGGAGCAGCGCCTGAAGAGGTTGATGCGCTATTCAGCTGGGGAGAAGAACGGCTGCGAAAAGGAATTATTCTTTACGATAAAATCCGAAGCGCCGCGGAACGGATACGGGTTGTAGGAGTCTGTGGCGGGGGTCTTCGCTTCGGGGGATCGGCTGAGATTCCTCTTATGGCCGACTATCTTGTGGGCGACTCCAGGAGCGGGATGTGTTTCAGTGAAGCCATGATCGGTATTATTCCCGGCTGGGCGGGTATGGCCCGGGTTCTGACCAAAGCGGGAGTTACCAATGCGGAATACATGACCAAGACGGCGCGGAAAATGGGTGCTGCTTCCCTGCAGCGGATGGGAATTTATAATGAAGTTGTTGACATTGCCTTTCCGTTTCCCAAACAAGGGAAGTCGACCGATCCGGGACGCGACCGGCTGGGATATCAGGCTCTCTTGGAGACACATGATTACGAAACAGGACTTCATCTGCTGCCAAAAGGGCTGGAAATGGCAACCTGCCCGGAACAGGAGATTCCCTTCAGAGACGAAAAGAATCGGAAGAATATGTCATCCCGTGAACATATTTCAAAGGAAATTTCCATAAGGATGGACCCGGAAAATTACGCCCATATTCGTCGAAGACCGTTACGAGAGGTTCAAAATGAAATTGCCGCTCTCGGAAGACCGCTGGCGCCCCAATCCATAAGGGCGATCGATACCCTGCTGGAAACCTATCATCCGTCGATTTATGAGGAGAAGACTTTTATCGAAGAAGAGCTGAAAGCGGACGCGGCCCTGTACCGGGATGGGAAGTTCCTTGAGGGATTGGATGCCATGTTGGAGCAGCGTGTACCGGATTTCAGAGAACCGTGATGGGGGTTGGAGGACAGGAAAGGAGAATCCAATGAGCCGATACGATATGTTCAAAAACTTCCCGAAAATGCCGAAAAAGGTTCGCCTGGGAGACATTACGGTGCGAGACGGTTTCCAGCATGAGGAGATCTGGATCCCCACGGAGGCCAAGATCTATTATCTACAGGAATTGGCCTTTGCCGGAATAAGGAGGCTGGAGGCGACGAATCTGGGCAACGCGCGTGTCATGCCGCAATTCAAAGACGCGGAAGAGGTGCTCAAAGGAGTGAGGACCGATATCTTTCACAAGCGGCTTGCCAAGCGGGGGATCGATCCGGAGACTATCGAGTGGACTGCCGTCACTATCAGGGAGTCGGGTGTTGACCGGGCCATCAGGCTGAAGGACGAAGGCTTCGGACCGGATCGCGTCTTGATGATGGTTTCAACCGACGAGGAACACCATTTCGCCAACAGCGCCACCACGCTTCCCCAGTATTGGCGGGAGGCCGAACGGTGTATTCGGAAATGCAAGGAGGCGGGCATCAAGATGTGCGGAACGGTCAGCACCATATGGGGAAGTCCCATTTCCGGTCCTACGAAGTTGGAAGATGCGGTGGAATTCACGAAACGGTGGTTGAGCATAGGAGCCGATGATATCGAGCATGCGGACCACGACGGTTCGGCGCCGCCGGATCAGGTCTACCGCTATTTCTCCATGGTGCTGGACCAGATCCCTAATCCGGATTTACACGTGGCCCATTTTCACGTCACGCGGGGCTGGGGCATGGCCAATGTCCTGGCGGCCCTCCAGGCCGGTGTTGAAATCTTCGAAGGAACCCTGGGGGGAACAGGAGGACAGCCGGCCAATTTCCTGGACAGGACGCCGGTCCCGGGCACCGGCGCCTATTACTATCGAGATCCCAATATTGTGGGACTTGCGAGCCTGGAGGACATGTGCGTCATGCTGGATGAAATGGGTGTGGACATAGGCCCCGTAGACATAGACAGAATCCTGGAATTAGGCTCCTTGATGGAAAGGACCATCGGAAGACGTCTGCGATCGGAATCGATCCTGAGCGGAAGAATTCCGAAGGAACCCCGGGAGGCATACAAGCGGCCAAAACTGAAGAGATTGAAAGAAACAGAAGGGGAAAAGCAGAAACAGCTTATCCCAGATGGCTGGCCTGGAAGAGGCGCAGGTCCCGGAAGGCGTGCTGAAGCGAACCGAGGGATAAAAATCGGATGACGGCGAAACAGGAGGGGGAAAAGAGGCGCTTTGAGCGGGGTGCTTTGATGGCCCGAACCATAGAAGCCACAAATCGGGCACTGGAAAGCGGCGCGCTCAGGCCCATTATTACGGAAAGCACCATCGTGAGAGACTCCGGAGTGGATTTCCAGGTCCGAATGATCGCGAATCTTGCCAGAAAGGCCGAAGAAAAGAGATTGCGCGATGAGAAATCCAACCGCAAAAGGGAAAAATCCGACCCCTTTCTTCCTTACGAGAAAGAGATGTTTGTGGCGGATGTCTCCGATACCCATCTCTGTCTTCTGAATAAATTCAATGTGATTCCGCACCATCTCTTGATTGTAACACGGGAATTTGAAGACCAGGAGACCCTTCTTACCAGGAAAGATTTTGAGGCCGTCTGTACCTGCATGGCGGAATTCGAAGGCCTGGCTTTTTATAATGGCGGGGAGACGGCTGGAGCCAGTCAGAAACACAAACATCTACAGATGATCCCTCTGCCCATGGGGGAGAGACCGGGGGACCCCGTGAGCGAGAAGAGTCCCCGAATACCCATGGAGCCCCTCTTTGAAAATGCCCGTTTTGATAGCGGACTGGCCGTGATCCCCGGTCTTCCATTCCGCCACTCCTTTGGCGCTTTTTTACCCGATCTATCGAGCCATTTGGATGAATTTGCGGAAGATGCACACATCCTGTATCGAAGGATGCTTGACGAGGTGGGTTTGAATCCTTTAAATGACCCGGAAACGGAAATGCAGTCCGGCCCTTACAACCTCTTGTTTACCAGGGAATGGATGCTTCTGGTTCCAAGGACGAGGGAATTTTTCGGGCCTATTTCCATAAACGCACTGGGATTTGCAGGGGCCCTTCTTGCAAAAAACCAACAGGAAATGGAACTATTGCTAAAACAAGGGGGAATGGGGGTGTTGCGCCATACGGCGCAATCATTATAGCCAATGTTTGTGAGCATTTTACCGACCGATCTTTCAAGAGCGGGGTTCAATGCAACGAATGTTTAGCACGGCTTTGCTTTTCTTTCCGGCCGTAATCGTTCTTGGAAAGCGCCTACGCCGGGGTTGTATCTGTCCAGAATTTTAATGGCGATTGGCCATCTCAGGGATGGACGGATTATAACCCAGATCATGGAGAGAAGTTTGAGTGGAAATCCCTGAAGAGCATGACCTGTGAAGGGAGCGGCGCCATTGCGCACACTTCTGATAATTATGCTGTGAAGGCCTGAGTGGCATCTCCCGCCTTTGAACTTGTTTCAGCAAACGTCTATACCTGTTCCTTTCAACAGCGGGTAGGAAACAGTAGCTTTCCGAAAAAGATGGCGATCTACATCTGGAAAGGGCTATTTCAACCTTCGAAAACGGCACGCTCTATAACACAAGTTGTGCATCGAAGCAGGATAGGATCGGGGCACCTCTCCCGAATTCCCCTTCAACCACCTTATAAAGTGTAACAGCTCGTGGACATTGTTTCGTTAAGTGGCCAGGGGTGTAAGAAGCAAAAGCCGCGCGTTGTTCCGCTTGGGGAATACATGTAAACAAGTATTCCCGATTTGCATTCAGGCTTACCATTCTTCGGGTTTGTCCCCACCATAGGGATCTTCTGCAAAAGACTTTCATGTCGTACCTCATCTCTGTCAGCCATTACTTGCCGAATGGGGGTCTGCGATTTCTTTGGTGAGAAATGTGAGACTGAGAATCCTGGCAGAGGTGGGATAAACAGGGGAATTGAGATGATTATGATGTATGGACTGGAAGAGGTAATCTTCACTTATTATTGAAATTTTTAGATTTGC
>CAVVFZ010000002.1:0-221345 GCA_963747555.1 uncultured delta proteobacterium
GAACCCGCGTCCGGAAATCTTCCATCCAGGTGTCTACATACTTAGCCCAATACTTAATTTAACCCCGGGGGTCGTAATTGGGCAGAACTGCCTCAGGGCTAACCCGCAATAGTGTTTCGCATTATTCCCTTGCAGGTAAAAAAAATAACGCTATCCTGCTAATCGACGTCTCCTTCGGTCACGCAGGAAAAGACCGACAAGACGCTAGCCATTTTATGCGGCTAGAGCATACGCGTAATCGTCTGCGTTTACTTTGAGCCCACCTGTTTTACGAGCAGCTGGAACCTCGGTATGCAACCTGAAATTCAATTATCCCCGTCGAAACCGTATCGCCCCCATTTACAATATTCTTTGTTTGGTGTTCATTCTGATCCACATTCTTACATTTTATAATAATCACCACAGAACTTGGTGTCAATATCTACCTTGTTTTCGTGCCTGATCCATATCTCTTTTCAGTTCCTTTTCTTTTAACACCTGCCTCTTGTCATATTTCTTTTTCCCTTTTGCCAGGGCGATTTCCACTTTTGCACGGCCATTCTTGAAATAGACCTTCGTCGGGATCAGGGAATACCCTTTTTCCTCCGTCTTTCCGATCAGGCGCCGTATCTCTCTCTTGCTTAAGAGAAGTTTTCTCTTTCTGGTTGGCTCAAGCTCCACATGGTGTGCGAAGAAGTAGGGGGTAATGTGCATATTGTGCAGAAAAACCTCCCCTTTCGTTATCTTTGCATAGCTGTCCACCAGATTGCTTCTTCCTTCCCTGAGAGATTTCACCTCCGCCCCAAGCAGTACGATCCCGGCTTCGAGGAATTCTTCAAGAAAATATTCGTGCGCCGCTTTCTTATTCCGGCAGACAACCTTCTGGCTCGTATCGTTCTTCATGTCTCCATCCTCATCACACATACCCTCTTTCCGCCAGTTCGGGAAACTGGCTTCGGACGCGTTCGAGCACGTAGGTGTTCACCTCTTTTGCCGTGTCGAGTACCATCACGTTCTTAAAATCGAGACTGGCCTGTTCCATGGAGGTGGCCCTGATAATCTTTTTGATAAGAGGAATGGCCCTTGCGTTCATGCTCAGGCTGTCAAATCCCAGACTCAGCAGAATGGCCACGCAAAGGGGATCTCCCGCCATTTCTCCGCAAAGGGAAACCGGAATTTTTTCCGTTTTTGCAGCCTGTACGGTGAATTTCAGCATCCTAAGGATAGCCGGGTGAAACGGCTGATACATAAAGGCAACATGTTCATTGACCCTATCGATGGCGAGGGAATACTGGATCAGGTCATTGGTTCCGATGCTGAAAAAATCCACATGACGGGCCAGCACGTCGGCCACGGCCACGGCGGCCGGAACCTCTATCATGATGCCGATCTTCATATCCCGGTCGTATTCAATATTTCGGTGGTCCAGATCACTCTTCACCTCATTGAGGATCTTTTTGGCATCCAGGAGTTCCTGTAACCCGGATACCATGGGAAACATCAATTCGATTTTACCATAGATGCTTGCCCGTAAAATAGATCGCAACTGACTTTTAAATATTTCCGGTTCTTTGAGGCAGAAACGAATAGCGCGCAATCCAAGGGCCGGATTCAACTCCTTTGAAATATCCAGTTCGGAAGCAAACTTATCGCCCCCCAGGTCCAACGTTCGTATCCTTACCGAAAAAGGGTTCATGATTTCCGCCACTTCCCGGTAGTCTTCGAAAAGTTCTTCCTCACTTGGAAACCCCTTATTTCTCAGGTAAAGGAACTCGGTCCTGTAAAGCCCGATCCCTTCCCCCCCATGATCTTTTACGGCGGCAACTTCCTCAAGAAATTCGATATTTCCCAAGACGGCTATTCTGAATCCGTCAAGGGTCACCGCGGGGAGATGGCTCAACCTGACAATGCTTGACCGGTACTTCTCGAATTTGAGTTGTTTTTCCTGCGCCTGGAGGATGGCATGGTCATCCGGGTTGATGATTACATTCCCTGTAGTCCCGTCCACAATGAGCAAATCGCCGTCATGCACCAACTGCGTAGCAGATTTGAGGCCCACCACTGCCGGAATCTCAAGGGCCTGCGCCATAATGGCCGTGTGAGAAGTTTTGCCTCCGATATCCGTAATAAATCCTTTGACCCGGCTGATGTTCAGTTCGGTCGTATCGGCCGGAGACAGGTCGTGGGCCACGATGATTACCCGCTGGTTGATTTCAGCCAGGCTGTGATGCGTTTCTCCCGAAAGCGTCCGCAGTATCCTTTCCGTGACGTTTTCCACATCGGAGATGCGATTTCGGATATAATCGTCCTCTATCTGGCCAAAAACTTCGCGGATCTCCTGGAGGGATTTCTTGACGGCCCATTCGGCATTAATCTTTTCTTTGCGAATCTTCTTGATGGTGGCATCCCGGAACATGCTGTCCTTGAGCATCATGAGATGGCTGTCCAGGATAAACGAATGATCTTTGACTTTTTCGGGCATCCCGTTTTTGAGGGCAATCAATTGGTCTTCAACGGTCTTGACCGAATCCTTGAATCGTTCAATTTCCTTTTCGACCTGTCCGTCGTCCACAATATACTGATAGAGGATTTTGACCCGGGATCTGTCTACCAGATGGGCTTTGCCGATGACAATTCCGGCATGAACGGGAACTCCCTGCAATGTTTTCGTATCAGCGATGGAATCCCGCGTCATCTTTCTTCTCCAAAACGCTCTTCGAACAACCTGGCTAATGTTTCCATGAAATCCTCTGAATCGACTCCAATAATTCTGGCTTGCATTTCCGTGCCCTTCGGACACGACAGGGTCAGTATGGATAGAATGCTGGAACCGTCCACCTCCTGACCATCCTTTTGCAGAATCAATTGCGAGGCATAGCGCTTTCCCAGTTCCACAATCTTTCCGGCTGCCCGCGCATGAAGTCCAAGGTTATTGACTATCTTCAGTTGTCTTATTGTTTCCATAAATCCTAAAGGTCTTTGTGGGCATTTTTCCTGGACAGGCATTCTTTATACACCCGCCTATAGGGAATGCCCTCTTCCAGGGCTATGCGTTGGGCAATATCTTTAACGGATGAACGGCTCTCTTTAAGCAGGGTCTCCATTCTTTTCAAGGCCTGTTTGTTTAATGTCGGGGAGCCTTCCGTTTCCATGCTGCCGGATACCACCAGGGTGAATTCGCCCCTGATTTCGCGATCGTTAAACTTTTCGAGGAGAACACTGACAGGACCCCTTTCCACCTCTTCAAACACCTTGGTCATTTCACGCACTATGACCATGGGTCTGTTCCCCAAAATATCGTACAGGTCCGTAAGCATTGCCATGAGGCGATGGGGTGCTTCAAAAAAAACCATCGTTCGCCTTTCTGAGGCAATACGGGTCAGTTCCTGCCGTCTTTTGCCTTTCTTGTTCGGCAAAAATCCCATGAAGACAAAGCTGTATCGGCCGACATCCCCGATATGGAAAGCGCAGATACCAGCGAAGAAGGCCCCGGCACCGGAATAACCCGTATCCCCTCCTCAACGACCCTGTTCGTAAGATAAGCACCCGGATCGGATATGCCCGGTGTTCCCGCATCGGTTACCAGTGCAATGTTCAACCCGGATTTGAGTTTTTCCGTAAGCTCTCTCGCCTTTCTCGCCCTGTTGTGTTCACAATATTTGGTCAGCCTTGCCCCGAATCCCGTGTTGTCGGCAGAGCCCCCTGGTCCTGTTTACATTTTCCGCGGCAATCAAATCAACACTTCTTAGAATTTTCAGGGCGCGCAACGTAATGTCTTCCATGTTTCCGATGGGCGTTGCGACCATGTACAAGAGACCTGCCTGGTCCATTTACAGGGGCGCGGATTTCAGAATTTTCCATTTCAGGCCGATTCCTTTTCAGTAGGCCAGCTCAAAGGCATTCTTTATGATTTCAAACTTCGGCTTGCCCGAACCTATGGAGACAGCTACAACGTCGAATCTTGCCTTTATTCCAAAGCACTTTTTGTCTTTCATATAGGTCAGCGCCACTTTGGAAATCTGCCTTTTTTTTCTTTCGTTTACCGCCTCTTTGGCATATTCCAGAGACCGGCCTTTCCTGGTCTTTATTTCCAGGAAAACCAGTGTATCTCCATCTTTTGCAATGAGATCCACTTCCCCGAGAGCGGACATCGGTAATTTCGCTCAATCTCTTTATAGCCCAGACGTCTGACTTCCTTGAAGGCGATTTCTTCCCCGAAATGTCCGAGTTCGAGTCTCTCTTTTGTCAATTACAGAACCCTCTTGAATGTCAGACGATGCATGGGACTTGGTCCGTATCGTTTCAAGGCCTCAAGGTGTCGGGGAGTTCCATACCCTTTGTTATCTGCAAAGCCATAGGCTGGAAAAGCCTCATGGTACGCCGTCATGATTCGGTCCCGATACACCTTGGCTACTACGGAAGCAGCGGAGATGCTCAGACTGACCTGATCACCCTTTTTCAGACATTGCTGGGGGATGGGCAGTGAAACCGGATGAATTCCATCTATGAGCAGGAATTCAGGCTGGGGGTCAAGGGAGCGGACCGCACGCGCCATGGCTTCGAGAGACGCCTTGAGAATATTAAAACGATCTATATATTCACGGGAAACCACGCCGATCGTCGCAGACAACGCCTCAAAACGGATCCTCTTGAAGGCCTTTTCTCGCGATTTCGGCGTCATCTGCTTGGAATCTTTCACTCCCGGAAGAAGAGGGCTTTCAGACAAAATTACCGCAGCGGCCACAACCGGTCCTGCAAGAGGTCCCCGACCAACCTCATCCACCCCGGCAATGATGGAAAACCCCGCTTCCCGTGCAGCCTCTTCATGGAAGGTGGGCCTGTCAGGTGCACGGAAAACATTTTGTGGGAAAAGATTCAGATTTTCAGGAGGGGACACTTCCTGTTTTCTCTTAAAATGGCTGTGGTTTTGTTGTTGTTCAGGCCTTTTTTCCCGGAAATTAAAATCTCTTTTCTTTGATTCGAGCCGCCTTTCCTCTCAGCTTCCGTAAATAATAGAGACGGGATCTTCTGACTTTCCCCCTGCTTAAGACTTCCACTTTATCAATAAGTGGGGAATGAAAAGGGAAAATTCGTTCCACCCCAATTCCATAGGAAACCTTTCTGACCGTAAATGTGGCCCCGGTATTTCCGTTTCGCTTTCTGATAACAACTCCTTGAAATACCTGGATCCGCTCTTTTTCGCCTTCCTTAATCCTGGCATGTACCTTAACGGTGTCCCCCGGCATAAAACTGGGGATATCTCCTCGCATCTGCTCCTTTTCGAGCATCTCTATCACATTCATTTCCTTTTGCTCCTTCGTATTTCGTTCTTGGTTCATCGTATCTCTTGTTTTTCCGTTTCCCTGCCGACAAGGCGGTCCATAATAATGGCAGCGGCTGTCCTGACCGACAGATGATTGTAACCGTTTCGACCCGCAATGGGGGCTAATACATAATCAACCGTTTCCAGAAGCTCATCATGGAGCCCCCAGGCGGTTCCGAACAGCAGCAGAACCACACGGCCTTCCTCGATGACTTTTCTTGCCTCCGAATAGGTCAGAGGCCGTTGACCCGGCTTTCCTGCATCGGTGGCGATAAGGATAGGGGCCTGTCCTTCCGAGTTCTTTACCGTGGCTATAGCCTGCTCCAGGGATGGAACAACGGATACGAGTTCGATGGCCTTCCTTTCTGTCCTGGTTATAGCAGGCGCCGTGGCCTGTCAACCAGTGTCTTACCATTTCAGCCGCGATATCATGCTGATCTTCCAGGGGTGTAACGATAAAAAGCCCTTCCACGCTGTACGTTCTTGCAAGACGGGCCAAGTCATGGATGTCCAGCGTGGTGATGGAAGAGGCGATCTTCTGGAAGTTTCGATTGTATACGGGAAAATGAATGAGCCCTGTGTAAAGACGCAATGGGTTAACCTTTTACAGTCCGGACATAAATTTTTTGTCCTGGTCAGTAAGCTCCGCTTCAGTGAGCAGATCAGGTCTTCTTTTAAGCGTCTTTCTCAGAGACTCGGCTCTGCGCCACCGGCGGATCAATTCGTGATTTCCCGACAACAGTATTTCAGGGACCTCTTTCCCCCTGAAAATCCGCGGTCTGGTATATTGCGGATATTCCAGAAGCCCTTCTTCAAACGAATCTTCCGCAGCGGATCTTTCTCCCCCCAGAACCCCCGGTATGAGCCGGCTGACGGAATCAATGATGACCATGGCACCTACCTCTCCACCATTAAGAATATAATCCCCGATGGAAAGTTCACGATCAACGCAGGTCAGCCGAACCCGTTCATCAATCCCCTCATATCTTCCACAGATCATAATGACCTGATCTACTTCCGCCAACTTCCAGGCCTCAGACTGCCTGAAGGTCTCTCCCTGAGGGCTCAGGAGAACAACGAGGCTTTTGTTGCCGATTCTTTCAATCGATTCGACCGCATCGCATATGGGTTCAGGCTTCATGACCATCCCCTCTCCTCCACCGTAGGGACGATCGTCCGTAGCCCTGTGGGGCCCCTCGGCAAAGTCGCGTATGTCCACCAGTCGTATGTCTATGAGCCCCCGTGTGATTGCCTTGCCCAGCAACCCTTCCTTCAGGTATCCCGCAAACATGCCGGGGAAGATTGTAAGAACATCAAACCTCATTCAAATCAAGCATTCCCTCTAAAGGGCAGATGATCATTGTTCCCGATTCCAGGGTGATATCGCGCACCACCTCATGGGTTGCGGGAATCGGCCATTCCCTGTCCCCGTTCTTTACGACATAAATGTCATTTCCTTTCTCACTGATGATGCCGGTAAGGTCTCCCAGATAGTCCCCGGTGTTCAAAAAAACCTTCAGTCCTATCAATTCGTGCCAGAAATATTCATCATCCGCACGAACCATGGAGCCCTTTTCAATACAGATTTCCGCTCCCTTAAGGGTCTCGGCAATTTCAATGGAACGAATCTCTTCCAGTGCCATCAGGACGCCGTTTTTATAGGCCGTTGCAGATACCACAGTAAATTCCCTGGCCTTTTCCCAGCCCTCTTTCCTCAGGAAAACGGTAGGGGAATCCTGAAACGTTTCCTCCGACTGGGCGTAAGAATGGACCCTTACAAGACCCTTAAGGCCATGGGCCTTCATGACTTTCCCGATCACCAGAAAATCTTCGGATATGGCTGGATGCAAGCCTATTCTATGATCTCCAGTACAGATCTTTTATCGATTTTGGTGGAGGCCGCACTGAGAATGGTTCTCATGGCGCGGGCTGTTCGACCCTGCTTGCCGATGACTTTGCCCAGATCGTTCTTGGCCACTTTCAATTCAATAACAGAGGTTTGTTCTCCCTCCACTTCCGTAACGGAGACTTCTTCCGGATTATCCACAAGCGCTTTGGCAATATAGGAAATTAAGTCCTTCATACCGATTTACCTCGTGTGAAACTTGGTTTGGATTGAACCGCCAAGGCGCAAAGGTCGCAAAGCCTTTTTCGAATCGGGACGGACGATTCGAAAAAACAGCCATTATTTTTTCTGTGTGGTCCTTCATGACAGCATTCCGATAGAGTAACCGTTTCGAGAATGCCCGAAATGCTGATTGCTTTATCGAATCGTCCGTCCCGATTCAGTAAGAAGCTATATCTTGGCGCTCTTTGCGTCTTGAGCGAAGCGGGCGGTAAATAGTCGTGTGAAAGTTCAAAGTTTCATCTTTCCGACTAAACCCTTTTCCTCCCAGAGGCTCCGCTTGTTCTAATTTGGTGTCGGCTGAGGATTCAGAAGCCCTTCTTTTTTCAGAATAGCCTTGGCCGAACCGGATACCTTGGCGCCCTTTTCGAGCCAGTAGGTCACCTTGTCCCCATGCACCTGCACTTGAGCGGGTTCCTTCATGGGATCGTAGTACCCTAGAATTTCGAGAAATCTTCCGTCTCGAGGTGATTCTGAATCCGTTGCCACTAAACGATAAAAAGGTTTTTTCTTGGCGCCCATTCTTGTTAATCGAATTCTCACTGCCATCTGCTTGTATTAACCCCCTGTTGTTTGTATTCGTTCATCCGAATATGGAGGACAGGCTTCTCAGCCCTCCCTTTTTTGTGAAACGCTCCATCATCTTCTTCGTCTGCGCAAAATTTTTCAGCAGACGGTTTACATCCTGCACGGTGGTCCCGCTTCCTCACGGCAATCCTGCGTCTCCTGCTGCCGTTGATAATCTTGAATTTTCTTCTTTCGTCCACCGTCATGGAATTAATGATCGCTTCCACTTTGACCAGCTCTTTTTCATCCGGCTTCATCCCTTTCATCGCTTTTAACTTCCCCATCCCGGGGAGCATTCCGAGGATATCCTCAAGAGATCCGAGTTTTTTCATCTGTTTGAGCTGGGAACGAAAATCCTCGAGATCGAACTCATTCTTTTTCAGTTTTTTCTCTAATGCTTTTGCTTCTTTCTCGCTGAATTGATCTTGAGCTTTTTCAATTAGGGAAAGAACATCGCCCATTCCAAGGATTTGGGAGGCCATTCTATCGGGATGAAAAGGCTCCAGTGCACTGATCTTTTCCCCTACACCGACGAATTTGATGGGTTTGCCCGTCACCGCACGAACGGACAGAGCGGCCCCACCCCTGGCATCGCCTTCCATTTTGGAGAGCACCACGCCGGTGATATTTAGGCTCTCGTTGAACTGCCCGGCCACGTTAACCGCATCCTGCCCGGTCATGGCATCCGCAACCAGCAAAATTTCCGAGGGATTCACCCTGCTCTTGATGGTTATCAGTTCATCCATCAAGGTTTTGTCGATGTGCAACCGGCCCGCGGTATCAATGATCAGGACATCCACTCCCTCTTGTTCCGCTCTGGCCAGGGCCGCGACGCAGATATCCTCCGGCCTGCTGTCAGGCTCGGAAGGAAAAACGGGTACATCAATTTCAGCGCCAAGTCTCTTCAATTGTTCGATGGCGGCTGGTCTATATACATCAGCAGGAACAAGGTAAGGCCTTTTCCCCTGTTTGCGAAGGTATTTTGCAAATTTCGCGGCAGTCGTCGTTTTTCCGGAGCCTTGAAGCCCCACCAACATCATCCGGTGGGGGCCGGCGCCCTCAAACTCAAGGTCATGCCGTGCCTCTCCCATGAGGCGGGTCAGCTCCTCGTTAACGATCTTGATAATCTGCTGACCCGGGGTAAGACTTTCCAGAACTTCCTGCCCAACAGCCCTGTTCCGAATGTCACTGACCAGTTCTTTTACTACCTTGTAATGAACGTCCGCCTCCAACAGGGCCAGACGAACTTCCTTGAGGGCATCCTGGATATTCTTCTCCGTCAATCTGCCCCGGCCGGTCAGCTTTTTAAAGACGCCGTTTAATTTATCGGATAAGCTCTCAAACATGATTTCTCTTTAACATGATAAATTTTCAGTATATTTTAATCGATAGTTTTTTGTCAATAAAAAAACGGAAGTAAGGAGAAATAACATCCCAATTGCTTTACATTACCATATTTTAGCCCTTTTAACACGAAAATGTTTATAGGTGCGGCAATTCCTCTTATGCCTATTTCTCCCCGGCCTTCGCACCAACAAAACGCATAATGAGGATTGCTGAATTTTTGGGTTGCCATGGAAGCCGATACCATCTACTATTGGTCGTCTCGTAAAAAGTCGGTGGAAAACGTTTTAGGAGAGGTTTTAGATTCTTATGGGCTTATTCCGAGAGGTTATCTTTCACAATGCGTAATAGGCTTTATGGAAAATTCGCTGGACGAAGAAGGAATTATTCGACCGCATAAGGGCAGAAATGACCCTGCCCTGGGAAGCGACGTGATCATGGCCATGATTCCGTCCGATCTGGCTTATCTTGCAGGCAGGAGCGGAGCAAGCAAAGTGACATTCCCGGGCTCCAGGCTGTGTCCGTTGTATGTGAAAGAAGAAAATGAGACCCCGTTTTTGGCCCTTTGCGGTCCTTTCACCGGCGCTCCTCACGCGGTGATGGCGCTTGAAAAACTCATTGTTATGGGCGCCAAGAGGGTCTGGGTTTTGGGTTGGTGCGGATCACTGCAGCCGGATGTGCGGATCGGGGACATCCTTCTTCCCACGCTTGCCATTTCGGAGGAGGGTACGTCCAGGCATTATCCCGTCGGCAACAAATCCATTCAGCCGGACACGGATCTTCACCGGATGCTTTTAGAATATATGGAGCGGGAACAGATCCCCTTTTCCGCGGGGACTGTGTGGACAACGGATGCGGTTTATCGCGAAACCCCTCGAAAGGTCAGGGAATTTCAAGAGCAGGGCGTTTTAGGGGTGGAAATGGAGATGTCCGCGCTATTCACGGTGGCCCTGTATCGTTCGGTGGCCATGGCCGGATTGCTGGTCGTTTCGGACGAGCTTTTTGATTTAAAATGGACACCGGGTTTTTCAAATCCCGCACTCAAGAGAGGGTCTCGCCTGGCGGCCGAGATTCTTCTGAGCATAATAGGCCATCCAAGCGGCGCAACCGCTTGGAAAGGCAATCGTTCCGGAGAATTTTGATGCATATGGAAAACGGCGTGCTTGCCATCGATATCGGAAGCGGCACCCAGGATATCCTTGTATGGCGCCATGGCATATCCATGGAAAACTGCCCAAAGATGATCTTACCCTCTGCAACCACCATCCTTGCAGGGAAAATAGACCAAGCCACAAAAAATGGACAGCATCTCTTTCTTTCGGGGAATGTGATGGGCGGCGGCCCATCTTCCGCGGCGGTACGCAGGCACCTGAAAGCAGGATTAAAGGTGTTTGCCATGGAGAGGCCCGCCCTTACCTTCCACGATAACCTGGACAGAGTCCGAGGCATGGGCATTGAAATTGTTGAAAAAAGACCTATGATCGAGTCCATCAGGGAACTGACCATGGGAGATCTGAACCTTGGGGCGATTCATCAGGCATTGGCTCTTTTTGACGTTTCGGCGCCGGAAATCGTTGCCGTTGCCGTTCAGGATCACGGTTTTTCCCCGCATGAGAGCAACAGGGTGTTCCGATTTAAACAGTGGAACGAGCTGCTGCATACCCAAAAGGGGTTTTCTGCGCTGCTTTATGAAAAGCCGCCGGAACATCTCACCCGCATGCAAGCCATCTGTGAAACGGCTCCGGGAGCATTGGTTATGGACACAGGGGTGGCTGCCATTCTGGGCGCTCTTACCGACCCCTGGATTTCAGCGCGGCGTGAAGAAGGGGTGGTCATTATTAATATCGGCAATGAACATATTCTGGCGGCGCTGCTCCAGGGAAACCAGGTTTGGGGTATTTACGAACACCATACCTCTCTGATGACACCTGAAAAGCTCGAAAAACATCTGGAACGTTTCAAGAAGGAGGAGCTTTCCAATCAGGAAATTCTGGATGAAATGGGCCACGGATGTACAATCCTTTCGGGGGCATCCCTTGTGAGTTCTTTTCAGCACCTGGGGATAACCGGCCCCAACCGTGAACGCTTTTCCGCGCTTAATGGACACATGGCGGCTCCTTTCGGCGACATGATGCTTACCGGTTGTTTTGGTCTTCTCGAGGCCGTGAAGAGGAGGTTGAAACCGGATAATGAATGACATAGCCAGAAAAATCAGTGAATTAACTGAGGCGATCAGGCGACATAACCGGATGTATTATGTCCTTGATGACCCTGAAATATCCGATGCCGAATATGACAGGCTTTTCAGAGAATTGCTCGATCTTGAAAAGCAATATCCGGAATTGGCGGCCCCTGATTCGCCAACCAAAAAGGTGGGCGCCCCTCCTCAGAAAACCTTTTCTTCCGTTCAGCACACGATCCCGATGCTCAGTCTTGAAAACGGTTTCAGTGACAAAGATCTGATCGATTTTGATGGGAGGATCAGAAAGTTTCTGGGAGACAGCAGGGACGTTGAATATGCGGTGGAGCCAAAAATAGATGGATTGGCCGTAGAAATCGTTTACGAGAAGGGGTTGCTTACGGTGGCTTCCACACGGGGCGACGGTTCTGTGGGAGAAGATGTAACCGCCAATATCAAAACGATTCTCACGGTTCCTCTCAAATTGACGCAAAAAAAGAACAGGCCATTGCCTCCTGATCTCCTCGAAGTCAGGGGCGAAGTCTACATGGAAAGGGCCGCGTTTCAAAAATTGAATGACAGCAGATTACAAAAGGGTCTTTCTCCCTTTGCCAACCCGCGAAATGCGGCAGCGGGATCTTTGCGTCAGTTGGATCACAGGGTAACGGTAAAAAGGCCCTTGAATATGTTCTGCTATGGGATCGGAACCATCACGAACCCAGCCTTTGATACCTACTACGAAATGATGTTGGCCCTGCAGGAATGGGGGCTTCGTGTGAACAGGCCCCACATCAGATTGTGCCGCGACGTGAAGGATGTCATGGCTTACTGTCATGAGATTGAAGAGAAAAGGGATCAATTCCCCTATGAAATCGATGGGGCTGTGATCAAAACAAACCGTCTGGATCTTCAGGCCCGCCTGGGCACGAAATCCAGGAGCCCGCGATGGGCTATCGCCTTTAAATTCAAGGCTACCCAGGAGACGACCAGGATCCGAAAAATTGCCGTCCAGGTTGGTCGAACGGGGGTGCTCACGCCGGTAGCTCACCTGGAACCGGTCGAAATAGGCGGCGTAACGGTTAGTCGGGCAACGCTGCACAACCCCGATGAAATCGACAGGAAGGATGTCCGTGAGGGAGACATGGTTGTCGTTCAGAGGGCAGGCGACGTGATACCGGAGGTCGTCAAAGTTGTGGCAACCAAAAGGACCGGAAGCGAGAAGAAGTTTTACATGCCTTCCCATTGTCCCGCATGCGGGTCTGCCGTAGTGAAAAAAGAAAGCGAAGTGGCACTGCGATGTGAGAATCCTCTCTGTCCGGCGCAGGTAAGGGGTGCACTGAAGCATTTTGTCTCGAAAGGGGCCATGGATATTGACGGTCTTGGAGATAAAAATCCTGGACCAGTTGATGGCAAGGGGGCTGGTACAGGATGAAGCAGACCTGTACAATCTCACCTTGGAAAATTTTCTCACGCTTGATAAGATAAAGGAAAAATCGGCGCGAAATCTCATGAACGCCATTGAGAAAAGCAAGAAGGCGACCTTGTCAAAATTCATCTTTTCCCTGGGCATCAGACATGTGGGGGAGTATGTGGCGGCACTCCTTGCGGAACATTTTGAAAGCATCGAAATGCTGCAAAAAGCCACGGAGGAGGATCTTTTAGCCATCGAAGGAATCGGGCCTCAGATCGCGGAAAGCATTGTATCCTATTTTGAAGACGAGCAGAAAAGAATGCTCATCGACCGGTTGCTGGGTGCGGGCCTGATCATGGAAAGGCCGCCGGTGCTTTCTTTTTCCGAGGTCCAGGGCAAGGTCTTTGTCCTTACCGGCACACTGCGTTCCATGAAACGTTCGGAAGCCAAGGAGGTCATCGTCAAGAATGGAGGGAGAGTGGCTTCTTCCATAACGGCAAACACTGATTTCCTGGTGGCGGGGGATTCTCCGGGTTCAAAATTAGGGAAGGCGGAAAGTCTTCATGTCCCAATTCTGAAGGAAGAAGACTTCAAGGGATTGTTGGGCATTTCATAACCCGACCGATTGGGTTCAATATGGAGAACAAAAGAGTTCATTTGATGATTAAGGGACGCGTGCAGGGAGTCTGGTTCAGGGAAAGCACCCGCAGGAAGGCGGTATCTCTCGGAATAAGAGGCTGGGTGCGCAATCTTCCCGATGGAACAGTGGAAGTGCTGGCAGAAGGGGGCGAAGGCCCAATGTCTGATTTTGTATCGTGGTGCCGTCAGGGCCCTCCGTCAGCGAATGTACAACAGATTATCAAGAAAGAAGAGGAATGGCGGAATGAGTTCAGCTCTTTTGAAATTGCTTATTAAGAAATACCCAAACTCCAATTATACCAGGCAGAGATTGCTGCTTTCCACACTGGCATTCCTTTTGACATTGTCTTTTGGTTGCAGTGCCACAAAGTCGACGGTTGAAACCGTGCTGCCCCGATCCGTGGCAAAAAAAATCCTGCCGACGGGCGATTTCCTCAAAAAACGCGTGATGGTCTTTCCGTTCGTTGACCAGGCGGGTTTGGGACCTGAAAGGGTGAGAAAGCTAAACGAGGAGTTTTACGGCCTTCTGGAAAAATCTCCTTCTTTGCTCCTGTATAAATCCCCGGACGGACAGTACTCCTCTCTTGCCATGAATTCTCCCCAATTCGGCGTCGTTACCAGTTCAGTCCTCGTAGATGTTGCCGAGCAGATGGGTATGACCGATCTCCTGATCGGAGTTCTGAACCCCATTGAAATTTCTATCAATAAAACAGGCCTTTGGCCTTTTGACAGCTGGAAGAAAATTTACGTGGTATCGGTCGCGGTGAACATTGTGGATATTGCCACCAAAACCCTTCTTCTTACCCAACTTGATTCGAAAGAGTTTACCGTTCCCCTCGATGAAGCTGAAAATGAAGATGAGCAGGAATACATCAAACGGGTCACCTCCGAAGCGATTCCCGAAATCATGGAAACGCTGGTTGCGGAAGTGGAAGACAGGCTGATGGAAAATGCCTTTACGGGAAAAATCTTGGCCATTGATGAGGGCACAATCTTGTTCAACGCGGGCAGTGAGGTGGGCCTGAATGAAGGGCAGGTCTTTGATGTGTTTTCTCTCGGGAAGGCTATCCCCTCGGCGAGCGGACGGGAGGTTCATCTTTTCGGGAATAAAATCGGGCAAATAAAGACCACGAAAGTCATGGAAAAGCATTCCCTCGCGGAAGCGCTGAACGGCGGCCCCTTTGAAGCGGGGCAGATCATTCGGTTTCGGCGTTGATCTTTTTCTTACCGGCGGTTAACCGATTCGGCCCAACGTTTCAGGAGATACGGCTTGGTCGTTTCGAAAGTGGCGCAATCCTCTTCGATCGCTTCTTCAGCCTGCTTAATGGTCATTTTCTCCGTTCGCAGCACAAAGGACAGGGTCCTTCCAAAATAGAGAGGGATCAGAGAATCCATGATCTGGTCCGTATCAATGGTCACTCTCCCGTAAGAAACGGCGGTATCAAAAAGGATTCTGGCCCAGAGATCGGTGGGAAAATTAAATTCCGAAATCCGCATTCCTTTGATCTCCAATAGCTTTCTGTAAGCATCCGGCGTAAGGATTTCCTGCCATATCGCGCTGTGCGTTTCGAAACCCCGCTGAAACTGATGGAGAAGATTCTCCATATTCACCCCGACCTTGGGCGGCATTTCCACTTCTCCAAGGCCAAAGCCGTAAATGGCGGTGGGCCTGCTGTTTTTTACTTTGGTCCAATATGCATCAGAGTATCTCATCATGGAAAAAATGGTGCCCACAACCTGTCTGAACATGGGCCCTAAATCAGCCCCCGGGTCCTTTGTGCGGTGAATTTTCGGCCTTCCCATAAACGCCTGGCATATTTTCATTTTTTGATTGATGGCCAGGGTAGTCATCCAGATGTCAATGCCGAAATTCGCCACCGAATCATCCCAGATCGTGCTTTCAAGATACACCTGGTTCAGCCTGCCGCTGAAACCGAAATCCCCTCCGATCGGTTGTCTTACCCTTCGCCCATACAGCGCCCTTGTCATGGGATAAGCGATTCCTTTGGTAATCGTTCCATCATATTTATGCCGTATATAGAGGGGCGCCACATAAGAAAATCCGTTGAAGAGGGGTTCCCCCAGGTGTTTGATCCATTCGGGCGTAATACTCTTAAGATCCGCATCAACCACCACCACCGCTTTTGCGTGAAGATCACTTACTTTTTGAAAAAGATTCCTGAAGTTGTTCCCCTTTCCCTTTACTCCGGGAGCTGTGGAAAGATAGATCTTGGGCGTTCTTGTAGGGGTGTCAAGAAATGCCTGTTTTGTATTGTCAGGGGAATTATTATCGCAATTGATGATGACGGATTCGTATTCCGAAAAATATTTTCTTAACCCTTCATCGGCTCGGGAGACGGGGTAGGCGATGGAATCGGCTTCCTTATAAGAGGGTATGCATACTACCATTTTGGCCCTCTTGATATTTTCCGGATTCGCCTCCTTTTCAAAAACATCAGACATCGCACTCCTCCTGATTTTCTTTCAAGATCTGTATTACTGCCGTGTTCCAGCCTTTTGGGCCCATCTCCTCTGTCATGATGAGCCCCGGAATGTTGTCTTTCAGCATGGGGTAGTCCTTTGTTGACGCAATGAGTACAGGAAAATCGGAGCGCTCAAGCATGCCGAAGTCGTTGGGACTATCCCCGAGGGCAATAGTCAGAATTTTTTTATACCGCTGTCGATACCAGGAAATCAGTAAATCCATGGCAATCCCTTTGTCATTTTTTCCAGTCAAGTGGAAAAAGCGCCCTCCGGAAGTAACCACAAGCCCTTTTCTTTCCGCGACTTTTTTGAGTGGCTCCATATCTTGGTAAAGACCGTTCAGAAGGAACGGCTCATCAAATTCCCTCTCGGAAGCCAGCCGTGCTCCTTCTTCGTCCAGTCCTGTCCATTGCGCGATTTCCATCGGATTCATATCCGAAAATCCCCTCATGTCCCAACCCAGTTCATGCCGAATATCCCTGAAATGCTCCACAAGACGGTCGTAATTCACACCCAATGAAATCTTCCAGAACCGCTTCCGTCCATTTTTCGAACGGACAGCCTCCTGGTTGCCTTCCAAAGGAGAACCGGAGGACGTCGCGGTCCTGAAGGGCGCATCCGGGCTAATTTCCCGTGGGAAAAAAATGCCACCGCCATTTTCAGAGATGAAGGGAGCGGAAAGAGAAAGGATTTCATGCAGCGGTTCGATTTCCGATCTTGTTTTACTGGTAGCAAGGATAACCGGTACGCCACGCTCTCGGCAAAAATCCAAGGCTGGTCCGGCTTCGGCCCAGGAATAACTTTCATGGTCCAGAAGGGTATCATCCAAGTCGGTAAAAATCAAATACTGCAAGATGCCGGGTCCTCCTGTGTGAAATGTAAAGAAAATGCGAACGGTTGTCAATGTTCCAATAAATTTTGGCCGGAATGAGGCAAATCGGGGACGGGGTATCGGGAAACTTCGTCCCTCCTTTTCATGCAATACGGATTTTCCTTGAAAGGAATTCTCCCGGCTGGTAACTTCCTCAGCAATCACATTCTTAACGGAGGAGAAACGAGAATGATACCGTCGGTACAAGAATGCTTTCACTTGATGGATAAGTACGCCATGCTGGAAAATATCCGCGCCCACACGGTAATGGTAGGAAAAATTGCGTTTCTTATCGCCCGTGATCTTCAGCGTTCCGGAATTGATGTTTCCGTCAAGAAAGCCACTGTTGGGGCTCTCCTCCATGACATTGGCAAGACGCCGGCCCTTGAGTCCGGTGAAAACCACGCGGAGATCGGTATGCGAATCTGCCTTGAAAACAATCTGGACGAGATTGCTCCCATTGTCAGAGAACACGTCCGATTGAAAAACTACGAGTTGCAAGGGACCTACTGCGAAAAGGAAATTGTCTACTACTCGGACAAACGGGTCAATCACGACAAAATCGTGAGCCTGCATGAACGGATGGACTATATTATCGACCGATATGCCTGTGGCAAGGAAGACCTCAGCGAGGCCATAAGGAAAAATTTTCTCCTTTGCGGCAGCGTCGAACAGAAAATATTCAGGAAGCTGGCCTTCAGACCCGAAGCATTATCCCGTCTGGTAGAGTCTGAAGGACAAGCTTTCCTTTCGCTGGAAACAGAAAGAGATGGATAGCGAAATCACTCGGCTTGCTTCTCTTTTTTCTTTTTCTTTTTCTGCTGTCGCTTGCTTTCCGACTCCTCCGTGACTTCCTTCTTTTTGGACTTTTTTACTTTGGGTGTTGCCAGTTTTTCCGCCTTGGCTACGGCCATCTCCTGGACTTTCTTTTCCCGATTCACAATAGTTTCCAACCGTTTATTCGTTTCTCTGAGCTTGGCCCGGAGCTGTCTGACCGTGGTGTCTCTGGTCACAGTTGCGGATTCAACACCTTGCTCCTTGAGTTCTGCGAGCCTTTGACTTAGTTTCTCCTCCCAATGGGCCTTCTGTTCCGACCTTTCTTCTTTTCCTTTTGATGCCATAGGTTTCCTTTCCTTGTGCGTATAATCAAATAAATAAGAGGCCAAGGTTTGTTCCCTGTCCTCGGCAATCCCTCTTAAGAGGAACCAAACGTGTCCGATTCCTCTTTATCAGGAAATGAGTCAATAGTAAAGGACTCTTCTCGTCAACAGATCCTTGGGAGCTGCTCCCCTGTCAGGACCGGGAGAATCCGGGTGCCTCCTATTTTGGTTTTGAGCCATACTTTCCCGATGTGCTGATCAGTGACTTCTCCAACAATGGCGCTGGCTTTTCCAAAAGCGTGCCCTTTCATGCTGTGAAGAACCGTTTGTGCGTCTTCTTTGGCTACAAATACCAGACATTTTCCTTCATTGGCCACATACAGGGGATCGATCCCGAGTATCTCGGATACGGCGGAAACCGATGTGCTGATGGGCAGGTTCTCCTCAAAAAGGTGGATGCCGACCCCTGACTGGGTTGCAATTTCATTCAGTGCCGTGGCAACTCCTCCCCTCGTTGGATCTCTGAGAACATGGGTTTGAGGACAGACGTGAAGAATTCGATCCACAAGGGAATTCAGGGGAGCGCTATCGCTCAAGAGGGCCGATTTCAATTCCAGCCCCTGGCGACGGGTGAGAATGGCCAGCCCGTGCTCTCCAACGGGTCCGTTAAGGAGGATCAGATCTCCCGGTTCGGCGTTGCAGCAGCTCACATCAATCCCGTCGGAAATCGAACCGATGCCCGCGGTATTAATATAAATCTTATCCGCATGCCCCTTGGGTACGACCTTGGTATCTCCGGCCACCACCATTACCCCGGATTCCTGACAAGCCTGGGCAACCGAATCCACGATTTTTGCCAGATCTTCAAGGGGGAAACCTTCTTCCAGTATCAAACCAAGGGTCAGATAAAGTGGAACAGCCCCCTGCATGGACAGATCATTTACGGTACCGTGGATCGCCAGGCTGCCGATATCCCCTCCGGGAAAAAAAATAGGATCCACTACATAAGAGTCCGTCGTCATGGCCACTTTCCCTTTGGAAAGCTTCAAAACGGCGCTGTCATCCATCCTGTCGAGGAAGGGATTTGACAGACGGCTCATGAAAATATCATGAACCAGCTCATGGGATGCTTCGCCCCCACTGCCGTGATCCAGAGTGATGAACTTGTCACGCATAGATGGAATCCTCGTATTGAAAATCGGATCTACAGGGAATCTGCATAGCTTTTCATTTCCTTCATAAGGGCCGGAATCATCTTTCTGATGAAGCTCTCTCTGTCGTATGGGATCAGGGCCGAAAATTCCGCGTAGGCGGGATGTTCGCTGCTCAACTGAGGGATTTTTGTCTGAAGCGAAAGCCCCCGCTTTTCGAACTCCAACACAAGAGCTACGAGGGTCAGATCCTGGCCCGGATAACTTTCGAGCCAGTCGAGCCTTTTCATGCATTCAAAACGAATGCGGTCCAGCAGAAAAAGGTAATGGTCTATAATGAGCATTTTTTGTGTGGGGTTCATCTCATTGAATTCAAACCCCGAGCCAAAATTCTTCAGGTGCATGATAAGATCGTACAGATAAAACATCCCCTGGTCTTTTCCCTGTGCCAGAAAAGAAAGTACCCCGATGGAAACGTCTCCGAGCCTTGTTTCAAAATCAAAATGCTCATGAAAACGGCTGTTCCAATTACGGAAAGCCCTTTTTGCCGTCAATAAAAGCCTGCTCTTTTCAAAGTCGATAACCTGCGTAATCATCTGCCTTCGCCAACGTCCGTGTGATTTTCGTCCCGGGTGGAAAATGGGATCTTCAGTTCATACACCCCACTGTCCAGTACCGCCTGAATGGGGCTTTCTGAGGCGGACTCAAATACTTTCAGCATCGCTTTATTCGTAGCCAGTACGTCCGCGTGAAATCCTTCAATCCCTCTGTCGCGGGCAATTCTTCTGAGGGTCTTAAAGAGAAATGTTGCAATGCCTTTTCCCTGAAAAGCCTCATCCACCACGAACGCCACATCGGCTTGGGGCCGATCGTGAAAACGAACATACCTCGCTTCGGCAACGATTCTTCCCTCGCCCGGCTCCCCCATGAGGCCGACAATCGACATGATTCTCCGATAATCTACATTGACATAATCCTGCATTTTGGAATGGGGCATGGTCTTAATGGGCGAGAAGTAGCGATAATAGACGGACCTATCGGAGAATCGGTAAAAAAGGCGTCGCATTTCATCCACGTCGGATGGCTTGATGGCGCGAAACCGAAGGGTCAAACCGTCCTTAAATGTCCGGGTCCACGCAAGCTCCTCCGGATAGAGATGTCCCGATTCTGAAAGATAAATCTGATCCGGATACAGGATGTGTTTCTCTTTGGCAAGGGCTACCAGTTTCTCCCGATCGTCGGGGTGTGCGATATCAATCAGTGCCAGCGCCCTCTCCCGAATGGTCCTTCCCGTCATGGATGCGAGGCCGTACTCGGTAACCACCATGTCCATGGCTTCTCTTCCTGCAAATTGATCGGGGAAATTTTCCAGGGAAAGAATGATGTTGGACTCATTCTCCAGGTTTCGACTCGGCAAGGCAAAGATGATCCTCCCTCCCTTTGAGAACTTTGTCCCATTCAGGAACTCCTGGGCTTCACCGGGACCGGCCCCCACATTTCCCTTTCCCGTATGCAGGGCCACGCCACCTGTAAGATCCACCTTGCGGGCTGGAATCACAACAATGAACCGGTCGTTGTTTCCGATTCTTTTTGGATCCGCCACCACATCAATGCCTTGAAATTCCACAAGCGGGTTGCGGTGAAGCCAAGTGAGCAGTTCCGACGTTCCCAAGGCGTAGGCCGCCAGAGATTTCCCAAGGAAAGTCCCTTTCCTTCGATTGGAGACGGCGCCGCTATTTACCAGATCCATAACCGCGTCCGTAAAAAACGGCGAATGGATGCCCAGATGCTTCTTCCCTTTAAGATGGAGCGCCATGGCCTCAAAAAGAGGGCCAACGGAAAAAGCCAGGCAACTGCCATCCTGAATAATGGACGCCACGTTTGCGCCAACCTTATCGTACACCTCGTCTACGGGCCACCGGGGAAAGTAGATGGGGGGTTCCGTAGCATCCACCAGAAAATCAAAATCATCCACATGAACAAAGGTGTCCCCAAGAGTCCTGGGCGCCCACTCATTAATTTCGCCCACGACAAGGGAGGCCTGTTCCATGGCCTGTCTCGCCACATCTATGGCGGAGCCCAGGCTGCAGTATCCGGCCCTGTCAGGGGGGGTAATCTGGATAAATGCCGCGTCAATCCCGATCTTACCGGACTCAATGAGAGAGGGAATCCGGGAAAAACTCGTGGGAATAAGATCAATTCTTCCTTCTGTGATGGCTTCGCTGGCTACCCAGCCTGCAAAGAATGTCTTGAGTCGGAATTTGTGGGTATCCTGTTCCGCTAAGGATATGGCCTGGCCGAAGCTGACCAGCTGTATGAATTCCAGATCTCTCAAATTGCCCAATGTCGAAGCCATGAGACTCTTTACCAGCGCCCGGGGTTCCGCTACCCCAGTACTGAGAAAAATACTCATTCCCGGTCTTATTTTTGAAAGCACTTTTTCCGTGGATACCCGTTTTGCTCTCCAGTCTCCTTTCGTGCGAGTGAACATTACTGTATCTTCCCCTTCGGATTGGAATTTAGCCGGAACTGTTCCGCTACAACCAGGAGGTTTTTCTGCCAGTCTTCAGCGAGCGGATCAGCGATAACCACATGGGCGCCTGTTTCTCCGGCCACTACCTCGGCCGTCTTCGTTGAAAATTGCGGCTGGACAAAAACCGCCTTCACCCTGTTTTTCCGTGCAAAGCGGATGAGCTCCGCCAGGTATGCGGCGCCGGGTTCCTTCCCTTCGGCTTCAATGGGGATCTGCTTTAAGCCGTAATGATCCGCAAAATATCCCCAGGTGGGGTGGAAAACCAGAAAGGCCTTCTGTTTGCCGTCGAGTTCAAGGATGTCCCCTATTTTCTTGTCCAGTCGATCAAGTTCGTCCAGGAAATTATTCAGATTGTTTTCATACACGCCCCTGTTTGCAGGATCCTCTTTTATAAGAAACGCCGCAATGACCCGGGCCTGCGATTTTACGAGAGGCGGGGAAAGCCAGATGTGCGGATCAGGAGAATCGCTCTCTGTTGCCTGCTTTTCTTCCCGTCCGTGAATCACTTCGTCAAGTCCGTGATTGTGTGCCATCATAGGACGTTTCTTGATTCCCCGGTCCGTATGGGCAATAGCCATGTCCGGATTGATCCGTTTGAACCTTTCCAACCAGGATGTTTCAAAGGGAACCCCAATGGCAAAATAGATTTTGGAGGCACGAAGATCCTTGAGTTGAGCCGGCTTGGGCTCATAGGTAGCGGGACTGAAACCGGGAAGGACCATGACGGAGACGGTCACCAGATCCCCTCCGATTTTTTTTACAAAATATTTCTGGGGCAAAATACTCACGGTAACGGGGAGCTTTCCTTCTCCCCTACCGGGTTGAGGGTACAGCCCGCAGAGCAAACCGATCAGACAACATGTGACGATAATCTTTGACAACACGGCGGAGTTCTTCCTGGTAAATGGGTTAAATAACTGGTTTGATCACGCCTTTTGGGCCACTACCACTCTGTAGGAACGGCTGTAGTCTTTTACCCGCTTTATTCCGGTATAGGCATTCATCCGGTCCATCATGGTCATGACCGTTCCTGTCTGCACTGGCGCCATTTCAATCACGAGCCATCCCCCTGAATCTATGAACCCGTGGGCGAATTTTATGATCTCTTTGATGCAATGTAACCCTTCCTCTCGGCCGTCCAAGGCAATCTTCGGCTCATGGTCTCTCACCTCGGGAGGAAGATGGGGATATTCACTGGTTGAGACATAGGGAGGGTTGGAGAGAATCAGATCAAAACGAAGGTTTTGAAGGGGCCCCCACAGATCACCCAGCAAAAAGGTTATTTTATCCGATACGTTGTGGGCATCTGCATTGCGTTTTGCCACCTCCAGGGCATCTTGTGATATATCGGTAGCCCATACATGAACATCGCCCATCTCCCTTGCCGAAACCACGGAGATGACCCCGCTTCCCGTGCACAAATCAAGGATACGCAAGGGTCGCTCTGATAAAAGCGGAATGGTTTTTACCAGATGGATGGCCTGCTCCAGGAGGACTTCCGTTTCAGGCCTCGGGACAAGAACGTTCCTGTTTACTTCAAAATCAAGAGACCAAAACTCCTGTTTCCCGGTGATGTACTGCAATGGTTCATGTCCGATACGTCGTTGGATGAGTTTGCGAAAATAGGAAACTTCCCCACGGGTCAGCGGTTTGTCAAAATTAAGGTAGAGGTCGATCCGTTCAAGTTTCAGGCTATGCCCCAGAAGAACTTCTGCTGTGAGGCGAGGATTTTCTATTTCTTTTTGACGCAGATAATCAGCGGCAACAGAGAGCAGGTCCTTTATATTCCAATTCTTTTCAGGCATATGGCTTTTTATAATGAGGAAAACAACAACCCGAAAGCTCTGTTGCCGCCCGATCGTTTCTTTACCGGGCCTGTTTCATGGATTCGGACTGAAAATGCGTAATGAGGGGATCTATAATCATATCCAGTTCTCCATGGAGGAAGTTTTCCAGCTTGTAAAGGGTAAGACCAATCCTGTGATCGGTAACCCGCGCCTGTGGGAAATTGTAGGTTCTAATCCTCTCGCTTCTGTCTCCTGAACCAACCATGCTTTTGCGTTCCTCGGACATTTTGGAGTGCTGCTCGGCGCTTTCCATATCCAGCATCCTGGATCTAAGGACCTTCATCGCTTTGGCCTTGTTTTTGTGCTGAGATTTTTCGTCCTGACAGGTCACCACAATACCCGTGGGAATATGGGTGATTCGAACCGCCGAATCCGTTGTGTTCACATGCTGACCGCCGCATCCGGAAGATCGGTAAACGTCGATCCGAAGGTCTTCCGGATTGATTTCCACATCGATCTCTTCGGCCTCGGGCAGAATGGCCACGGTGACCGCGGACGTATGAATTCTGCCCTGGGTTTCCGTCTCGGGAACGCGCTGTACACGATGAACGCCGCTTTCATATTTCAACCTGCTGAAAACCATGCGCCCGGAAACCAGGATAATAATTTCTTTGAACCCACCGATACCCGTCATGCTTTGACTCAGGATTTCCGTCTTCCATCCCCTGGATTCCGCGTAACGGCTATACATCCGAAAAAGATCGGCGGCAAAGAGGGCGGCCTCTTCTCCGCCGGTACCGGCCCTGATTTCCAGCAGGATGTTCTTTTCGTCATTGGGATCTTTGGGAGTCAGCATCACCATCAGCTCTTGTTCAATGTCTTCAAGGGCGGATGTCAGAGACTCAATTTCCTCTCTTGCAAGCTTTCTCATGTCGGGGTCGGAATCGTTGAGAAACGTCCTGTTTTCCTCGATTTGATTTTGGACTGACTGGCATTTTCTGAAAGCGGTTACGATGGGAATTAGAGCGCTGTGCTCTTTAGCAAGTTTCTGATAGGTTTTTTGATCGCGGGCCACCTCCGGACGGCTGAGGCTGAATTCCAGATCGACATATCGATCCTCGATCTCTTTAATTTTTCTGAACATATCCTTTTGGCCTTTCCCATGCGTGCAAATGCTTCAGAAAGTCACTCCCGAGCCCATCTCAAAACGTCCTCTTTTGCCCGATCTCTGCGTCAGGCTCAAATTTTAAGCCTCGAAATATCAAACATATTCTTGTGTTTAAAATTGTCGCCTCCCCCGGTAAAAAACACGGGATCTTCGACTAATCGCTAACAAAATCGAACAGTTTTAAACGGGCTCTCACGAAAAATCTTTTTACCCGCAGACAAGTTTCAAGGACGAGACCCTGTTATTTCCCCTTTCGGAAGATTGCCCAAAGAACCACCCTGCCGGCAGTCGTGGCATGACGGGATAAAACGCTCCGATCCGGTTTCTATTGCCCCAAGGGTCGCGAGGTCTCTACAGGCCGGCCGATGGTATATTACAGCCGTTAGGATGATGTTTTCGGGGGGAAAGCGCATCATCACCGTAAGGAGAAACCTGAGGCTCATAAAACCGAGGGGCCGGACAGGAATATGAAATACGGAATCGGGGTCCTCACGCCGTTTTGATGCAGCCCAGATCGGAATCCTTGTGTTCTTATGCCTGCGTCTGGGTTTCCTGCTGTTCCTGGTTGAACTGAGCGTATTTCTTTCTGAAACGCTCCACTCTTCCCGCGGAATCAACAAGTTTTTGTTTGCCCGTATAAAACGGATGGCATTTGGAACAAATCTCAATATTGATTTCCTTTATGGTGGATCCCGTTTCAAACTCATTTCCACAGGCGCATCTGACCATTGTTCTATAATACTCGGGATGGATACCTTCTTTCATCGGTTTATTTTCTCCTTATTTCTTTTAGTGTCGATAACATCCTCGCATAAGCAAAAAAAACCTGCTATTTCAACAGGCTGCTCAACTGCTCATGGAGTCTAAGAATTCCTTATTATCTTTTGTTCCTTTAATTTTTTCAAGTAGAAATTCCATACTGTCAACGGGTGTGAGCGGAGCAAGGAGTTTGCGCAAAATCCAGATCCTGTTGAGATCCGCCTCGTCCTGAAGAAGCTCCTCTTTCCTCGTTCCTGAAAGGTTGATGTCGATAGAGGGAAAAACGCGTCTGTCACTGAGTTTGCGATCCAAATGGATTTCCATGTTACCGGTTCCCTTAAACTCCTCAAAAATTACCTCATCCATCCGGCTTCCCGTATCAATAAGGGCGGTTGCAATGATAGTCAGGCTTCCCCCGTCCTCAATGTTTCGGGCGGCGCCGAAAAAGCGTTTTGGCTTGTGAAGGGCATTGGAATCGAGACCTCCTGAGAGGATTTTTCCACTGGGTGGAACAACGGAGTTATAGGCGCGAGCCAGACGGGTAATGCTGTCAAGAAGAATCAGCACGTCCAGCTTATGTTCCACGAGCCTTTTGGCTTTTTCTATCACCATCTCCGCAACCTGCACGTGCCGTTGTGGAGGCTCGTCAAAGGTTGAGCTGATCACTTCTGCATCCACCGAACGAATCATGTCCGTAACCTCTTCCGGTCTTTCATCAATGAGCAGAACGATCTTGTGAATGCTTTTGTCGTTTGCGGTAACGCTGTTGGCGATATTCTGCAGCAGCATGGTCTTGCCGGTTCTTGGCGGAGCAACGATGAGCGCTCTCTGTCCCTTACCAAGGGGGGTCATCAGATCCATGATTCGTGTAGAATAATTGGTGGGCTCCACTTCCAGTTTGATTCTTTCCTCGGGATAAAGGGGGATCAGGTTGTCAAAAAGGATCTTCTCCCGGGAGATCTCTGGATCCTCATGGTTTACGTTTTCCACTTTGAGCAGGGCAAAATACCTCTCGGACTCTTTTGGGGGTCGAATCTGACCGGTAACGGTATCGCCTTTTCTGAGGTTAAATCTTCGAATCTGGGAAGGAGATATGTAAATATCATCCGGTCCGGGAAGATAATTGGCATCCGGCGCCCTGAGGAAGCCAAAACCATCCGGGAGGATCTCAAGTACCCCTTCTCCATAGATCAGGCCGTTTTGTTCGGAATGCGCCTGAAGCAGTGCAAAAGTAAGATCCTGTTTCCTCATTCCGGAGGCGCCTTCGATGCGGAATGCCTTTGCCATATCGGTCAGTTGACTGATTTTCAATTTCTTAAGTTCAACAAGATTCATGGTTTGTCTCCATTTTTAAAAAATAACGATCCTTTTTCACAGCCTGATAACCATACGGAAAACAGAGTGTCCGTCAGGGTATGAATCGGCCTGAGCGTTCACATTCATTCAGCCCTTTCAGCATGATACAACAAGCTTCAATGCTGAGCCGCAAGGGCGTAAATCCCATCGATCAGCCAAAAAAGCTGAAAGACAAAACCCTTTCGATGACGCAGCGGACTACACGCTAAACTCATTTATTTGAGTTTCAGAGAAGGTTCCTCAGTAGAGTCGTTTCGAAGTCGATTCAGATATCCGGTCTTTGCCGAATCCCCCACAAGGCAGGAAATTTGTTCTTTAAGACCTATCACCTTAACATTTTTCTTCTCAAAGTCAAGTATGTTTGTCAAATTCCGACAATTCTCACTTTGGTTTTTTGCCTAAAACCGGCCATGGGGGTCTGTCTCAAAACGGCGCCAAAATCGATTGGTCATTCCATAGCACGGCGGTAAAGCTTCAAAATTTGTCTAATATCAGGAACTTGTAGAAGGAATCCTGTGCAAAAACCGTCTTACCGCCTGTTGTGTAATGTGAAAATGGTATTATGCCTCTGCAAAAGGTGTCCGAAGCCGACTATTGGCGCCATTTCGAGACAGACCCCCATGGCCTCAGATTACAGAAAATCCAAAATGAGAATTGCTGGTCAAATTCCGACAATTTTTAACCCAGCTTGTTTTTCGCTTACCCCGTCCTCAGCGCATCCAGCACCTGTACCATATCCTCTGGCAGAGGGCTTTCAAACTCCATGAATTGGTTGCTTTCCGGGTGGGTGAAACCCAGGCGAAAGGAATGGAGCATCTGTCTATGCACATCGCAGGAGAAACGCCTACCCACAGAGAAAGTCCTTTTCCACCAGTTGGGTCCATGTCCGTAGATGGAATCGCCGGCCAGAGGATGTCCAATATGAGACAGATGCACGCGAATCTGGTGTGTCCTGCCTGTTTTGAGTAAAACCGACAGGAAGGAAAAACCGGCATCAAATTCCTCGACCATCCGCCACCTGGTGATGGCGTGCCTTCCCCCGGTGGAAACGACAGCCATTTTTTTCCTTTTGACCGGGTGCCGACCAATAGGAAGATTAACCTCGCCAGCACGGGTTTTCATTCTTCCGTGTACAATGGCCGCATACTCCTTTCTGACGGCGCCCGATTTAAACTGCCGGGCAAGAGACAGGTGTGCGTTATCATTTTTTGCGGCCACCAGAAGACCGGATGTATCCTTGTCCAGCCTGTGTACGATTCCCGGTCTGAGCTCTCCTCCAATACCTGAAAGATCGGTGCAGTGCTTGAGCAATCCGTGGACCAGTGTTCCCTCTGAATGGCCGGGGGCCGGGTGGACAACGACCCCTGCGGGCTTTGACACGACGACCAGAAATTTATCCTCATAAATTACAGAAAAATTCACCGCTTGCGGAACCAGGTTTACGGGCGTTGGAGGCGGAACGGTGATGTCGATTTTATCCCCGCTTTTAAGACGCCGGCTTGGCTTGGATAACTGTCCGTTTACTTGAACATGTCCATCCCTTATCAAGGACTGTATCCTGGACCGCGACAGTGCGGATTCCTTCAATGAGAGGAAAAGATCCAGCCTGACATCGTTCATACTCTCAGGCAACACAAAAAGCGACAATCTTTCTCCACAGTCAAACGCGCTGAAGGATGATGCCGGGCGTAGCCGGTAAAAATGGCTGAAGGGTATTCAACAGCGAAGAAGCGAACAGGTTTAGCATGGCAAAAGGTTGGGAAAATGATCAAAAAGGAACGATTGGTCCGTGAGGCGAGAATGCCATCAGATAACCGGGATAACTGGGGCGCCAATGGGAATAAGAGGCACGCTGGAATTTACCACACAGGACCGATTCCCCTTGATCCCGTCCTGTCCTTTCTAAAAGCGAATCACACCGCATGCATAACAACTGAGGTCTTGACCTAATAAACGGGCAGTCGATCGGTGCTCAGGCAAAAAAACCATCCAGATCTTTTTCAATCACTGATTCATCTACCTGTCTGGCCAGGGAAATCTCTTTTACCAGCAGGGTCCTCGCTGTTTCCAACATCTTCTTTTCACCAAAAGAAAGTTCCTTTTCGACTGAAAGGATCAATAGATCGCGATACACTTCAGCAACTTCAAATACGGAACCGGTCTTGATTTTATCCATATATTCCCGATATCGGCGATTCCATGTCTGATTATCGAGGGTCACATCCCGATCCTTTAAAATGGAGTAAAGCCTGGGAATCTCGGCCTCCTCTATAATATCTCGCAAGCCCACATTATCAACGTTGCTGGTAGGTATCATTATGATCATGTTATTGTCGAGAATTCGCATGACATAAAATTCCTGCCTGCACCCGGAAATATCCCGGCACTCAATTCTCTCAATAATACCGACTCCATGCGCAGGATAAACTGCCAAAGCTCCCACCTGGAACATCTATACCTCCAATCCATAGGCTATTACACGGCGTCCCATCTGAAACCATGGAATCAACAATGGCCGCGCTTACAGTGCAATCTCTCCGCCGTTGTGAGATCCGATTCCACTTTGCACAATCCGTCAAAATGTCGGGTGCCCAGACAGGAAATGAACGGACGGCTCAGGCCCATGGTTCCGTTGAGAAACTCCTTCGCGGATCACGGGCCTTCGCCATCTCATCACAGTTTATAAAAGTTCATTCAAACCAAAGCCTTACCAATTCACTAGAATACCTACGTGAGGCAAAACCGGCGCAATAACCAGGGAAACCACGGACATCAACTTGATCAGGATGTTCATGGCGGGACCGGAGGTGTCCTTGAACGGATCGCCTACGGTATCCCCGACTACTGCCGCTTTGTGGTTGTTGGAACCCTTTCCACCAAAATGCCCTTCTTCGATATACTTCTTGGCATTATCCCAGGCCCCTCCACCATTGGACATAAACAGGGCCAGAAAGGCACCCACTACGGTTGCGCCGAGAAGCATTCCGCCCAGTGTTTCAGCGCCAAGCAGAAATCCTACGAGAACCGGAGTCAACACGGCTACCAGCCCCGGCAAGACCATTTCCTTGAGGGCGGCGGTAGTGGCAATAGCCACGCAGGTCGCCGAGTCAGGTTTGACGCCTTCTTTTCCTTCCAGCAGACCGGGGATTTCCCGGAACTGGCGCCTGATTTCTTCCACGATGGCAAAAGCCGCCTTGCCCACGGACGTCATGGTCAGAGCAGCACAGGTCATGGGAACCATTCCGCCGATAAAAAGACCGATAACCACCATAGGATTATCTATAAGAACCTGTTTCAGCCCGGCAGCCTGGGTAAAGGCCACAAAAAGCGCCAGGGCGGTCAAGGCCGCGGAGCCGATGGCAAATCCCTTTCCGATGGCTGCAGTGGTATTGCCAAGGGCATCCAGACTGTCCGTAATCTTCCTGGTTTCCGGCCCAAGACCCGCCATCTCTGAAATACCACCGGCATTGTCAGCAATGGGTCCATACGCATCCACCGTCATGGTAGCTCCAACCGTGGCAAGCATGCCTACCGCGGAAAGACCGATTCCATAAATTCCAGCTGAGTGATAGCCGACAAAGGTTGCCACACAGATACCGAGGATCGGAAGCCACGTGGACTGCATGCCGACGGCCAGACCCGCAATAATCACCGTCGCGGCGCCGGTCTCGCTCTGACCGGCAATCCGTTTCACCGGAGGCCCTGAAGTGTAGTATTCGGCCAGGAGCCCGATGGCGATACCGCAGAGGAGCCCCGAGAAGATCGCCCAGAAAGCACCCATGGGCATGCCAAGACCTTTGGTTACAGCGATAGTCAGGATGACAAAGATGATCGCAGCTACGAAGGTGGTATACCGGAGGGCGCCGGCAGGACTGCCTTTCTGGAAGATCTTGATGGAAAAGACGCCCGCAAAAGAGCTAAGCAGGCCTATCATGATAACCAGAATCGGCATGGCCATATATTTCAATTTGATGGCTGTTGCATCAAGGCCTTGAAGAATGGGGAATTCCTTTACAAATGCACCAAGGGTCTCCGGGGTATTGATGGCCAAGGTGGCGGCAATGGCAATCGTTGCAATGACGGATCCCACGAAGGACTCAAAAATATCCGCACCCATACCGGCAATATCACCCACGTTGTCGCCAACGTTATCGGCAATAACACCGGGGTTTCTCGGATCATCCTCCGGAATGCCCGCCTCAACCTTTCCTACCAGGTCGGCGCCCACATCCGCCGCCTTGGTATACACACCGCCGCCCACACGGGCAAACAGAGCGATGGAACTTGCGCCCATGGCAAAACCGTTGATATACTGAGCGGTTTCAGGGTTTCCGCCGTAAATCCAGAACCAGAACCCCAGACCGAGGAGCCCGAGACCTGCAACCGCCAGCCCCATGACGGAACCGGAGAAGTAAGAGACGTTCAGGGCTTTGGCCTGGCCTGACTTATTTGCGGCCTCCGCAGTCCTGGAATTTCCCCTGGTAGCCGCCGTCATACCGGAAAATCCGGCCGCCATGGAACAAAGAGCGCCGGTGACAAAGCAGATCGCCGTCTTCCATGCGATCCCCCAACCCAATAGGATAAAGACGATGCCGATAAAGATGATAAGTACGGAATATTCTTTCTTCAAAAAAGCCATGGCGCCTGTGTGGATAGCATCCTCAAGCTCTTGCATTAAAGGAGTTCCATTAGGCTGTTTCTTCACATAACCGTAGATCAACCAGGCTATAATGAGACTTAAAATCCCGATAAAGGGCGCCAGTTTCGTTAATCCAATCATTAGTTTCATTCCTCCTTATTTGTTAAGCTTAGGCAATTGAATTGATTCATTGCCTTTTCAACCCCCTCCAAAACAAACATTTCACACGCACTGACCGCTGCCCGAATTACATTGTGAAAAATCTCTCTTTCATCCATATAAAAGGGAGCAAGGACATAATCCTCCACGGCTTCTCCGTATTGGGGACGTCCAATACCCAATTTGATCCGAGCAAAATCTTTACTGTGCAGATGGCGGATAATGGATTCAATTCCCTTGTGTCCTCCAGGTCCTCCACCCCTGACGACTTTGACTCTGCCCACAGGCAGGTCCAGGTCATCGTGAACTACCAAAATCCTTTCCATTTCCAGGCCATAACGTTCAACACAAGCCTCTACAGATTCTCCGCTGCGATTCATATAGGTGGTAGGACACAGAAGCAGGACGCTTTTTCCGTTTACCTTGGCCTCGATGTTTCTTGGTGGCAACCCAGAGCCGGCGAGATCCGCTTTCAGTTTTCCGCCCCATGATTCAACGACCATGAAACCAGCATTGTGTCTTGTGTCTCTGTACTGTGAACCTGGATTTCCGAGTCCAACTACCAAGTACAAAATCCTGCCGCGACAGTCACCTCCTTCCACTTTCACAAAATGGTTAATCCTTTGCTTCTTCGGAGCTCTTTCCTTCATCGGAAACAGCTTCTTCTTCCTCTTCTTCTTTTTCCGCTCCCTTCGCTAAGGCCGGCGCGGCAACGATCACAACGGTCAAATGTTCATCTTCTTCACAGGTTACCCCTTCCGGGAGATTGATATCTCTTATGTGGAGGGAATCTCCAATATCCATTCCGGAAACATCCAGTTCCAGGGAGGCGATTATTTTGTCCGGAAGGCAGGTCACGCTCAGCTGCCTCCTGATCTGTTGGAGAATTCCGCCGTCCGTCACCCCTTTGGGGGTGTTCATCAGGTGCACGGGGATGTTGATGGTGATCTTCTTATCCATGGAAATTTCATAAAAATCGGCATGGAGCAAGGTCCCTTTCAATGGATCAACCGTGTGGTCTTTCAAAATGGCCTTCTTGGTGACCGTTCCCTCATCCGTGACCATCTCAAGATCAATAATGGTGTTTTCCGTCCCACCCGATTTCAAAATACGATCGAATTCGGATAGATTTATGGCCAGCATGGTGGATTCCGTCGAGGGGCCATAAAATATGGCGGGGATCTGTTTATTCCTTCTCAGTTGTCTGGCTGCTCCCTTTCCCGTTTCTTTTCGCACGCGCGCAGCAAGGGTGGTTTGTTGCATCAGTAACCTCCAAATAAAATTTTTCACAAAGTAAAAAACACCTTTAAGATAAAGGTGTTTCGGTTATCTAAACAAAGAGCGTGCTCACAGAATCCGAGCTGTGAATGCGCTTTATGGTTTCGCCAAGAAGTTCAGCGATTGAAAGGGGAATGATTTTGCCGCAGTTTCTGGCATTTTCTCTCAAGGGGATTGTATTGGTAACCACAAGAGAATCAATGGGAGAGCTTTCGATTCTGTCCACGGCCGGCCCCGACAGGACGGCATGGGTGCAGCATGCGTGCACTTTGATGGCGCCTCTTTCTTTTAGGGCGCGGGCCGCCTCGGTCAAAGTCCCCGCGGTATCCACCATGTCATCAAGAATAATCGCCGTTTTGTTTTGAACTTCCCCGATGATATTCATGGCCTCAGCCACATTCGCGGCCTCGCGTCTTTTATCGATAATGGCCAGGGAAGCCGACATGCGTTTGGCAAAAGCTCTCGCTCTTTCAACGCCGCCTGCATCGGGAGACACAATAACAAGATCGTTATGAAGAATCTTTTGCATATATTTCAGCAGTACCGGAGCGGCAAATATGTTGTCCACGGGGATATTGAAATACCCCTGGATCTGTCCTGCATGAAGATCCATGGACACCACCCTATTTGCCCCTGCCACCGTAATCAGGTCGGAAACCAGTTTGGCGCTGATGGGAACTCTTGGCTTTACCTTCCGGTCTTGACGGCTGTAACCGTAGTAAGGGATAACCGCGGTGATTCTTTCGGCGGACGCCCTGCGCATGGCATCCATCATGATCAGAAGCTGCATGAGATTATCGTTCACAGGCGTGCAGGTGGATTGCAGAACAAATACATCCCGGCCTCGAATATTCTCTCCTATCTCAACCAGGGTTTCTCCGTCACTGAATGACCTTACCACAATTTTGCCCGGTCTGATGCCTAAATAGTCACAGACCTCAAGAGTGAGTTCCGGATTGGAGCTTCCCCCAAAAAATTTAATGTCCTGTTTCAATGCGCCCTCTCATTGGCTGGGGTGGGAGGATTCGAACCTCCGAATGCGGGCTCCAAAGGCCCGTGTCTTACCGCTTGACGACACCCCATTAATCCTTCTACGGCAAAAACTTTCCCCACGTTCTTTGTCTGTAGAAACTCCTTTGCCTGAAAACACCTGCCCTTTGCCTGAAAAACACCGAAGACACTCGGTCCGCTGCCGGACATGAGAGTCCCATCGGCTCCCGCTTGAAGGAGAAGAGTCTTGATGGTGTCAATGACCGGGAAAGCTGGAATGGTGACTCTTTCCAGATCGTTTTCCAGCAGTCGCGCCAGTTGTGACTTCTCCCCCCTGAAATCCGGCATTATATAGTTATGTTGATCCATTGTCAACTCTAATTCCCGAACGTCTTTCTTCGTTTTTTTTAATAAATACTTGTCAAATTCGGCATAGGCCCAGGCGGTGGATACGGCGATCGGCGGCATCACAATCACATACCACAGATGGGGCCACTCTCGGATGGGCTCCAAAACTTCTCCAACGCCTCTGGCAAGGCAAGGACTGCCATGAAGAAAGAAAGGAACGTCCGCCCCAAGCTCAAGAGCCATTCGCGCCATCTTCTCCTCTGCAACGGGCCGGGAATACATTCCATTGAGGGCCATCAGGACACAGGCTGCGTCACTGCTTCCTCCTCCCAGGCCCGCTGCAACGGGGATGCTCTTGGTAAGATGTATCAGGAACCCTTGATCCATGCCTGTGCAGGAAGAAAAAACCTTTATCGCCTTGAAAACAAGATTGCTTTCGTCGTCGGGTACAGGGAATCCGCTGCAAATCACCCTTGTGGCATTATCTTTGGCCGGTTTCAGTTCAATGCGATCGTAGAGGCCTACAGGGGCCATGATGGAAACAAGTTCATGGTATCCGTTCTCCCTGAGGCCTGTTATCTTGAGGCGCAGATTGAGTTTGGCGGGCGTATGGAATATGACAGAGGGGAGACTGCTTCCAGGCTTCAAGAGCATGAAGATCACCGGGCTTTTACGAACCGCCATCTGAGGTCGGTCAGGACATTTTCAACGAATAACCCCTCCTCCTTGGACAGGTTTCCTTTGGTTTTTTCCTTCAGCATGGCAATGGTGTCTATGCCGTGTTTGGCCAAGGGAAGATCTTTGGTTTTCTCTCCGGTCTGAGGATCCGGGATTTCACCGAGATGAAAAAGAACGGATGAACTCAGACTCAGGATCAGGGAGGAAAAATTGACTTCCGGCAGGGGAGATGATTCCTCTCGCTTTTGTGCCGGCGGTTCTTTCGGTTTCTTCGCTACCTTTTGCGGCTTTTCCGAGCCTTTCTCCGGTTTCTCCGCTTGTTCGGATTTCAACGTGCCGTTTTCTCCAAAGGAGCGTCTGTCTTTTACTGTGAATCCCTTTTCTTCTTCGGTCATCTTTGACTCCTACAATTCAATCCTTCGTGCGGATATGACGTAATCATGTTTGCAAAGTTCTTTCACGACATCATCGGATACCATGTCACTGGTTGTTAAGAAGATGACATTTTCTTTCTTTTCTTTCTCCTCTCCAACCTGCATTCGGCTGATATTGATCTTGTGCTCGCCAAGAATTGAAGCGATTTTTCCAATAACGCCGGGGGTGTTTAGATTTTGAATGAGGAGGCTATGCCCTTCCGGAATGGCCTCGAGATAGAAATTGTTAATGCGCAGAATTCGCTGCAGACTCTTTCCGAAAATGGTTCCGGAGATAACATTTTGCCCTTCCAGCGTTTTTACCGTCAGTTTTACTAGGCTGGCAAAATTATCCGAGGTATTGCTCCGGGACTCCACAACCTTGATTCCCCTGTCCGAAGCGATATACGGTGCATTGACGAAGTTGACATCGTATCTGAGGATGGGCGTCAATAAACCCTTGAGCATGGAGGTGGTCAACGGAGCCGTATCGTACTGGGTGACCGTTCCGGAATACTGGATATGGGCTTCTATGACGGCACTGTCGGCAAGCTGCGCCTGCATGGAGCCCATTCTTTCCAGCAAGGTCACGTAAGGCCTTAGAAGGGTCATCAGCTCCGAACTGATACTCGGGACATTAATGGCGTTTTTCACGGTTCCATGGAGCAGGTACGCCGTGATCTGCTCAGCCACATCTCTTGCTACGTTATCCTGGGCTTCCCTGGTAGAAGCACCAAGATGCGGAGTACATATGAAGTTGGGGAGGGTCATGAGGGGACTTTCTTCCGGCGGTTCCTTAATGAAAACGTCAAAAGCAGCCCCTCCGAGATGGCCCGATTTGAGGGCGTCATAGGCAGCTTCTTCATCAACAATGCCTCCACGAGCACAATTGATCAACATCGCGCCCTTTTTCATTTTCGAAATGCTTTCAGCGTTTATGATGTTCGTGGTTTCGTCTGTCTTGGGAGTATGAATGGTTATATAATCGGCCCTTTCCAGCAGGGTATCAAAAGAAACAGGTTCCAGATCCAGTTTTTCAATGGCCTCCGGTTTTATATAGGGATCATATACGATGACCTTCATTTTGAGACCCTTGGCTCGATCCGCAACAATGCGCCCTATGTGTCCGACGCCTATGAGCCCGAGTGTCTTGTTGTAAACCTCCTGGCCTTTGAGTTTCTTTTTCTCCCACCGACCTTCTTTCAGAGAGGATGTCGCCTGGGGGATATTTCTTGAGAGTGCCATTATCATGGCTATGGTATGCTCGGCCGTAGTAATGGTATTCCCTTCGGGGGTATTCATCACCACAATCCCGCGCTTGCTCGCTTCAGGAATATCCACATTATCCAATCCGATGCCTGCTCGTCCTATAACCTTGAGATTGTCCGCGGCCTCCAGTATTTGGGAGGTAACTTTTGTGGCGCTACGGATAACCAGTCCGTCGTAGGGACCTATAATTTTTTTAAGTTCTTCAGGGGTAAGCCCGGTATTGACATCAACGTCAATGCCCGGAGTGTCCTTGAAAATTTTTACTCCCACATCCGACAGAGGATCACTGACGAGTATTTTCATAAAATAACTCCTTGAATTTAGGGTTTTGATTCGGGTAAATAAGGCTGAGAATGCAAAAAACCACCGTTACTACCAAAACAAGTAGGGGATTCTTACCATTTCCGTAGATTTTGTCAAGAGTAGACCGATGCGCGGGGCGGTTTGAAAAAAGAATAATTTTTTCATGCACCCGAATCAAGAACAAAATCGGAAAAAGGAGTCCCGGGGAGATAAGAGATGCAGGATAAAATTCTTTCAGGCGCCCTGACAATCGATGATCCGGCAGGACGTCGGGTGAAGATCTTAAAAGATGGGCAGTCCCTGCGGATCGCCCGTGAAGAAGGGGTAAGCATAAGCGAGGTATATGTCCAAGCGTTGATGCTTGGAATCTGTCCTTACCGTTACCTCCGAAACCGGGAGGCCATTTCCCTGAACGAGCAGCTCCAGCTTGCCCGCGCCCACGTTGCTGTAGTGGGCGCAGGGGGCCTGGGGGGGCAGGTTATCCTCTTGTTGGCCAGAGTAGGGGTCGGAAACCTGACCGTGATCGATTATGACCGCTTCGACGAGACCAACCTGAACCGCCAGGCGCTTTGCCGTATGGACAGGCTTGGGACATTCAAATCGGAAGCCGCTGTTGCGGTCATCGCCAACATCAATCCGGGTGTGAACATTCATTCGCGGCCACAGAGAGTGCGTGCCGATAATGCGGAAGAGATGTTTGCCGGTTCCCATCTCGTTGTAGATGCCCTTGATAATGTCAAAGACCGATTTGTTATCGAAAAAGCGGCACGAAAACTGGGCATCCCGCTGGTCCATGGTGCTTTGGCAGGCTTCGAAGGCCAGTTGATGACCATCTACCCTGGTGATCCGGGAGTACAGGCGTTATATGGCGAGGAGGATGCCCGAAGGGATAAAACCATGAGCGCGGAAGCTATTTTCGGCGTTCCCGCCTTGACGCCTGCCTTTATTGCAACCCTTCAGGCCATGGAGGTCTTAAAGATTATTCTCAACCGCAAAGAGATCTTTCGGAACACCATGTTGCACGTGGATCTCGAAAATGCAGTCCTTGAAAAGTACCGCTTTGACCGTCCTGAATGACGGTCGTCACCTGCCTCGGATATTCCGGGCGGTGGAAGCGGAGGGTGGGAGTATTGGAGCGTCGGAGTAATAGAGCGCTGGGGTGTTGGAGTATTGCCGTATAACCATTTGGGAGGGTGTCATGGGCGAAATAAATTTGAAACTCACAGGAAAAAAAGCACTCATAACAGGCGGCAGCCGGGGTCTGGGAATGGCCATTGCCAAGGCCATGGTTGTGAATGGCGCTGAAGTAATTGTTTGTGGACGAAAGCAGGAAAATCTGGATTCGACCGTCGAAAATTTTCAGAAGGAAGGACTGGATCTTATCGGCATGGCTGCAAACATCGGACAGTCCGGCCAGGTAAAGGCCCTTCTTGAAGCGGTGGAGAAACGATTTGGGCATCTGGATATCCTCGTGAACAATGTGGGTATGAATATCCTTACGCCTTCCGTTGTCGGCGTTGATGAAGGTCTTTGGGACAAGATTATGGACTGCAATCTCAAAGGAGCCTATCTGGTTTCAAGCCGGGCGGTACCGCTCATGAAAAAAGCCGGGGCGGGAAAGATCATCAACATCAGCTCAACCGCTGCGAAAAGGGCTGCCATGGGGATGGGAGTTTATTGCATCGCCAAAGCCGGTTTGGAAATGTTTACAAAAGTCCTGGCGGTTGAACTGGCTCGGGATCAGATCAATGTGAATGCGGTGGCGCCCGGTGTGGTCATGACAAAATTCAGCCAGCTTTTCTGGAGCAATGAATCCCTTTTAAAACAGATTGAGAGCACCATCCCTTTTGGGAAGATCGCCAAAACGGAAGATGTGGTCGGAACAGTTCTGTACCTGGCATCAGGGCTTTCAGATTATGTTACCGGCGAAGTGATTACCGTCGATGGCGGGTCGATGGCCCGTTAGATTCTCATGAAAATAAGATGGCCCTATTCTTAAAGCACCAGCTGGACCGGCTTTACTCCCGATATCATTCCAGGGGCTGGGTCCATCCCGACCCACTTGAATTCCTCTATCTCTACCGGCACAGCGAGGATCGCGAGATTGTAGGCTTTGTCGCGTCCTCGCTGGCCTACGGGCGCGTTGCCCAGATCCTGAAAAGTGTTTCTTTCGTTTTGCAAGAAATGGGAGATTCTCCTTTTGTCTTTCTGAAAACCTCTTCCCGCGAGGATATTTCACATCTTTTCCGGAATTTCAGGCACAGATTTACTTCAGGTGCTGACCTTTCCCAGGTGTTGATCGCCATAAAAAGCGTCCTGGAAAGACACGGATCACTATATTCCTGCTTTTTGTCGGCTTATGATCCATCCGGGGAGACTGTTCTTCCGGCAATCACCTCTTTGACCGACGAAATCAGATCGCACATGACGGGCTCGCGAAACAGCCTTCTGCCCATGCCTGCAAGGGGCAGTGCCTGCAAGAGGCTGAACCTTTTCCTGCGATGGATGGTTCGCGCGGATGCGGTCGATCCGGGAGGATGGTCGGGGGTGAGCCCTTCGAAACTGATCATTCCGCTGGACACCCACATGCATCGGATTGCGCTCCTTCTTGGTCTCACCCAAGGAAAACAGGCAAACATGAAAACCGCCATGGAAATCACCCGTTCTTTCCGAAGGTTTGCACCCGAAGATCCCGTCCGGTACGACTTCGCCCTGACCAGGCTCGGTATCCGACAGGAAGAAAGTGTTCACTCTTTTCTTGAACGTTGCGGCGGAACCCGAGACACTTCATCCGAGCGCCTCAATGATCATCCTGTCTGCTTTTGAAATAGGGTAGTCCTTCAATCGCGAAAATGGCGCCCACTGCAAATAAGGATTCTTAGCCCCTTGCCCTTGAGGCAAATCCAAACTGCAGCGAAAAGCATGAAGGGTTATGCGGAAATGGGTATAGGCGTGGCGGACCGACGTGACTTTCTGTTGGACCCCAACCTGAAATCCTGTCTCCTCCAGAATTCTTTTTTGAAGGGCCTGTTTCAGGGTTTCATCTTTACCCTTTTCCCCGCCGGGGAACTTCCATAATCCCCCGAGGAGACCCTCTTCCGGTCTCCGCACGATAAGGACCCTGCCGGATTTGTCGGTAATGACGCCGGCAGTCATCTCCTTGTGCGGGATGGGTGCGCCCTTTGTGGTTACCGGCAGTTCCTCCTGCAGTCCACGGCTACAGGCCACACAGAGATCATTCAGGGGACACCTTTCACAGGAAGGTTTGCGGGGCGTACACAGGGTGGCCCCCAGGTCCATAAGCCCTTGATTATAGGAAGACGAGTTTCCTTCGGGAACCAGTTTATCCGCCATATTCAAAATCCGCTTCCTGGTCCGGCCCTCTTGCGGGGGTTTTTGAACGGCGAAGATTCGACAGAGCACCCGAACCACATTGGCGTCTACGGCGGCGATATTTTTCTCAAAGGCGAAACTGAGGATGGCGGCGGCCGTATAGGTCCCGATCCCGGGAAGGCTGAGGAGTTCGCTCCGGTTTTCCGGCACGATTCCCCTGAACTCTTCCACTACTTTTTGAGAGGCGCGATGGAGGTGCCGGGCCCTTGAATAATACCCCAGGTTCTCCCAGGCTTTTAAGACCTCCTCGATCGAGGCACCAGCAAGTTTCTGAAGCGTTGGAAACCTTTCCATGAACCGCATATAATAAGGAATCACCGTATCCACTCGGGTCTGCTGGAGCATGATTTCCGAAACCCAGATGGCATAGGGATCCCGAGTCCGGCGCCAGGGTAGATCCCTCTGGTGGTGGGCGTACCAGTCAACTATCCGTTTTGAAATGATCATCGGTTCCATATCTCTTTCCATGCAGAATTGCGCCGAAAAGCACAAGAAAAAAATCTTCCGATCTTGCCCCATAGAGGCAGCAAATGCCTTGCAGAAACCCCTTTATTCTACAATTTTAGCAAGATAAAGGGGTGGTCCATTTTCTTGAAAGGACGAACAAAAAATGCTTGACATACCGGGGCGGCCATACTAATGTCGAAAATGAATGATAATTCATTCATAATTCATTTCGTCATCCAGAGCAAGTAACGGTGAACCTAACGCGATTTTTTCAAGGAGGTGTCTATGGACCGAAAAATAAAAAGGGCCGGCGTCATCGGGGCTGGTGTGATGGGGGCCACCATCGCAGCCCAATTGGCCAACGTGGGGATCGAGACCATTCTGCTCGATATTGTCCCGCCCGAACTGACCGACGATGACAAGAAAAAGGGCCTTACAGGGGAAAGTAAACCATTCAGGAATAAATTCGGCCTCAACGGGCTCAATGTCGCTCTCAAATCGAAACCCGCATCTTTTTATATCCCTGAAAACGCCAAGCTGATCAGCTATCGGCAACCTGGAGGATGATCTGGGAAAGCTCAAAGAGGTTGACTGGATCGTTGAGGTTGTGGTGGAAAGGCTCGACATCAAACAGCGGGTCTTCGAGAAGATTGAATCCATTTTGACGCCCGGGACGATTATTACGTCCAACACATCAGGGAATTCCGCCAAGGCCATGTGCGAAGGCCGGTCGGAGGATTTCAGAAAATATTTTGCCATTACCCACTTTTTTAATCCTCCCAGATATATGAAGCTTCTTGAGATCGTGCCCGGTCCCGACACCTTGCCCGAGGTGGTGGAGACTCTGGCTCAAATCTGTGAGAGAGTCGTGGGAAAAGGAATTGTCTACGCCAAAGACACTCCCAATTTTGTGGCCAACCGTATTGGAACTTTCAGCATGTTCGCCGTCATCAAGGCCATGGTGGATCTGGGGCTTTCGGTGGAAGCCGTAGACAAACTGACCGGCCCGGTCGTGGGCAACGCCAAGAGTGCGTCATTCAGGACAGCGGATCTGGTGGGGCTGGATACGCTTCTTCACGTGGCGGACAATGTGTACGAAGGGGCCCCGAACGACGAAAAACGCGAAATATTCAAGGCCCCGGATTTCATATCACAGATGCTGGAGAAGAAACTCCTGGGGGAGAAGACCAAGCAGGGCTTTTATAAGAAGAGCAAAGATCCTGATGGAAAAAAGGTGATCCTGTCCATCGATTACAATACGCTGGAATACACTCCGCAGGAGAAAGTGAAATTTCCCTCTCTGGAGGCAGCCAACAACGCCTCGGGGCTGAAGGATAAGCTGAAGACACTCTTCTACGGCAAGGACCTGGCCGGCCAGTTTACCTTTCGAACCCTTTCGGAAAGCCTGATTTACTCCGCCAATCGAATCCCGGAAATCGCCGACGACATCGTGAACATCGACAACGCCATGAAATGGGGTTTTGGCAGAAAGATGGGGCCGTTTGAGGCCTGGGATGCCATCGGTCTTGGAAAATCCGTGGCGAAAATGAAAGAAGCCGGTTACGAAATCCCCGCCTGGGTGGAGGAGATGCTGGCGGCCGGCAAAGAATCCTTTTACAAAAAGGAGGCAGGGGTCCTTTACTATTATGATCCTGCCTCAAAAGAATACAAAGAAGTCCCTTTAAAGCCGGGAATCATCCTGCTGCCTTCTCTCAAGGATCAGAAGAAAGTGGTGGCGGGAAACACGGGCGCCACCCTCATCGATATCGGCGATGGCGTGGCCTGTCTGGAATTCCATACCAAGATGAATGCGCTTGGGGATGATATCATCAGCATGCTGGCTCAGTCAGGGGAAATTGTGAGCAGAGATTTCGACGGTCTGGTGATCGCCAATCACGGCAGCAATTTTTCCGCCGGCGCAAATCTCCCGCTCGTTCTTTTCACAGCACAGGAAGAGGAATGGGATGACCTGGACTGGGGAATCAAAGCATTACAGAATGCGCTGATGAAACTGAAATACCTGGATAAACCGGTCGTGGCCGCGCCCGCGGGGATGGCTTTGGGCGGGGGCTGTGAAATCTGTCTTGCCTCCGACAGGGTACGGTACGCCGCGGAGACCTACATGGGGCTCGTAGAAGCCGGCGTGGGCCTGGTGCCCGCAGGGGGCGGTACAAAAGAACTGCTCCTGAGAAATACGGAACCGCTCTTTGAGGTTCAGAAAGGGGGCATTTACCCCAAACAAATTGAAATGATGCCGTTTATTGCCAGGGCTTTTGAAACCATCGCCATGGCCAAGGTATCCACTTCGGGTCCGGAGGCGGTCAAGATGGGTTTCCTTAAACCGACGGATAAAATGACGGTGAATCGGGACTATCAGATCCAGGAAGCCAAGAATACGGTTTTGGCCATGAATCTGGAGGGGTATACCCCACCGAGACCAAGAGACGCCATCCGGGTCCCGGGAGAGAGCACCTTTGCCATGATCAAACTTGCCCTCTGGACCATGCATGAACAGAACTACATCACCGACCATGATGTGACCGTATCGGAAAAGATAGGGTATATCCTCTGCGGGGGCAACGTTCTTCCCGATACCATGGTCAGTGAGCAATACCTGCTTGATCTGGAAAGGGAGGCATTTCTGAGTCTGGCTGGAAACCCCAAAACCCAGGCCAGAATCCAGCATATGTTGACCAAGGGAAAACCGCTCAGGAATTAAGCATATTTCGCGCTCGGGCCGCACGGTTGCCTGTTTTGATGCAGCCGGCGGTTCGACGCAGCAATCTCTCAACCCATTGAATCCATCTGGAGGGAGGAAGATATTATGAAAGAAGCCGTAATTGTTGCAGCCTGCAGGACGGCAGTTGGGAAGGCGCCCCGCGGCATATTGAAGGACACAAGGCCGGAACACATGGGGTGCGCCGTGTTGGGCGATTTAATGAAGCGGGCCGGAGACCTGGATCCGGCTCTGATTGACGACTTGATTGTGGGATGTACATTCCCCGAATCCGTGCAGGGCCTGAACCTTGGTCGCGTCCTGGTCATGTCCATGGGCTGGCCGGACCGCGTACCCGGAATGACGGTAAACAGATTCTGTTCGTCGGGGCTCCAGGCCATCGCCATCGGCGCCGAAAAAATCATGTGCGGTTTTGCCGATGTGGTTGTTTCGGCGGGTGTGGAAAGTATGAGCCAGATCCCCATGGGGGGAAGCATGATGTACCCCAACCCTGCCCTGGTGGATACGAGACCGGGCGCCTTTACAGGGATGGGACTGACCGCCGAAAATGTAGCGGAGCGCTACAACATTTCGCGGGAGGAACAGGATGAATTCGGCGCCATCAGCCAGCAGAAGGCGGAAGCGGCCCAGAAAGCCGGCCGGTTCAAGAGCCAGATCGTGCCATTGAGGGTAAAAAGACAAAAACAGCTGCCCAATGGTCACTTCACACAGGAAGAATTCATCTTCGATACGGATGAGGGTGTGCGTCCGGGGACCACCAAAGAGGGCCTTGCGAAAATACCTGCCGCTTTTAAACCCGGCGGAAGCGTAACGGCCGGCAATTCCTCACAGACCAGTGATGCCGCAGCCGGTGTGGTGCTCATGAGCAAGGAAAAGGCCAAAGAGCTGGGTCTGAAGCCTATGGCCACTTTCCGGTTCCACGCCGTTGAGGGGTGTGAGCCCGAAGTGATGGGAGTGGGCCCCGCCGTTGCCATTCCACGGGTCCTTAAACTGGCAGGAATGAATATAAATCAAGTTGACCTGATTGAACTGAATGAAGCCTTTGCGGCCCAGGCTATCTATTGTATCAACGAACTGGGAATCAATCCGGAGATCACGAATGTGAACGGCGGCGCCATTGCTTTAGGTCATCCTCTTGGTTGTACGGGAGCGAAACTCACCACGCAGTTGATCTACGAAATGCAGGAAAGGAAACTCCGATGGGGCCTGGTTTCCATGTGTATCGGTTTTGGAATGGGCGCTGCGGGACTGTTTGAGATTGAAGACTATTAGGATGGATCGAGAAAAAAGGAGAAATAAAATGGCGGAAGAAAAGGTTTTTGCGGGAGGGGAGTTTTTGATTACCGATGCGGTCCCGGAAGATGTTTTTACCCCCGAGGACTTCACGGATGAACACAAAATGATCTTTGAAACGGCAAAGGATTTTGTTGCCAAAGAGATATTTCCCATTACGGACGCCCTTGAGGAAAAGAACCATGAACTGGTCCTGTCTCTGCTTGCAAAGGCCGGCGAGCTGGGCCTTCTGGGGACCGATGTGCCTGAAGAATACGACGGCATGGGGCTGGATAAGGTAAGTACGACCATCGTGACGGAAGCCCTCGGAGTTGCCGGGTCGTTCGCGGTGGTTTACGGCGCCCACACAGGGATCGGGAGCCTCCCCATCGTCTATTTCGGTACGGAAGAACAGAAGAAAAAATATCTTCCCAAACTGGCATCAGGCCAGTGGTGTGGGGCATACTGCCTGACTGAACCCGGAGCGGGTTCGGATGCCATGAATGCCAAGACAAAGGCGGTTCTTTCCGAAGACGGAAAATACTATATCCTGAACGGCGAAAAGATGTTTATTACCAACGCAGGCTGGGCAAGCAGTTTTATTGTCTATGCCAAGGTGAACGGGGAGGATTTTACCGGTTTCATCGTTGAAAAAGATTTTCCGGGGGTTTCCACGGGAAAAGAAGAAAAGAAAATGGGGGCCCATGGGTCCTCCACCCGTCCCGTTATCCTGGAAGACGCCAGAGTGCCGGTGGAAAACGTCCTGTTTGAGGTGGGGAAGGGACATAAAATCGCCTTTAACATTTTGAATATCGGCCGATGGAAACTGGGAGCCGCTTCGGTGGGTGGATGTAAAGGATGTGTGACCGAGGCCGTCAAATACGCCAATGGCCGCATTCAGTTCAAGGTGCCCATCAGCTCTTTTGGAATGATCAAGACCAAATTGGCCAACATGGCCGTGAAGACCTACATGAGCGACAGCGTCATGTATCGTCTGGCCGGCATGTTCGACAATAAACTGGGAACCCTGGATGCCGAAGCCAAGAAGAGCGGCGCCGAAAATGCCAAAGCCATAGAAGAATATGCCGCAGAGTGTTCCATCTCCAAGGTCTACGGTTCCGAAGTCCTGGATTACTGCGTGGACGAGTATGTACAGATCCTGGGTGGGTACGGATTTTGTTCCGAATACCCGGCAGAGAGATATTACAGGGATTCCAGGATCAACAGGATCTGGGAGGGAACCAACGAAATCAACCGGATGCTCATTCCCGGGACCATGCTGGGAAGGGCCATGAAGGGGAAGTTAAACCTCCTTCCCGCGGCCCAGGCCATCGCCGGATTTCTCATGGGCTATTCGCCGCTGGCGGTTCAGCTGCCCGATACCCCGCTTGCCCAGCAGGAACACATGATTAAGATGAGCAAAAAGATCGCCCTGATGGTGGCAGGAGTGGCCGCGCAGAAATTTGGTCCGAGTCTTACAAAGGAGCAGGAGGTTCTTGGAAAGATAGCCGATATCATCATGGAAGTGTTTGCCATGGAAAGCGGCCTTTTGAGAACGCTCAAGATGATCGACAAACAGGGGGAAGAGAAGGCCAAATACCAGATCGCCGCGGTCAAGTGCTATGTGGACGACATGATTCCGCAGATAGAAATCTGGGCGAAACAGGTGGTGGCCTATGTGGAAGAAGGAGACATGCTTCGAACACAGCTGGCCGGGGTCAAGAAACTGGCCCGGTATCAACCCATCGATGCAGTGACACTGAAAAGAGAAATTGCTGACAGAATTATAGACCTGGAGGCCTATCCTTTCTGATCAGAGATTGATTTTTGATGCAATCCGGAATACCCTGAAAGAGGATCTGTCTCATCAGATCCTCTTTTTCATTCCGGAGATGAATAAATAGTTGACAATGAATCATTGACCATTATTTTTCCTGTTTCCTGTGAACAAGACCCGGAACCAAACACCCGACATCTTACAACTGTTATACGACGAGGTTTTTTAAAGCGTGTACGAAATTGATAAACTGAGAAATATCGGTATCAGTGCCCACATTGATTCTGGAAAAACCACCCTCACCGAAAGGATTCTATTCTACACAAAAAAAATCCATGCCATCCACGAAGTGAAGGGAAAAGACGGTGTGGGGGCCACCATGGACTCCATGGAACTGGAAAGGGAGCGAGGCATCACCATTGCCTCCGCCGCCACCCACTGTGAATGGAAAGGACACAAGATTAACGTCATCGACACACCCGGGCATGTGGATTTCACCATTGAAGTGGAGAGGGCACTCAGCGTTATGGACGGGGCCATTCTTATCCTGTGTTCCGTTGGGGGAGTGCAATCGCAATCCATTACGGTCGACAGGCAGATGAATCGGTACGAAGTGCCTCGTATCGCTTTTATCAACAAATGTGACCGGTCCGGGGCTGATCCCTACCGGGTGGCGGAGCAGTTACGCAGCAAACTGGGACACAATCCGGTGTTGATGCAGATCCCCATCGGTCTTGAATCGGAGTTTCAAGGAATCGTTGACCTGGTTTCCATGAAGGCCGTCTATTTTGAAGGGCCCAACGGGGAAGAGATGAGAACGGCTGAAATTCCCGAAGGCATGCAGGAGGAGGCCCGGACACGCAGAGAGGAAATGCTGGATATCGTGTCCATGTTCTCGGATACCCTGATGGAAGCTATTTTTTCGGAGAGCGTGGAAGAAGAGATGATCCACGAGGCCGTCAGAAAGGGAACTCTGTTAAGAGAAATGACGCCCGTTTTCATCGGCTCCGCCTATAAAAATATCGGCGTTCAGACTGCACTGGACGGAATTATCAGCTATTTGCCCTGCCCCGATGATGTGCAAAACAAGGCATTGGATCTGGATAACGGCGAGGCGGAGGTTAACCTGAAGGCCGATCCCGATTTGCCGGTTGTTGCCCATGCCTTTAAACTGGAAGTAACCCCTTACGGACAGCTCACCTACATTCGATTATATCAGGGTTCCATAAAGAAAGGCGACGACCTGACCATCACGAGGACTGGGAGGAAAATCAAGGTAGGTCGCCTCGTGAGAATGCACGCTGATCAGATGGAAGATCTTCCCGCCGCCAAAGCAGGCGATATTATCGCGCTGTTCGGGGTTGATTGTTATTCCGGCGATACCTTTACCAATGGAAACCTGAATTATTCCATGTCGTCCATGTTCGTTCCGGAGCCGGTTATCTCACTGACCATTATTCCCGAAGACAACAAGTCGCAGAATAACATGTCCAAGGCCCTGAATCGTTTTACGAAAGAAGACCCCACATTCCGGTCTTATGTAGATCACGAATCCGGGGAAACGATCATATCCGGGATGGGAGAGCTTCATCTGGATGTGTATGTGGAGAGGATGCGAAGGGAATTTAACGCCCTGGTCACCACGGGCATCCCACAGGTCGCCTACCGGGAAGCCATCACCCAGAAGGCAGAGTTTGATTATACCCATAAGAAACAGACCGGCGGGTCCGGTCAGTATGGCAGAGTGGCAGGGTTCATGGAACCCGGGGAAAATGACACCTACGAGTTTGTCAACGAAGTCAAGGGAGGATCCATCCCTACGGAGTACATCCCGGCCGTAAACAAAGGATTTCAGTCGTGCCTTGAAAAGGGGCTGGTACTGGAGTATCCTGTCCTGGGAATGAAAGTTACTGTAAATGATGGAAAATCACACAGTGTGGACTCTTCGGAGATGGCCTTTGCCCAGGCGGCCATCGGTGCTTTCAAACAGGCCTACATGAAAGCGAAGCCGGTCCTTCTGGAACCGGTTATGAAGGTTTCCGTGGAAGGACCTTCTGAATTCCAGGGAAACATTATGGGATCTATTAATCAAAGAAGGGGCATGATTACAAGTTCCGTGGAAAGCGGCAAATTCAGCATCATTGAAGCAGAGGTTCCTTTGTCGGAAATGTTCGGCTACGCAACCGTGCTGCGATCCTTGACCCAGGGCAAAGCGGAATTTACCATGGAGTTTGCAAAATACGCAAAGGTCCCTGAATCTTTGTCGGAGGAATTGAAATCGAACCTGAGAAAAAAAGGAAAAGGAGAGAAGAGGCAATGAGCAATTTTGCTTCCGTAAGTCCGTTGAAAATTTTGGAGAAATCTTCCCCTGAAGGACTGGGGCGAGGAAATATGGGCGTCTTGATTGCAAGAGCCGGTGTTGGAAAAACGGCCTGCCTGATCCACATCGCCCTTGACAGGATCTTTCGTTCTGGAAAGCTGGTCCATGTGTCCCTTGAAGAGGGGCCTGAAAAGGTGACCTCCTACTACAACGTCATCTATCACGACATTGCAAAGGCACTTGCTATTCCCAATGAGGATGAAAACCAGATGCTTATCCAGCGGAATCGGATGATTCTTGCCTATCTGAACAAGAGTTTTGATCTGGAGCGCTTGCGAGCCAACCTGAATAACCTGGCGGACCGGCTGGCATTCACTCCCGAAACGCTCATTGTGGATGGCCTTGATTTTGAAAATACAAGGATGGAGCTATTTGAAGGCCTCAAGAAGATTGCGGAAGATTTCTCTCTTGAGATATGGCTTTCCGCCCTTTCCCACCGCCATATCAAGGAAGTGAATGAAAGGGGAATCCCCTATCCGGTAAATTCCGTGGACGAGATTTTCACCATTATTTTCCAGTTGGATCCGGAACCGTCCGGCCTGTTTCTCAAGGTTTTGAAAAATCACGATAAACCCGTTGATGACAACCGTAGCCTCCGATTGGATCCCAATACCACCTTGCCTCTGAATGGCCGGGATATTTAATCCCCTTTGACAGGACAGGAGGATTTTTCATCAGCATAAAGGCAAAGGAAGGTGCGGAAAGAAAAGGGGAGCAGAAGTGAAGATCAATTGTTGCGAATACCGCGCATCCATGGAACTGTTGGCCCTGAAACTTCGCCTGCAGAAAGAAAAGCCGGACGTGGAAGAGACGGAGCAGATTGAAAAAAGGATATCAGAGCTTGAAAAAGAATTGGCAATGGATTGAAAGTTCAAAATGTTTTGGCACTGTCCAGCAATAGGGTAACGGGTCCATCATTGATCAGGTGCACATCCATCATTTCCTGGAAACGGCCCGTTGAAACAGGAATGTTTTTCGCTTTGAGGCATGTGATAAAATGCTCATAGAGATGCCTTGCCTCTTCCGCTTCGGCAGCCTTGGCAAATGAAGGTCTTCTCCCTTTCCTGCAGTCCCCCCAAAGGGTAAATTGAGATACGACGAGAGCGCTTCCTCCTGTATCCAGCAGGGAAAGGTTCATCAATCCGTCGTCGTCAGGAAAAATCCTCAGGTTGGCTATTTTTTGCGCCAGATAGCTGCCATCTTTTTCTTGATCGCCGGTTCCCGCTCCCAAGAAGATCAACAATCCCGGGCCTATGACGCCAACGATAGAACCCTTGACTTCCACTCTTGACTCCCTTACCCTCTGCACCACGGCTCTCATAGAATCGATCTCCTTATTTCAAAAAGAAAGGCCATGAAACCTTCACTCATCCTGGTTAATCCATGGATTTATGATTTCGCAGCTTTTGACCTATGGTCCAAACCGCTGGGACTGCTTCAGCTTGCCGCTTTTCTGAGGCAGCATGATTTTCACGTTCATCTCATTGACTGCCTTGACGTACACCATCCCCGGATGAAAGCCGGGACAAACTGGAAATGTCCAAGGAGGGATCCTTACGGCACCGGGAAATTCTGGAAAGAGACGATTCCCAAGCCGGCGCCGTTAAAGGACATCGCCAGGCCATACAGTCGATACGGAATCTCTCCGAAGCTTTTTGAAGAAGATCTCAGGCGCTGCGGGAGACCATCCGCCATCCTGGTTACATCTCTGATGACCTACTGGTATCCCGGGGTGAAAGATGCCATTCGTATCGCAAAAACAGTCTATCCGGATGTCCCGATCCTCTTAGGCGGCATCTACGCAAATCTTTGTCCAGGGCACGCAGCGAAGTGTACAGGCGCCGACAGGGTCGTCTCGGGCGATGGCATGGCCGTCATTTTGAAAGTCCTGGATGAATACGGAATATCGGTGCCCCTGGACAATCCCGATCCGGAAAGGGCGTTGCGGCCCGCATTTGATCTCCTGACCAGGATCGATTATATCTGCATCATGACATCGAAGGGATGCCCTTATCAGTGTAAGTATTGCGCCAGCCGCCACCTCAATCCACGGTTCGTGCAGCGAGACCCGGAGGCGGTTCTGGATGAAATCCTTTTCTGGCACAAGGATTTCGGGGTTCGTGATTTTGCATTCTACGACGACGCCCTCCTGGTAGCCGCATCAGCCCATTTGGGGATTTTACTGGAAAAACTGGCAGGTCTCGATCTGGATCTGCGGTTTCACACACCCAATGCCATGCATGTTAAAGAGATTACCTCCGAGATTGCCGGTCTCATGTACCGGACCGGGTTTCGCACCGTTCGATTGGGGGTGGAGGCTCTGGACATGGCATTTCATCGCGAGCTTGATCATAAGATAAAAGAAGGAGATTTTGAAAGGGCGGTCCGCAATCTCCGAGAGGCCGGTTACGGCAGCCGGCAGATTGGGGCTTATGTCCTCATGGGCCTGCCCGGACAGTCCTCGGAATCCGTTGAGGAAACGATTGCCCTGGTGGGCGGCGCAGGAGCCTCCCCCTATCTTTCGGAATATTCCCCCATTCCTCTCACCGTCCTGTGGGAAAAGGCCATGGCCTCTTCAGAATACGATCTTTCAGGGGAGCCACTTTTTCATAACAACACGCTCCTGGCCTGTTGGGATGAGCCCATGAAAAGAAAGGCCGTCACGCTGAAAAGGATGGCCTCTGAAATTCGGCGGCAGTTGAATTCGTAAAACCGATTCTTCTACTCTCTGTTCATAACGCTTGCCGCATAACCCGCCCCGAAACCGTTGTCGATGTTGACCACCGTAACCCCGGCGGAACAGGAATTGAGCATGCCCAACAGGGCGGCGATGCCTCCAAAACTCGCTCCATACCCGATGCTGGTGGGTACCGCAATCACCGGTCGGTCTACCATGCCTCCCACCACGCTGGGAAGCGCGCCCTCCATCCCGGCAACCACGATGACGACGGAAGCTTTCACGACCCTTTCCCTGTGACTGAACAGCCTGTGGATGCCGGATACCCCTACATCAAAGACGGCATCCACCTCATTGCCCATGAATCTGGCCGTCTCGACGGCCTCTTCCGCCACGGGAATGTCCGATGTCCCGGCGCTTATGACCAGAATGGTCCCTCTTCCCGAGATCTGGATGGGTCGTCGGATGACGGTAAGGATTCTCGATTTTTTACAATAAATGCTTTCAGAAAATTGATTTTGGACCACTTCCGCCTTTTCCGGTGTGAGCCGTGTGACAAGTACATTATCTCCGGCATGGAGTATCCGGTCCATAATGACCAGAATATCCTCAACTTCCTTGCCTTGACCGAAAATGACTTCCGAAAGGCCTTTTCGAAGGGGCCTGTGGTGATCGATACAGGCAAACCCTACGTCTTCAAACGGCAGATTTTTCAACCTCTCCAGGGTATTTTCAACGGTTTCCTGCCCCTGGTGGAGACGGGTAAGAAGATCTTTGAGCGCATTCTGGTCCATTGGACTGTGATCCTTTAAAGCAACCCCTCATCTTTTAGAAATGTCATGGAGCGGTGACCGATACTGGTCACTTTGCTCAGGGCCTGGGTCAGATGCACCAGCGATTCCAAAGCCACCCCGGAATTGAGCATAACCAACGCCTGCTCCATATTTTTTTCCACTTCTTTCCAGATTTCATTTTCGGCTACATTCTTTGAGACGCCCACCTCATGGAACACCATATTGATGAGTCCTCTTACAATCTTTTCTGCCCCCGATCTTTCAGACATGGAAAGACCCTCCAGCAACTCAATGCCATTGGAGGCCCAGATAAGGCCGGATTTAATTTTTTCACTCTGAGCAAATGCCATAATAGCGTTTGTTGCATTCATGAGACGGTATCTCCCATATTTTATAGAATAAATCCTTTATGGACTCCCGTGTTCCGGGGAGCGATGGCTGTGGAAACCTTCTATGAGGCCCTCATTTTTACAGGGTATGCCTTTTTTATACTATCTGCCTCGATTTGTCACTATTTTCCGGCAGTCATGACGCCGGTTTCAAGACGGAGCTTTGCAGACTTTTTTGAATCACATCCAAATAGTTGGTTTTAAAAAAGTTATTGACAAAATAAAACCAATAGGAATATTTTGAAAACTTTCCTTCGTCACATAGTTCACCCAAAAACAATTCTTAACATGGGAAAATAAACATGGTCTGCGAATGAAAAAGTCAATTATATTAGATGAAAAGCATGTTTCTGATTGCCTCGATCAGATCGCGAGGCAGATTGTGGAAAAAAACGTTGGCAAACGAGACATGGTCCTCGTGGGGATCCGCACCGGCGGGGCGTATCTCGCGGCTCGACTGCAAAAAGCGATTGCTTCGCTTATGGCAACGGAACCGCCCCTGGGGATTCTTGACATTACGCTCTACCGGGACGATTGGACGCGGATAGGCCCTGCTCCCGTCGTGGAAAAGACGGAACTTCCGTTTTCCCTGGATGAAAAACTGGTGGTTCTGGTGGATGACGTTCTCTTTACGGGAAGGACCGTCAGGGCTGCCATGGATGCACTCATGGATTATGGAAGACCCAGGAAAATTGAGCTGGCCATTCTCGCAGACAGGGGAGAAGATGTGAGGGAATTGCCCATAGCGCCCAACTATGTTGGAGGGGTATGGGCTACGTCGTTGAAGGAAACCATCAATGTGTACTTGAAAGAAGAAGGTTTTGATGATCATGTGGCCATTGAGGAAAAAAGCCCGCGTGATGAATGAATTTTGTCCTGTGGCGACCGGGGCCTGCAATGAAACGTAAAAACAGGAAAAAAGAAAAAGTCAAAGCACGAGGACCATCCGGCAAAGAAGAGGAAAAGATCGTATCCTCTTTATTAAGCAGGATGGATAGCCTTAATCCGGAAGATATCGTGGGCCTTCTTCCGGATGCGGATACGGCTGCTGCATTCATAAACCTTATGCCCCTCAGAGATGGGGCATCCCTGCCCGTTCTTGCCGCCTTGAAAGACGCCTTTAAAGAGAAACAGGTCCAAAAGGCCATCAAACGGACTTTGTTCAAACTTGACAACAAAGGGATACCCACTGACGGATTTTTTGAAAATGAAGAGGCGCCCTCCATTTTACGGGCGCTGCCGAAAGATGAACCCAGATGCCTTGTGGGCGCCATAGATGGATTCGGATACAGATCCTTTGCTCTGATCCTGAAGCGAAACATGCAGGGAACCGATGTGGCCTTCGGTGTTGTGTCCGATGAAAACGGCATCGAACAGATGATGCTGGGCACTGCAAAAAAGAAAAGGGCCATGCAAGTGATTGAGGAGTTTTCTCAGGCTTCCGGCCCCATGGTGGAGACATCTTTACATCATGTAGCAACATTGCTCGAAAAGGCCCATCAGAAAAATCGGGAATTGCAAAGGGAACTTTCGGAATCTTATCTGGAATTGAGACCCTGGCTGCTGGAAAACGCTTCGTTGCTGAATCATGCGATCATCTTTGACCAGCTTCCGGAGTCTTGGACACAGGACGAGCCGCTTACGAACCGGGAAGTGGATTCTCTTCTGGATCAAGAGGTCATGCATAGCTGGATCATCGATTATGGAAGGCTGAAACCCTTCATGGAAGAGATCGCGGCCATCCAGGAAAGTCCCATCATCCTGACGGAAATGCAGAAAGCGGTGCGGGCCATGGAAATCAAGGAGAAATGCGGCAGAACAGTCTTTCCCCCGGAAAAATCAGGGCTGCTGAAGGAGAGGCTTGAGGAGATGGCTTACTTCTTTCTGAAACAGAATGATGAGAAAAGCGCCCACACCTGTCTCAAGTCGTCCAAGAACTTCAGCGACGGGGATTCTCTTTTCTCCAAGAGCCTGTTCATTGAGCGGCTCGTCGAAAAGAGTATATTGCTTTTTGACGCTGCCGGTGGACAGGGTTTTGGCGAAGGGGAGTCTGAGGGAAAAACAGAGTCCGGGCCTTTCAGGAAGCCTTAATCCAAACGCTTTTACCGGAGAAGAGCTATGCGAAAAACAATTTTCGTAAAGACCAACAAGAGAATAGAGATGGTGGATATTACATCTTCCGTTCAGGAGCAGATTGAAAACGCCGGTCTTGTGGATGGAATCTGTATGGTCTTTGTTCCTCATACCACCGCCGGTGTAACGATTAATGAAGGGGCGGATCCGGATGTCTGTATCGATATCATCAGGAAACTGAATGAACTGGTGCCGCCAAACGACGGATATCGCCACAGGGAAGGAAATTCCGACAGTCACATAAAGACATCTCTTGTGGGCGGTTCAGTCTCCGTGATCGTGGAAAAAGGACAGCTGCTTTTGGGAACCTGGCAGAAAATCTTCCTCTGTGAATTTGACGGACCACGATCCAGAAAAGTTTATGTAAAGATCGGTTAAGCCCCCTTCTCGAAAGTGCGTGTGGCTGGACAGGTTTGTCCATATGCGTCATAATCATTCATGAAAAATAACAGAAAGGAGTTGTACAATGAGAAAAAAGGCTACTGTCATAGGCGCCGGAAATGTGGGCGCTACCGCTGCGATGCGTCTTGCCGAGAAGGAACTGGCTGATGTGGTTCTGATCGACATTCTTGAGGGTGTCCCCGCGGGGAAGGCCCTCGATTTGATGGAAGCGGCGCCAATTGAAAAACATGATTGCAAAATAATCGGGGCATCGGGCGATTATTCCGAGGCGAAAGACTCCGACATCGTCATTATTACGGCGGGTATTCCGAGAAAGCCCGGAATGAGCCGGGACGATCTTCTGGCTACCAACAAGGCCATTATGAGCGCTGTGACAAAAGGTGTGGCTGCCGTTGCTCCCAATGCCGTACTGATTATTGTGAGCAACCCTCTCGATGCCATGTGTCATGTGGCGCAGGAAGCCAGCGGATTTCCAAGAAACCGGGTGATTGGTATGGCCGGGGTCCTTGATTCCGCCCGTTTCCGGGCCTTTATTGCCATGGAACTCAATGTGTCCGTTGAAAATACACACGCTTTTGTACTGGGTGGACACGGGGATACCATGGTCCCACTCCCCAGGTACTCAACGGTGGCAGGCATCCCCATTACAGAGTTGCTGTCGCAGGACAGAATTGATGCGCTTGTGGAGAGGACAAGGACCGGAGGCGCGGAGATTGTCGGCCTATTAAAGACAGGCAGCGCCTATTACGCACCGGCCTCGGCCGCGGTTGAGATGGCCGAGGCAATTTTGAAGGACAAGAAAAAAATTCTTCCCTGTGCGGCCTGCCTGGACGGAGAATACGGCATCCATGATCTGTTTATAGGGGTCCCCGTGAAACTGGGAGTCGGCGGCGTAGAGGAAATCATTGAAATCAAGTTGACGGATGCCGAGAAAGAAGCATTGAATCATTCCGCCGAGGCGGTCAGGGCTTTGGTTGATGCCATGAAAAAGCTGAAGTAAGGAACCAACTTGGACGAAGAAGTCCTCCTGACTCTCCTTGAAGATCTTGCATCCGGACTTGGAATAAAGGTCCGCTACGAGTCCATGGACAGCGAGGCGGCCTTTTCGTCCGGGGGGTTGTGCAGGATCAGGGGAAAGCCGGTCATCATAGTCAATCGGAAAGCCGCTCTTCCGGAAAAAATCCAAATCCTGGCTCGGGCCCTGAATCGTATGGATCTGGGCCCGGTCTACATGAAGCCCGCCTTGAGAGAGTTTCTGGGAAAGATGGAAATGTCAGATACTTAGAAGAGAAATGTCTTCTTTTCTTTCTTTTCCGGATTTCTCCTGTGTCTGAAATTCATACGTCCATAAAAGTCCAGATATTTGGCAAGACAGCGTTTCATGTTCTTTCGCTCGGATATCTCCTGAATGCCCCGGATGTTGTGATAGTAGTTCAGGTTATCATAAATGTGTCCTGACATTTCGTGCAGATACTGGGATCTGACCAGCTTTTCATCCACTTCAAAACCCCTGGATTTCATCACCCGGGGGCCGGCGAAAATCACGAGGGCGCCCGGTTCGGAAATAACGACGTCTCCCAGGGCCGCATAACTGGCAATGGCGCCGCCGGTAGCGGGATCGGCCAGAATGGAAATGTAGGGAAGACCGCTTCGCTTGAGGCGGTTGACCGATTCTATTGTCTTCACCATCTGCATGAGGGCCGAAATGCCCTCATACAGTCGCGCCCCGCCGGAGCAGCAAAGGCTTATGAAGGGGATGTTTTCCTGGATGGCGTAATCCACCCCGCGTCTGAATTTCTCGCCGAAGACAACCCCCATGGATCCTCCGCAATAGTAGAAAGTGCTCAACGCCATGACTACTTCATTTTCGAAGATCCGTGCGCTTCCCACCACAAGCGATTCGTTGAAATGGGAGTGTCCCTCCTGCTTTGCCAGAAAGTCCCTGTAGTAACCGGTAATGGCCTCCTCCTCCATGAGCTGATCCACCGTCAGGTTCCGGTAAAGTTCATGGAAGCTGCCGGTATCCGCAAGGCAGTCGATCCAGCCGCTTGCGCCCAGGATGTAGGAATAGCCGCACTCGGGACAGACATTGAAATTATCCAGCAGTTCTTTCAAGGGAATCAGTTTGCCGCACCCCTTGTTGCGTCTGCTTCCGTTGGCTCCTGCACCGCACTGGATCAATTCCTTGTTGTCTTCGATCTGCTGGATATTCCCGTAGTTATCGCTCACCTCCGTCAAACTGGTGTAATTCAAAATCTTTATGTCCGGGGGAGGTTTTCGAAAGGCCTTTTTTATGGGCTTTTCGATATATCGCTTGATATCATAAAACTTGCCCGTGTTCTTTGAAAGACCGTATTGCTTTGCGCGAATCTCTCTTTTCTTGATCAGTTTGTTGATCCTTGATCGGGAAAGATCTTTCATTGCCTTGGTCAGGAATTGTCGTATGTTCTCCGCCATTTCTTCACAGTTGGTCACGTCCTCGGGCGCCGGAACGATCCGGTCGATGACATCGAGGCTCTTTAATTCTTTGGCAGAGGGTTTCAGGATGGTTAGAGCATCTTCTATCCGTTCCGGATCACGAAATACAATGGAAGCCATGCTTTCAGGAGGGGCGGTCGCGTAGAGTGCGTCCTCCATCTGCCCCCTGACATCCGTTACCTGAATGGCCAGTGCCCCCCCACTTCCACCCTCTCCCAGAATAAGCGAGATGGTTCTGAGCGGGAGCATCAAAAACTCACTGATGAGGTGGGCGATAAAAAAGGCTTGAAAGCGCTGCGCCGAATACATGGAGATATCGGCGCCATAGGTATCAATGATGGTGAACAGAAAGGTGTTTTCCGGATCCGCCTTCCTGACCTGTTTGAGAATTCCAAGAATAACGGAATGATCATCCGAGGTAAGCATGCCGTAATTGAGCTTGCTCAAATCTTGCCTGTTTTGGAGATCCTCGGGCCTGGGTTTCTGCTGCGCTACCACAAAAAGAAGGTTGTTTTCAAAATGACAGGATCCGGCAATCAGTGATTCTCCCGTGTTTTCCGTCGTTTCAAAATCAGGAAACAGCCTGCCTATGATATGTGAGGCCCTTGGTCTGAAAGGATGTCTTGTTCTCCTCTTAAAAATTTCAACCAGATCTTTTTCTTTCTTCGCCATAAAAATAATCCTCAATTACTAATCATTCAAAATCTGCCATCCTGCTCAAGCGCCCATATCATCTTCCGGTTTGAATTCGTCGGTCGGAAGGGGAACCCCCTTTTCCTCAAATTCGTCGGCCGCGTCCGAGAGGCTCTTGAAAAGACGCTGGGGGGTAAGAAACATGCGCTTCAATAGTCCAAACGCCCCGTTGCTGATGCTTTTGAGAGCTATGTAATGAACTTCCGGATTGGATATGGGACCCTGCACCTGAAAGTAATCAGCATACAGCGCCTTTTCATCTCCGGTCAAGAGGTATCCTACAATCGGTATGTGGCTGATTACGGTATCTATGGTTACCAGGGGCAGAATTCCCAGTTCCGCATTCAAGGTGGCCGTGTTCAGATCGGCTTCTCCCTTGACGACGGCATTGAACACCGGACTCTGCATGGTTAGACCTTCCGTCTTAGCAATGCCTTTTTCCAACCCGATATTTCCGCCGATACTTTCAAAATAAAGTCCTTCCTTGCTAAGATCCGGGGGGCGCTCCTGAAAAACCCTTTGGAGACTCAGAAAATCCATTATTTTAATAAAAACATGGGATTTTTTCACCACACCGTGCTCCAGGTCGAAATTGACGCTCCCCGTAAGGTTTGACACCAGGTCTTTTCCGTTGTTTCCCTCTGCAAAAAACAATGCCTCCATGGTCATATCCCCCTCCACATTGGATTGTATGAAACGGAGGGATTCAGGAAGTTCCCGCAAAGGCTGCCGGTCCATTTCGAGGTAACCCGAAAACATGGTTTCGGGCTTTCCGTTCTTTTTCATATGTCCGCGCAAGCGAAGGCTTCCATTTTTCCAGGTAAGTCTCGACCGGCTGACGTAGACATCACCCGCCCGCAGAGCACACTCTATTTTGAGGGGACCATACTGGAATTGTCCCAGCTCCCCCTTTAACGCGCTGACATTGAATTGGATATCCGATTTCTTGACAAATTCGCCGGTGATTTTTTCCTCCCGTCTGTTTTCGTCGTCGCCTTTCATGCCGGGATGCGGTGTCGTTTGGTTCGGATTGACAATGGCGGGAGGTTCCCTTTTTGCTTTTTGAAAAACAGGCATATTCGGCGCTTCGGCGGAAATGATGGAAACGGGTTCGGAAACACGGTCTTTCTTTGTGCTTCCCCTTTCCTCCACCGGGCCGGTACTTCCCGATGGAGAAGAGGCCCTGTTTACAAGGGAGGGCAGGCCGCCCGGTATAAGATCGGAAAGATAAAGATAATCTGTTCGGACGGCCAGATTCCCGGCCAGACCGTCCCACCCCTGGAGGGCTCCATTGATCCGGAACTTTGTTTTGCCCATATTCAGATGAAGTGTTTCGATGCGGACTTTCTTTCCCAAGAAGGTAACATTCAAGTCGCAGTTGCTAACCGGCAGGGGGAAAACCCTGCTTTCGAAAGAAAGGCCGTTCCCCGTCATGGCGCCCTGTACGCTGGTTTCCATCGGTTTTGAGGGGGATAGCTTTACGGAAACATCAAACCCAAGATCCCCGCCGGCCGGCAGATTCCTTTTCTTGAAACGAATGCCCAGGTCCTCCAGAACAATATGATTGCTGGAGGCTTCGAATTGGATGGAGTTGTCGTTCTGAAGATCCATAAACCCATTGAACCGGAGACTGGATGCCCCCATATCACACTTCAAATCAGAGATCCGAAACTCCTTGCCTGGTTTCAGAAGTGCATGGAAAACCGTCTCCCCCTGAACCTTGAAAGGAGCAATTGTCAGGGTGTCTGTTTCGAGGGAAACTTTCTTCAGATCAATTTTTCCATCAAATGCCCACTCTTTCGGCCCCTTTCTCAAGGACAGATTGCACGGGACGCGCGTTTTAAACTTCAATATCGGGGACGTTTCAGGAAAAAATCGTTCCAGCCATTCATTCATCTCTGTCTCGGATTGAACCCGGGCCTCTATTGTTTCCCATGTTTTTCCGATAACTCCGGATGCTTCCATGTTTGACCTTCCCCACCATCCGGATGCGGTAAATGTTTTCCGACCATCCGGCTTAACCCTGAGAACGCCCTTATCCACCACAGCGGGAAACAGGATCTTCTTGTGTTTTATCCGGCAATCGGAAAAAATGAACCTGCCGGTTCTGATTTCAGGAAATGCCCAATCGTCCTCGTAGGACAGGCTTATCTTTGTGTCCAGCCTCCCGTTTCCGTCTTCAAAATCGTCTAAGTTTCGACGGATATCATCCGGTAGAAGAGTGAGCCTTTTTTGCTCCAGAAGATCTGCAATATCAAAAGATCCTGCCATGGTAATCAGGAACTTCGGGTCAGCCACATAAAGGCTGTCTACATGGAGGGTTCCCTGGGAGATCCTGGAATTTCCGAAATGGGCGGTTACGCCTGAGACGTTGACGGACCCTTTCTTAATCTCCAGTTTTCCGAACACGCCTTGAACAGGGATGCCCTCACTTCCCTCAAAGGCGGTCAGCCTTTTACAATCCAAACGGAGCAGGAGCGCCCCGGCATTGGACACATGGTTCAGATTCGCCAGTTGTTTCAGGCTCCCATTCATGGAAAAAAGATCAACCTGAACCGTTCCTCCGGAGAAGAGAGGGAAGAGCCTCTCATCCACCCATCGGGGAAGGAGAGAAGACGGAAAGATTTTTCGAAAAGTCTTGAGAGCCATCTCGGTGCTGTTGACTTGGAGATCCAGATGGGGATTGGTCGGGTCTTCCATATTCAGAGCCGCATCCCCTTTCAGAAAGAATTCCTTCTCCTTCAGGTGGAAAGAAGGGATGACGATCTTTTTTCCGGCGTAATAAACGGTGAAAGGAAGCCGCAATTCATTAAAAACAAATCTCTTCTCGTCTTTTCCGTCCACGATCATGAAGTCGGGATTTTTAAAGAGAATCCGTCCTTTGCCCATCATCGATTTGAACGGGTCGCCCTGGGCCGTGATCTCTATTTTTCCAGTTCCCCCATTCACGGGAACAGCCCCCGGCCAACTGAAATGAGAAAGCGGCACATCTCCCGATGCAAGGTCAACGCTCAGGGATGTTTCTTTACCGGGCTTCAACTCCAAGGCAATTTCGGCGGTAAAAGGAATTTCATTTCCCCTGTAGACAGCGATTCCTTTCAAGCCTGCCTTGACGGTACGAAGGGTATTGTCGGGCAGGGTTATTCTGGCCGAGAGGCCTTCCAGCTCGACAGGAACCCCCTTCACGCACACATGGGCCTTTTCCAGCACCAGAGAAGGCAGCGCAGTAAGCCCTTCCAGTAAGTGTTTCCCGAAAAAAGGGGGAGACTGATTGATCGGCATATTTCCTTCAACAGGGTTGGACCATTGAATGTTCGGGGCGATCAACTGAATTTCGCTGGGAATGAATCTTCCTTTCAATAGTTCTTTCGCATTGAGCTTCAAATTGACCCTGAAAACCGTCATTTTTTCGGACCCCTCCGGTGAAACCACCGAGAGGTTGTTGACGCTCAGACCTAAGCCTTTCCACAGGGAGAGTTCGATCCTGCCTGAACGAAGCTCGTATCCGGTCATTTTTGAAATTTCTTTTAACAGGTAGGCCTGAACGGATTCTTTCTGTATCAGCGTATTGAGGAGCAGGATGGTTGCCGCAAACAGCAAAATCAGCAGAAAAGCAGGGAGGAGCAGACCCTTTAGTTTCTTATAAAATAGCAAATATAATCAAGCCTCGATAAACAGTTGAGCGCATTCCGGGCAGCGACTCAACCATGGTCCATCCTCCGGTAATAGTCCCGAATTATCTTCCCGTGGTCGAATGCGAGATCGTTCGGGATAGAACTGGAATCAAATATCCCGATATCTTCCGCATCATCGGCGGCTACGGGCTCCCCGTCGGCCCTGGCCGCAAAGACCACCGAAATCGTATGCTGCCTCGGGTCCCGCGAGGGATCCGAGTAGGCGCCCAATTGAAAGAGAAGTTCCACTTTCAGAGAGGTTTCCTCTTCCGCTTCTCTCAAGGCCGCTTCCTCAAGGCTCTCTCCGTAATCTACAAAACCGCCGGGGATGGCCCACCCAAAAGGATAGTTCTTTCTCCTGATCAAAACGATTCCGGAACCCATTTCTATAATAATATCAACAGTCGGGACAGGATTTCTGTAGGAGACCACCGGTTTGCCGCAATGGGGACACAATAGAAATTTCTGCATGATCAAAGTTCCTTTAGGCCCAAAATTAATACACTGCCGAGAGATAAGCAAGGGTAAATTTCTTAAACGGGTCCGGTGTCTTACAGCAATCTTGAAATCATGACAACAAACTGATATCCTCTCTCAAACAAACCAGGGTGCGAAACCGATCGCAGGGTATATCCTGGCCTTTTCATTGTCTTTTCTGACACAGAACAAGTGGAGAACCAAAGCATGTGGAATCAGATAACCCTCCGCATCAGAATCTGTCTGCTTCTGGCAGCTTTGATTTCTGTTACGCTCATGGGTGGAATCATCACCATCTGGTATTCTTACCGGATGGAAATCCTTTTAACCAAGGTTATTGACAGGGATATCGCCGCCTTCCAGTCTGCCGAGGCCCTTGAAATCGCGCTGGTAAATCAGAAGGGATTTCTGTCCTATTATTTCCTGGATGATGACCCCGAGTGGCTCAGACGTCTGGGAGAAGCCCGTCAGGTTTTTAAAGAAAGAATGAAAAGGGCAAATTCTGTTGCCGAAAACAGCGAGCAGAAAGAAGCGCTTAGACGGATTGAATCCGAGTATATCCAGTATATTGCGATAAAAGACAGGGTGATTTCCTACTATAAGATGGGGAACCAGGCTGAAGGCGCTGAACTCCACAAAAGCGTGAGGAATCGCTTCTTCAAGATTCTGGAACTCTGTGAAGAATACAAAGACCTCTATACGGCCGGCATAAGGGAGATGAGGGACGACAGCCGAGATGAGGCCCAACGATTGAGAGTCATTGTAGCCATCGCAATGGCGGCGGTCCTGGTTCTGGGTCTCCTTCTGGTTTTTTTTCTCATACACCATATCCTCACCCCTCTGCACAGATTGACGGTTGCCGCGGATAGAAAGGGCGCTTCCAAAAGGCCGGGGGATGAGGTATACTCACTCAGCGAATCGGTGCGTGGACTCATCGAGGATGCAGACCAGGCACAGACCCAACTGGAAAAGAGTCGGGAAACCCTCCTGCAGGCCGAAAAGATGGTCTCCGTGGGTAAACTTGCCGCCGGTATGGCCCACAGCGTTCGGAATCCCCTCACTTCGGTCAAAATGCGGCTTTTTTCCCTCAACAGGACGCTTGCCCTGTCGGATACTCAGAAAGACGATTTCGATGTGATTTCAGAGGAAATCAACCATGTGGACACCATTGTTCAGAATTTTCTGGAATTTTCCCGTGCTCCGAAGCTGAAGATCCAGAGCATCCATCCCTCCGAACTTGTGGATATGGTGCTCCAGCTGCTCAGGCATCGGCTGGATTCATACGATGTGAAAACCAGTTTGGTCCGGTCGGAAGAACTGCCGGAAATCCAGGGGGATCCGGAACAATTGAAGGAAGTTCTGGTGAATCTTGTAGAGAATGCCTGCGAAGCCATGGAAGGCGGAGGACAGATCGTCATTGAGGAAGAACAGACCATCCTGGAACCGTATGGGCGGGTGGTTCTTATCCGTTTGAAAGACAACGGTCCCGGAATTCAGAAAAGCCTGCAACCCAAAATCCTGGAACCCTTCTTCACCACCAAGGAAGAGGGTACCGGTCTCGGTCTGAGCATCGCGAGCAGGATTGTGGAGGAACATGGTGGAAAAATGGATTTTGTTTCCAGCGAAGGAGAAGGAACCACGTTTATTATTGTGCTTCCCGTAAAAGCGGCAAGCCCCAAAGGAGTAAGGTTTTGAGCGATATCCTGATTATTGACGATGATGACCAGTTGCGAATGAGCTTTGAAAGGCTCTTGAAAGAGGAAGGATATACGGTCAGAAATGCCCCTTCAGGGGAAGCAGGCCTTTCGCAGATTCGATCCAGGGTCCCGGACCTGATTATCCTCGATATGCGGTTGCCGGGTATGAACGGTCTCGAAACCTTCAAACGCATCCACGAAATCGAACCCAAACTGCCGGTTATCATCATGACGGCCTACGGAACCACCGAGACGGCCATTGAAGCCACAAAACTGGGTGCCTTTGATTATATCCTCAAGCCGTTTGATATCCCGGAAATGTTGGGAGTCATTGCTCAGGCCCTCGAGGCCGGACGGTTTTCCAGATCCCCGGTCGATGTGGATGTCGTGCCTGAAAATGCCTCCAGAGAGGCGATTATCGGACGAAGCAAACCGATGCAGGAGGTGTACAAGGCTATCGGCAGAGTATCGTCCACCGATGCAACGGTGCTGATTCGAGGGGAATCCGGGACCGGCAAGGAATTGGCTGCAAGGGCTATCTATCAGCACAGCCCCAGGGCAAAAAAGCCGTTTCTGGTCATCAATTGCGTGGCCATCCCCGAAAATCTCCTGGAAAGTGAACTTTTCGGGTATGAAAAGGGCGCCTTTACGGGGGCCGTGCACAGGAGGGTGGGGAAGATTGAACAGGCCCACGGAGGCACCGTATTCCTGGACGAAATAGGGGACATGCCTTCCGGCATTCAGGCCAAGGTCTTGCGGCTCCTTCAGGAAAAGAGTATCGAGCGCCTGGGAGGGCGGGGCACCATTCCGGTAGATGTCAGAATTATTGCGGCAACCAACCGGAACCTTGAAGATGCCCTGTCGCAGGGACGTTTTCGCGAGGATCTCTATTATCGTCTTAAAGTGGTGACCATTTTACTGCCTCCGCTCCGGGACAGGGTGGAAGATATCCCCTTGCTCACAAAATATTTTCTGTCGAGGCATGCCTCCCAGGTGGGGATGGACAACCCGGGAATCACGGATCATGCTATTGAAAAATTGAATGGCTATGCCTGGCCGGGAAATGTTCGGGAAATTTCCAATGTCTTGCAGAAGGCGCTCATCTTCAACCGCGGGGCGCCGGTCAGTGCAGAGGATATAGCCCATGCCATCGATGAAAAAAGTGCGGGTGCCCGGGAAGAGGAAGGAGAATCGGAGGATGCTATTCGGGGATGGGTGCATAATGCCCTGAAGAACGAGGGAGAGGACAACCTCTTCGATGCCTGTATGGACAGATTCGCAAGCCTTCTGATCAAAGAGGCCCTCAATATGACGGGGGGCAATCGTTCGAAAGCCGCCAGGCTCCTGGGCCTTTCCCGGCCCACATTGCATTCTAAAATTGAAAAATTTCGATTGAAATTCGAAACTTCGGTAAAAGAAATTTGACGGTTCCTTTTGTTCACACACTAAAGAATTTTCGGCCGCTCAAAGCGTACTTCATCCAGAATCGTTTGGCTCTTGCAGTGGGGTTGGGGAGTCTTCTCCTGGTTGATTTTCTCCAGCTGCTCATTCCCCTGATTATCAAAAAGGCAATCAACCTCCTCACCATTCAAACCGATCCCGAAACGGGTATCCAGCTCTTGAAATATGCCCTGATGATCGCGGCCATCGCACTGGTGGTCACGGTGTTCCGCTACACTTGGAGACGCATGATCATGGGCCATTCAAGGAAGGTGGAGCTGCATTTGAGGTCCCGGATTTATGGTCATGTGCAGACCCTGTCTCCCTCCTTTTTCAAACGGACCAAGACCGGTGACCTCATGGCGAGGGCCATTAATGACATCAACTCCGTGCGAATGGCCAGCGGTATGGGCCTGGTGGCCTTTGTGGACGGGGCGGTCCTGGGCACGGCCGCGGTCGGCTTCATGATATCCATCGATATGCGGCTCACATTGATTGCCTTGATCCCCGCTCCGGTTGTGATCCTGTTCACCAGGGCCTTGACGAAACGCATGTCGGAGAGGTTTGAATCCGTCCAAAAAACCTTTGCCGACCTCACGGAACAGGTTCGGGAGTCCTTTGCCGGGATCAAAGTGATCAAGGCCCACGACAGGGAAAATTGGGAATACGGTAAGACACAGAAAATGGGGGTGAAATATGTCTCTGAGAACATGCGTCTGGCCAGGACTCTTGCTCTCTTTTTCCCCATCATGAGCATTTTTTCCAATGCGGGCCTTGCCATCGTCATAGGTTTGGGGGGACGCTATGTGATCCTCGACCACATTACCCCGGGCGATTTTGTGGCCTTCATTGCCTACCTGAATCTGCTCACCTGGCCCATGATGGCCATGGGATGGGTGACAAACCTGATCCAGAGAGGATCTGCCTCCATGCGACGCATTAACCGTGTTCTGGAGGAAAAACCGGAAATTGCAGATCCTTTGCCCGCCAAAACCGGCGCACGACGAACAAACTCCCATACGCCTCCGGATGGTGAGGAAGCGGCGCAGGAGGATTCCGCCATTGTCATCAACGATCTCAGCATAAAATTCCAAGGGCTTGCGGAGTACACCCTGAAAGACATTTCTCTGAGGATAAACAGAGGAGAAACCGTTGCCATTGTCGGAAAAGTGGGGTCCGGAAAAACCACTTTGTTGGAGAGTATTCCCCGACTCTTGAATGTGCCGACAGACAAAGTATTTGTGGCGGGGCGGGATGTATGCACCATGTCGCTTCAGGAACTCCGCGGACAAATCGGTTTCGTCACACAGGATCTCTTCCTGTTTTCAGATACGGTGCGCAACAACATTGTTTTTGGAAGAGAAGGGATCACAGAAACAGAAGTCCTGGATTCTCTGCGGATCGCCGGTATTCTGGAGGAAATACAGGATCTTGAAGACGGCATCGATACGTGGCTGGGAGAGCTGGGGAAAACCCTCTCCGGGGGACAGCGACAGAGACTGACCATTGCCCGGGCCCTGGTGCGATCCTTTCCGATCCTCATCATGGATGACGCGCTTTCCATGGTGGACATGAAGACGGAGGAAAAAATTCTCAACCGGATACTCGGTATGCGTAAAAACGAAACCACCCTGTTCGTCTCTCACAGGTCTTCAACCATTCTCAGAGCAGACCGCATTATTGTTCTGGACAGAGGCAGAATTGTGGAACAGGGAACCCACCAGGACCTTATCGCAAGAGATGGAACCTATACGGCCCTTTACAAGGAACAGCTCATGGCGGAGCGGCTGGAAATGGGGGACGTTCAGTAAATGTTCGGAGATTTTGGATATTCGGAAGAAGGACAGCTGGGAAAGCCCTATAATTTCAAACTGCTCAAACGCCTCGCAGCCTATGCGTTTCCCTATAAGAAAACGGTGATTGCGGGCCTCCTGTTCTCCATCCTGATCACGCTTTTTGACCTTGCAGCGCCGTACCTTACCAAAATTGCCATTGACCGGTACATCCTTTCCTCCTGGTACCAAATCGATTCCGAAAAGGCGATAAATCCTCGAGACCGGAAGATCCTGCAAGCCTATCAGACTCTATTCATTCAACATAAGAGCAAGTCGGGGTTCTTTATCTCCAATAAGAACCTCAAAAAGATAGATCCGGCCGAACTGCATCGGCTCAGGGAAAAGAAAATTCTCTTATCCGAAAGGTTTTATCGGTTCAATACCGAACAACGAGATCTTATCCCGGACCCGTATAAGAAAGCCATTCTGCGGATGGATGACGGTTGGAGCATGATCCCTTACAAGCTTCTTGAGAGGCTGCCCGAAAAAGACCGGGTCAAGATTCGCAGTGGGGACCTGACCGGCGTCGCCGTGCTCGCGGCGCTTTTCTTCTTCCTGCTCCTTTTATCGATTGGTTTCGGCTATGGTGAATACTATCTGCTGGAATTCACCGGACAACGGATCATGCTGGATATCCGGCTGGAACTTTTTAAAAAGATGCAGTCCCAGGCCGTGCGGTTTTTCGACAAACACCCTGTCGGGCGCCTTGTGACAAGGGTGAGCAATGATATCGAAAACCTGAATGAAATGTTTAAATCCGTATTGATCACGGTCTTCAAGGACCTGTTCATCCTTCTGGGCATACTCATCGTGATGGTCTCCATCAATTACCAGCTTGCCCTGATCTGCATTGCGCTTCTGCCGTTCATTTTCGGCATCACCATCCTGTTCAGCACCATGGCCAGGGAGGCCTTCCGGGAACTGCGAACCACCGTGGCAAAAATTAACGCCTTTTTGCAGGAACGAATTCGGGGCATGAAGGTTATCCAACTGTTTATACAGGAAACATCCCAAAGTCGGATTTTCGCCCGAATCAACCAGGAAAACTATCTTGCCGGCATGAAACAGATTCGTGTTTTCGCTGTTTTCATGCCGTTAATGGAAATGATTTCTTCCATCGCCGTGGCTGTGCTCATCTGGTACGGTGGAGGAAAGGTTATTCAGGAAGAATTGACTCTGGGATCCCTTGTGGCGTTTATCAGTTACATCCAGATGTTTTTTAAACCGGTCAGGGACATATCGGAAAAATACAATATCATGCAACAGGCCATGGCTTCGATGGAAAGGATCTTTGAATATATCGATCAGGAAGATATCATTTCCGAACCGGCGAATCCCGTATTGCCTGAGACCATCCGGGGGCATCTTATTTTTGAAAACGTTCACTTCCGATACGGTGACGGCCCGCTGGTGCTCAAGGACGTCTCCTTTGAGATAAACCCGGGGGAAACCGTTGCCATTGTGGGGTCCACCGGATCAGGCAAGACAACCCTGTCCAATTTGATCGAGCGATTTTATGATCCCGATAAAGGCCGCATCCTGCTGGACGGTGTTGATCTCAGGCAATGGCCTTTGGGGAGACTCAGGGAGACCGTCGGCATCTGTCAACAGGACGTATTCATCTTCGCAGGGACCATCACGGAAAACATCTCGCTGGGGAGGGAAGACCTGGGTGAGAAACAAATAAAGGATGCGGCTGAGACGGCCAATGCACGGCCGTTTATAGAAAAGCTTCCCGGCGGTTTCGACCGGGAAATCAGTGAAGGCGGTTCGACCCTTTCCGCGGGACAGCGTCAGCTTCTGTCTTTTGCCCGGGCCCTGGCAGGCAATCCGCGTCTCCTCATCTTGGATGAAGCCACCTCGAGCGTGGACCCTGAAACGGAACAACTGATTCAGGACGCTATCCTGAGGATGACCGAGGAAAGGACAACCATTATCGTCGCCCACAGACCTTCAACCATAAAATACGCAGACAGGGTGCTGATCATGAAAGACGGCTGTCTGACCGTCAGGGATCGCCTTGAAACCCTTGACAAAAAGGCAGGATATTGAGATGATTCACCCTGCTGCGTTTTATTAGCCGTTATCATAGGCGTCAATCTCCTCAGCGGGAGGCCGCCACAGGGATTGACAGGAGGATAGAGTTATCATGGGTAAACCGATTGTATCCATTGTACGTTATGAAGAAAATCAGGACTCCGTCCGCAAGGCCGTAGATCTGTGCGGAGGGCTGGATCTCCTGCCCCCCAGGGCAAAAGTATTCATCAAGCCCAATATCGTTTTCTGGACCCACAAGGTTCGGTTTCCCAAATGGGGGGTGATTACCACCTCCCGAACGGTGGAGGACATGGTGATCCTTCTCAAAGAGAGGGGGGTGGAAGAGATTACGATCGGGGAAGGCATTGTTTTGTCGCCCAAAGACCGAGGGGAAACCCCGGCTTCCGCTTTTGAAAGCCTCGGATACAATTTGTTGAAAAAGCGTTACGGCGTCAAGGCGATCAACACCCATGAACGGGAATTCCGGGAAGTGGATCTGGGAAACGGAGATACGCTTCGTTTTAATGCAGACATCCTGGACAGTGATTTTGTGGTGGACATCCCGGTGCTCAAAACCCACGCTCAGACGGTGGTTTCTCTAGGAATCAAGAATCTTAAAGGAACAATCGATATCAAGTCCAGGAGAAAATGTCACAATGCCGATCCGGTAAAAGATCTGAATTACTGGGTCAGCAAGTTGGCGGATGCCATGCCTCCCATCTTTACTCTGCTTGACGGCATCTATACAACGGCTCGGGGGCCGAGTTTTGATGGTCGTGTCCGCCGGAGCAATGTTCTCGTGGCTTCAGCGGATATATTGTCGGCGGATCTTGTGGGCGCCAGGGTATTGGGACAGGAACCGTCAGAGGTACCGCACCTGGTTCATGCGGCAAAGAGAAAGAATAGGAACCTGGACCTGTCCGACGTGGAGGTGGTGGGGGAAAAACTCGAAAAGGTGGCTTTTCATCATGAGTCCGCCTTTCCCTACAGCGACAACATCCTGCCCCTGCCCATGGCGAAAATGGGAATCAAAGGCCTGGCCTACCGCAAATATGATCTGACCATGTGCACCTACTGCTCGGGATTGAACGGGGTTGTCCTTGCCGCCATCGCCGCGGCCTGGAAAGGCGAACCGTGGGATGATGTGGAAGTGCTTACGGGAAAATCGATGGCGCCTACCCCGGGCATGAAAAAGACGATTCTTTTCGGGAAATGCATGTACCAGAAGCACAAAGACAACCCGGATATCAAGGAGATGATCCCCATCAAGAGCTGTCCGCCAAAACCGGCAAGCATTGTAAAAGCCTTTCATCAGGCCGGCATTGAAATCAACCCGTCCATGATCGAAAACGCGGATATGGCCCCGGGATTTTTCATGAAAAGGTACGAGGGAAAACCGGAGTTTGAAGAACGGCACTTCACCGTCGTTTGAGGAGGAGAAAAAGTTATTTCCGACAGCAGAAAATACGCGCTCATTGAAACAGATGCGGATATGAAAGGAGGTCATCGCGGAACTTGCGTGCCAGCCGGAGATCGGTGTGGACCTCGAGGGAGATTCCATGTTTCATTACCAGGAAAAAGTCTGCCTGTTTCAAATCTCCACCCCATCCTGGAATTTTGTCATAGACCCTCTCGCCGTGAAGGATCTTTCGCCACTGGCCCCTGTTTTTGCCGACGAGAAGGTCCGGAAAGATCTTTCATGGCGCCGATTACGACATTCGATCCCTGTACAGAGACTTCACCATTGAGGTCCGCTCCCTTTTTGACACACAGATCGCGGCGCGTTTCTTAGGCATGAAGGAAACCGGCCTGGCGAGTCTGCTACAGGAAAGATTCGGCGTTGCCAGCGACAAAAGGTATCAGAAAAAGGACTGGTCCAGAAGACCCCTTCCCGAGCCGATGCTCGATTATGCCGTCCAGGACATCTGCTATCTCCTTCCCCTGGCCCGGGTTCTCAGGAAGGAATTGGTTGAGAGAAGACTTCTTTTCTGCGTGGAAGAAGAGTGCGGGCTGCTGGCCGGGGTCAGACCAAATGCCGCGAAGAACAAGCCGTTTTTCCTTCATTTTAAAGGTGCATCAAGGTTGAGTCCCAGGGATCTCGCCGTGCTGGAAAACCTCCTCTCCATGCGGGACCAGATGGCAAAAAAGAGGGACTGTCCCCATTTCAAGATACTTGGGAACAACACGGTTCTTGAGTTGGTGAGGCGCAAACCCTTGGACAAACGGGGACTTTCCGGTTTACCGGGGCTCAGTCCCAAGTTGATTGGGCTGATGGGGGATGTCATCATTGAGATGGTCAGGAAAGGGTTGGAGCTCCCCGGCAGTGCGCTCGAACCCTTTCCTAAAAAGAGGGTAAGGCGATTGCTGGCAAAGGAGACATCCAGAATAAAGGCCTTGAAAAAGTGGCGGGATCGGATTGGGGAGAAGCGCGGAATTGATCCCTCTCTGATCTGCACCAACGCCCAGATCCAGGCGCTTGCCATTGCAAACCCGAAGGAGCCGGAAGAGATGGAAGAAATTCAGGAGATCAGAAAGTGGCAGGTGGAGATTTTCGGCCCCGGCATTTGTGATGTACTTCAGGAGGCCGGTTGAAATCGCTGCTGAATATTTGGAAAAGGCGTCACCATGAAAGACATGAAGAGCATGAAGGGTTTAGACAACAAACCCTCTGATTTTTCCATGGGTTTTCGGGGTCAGGGGATATATACCGGTTCCCGCAATATCCGTTCAATGCCCTTTAGAGCCGCTGCGGCGATGTCCGGATGGGTATCTCTCAGGGCCGCTATCTGTCTGAGATGGTCTGCCGTTCTCATGATCAGGGAAGCCATATCCCCCTCGCTCACGTGCACCGTGAGGATCAAATCCTCCCAGGTCATCCCTTTTGCCCACAGGTAGACCGCCGCCGCGGGCCAGTAGAGAAGAGGCGGCCCCTCAAAACCCCTGCTCGATTTCAATCTCCTGAGCTCCAGAATTCTTTCCTGAATGAGGCGGAATGTATCCTCCATGGGACGTAGATCCATCTCCTCGCTCAAGAGGATGTCCACGTCCTGGCCCCTGTCCCAGACGAAAGGAGCGAGCCCTCCCGCCATATTTTCGGGGACGATATTTTCAAACGCCCCCTTTCTGATGGCTTCGGCTATGAGGAGGGGTTGATCCAGCCTGAGATTGGATGCCCACCTTCCATCGACCGTTAATTTGCCGTGTTCATCCGCGAAATCCGTTTCCTTGAGAAACCGCAGATGCCGTTTGAAGCTATGCCACAATCCGCTGCCGGATCCTTCCATCCCGGCAATGACCGATTGAAATTCCTCCAGGATTCGCAAAATCCGGTTTTTCTTTTCCGCGTGGCAGAGACTATTGTGCGGACACGCTTCACAGGGCAGGGCTGCCATCCTTTCTTTCAGGCGAGAAGATTCCTCGTCTTCCGGAAAAATCTCGGATGGCGCCTCTTCCACCGGTTTCAGGGTTTCAAGAGCGATTTCGTCGAAAATGCGATCCAGTTCGTCCCTTGAATAGTCCTCGGGGATACGCACAACCTGATCGAAAACAACCTGAATCTGATGGAGATCCACCCTTTTCAATTTGAGTTTTCGTGGTTTTTCGGGATCTTTTTTCAGGATATTGTGGGAAGCGCATACCAGCCTTCCCCGGTCGAAATAGGTCTTGAAAACCATGTAGACTTTGTTGTTTTTATGAAGAAAAAGCCTTCCCGGCGTCAAGGCGCCCGGCCCACTGCTTTCCTTGTTTTCTCGAAACCTGGCAATCCGGCGCGCTTCCATGCTCCGGATCAGGGACGATCGAATCAGGATCTGATCATAAATCTCCCCGGGATCATCGCTGTCGCATCGGGCCTCGGGAAGGAGTTTCCGAATCTTGGTTGCAAGATGGATGGATCTTTCTTCCAGCTCGGGATTTGCAGGCCCATACTGGTGGGCCGCGAAAGAGTGTTCCAGAAGATCTTTTATCTCCAGCGGGGAATGGGAAAGAAGGAGGTTCAGGGTCATGGAAAAATTGATATGGATCTGGCTGGCAACGGGATCGGGGGAGGCGTCCTCCAGTTTTTGCACCAACCCGGGTTTCAGATAGGGTCCCGGAATGGTCAATGCGAAACCAATATTATCTTTTCCTCTCCTGCCCGCCCTGCCGATCATCTGCTGGAGATCCACCGCCGATAAATCGACGAATTCATGCCCATTGTAGCGATCACTCTGAAGCAGAACCACGGTCCGCGCGGGAAAATTCACCCCGGCAGCCACCGTGGAGGTACAGAAAATGGCCTCCAGGAGACCCTGGTTCATCAATTTTTCGATGAGCACCTTCCAATAGGGAAGTTGCCCGCCATGGTGAGAACCCACCAGGGATTCCAAAAGATATTCAATCTGCCGGTTTTCCTTCAGATGGGGATATTCCAGCAGAAAAGACTGCAGAACCGCCTTGAGTTTTCGTTTTTGGGAGACCTTTCTGCTGGGTTGGCAGGTAAGAACGGCATTGTCGCAATCCGCTCTCGACTTGAGAAAAAAGAGGGCAGGGAGAAGATCAAGCTCTCTGAGACATTTCAGCATCTTTCCATAATCGGGCGCGCCGTGCCTGCCCCTGACATTGGCACTCTCCGCAAGGAAGCCCTTTACCTTGGGGTCCAGGCCTTTGACGCTCCCTAATGGAGCCACAAGGCCATCCGGGAAGAGAAAAAGTGTCTTCAGAGGGACCGGGCGGATATAACTCTGGATCACCCTGTTTGAAGTTTTCCGGATTTTTCCCAGCCAGGCACATACATCCTGCGGGTTCGATATGGTGGCGGAAAGGAGAAGGAGCTTCACCCTCGGCGGCAGGTAGATCATCACTTCTTCCCACACCACGCCCCGTTCCGGATCATTCAGATAGTGGGCTTCATCAAGGATGACAAGATCCGTGCGGATATTCACCCCTTTGTGCATGGCATCGTAAAGCTGGTTGCGCAGGATCTCCGTGGTGCCCACAATGACCGGCGCGTCCTGGTTTTCCTTCCTGTCGCCGGTGATAATGCCGCAATTTTCAGGACCGAACTCCCGGACGAATTGCTGATAGATGGAATTTGAGAGGGCCTTGAGGGGGGAAGCGTACCAGACCCGCATATTCCTTGCGAGATACTCATAGATGGCATGGGAGGCAATCCAGGTCTTCCCCGATCCGGTGGGGGCGGTCACCAGGACATCATGGTCCATGGCGGCCTCCACCGCTTCCAATTGAAAAGGATCCGGGATGAAAGGGGTTTTCTCGGGAACGCCGATTTGCTCAAAAAAGGGTTTGAGTACCGGGTCTATCCTTGGCTGTGAATAATCTGGTTCTTCTCTGAAACGGTCTTTTTTGCCGGAACGCGAAGGTTTCGGCCGGCGATAATATCTTTTTTGGGCCACTGAATCCCTTTACTCCACCAGTTCCGCCGCGACCAGATCCATGTCCTGAAGATAATCCTGCAAGACGGCGTCTCACGGGCAAGTCCCTGTGCGGCTTCAATGATCTTCGGGGATGGATAGGCCGCAACCCTGTCCGATTTTCAGGCTGTTAAAATAAATTTTTTCGACCGTTTCCCTGACAAACAATCTTGCGGCCGCTTTCACAAAGGCAGGGGTGCGGGCCTGTCCTTCCCGATGAATGGCGGCCTTATGGCAGAGGGCCTTGGCCGTCTCCGCCCAGGTCATCATATCGGCCAGGAGAAACATCACATGCTGGGACTTGGTGAGTTTGTTGGCCCGCGCCCCCAAAATAACGGTATTCATGGCCGAAATGGCGCCGGCCAGGGCAGGGCCTCCTGTTTCCTCGGGAAGGGCCTTCAAACTGTCCGCCATTTCCGTGTAAAATCCCCCTTTGGACCGTACGGCGGATCGCATGCGGAACATGGAAATGATATTTCTCTGGATCTCACTGGTCCCCTCGTAGATGGTCAGGATCTTCACGTCCCGTTTGATCTTTTCCACCTCGTATTCCCGGATGTAGCCGTACCCTCCGAATGCCTGAATGGCATCGTTGGCCATGGCATCCCCCGCCTCGGTGGCGAAATATTTGGCGATGGACCCCTCCACCTGCAGGTCTTCCTCATCGGTGTCGAGCCTTCTTGCCACTTCCTCGATATAGGCGCGGGCCGCTTCAAGGCGGACCGCATTGGGGACCAGAAGCCGGTGGGTGTATCCCTGCTTCTCCGCAAGGGTTGTGCCGAATTGGACCCGTTCCTTGGAATATTTGATGGCCCGTTCCAGGGCTGCCACCCCGCCTCCGAGACCGAAGGTGGCCACCATGAGTCTTGTATATCCAAACACCTTGTTGGCCTGTTTCAATCCCTGGCCTTCCACGCCCCCCAGGAGGTCTTCCACGGGGATGAAAAGATCTTCCAGGGTCAGGGGACAGGTATCCGATGCGCGAATGCCGTGTTTGTCTTCGTGTTTTCCCGGGATAAGTCCCTCCGTACCCCCTTTCACCACGAAAAAGGAAGGTCCGTCCGGCGCCTCGGCAAGAACCGTGTAGAGCTGTGCTACGCCTCCGTTGGTAATGAACTGTTTCTGTCCGTTGAGTTTATACCCCTTGATTTTTCCCTGATCATCCAGCACACGTTCCGCCTTTGTCTTCAAGGCCTGCACATTGCTTCCGGCCTCCGGTTCCGTGACGCCATAGGCCACCACCAGACCCTCTTCCGCAATTCTCGTAATATATTTTTCCTGCTGTTCCGGTGTGCCGCCGACCCGTATGGGATCCATCCCCAGGCATATGGCCAGAAAAGAGGTGGCGATGGCGAGGTCCATTTTGGCCATTCTCTCCGACACGATGGCTATCTCCGTCGCACCTGCGCCAAGTCCGCCGTATTCTTCCGGTATGAAAATAAGATGGAGGGCTATATCCGGCCCCAGCATGAACCGGATCAATTTTTCCGGAAATTCACCCGCTCTGTCCATTTCCAGTTTGGTTTCCAGAGGAAGTTTTTCCCTCTCTAACTTTTCTATGGTTTCCATGACCATGGACAATACTTCCGGATCCATCTTTGGCTGTGCATTCATTTCTTTTACACCCTCCATGAAATATTCGGACTTGTGCAGTTAGCTAATTACAGCTCTATTATTGATATTCGATCCCCTCCCGTCAAGTTGAAAAGAGCGGTTTCCCTTGCATACTCCGCCGAAATCCCGTCCGGACCGGCTTTTCCCTTGACATTGTTTCGCTCCATAATTATTGAGAAACGATGTCTGCGTAATGCGGGGCGCCGGCCCTTTCCGGCAAAACAACGATGTCCAAGCCGCCATCTATCTGAAATGACAATTAAACGCCTGCTGATACTGATCCCCGTCCTCATCCTTCTCTTCCTTTTTCAGTCCTATCTGTGGGTTCCCTCCTACGAACAGCAAACCAAGGGGAACCCGGATCGTCTTCACGAATATATCACGGCCACTCTGGGGGACGCCACCCTGCTCAATCCTATTCTTTCGGCGAATTCCACGAGCAGTCGCATCGAGTCCATGGTATTCGAAGGCCTGATCGATTATGATGAAGAGTTGCATTTCAGAGGACGGCTTGCCACTGCCTGGGAAATCAGCGAGGAGGCCTATTTTTACCTCAACGACAAGGCCGCGGTTCCGGGAAAAGGCGTCATAACCGCCCGGGATGTGGTTCAAATGATTCAGGAGGCCGTGGGAGACAAGGAAATCACGGACCAAAAATTGCGCGCTACTCTTCATCGAATCAAAGAGGTCACGCTCATCCCTCCCGACACGCGGCAAACTGTCCGAACAGAGGAAAATGAAAAAGAAAAAAAGAAAGTGAAAATAACCGTTCACGCCCCGGCCCGCGTCAAACTGACGCTTTCGGAGGTGGATCAGGACCTTTTCAGCAATCTTGCGAAGCTTCTCGGAAAAGACTATTTTTCCTCCTTTGACGGGACATCCTTCCTGGACATGGAACCCCCGGTGGATGAGAAGACAAGGGCGGGCTATGTAAAGGAGATCCTTCCCGCCACTGAGCAAAATCCCGTGCTGATTTTTCATCTGAGACCGAACGTGAAATTCCACGACGGACACGTCTTTGATGCAGGGGATGTGAAATTCACCTATGACGCCATTTTGGACCCGGCAAATCTTTCTCCGAGATTATCCGATTTCGAGCCGGTGAAACAGGTGCAGATGATCGATCCCCTGACCGTTCGAATCGTTTACAAAAGGCTCTATTCTCCGGCATTGGGAACATGGGGAATGGGCATTCTGCCGGAACATCTGCTGAATCGAAAGGTCCTGTTAAAGGAGGCGAAAGCCGCGGGCATACCCCCCGACAAGTTCTCTATTCGGCAGAGCAGCTTCAACCGGCATCCGGTGGGGTGCGGGCCCTTTCTTTTTGACGAATGGAAGTCCGATCAGTTCATAGCGCTGTCGGCTTTCGATCACTACTGGGAAGGCGCTCCACATTATCAAAAGTTTTTCTTGCGGATCATCCCCGATCTCTTGACCCAGGAGATGGAATTTTACTCCGGTACGCTGGACAGTTACGACGTGCAGCCCCATCAGGTGGCAAGGCTGGAGAAGGATAAAAGATTTCAGTGTTTTTCGGGCGATTCTTTCGGCTATACCTATATCGGATACAATATGAGAAGGGCGCCCTTCAATGATGTGAGGGTACGAACAGCCTTGAGCATGGCCATAGACGTGAATAAGATGATTGACTACGTACTCTATAAGCAGGCGGAGAGAATCACCGGGCCGTTTGTCAAACAGACCGATTATTACGATCACAAGATCCCGCCGATTCCCTATGACCCGCAAGGCGCCCTCAGATTATTGGGAGAAGCGGGGTGGCATAAAAACGCGCAGGGATGGCTCGAAAAAGACGGAAAGCGATTCGCTTTTACGCTCATCACCAATAGCGGAAACGACATCCGGAAGGCGGTCCTGGCGATTGCCCAGGATGCCTGGAAGCAGATCGGCATAGACGTGCGAACGGATATGCTCGAATGGTCTGTCTTTATCCAGGAGAGGGTGGACAAGGCGGATTTCGATGCAGTGGTCCTGGGCTGGGTCATGGGGATAGAACCGGATCTTTTCCAGGTTTGGCATTCTTCCCAGACGCACCCCTATCAGTTGAATTTTGTGGGATTCAAGAACAAAGAGGCGGATGAACTCATCCTGAAAATACGGCAGGAATACAATCATGAAAAACAGGTGCAGTACTGCCACAGACTTCATGAAATTATTGCACGGGAGCAGCCCTACACCTTTTTATATGTGGGGAAATGGACGGCCGTGCTGGACAAAAGGATTGTCATCAGGGATCTGGATAAGGACGGCGTGATGGTGTACAGAAAAATCAAGCCCACCAAGACGGGGAATTACACCTTTGATTTCAACAAATGGGTAAAGGTGCCCGAGATGCCGTCACCTACGCCTGAAAACTGGTAGGGGTAAAAGCGCATGTTTTCTTTCATTGGACGAAGCATCATTCAAAAGACCATCACGCTCTTTTTCGTATCGGTTGTCTCTTTTCTTATCATCCACCTGGCGCCGGGCGAACCGAGCCAGGTGGACCCCCTGAACCCCAAATTCACCCCGGAAATGGTGGAGCGGTTCAAAAAGGAATTTCATCTGAACGAGCCGCTCTACAGCCAGTACCTTTATTTTTATAAGGGGCTTTTTACGGGAAAGATTGTCTCCTGGAAGGACAACCAGTCCGTCCTTTTGAAGATATGGGAACGTTTTTTGAACAGCCTTCCTCTGTTCATCGTGGGGACCATCCTCACCTGGACCCTGTCTTTTCCGGTGGGTATCCGTTCGGCCATATTCCGGGGGGGCCTGTACGACAGGAGCGCCACTTTTCTGGCCTACCTGCTGATTTCCATCCCCGGGTTTTTCTTCGCCTACATCCTGATCATCCTGACGGTGACAGTGCTCCATGTTCCGGTCATCGGAATGGAGACGTTCGGCCTGAGCACCTATTCGTGGACCCATGTCTTCATGGATCGCATCTGGCACCTCCTGCTTCCCTCCATACTCGGCGCCACGGGCGGCATCGCGGTTCTCTCTCGATACGTTCGCAGCCAGATGCTTGAGGTGGAAGGACAGGACTATGTGCGAACCGCAAGGGCGAAAGGCCTGCCGTCCGAACAGGTGCACTACAAGCATGCCCTGAGAAACGCCCTGTTGCCCTTTGTGACCATGTTCGGATTGATCCTTCCCGGATTGATCGGCGGATCGGTCATCATCGAGTCCATTTTTTCATGGCCGGGGATGGGGAGAATGGCCTATGAGGCCATTCTGGCAAGGGATTACCCCATTATCTTGACCGTGAACTTCATTTCGGCCGTACTGGTTCTTGCGGGAACTTTTCTGTCGGATCTTCTTTACCTCGTTGTAGATCCCAGGATCCGGTTATGATTTCCTCTGAACAAATATTGCAGCATCCGGAAATCCCGAGACGCACAAGGCTGCAAGAGCTGTGGCTTCTTTTCAAGGAAAACAGGCTGGCCATTCTGGGGCTGGTGATTTTTCTTCTTTTCTTCTTCACGGCCGTTGTGGGACTGGTTCTCACCTCCGGGCAGGACCCTGTCATCAATCCCGCTTTGATCCGATTGCAGGAAAAGCTTCTTCCTCCGCTTACCAGGCCCAACCTGAATACCCTGGCCCAGGGGGAGGCGCCCAAACTGGGTGTTTATCTTTTCGGCACGGATGATCTGGGAAGGGACGTGTTTGCCAGGATGCTCCAGGGGGCGTGGGTCTCCCTGACCGTTGGATTTGTAGCCGTCGGAATTTCCGTTCTGGTGGGCATATTCATGGGGGGCATCGCGGGATATTTCGGACAGAGCTACATTAAATATGATCACGTTCTGATTGGCGCCGTCCTGTTTGCAGGCCTTGTTCTGCTGGGACTGAGGAAAGGGCCCGCAGGGGTTGCTTTGCTCCTTATCGGGAGTGCCTCCATCGCCTTGCTTATGGTTTTAAAGCGGAGCTTTCGAAAAAGAAATCCACCGAAGTGGTTCAAAATAGCGCACGGGAATGCGATTTCGATGGACACCATTATCATGCGGCTGGTGGATATCATGCTCTGTTTTCCCAGTTTCTTTTTGATTTTGACCGTTGTGGCCCTTCTGCCCGCAAGCATGTACAATATCATGATCGTCATCGGACTTACGAGCTGGATGGGCACCACCCGCTTTGTTCGGGCCGAATTCCTGTCTTTACGAGAGCAGGACTTTGTTGCGGCCGCAAAGGCCCTGGGGGTAAAGAATCTCAGAATTATTTTCCGCCATATGATGCCCAATGCCATCGCTCCTGTGCTTGTGTCCGCCACCATCGGCATCGCCACCGCAATCCTGACGGAAGCCGGGCTCAGTTTTTTGGGTTTCGGCGTTCCGCCCCCGCATGCCACCTGGGGAAACATCCTCGCGGACGGGAAGCGCTTTATCTTCGACGCCCCTTGGCTGACCTTTATTCCGGGCACGGCGATTCTCGTTGTGGTGCTCTGTTTCAATCTGTTCGGCGAGGGCCTCAAAGATGCCATGAACCCCAAACTGAGAGAAAAATAAAGGGAATGAATACGAACAACCAGCCTCTGCTTTCCGTACGGGACCTGAAGGTCTATTTCCATGGAAGGGACGACACGGCACGCGCCGTAGACGGCGTCAGCTACGACGTGGGGAAAGGGGAGACGGTCTGCCTGGTGGGGGAAAGCGGATGTGGAAAAACGGTTTCCGCTCTTACCGTCCTGGGCCTTGTTCCCCAACCTCCCGGGGAGATTATTTCCGGCCAGGTTCTTTTCAAGGGAAAAAATATTCTCCGGCTGAAGGATGCGGAGTTGCAAAAGATCCGTGGGAATCAGATTGCCATGGTCTTTCAGGAACCCCTCACCTCCCTCAACCCGGTCTTCACCATCGGAAATCAGATCGAGGAGGCCATCCAGGTTCATGAAAATTTGGAATCGAAGGCTTTAAAAGAGAGGTGCATCACGCTCTTAAAGGATGTTGGAATTGCCTCGCCTGAGCAAAAATTGCGGGATTACCCCCACCAACTCAGTGGCGGACAGAGGCAAAGGGTGATGATCGCCATGGCCCTGGCATGCAACCCCGACCTGATCATCGCGGATGAACCCACCACGGCCCTGGACGTTACCGTACAAGCCCAGATCCTGAATCTCCTGCGATCGATCCAGAAAAGGATTTCCATGTCCATTCTTTACATCACCCACGATCTCGGGGTGGTCGCCAATATTGCGGACAGGGTCTACGTGATGTATTCGGGGTTGATTGCGGAGCAGGGAAATACGGAACAGATCTTTTCAGAACCCCGTCATCCCTATACACGAGGTCTCCTGGCTTCTCTCCCGGGCAGGTCGAGCCGAGGGAAGAGACTCCACAGCATCCCCGGATCGGTTCCCAATCCTTCCCATAAACCCGAGGGTTGTCCTTTTCATCCCCGATGCGCTTCCGCGGTGGAGACTTGCCGATCCGTTTTTCCGGTGATGTGCGACTATGGGAAGGGTCATCTGAGCAGGTGCCCGGTAATTTATGACCTGGAATTCAAAACGAAAGACAGGGAAAAGCGTGGAAACTGATCGGCAACACATTTTGAAGGTGGAAAACCTGAAAAAATATTTTCCTGTGAGAAGGGGCTTTTTCCAGAAAGTTTCGGCCTGGGTCAAGGCGGTTGACGGGGTGGATTTCGCCATTGAAGAGGGCGGCAGCCTGGGGCTCGTGGGCGAGAGCGGGTGCGGGAAATCGACCGTGGCAAGGGTGATTTTGAAACTCCTGGAACCCGATGGGGGAAAATTGATCTTCAAAGGAAAGGATATGGCGCCCCTGACCCCAAAAGAGATGCGTCCGCTTCGAAAAGAGATGCAGATCATTTTCCAGGACCCATACAGCTCTCTCAATCCCCGAATGACCATCGGACAATCCATTGACGAAGGCCTGCGAGGCATGGGGCTGACCAAAAAAATGCGAACGGACCGAAGGAACCAGCTGCTCGAAAAGGTGGGGATATCTCCTCGCGTGGCGGATCGTTACCCCCATGAATTCAGCGGCGGACAGCGGCAGCGGGTGGGAGTGGCAAGGGCACTGAGTGTGGATCCCTCCCTGATTATCTGCGATGAGCCGGTTTCGGCCCTGGATGTGTCCATACAAGCACAGATTATCAATCTCCTCAAAGACCTGCAGCAACAGTTTCATCTCAGTTATCTCTTCATTTCCCACGATCTGAATGTGGTGGGATATTTCAGCGACAGGATCGCGGTCATGTACCTGGGCCGCATTATGGAATATGCAGAGGCCGATGAGCTCTTCAACCAGCCTCTTCATCCGTACACCAGTGCTCTTCTGTCCGCCGTGCCCATCCCGGACCCGCTACGGAAAAAGGAGTTAATCTCTCTCAAGGGAGATGTGCCAAGCCCCCTGGACCCACCGCCTGGCTGTCTTTTTCAGGGAAGATGTCCACTGGTGGAGGGCCGTTGCAGGAAGGAGGAGATCCCTCTCTATACAGTGGACGCCGGCCATCTGGTTCGGTGCTGGAAGACGACTGCAAATTAATCGGGTCTGTTTTTTTACTTGACTTTTTAGGGCTGGTTGAATAAATTGCCACTTTCCTGGGGGATCGTATAGTGGTAATACGGCGGGTTCTGGCCCCGTTAACCGAGGTTCGAGTCCTCGTCCCCCAGCCAGAAAAGAACAGGGATGAGTAGGCAGTGAGCAGAAGGAAGCAGGCGGTAATAAAATCTGAATCCGCCCGGTTTTTATCTTTGCTCGGAAATGCTTACTCTTTGCTTTTTTCGGGGGTCCCATCGTCTAGCGGTCTAGGATATCGCCCTCTCACGGCGGAGACACGGGTTCGAGTCCCGTTGGGACTACCAATAACAACATACCCTATTGGAATCATTTATCGGTATCAATGGGTTTTCTCCTTCGCCTTTCTTCCTTCCACATCCATTTTGGTAACGGCTGCAAATTGAGATTCCGATGCTGATCCATTCTCCCTGGTAAGGTCAGGAATGAGCCTATCATACCATACAAGACCTGGTTGTGATTACCCACTTTGACGCTGGCGCAGATTTTCACGTGGGAGTCAACGGCACAGTCGTCTGTGGTTCAGGCATTTTGTGTTCTATTCACATTTACAGGATTTGCATTTCACGTGCAACCGAACTCTTCCCTTCCTCTGCGTTATCGTTATCGAATCTTTTGCTTTACAACCTGTAAAAGGGCCTGACACTTCGTTGAATCCTATCTCCCCTATCCCGCCTCTCTATTCAAAATAAATCCAAACATTCAAGCACTTCCGATACCACTGTCTCCCGCGTTTCCTTTGGCACACTGTTTGCCTTGTATGGGTCTGCAATCTATTGGAGAAGGAATTCCCATGAAAAAATCACCTTATGCAAATCTACGCAGGGTTATTCTGTTCAGCATGATCGTGGTCCCTCTGTCCACCCTGGTCCTGATCCTCTGGACCGGCTTTTATTATTTTACCGCATCCCTTGAAAACAGCACCATCGCCACTGTGAAAAGGATTGTGGAAGACCACCGTCAGATGATCGATTCATTCCTTTATGAGCGGAAGGCCAATCTGGAGTTTGTCCTCAATTCCTACTCTTTCGAAGAATTAGCCAGCCAGAAAGAGCTGGGCACCATTTTGAGGCGACTGCAGGTAGAATCCAGCGCTTTTGTGGACCTGGGCATATTTGACAAAAGTGGAATCCATGTGAGTTATCAGGGGCCGTACAGCCTGAGCGGCCGTGATTACGGGAAAGAAAGCTGGTTTACGGAGGTAATGAAAAAGGGCCAGTATATCAGCAATGTCTTTCTTGGCTACAGGCGGATCCCCCACTTCATTATTGCCTTGAAAAAGACGGCCGGCAAGGAGGATTGGGTCATCCGGGCAACCATCGATACCCATATCTTCAGCGATCTGGTGAAAAGTGTTCGTATCGGGAAGACTGGAGAGGCCTACCTGCTGGACGCCAAAGGCGTGTTTCAAACCGAACGAAGGTCCGGCGGAAACCTGATGGAAAATGATCCCGACATTCTCAAGGAGTCGGGGGTTCATCCGGGTATCCATACCTTCATCGAAAAAGATACCAGGGGAGATCAGTATCTCTACGCTACCACATGGTTACGAGAGAAGGACTGGCTTCTTGTGGTTCGCCAGGAAAAAAGCGATGCCTTTCAATCTCTCCACTCAGCGATATACCTGATCGTCCTCATCACCCTTATAGGCAGTGCGGCCATTGTGGGCATCGCTTTCTACCTCAGGGAACGCATTATCCGGCGCATGGAACACATGGATACGGAAAGGGATGCCCTCAGCGGGCAGTTGATCCGGGCCAGCCGCCTCGCTGAACTGGGAGAAATGGCTACAGGGTTTGCCCATGAAATCAACAACCCCCTGCAGGTTATGAAGAGCGAACAGGCCTTGATCCAGACCATTCTGTCGGACCTTCAGGAAAAGGGGGAACTCAAGCCTTCGGAATCGTTGTCCGAACTCGTCGATTCCATCCGACAGATTGACCTGCAGATCGATCGTTGTGCCGGAATCACCCAGTCCATTCTCAAATTCGGACGGCGAAGCGATCCGGTATTTCAGGATGTGGATCTCCAGTCCTTTATCCCTGAGATTACGAACATGATAGCCAGAAACGCGAGCGTTCACGGGATCGCCTTGAAAGTGGATATTGCCGCGGAAACTCCTGCGGTTCATGGTGATCCGGGACAATTGCAACAGGTGCTCCTGAATCTTTATAACAATGCCATTGATGCGATTATCACAAGACATGGGCCGGAAGGTGGGTCTCTTGAAGTGGTTGCGGGTCCGGAAGAAAACGGAAATGTCAAGATCGTGGTCAAAGACAACGGTACAGGGATAAGTTTCGAGGATATGCAAAAAATCTTCACTCCCTTTTTTACAACAAAGCCGGTGGGAAAAGGGACCGGGCTGGGACTTTCGGTATGTTACGGAATTGTGGAAAGCATGGGGGGCAAAATGGAAGTGGAAAGCAAGAAGGGGGTTGGTACGACTTTCACCCTAACGTTTCCGGATTCGAGGTAATACTCCAAAACAAGATCTGTTTGGCAACTGTCCTGACCAAGCGGTTTTGCGTCTCTTTGGTAAGAGACGCGCGCTGCGTGGGAAGGTAGGGGAGGGATCATGGAAGAGATGAAAATGATGCTGGTGGATGATGAGGAAAGGTTTTTATCCACCACGCAAAAACTGCTTTCGAGAAAAGGATATGACGTGCTCACTGCATCGAGTGGAGCGGAGGCGCTCGAAAAGTTGAGAGCGAATCGGGTTCATGTGGTCATCCTGGACGTGAAAATGCCCGGGATGGACGGGATCGAAACCCTTCGGGCGATCAAGAGGACCTATCCGCTTGTTGAGGTGATCATGCTGACCGGTCATGCCACCGTCGAGTCCGCCGTGGAGGGCCTCAAAACCGGTGCAACCGATTATTTGATGAAACCCAGCGACATTCATGTGCTTGATCGAAAAGGCAGAGGAGGCATTCAGCAAAAGGCAGGCCCTTGAGGAAAAAATCAGGGTCGCCCAGGCAAGAAGTTCCATGAGGACTCCACGGGAGATTCTGAGGGAAACCGAATAGAGATGACGGCGTTTTTCCAGTTGTTCAGGGAAGCGGACCGGTGAGCCGCGGTGGGTGTTCAATCATGCAAGGAGAGCAGATAATGACAAATAAAATCAAAGTGTTGATGGTGGATGATGAAAAGCAGTTTCGTTCCACCACGTCCAAGATACTGAACAAAAGAGGGTATGAGACAACGGTTGCGGCGAGCGGCGAGGAGGCCATCGAGATTCTGAAAAAATCTCCCCAGGACGTGGTGATTCTGGATATCAAAATGCCGGGAATGGATGGGCATCAGGCCTTGGCGCAGATCAAAAAAATAGATCCGGACGTGCAGGTCATCATGCTCACGGGACACGGCGGGAGTGAGTCAGCCAGGGAATCACTGGAACACGGTGCCTTTGATTATCTCAATAAGCCGTGTGATGTCGGTCTCCTGTCCTTGAAAATTAATGACGCCTACGACGCTGCCAGGCACGGTGAACGGGGAGAAAAGAAAGCCGGGGATATCATGATCCCGATCGATGACTATACCACCATTGATCCTGAAAGCACCATCAGAGAGGGAATCGAAAAATTGAAGAGATCCTTTGAAAACGCCCCCTCCACCAGCCGAATTATGGAGACCGGCCACCGATCCATCCTGGTCTTTGACAGGCATAAAGAGCTTGTGGGGACCTTAAGCATCCTCGACCTGATCGAGGCGGTTCGCCCCGCTTACCTCTCCGCGCCCAAACCGTCCATGGCCGACAGCATGCAGTATTCCGTCATGTTCTGGACCGGGCTCTTTACCTCCCAGGCCAAAGGACTCATCGATAAGAAAATCCGAGACGTGATGTCTGATGCGCCTCTCAGCGTGGATGAAGACGCAAACCTCATGGAGATTGCCAACCTGCTCTTCACTGAAAAGAGGCGGCGGTTGGCCGTCAGGCGACAGGAAAAAGTGGTCGGGGTTGTGAGAGAGCAGGAGCTCTTTTTCGAAATGGCCAAGATCATATTGAAGGGCTGAAAACCATGCTGTGTTTCATCTGGTCGTATCAAAAATGTCCGACGATTCGACTAAAACCTATGAAGTGAGGTGAAAGAAATGCCGAAAGCAAAACCCAAAGCCACCGGGTATGACAAATATGTGAACTGGAAGCTCTTTATTATTCCAGTCGTTTTATTCTTTGCTATTTTATTCCTGCCGACCCCGTACGGGATGAAGGATGTGGGAACCGAGTTCCAGGTGGGAACGGAAGCCGTGGTGAATCTCATCACTACCGATCTGTTCGGCAAGAAAAGTTCGGAGGCCTCTCAATGGGAACTCCTTACCGCCCAGGTCATGGAAGAAAACATGCGGATGGGCGCCTTTTCCAAAAAGAGATTTCTGCAACGCGACCTCAAATGGTGCAAGAAATACAAAATCCAGGCGGATGCCGAAAATTTGAAAAAGTCCCATGCGTTTATCGAGGCGAATTTGGACGACAAGGCCTTTGTCGACCTGATGAACAAGTCCATGAAGCTGCGAAGAGATGGACTTAAATATGAAGATCTTACGGGAAAGGATCGGAAAGCCGCCGACAAGGGGGCCTGGCAGATTAAGGTAGCTGTCGCCATGATGGCTTTCGTGGTCTTTTGTTTCATGACCGAATGCATTCCCCTCCCCGGTGTTGCTTTTTGTATCGGTCTCATTCTGGTGTTTACAGGAGTGGTCTCCCGGCAGCAGGTGGCCATGCTGTACTGGGACGATGCCTGCTGGTTCATCATGGGAAGCCTCATGTTTGCGGCCGCCTTCGTAAAGACGGGGGTGGACAAGAGAATGTGTCTCATGATGTTCAAGAAACTGGCCGTACCGAGCGCTAAATGGGTGACCCTTATCTTCTTTATCATTATTACTCCTTTAGCGGCCTTTATCTCCGATCACGCCCTGGCCGCCATGTTTCTTCCCATAGGCATGCTCCTCTATCAGAACAGTCTGACTGATGAGATTCCCGAGGACAAGGAACTGGCCAAGATGCTCATGATCGTTATCGCCATGGCCTGCAATATCGGAGGCCCGGGGGCTCCCTCAGGCGGAGCCAGAAACGTAATCATGATGACCTACCTAAACGACATGTTCGGTTTTGATATCGGCTATTTTCAGTGGGTCACCTATTGCTTTCCATTTATTCTCGTTATGATTCCACTAACCTGGTTCATGGCGAACTGGCGGTTCAAACCGAGAGTCAAGTCTCTTGCCCCTGCCATGTCGCAGCTGAAGAATGAAATCGGCAAGATGGGAGGATGGAACAGGAAGCAGATCTCGGCTCTGATCATTTTTGTCGTCATGGTTTTCGGATGGTTTACGGAAAAATCCTTCTATGATTTGGGCATTTATCCTGTTCGTCTCGGCATAGGCGTCATCGCCATGGCAGGGGCGGTTGCCTACCTGCTTGCAGGGGTGGTGAACTGGAGGGATTACCAGGAAAAAGTCGACTGGGGCGTGGTTTGGCTCTATGCGGGCGCCATTATTTTCGGGCGCACACTGGACAGCACGGGGGCCGCTTACTGGATGGCAAGAGCGGTGATTGAAGGGCTTGCGCCGCTTGGGATGGATTCCGGAATCCCGCTCATGGCCACATCAAACGCCCTTACCGCCGTGATCACTAATCTCATGGCGGATGGTCCAGCCGCCGCGGCGGTAGGCCCCATAACACTCAACATGGCCGGTCTCGTTCATCCGGGAACCAGCTTCCTGCCGTTCATGGCCATGAGCACGGCCATCGCTTCATCGTTTGCTTACTGCCTGATTATCGGAACCCCGCCTAATGCCATTGTGTATGCCAGCGGCTACCTTGAACCCAAAGACTACCTGAGAATCGGTGTGCCCATGTGGTTTATTGCCAACATCCTCATTTTGCTCCTTGTTGCGGTCTACTGGAGCATGAGAGGTTTCGGCAGTCTGCCTGGGTTTTAATATGACAAGAGTGCACCTTCTTTCGGCCTGATCAAACCTTGATCCCGGCCGAAAGGGGTGGAAAGGAGAGGATCATGGAAGAGAAAAAGCGTTTTTTCCACTCTGAAGGAGTGACCTATTTCGATAAACAGACCGAACGGACGATTTTTTTCATTCTCACCCTGATCATGCTTGGCTGGGGCGTTTTAGTCAAATTCGGTCTTTTTGCAGGAGTATGATGATGGCGGAAAACAGTTGCGCAATAAACGGACAAAATCGCTCTTTCGCAGTCTCCTATTTTCAGGCCCTGACAAGTATGCTCGGTGCACCAGGGAAGTTCTTTGAAAATCTTCCCGAGAATGTCCGATTGGGTTTTCCCCTCTCTTTTTTACTTGCCTCCGCCCTATTTTTTGCCGGGGCCGGCCTGACCTGTGTCAGGGACAATCACCTGATCATGGGCGCCGTCTATTTCACGAACGCGGTTGTCATGCCCTTTATGACGGCTGGGATCAGTTATCTGATCATCACCATGACCATGGGCAGAAAAGTACCCTTTTTGCAGCTTTTTGCGGTTTGTTCCTTTGCGGCCGGCACAACTTTGCTGGCTTCATGGATCCCGCTGTTTGTATGGATTACGGAGCCATGGAAGTGGATACTCATTGTCATCGGCATGGTCAAGGCATGTGGGTTGGGTTGGACACGGTCGGTCGTGGTTATGGCGTTCACCATCTTTACGATGATGCTTTTTTTCTGGTCCCTTACTCCCGTGATCATGTTTACAAAGGGCCTGTTGGGATAAGTTAAAGGAGGAAGATAAATGAAAAAGAGCGTAAAGGCAACGGTTTTAGCGTCGTTGGTTGCGGGTTTGATTTTCTGGTCCCAGCCCAGCGCGTTTTCCGGGACACCGACGACGGACGAAGTTTTAAAGCGACTGGACGACCTCAGCACCATCATTCAGCAGCAGCAAAAGGAGATTGAAAGATTAAAACAGGAACTCAACAATCAGAAAAAAGCGATTGAAACTGGGCAGGAGATTCAAAAAGAGGAAATCAAGAAGGTGGTGAAGGCGGAGACCAAAGAGGCGGAAAAAACGTGGCGCGACAAGCTCCCCGAATGGACCAATCGAATTACGTTTGCGGGGGACTTCCGACTTCGTTTCGAGGATATCTGGGGCAGGGAACAGTTGCAGAAAGATGGGACTACCAAACCGGTGGAGGATCGAGAAAGGGTTCGGTTTCGATTTCGATTTTACGTTAACGGCAAAATCTCCGATGAAATCATGACTCATTTAATGCTGGTGACGAATCAGGATCTTTATCAGGAAGGTCCCACATCCAATCAGACGTTTACCAATGATTTAAACGACAAACCTTTCTACATCGGCAGGGCCTACGCCACCTACAAGCCCAAATGGCTGGAGGGCCTGGAAGTGGGGGCCGGAAAGTTCAGGTTGAATTTTTACCACACGGACATTATGTGGGACCCGGATGTAAACCCGGAAGGCGCCTTCGAGTCCTACCGGTATGTTGGGTCGGACATCTTTCAGCCGTTTATTTACCTGAACCAGTGTGTGGTAAATGAAAACAATACGAATACGGACGCATCCTTGTTCGTTAATCAGGCCGGTTTCTGGTGGAAGCTGGGTCAGGTACGGTGGATGCTGGCGGGAAGTTATTACAGTTGGAACAACATGAGGGATTCCGGGAAGCTGAATAGCGCTGAATACAAGGGAACCGGAGGAAATACCTATATCGTGGACAGCGCTGGAAACCTCGAATATGCCTATAACTACAAACTGGCGGAGGCCATCAGCCAGGTGTTTTTTAAAGTGGGGCCATTCCCTGTGGAATTGACAATGGATTATATCAACAACATGGCCGATGGCGTTCCGGGCGGGGAGGATTACGCCTATCTGGGATCGTTTCTGATCGGCCAGCACAAGAAGAAGGGAGATTATTCCCTCTACTATAAATATGCCTACATAGGGCAAAATGCGGTGGTGGGCGGGCTTAACGACCAGGATTTTTACGGGGCCAACCGGAAGGGTCATAAAGTGGCCATCCAGTATGTTCCCATCGATCACCTGATCCTGCGTGGGGCCTTCTTCTACACCGACCCCGTCACTCTGTGGAACCCCAATTCTCCCACTTTTGGTTCACCCTATAACGACCGGGACCGCATGCACGAAAACCGGTTCCAACTGGACTGTATCTTTAACTTTTAGCAGGTTTAAGAGCCTGTTTGAAAATTATCTCGTCGCGAGGTTGAGCGAGGCTTTCAAGGGCAAGGAAGCAAGAAAATGGGGCTGGAAGCGTAGTCGGACTACGGTGAAGACCCATTTTAGCAGCTGACGCAGCCATTGGAAGCCACAGCCGACCGCAGCAGGGATAATTATTAAACAGGCTCTAAGGGGCGCAATGTGGAAAATGCCATCCATGGGCGCTTCTGCATAATGGCATAAGCGCTCAGCTTCTTCCATGAATGTCGATCTAAATGTTCACCACGGCGATGTAACCCTTCCATGCCTGCCGGCATGGGAGGGTTTCTCGTTTTGGTGTCCTACTGAATTTCGTGTTCCGCACCCATTTTCCTATCGAACTATCTCCTGGCTTCCTCCGACGCTGCAACAATCGAGGTTCCCGTATCAGCCGACCCGCCAATCACCCCGCCTGCGATTTTATTGACTCGTTATGTATTTTCATATTGAATCTGTATCCCATGGTGAAAGTCGCGGTGTTCCCATACATGCCTCCGTGCGTATCTGGCCGGAGAGTACGCCGCCGATCCGGCGGGACTTTGTCTGAATGCCACAGCGGGAATCGTCTTGTTACAGGCCTGAAATTCACCAAAGATTTCACCAAAGAGCGCGGCATTTTCAAGAGCGGCAAGGCTTCGGCGGCCAAGGTCGCACAATGGGTAAGCGATCCCGGAGAGGACACGGTGCCGGAAGTGAAGAATATACAGATCAGTCCGACGAATCTTCTTGGGGTTGCACCAGAAGTACTAAAGGAACCATTATTGAAGTCACGATATAATGTTTCTCCGATTCAACATCCGTGTGGCCAAAAAAAACCTCCCACGCCTGCCGGCAGGGAGGTTTAACTTAGTGGCCCACGGAATTTTATGTTCCGAACCTATTTATCCTCTCCGGAAAATGGCGTCATTCCCCCATCGGTCATGATTTTTTTGCCTTCTCCTGAAAGCACATCGTCTACAAATTGTTTTACAGCCCCTGAAGGCCTCCCCTTGGTAACGAAGGAAAAAATCTGATAATAGGGATAATCCCTGTCCGCCGGGCTTAGCCCGTCAATCTTCAGAGTTTTTACGCCTTCATGGCCTGCGACTCCGCAGGCTATAAAAGATATGGCGTTGGGGAAACGTTCTACGATCGGAACGACCATCGTTGATTTGAAGGTCATGATATCATAGGCGATCGGGGCCCTCTGCATGGGCGTTTGTTCGAAATTCTTGAAAGCCGCCGTATTCTTTCCAGGAACAACCAAAAGGATAGGTTTTTCGGATCCCCCGCCAGCCTCATTCCACATCGCCATGTTTCCGCTAAAAATGTCTTTAAGGTCTTCCACGGAAAGATTTGAGACGGGATTCTCCTTATTGACGATAACGGCCATGGGATCTTTGCTGAAAACCGTTTCCCAGTACCCGTACTCCTTGTGACGGGGATAAAGCCTGCGCGCGGTGGCCGCGATATCGCTATAGTCATTACTTACGGAATTGATGGCCGAGGCTGACGAACAAACATTTACCTTTACTTCAATTCCTGTTCTTTTGGTGAACGCCTCTATCCTCTTCTTCTCTACTGCATCGTAGATCTGAGCGGAACAAGCGTACCTGATGGTTTCCTTTGCCCAAGCCGGCCCGTCGCTCATCAGCATGGTGAAGGATAACAGAACGGCCAACATCGTTGAAACGACAACAATCTTTCTTTTCATCATTCCCACCTCCAAAATTTATGGATACTCTTTTAGGCTCGTCCGGGTTTTGTGCCGATTTTGTCCAATCCCCGGTCAAGAAGCTGTCCCTGTAAATCAATCAAGAATCATGCCAAAAAGAAAAAATCCGGGGGCATCGGGACAACTACCTGAATTAGAATCGAAATCGATGAGTATGCCAAAACCTCCGGAAGAATTCGGCCAAGAGGGGGTGTCAGTGTTCTTTACACATTGCAGGGTTGTGTTCTGCTTTTATTGAAAGGAGCAGGAAAAAAATGATTACCTGGGCAAGCCGCTTTTAAGGCTTACATAACGGATCACCGCCCGATACTGGCTCTCGCCGTCCAGGCCCGCTTCGGCAAGGACCATTTGTGCCTGCCCGCTTCCGAGGTAGTGCCCCTTCTGAAAAGGGTAAAGGGTCATGGCGCGACCCTTTCGCGAACAAATCCATCGGTACATGGTGGGAAGAGTGAACCCGGTGATGCCCATGGCCTCCCGCGCGCGCTCCTCAGGGTATATGGATTCCTGCTCGGAGGCGGGTAGGAGATCAAAAAGCTCTGCGCTTGCCACATAATAGACATGCAAGTCGATCCCTTCGGCTTCCAGCTTGGGCAGGGCCTCTTCCACAAAGGCATAGGCCACGTCGCTGCCCTGGAGCACGATGGTTCCTTCTCCTTTTCCCCGTGGTTTTCGAAGCAGGTAGAGTCCTTGGGAAGCCGCGGTGATGGGGGCCAGGCCCAATGCCTTCCGGTCGAGGACCGTTTCCGCGGGCCGCGTTACAAAGGGAGCAATCACCGCGGGACGTCGGGCCAGGGCCGCTGAAACGAGGGACCAGATTTCACCCGGATCCCAGGGGGTAAGGGTGATTACCGTGCCTTTCGGGAAGTTGTCCTGGAGGAGCTGAAGGGCTTGGGGGTCGGCATGGGTGGGCCCATCCTCCCCGGTCTTGAGTCCGGCGTGGGCGCAGACCAGGACAAAAGGTCGATAGGGACCCTTTGCGATAGCTTGCCGGGCCTGGTTTCCGATGGCGTGCAGCCGGGCCGAGATGTGCCCCAGGGCGGCGATGAATGCCCCGTAGGATGATCCCACGCCCATGTGATGTCCATAGGTGGAAATGCCGGACAGGATGCCGGACATGGCATCCTCACAGATCCCGCCCACGGAAAGCGTCCTGGCATCCGGATTCGTGGCGGCGTTGTAAAATCCCTCTCCGAATCCCTTGGTCACGGTGCTCACACTGGTGGAACCAAGCAGATCGGCCGCCGCGGCAAGGAGGGCCCCATGGCCGGCCTTGTTGTAGTACTGAAGCACCCGTCCCAATTCTCCCCGCAAGGTGGTGGTTTTTCCCGGGGTGAGCAAGAGTTCTTCGGGGACGGTGTCCCCGGTTGCGGTTGCCTGTCGGAAAACGGCGCTCACGTCGGGGCCGCCCGTTCGCGGTCTTCGACCCTGACCGTCGAGGCGATCCCGGGCACTTCGAAGTCTTTGGGCCATAGCCTTCACAAGCGCCTGATCCCCGGCCAATAAATCCCTGACCGTAGTCAAGGCATCCCAGAGACAGGCCTCCATCACATCGCTCTTCGCTCCTGCGCCGCAGCGCTGTCGGCCTGCTTCACAGATTGGGAGGGACCTGCCCGTTTCTTTGAGAAACGGTTCGAGGGCGGCGAAAAAACCATCGGTGCAAAGACCGTGGCCCCCGCCATGGGAGACCTTTCCTTCCATGCCGTACCGCCACCCCTTGACGGTCCGATAGACAATGGCCGTGGGTTGTCCGCCGTCCATTTTCATCGCCTTGCGCTGGGCCGCGACGATCTGCTGAAAATCCTTGCCGTCGGGGACAAAAATCACGTTCCAGTCGTGCAGATAGGCCAGTTCCACCGGATCCCATTGTACATATTCCCCCGGTCCATCGCTGTCGCGACAGACATGGTTGGAATCAATGGAGGCCTGGTTCCAGTCGATATGCAGGATGATATTGTCCAGGGAGGCGGTGCCGGCGGCGGCCAGGGCCTCACTGATCCGTCCGGGGGTCATGCCCCCTTCGCCCTCTATTACATGCACCCGGGGAGACGATGTTCCGTAATAGTCCCTTGCCCCTAAGGCCAGGCCCACGGAGGCGGCCAAACCCACGCCTGAGGCCCCGGTTGCAAGGCGCACAAAAGGCGTAGCCGGGGTGGGATGCCCGTCCAGGGGTTTGACCTTGAATTTAAGGAAAAGAGGGGTGCTTGTGATGGGATTTCGACGGAAGCCCAGGAGATCTTCCAGGCGAAGCTGGAGGCGGTCCTCCGCGGGCAGAAGCTCGGGGGCCCCGAGGCGCATCACTTCGTTTCGCAAGGCCCAGAGAGAATAAAGCCCCATGGCCTTATGCCCCGCGGCATAGGAGATGATATCCGCGTCATCCCTGTCGGGATCACTCACGTCGTAATCCATGCTATCAAAAAGGATGCCGGCCACGATTCGGCCCGAGGAGATGGATCCGCCCGGATGGCCGGAGGTGGGGACGTAGTTGAAGAGCATGCTGCACAGGGATCGGTAAAAGAGATCGAAGGTTTCAAAGGTCTTGATTTCCTCGGCTGTAAGCGGATTTTCGGCCCCCTTGAGCGCTTCGGTGATATCCAGATATTGTCCCCGCCTGGGACCAAACGATAAAGGCATAGACTTTTCTCCCAAATATTTTTTAATCCTGTAATCCATCGCTCGAAAATCGATATTTGTATCTTATTCAAATTCCCTGGTAGGGAAATGCAGAATCAGGAAACCCATTCCGTCATGAGGTCTTTTTTGCTGCCGCATCTAATTCCTACGGCAGCACCGGCTCTTTAGGCTGGTACGGACAAGTGGATGAAACTCAAAGGGTTTGGTTGTACCAGCCTAAAAGCGCCTCTCGACGGTCGGTGAAGGTTTATCCAAGATGCGGCAGCAAAAAAGACCTCGTGACTCCATTACTGCCAGGATTTTTGAATATGATGCCAATATTTTATGAAATAATACCATAATAGTCATACGCCTGCAAATTGAAAACCATTTTTCACAGCAATCGTATTGCTGCGTTTTCGGAGAATTCCTTGACATGCCTTCTTCAGGTCGTATGCTCTTTACCGTCGCTAGGGGTGGTTTTGCTGAGAGCTGGATCTGATTTCGATGTCCTGCAACCCTTAGAACCTGAACTGGACAATGCCAGCGGAGGGAAGCGGCACGTTCGTGATATGATCCCGCGATTCGTGTTGGGTGGTCTGTATTGAACCGCTTTTCTTCTTTGGAAGAAAGCGGTTTTTTTGTGGGGGCAGGACAGGCCCTGGAAAGAGGGGATTCTCATGACCGGAAACAAAGGCATTAAACCGATTGGGCAACAAGATCGGAACCTGGGTGGAATGGATTTTTTTCTCCTCTGGGCCGGCGCCGCTGTTTCCCTGGCGGAGATCTGGGCCGGAGGACTTCTCGTTCCGCTGGGTCTTGCTGCCGGTCTTCTGGTGATCTTCCTGGGGCACCTGCTCGGGAACACACCCATGGCTCTTGGCGGGATCATCGGGAGCAAGACCGGTCTCCCCACCATGGTGGCGGTGAGGCCTTCCTTCGGGATTCGGGGATCTTACTTTGCTACCGTGCTCAACCTGGTTCAGCTGGTGGGGTGGACCGGGGTCATGCTCTGGATCGGGGGACAGGCGGCCCAGACGGTGTGGCCCATGCCCTCCCTCGGCTTTCGGGGCTGGGTCCTGGTGGCGGGAATCGCCACCACCCTCTGGGCCATTCTGGGGCGCCGGTACTGGAAATGGCTCCAGCGAATTGCCGTAACGGCCCTCATTGCCCTGTGCTGCATCATGACCTATGTGGTGCTTCATGAATACGGTCTGGGCCGTCTCATGAAAACCCCTTCCACGGGGGGGATGCCGTTCATGGTGGCCCTCGACCTGGTCATTGCCATGCCCATTTCCTGGCTCCCTCTGGTGTGCGACTATTCGCGGTACGGAAAACGAACGGGAACCGCCTTCTGGGGAACCTGGGCGGGCTATTTCATCTTCAGTTCCTGGATGTACGCCATCGGTCTCGCGGCGGCCCTGGCCACCCAATCTCCCACGCCGGAGAGCATGGTGCTGGAACTGATGGTGGGCCTGGGTCTTGCCGCGCCCGCCATGATCATCGTCCTTTTTTCCACCTTTACCACCACGTTTTTAGACATCTATTCCACGGCGGTCTCGGCCCTCAACATCTGGCCTCGGATGGGTGAAAGAAGGGGGAGCCTGGCGTGCGGCGTGCTTGGCACGGTACTGGCGCTTATGTTCCCGGCCACGGCTTACGAGGGTTTTCTACTTTTCGTCGGTTCGGTATTCTGCCCTCTTTTCGGGGTGGTTCTGGCGGACTATTTTTTCCTCAGACGCACAAGATACTTCGAGGCCGGAACGGATAATGTGAAAACCTACTGGTACCTGTGGGGTTTCAATCCCTGGGCCTTCGCAGCCTGGGCAGCGGGATTCGCATTCTATCATCTCCTTCAGCGACAGACGGCCTGGGGCTCCTCCATCCCCAGCCTGCTGGCCACGGGGGTCCTGTATCTCATCCTCATGGGGCTCTTCCATGGGCGGTCCAAGGCCCCGGGTATCGGGAACGGGGGTTCTTCGAAAGGTCCTACTGAACAAGAAGGAGGACGATCGGTACGATGAGAATGAAAAGAAGGAGGAGTACAATGAAAATCGGAATCAGAAATGCGATAATCACTTTCACGTAGGTGGTTTCGTGCATTTCACGCAGGCCTATGACCTGTACAACAAGTTGCCAGGCCCCGGCAATCCAGCTTCCCACAACGGGAATCAGACACCAGATCTGGGTTGCCTGGGAATAGGCGACCACCCGGAAAGTGGCCTCAAAACGGTTTCCCCCTCCTCGCACAATGAGCAACATCAGGTGAAGAGCGATCGCATAGCTAAACATGGAGAAAAGGACCCAGATGGGGATGGCCGCCAAAGTAATCAAGAAAACAAGCCCCGTATTCAAATAGGCCGGCAGGATCTGTCCGAAAGGCAGTGATGCGAACCCTCCCGAGAAGAGCAGGACCGGCCAGAATATGCTGAACATGTTTCCCACCGCGCCTGTGAGCAGGCCGAATGCCAGGGGTTCTCGAATCCCGCCCTTGCATGTGAGGGTCCTGAAAAGAATAGAAGGGGAAAAAAGAACGCTTCTGATGGTACTGAAGATTCCTTCCACAAGCCCCGTGTTCGCACGGTCTTCCCAGGGAGATTTCCATCGTCCCGATCTTTCACCCTTTTCTTCTCTTTTTTCCGTGCCGTCCTCTGCTTCCGCAACATCGACAGGTTTCTCTCCCCATACCGAAATCTGTGGGGTTTCAGGATTTTCTTCCGCCCAGGTGAAATCAAAACGGCGTTTACAGCGTGGGCATACCGCCCGCTTCGCATTGGCAGGGATATCTTCCCTGGATACCGTCTTTGAGAAACGGCAGTAGGGACAGATCAGTTCCACGGTCATTGTTTTGTTCCCCTTTCAAGTTTGCTGAGCCTGCTCAGCTCTTTTTTTTCCGACCATCTACGCAATCTCCCGATCATTCCCCCGGCCGAGTGTCGGGAAAGGACCTCTTCCCGGAGTTTGAAGCCGTCATTCGTCTTTAGGGCAGCCTGAAGGCACTCCTTTTTTTCAGGGCACTCAAAACAGGTGGGAACAATCTCCCGCAGCCCTTCCTCCCCCATTGGAAAAACCCTTTCGAGAACGCCGAAACAATCTTTTTTCTGTGCAACCATGGTAATACAGGCCTCGATGTTTTTGCTAAAATAAACCCGATGGATTGAGCGGCAAAGTTTACAATATTACGTGGCCTTCAACAAGGAAAAAGACCATGAACCCTCTATATCCTGAAGACCTTTCAGGCTGCATACGGCGGGGGTGCTCTCTATTTATCTTTTCCCTCTGAAATGATCGGATGCTGGCGGATGGTCTCCGAATAGAGGAATTTCTTGACATCTTCGGTGGCTTTAATAAAGTATCATAGTCTGACAAGTGTAGTTGGTAATGGAACCCCAATATATTCAGAGGAAAGGGAGGGAGAAGAGATATGTCTTGCACTATGGATGTGATCAAAGGAAGACGAAGTGTTCGAAACTACCAGGAAAAGGAGATTCCGGAAGAAGCCTTGAATCAGATACTGGAAGCTGTTCAGTGGTCGCCGTCCTGGGCCAACACCCAGTGCTGGGAGATCGTTGTGCTGAAGGACGCTGCAGTGAAGGATCAAATCAAGGAGATCCTGCCCAAAACGAATCCGGCTACGAAGCATTTTGCGGAAGCGCCGGTGGTGCTGGCTGTCTGTGGAAAGCTGGAGAAGTCGGGATATTACAGCGGCAAAGTGACCACGAAATTCGGGGATTGGTTCATGTTTGATCTGGGTATCGCCACCCAGAGCCTCTGCCTCACGGCCTGGGAGCTGGGGATCGGAACCGTGATCATGGGGCTTTTTGACCACAATAAAGTGGCGGAGGCCCTTGGCGTTCCCGACGGGTATGAACTTGTGTCGTTAATCCCCATGGGATACCCCACAAAGGATTCCGCCGGGCCCAAAAGGAGGGAAATCAGCGAGTTTACGCATTACGACCGGTTTTAGATTCTTACCCGAAACATCATTGAATCTGATTGCAGGTTTGTTACAGCCCGCCCTTTTCGGGGCGGGCTGTTTTGATTTATGCGAATTTAAGAACCGCGTCAAGCTGCTCATCCGGTACATCAAAGACCTGCCCGTGGGGCGGAAGTTTCTCGGTCTTGAAAAATTCCGGCAGACGGTCTTGGGCCGACGTCAGACCCGCGCGTCGGTTGAAATCCAATTCTATGCCAAGGATCTTCTGTCCGAGAGCGCTCACATCATCTGCGTTCAGGCTGAGCCCGAACTTGGCGTTTACCATGTCTACCACGGCGTTGAAGGCATCGGGTATATCCAGCATGGGAAAGGCCACGAACAGGCAAAGCCCCACAGTGTCGATAATCGCCGTGTCTACCTGAAGACCGCTCGATAGTTCGCTCTGCCCTTTGACCCCCAGCGGATCCACCTGTCCTCCCACGTTCATGATATTTGCCGTAACGGCATAGCCGGCCGTATGGTCGGCCCCCATGGGCGAGGTAGCATAGGTTACGCCAATGCCTTTTACAGCCCGGGGGTCATACGCCGGCATGGCCTGGTTTTTAACGACCGGAACACGGGTAACGCCGTAGGCTTTTCCCACGGCGCCTGCGCCGGAGGCAATGATCCTACCCAGGGGGGTTCCTTTTCCAATTTCAGCCAGGAGCTCTTCGGCGCCGGCGACATCCCCAAACGCCTTGACTCCCCCTTCCATGGCGACGCCGATGGCGGCCCCCATCTCAATGGTGTCCACCCCGTAGTCATCACAGGCCCTGTCCATGCGGGCGATGGCATCGAGATCGTCAATGCCGCAATTGGGTCCGAGAGCCCAGACTGTCTCGTACTCAGGCCATTTGGACACATACTTGCCATTCTTGTCCACAAAGGTTCCGGAGCAACGAATGATGCAGCCGGCCATGCAGCCATGGGTCGGGTCGCTTTTTCTCTCAAGGGTGATCTTGTTAAGCGTTTCCCCTCCCACTTTATCAGCCCCTTCAAATCGTCCGCTGCTGAAATTTCTCGTGGGGAGACCTCCCGCCTCATTGATGATATTGATGAGGATATCCGTTCCATAATTGGGAAGGCCCTGGCTGGTCACCGGATGATCCGTCAGCGCCTTTGCAAAACGTTTTGCCGCCTCCTTGAAGGCTTCTCCGTTGACAATGGGCGCTGCTTCCCCCCTTCAGGATCAATGGCAATCGCCTTGAGTCCCTTGGACCCCATGACCGCACCCATTCCCCCGCGACCCGCATGACGGGTAGGTCGAAGTTCCCTGTCCGTAAAGGCCACGCTGGCGCCGGGCAACAGCCATTCCCCTGCCTGGCCGATGCTGACATACCCGGCTTTGAGACCGAATTCCTCTTTCAGCCTTTCCACGGTGTCGTAATTTCCCATCTCTTTCAACTCATCCGCCGGCGTCAGTTCGCATTTGTCTTTGCTGACAAACAGCTTGTAGAGGCTGCCCTTCTTGGGCATCCCCTCCACGACGATGGCGGCGATGCCTAATCTGGACAGATACGCCCCCGCCTGGCCACCCGAATTGGCTTCCTTTATTCCTCCGGTCAACGGACTTTTGGCACCCACGGAAACGCGGCCCGAATTGGCGCAGTTTGTCCCACCGAGAAGACCTGGGAGCAATCACCAGCTTATTGTTTGGACCTATGGCCGAACAGGTGGGATTCACCTCTTTCGCGATCAATGCGGAAGTGAGCCCCCTTCCTCCAAGTCCCTGGTAGGCTTCCGGAATCCCTTCTGATTTAATGGAAAGATCAGACATATTGACCCTGATGATTTTAAACATGGCCACCTCCTTATACGTGTTTGGAATTAGAGTGAATGTATCCTGACAGCCCTTTATGGCCCATGATCTTGAGCCCTCGTACCGACCCCGTTTGATTGTGGCAGCGGAGCATTTGCAAGCGCATGCTCTAAATATGCAACAGAGTGAATCGGTTTTCAAGAAAAAAATATAAAAAATTCAAATTGTTAGATCATAGTTGACATAAGGTGGCGGGGTCGGAAATATTGACAGGAAGCAAAAGGTCTGCTATAAAAATCCCATTCCCGTCAAAAAGGGGAATTTGTTCCGTGGCGATGGAAGACTGACAGGATCGGCCGGCTCTTGGAATTCTCTTGAAAAATTTCCATGCCTTACTTGTTTGCACCGGAAAGGATCGAAAGATGGCTCTTCAACTCTTTTTAAGCGCAACCCTGCGGAAACAGTTTCCCGATTATGACCCTTCGCAGGGAATGCGGGTCGAAAGGGCGGCGGGGATGACGATCGAAGACCTGTGTCGGAAATTGAATATCCCCGTGGAAAAGGTCAAGATCGTCATGGTGAATGGAAGGAGCACAGGGTTCGATGAGCCCCTGAACGGGGATGAGCGGGTGGCTCTATTTCCGCCCGTCGGAGGAGGTTGATACGGTTTTGGCAAATTCTTCAAAAAGAGTGGATATCCATGTTTTTGGATCTCTTCGAGATTGTATGGATGAACAGGGATTGCCCCATGAAATTGAGATGGAGATTCCACCGGAGGGGCGTATCGCATATGATCTTGTGAGGGAGCTCCACTTGCCCGTTGACAAAGTTGAATCCGTTTTTCGAAACGGGCGGGTAATCAACATCCATGATTTTGTTTCTCCCGGTGACAGGGTTGCTCTTTTTCCTCATGGAACTCCTGGACCGTATCGGGTTTTCCTGGGGATTGCCCGAGAAAACGTGGAACGCGCAAGGACGGGAATCAAAGGCGCGGGGAGTTCCGGATCAGTCGTAGAGTTCCGTATCCTGTCTGTGCATAGCATGTGTAGAACTTCCACACTTCGTCATCCCGCGGTTCAAAATTCAGGATTCTCCGGTTCGTTGTAACTGGGGGAAGAGGTGTGTTTGTGTTTGAACAGTCTTCTCGTTCAAAAACCACTTTATTACCTCTTTATCCATTCCTCCAGGGTTGGAGACGAGGCCATGTGATAGGGCAAAGGGGGCCATTCGCAACGGGCAGCAAATTCCATGCCCCCCTGGATGACGGATACCGGCCTGTCGGCCGAAACGACCACGACCACGACGTCCGAATGGGCATGGGAAAAGCGGAGTGCTGAATTATATCTGGCGCCTCTGGCCCTGTTTTCCCCCGGCACACTCAAGCCATCCAGGAGGCATGAAAAGGCATGTAGTTTCAGATCGGCCGCAATATGCAAGGCGCCGTCGATCTTGGCCATGGACTGGGCGAGTTCCAGCAAATCGTTCCGGGTCAGATCAATGGGTGGTTCCAGCTTCTGGCCGGACATCGGCAGGGGAGGATCATTGAGGTCTATGACAATGGTGCATCCAAATTTATGGAAACCGGCGTGTTGAACAATCCTGGAGGCAATAGTGAAAAGATTGTCCCTTGTTGAAGTGTCCAGATTGTTTTCCAGAAGAAACTCTTCCAGATAGACCAGGTTCGCCCTTCGGGTAGTTGAACTGAAGGCCCCGTCGGAAAAGCTGCATACCGAATTCCCATCCAGGTTCAAAAATCCGTAGCCACCCATGAAATCGACATACAGACTCCCTTTGGGCATTTCCCCCCTGGAGATTCCCAGAATATGGCTGCCGTCCGATACGAGTTTGCGATCTGAATCTTCCACCGCCATAAGCATCTTTCGCGTGTGTTTTGCGTTCCGCAGTTCCGGGCGTTCCGTGTTAGAAAAATGAACGATGAAGGGGACCTCTCCCAGATTGCCGGGTTCCACGAAAACAAGCTCACCCCGCGGCCAGGACCCCTCCTCCCGGGTCTTGGAGATATCCAGAACAGCGTCCAATATGGGAAATATCCTCAGGTGGGTATCAAGCCCCAGAACCCTGTTCCGCTCATCGACGATATGGTCGCGCACCGCATGCATGGCGTATTCTTTAAGCACATAGTCCGAGGTTCCAAGATCCAGCATTCGTTTTGCCGCGGCATTTCTGGAGAGGAGCCTGGCGGCATATTCAAGCCACCGCTCGGTAGGTCCGATACAGCAGATATCCGGATGTTGTTCCGTGCACCACATCTGCAGAAAAAGGGGCCGGGATTGGCCACAGAAAGAGATAATCCCGGACAGGGGGTGTACATAATCCTCATGTCTGATCTGTGCAAGGAGTTCGTCCCCGAAACTGTTCAGGAAGCGTTTTCTCCAGTGGGAAGAATCCTGGAACAGTTCTTTCAGCCTGGGTTCATGCCCTCCGAGGAGATTCTGAGGGTCATAAATGCGTATTGGATCTCTTCTGGAAAGTGCGTAGACCAGTGCCACGCGACTGGGAGGCGAAAAATGACAAAGGCCCGATGCCAGGCCTTCCGCTGTATTCACAATACATCTGTTTATGTGCGAAAGATTCTTCATGCAAAGATGCCATGGTCCTTATCCGATTTGTCATCATGCTATTTGCGAAGCAAACCACACTTGCATCGAGAATGCAAGAGGCAATCCGGAGGGAGGTAGCAGAAAATTTCAGACGAGAAACCTTGCCACGCAACATATTCAAATTCCCCGGCAACCAAAAATACGGATCTGAAATCCATTCCGTCACAAGGTCCTTTTTGCTGCCGTAGCTGATTCCTATGGAGCACCGGTCCTTTTAGCCCGGTACGGTAAGTGTCGTTGGTAGCCCAATAGGTTTCGTTTTACCAGCATAGAAGGACCTCTCAACGGTCGGTAAAGGTTTATCCAAGATGCGGCCGCAAGAAAGACCTTGTGACTCCATTCTGCCAGGGTTATTGAACAAGAAACCTTACCACTTTGTAATGTTCACGAAAGGTTGTGGAAAGATGGTTCGGTTACTTTCATTTCCAACCACGAAAGAATGTCTTCATTATCGACAATAGTCATCTCGCAAAAGGGGGAATTTTATTGACCGGACAGGGGTGAAAAGGGAAGCGGAAAATCAGTTTTTAAACCATCAAGAAAGATAATCACTGGGAGAATTGCCATGAAAATTAGAAAAACGAGAATTATGCAAGGAGTAACCATCTGTGTCGGTTTAACGGTTTTGGGAGTTTTCGCCCTGAATGGATGGGCGCTGGACGGGAAAGACGACAAGCCTTCCGTTAAGGAAAATAAAGATTCCGTTGTGGTCACCGTCAATGATGTCAACATCACGAGAGGGGAAGTTGATAAGAAAATCGGAGAAATGCTGGGTGCGCAGGCAGGGATGCTTCCTCCGGAGAAAATGGCGCAAATCCGAAATCAAGTAGATAAAAGAGTCATTGAAAACATGGTTGTCGAGGTCCTCCTGAAGGATGCCGTCAAAGAACAGGGAATTACCGTAAGCGACAAAAACATCGATGATGCGCTGGCAAAAATAAAGAAATCAGCGCCCGCGGATGTGGATTTTCAACAGTATCTCAAGACAAAAGGGTTGACTGAAGCAACACTTCGAAAGCTGCTGGCCCAGGATCTGCGGATCAGGAAACTCTTGGAAGAGCAGTTTGCGGGTCTCACCCCACCTACCGATGAGGAATTGATGACTTTTTACAAAGAAAACCCGGATAAATTCAAGGTCCCTGAAAGTGTGGAAGTAAGGCACATTCTGATTTCCGTGAAAAAAGAAGACGACGATAAGGTGAAAGCCGAAAAGAAGAAACGGGCTGAAGAAATACGGCAGCAGTTGATCGATAAAAAAGGAGCCAATTTTGAGGAAGTTGCCGCATCGGTATCGGAAGGCCCCAGCAAATCCAAAGGCGGTATGCTTGGAAAGATAGTAAAAGGGCAGACCGTAAAGCCCTTCGAGGATGCGGCATTCAGTCAGAAGCCAGGGGAGATAGGACCGGTGGTGGAAACCATGTTCGGATACCATATTATTGAAGTATTGAAACACAATCCGGAAACGGTTACCCCCTTTCCTGAAGCGAAGGCCTCCATTTCAGATTACCTGCTCGGCCAGAAGAAGCAGAATGCGGTAAAGGCCTATATTGATGGTCTAAAAACCAAGGCATCAATCGTCTATAATACCGAAAAGCCGCAGACAAAAAAACCAAGCTGATTACGGTCTCGCGGCCCGTCACACACCATATGGGGCGGGGGAATAGATTCGGAGCCCTCGCCCCCATGCAGGAAAAAACACCTTTGGATTCTTTGGAGCCGGAGGTGTTTTGTTTCGGAGGCGATGCGACGGTCGAACGATTCAAAATGGATGCCCGGCATTTTCTGAATATTCTCAGCCGTGAATATCCCGCTGAATCGCCGCCAAGTTCTTGTTCCCGGTGACCATTACGTCCACGCCCCCGTCGGAAAACACATAACCCGGACCCTTTCCTTCAAATCCTTTCGGGGTATAGACCGTATCCACCCCTTTTCCGATGAGCCACTCGCTGACCTTGATCCCTTTTCCCTTCTCCTCGCCGGCAAAGGGATTGGTTTCATAAGCCTCTGAAAGCAGGACCCCGTCTCGTTCCCGGATCGTGGCTACATAGAAGCAGGGTGCAGTGCCGAAATGTTCGGAGATGCCCTGCCGATCATCTTTGAGTGGTATACCCACGGTGCGGGTTTCCCGCTTTTGGGGCGCGTAATGAATCAGAATATGATCCACATTGGCAACAGCCGCTCTGATATGTTTCTCGATCCTCTGGCTTACGAGATGGGCTTTCTTAAGATTCCTGGCTTTGATGATAATATCGGCCTCAATAAACTTGTACTGCCCCGAGTTTCTCCCCCACAATCCGTTGATGGAAACCACCCTTGGGTCCTTCAGGATAATGGTTTTGACCTGGTCCAAGGTTTTAAAATCGAGGGAAGCGTCCAGCAATACGCGAAAGGCATCCACAAAAATGCCGGCACCCGCTTTAAAAACGAGCAGGACCACCACAATCGCCGCGATTCGGTCCAGCTCCAGGCCGAACAGTCCGCCCACAAGGTCCGCTAAAATCACGCAGGAGGACATCATGTCCGTTCGAATATGTTTGGCATCGGCAATCAGGCTGGGAGAGCCGATGGCTTTTCCCTGGCGCAACTCATATCGAGAAAAGACAAATGTGATGACCGCTGCCGAGATCAACCCTGCTATGGCGTAGGGAAGAAATTCCGTCTTGAGGGTAGAAGACTCGAAAAAGACCGTCTTGATAATTTCGAAACCCATCAGGAAAATGAAGAGGGACGTAAGCAGGGAAACGAAATTCTCCACCTTATAAAGCCCGTAAGGAAAGTGTCTGGATTTTCGTTTGCTGATTTTGATGCCGACCAAGACCGTAATGGAAGAAATGACATCGGTGCCTGAATGAATGGCATCCGCCACCAGCGCCACCGAACCGGAAAGGTACGCGAGTACCCCCTTGAGGGCTACCAGTAGCACATTGACCCCGATGGAATAGAAACCAACTTTTTCTTTTTTCGTCATCATTCTATATTATCATGATTTTAGCATGGTCAACCGCTTCACTCCCTTGATCTGCCTGAAATTTGCCCCCTGGCTGACACACCTTAAGGCCAGTTCGGGGTTCACAACCTTTGTGCCCGAGATGGCATCCACGCGGTAGTCAAAAAGGAGAGGAGCGAGAGGCACGGTATCTCCTAACAAAATGACGTAAGCGCCCGGACTGCATAGCCCAAGGAGGTGATCCATGGTGTGGTTGGTTAAGGCAGTTCCCGTGATGGCGACAACATCGGCCATGGGAATCACGGCCTCCACCTCGGTCTCGGGGAGATCGCCCTCTGTTGGGTTCTTCTCTATAACCCAGAGTTTTTTTATCATCTCGCGAATCTTGGGAATAAAGGGAAAGTGGCCCACAATGGCCACCTGTTTTCCTATTCCCTTTTCTTTTATTAATTCAGCCGCATTGAGTTCAATGCAGGAATCCTCTTCTATTTCCAGGAGGGAATTGATCGCGGCCATACCGATAGCCGCCTCAAGGATACTCTCGGAATAAGCTAATTGGGCCAGTTCCCGAGGGTTTTTGTCCAATAACAACCCGGGTTCCTTTACCATCGGAGGTTCCTGCCGGAGGGCATCCCGCGGAAGCGTTGCAGCCAACCCACAGTTTCGAGTCAAGACGCCGGTATGAAAAATTCCCTGGCGTATATCTTTCACAACGGCATCAAAGTTCAATATCGACATCAGATCATCAAGAATAGCCATCTGTCCTCCAGTTCCATTTTACTCAATCGTGTTTCAGCATGAAAAAACCCTGTTTTATCTGTTTCAGGTGATAACATTTATTTCCGGAGTTTTTTGCCAGACTACTCCACTGGCTTCTGCTCCCCTCTTTCTTTGGGCAGAATAACTTCGAATACCGATCCCTTGCCCAATTCACTCTTCACAAGCACCCGACCGCCGTGGGCTTCCACTATGGCTTTGACTGTGGCAAGTCCAAGGCCGAACCCCTCCTTTGTCTCAGAGCCTTTCCCACGATTAAAGCTCTCAAAGATATAAGGAAGGTCTTTGGAATCAATGCCTATCCCCTCATCCTTTACCTTGATAACAATCTCCTTATCCATTTCGTGCGTGGATATTGTAATGACGCCCTCGTTCTTTGAGAACTTCAGGGCATTATCCAGCAGATTGGCAAAGACCCGGCGCAGGCGATTGGCATCCGCTTCGATAATCGATAATTCCTCTTCATTTTCGAGCGCCAAATCGATTCCTGCCTCCCTTGCCTTTTCCTGGTAGGCGTCAAACAGCTCCATTAGTTCCTTGTCTATGGAGGTGGCACTGAATTCCAACTTTAATCTGCCTGTCTGCAAACGAGAGAATTCAAGAAAATCATTGACCAAGAACGATAATTTTCCTGTCTCATTTTTCATAATGTCAAGATATTCAATTTGTTTTTCCTCTTCAAGTTGGGACTTCTTTTTTAACAGTCTAAGAACGAATCCCCCGATAATGGTAAGAGATGATTTTATGTCATGGGCAAACATGGAAACGAGGTTGGCCTTTTCCCGTTCCAGGGCTTTTATATGAGAAATGTCCTGAAAGGCCTCCAGACCACCCAAGAGCTGTCCTTTGTCATCAAAAAAGCCAGCCGTATTCATCTGGACCGGAATGGTCTTTTTTGATCGGTCAGTGATGGTCGTGTCCAACCTGATAACAGCGTTCCGTTTCTTTATGACGGCCTTTAAGGGACAATTGATCTTGCACATGCCCCCCTGTAAGATTTCACCACAGTAGCGGCCCACCACCTCTTTCTCCGAATACCCTGTGAGCTGTTCTGCCCACGGATTAAAGCCGGTAATCTTAAATTGGGAGTTTACCGTGGCAACAGCGATCGGGAGGCTGTTCAAAATAAATCTGTAGAAATTCAGGTCATGTCCATCGCTGGTTGTTTCTTTGACTTTGCTGTGAACCTGTTACAATTTCAGCTGCCATTAAGTTATCCCCCCATTTGTGATCGTTGAAAGAGCACCAAGGGATCTGAAATCCATTAAAGGTAGAATGTGTATACCACGGCCATTTGATATGCTTCCCGTTTTTCCGTGCTTTAAGTGCCATGGGTTCTGTCTCCCCTTATCTTATGAATTGATAACTTATGATATATTCAATAAATGTGCCAGTTTCAGGAGAACAACCACAGATGCATCTAAACGACCGCAAGAGCGAAGAACGAAATAACAAGGAACTTTTGAAAAAGAAATTCTAATGATGATGTCAGGACGAACCAAACATGGATTGACAAACAAAGAGCCCGTTCCATACAATGACAATGAGGTTTCGATTGTTTTCGTAACGTTGAAAATAAGAATCAGGAGACCATGAAAAAAGAAAAGCCTTACCAGATCCCTTCCCATGTGACCGAAATTATCCTGGACAGCATCTCCGACGGGGTGTTTACCGTGGATCATGCCTGGCGCATTACTTCTTTTAACCGGGCCGCGGAACGGATCACCCGGATTCCCCGGGAAGAAGCTTTGGGAAAACATTGCTGGGAAGTATTCCGCTCCAACATGTGCGAAACCGATTGTGCGCTTCGGCGAACCATGAAACAGGGCAAAGCCTTTGTGGATAGCTCCACCTACATCGTAAACAGCGACAAACACCAAATCCCCGTGGTGGTGTCCACCAGCCTTCTGAAAGATGGGAAAAACACGGTTCTGGGAGGCGTTGAAACCTTTCGCGACATGAGCGTAGTGGAAGAGTTGCGCAGGGAACTGGATGCCCGTTATCAAGTGGGGGATATGGTCAGCCGCAGCCCCGCCATGCACCGGATGTTCAAGATCCTGCCCCAGGTGGCGGAAAGCGACAGCACCGTGCTGATCCAGGGGGAAACCGGCACGGGCAAGGAACTTCTGGCCCGGGCCCTCCACGGATTGAGTCCTCGTCGAAATAAACCCTTTGTGGCCATCAACTGCGGCGCCCTGCCGGATACCCTGTTGGAATCGGAGCTTTTCGGCTACAAGGCCGGGGCATTTACCCACGCCACCAAGGACAAGCCTGGACATTTTGCCCTGGCCGAAGGGGGCGTCATCATGCTGGATGAGATCGGCGACCTCAGTCCGGCCTTCCAGGTAAGGCTTTTGCGCGTACTTCAGGAAAGAACTTTTCGTCCCCTGGGGGGCACCAGGGAGATGAAGGCCAATGTGCGCATCATCGCGGCTACCAACAAAAACCTGGACGACCTGGTGAAGACAGGTGCTTTTCGGCAGGACCTGTTTTACCGGATTAACGTTGTCCGGTTGGATCTCCCGCCCCTGCGGGAGCGCAGGGAAGACATTCCCAACCTGGTCAGGCACTTTATTGAACGGTTCAACCGGTTACAGGGCAGAATGGTGATCGGCATGAGCCAGGCGGCGCTTTCGCTTCTCATGTTCCACGACTATCCGGGCAATATTCGAGAACTGGAAAACATCATCGAGCATGCTCTGGTGTTGTGCGCTGAAGGTGAAATAGGTGTTCACTGTCTGCCCGAGAACCTGCAAAGTTTGTCCCCCGGGCCGCTTCTCGCGGGTATGGACGCAGCCTTGAAATTGACGGAATCCCAGGTGATACAGGATGCCTTGAAACGGAATCATTTTAACCGACTGGCGACTGCACGCGAACTCGGCATGCACAAGAGCACCCTGTTTCGAAAGATCAAGAACCCTGGGGCTCCAACTTCCCGGAATGGACGGCCGAAGCAGGCGCGAGAAAACCTAATTGAGTCGCGTTTCGGCGACTATGCGCCCCTATATAATCTCATAACTGCTACTCTATTTCAAATCCCAATGGCTTAATCGCCATCCTGAGTTTCAAACAACCAATTGACATTATGGATTTTACCCCCATATCGGAAAAATCAGTTCAGGTCCTGGTATGGTCATTGCTTTACTCTTCCCCATGGGAGGACCATGACAGATGAAGGTGGCTGTAACCGTTTGGGAAAATCGCATTTCGCCCCTTTTCGATGCCACGCGGACATTGCTCATTGCGGATATTCACAACCGTGTGGTCACGGAAAAACACCTGGTGCTTTTTGATGGCCTCTCTCCTTTTTCCCGGGCCGCAACCCTGGAAAAACTGGGTGTTAACATCTTGATTTGCGGCGGGGTATCCGATTTCTTCGCCAATCTCATCGAAGCGCGCAATATCCGCATCATTCCCTTTGTTGCGGGGTGTGTTGACCAGGTGATCGAGGCGTATTTGAGGGATGGCCTTTGTCATAAAAAATTTCGAATGCCGGGTTGCGGAGGCCGGCAATATAAAAATAATCAGGAGGAACCGATATGAAAATTGCAGTCAGCAGTAGTGGCAACAATCTGGATTCACGGATCGATCCGCGTTTTGGCCGGTGCGCCTATTTTGTTGTTGCGGAAACGGACAATATGAATTTTGAGGCTTTTGATAATGAAAGTATCGCCTTAGGCGGCGGGGCCGGCATTCAAGCCGCCCAGTTCGTGGCCTCCAAGGGCGCCAAAGCCATCATGACCGGAAATGTGGGGCCCAATGCGGTGAAAACCCTTGCCGCGGCAGGAGTAGAAGTTTTTGTGGGACAGAATGGAACCGTCCGGGAAGCGCTTGAGAGATACCGGGACGGAGCTCTTAAGTCCACCAGCACGCCCAATGTGGCCGATCATTACGGCATGGGCGGCAGCACTGGAAGCACGGGTGTCAGTGGCGGCAGCATGGGCGGCGGTATGGGCAGATGCGGAGGTCGCGGCATGGGCGGCGGCATGGGTCGTGGCATGGGGCGCGGGATGGGAGGCGGCATGCAGGGGGCAAGTCCCTCTTCAACCATTCCCACCTCCGGAACCGATGAAGTGAATCAATTGAAAGACCAGGTGCGGCAGCTGCGGGAACAGGTCAAGTCACTTGAATCGAAATTGGGTAATTAAAGAACGAAGAACAAAGACCGTGGAGGGTAACATTTATGGCAGAGGGAAATTTAAACCAAAAGGATCAGCACCAGATGCAGGATATTGAGATTAAGAAAAGCCTGCTCCGAATCAAACATAAAATCCTCGTGATGAGCGGCAAGGGAGGTGTTGGAAAAAGCAGTGTGGCGGCCTACCTGTCCGTGGCTCTGGCCAGGCGGGGATACAAGGTGGGGCTCATGGATGTGGATCTTCACGGACCAAGCATTCCCCGCATGCTGGGCCTCAAGGGAAGTCTCGGACAGGGCGCGGGCAGCGGAAAAGCGCGCCCTGTCAGTTATCTTCCCAATATGGAGGTGATTTCCATTGAAACACTTCTGGGGGACGACAAGGATGCCGCCACTATCTGGAGGGGACCTCTTAAGATCGGGGTGATTCGACAGTTCATATCCGATATGGAGTGGAATGATCTGGACTACATGATTATCGACTCGCCGCCGGGAACCGGCGATGAGCCCCTTACCGTGGCCCAGACCATTCCGGACGCGCTGGCCCTGATTGTGACAACGCCCCAGGAAATATCGCTGGCGGATGTGCGAAAATCCATTAATTTCTGCCGCCAGGTAAATATGGAAATCCTGGGCCTGGTTGAAAATATGAGTGGGCTTACATGCCCACACTGCGGCAAAACCATTGACCTGTTCAAGACGCACGGCGGCATGCTGACCGCAAAGAAAGAAGGCCTGAGGCTTCTGGGAACACTTCCCCTTGAACCCCGGGTGGTCATGAACGGCGATTCCGGGAGTATGGGGATTCTGGATGACAACAATCTCCCCATCACGCGGGAATTCAATAAAATGGTGGATGAAATTGTGCAGTTGACCCGGCATCGGACAAAGGCGGTTCCGAAAACCAAGTCGGAGTTTCCCATCATCGGGAAGAAAGGCGTCAAAGATTTTAAAACACTGGTGGTGCCCGTATCCGAAGGAAAATTGAGTTCCCATTTCGGGCATTGCGAACAATTCGCGTTCATAGAAACGCGGAATGGGAAAATCGTCAAAACGGAGATTCGAAATCCGCCGGCCCATGAACCGGGGGTGTTGCCGCGGTGGCTTCACGAGCAAGGCGCTGATGTGGCCATTGTGGGAGGAATGGGCGAAAACGCTCAGCAGCTTTTGCGCGACAATGGCATTGAGGTAGTCATGGGCGCGCCCATGGATTCTCCTGAGTCGCTGGCAAACCAGTACCTCTCCAATACCCTGGTTTCGGGTGCGAATCGTTGTGATCATTGAGTGATGAAGATAGTCGCTAACCGCCAAAGGAGAACATAATGATTATCAGTATCGCAAGCGGAAAGGGTGGTACGGGAAAGACCACGGTAGCCACCAATCTGGCCGTTTCTCTTGATTCCCGGGTTCAGCTTCTGGACTGCGACGTGGAAGAACCCAATGCCCACCTCTTCATCCGACCGCATATGGAAGAGACCCGGATCATTACCACCCCGGTGCCCGAGGTGGATATGGAAAAATGCAGCCTTTGCGGAAAGTGTGGAGAAATTTGCCAGTTCAGGGCCATCATTGTGATTGGAGAAACCGTGCTGCCCTTTGTTGAAATGTGTCATAGCTGCGGCGGCTGCATGGAGGTCTGTCCCGAAAAGGCTATCACCGAGACGACCCGGGAGTTGGGTCGCATCGAAAGGGGACACCGCAATGGCTTGGAATTTGTGCATGGAAAGCTGCGTGTGGGCGAAGCCATGTCTCCGCCGCTGATTAGAAGCGTGCGGCAATACACACGCCCGGACATGCTGACCATCATCGATGCCCCTCCGGGAACTTCGTGCCCCGTGATTGCATCCATGAAAGGCGCGGATTTCGTACTGCTGGTAACTGAACCCACTCCTTTCGGTCTTCATGATTTGAAGTTGGCCATAGGGGCCGTCCGAATCCTGGGCATTCCCTGCGGACTGGTCATCAACCGATCGGATATAGGCGATGACCGTGTCAAGGCCTACGCCAAAGGGGAAAATATCCCCGTTTTGATGGAGATCCCCTTTGACAGAGGAATTGCCGAAGCCTACTCGCGGGGCGATATGGTTGTTGATGTGTTGCCTGAATGGAAAGAAAACTTCATCCAACTGTACAGGGATATTGACAAAATAGCAGGGGCAAAAAGGAGCGCTTCATGAAAGAAATAGTCGTCATAAGCGGCAAGGGAGGAACGGGAAAGACCAGTATTATTTCGGCGTTTGCTTCCCTTGCCGAAAGCAAAGTGCTTTGCGATGCGGATGTGGATGCGGCGGATCTTCACCTGATCATGGCCCCCACGATTAAGGAACGCCATGATTTTGAATCCGGACACACGGCAAAAATTGATCCGGATAAATGCACCCGGTGCGGCCAGTGCCGGGACCTGTGCCGATGGGATGCCATCAGCGAGAATTTTGTGGTGGACGAAATCGAATGTGAGGGCTGCGGCGTCTGTTATTATTTCTGTCCCGAAAAGGCCATAGCGTTCCCGATCAACACCTGCGGCGAGTGGTTTATTTCCGATACGCGTTTCGGCCCCATGGCCCATGCCAATCTGGGTATTGCCGAGGAAAATTCAGGAAAGCTGGTGGCTCTGATTCGCCGGGAAGGGATGAAACTGGCTCAAGAAAAGAAACTGGATTTACTGCTCACGGATGGCCCTCCCGGTGTGGGATGTCCGGTAATCGCTTCTCTTGGGGGGGCATCGGCCGTCTTGATCGTGGCCGAGCCCACGGTTTCGGGCAAACATGATATGGAAAGGGTGTCGGAACTGGCTGCATTTTTCAAGGTGCCGGCAATGCTTTGCGTTAACAAGTTCGATCTCAATCCCGGGATGGGACAGGCCATTGAGGCCTTTGCGAAAGAAAAGAATATAAGGGTCATGGGCCGCGTTCCTTTTGATCCTGCCTTTACCCATGCCATGGTTGAGGGAAAGACCATTGTTGAATTTGACGAACAGGGAAAAGGTTCCCGGGCTGTTAAGGCCATATGGGAGGGCTTGGCAAAAAGTCTTGAAAATTGATCCATGAAAATTTTTTAAAACGAATACTGTTGAGAGATAGACTCTCAGGATTAAACCGTAAGAATCTAATCACGAGGAGGAACGGAACATGCCAAGAGGAGACGGAACAGGACCGGGAGGCCAGGGCGCTGGAACAGGTCGCGGAATGGGCAAAGGTCAAGGCGGGCAGGGTAGAGGCCAAGGCGGTGGTGCAGGTCAAGGCCGTGGAGGCGTAGGTGCAGGGCCGGGAGGAAACTGCGTTTGTCCCAGCTGCGGTGAAAAGGCGGCGCATCAAACGGGAACCCCCTGTTATGACCAGCAGTGTCCCAAATGCGGCGCTGCCATGACGCGGGGATAGAAGAAGGTTGACATTCACTTAGACATTAACATGCGTTAAATTCGGACTCATTCCGAAAAAAACATCTCACGACCATGTTCCAACCTTTTGTTTTAAGAAGATAATACTTAAATCATTATTTCAGCAAGTTACAATCTTTTCAGGCTTCCTGTTCATGTCAAAGATATTTTCTGGCATTTTTGTTGCAATATGTTTTTTTTACTTCCTGATTCTACAAATCGCGGTTCTTGCATTCGGCTTTAGTTTGCATAACGTTTCAGGAAAGAGAGCAGAGAAAATCCAGGGTAGGTTTCAGAAAATGAAGATGACGGAGGCGCCAAAATGGAAGAGAAAGTGAAGCAGAATTCCCCGATGAGAATTACGGATCTTGTTTCGTTGAAACAAAAAGGTCATGAAGTCACCGTGGATAATTCCTTTGAAATTAACGAAGTGGAACTTGATCACGAGGAGCACCCTTTTCAGGCATTTCTGTTCTTTTCCCGCTTTACGGGCGCCATTGATGGAAAGGAGTATTCTTTTAGAAAGTGCTACTCGCGGGGTTGCACCCATAATCTCTGTCCCCACGTATCACAGGCGGTAATGATTGCCAATCGTTATCTTCAGAGGGATTTTGCGGTCCTGGAAAAGGCCGGGATTTATCTTGAGCGGGAAGCTGTTCACCCTGGAAGGAATGCTCTCCAAGTTTGAGGAAAAGAGGGACGAGTTTGCTTCAACAATGATCCTCGACGACTACATTCACCTGGCGAAGGAAGGAAACGAAATTTCCATCCATATTGACCTGGAGAATTTTGCCGCTGTAGAAAATTTTGAAAATCAGAAAGAAAAACGGTTGTATTTTTCGGTCAATTTTGCCGTTACCCATTCAGAGGAGACGCATGTGTGCCAGAAATGTCTTTCCTGCTGTGCCCTGGCTGACAGCGAAAGCGATATCCGGTTTGCCAGAGATCTTGCCAACAGGAGAGCCGCGATCATTTATGAAGAGTTTGACAGGGCCAAAATAAAATACAATCGGGCATTTTTTGAATAAATCTCAGGCAGGAATGTTCAGCCCCGGATCTCTTTGTCCACCTGGATATCCAGCGCATTAAGCCTTTTCCACAATGTCACCCTGCTGATTCCAAGAATGCGGGCGGCCTCCGATTTGTTGCCCCCTGCCGCATGCAAGGCTTCCATGATCTGGTCCTTGTTGAAGCCGGCCTTCCTGGAATGTCTTTCTTTATTTTCTTTTCCGGCTGGACGGAAGAGGACTGCTTGAGCGATCCGGGAAGGTGTTCCAGCCCGATATCTCCTTTGGAACAGAGTACGAAGGCGTATTCAATGACGTTGATCAATTCACGCACATTTCCCGGCCACGCATATTGCATGAGCATTTCAAGGGCGCTCTTGCTCATGCCTCTGATCGGTTTTCCGGTCTTCACCTGGATTCGGTGAACAAACTTGTCCACCAAAATCGGGATGTCCTCGATCCTGTCTCTTAAAGCGGGGAGATAAATGGGGATAACCCCGATCCGATAGTACAGGTCTTCCCGAAACCGCTCCTCCTTCATCAGCCTGTTCAGATCTCGGTTGGTCGCGGCAACGACCCTCACATCAACGGGGATCGGCTGGTAATCCCCCACCTTTTCAATTTCCTTTTCCTGCAGCACACGCAGGAGCTTTACCTGGGTTGAAAGGGGCAGATCACCGATTTCGTCAAGAAAAATGCTCCCTTTGGTGGCCGCCTCAAAACGTCCCATCCTCGTACGATCAGCTCCCGTAAAAGCCCCTTTCACGTGCCCGAAAAGCTCACTTTCCAGCAGGGATTCATTAAGAGCCGCACAATTCACCTTGATAAACGGACCGTTTGATCGGGGGCTCAGCCGGTGGATGGCGCCCGCCACCAGTTCTTTGCCGGTGCCGCTTTCCCCGTAGATAATCACCGGGGCTTCGGACTGGGCGGCGCTTTGGATGAGATCAAAGACCTGGCGCATGCCGGACGAGGAACCGATAATTCCTTCAAAACTGTCTTCTATGCTCAATTCCTTTCTGAGAGAAGAAATCACCTGGTCCTTAGCCACCAGTTCCGTAAAATCGGCAAGGGTTTCCACTCCCCCCACAACGACGCCTTCTCCATCCTTCAGGATGGCGGCATTTTTCATCACATGCAGGGGCGATCCGTCTTTCCTGATTAACATACACCGGCTGTGCCGCACTTTGCCCTCATTAAAAAGACCACAGTGCTTGTCGCCCCCGTCTTTTCTTGTCCCGAAGCAGCTGTTGCACTTCAATATATCGCACGACTGCCCGATCAATTCATCCCGGGTGTATCCGGTCAGTTTTTCAAGGGCCTCATTTGTCGAGATAATGATCCCTTCCCGGTCTACAATCATCAGACCGTCCAGCATGGTTTGCACGACGGTTTGCCAGTATTTGCTGTATTCATCATCAAACATACGGTTTTCCACCTCCAGAAAAGCATGCTTAAAACCGTGAACGTTAAAGACATCGCACAATTGAACATATGTTAATGATAAATTCTTAACGTTAAGAAATCAACAGTTTTCTTAAATAAAATTGTTTAAACAAGTTATATCATATTGTTACGTTGAATCGTTCCTTTAACCTTTTTTGGCATTGAGATTGCAAACTTCAATCGCAAATAAAGAAACGGGTTTTGAGAATCTATGATGGAAACGACTGAAAAAACATACCGGGCAAACAAGATCCTCGATTTGAGGGGATGGGATTGCCCCTGGGTCGTTCTCAAGGCAAAGAGCTGGCTCAGCCGCATGAATGCCGGAGAGATTTTAGAGGTAATCAGTTCCGACGCCCAGATCGAGAAGAGTTTTTGTCATATTTTCGAGAGAACCAAAGACAAGGTGATCAGCGTAGATCAACAGAAGGAATGCTATCACGTATTGCTAAAAAGAGGATAACGTCTGGCGATTCAGATGATATTTGTCTTGAGTTAAAGGCTGAAATCGTCAACAAAAACCAAAAAGAAAAAGGAGAAAAACCATGGGAGAAATAGATCTCAGCACAATCGAAGCGGCAAACATAGTAGACGCACGCGGGGTATCCTGTCCGGGTCCTCTGCTGGAAGCCAAGAAGGGAATGGGCAATGTTCAGGTGGGACAGATTCTCGAAATCCTTTCCAATGATCCCGGTTCCAGAAATGATATTCCCCGCTGGGCAAAGAAGGTGGGGCACGATTATTTAGGGTTCCTGCCCGTGGACGGAGCAGACAGGATTTTTGTAAAACGTCAGAAATAGAGGGGAGGGGGGCATTATGTCAGCCCAGGAAAACCAGGCAAAGATACTGATTTTAGCAACGGAAGACTGCGCCTATCCAGGCGCCAACGCTACCGGCCAGGCTCACATGAGCTACCCCGACAATACCTATATTCTTAAAGTCAGGGCGCCGGTCATGTTTCCGGAGAAGTTCTATATGGATTGCTTCAAGAAAGGAATCTACGGCATTATTATCATGTCCTGCGGAGTGGAATGCGCCTATGAAGGCGCATACCCCGCCCTGGCGGCAAGGATGGAAAAATTGTACCCCATGATGAAGGAAGCAGGGGCTGGACACAAGACGGGTCCGACTCACGGGGGTATGCACCGTATGCAGCCAAAGCCTTTGTGAAAGAAGTAAACCAGATGAATCAGCTCCTGGCTGAACTGGGGCCCCCCGGGTCGGAGAAAAAAGCCGCGTGAGTTTGAGACGTACAGGCGAGTGAAAGGAAAGACTTATGTCCATGACAACATTAAAATTCGATACCCTGGTTGTGGGAGGCGGTATCGCGGGGTTACAGACGGCGTTGGATCTTGCTGATCAGGATTTCAAGGTAGCCATTGTGGATAAGGATGCAACGATTGGCGGGAAGATGATTCGTCTCTCCAAGGTGTTTCCCACCCTTGACTGTGCGAGCTGCATTACCACTCCGAAAATGGCCGCCGCGGCCCACCACCCGAACATTACGCTTTTCACCTACTGCCGGTTGAATTCGCTCGAAAGGGAGGGGAACAGAATAAACGCCGAGATCACCCGGAAACCCCGTTTCGTGGATGAAATGAAGTGCATCGGTTGCAGACAATGTGAATACAACTGTCCCGTGTATGTGCCGGATGAAGAACAGGGCGGATTCGCCGCGCGAAAAGCGATTTACATCCCATTTTCCAATGCCATTCCTCAGATTGCCCTCCTGGATGCGGAAAATTGCACCCTTTGCGGAAAGTGCGCCAAGGTGTGCCCCACCCAGGCCATCAATTACTTTCAGGAACCGGAGCACTTCGCCATCGAGGCAAAGACAGCGGTCCTTTCCACCGGTTTTGAACTGACGCCGCTTGCGAACAAGGTCCAATACGGGGAGGGAAAAATTCCTAACGTCATCAGTGCGCTGCAAATGGAAAGGCTTCTGGCGCCCCATGGACCCTACAACCGGGTGCTCAGGCCGTCCGACGGCATGGAGCCTGATTCCATCGCATTCATTCAATGCGCCGGCTCCAGGGACAAGAGCATGGGGGTTTCCTACTGTTCGCGCGTCTGCTGCATGTATGCCATCAAACAGGCCATGCTCCTCTCGGGAGCGGTTCCCCTGGCCGACATCGCCATCTATTATATGGATATCCGCACCTTCGGGAAGGGGTACGAACAGTTTTTCCAGAACTCCAAGGCCATGGGGGTTGAATTTATCAAGGGGAAGGTGGCCTCCATAGACCCCGGCGAAAATGGAACGGTAAGGCTTCATTATGAAGCGCAGGGGAAAGACGGCGGAGTAAAGGTGGCGGAACATGACCTGGTGGTCTTGTCTCTGGGGATGGTTGCGGGATGGAATCCCGAGGGGATCTGCTCCGTATCCCTGGGGGATGATGACTTTATCAAAACCATCAAGCCCAAGACCGCTCCCACGCTTACCGATATGGAGGGAGTCTTCACCGCGGGAGTGGCGGCAGGGCCAAAGGATATCGTAGACACCATCGTGGAAGCGGGATCGGCGGCCATGGAAGCCTCCAATTATTTGATTTCCCTTGAACGAACGAGCAAGGCCGCAGCATGATGCCGCAACTTCGAAAATGAAATCGGGAGATGTAGGTATGGCGGAAGAAGACAGGGAAAAAATGGAAACTCCGGAAGAGAAGGTCGGCGTATATGTCTGCCACTGCGGTGGAAACATCAGCGACCATGTGGATGTGAAAAAAGTCTGTGAGAATGCAAGAAACATCCCCGGTGTAGTGAAGGTGCGGGACAATGTGTTCATGTGCTCCGATCCGGGCCAGGAACTGATCATGGAGGACCTGAAAAACGGCGTTGTGAATCGCGTTGTGGTAGCATCCTGTGCGCCGGATCTCCATGAAACAACGTTTCGAAACGCTATTACCAGGGCCGGGGGAAATCCCTACATTTATGAGCATGCCAACATTCGCGAGCAGGTGAGCTGGGTTCATCATGGGGATCACGCGACAAACAAGGCGACGCGTCTGGTTGCGGCGGCGGCCGCCAAAGCCAGAGGATTGCGGCCTCTGGAACCGTTTCGCGTGGATGCAAAGAAACATGTCGCGGTTATCGGAGGAGGGGCGGCAGGCCTGAAAGCCGCCATAGATCTGGCTGCCCGGGGAATGGAGGTGGCTGTCATCGAAAAATCCCCGTTCCTGGGTGGATGGACGGCAAAATGGGACAGGGTCTTTCCTACCGATGAAAAAGCTTCGGATATCGTCTCCGAACTGACGGAGAAAGTCCTGAATCATCCTTCCATCACAGTACACAACTGTTCCCTGGTGAAGGGCTTTGAAGGCTATATCGGCAATTTCAAGCTCCATGTAAGAAGGGAAGCACCCGGATTAGGCGCCTATGACGGTGAGATAAAAAAGATGAGTGAAACCGGCAAGGGCCTGGGAGAATTCATCCCGTTTGCAGGGGTTTGCCCGGCAAGCATTCCTGAGGCGGGAGAGGATTTTACCATTAACACCGGTGCGGTTGTCATCGCCACGGGCTTTAAACCTTATACCCCGCGTCGAGGCGAATACGGATACGGGGATTACGCGGAAGTGATGACGCTCAAGGAACTTATCCGTGTTATCGCCGAAAACCGGGAGAACGGACCGGGCTCGAAACTGGAAGTAAACGGCCGAAAAATAAAGAATATGGCCATGATCCATTGCGTGGGCAGCAGGCAGATCCCCGGGATCCATGAAGCGGACAGCACGGGGAACCTGAATCAATACTGCAGCCGGACGTGCTGCAGCGCAACCCTGCATGCGGCCAATGAAATTCGAGAGGCCCACCCCGAAACCCGTGTTTTCGATTTTTACCGGGATATCAGAACCTACGGCCGTGGGCATGAGGAACTTTACGAAAGGGCTTCCAGGAACAAAGTCACCTTTTTCCGTTTCGAGGCGGAAGAGGCTCCCGTGGTAACCAGAAATAAGGGAACCGCCGGTTGCCCGTTGACGGTCAAGGTGAAAGACGTCCTGACCTTTGATGAGGAGATCGAGGTTCCGGTAGACCTGGTGGTGCTTGCAACCGGGATGGAACCCAGTGATGTTTCCGATCTGGTAAAAATGATGAAACTTCCCGTTGGCGTTGATCGGTTTCTTCTGGAGGTGCACCCCAAGTTGCGTCCCGTGGAAATGGCTGTTTCCGGCGTGTTGCTGGCAGGGACCGCTCAGGCCCCGTTTGACATAGGAGAAGCCTGCGCCGCGGCCTCCGCGGCTGCTGTAAAAGCCTCCGTAATCCTTGGACGGGGCTACGTGGAATTGGATCCCTTTGTGGCGGAAGTCAACCTGGAGAAATGCACCGGCTGCGGCGCCTGCCTGGAAGCCTGCTTGCACGACGGGGTGCTCTCGCTGGTGGAAATGGACGTAAACGGGGAGAGAGGGTTGCGGGCCCAGGTCAATCCGGCCCTGTGCGTCGGCGGCGGGTCCTGTGTGGGAGTCTGCCCTGAAAACGCCATTGATATCAACGGATGGACGCTGAAACAGTACGAAGATATGGTGGACATGATCGTGTCGGACAAGATCCTGTAAACCAAAGATACAACGAGCGCCAGGCTGCGCGCATAGAATTCAATGACTGCAAACATTTCGAGGACAATTTCCATGAGTCAGACAGAACAGGAAAATAAGGAAGCCATGAAAGCCCTGCGCAAGGCCCGGGAACATTCCATAAAGGCGGCCTCGGCAAGGCTGAAGGATCAGATGAAGGTCGTAAAAACCATCAAGGAGCAACTCAGGAACCAGGCTGCCACGGTTCCTGAAATAGCGGCTGCTTCCGGAATTTCTTCATCGGAAGTTATGTGGTATGTGGCCACCATGAAAAAATTCGGCGAGATCCTTGAGGCGGAGCAGGACGGCAGTTACTTCAAGTATCGCCTGGCCGCTGAGACCGAAAATTGAGTTGCCGGCCCATTCGATTCGCCGGAAAGCACAGGAATAAGAATAAAACTATTTGAGGGGGTCGGAGAATGACTCAGGTATATCCCGAATTTGCGGAAGAGTTGGAGCGTTTTGGCGTAGATACGACCATGGCTTGCTTCAATTGCGGCACATGCGCCGCCATATGTCCGCTTATCCATGAACACTTCCCCAGAAAAATGATCCGCTACGCCCAGATCGGCGCGAAGGATCGCATCCTTGAAAATTATGAGGATTTATGGCGGTGCCTGCACTGCGGGTTGTGCATCCAGACGTGTCCCAGGGAAGCGGACCCGGGCGATATTATCCTGGGGTTGAGACGGTTTGTAGTGGACAACTGGAGGAGGTCTTAAGATGTATCATCCAAAGAATATCATCGACGTCCTCGCGGACAACATTCGCAAGACGCGGAACCCTTTCGGTGCAGGCAACGGCACAATGAACAAATGGTGGAAAGATGCCTCGCTACGCACCGAGGGAGACGCCATGCTGTATACGGGGCTCATGTACCAGATGATGCCGTACATCAAAAAGATGACGCATCAGATTGAGCGTTTTGAAGACACAAAGCTGGCGGATTATGTGGGATACCAGAAATATGTCCCAAAAGTTCTGGTAAAATCGGCCTTTGCATTCATGGCGGATAAGGAAGATAAGGAAAAATTCAACCATATCCTGCGGAGTATGGTGAAGCTTCTGGACAAATCAGGGGTCAACTTCTTCTACAAACCCAAGCTGGATTTCTATAGCGGGATACTCCTCTATGACCTGGGCGATAATGAAAATTTTATTGCACATGCGAAATTTGTAGCGGAAAAGCTAAAAAAGCAGGGTATCCGCAAAATTATTACCGTGGATCCCCACACCACCTATGCATTGAAAGTGCTCTATCCGAAATATACCGGGATTGAGTTTGACGTGAAAACCTACTTCGAACTGATCAATTTTGAGGCAAAAGACGGCGGCAGGCAGGTTACTCTTCATGATCCCTGCTTTTATGGAAGGTATCTGAAGCTTTCGGATGTCCCTCGAAATATCCTTAACAAGTTTGGAATAGAAAATGTGAATGTGAGGAACTCGGGAAAATTTACCGGTTGCTGCGGCGGTCCCGCGGAATCCATTTCCCCAGCTCTAACCAAAGAGATCCTCCAGCGCAGATATGCGGACCTGCAAGAGACCGGAAAACCGATCGTTTCCATGTGCCCCATCTGCCTGGGAAATCTAATTAAGATTGGAGCGGATGTGCAGGATCTTTCCGTACTCCTTGCACAACTTGTCTGATATTGTTATCATAATATACTTCATTTCTAAACGGACACCCCATGGCAACAAACATAGTGGGAACTATTTACCTTTCAATAAATATTTCTAAAGGAGAAAAAAATGGCGGAAGAAAAAAAGGAAAAGATTCTTTACATTGCAACCCATGGTGGGGAAAATCCTGAAAAGGCAAGTCTTCCTTTTGTTTTGGCAAACGCCGCTCAGGCCATGGAAGTGGAGGCCGTCGTTGTCCTGCAGGGGCCTGCGGTATTCCTGGCTAAGAAAGGATATCTGCAGCATGTGCACTCGGCAGGGTTTTCACCCCTTCAGGAATTGCTGGAGAGCTTCATGGAAGCGGGAGGAAGACTTCTGGTCTGTGTTCCATGCATTCAGGAGCGTAAGATCGATGTGGCGGATCTGATTGAAGGGGCTGTTCCCACGGCAGGAGGCACCTTGACGATGGAGATTCTTGAAGCTGACGCAACGCTGGTGTATTGATTTATTGAAGGGATACTGTCGTAATTAAATAGAATTCAGGAGCCCGAAGGAAAAAGAAAGTCGGTTTTTATATTTCCAACTCTCTTTTCTGACTCCCGGGTTCTATTTTTTTTGCAGATGGGTCGCATGAGGGTGGTATTGCCGAATGCCTATATTTTGAGGCGTTTCGAACAAACAAGGACCAATAGCTGATAGGGGAAAAACGATGAAAAAAGGAAAAACATTGAAGAAGTTCCTTGTTGTGAACGCGACTGATTTGTTCCCTTTTTCTCTTTGCTGCTGCTTACACGGGCGCACAGGATTCAAGCCTGCAGGCCGCACAGAGTGAAAACCTTGAGATCAAAGGACAGGTAAAAGCCGTTTCCAACAAGGCAAAGACGGTTTCCGTGGAAGTAACGGGAAAAGGCGTCATCATCTTGAAATTCAATGACGCCACGAAGTTTATAAATGCCCAATCAGGCAAAGATATCCCTCCCCCCACCGGAGTGATTGTGAAGTACAAAGCGGTTGGCCCCGACAAAATAGCAACGAGCATCACGAAGGCCCTTGTAAAACTTCCTCCCGGCGTTGTGGAAATAAAGACCGATGAACTGGCTTCCCTGGTAAAAAAGGGGCCCATGGAAGGCAAGTATTTGCTGGTTGATTCACGGCCCGCAAAAATTGCTGCCGCCGCCCATATTCCCACCGCGGTTTCCATCCCCGTAACTGTACTCCAGGAGCAGGGCGAGAAGCTGCTGCCCGCCGACAAAGACAAGCCCGTTATTTTCTATTGTGGAGGGCCTACCTGAGGCATGAGTCCCAAATCCGCCGGTCTGGCGAAAAAATGGGGTTGGAAAAATGTAAGAGCCTATGTGGAAGGTATGCCGGCCTGGAAAAAGGCGGGATACTATGCCGTATCGACGCCCGATTACGTAAGGACAGGCAATATCGTTCTCATCGACCTTCGTTCTCCCGCGGCCGTAACCGCGGGACATATTCCTGGCGCAGTGAATATCCCGGCAGGGAATCTTGCCGGCGCCAAAGATAGGTTCCCACAGGCCTTGACGGCGCCGATCGTTTTCTATTCCGATACCCTGAATGACTCTATTGAGGCTGTGAAAACAGCCGGGGGGTGGAAATACAAGAATGTCTCGCTCCTGGAATTCCCGGGTGCTCTGGCATGGGAGAAAAAGGGCTACGACATCAGGACGGGGCCTGCTGCGGAAAAAGTCGTATACGTGAGGAAACTGGAGCCGGGCGAGATCAGTATCGAGAACTTTGAAGATGCTCTGAAGTCAAAAGCCATCACGGTTATTGACGTGCGCGGGCCTTCCGAGTATGCTTCCGGTCATTTTCCCGGCGCTATTAATATTTCCCTTGACGAATTGCCTGCAAAGTTGGATGAAATACCTACGGACAAATTCGTGGTGGTGCATTGCAGAACCGGTGTGAGAGGAGAAATGGCCTACCTTCTCCTCAAGGAAAAGGGTTTTGACGTGAAATACCTGAAGGCAGGTTGTCAATGTAAACTGGATGGGACTTATCTTATCTGGGAATTGTGATCTTTTTCAAAAATACGGTCAGGACAAAGCCCCCGCCCCAAGCGTGGGCTTTTGTGCGCCAAAGGCATTTGTTTCTGAGTGGAACATTTTATCGTAACCCTTTGCTTTTAGGAGGCAAAAATGAAAAAGGCAATTGTCGGCTTCACACTTATCACACTCTTGTTTGGCGGAGGCATCTTTTTGACCCGTCAAGCGGTCGCCCAGGACAGCAAGGCCGTTGTTCCCGATAAGGCCCTCTGCGCCGAAATGATCCGATTCGGGATACAGGCTTACCAAAGGGGAAAATTCCTGGATGCCAAGGAATATTTCAGAAAGGCCGTCCAGGCCGATCCGGAATCAAAAGCCGCCTGGACCCGTTACGATCTGTCCGTTATCTCCGCATTAGGTGAAAAATTGAATAAAAATGCCGGGCTCATTGCGCCGGATGTTTCTATCCAGGGACAGCCGGCTGCCGGTTCAGCCCCTCCACCGCCGCCGCCGCCGAAACCCGCGCCAAAGAAAATACCACAGTTTAAGATTATGGAAGATGAAGGCTGCTGATGCAGAAAGGAGGTCTGAGGTCTGATGAGCGACAATAAAGAAACGAGCGTCATGGGAGGCATTCTCAAGGATGCATACGCTACGGTTTTTTATAACAACTGGCCTGTGTGGCTTGGAGGAATTCTGATCGGCATCATGAGCGTGATCACCTTCGCCTGGGCCAGACCATGGGGAGTTGCGGGAGGTTTGAGAAACTGGGGAGACTGGTTTTTGCACCAGATCGGCGTATACAGCCAGGCGCCCATATCACCGCTGCTTTCCACCAATTCCATCCTGGTTATCGGTCTTCTCTGGGGCGCTTTTGGTTCTTCACTGCTTTCCAAACAGTTCGCCATTCGAAAGGCGCCTGGGCGGGAGCTGGTCAAAGGGGTGGTCGGAGGCTGCTTTTTAGGGATCGGCTCCGCCATGGCCGGCGGGTGCAATGTGGGGGGATTCTATATCGCAACCAGCGCTCTTTCATTAGGCGGCATCGCCATGATGGTGGGACTCGTTGGCGGCGCCTACCTGGGGCTTAAATATCTCTACTGGGAAATGGCACATACCACCTCCAAACCCGTCAAAGGCGGAGTCGGGAAGTAAAAGCCTGATGGCTGCCGAACCATACATTGGCGCCCTTGTTTTCCTGGGAGCCGTCGTGGCCGCGTGGTTTTATGCCAGACAAGCCTATGCCCGGGTGGGAGGGCTGCTTCTGTGCGGGGTTGCCTTTGGCATCATCATCCAGCGGGCGCGTTTCTGTTTTGTCCGTTGTTTCAGGGATCCGTTCATGACCGGCGAAGGAGACATGGCAAGGGCCGTAGCCTACAGCACAGTCATTGGTATTATCGGTTTCGCTGCGCTCAAATGGACCGGCCTTCGCGGTGAAGACGTCTATGTGACCCAGACCTTCTGGTTCGGGAGCCTTGTGGGAGGTGTAATATTCGGCTTCGGCATGTTACTGAGCGGCGGTTGCGGGAGCGGTTCCGTCTGGAGGGCGGGAGAGGGACACGTTAAACTGATGGTGGCTGTCGTCTTTTTCGCATTGACGAATTCACTCACCAAAACATTGATTAATAGTTCGCAAGGCCTCAAGAAACTGATTGGATTCCGATTTTATCTCCCCGATTACATCGGGTACATATGGACGGTAATCCTGCTGCTGTTGATTTTTGCCGTCTACGCCCTGGCAGCCACATGGAACGAAGAAACCGATAAGTTCACCGTGGAGATGTAGAAAGGGAAGGTCCAAATCAGGGATCTTCAGCTCAGGGCCCTGAAAGGAGTTCGATCAATTCGTCTTTGGTCAAGCCTTTCAGGAGTCCCGGGTCATTTTCTTTGACCACATGGTCCAGGAGGTTTCGCTTTTTTTCGATAAGGGCCGCGATCTTTTCTTCCAGAGTGCCCTCGGTTACCAGTTTGAAGACCTGCACCCCCCGGTTCTGCCCAATCCTGTGCACCCTGTCCGTGGCCTGGTCTTCTTTTGCGGCGTTCCACCATCGGTCGTAGTGAATCACCACAGAGGCGGCCACCAGATCGATTCCGGTACTGCCCGCCTTGAGGCTTCCCACATAGACCCGGCAGGCGGGATCGTAGTTGAATCGCTCGATGATTTGCCCCCGATTCCGGCTCTTTCCGGTCAGGACGGCATATTCCACCCCCCGGTTCTCCAGATAACATTCCATGATCCGGATCATTTTCAGGTACTGGCTGTATACGACCACTTTCTGCCCGCTGTCCAGAGATTCATCCAGGAGTTCCTTAAAGAGTTCCCATTTTCCCGATGCGTATCGGTCGTAGCCTTCTGCGGTCCCTTCCTCCACCAGGGCCGGATGGTTGCAGATCTGCTTGAGCAGACTGAGCAAGGCGAAAATATGCATATAGGGGACCGCCTCCTCGCCGCTTTTCAAAATTTGAACCAGGCCCCTGCCCCTATCGCTGATAGCGTCCCGATACAGTTTCACCTGGTCGTCGCTGAGTCTGCAGGTTCGAATGTCTTCGATTTTTTCTGGAAGATCGTCAAGGACCGTATCTTTCCGGCGGCGGAGGACAAAAGGGGATATGAGCCTGCTTAGACGTCCCAGCTTCCGGGTGGGCAGATCGGATGAGGCTGTCTCTTTCGCGAAACGGGTTTCAAAATCCTTGTCCGTTCCCAGATAGCCGGGAAGGGTCAGATCCAGAAGCGCTTTCAGCTCCATCAAACTGTTCTCGATAGGGGTGCCCGTAACCCCCAATTTCATTTGAGCCTGAATGGTTTCCGCGGCTGTATAGCCCTGCGTTTGGGGGTTCTTGATGTTCTGGATTTCATCAAAAACCGCAAGGGGGAAAGGAATCTCCCTGAGCTTATCCATATCCCTTCGCAAAATGCCGTAAGAGGTCAGCAGGACGGAGCCGTTTGCCCCTGCCTTTTGAAGATCTCTGTCCGGATTGTGATACACGACGGGGTTCAGCCCCGGTGCATGGTCCCTGATCTTACGATCCCAATGGCTCAGAACGGTGGTGGGACAGACGACCAGGAACGGCCCCTCTATCCCTTCATGCTCCCGGAGCGATACCATAAAGGCGATCACCTCGTGGGTCTTGCCGAGTCCCATGTCGTCGCAAAGGAGGCCGCCAAAACGGTTTTCAAAAAGAAAACGAATCCATTCCACACCGCTTGTCTGATAAGGCCGCAGGGAAGAACGCATCCCTTCTAAGAATAGCAGGGGCTCAACAGGCTTCAGATCCAGCATCTTTCTCATTTGTTGGACGGGCTGGGTATCCCCTTTCAGGTTTACCGCTTTCATAAGACCACCCGTCAAACGGAAAAGATTCCTTCGCAAAAGTCTGATGGTTCCCTTTTCCGAGGCCGGATCCCCTTCCTCCACGTTTTCCAGGAAAGAATCGATGCCTTCAAGGATGGCCGCTTCGCAGTCAAACCATCCCTTTTCCGTTCCGATGTAACGCCGGCCCTCCTTTTTGGCACTGAGAATTTCAGAAAGAGAGATCTCCAAATTCCCGAATCCATATGTGATGGACAGCCAGCACCAGTCTTTGTCCAGCATGCGGGGAGTGATGTCGATGCGGTCAAAGTCCTTTACGATTCTAAGAGATTCTTTATTTCCGGCAAGGAGGTTGGAGGCATCAAGAATCTCTTCTCCATATTGTTCCAAGAATTTCGGCACCTGAGATTTTTTGAGCACCATATTTCTCGGCGCCTTGAATTTCCTCTCCAGGTCCCCGGGGCGTTCCAGTTCAGCCAGGATAGCCATCTCTGGTATATATACCAGATCGCCGTACATATACCGCGAAAGGTCCTCCCGCTCCAGGAACGTATCCTCTCCATTTTCCTGTATGATCCGAATCATGGGCCGGATATCCAGGTCAAGATGCGTATCGGCGGTGACCTTGAAAATGGACTTGAGAGGGATGGGATGGATAGCCAGTCCATGCTGGTTGGGGAGACGCTCCTGAAAACGGATCAGGAGTCTTCTCACTTTGCTTCGGGGGATGACAACACGGCAGAGGGGCTTTCCTCCAGGTTTCCTGCACGTGATCGTGAAAGCGCCGGACACCTCCTCCACGGCGGGATGGAATGTGCAGCCAGAATTTCCCTGTTCCCGATAGCAGTGATACAGGGCCCTGTGCCAGAAAGTCTTTTCCAGCAATTGCCGTCTGGTTTCCACTCCTCTGCTGTTCATGGCCCGTTCATTCTCCGTCAGGGTCATGAGCGCTAATCTGTCAAGCACCACGGCCCGATTAGGCACGATGCCGTGACTGAATTTCTTTTCGCAACGTTCCAGAAACCGTTCACGATCCGCACCGTCGGACAGGTACGAAAATATTTCGTCCCCCTCGGATCCGAAAATCCTCAGTCTTTGTTCTTCCCCCGCCTTGAACAAATCCATATGCACGGACTCCAAGGTTTCTCTACAGTTTTCACCCAGGATTTGAGCGAATTCATCCCAGATACTTGCCCTGAAATCATCATCAAAGCCTTTTTCTTTGAGCTCCTTCCTCAATCTCTTATAGATACGGGCCAATTGAAGCTTGTGGTCGCAGGTCCCTTTTTCGGAAATGGAACAGGAGCAGAAATGTTGAGTGAGCCCGGTCTTTTGTCCTTCCACCAGAAAAGCGATGCCCGGTCGGGGGTCCGAAGCATCCGGCATCAGGGCTACCGCATTGCGGTGAAATTCAATTCTTTCTAATTCTTTCTCTATAGGATCATTCATATTTATTGCCTGTTTCGTATCTCATTCCGTACCTGGATCAGTCTGGCCACAGCACGCATAATATTTCCTTTTCTGCAGAGAACCTATGATAACCCGTTCGATGCCGGCATGGGCGTCCGACAACAGCGCTTGGGCCAGTCTTTGGGCCTCCCTTTCATCTTCAAGCAGATCGATTTTGTTTAAAAATGCGATCTTCCTTGCAAAGACGGGCGCATCCCGAAAAAGGCCTTCCGGTTTGCAAAAGACGGCAGCCACTTGCTCCACGGAAATAGGCTCTCGACTTTTTGCTCCAGTGACGGCTGCGAAAATCTCTTGTCTGAACACCATTTCCGGGCCGAATGGGCGGCCAAGTGCCTCCAGTCCTGCCATGGCAATTACCATTGTGGAAGAAGAGGGGATCACCGGTTCATGGCCGGCATGGGCTTTCAAGGGTAGCCCCGCGGCGCCATCCGCCTCTGCGATGAGAAAATCAATCGGCAATTCTTGAAACAATGTATCGGCGAGTTCAGGGGCAATCCCTTCAACCTTGCCCACCGGAAGAAGGCTCCGCCCCACAAAGACGTGGCCTTCCCGGAGTGCCGCACGCTCTACCTCATGCAGAAAGTCGGGAGTCGATGTCTGACTGATGAAACAGGGTGCGCGCCGGGCTTCTTCGTATCGTACCTTGGTGGTGGTAGTGGAGATGATCCGGAAGCCGTCTTCCATAAGCTCCCGGGCGAGTGTGAAGAGAAGGGTGCTTTTTCCGCCTCCCCCAACGATGGAGATGAGTTCTTTATGTCTAAGACGCAGCGCCGATTTCAGCCTATTCTCAGGGGTATTTTTCATGAGGAACAGCATCGCTACTTTTTCCGGAGAACCCTGCTGTCTCCCACCCTGACGGTTATTTGGGAAGCGTCAAAATGCTCGATGAGAGGGATGGTGTATTTTCTCGATGCCCCAGTCATTTCCTTGAACTGGGGGGTAGTGATTTCCCCTTCTTTCCGCAGGAATTCAACCAGTTGCTTTTCCAGCTTTTCCAAGGCGTTTCGGTGAAAATAGAGATCTTCCTTCACTTTCACCAAGACGCCCTCTTTGACCATGACTCCCAGGACCTCGGATGCCGTATCTTTCGGGAATTTTGCTTTCAGATCTTTGAAATAGGGCGGTTCGAGTCCACCTTTCAGATAGATATCCTCTATTTCCTGCCTTGTCTTTTTCTGATCTTGAGCCAGCGTCACCTTGTGGCTTTCCAGCCTGACTTCATCCATTTCCTGCACAAGGACGCCGTCTCGGGCAAGCTGGCCTAAAATGAAATTGAAGAGCTTGGGGTCCTTTGCCCCTGTTGCTCTGGATCTGAGTTCTTCCTTGAGAAGACCTGATTTCAACGGGAAGTTCTTATGGTATTGAGAAAGAATATCCAACAGTTCGGCGCGTGCCTTTTCCAGAAAATCCTGATGGATCAACACCGATCTTTCCTTATCAAATTGGATGACAACTTTCTGGGCCTTTAACGTTTTCAAGGGCTCGGAGAGCTTTTTTTTACTCAGATTGGCCAGGAAAGAAAGTTCCGTTTCTTCCACGCCTTTGAAACGGCCCAAAGCCACAAAACGTTCAATGACATCCTTTTGCTCCCCTTCGTGGAGGATTTTGAGCTCGGAAAGCACCGTATCGGAGAACCTCTTTTTCTTGAGGGGAAGTGGGTTGAGGATTTCACCACCGCCTATGGTTCGCACCGGTGAATAGCTCCTGAGCACATATCGATCTCCTTTAAGAACAGCGGTGGGAGCGTCCAGCCTGATCTGGGCAAAACAGGAGTCTCCCGGATTGAGTTCATCCCTGTCCAACAAGACTACCGTGGAGATGATTTCGGAGGTCCCGGTGTGAAACCTAGCCTTGGCCCTGTTTTTCACCTTCCGCGGGGAGCTGGCAAGCAGATCCAGTTTCACATCCACCATATAGGTGGCTCTTAAAGATCCCTTTGTGGCCAGGATATCCCCCCTTTGCAGCATCATTTTCTCGATACCCTGCACATTGATGGCCGTTCGAAGACCTGAACTGACCTCCGTGACTTCCTTATTATGAACATGCATTCCCCGAATTCTGGAGGAAATTCCCTCGGGATAGATCGTTACTTCGTCCCCTGTTTTGATCTGCCCGGACACGCTGGTGCCGGTGATAACGGTTCCAAAACCGCGCATGGTGAAAATCCGATCAATGGGAAGTCGAAAAAGGTGTCCGATGTCCTTTTCCGGAACCTGTTCGGCCAGCTTATCCAATACCTGGATCATTTCTTCGATGCCCTGGCCGGTAACCGATGAAACTTCAACCATAGGCATATCCGCCAGGAAGGTTTCGGAAAGGTATTCGCCCACATCTTCCCGCACCAACTCCAGCCATTCGGGATCAACCATGTCGATCTTGGTAAGCACTACCAACCCATGTTTCACGTTGAGCAACTGGCAGATTTCCAGATGTTCCCTCGTCTGGGGCATAACCCCCTCATCAGCGGCAATCACCATGGCCACAAGGTCTACACCGGTAGCCCCCGCCACCATATTCTTGACGAATTTTTCATGGCCCGGCACGTCCACGATCCCCAGGAGCTTGCCGTTGGGCAGTTCCAGGTGGGCGAATCCCAGTTCTATGGTGATGCCGCGTTCCTTTTCTTCCTTCAACCGGTCCGTGTCAATCCCGGTGAGAGCTCTGATAAGAGAGGTCTTGCCGTGATCGATATGCCCGGCAGTCCCCAGAATGATTTGTTTCATCGCAAAGCCTTTCTATTTTATCAAACATTGAAAGTCATCCAGGATAAGCCCAATAGGGTTGCTTTCCGGGAGCAGGATAGAAGGAATGGGGTTCAGTGTCAAGGATGGAAGAACAGAATGGTTAGATCGAATTTTTTGAAAAAGATGACGAGCAAAAAAAAGGATTGACAGGATGAATAAAAGTGGAGTAAATATCCACTTCACAATTTTCGGAGACGGTAGCTCAGTTGGTAGAGTCCCGCCATAGGCGTGATTAACTACCCTGTCGGTTATCGGCTGCAAAAGATATTCCCCGGTAGTCACGCTTCACGCTGGATGGCGTGATTGGTAGAGTCCCGCTGCAAGCGGGATTAACCACCGTGTCGGCTTTGGGATTGCAAATAAAATATTCCCCGGTAGCTCAGTTGGTAGAGCAGGTGGCTGTTAACCACCCTGTCGGCGGTTCGAGTCCGTCCCGGGGAGCCAACAAAATCAAAGCCCGGACCTAAAGTCCGGGCTTTTTCTATTTCGGGGTAAATCGTGGATTTCTGGATCTACATCCTTCAAAGCGAAGCCTCCGGCAGATATTATTGTGGATTCAGCTCCGATGTTGAACGTAGACTCCGTGAACACAATGATCCCGAATACCAGCTTTCAAAGACCACAAAACGATTTAAAGGCCCATGGAAATTGATCCATACACAGATATGTTCCACAAGAAGTGAGGCGATGGAGTTGGAAAAGAAAATTAAGAAGAGGGGGATCTCAAGATACCTTCAGGCTCAGTTGGTAGAGTCCCGCCAATATAGGCGGGATTAACCACCCTGTGGTATCCGGTTGAGCCTTTGCGAAATCACGCTGAAAGCGTGATTTGAGTCCATCCCGGGGCGCCAATAAAAGTAACAAAAGCCCAAGCATGAAAATGCTGGGCTTTTTTAATTTGGGATAGCCCATCGATTTCTGGGTCTACATCTTTCAAAGCGAGACATCAGGGAGAGATTACTGCGATGGTTCGGATGTTGAACGACGCCGCCCGGAACGCAACGATCCGTATCGTCAGCTTTAAAAAAATACCAAGCGATTTCAAGACCCGTGGAAACGGATCTTTACCGAAAAGTTCTCCAGGAGAGCCGAAGCAATGCTACAGGAAAAAACAATTAAAAAGCGAGGTATCGCCAGATTCCTTCAAGGTCAGTCGGTAGAGTCCCGCCGAAAACGGGATTAAGCGAGTTTGTTGGGTCCGGTTGAGCAGAAGGAGGAAGGTTGCATCCTGGCGCCTTGCAAAACATTCCCTGCTGTGCGATGCTACCTTTGTCCAGGTTATGCATCAGATTCTTGACAAAGCCCAAGACGTTTAGAGTGCAAATCTATCTTTGACTGGCCACAGGAATGATGTGGACACTATCTCCTGTTAATAGCGAAAAAGCCATGCGAGAAAAAATATGTCCATGTTGACTTGCATTGTAAGGGATTAAAAGGGGTAAAACGCCCCGGAATCATTTGATGATGGAGGATGACCATGCGTATTATTCGTTTTGAAGATGAACAGGGGCAGGTTCGCTATGGGCTGGACAAAAACACCATAGTGGACGGTGTTGCAGGCGGGCAGGTTGAAATTCTGAGAGGTGATCCATTCAGCGGGTTGGAGTTCACGGGTGATAAGGCGGGGTTCGTCCGATTGCTGGCTCCCGTTGTCCCGACAAATATTTTTTGTATCGGGCGGAACTATGTGGATCATATAGAGGAATTTGACAAGGGCATTCCGGAGTACCCGATTCTCTTTTTTAAGAATACGGCTTCACTGAATGACCCAGGCGCGCCCATTCGCATCCCGAAATGTCAGATGAAAGGACCTGAGATGGATTATGAAGGAGAACTGGCGGTCGTGATCGGGAAACGGGCAAAAGATGTGGACGAAGAGGAAGCTCTGAATTATGTATTGGGGTACACCGTATCCAATGATATTTCAGCTCGGCGTTGGCAAATCTTCGGTGGTGGGGATCAATGGTGTCGGGGAAAAGGGTTTGATACGTTCTGTCCTCTGGGACCGGTGCTGCTGACACCCGATGAAGTGGGGGACCCTCAAAATCTTCGCATACAAACCCGTCTCAATGGTGAAGTGATGCAAGAGAGCAACACTTCACACATGATTCACAGTGTTGCGAGTCTGATTGCCTTTTTGAGCCAGGATACCACCCTGTTGCCCGGCACGGTGATTCTGACTGGTACGCCTTCCGGCGTAGGTTCTGCACGGAATCCACGAATTTTCCTGAAAGACGGGGATATTGTTGAGGTGGAAATTGAGAAGATCGGTGTATTGCGGAACCCGGTGATGGCGTGATAGCCGATTTTTGTGCAGAACATTCTCTTTTCCTATGTTGAGGTGCGCTATCGAATCTGGACTGCCGTGCAGGAGGTGAAAGCAATGAAGAGGGGATGAGACTGGGCACGTAATCGGGTAAAAGCGCCGAACAAAAGCGTGCAAGCGGAAATAGTTGCGCATCGACGGTTCGGATTTATCTTTTGTAAGCGTCAAAAACAGAGAAAGGAATGCACATGCCGATCGACCTGGAACAATTCAAACCCGCGTACGAAAAATGGGTGGAGGAAAGCATGCCGGATTTTAAGGCCGGCAAAATGGGGGAAATCGTAAAGAAGTATCCTTCTGTCATCCCCGACGATATCCCCTGGACGCCTTACACCGGGAAGCCGTCGGAGCAGACCTTTGCGCTCATTACCAGCGCCGGTCTCTACCTGAAGGACAGCCAGCCGGCCTTCGACACGGTTTCCATTCACGGGGATCCGTCCATTCGGGAAATCCCAAAAACCGTCCAACAGGAAGAGATCGGCATCGCTCATGCACATTACGATCACAGCCTGGCCGAGCAGGACTTCAATATCATCTTTCCCATTCACCGTCTCATCGAACTGGAGAACGAGGGGATTATCGGCAGGGTGACCGACACCCACTACAGCTGCAGCTATGTCAACGACGTGGTGCCTCTGGTCACGGATACTGCCCTCAAAATGATCTCCCGGATCAAGGCCGACGGGGTCGATGTCGTCTTGCTGGTGCCGGTCTGACCCAAGTGTCATCAGACCGTGGGTCTGATTCAGCGAATGATTGAAGAGGAGGGAATCCCCACCATTTCGATGGGTAACGAGGCGGAGCGGATGGCGCGAATCAAGCCGCCCAGAGCTCTTCAGGTCAGGTTCGGCCGGGGTAGCATGTTCGGAGAGCCGGGCAATGTGAGCCGTCAACGGCGTATCCTGCTGGATGCCCTCGATGCCCTGCAGACCATGACGGAACCAGGAGAGATCCGGAAACTACCCTACCAGTGGAAGCGTCCGGATCCGTCCTAAGATGCCGACCTTCCCGTAAACCGTCTCCCTAATTATCAAGGCAAACGTGAAAGATAAATTTTTGGTTTTTTCATGATAGAGAATGAAGGGTTGACCACTTTCTTCCGGTTTGAGAGAGTACAGCTGGTTAATTCCGTAGTGAATGGTTTGAAATCTTTACGAAATTTCTGAATTCCCAAAGAAGGGGCCATTATGTCGAAACATGGAATTCTTTGGTTTATTTCCTTTTTGGCCATCCTGGTATTTTCGATCCCCAATTTGTCTTTTTCAACTGCGGAACAGCGGCTCGCTTTGCTGATAGGCAACAGCCGCTACACCCATGCAGGAAGCCTTCCAAATCCCGTGAATAATGTTAGCGCCATGGAAAAGGCATTACGAGGGCTCGGGTTTGTGGTCATGAAATACGAAGATTGCTCTCAAAAGACCATGAAGAACGCCATCGATGAATTTGGGAGAAATCTGAAAGGAAAGGATGTCGGACTGTTTTTCTACTCTGGTCATGGGATCCAGGTGGGAGGTCAGAATTATCTTCTGCCTGTCGATGCCAAACTGGATAGTGCAAACAATGCTGAATTCGACTGTGTCCGAGCTGATCGGGTATTGGCAACAATGGAAGCTGCCGGGAGCAAAACAAATATTGTTATTTTAGATGCCTGCCGGGACAATCCATTTGAACGAGGTTGGCATGGAAGTCCAAAAGAAGGTGGTTTGGCATTCATGAAGGCACCATCTGGTTCTCTCATAGCCTATAGCACAGCTCCTGGAAAAATTGCGTTGGATGGCAGCGGCAGGAACAGCCCATATGTTGCTGCTCTGTTGCGGCACATTGACACCCCTAACATACCTGTTTTACAGATGTTCCAGAAGGTACGTTCAACGGTCCTGGATGGTTCAGATTATAAACAAATTCCTTGGGAATCTGCGTCCTTGACGGAAGATTTCTATTTTTTCAGAAAATGGGAAGATGATGGTTTCAGTGCCGAGCAAGCCAGGCTTGAAAGAGCACGTTGGGAACTGGAAAAATTAAGAGCTGAAATTCAAAGGAAGCACCGTGAATCCAAAAACCATAACGTTGATCCAGCCAACCTTCCCCAAGAGAAAAACCCTATGGAAAAGGGTTTTTTATTAGACTTGTGGGTGGAGACCCCGGAATTTGCCGGGCTGCCTGCCCAAGGGAAACGCAATATCCTCGGATATTACTTCGATGCTGAAATGGCAGATGATGAATACTATAAGTTGCCAAAAGAAAGACAGATTGCAATCAGGAATAATTTTATAGACTTACATGTTCTGTCCGACTCCCCGCCATCCTCTGAATCTAATGTAATCAAGCGTGACGGTGCATATGTCGCGTATGCTGATGGTATCGTAAAAGACATGAAGAGCGGACTTGAATGGAAGGTTGGCCCTGATAGAGATACGAGTTGGGATGAAGCTAAGTCATGGGTGCGAAGTCTGAACGTTGCAGGCGCTTTTGATGACGGTTGGCGAATACCGACTGCAGATGAACTGAAAGGCCTTTACGGGAAAGGAACTGATTCTCGCGATTTGACGCCTTTATTGAAGGGATCTGGTTGGTGGATATGGTCGAGTGGGAGTGAAGGTTCGCCGGTCCCCTGTGGCTTTGGCTTCTTTGGTGGCGACAAGACATGGCACCCTGGGGACGCATTCGGAAAATCCTCTTCTGGCCCCATCGGTTTTAGGGCCTTTGCGGTACGTTCCCGAGGTAATCGATTGCGGACATCCATTGCGCCGACTCCAACGAATTGCAGCGCTTCATCTTCATCCGATATAGTCCGGCGAGACGGTGTATATGTTGCTTATGCTAATGGTATCGTAAAAGACACGAAGAACGGACTTGAATGGAAGGTTGGTCCCGATAAGAATATGAACTGGGAAGAAGCCAAATCCTGGGTGGCAAGTTTGGATCTTGATGGTGGTGGATGGAGAATTCCTGTCATAGATGAGTTGAAAACCCTTTATAAGAAAGGAGTCGGCTCTCGCAATAGGACCCCTCTATTGAAAACTACCGGTTGGTGGGTCTGGTCATACGAGGCCGGAGATTCGTCGAAGGCGATGGCCTTCCGCTTTGACGACGGTCCCAGACCTTGGAACGGTGGCAGTTACTCCGAGGGCGCCAGGGCTATTGCAGTGCGTTCGCGAATCGATGGATAATTTGATCACTTGTCGTCGTGATCCTTTAAAAATCGGGCTAAAATGCAACACCTTTTGTTGAATTCTTCTGCCAAATGCAGTTCAATCCAGTGTGTCTTTTCCTTGAGATTTCTTGCCCCATTGATCTTGCACTCTTAAATGATTTTGACTTTTGTGCGAACTCGACTTGATGCGCGAAAGTTGAAATCGGATAGACTCCCAGATATTGGAAAATCTTTCCTCTTCCAAGGCCTGAAATCCTCTAAGCGGAAGTCTTTTCGAAAGCCATTTTTTCTTGACATAAGGTATCTTTTGTCGTTTCATCTATCTGTATCTCACCAGTCATTCGACCTCTATCCAGGAGGTTCTCCATGAAAAGACGCCTCCAATTGTATATGCCCTGCTCCTGATAGGCATGGTTTGCCTGTTGGGAGCTCAATCTTCTTCTATACAAAGCCAACCGTCTTGAGATGGGGATGGAAACCAACGAGTCCTCATCTTCCCCGTTGAACTTTTTCGGCATTTTCTCTTTTCGAAAAGATAGCGGGGTTGCCTTTCTGGTGGGTAGGCCTCCCTAAAGTCTTTATCGGTCGAGATCTTATTGTAAGGAGGGCGTCATGAGAAAAGAAATCATAAATTACCAGACCCTATTAAAAGTCACTCATGGTGTTGTAATGTCCCGAGACCCTGAAGAAGTATGCCTGCTCATTGTAGAAAGTGTCAAAAGCGCCTTGGAGGTTAAGGGATGTGCCTTGTTGCTCTTTAACCGCAAAAGCAATGAGCTTGAGGTAGCCGCCTCAATGGGACTAAGTCAGGAGTATCTCAACAAGGGCCCTCTGAGCGCCTTGCGCTCCATTGCCCACTCTTTAAAAGATGGGCCCGTCGCCATTGACGATGTCACAGACGATCCTCGAATTCAGTACCCAGAGGAGGCAAAAAAGGAGGGGATTTCTTCCATCTTGTCTGTACCCATTGTTTTGCGAGAGAATCCGATCGGAGTCCTGAGAGTCTACTCTGCCCAACCCTGGGAAGCCACTTTAGAAGATGTGAATTTTGTGCAAGCAATAGCTCAGATAGCCGGAATGGCCTTAGAGATGTCCCGTCTTTACAAAGGGCTAAAAGACAGCATCGAGATTTTAAAGGCGAATCGGGATGCGAAAACCTCAAAAGCAAAGACATGAATAGTAAGCGGAACCGTAATGCACGCAAACGTCTGAAGAGAACCTATTGATCAAATTTTTTAATGAACGAATTTAGTAAGCGAACTGGTGATTGCTAAAGCCGGGATGACTGCAGGTGTTCATGAATTCAACTCCAACTTGCAGGACTTTCATCATTGTCCTGTCCTGCAAGTTGTGAATTGAAAGGCCCTCGCCAATTTTGAGATCTGGCGTTCCAACTCATAGTAATCTAGAATATGTTTTTCTCTACGCCAAGGTGAGAGACCAGCGGTCCTATCTTCGAAATGTTCCCGAGAACCGGTCCGTGGAGGCTGGAAAGGTTCTACACGATTGCAAACCAAAAGAGGACTGGATGAGAAAATTTTAATAGATGGAGGAATTGAGTCATTATGCTACCAGTAAGGTGCCCGCCTTGCCGTTGAGTTGATCCTATCCGCCAGCGAGCGAGTGAAACATTGCCCATCTCGGCGACCCAGGAACATCGCCGGGCTCAAGACTGATTAAAAGGCGATTCTCTGATTGAAGGAAGGCTTTGCCGTCGTTCATTTGTGAAAAGCCTCAATTTTTCTTATTGACAACATATATCATATATGTATACTTGGCAGTCATGGTAACTTCAACGTTAGATTTCGCACTGGGACCCCCTCTGGAACAGCGGGGCCTTCAGCGAACCGTTTATGAGCGAATCCGAAAGGGGATCCTTACCGGAGCTTTCGCTCCCGGCGGTCAAATTAAGATCGGAGAGCTTGCAGCTGCCCTTGACGTAAGTGCTAATCCCGTCCGCGAAGCGCTTCGCCAATTAGAAGCGGAGGGAATGGTACGATTTTCCCAGAACAAGAAGATTGAGGTTTTCAGGCTGTCTCTTGAAGACTTGAACGATATTTACTCCATTATGGTTCCATTGGAGGAAATTGCCCTGGAGAAATGCTTCAATTTGATTGATGGCGATGGCGTTGAGGAACTGAAAACCTTCTGCAAGAAAATGATGAAAGAAGACCTCTCCGGATCTGAATGGATGGAGCTCAACTGGATGTTCCATCGCAATATTCACAATTCATCCGGATCGCCCCGCCTTGCCGGGATGCTCAAAGGACTTCGAGCCAACATCACTCCTTACCTACACATCTCGTTTGGCAGCAAAGTGCGGATTTATCAAGCGAACCTCGAACATCAACAATTGTTACAGGCGCTGGAAGAAAACAATATCGAGCAGGGAAGGTTGATCCTGCGATCCCATCTGAGCCATGGATGTGCAGCTATTGGCGAGCTAATGGAAAAGGAAACAGGTTGCAGTTAGGTTGTCGTTTCAGTCTGTTGGAGGCAAGTTGCCGCGTTTGTAAAAGATTGCGGAACATCGATTTGCAAAAACAGGAAAAGTATCGCGAGAAAATCAACCATCACTTTTAATCTTTGTTTGGGAGTTGAAAATGACAGTCATTAAGAATGCGGAGATATCTGTGGAGCAGATGTATCCGAAAGTGGAACGGAAGGAACTGATCGGCAAGAAAATGGGCGCCAAGGGGGTCACCATTGGGGAAATCACTATCCAGCCTGGAGGGGAAATACCAAAGCACTTCCATGGCGTTGAGGATTGTGTGCTCTTGCGTCAGGGTTCAGGAGAAATTCATGTCGATGGTCAAGTGAACAAGGTCGAGGCTCCCATGAGCATTCTTATTCCTCCGGGCGCAAAGCACAAGGTTGTAAACACGGGGACGGAGCCCATTCGTATCATCTATGTATTTCCATCAGTGGAAGTTGACCGCCAACTGGTGGATTAAGGAGAATTCGCATGATCCCGGGGTTCAAAGGCAGACTGCTGTTGATCGATTTGACGGCCAAAACTTCCAAAACGATAGATTTGCCGGATGAAATACTGAAAAAGTACGTCGGCGGTCGCACTCTGGGTGCTAAATTGTATTGGGACCTGTTGGGTTCGGATGTGAATCCTCTCGGACCGGAAAACATCTTCATGGTCCTTACCGGACCGCTCAGTGGGACCATGGCGCCCTGCGGGTGCAAACATGTCATTGTAACCAGGTCGCCGGCTACCGGGACTTGGCTGGACACCTATTCCAGTGGAAGGGTGGCACCGGAATTGAAATACGCCGGCTTCGATGGATTGATCGTGATCGGCAGGGCCGATCGCCCCACTTGTCTGCTTATCAATGACGAGCAAGTCACCTTTGAAGACGCCGCTCCTCTTTGGGGCCGGGGTTCCTTTCATGCAGAAAGTTACCTGAAAAAGCACTTCCATCCCGAGGCCGGAGTTCTGGCCATCGGCCAGGCCGGGGAAAATCTTCTGGGCTTTGCCTGCGTAGGGAGCGAATTTTTCCGCAAGGCCGGACGTGGCGGAGCTGGAGCGGTGATGGGCGCGAAAAATCTCAAGGCAATTGCCGTGAAAGGCAGCGGCGGGGTCGCTTGTGCGGATGTATCAAGAGTATACGACCTGATCCGTAAGCATCATGCCGTCTATTTAGAAAGCCCCATAGGCAAAGCGAGACATCGTTACGGCACCGCGCTGACGCTGAACATCACCCACCCCGCTGGAATGTTGCCCACGCGAAACTTTTCAGACGGCCAGTTTGACAGGGCCATAGGCACCATCGATAAAGATGGGGTAGCCGACCACACCATCGCAGACCGGGCTTGCTTTGGATGCTTTTTGGCGTGCAGCAAGCTTACTTATGTAAAGGACGGCGTTTTTGCGGGCACCAAACTTGAGGGTCCAGAGTATGAATCCATAGGACTCTTAGGCTCCAACCTGGGAGTCGACTACCTGCCAGCGGTGATAAAGGCCAACTACCTGTGCGATGATCTGGGCATGGACACCATAAGTGCCGGCGGCGTCATCGGGTTCGCCATGGAGTGCTACGAAAAAGGCATCCTTACAAAGGAGGACACGGGCGGTCTGGAATTGAATTTCGGCAACTATATGGCGGCGGTGGAGCTGCTGGAGTTGATGGCCGTTCGAAAAGATTTCGGAGCTTTCTGTGCCAAGGGGGTACGGGACATGGCCCGCGAATTGGGGCCTGAGGCCGAAGCCTTTGCTATCCACTGCAAAGGCCTGGAGTTCCCCGCTTACGACCCGCGTGCGGGATGGGGCAGCACCATCACTTATTCCACTACCGCAAGGGGGGGATGTCATCGCAGAGCCTGGCCGCCGCTAAAAGAGGTGCTGGGAGGAGTGGACCCCTTCACCACCAAGAATAAAGACAAAGTCGTGTTGGACATGATGACGGAGAATTGCATCATGCACTCCATCTTGGTTTGCGATTTTCCCGGAAAATTCATCCCGTTGTCCAACCAGGATTGGGGCGACTACTTCAATGCGGTAACCGGCCTTGAATACAGCGAGGACGATCTGATGAAGATGGCCGATATGGCCGAGACTCTGATTCGCAAAATCAATCTGCGCCATGGCTTTACCGCTGCTGACGACATACTGCCCAAAAGGATACTTGAGGAGCCCCTTGCCTCTGGCCCTCCAGCGGGAAAGATTGTGGGCAAGGAACGCTTTTTACAAATGCGCGGAGCGTATTACAGGTTGCGGGGCTGGGACGAGCAAGGGGTTCCGACCCGGGAAACCTGCGACAGGTTCGGATTTGAAGAAGATGCAGTGTTTCGAATCTAACCATGACTGTGAGCATAAAAACGGTAGGTGCATTGCTGGATGGTCTGCCACAGGGAAAAGATGAATTCCAGGCCGATGGCATGACGATTATGGAGGCCTTGGATGAATTGGCGGCCAGACACGGTGAAGCGGTGACTTCCGACCTGTACAAAGATGGGGAGATTAGAACGGGTCTCGCTTTCCTTCTTAATGGACGCAATGTGCTTGGGCTGCAAAAGCAGTTTGCTACCAGGCTCAAAAATGGGGACGAATTAATCATCGCAACCTTGCTTGCAGGGGGTTAGGACCGGGGCGTAATCATGAGCAATAGAGTAATCACGATAAAAGCTGAAAACTGCACCGGCTGTCGTTTGTGTCAGTTGGTCTGTTCATCCTATAAAGAGGGTGAGTTCATTCCGGATCATGCACGTATAAAGGTTGTGCACGATGCTTTGGAGGGGTGGTCCCGCCCGTCGGTCTGCCTGCAGTGTGACGATCCCATGTGCAAAAAGGTCTGCCCGACCGGCGCCATCGCGCTGTCGAATACCGAAGGGAACGACAAGGTCGTGCTGGTGGACAAGGACAAGTGTATTGCCTGCAGGCGCTGCGTTGTGGCCTGTCCTTTTGGAGCAATGGATTTCTATAAGAAAAGTCTGGCCATCAAGTGCGACCTCTGTGGGGGCAATCCAATGTGTGTTCAATTCTGTTTTTATGACTGCCTGCATTTTGAGGAGCTCTCAGATGAACAGCAACGTAACCGCAGTAAGAGCATAGAAGGTTTGTACAGAAAGGCCTGCAAACAGATCAGCGAGCGGGAACCCTACCAAAGACGGGAGGCCATCTCCCTTGACGTAGCCCAGAAGACAAGACTCAGCGTTTAGCAACGATCGCAGGCCCTAAATGAGAAGAAGAACCTGAAACGTTGATTGCAGGTTTATCAAGCGTAAATCAGATTGAATGGGAGACTGAAATGAGCCATGTGGAAATAGTTGATCGTTCCGAAATGGTGGCCGACCTGAATGCTCGGTTGAGAATCGATCCATCCAGTACAGCGATTGTGGCCATTGACATGCACCGTGGTCACTTGGACCCTTCCATTGCCACCATGCCCGTGGCTTCGGAGGATTGCCAACGCGTTATCACACAAACCAAAAATCTTTTTGATTGGGCACGAACGCTCAATATACCAATCATCCACGTCATTTTGATTCAGCGCAATATTAAGGGCTTCGGGGCCGAAGGCTTGAACCTTAAGTTCTGGAAGGCACTTCACGAAATCGCCGATGAGGAAAACCGTCTGACGCCGGGGCGAAAAAGCACCGCGGCGGATCACAATCTGGAAGGGATGCCCGGAACCGAAATCATAGCAGATTTGTATGAGACCGGCGATTACGTGATTAACAACAAGAAGCGCCTGGACTGCTTTTACGGCACCGACCTTGAGATCCTTCTGCGAGTGCTGGGCGTCGAAACCATCGTCCTTACCGGCATCAACACAAACACATGTGTCTTAAATACCGCCTTCACTGCCTGTAACCGCGATTTCCAAGTGGTGGTCATCTCCGACTGTGTAGCAAGCATGTATGGCAATGACCTTCATGTCCTTGGTCTGGAGAACATCAAGCGGTGCTTGGGATATGTGTTAAGTGTTGAGGGGTTCAAACAAAAATTTCAGCAAAACATTTGAAAGTTTGACATGGATCCTCTCTATTTAGGTTTTCTCGGGGGCATTGCCCTTATTGTCTTAATTATCATCAGGGTGCCCATTGCCTTTGCTTTGCTTTCCATCGGGGTCATAGGGCTGACCATACTGATGGGATTCAGTCAAGTGCTGTCCTATGTTCCTTATCAAATCTATTCGCGCACCGCTGACTTTACGTTTACAGCAATTCCGCTGTTTTTGTTGATGGGATATTTCGCCTATTACGCGGGCATAACCGATGAAGCGTACGACGTGGCCAGAGCCTGGGTGGGCCGGGTGCCCGGCGGACTCGGACTGGCCACGGTGGTTGGTTGTGCTTTATTCGCTGCCAGCGCCGGATCCAGTCTCGGCGAATGTGCCGCCATGTCAAAGATCGCCGTACCGGAAATGCGTAAGAGCGGTTATAGCGCAAGGCTGGCCACAGGACTTGTGGCCTCAGCCGGGGGGTTGGCCGTAGTTATCCCCCCCAGTGTGATTATGGTTATTTATGGGGTGCTCACCGAGCAGTCGGTGGGGAAGCTGCTGGTAGCCGGCATCATGCCAGGCGTCTTGTATTTTGGCGTGTTTGCCCTTTCTGTTGTCCTTTTTGCCATCATCTGGCCGCGCCTCGCACCCCTTGAGCCGAGCGTTGTTTCTTCCTGGAAAAATCGGTTGCGAAGCTTGGCAAGGCTTTGGGAAATTGCCGTATTGTTCACCATTGCCATCGGAGGTATCTACGCTGGACTAGTAACTCCCACCGAAGGCGCTGCCCTGGGTGCGTTTGCGGCCATCTTGCTGACCTTATTTAAAGGGCGCCTTTCCTGGTCTGTCTTCAAGTTGGCGATTCTGGAAACCGTATCAGCGGCAGCCGTCATTTTCACGCTTTTCATTGCGGCCGACGTATTCACCATGTTCTTGAATATGACAGGGGTTTTACAGACATCCACCGCCTGGTTGCTTGGCCTGGATTTATCGCGCGACATGCTCTTCTGGGCGCTGATCCTGTTTTTCGTAATTATGGGATCGTTTCTGGACGCCATCTCCATTATGTTGGTTACCCTGCCGCTCATCGTACCCATCATCGAGGCTCAGAACCTCAGCCTGATATGGTTTGGAGTCATCATGGCCATGATCGTGGAGATAGGCTGTATTACGCCACCCATGGGGCTGAACGTGTATGTGATGAAAGCGGCCATGGGAAAATCGATCGAATTGAACGATATATTCATCGGCGCCTTGCCATTTGTGGGGCTGCAACTCATTATTGTGGCGATATTATTCTATTTTCCGGAAATCGCTTTATGGCTGCCGGGCTATATGGCTCGATAAAAAATCACAGAAAAAGACATCTATTTAGATTATTGGGGCATATTTGTTGTCCCCGATAGCACGAAACAGGGGAGTTATCCGTATGCATAATCTTTTGACCAAAGCCGTTGGGTTGGTAGACAAGATATCTTTATGGATGGTGAGTTTGTCTGCTTTGTCCATTGTCTTGATCATGGCGGACGAAGTGGTAAATGCCCTCGGGCGTAAAATTGGCGAACCCCTTCCCTGCGCTTTAGAATTGGCCGTTTCATTGATGATTTCCTGCATATTTTTGGCTGTCCCCCGCGTAGCATCTTTAGAAGAACATACTTTCGTTACCATGACCACGAGAATGCTTCCCCGTCCCGTGAAGAGAGGCATGGAGTGCTTCGGATTCCTGCTTGGCATGGTTGTTTTTGGGATCATATCCGTGGGAGCCTGGTCCATCGCCTATGATTCCGTACTCAAATGGGAGATGCAAATCGGTGTTTTTCGTTTTCCCATATGGCCGTTCAGGATTATTTTTGCTACCGGGCTTAGCCTTTTGTCAATCCAGTTACTGGCGAACGTCATACGGGCCATCATGCAGATCATAGGAGGTGATTATCCCGAGGAACCGTTGGAAAAAATCTAAGAAACAGTCATGGTGATTACCGCCTAAGCGATGAATGGTTAATGATGGTGATCAAAGCTTAGGCAATTAACTATTAACATTGGTGATCAAAGCTTAGGCAATTAACTATTAACATTGGTGATTAACGCTTAGGCAATTACTTTTATGCGGAGGAGAATTTTATGGCAAGCTATTTGAAACGAGTTTTTTTTGTGGTAGTGGGTTTGGCGATGTTATTTGCAACCATGACGCCTGTGATGGCAAAAGACAAAACGATCATGCTTAAATTTTCTTCTCCCGTACCGGCCAAATCCTGGCTGGGCAAACAGCAGCAGTGGTGGGCCGAACAATTGGAGAAGCGAACGAACGGACAGGTCAAGGTGCAATTTTTCTGGATGGGATCCTTGGTGAAGTGGAAAGATGCGTTGCATGGTGTTGCTTCAGGCATGTGCGACATCGGCACCCCCTGCTCGACCTACCACCCCAGCGAATTTCCTCTTTATGTCGTTTTGGATATGCCATACAACGGCGTGGATTACTGGGCTGCCATGAAAGCCACCATCGATACGGTGGAGAATCAGGCCGACCTGAAGGCTGAGTTCGAGAAAAACGGCGTGAAATTTTTGTTTAACTGGATGAGTGGCGATTTTCTCCCCGCGACAGCAAAGCTGGTGGATGGCATCAAGGGCATGAAGGGAAAGACCTTTCGCAGTTTCGGAGGCGCCCGTGTGAAATGGATGGAGAATCTTGGCATTAATCCCGTGTTCATGAGCTATGGCGACATCTACGAGGCGCTCGACCGGGGCACCATAGACGGTCTTGAATTGGTGCTCAACTTGAGCGATGCCTTCAAACACTACGAGGTTGTCAAGGACGTTTATTTGGCAAAAACCGGCTTCGTGGTCACCTGCTCGGCGACCATTAACCTCAAGGTTTGGAACAGCCTTCCCAAAAACGTTCAAGACGTCATGCTGCAGCTCAGGGAAGATTATGCCGCACATCATGCCAAGGAGTTGATGGCGCTTGAAGGCGGCATCATAAAAAAGTGGAGAGAACAATACGGTGTTCGGATGGAGCCCTTTTCGCCCGAAGATGCCAAACTTTCCGAGGAGGCGGCTCTGAAAGCCCAGGAGTACTTCTTACAGAAGCAGGAAGACGCCGGCTATCCCGCGCGCAAGGTCTGGAACTACTTTAGGGAGCGTGAGGCATTCTACGAAAAACAGGTCAAAGAACAGGGATATCCGTGGGAAAAGAAGTAGTTCCCCACGAATAGCGGAAATCAAGGATGGCTCGGCAGTGTGGTCGCCGGGCCATTTTTTCATCGGGCTGGAAGGGTTGCCTCTTACAGAGACCACAAGGAAGATTAAATGAAATGATATTGGATGCACATTGGCACCTGATTTGCCCACGGGCAGCAGAGTATTGCGCGAAGATCGATCCGGTCAAAGCCAACGATTACGCGGGTGGGGTGAGTACCCTTTCTGCCCGAATCAACCAAGAAAGGGGACGGGTGTGGTCCCGAAAAATGAGCGATGCGGAGGAACAGATTGTGGATCTGGAGAACTCTGGGATCGACATGGCCATGTTGCAGCCTCCGCCCATCGGCTATTACTATTGGACCAAACCCGGAGACGGCGCTCAATTGGCAAGAATGGTCAACGAAAACACGGCCGAGTTTGTCGCCAAACATCCCGACCGTTTCTTGGGCTGGGCCACGGTGCCTTTGCAGGACCCGGAGTTGGCTGCGGCCGAGGCCGGCCACGCAGTGAGGAAGCTGAAACTGAGCGGCATCACCATGACTTCCAATGTCAATGGCCGCGGGCTCGACGACGTGGGCTTCGATCCCTTCTGGAAAACGGTGCAGGATCTCAACGTGCCGGTTTTCATTCACCCCGGCAACCCTCCGGGGGCGGAGCGTTTGTCCGATTACTATCTGACCAATTTTTTGGGATTTCCCATGGATACAACCTTGGCGGCCGTCTCAATGGTGTTCGGCGGAGTCTTCGACCGTTTCCCCGATCTGAAAGTTTGTTTGGCCCACGCGGGCGGAGTGCTTCCCTTTTTGCTGGGGCGATTGGAACACGGCCAGGCTCAGCGCCCGGAGGCCCGGGATAGATGTAATCACCCTTTCAGCCATTACCTGAAAAACCTTTATGTGGACACGGTTACCTTCAGCGTTCCCACATTGCGCTACGTCATTTCCATGCTGCCGCCCGGGCATGTTTTTTTCGGCACCGATTACCCCTTTGATATGGCCGACATGGAAGGGGTCGCCAGGGTCAGGGAGGCCGTGGGGAATGATGAGGAGCAAATGCAACAGGTATTTTATGGTGTAATGGCCGGAATCCTGAAACTGCCAGAGACGGTGTATACCGGAAAATAAGGGATAAGAGTGCGGCACAACTGCCTTGTGAAAGCCTTTTGGGTTCCAAAGAATTGAGGAAAGAACGGGAGGGTACTTTAATCAATAGCATTAGGAACTGCTTGAAAATGTGGAAAACACATGATAATGAAGACAGAAATGTATATCGGTTGCGCCATGCATCCATTGAATCGGTTGTTTTTCTTATTAAAAAGGTGGCCATTGCATGCCCTATTACGAATTTGAAAACAAAAGTCCTTTTGTTGACCCAAAGGCCTTTGTGCATCCCGATGCGGTTTTGATCGGCGATGTGAAAGTGGAAGCCGGATGTTATGTGGGTGCCGGAGCCGTACTGCGGGGTGATATCGGCTCTATTCGAGTGGGAGAAGGATCCAATGTACAGGAAAACTGCGTTCTCCATACCTTCCCGAAAAAATCGGTGATCCTAAATCCGAACAGCCACGTGGGGCATGGCGCCGTCCTGCATGGATGCGAAATCGGTTCGTACGTGCTCATTGGCATGCGGGCCGTGGTGGCCGACGACGTTAGAATCCAATCCAAATGTATCGTCGGGGCTGGAAGCTTTGTGCCCTTCGGTATGGAGGTCCCAAGTGAAAGCGTGGTCGTGGGATCGCCCGCCAAAGTGGTCAAGGCCTTGAGTCCTGATCTGTTGAAGCGTATCGAAGATGGTCTGTCCATTTATCAGGAATTGACCCGTTGCTATTTGAAATCCTTTAAAAGACTGTCCTGAAAGACCCTGTCAACGTCTATCTCATATTGAGGCGCCGGCGACAAATCCGGGCAGGTGGGTTTTCGAACGGCTCCAGCTTCTCAGGTTCGCTCGAAGACCCTCCTGAGGTGGACGCCGATATCCGAAACGGCCTTTCTGGCCATGGGGACATCGGCCAGGAAGTTCAGGAAGGCATGGATCATTTGATCATAGAAAAGAAAGGTGACCGGCCGCCGGCCTCTTCCAGCCTTTTCCCGTAGGCCATCCCCTCGTCGGCAAGGACATCCAGTTGCGGGAGGATCAGGGTGGTCGCCGGCAGACGGCTCAGATCCTTCTCAAATAGCGGCGACGCATGGGAATGCGTCCCGTCTTCCTTGTTTTTCAGGTAGTGATCCCTGTAATATGACATCCCTGCGGCTGTCAGCAGATACCCTTCGCCGTGATCAAAATAAGACGCCGTGTTCATGAAATACAGGTCTACGGCAGGATATATAAGCAACTGGTGCAGGAGGGAAGGCTTCCCTTTTTCCCTGGCCATGAGGCACACCACCGTTGCCATGTTCCCTCCCGCGCTGTCTCCTCCCACGGCAATGCGGGTGCTGTCCCCGCGAAACTCTCCGGCATGTTCAGCTACCCATCCGGCCGCTGCATAACAATCTTCGCAGAGGGGCGGGGAACTTGTTTTCGGGCGACAATCGGTAGTCCACCGCCACCACGATACAGGAGACCGCATTGGCAAGGGCCCTGCAGAGGCTATCGTGGGTTTCCAGATTCCCGATGACCCAGCCGCCGCCGTGAAAATAAACGAGGACGGGAAATTCACCGGACCCCTGGGGTGTATAGATACGAATCGGGAATTTCACCTTTCGGGCCAGGAATGCGTCGGTCCTCAACATCGGCTACGTCTTCCCCCGAGCCGCCCAGTTCCACAAAGAGGGGATTCCTTGCTGCCCTGGCCTCTTCAGGGCTGAGTTCCGTGATCGGGGGGGCGCCCCTTTCGGCCAGGCGTTTTAAGAGCGCTTCGGTTTGGGGATCAGGTCTTTGATCTTTCATTGACTGGGAACCCTCCTGTTCTTCAAAGTGTTATCGCATAAGACGGGCATTTTCATGTAATAGTTATGGATCGGAAACCGCAGCGGCACTCGCTGTCCTGCCTATGAGCCACCTATTTCTTTATGAAAAACAGGCTCACTGCCACGAACCACTGTTTACGGTTCTATTTATAGCGTATTCAGGCAGTCCCTGGCAACCCTGACATTTTCTTCGACAATGCTTATCCTAATGAAACAGGTTGCATTAAAGAGGGAATGGCTGCCTTTTGAACATAGCACTTTCCATTCATAGCGCGGCTGTGATAGTTTATGTCTTTCGAGTAACTAAAATCAACACGAATGGTTGACCATCAAATGCCCCCCCCTTACGGAGGGAAACCGATACGCGTCAATCATCCATCAGAATTTGGGAGGACGGATATTTTGAATAATTCACCATGGAAATCAGACAATTGGTTTGTCAGCCCCTGGAATTACCTCGATGAAGTCAGAAAGGATTTTATTCTTCCCGAGAAGGTAAAGATCCATGATGTCACCCTTCGAGACGGAGAACAGCAGGCGGGAGTGATCTTTTCTAAAGACGATAAGATTCGAATCGCCGAAAAGTTGTCGGAAGTGGGCGTTCATCGCATCGAAGCCGGGATGCCGGCGGTCTCGCCCAGGGATGAAGAAGCCATTCGGGAAATTGTAAAGCGGAATCTGAACTCGGAGATCTTCTGCTTCTGCCGCTGTATGGTCCAGGACGTGCAGCTTGCGGCGGACTGCGGTGCAGACGGCATCGTCATTGAAATCCCTTCCAGCGAGCACCTCATTGCCAAGGGGTATAAGTGGCCCATGGAAAAAGCCATCGAGCTCTCGGTAAAGGCCACCGCCTTTGCCAAGTCACAGGGGCTCTATACGGTTTTCTTCACCATTGACGCCACCAGATCCGACATAAACTGGCTGCTCAATCTGGTGGAGAAGGTGGCCGCCGAAGGGCATATGGATGCCTTTACCCTGGTGGATACCTTCGGCGCACTGAATCCCCAGGCGGCAACCTATTTCACCAGAAGAGTGAAGGAAAGGATATCCAAACCCCTCGAGATCCACTTCCATTCTGATTTCGGTCTGGGGGTGGCCAATACTATCAATGCCCTCCTGGCAGGTGGCGAAGTGATTCATTCCACTATCCTGGGTATCGGAGAACGTGCCGGGAATACGCCCATGGAAGAGACGGTCATGGCGCTTTTGACCATGTACGGGATCGATGTGGGCATTGATTTTTCCAAGATGAACGAGCTTTCCCAACTGGTTCGGCAGCTTTCCGGAACCGATATCCCCTCCTCCAGGCCTTTTATCGGGGATGGCGCCTACAGCGTTGAATCTGGGATTGTCACCGGATGGTTTCGAAACGCCTACGCCGATGACCCTACCATCATGTATCCGGTGAACCCTGCCTTTGTGGGCCGGGAAAACCCGAAAATCCTCATGGGAAAAAAGAGCGGACTGGACAATGTCTGGATATGGTGTGAAAAACTGGGGCTTGAATTAAGCGAAGAGGAAGCCCTCAAAGTCCTTGCTACAGTAAAGCTCAGATCGCACGACCTGAAAAGGGTCCTCACCGAAGGGGAGTTCATGGAGATTGCCGAAAGCGTGCGAGGCAATCCCTGAGCTGCTTAAAGCAGAATAGAAACCCGCTGGATTCGCCACCCTCAACATGAAGAACACGATGGTATTCTATTTTTTTTAGGATGCCTCGTGTTCTCTCAAATCCAATTCTGCCCTTAAATAAATAAGGCTCATCTTCCCCTTATAGCGTTACCAATGTCTGGTAAATTTCCAACCGCCCAACGGTCCCTGACGACAAAATATCTTTCTCCTGAAGGAAGAATTGTGTCTCTAAGAAGGCTGCTTTCAATTCCGTCCTCCAAGTGATAAGATGTGACAGGAAGTTGCCTTGTTCGAGAAGGTCTCCATAGGCTACGCGCTCCGGAGTGGTCTCTGACAGATAACCCCCATCATCCATAACAATCCCAAGAGGAAGGAATCGAATTATGAAAATGTATCGTATCGAGGATTATGTCAATCTGGAAAACCCGACACCAAGAGAGTCCTACCGGCCCGAGATCTTAACGGCCGAACATGGTGCCAAGGAACTGGGCGGCATGCTGGGCCTCCTCGTACCGGGAAGCCAGGTACCCTATCACTACCATCAAAATCGTGAGTCCGTCATCATTTTTATCAGCGGCGAAGGCATTGAAATCATCGAAGGAGAAGAATATGCGGTCAAGACAGGTGATGTGCTTTTTATTCCCGCGGGAGAAAAACACACGACTATGAACCGTTCGGACCACGATTTACGCTACCTCGAGTTCTTCACCTGTCCTCCGGTCACGGCTGATTTCTTCGAAGTCAAAGAATAGACAGACCATGTCAACAGAAGTTGTGATGTTTTTTGTCTCCATGCTGGCCAGCATCACCGGTTCCTTGATAGGCGGTACCAGTTTGATAACGATTCCCACACTCATCATGCTGGGCGTGCCCGCGCACACAGCGGTCGGTACGGACCGTTTCGCCATTTTTGGTGGGGTGCTGGTGGGTCTGTACAAGTTTCACAGAAAAGGATTGATCAAATATCGTGTGGGTATTACGGTGGGAGTTCCGGTCTTGATCGGTTCCGCGCTCGGTGCCAGATTGGCGCTGGAGTTCAGTGAGGAACTCCTCAAGTTGGCCATTATCTTCATGAACCTTCTGGTCATGGTCCTTTTTGTTGTTCGCCCGCAATTGGGATTGGAGAGGCGCGGCCAAACTCAAGGGCTCCGCAGCGCCGTTTTGGGCGCTGTAATCTGCCTTGCTTTGGGAGTCTACGGGGGCTTCTACGGCGCCATGGTGGGAACGCTTACCGTCTATGTCTTCATTCTCTGGTACGGGCTCACATTCCTGGAATGCGCCGGAACCATCAAATTGAGCGCGCTGGGCTTGAACCTGTCTGCCGCGGTGATGTATGCATGGAACGGAGCAGTTGATTACCGTCTCGGCTTGGCCATGCTTGCGGGTTGCATGATCGGCAACTGGATTGGCGCCCACTATGCGGATCGCCTGGGCAACAAATGGATACGGCGAATTCTCATACTCTTCATTTTGATAGCCGTTGTCAAGATGGCTATGAATCTGTGATCTGTCTTGAAATTGAAACAGATCATTGCCGGGATTGATCGGGTTGAATCAGGCAAGAACTATTGCCCTATGACGAAAGACTTACTCGCAGTGAGAGTGAAACAGTTCTTGACATAAAAATATGTTTTCACTTAAAATGAAAATATTATAGTCCCGTGGTCAGCAATAAGCAGGTGTTGTTGGACGTTCGACATGGATCACTCTTCAGCTTTCGGGTTTTTCCTTGCGTAGGAGGATGCATTTTCCGGCGCGGGGTGGCTGTATATTCTGGCAGGAATGGTTGTTAATAAGAGAACAATTTTAAAAAGGAGGGGAAACATGAAAAGCAGAAAAAATTGGCTCGTGGTAATGACGTGCGCGATGTTGGTTCTGGCCTTCACAACCGGAGGTGCCTTGGCGGATGAACCCAAGGAAGTAAAACTGGGCATCTTGTTGCCCCTTACCGGTACTTTTGCAGCGGTGGCGGAAACCCAACGGGACGGCGCCCTGCTGGCAGTGGATGATCTCAACGCCAAGGGTGGACTGAACATGCCCTGGGGCAAGGTGAAAGTGGAGCCTGTGGTAGCCGACGACGAGGCGAAGCTTGACGTGGGAGTCCGTCGTTTCCGTTACATGTCTTCCGAGGGCATCAAGGGTATCCTGGGACAGACCTGGGCTCCCTTGGCGTTCGCCATCAACGAACTGGTGAAAAAAAGCCCTATGCCTTATTTCCCCACTTGCGTCATGGCCAAGGACGCGTTTAAGAAGGGAACCCTCTCGGATGCCACCTTTGCGGTTGCCTTCAGCCCGTGGACTGTGGGCTATATGGACGCATCGGCCGCCATCAATGTGCTGGGCAAGAAAAGGATTTTCATGTTAGCGCGCGCCGATGCCTGGGGATGGGACATCCGAGACGGCGTAAAGGATGCCATTAAGGAATTCGGCGGGGAGATGGTGGGCTACGCAGAGCTGCCCAAGGGTACCTCCGACTATACCGCCGTGCTGCAGCAGGTCAAGGCCGCCAAGCCTGACGTCTTCATCTGTGCCCAGTTTGCAGGCGATGCCGTTGCTCTCCTCAAACAGTGCTACCAGCTGGGCCTGAATAAAGACATGGTTATTTTCAACTCCTTCATCACCAACGTGGTGGCCAAGGGCATCCCGCCCAAGGCCCTGAAGGATGTCTATTCCATGCACTATTACTACTATGACCTGGCGGGCCTTAAAGATCCGGATTTGGACGCCAAGGCCAAGGCCTATACCGAGCGCTACAAGAAAAAATACGGGACGCCTCCGGACGCCTATGCTACCATCGCCTATGTTGCGGCCAACGAACTCTTCCGCGGCATGGAAAAGGCCGGCAGTTTGGATCCCAAGAAAATTGCCGCGGCGGTCATGGCCGATGGAGGGAAATTTGACAGCGTCAAAGGTTCGGCCCAGTGGCGCGAGGATCATACCCCGATCTATAAATACGCCGCCTTCCTGGTGCGTGGCAAAGGACCTGCGGAACAGAAAAATGAGTGGGACCTGTTTGAGGTCGTGGGCTACCAGGGCGGACCAAAAGTTTTACCACCGCTTTCAAGCCTGGGCTATTAACCCATCCGATTTCCGGCGGGCTGTGGGGGGGACTTCTTCCCCCCCGCCGCCGGTCTGATGACCAAGGGAGAAGCGGGCCGTGGAAAACCAGACCTGTCGAGAATTAATCAAGGCCGAAAAGATCACCAAACGCTTCGGAAACCTGGTGGCGGTGGACAATGTAGATTTCGTGTTGTATGAGAATGAGATGGCCGGCATCGTGGGCTCCAATGGTGCGGGAAAAACCACCTTCTTCAACGTTCTCACCGGATATTTTCTACCGGATGAGGGGAAAGTCTCTTACGAAAACCGGGATATCACCAGGCTCTCGCCCCAGAAAAGGGTGGGAATGGGTATCATGCGCACTTTCCAACTCACCTCCACCTTTGACAACCTCAAGGTGGTGGATAATATGTCGCTGTCCTTTTTCCGGGCTCACCGGAAATGCAGTACTTTCCGCCTGCTTACCAACACCCTGGCGGCGTTCCGCAAGGAGGAGCGCATCTGGAAATGTCTGGAGGATTTTGATTTGGCCTCTGTCGCAGACAGGGAGGTCAAAAACCTTTCGCTGGGCGAAAAAAGACGTCTGGAGATTGCCATGGCCGTCTTGGCCGAACCCAAGGTGCTTCTTTTAGACGAACCCCTGGCCGGGCTTTCCGAGTCCGAAATTTCGGGATTGTTGAGTATTTTGCAGAGTCATGCGCACAAGCAGACCATCCTTCTGGTGGAGCACAAAATATCCAAGGTTCAAGATATTTTAAACCGGCTTACCGTCATGCATGAGGGGAAAATCATCGCCGAAGGCGACTGCGCGGAATGCCTGGCCGCTCCAGAGGTAAGACGAAGCTATTGGCAGCTTGATTGTGATGATTAGATTCGTCTTCCGTTGATTCAAAACAGAAAATCCAGCAAAACAGGGGAACCGTGGGATTAAGGCTTCGAACGCCGATTTGCCGATAGGACGCAACGGCGCGGACCCCAGTCCCAAGTTAACTGGCGGAGAAGTCTGATGGCTGAACATATCCTCCTTATGGTGAGGGAACTGAACGTCTCCTATGGGGAGTCGAAGGTTGTTTTTGATGCATCCCTGGATGTGGTGAAACACCAGATTGTCTCCTGTGTGGGCAGGAACGGCGCCGGGAAAACCACCCTGGTCAAAACCATCGGTGGTTTCATCAAACCCACCAACGGCCGGATCCTCTACAGGGGGGACGATGTGCAGGGAATGCCCCCCTATGACGTGGCCAAGATGGGGCTTCGATACATTGCCCAAGACAAGAAAGTGTTTTCGGATCTCACCGTGGCCGAAAACCTTGAACTGGCCAGTTATGCCACTGGAGATCGTGATTGGGAACCGGTACTGAATTTTTTCCCAAAACTAAGGGGACTCCTCGGTCGTAAGGCCGGGTATCTGAGCGGAGGGGAACGCCAGATGCTCATGATCGGACGCGCCATTCTGGGCGATCCCCACCTGCTGCTGGTGGATGAACCCACCGAGGGATTGGCCCCCAGCATCGTGGAGCAGCTTTGCGACATTTTTCTGGAGATGAAAAAACGCTGCGCATTAATTATCGTCGAACAAAACCTGTCGCTGGTTTCACGCATCTCCGATAAGGTCTACGCGATGAAGGAAGGCCGAATCGTCAGCGAGGTAACCGAGCCTGATGACATCAAAAACGTAGTTTTCGAGAAGTACCTCTAACCTGTACGGCAATCCCGATTCTTAAGGCCGGACGGGCCACGGATATCACCCTCTGAGGACAACGGAACATGATTAGATTCTTAAAAGACTGGGGAGCGATGGTTTTGATCTTTGGATTACTCCTGCTTTCCAGATTCTTCCTGCCCCTGCCCTTTGCCACCGAAGTGTTGCTGTTTGGCATGTACACCATGGCCTGCAACTACCTGTTGGGCTGGGTCGGGTTCATATCCTTCGGCCAGCCGGCCTACCTGGCCGTAGGCGGCTATGCATCGGCCATATACCTGTTTTATTTTGGCACCAACCCCTGGCTGGCTATCCTGTGGGGCATACTCGCCGGCATCGTCGTTACCGCTTTAGTGGGACAGTTCTTTGTGAGGCTCCGTTCCGATTATTTCGCACTGGTTAACCTGGCCTTTTGCGTGATCATGTTCTACTTTCTTGAAAACATCCTTAAGGACGTTACACAGGGGGATAACGGTCTTTTTTACATCTTTAGGATTGAAAAGACCCCCATCCTTAACCTGGGAAATCCAAAAGACCTTTACATCGCCGTTTTCGGAATAACCCTGCTGGTCTGGATCTTCTACAGATATCTGGACAGATCCTTTTTCGGGGCCTGCTGCAAAGCCACCAAATTAAATGAAGATAAGTTGATATTTTTGGGCTATTCCAGTTTTCAGATCCGATGGCTCTCCTTTATTATTGCCAACACTACAGCATCCCTGGCCGGTTCGCTGTATGCGGTCTACTTCGGATCCATGAGCCCCGATTTCATCAGTTACCATCGGGCCGCCGACCCGGTGGTGGTCACCATCCTGGGCGGAGTGGGCACCCTATACGGCCCACTGGTCGGGGCTTTCGCCTACATAGGGCTAAAGGATCTGGTGAGCGGATTCTTTACAAACTGGGAACTGCTCATCGGTGTTATCCTGGTGGCGATCATGCTGCGAGGCGAAAAGGGCATCTACGGCAGCCTCGCCCCCTGGTTTGAAAAGCGCCTCTTCTCGAAATCCCTCAAGGCCAACCCTTTGATCAAGGAAGGTTCGTAAACGATGGACTTTCAGCTACTGGTTTCCGGTTTTATTTTTGGATTAAGTACCGGCAGCATCTTTTTTCTGCTGGCCATTGGACTTTCCTTGTGTTTCGGACTCATGCGCATTATAAGTCTGGATCAACTCACCTATTACGCCGCGGGCGCCTATATCACCTACACGCTGTTGACGCTCACCGGAAACGCATGGTTCGGCATGCTGGGGGGAATGGTCGTTGCAGGAGGGTTGGCCTTTTTTGTGGAGCGGGTCATATTCAGGCGCATATACGAAAAAGATATCGCCTTTACCATGATCTCATCTTTTGGAATACTCATCGCCAGCGTGGGAGCCATCAAGTTCATATGGGGGCTGGTTCCCCGACCGGTCCCCGTACCCATTGAGGCTATGGTTACCATTTTCGGAACCGCCGTCCCCGTCTACCGCATCCTGGTGGTATGCATCGCGGTTTTGGTTTATGTGGGCATCTGGGCTTTCTTGAACAAGACGATCATCGGCAAGGCCATCCGGGCTGGCATCGAGGATGTGGAAAAGGTCGAAGGGCTCGGCATCAACGTGTACAAGCTTTTTACCATCACCTTTGTCCTCGCGGGAATTCTCTCCGGGCTGGCGGGTGGATTGCAGGCGCCCCTGATCATGGTGGACCCGAATATGGGGATGGAAGTAATGGCCTACGTTTTCATGGTGGTGATTATCGGCGGTCTTGGGAGTATCAAGGGAACCCTGGTCTCGGCCTTTCTGGTGGGCCAGGTTACCTCATTAGGCTCGCTCATCTATGCGCCGCTGGCCAATATGGCGCCGTTCACCATGATGCTTATTATTTTGTTGATCAAACCTACCGGCCTTTTTGGAAGTAAAATGTTGAAACGCTGACCTTGTGTCGAGGACCGCGTTTCTTTTTGACCGAGTCGGCCAATCCCTTGATTTGCCGACCCGGTTTTTTTTATGATGGAGGAAACGATGAAGAAAGTGGGACTTTTGGGCTTGGGAATCATGGGTTCGGCCATGTCTTCGAATCTGCTCAAGGCAGGATATGAAGTTATCGGCTGTGACCCGGTTGAAGAACAGGTGGCCAGGCTGGAGCGCCTGGGTGGAAAGGGTGCCGGCAACCCCCGTGAAGTGACTGAACAATGCCAAACGGTCATTACGTCGCTGCCGACCGTGGCAGCCTTGCAGCAAGTAACCGCAGGTGATCAGGGTTTGGCCCATGCCTCGCGCGATGGTCTGATCGTGGTTGAATGCAGCACCTTTCCACTGGCCGCCAAGGAGGAGGCCAGGATCGCTTTGGAGCGGAGCGGGGCCATCATGCTGGACTGCCCGTTGAGCGGTACCGGCGCCCAGGCTGCCAAAGGCGATCTGGTCATCCTGGCCAGCGGCAACGAAGAGGCCTGCAAACGCTGCGAGCCGGTTTTTCATGCCATCGGGCGCGCCACCTATTATCTGGGCGCCTTTGGCGCGGGCTCCAAAATGAAGTTCGTGGCCAATCTCCTGGTGGCCATTCACAATGTCTCCGCTGCCGAGGCCTTTGTCATGGGCATGAAAGGCGGGCTGGACCCGGAGACCATGTACCGGGTAATAGCCGACGGCGCGGGAAGCTCCCGCATGCTGGAGGTGCGCGGTCCCATGATGGTGGCCGGCAGCTATGAGCCGGCAACCATGAAAATGGGCGTGTTTCAAAAGGATATTGCCATGATTCGTGAGTTTGCCAGAGAGATGGGGAGCCCGACGCCGCTGCTGGATGTATCGGCCGGAATCTATGACCAAGCCAATGCCAGGGGGTGGCAGGATTTGGACACGGGCGCGGTGTGTGCGGTATTGGAGCAGATGGCGGGTTTGAAACGTACTGCTTAGCTGAAAAATTACACTGCGGAAGCTATCTTGAGAGAGTCTTGCTTCCGTAAATGGGACTCCACAGTCTGCAGCGTCATGGACATGACGGGGGGTGGATTCAACCCCAGGCCACGGAGGACCTCGGCGGTAAGAACGGGCAGGCCGGCTTCATCACCCAGTCGGGTTCGGGCCTCACGCACAAGGGCCGCCATTTTATCCAGGTAGGCCAGGCCTTCTTCAAGGGTGGCTTGGATATCATCTCCTTCTATGGGATCGGGAGAAAGGGAGGTGTAAAGACGACGCACACCCTTCAGGCCCAGCAGGCTTTGCAGGGAGGCACGGGACTGGTCCAGGTCCACATAAAGCGGAATGCCAAGCACTTGTGGGATCGCGTCCCCCGCAATGAGGGTCCCTTCCTCCAAACAGAACAGGCTCACAGATCCCTTGGAATGACCTGGCGTGTAGATGATTTGCAAGGAAATCCCTCCCAAATCAACGATCTCCCCATCGCGCAAAAGGCGATTCACCCTTACCGGCCCGCCCACCATCTCATGAAAATTGTGAACGGCCCTTTCCCGGTAATGGAGGTCCGGGTTTTCAATCCATCGCGCCGCTTCGGGGTGGGCGGCGAAGGTGGGCGACGCCAATTTGGACAGACGGGCGCTGCAGCCGATGTGGTCCGGGTGCGCATGGGTGTGGATCACCAGCTTTATTTCCGAAATGTCTCGCTCCATTTCGGCCAAGGCTCGGATCAGGTCTGTTTCGTTGGCCGCCGTGCCGGTATCTATAAGACAGAGATCCCTCCCCGTAACGGCAAAAGCGCAGACCTGGCGGGTGAGCCTTTTCTCCGGGCTCACGGCCAATTCAAAATTCAAGGGAATGGGGATGATTTTGCTCATAAACCTGCTCCTGATTATTCAACTGCCTGTAACTGAGCCATGATCTCTTCATCAGGCAGAAGTTCCAGTGCCCCATGTTCACAGACCTCCTTGCAGGCGCTGCAAAGGATACATTGATCGCGCTCCAGCCTCGGCGTGGATTCGCCGCCAATCAAGGCTTGTTGGGGGCAAACATCCGTGCAGGCTGTACAACCCTGATTGAATCGGCACTTTTCTCCATCAATCACTGGCCGAAAGGCCACGCGCTGGCGATAATACAATCGACTGGTGCTTCCCGTGCCCACACCGGCCTTGTAGGCATAACTGGCCTCTGGCGGCTCTTCGGGCTTGGGGTAGTCTGTTATGGTGGCGGCCTCGCCCTCCACCTGGATGTTGCGCAATCGGGTCTCTCCCAGACTAAACTCTCTTGCCAGCATGAGCAAGGGAACCTGCTCCGGTTCGAACCCGATCATCTTTGCTTCCACCGTGTCCAGGGCGGCAGCATCATCGGAGGCCAAAACCTTGTTCACGGGGTAGGTGATGGGAGAGGCGGGACCGTATCCCCCCATGGCGACAATCGCATCCATGATGACCAGATCGGGCGGTTTGAGCCGGAACATTTCCAAAAGGATGCGGGCGAAACGATCGGGCGTTATGGCGTAGTAGTGATACCAGGATTTTTGGGCCCCGCTCAACAGGCCATAGTTGTTCTTGATACCGCCGCTGGTCATGGTGAGACCGTGGGTTTTCATCTTGGGCAGTGAGATGTATACCTCCGCGTCCAAAACGTCGGCAAGAACCGCCACCTCACGCTCAAACGGGTGCATCAGTTTTACCATGCGCAGGTTTTTGCTCATGTTGGTGTAGTAAGGTCCGGCCACTTCCTTGAACCGCACCTCCGAGCATACCTCATCGGACCGACCGTAGAATTCCGTGCCCACGGAATCCCCCACAAGAATTTCACGGGGCCCCAGTGTCTCGACCTTTTTGATAACGGCTTCGAGAAGCTTATAATGGGTCACCATGGCGGTATCCGTGTCAGGATTACAGGGCTTGAGGGCGTTCGGTTTGATCACCACCCGTTTTCCAGCAATCTTCAGTGGAAATGCCGCAAAGGCCCTGTCCACCGCATCGGCACAATTTTCATAACTGCTTTCCATCACCAAAACTTTACTCATGACTGCTCCCTGCTGATTAAAAATAGATTAGCAACAGTTTTGATTTACATCGATGCGGGGGACGAACCGGCCATCTCCGGGTTCGCCGGCTGGGCGTCCTTCTTCCGCCACGATTTTTCCGCGCAACAAGGTCTTGATTACCTTGCCCGTAAGTTTCATGCCATCGAAAGGAGTCCAGCCGCATTTGGAAACGATATCCTGGTTGCGTACAACCTCCTTTCTCTCAGCATCCACCAAGAGCAGGTCCGCATCCGAACCGGGCAAGAGACATCCCTTCTTGGGATAGAGGCCGTATATCCGGGCCGGAGTCTCACAGAGCATGCGCACCAGGTCCCCTAATCCTAAGACCTTCTGGGAAGCCAGGTTGAGCATCAAACGTATGGTGGTCTCCATACCTGGTATGCCGTAAGGCGCGGCCCAGATGTCGTTGATGCCCGCGGCCTTCATTTCCCTGGGAAACGGACAATGATCGGTGCCGATGTAATCCACCATGCCCATCCCCAAAGCCTTGCGCATTGCCGCCACGGTTGCCGGCGGCCGGACGGCGGGAGCGAACTTTAGCCAGGGTCCTTTTATAACAAGATCCTCGGTGGTGACGTAGAAATAATGGGGGCAGCTTTCAGCATACAGATGGGCGCCCTTCAGGCGGGCCTCGCTGATCAGGTTCAGACAGGCAGGCTGGCTCACGTGAGCGATAACGGCCCTGGCCCCGGTTTGGGTCGCCAGGTTCACCACCGTATTCACGGCCATATATTCGGCATCTTCGGAACGCCAGTCATATACGGTGAGATAGTCCGTGCGATTCGCCCGCCGTAACATCAACTCGTTGGTCTTGAGGATACTGTCGTCTTCGGCATGGATCAGGGTGGTTCCGTTGAAAGTGGTCAAGGTCTTGAATAGCTCTCGCATGGGACCCGCCGGCATTGGCTCCACGCCGTGCAGCTCGCAGACGAAGGTCTTGAAGGCGACAGCCCCGGCATCCCACATGTCCTTCAACTTGTCCAGGTTCCCGGGGATAGCTCCGCCCATGAAGGCGAAATCCACCATGGCTTTGGGTTCACAGTGGGCCACCTTCTCTCGAAATATGTTCACGTTGTGCACAGGGGGTTCGGTACGGTGATGTTCGATCACGGTGGTGACCCCACCCACTGCCGCTGCTGCGGTGCCGGTGGTGAAATCCTCGCGATCGGTGTGTCCCGGGTCCATCATGTGGACGTGGGCATCTACCATGCCGGGCATGACAATCAAACCCCGCGCATCGATTTCCTGAAGGGCCTTGATTTCCTCCAGTCGCCCCAAAGCCAACACCTTACCGTCTTTGATGAACACATCCGTTTCAATCACACCCATGGGTGTGATCAATCGTCCTCCCTTTATCGCCAGATCAACCTTCATGGTTCCTCCCTTTGACCCCTTCATGGATGGAAATTACCAGGCGGTCCAGCCTCCGTCCACGGGCAATGTTACTCCTGTGACCATGTCGGAAGCCGAACTGGCCAGGAACACCATGGGGCCCACCAGATCTTCGGGCTCACAAAAGCGGCCCATGGGAATGCGACCCAGAACGTTGCTTCGCCACTGCGGGTCGGCAAAAAGTTTCTCGTTCATGGGGGTGTGGACCGCCGTGGGGGCAATGGCATTCACGCAGACCCCTGACTTGGACCATTCGATGGCAAGCACTTTGGTGACTTGGGTAACGCCACCTTTGCTTGATGCGTAGGAAGCACGTTTTTCAAAACCCACAAGTCCAAAGGTGGAACTGATGTTGATGATTTTTCCCCTGCCTCGGTCCAGCATTTTGCGGCCGAAAACCTGGGAACAGAAAAACAGCCCTTTCAGATTCGTATTGAGGATGCGGTCCCAGCTTTCCTCGGTCACATCCAGGGCGAGCTGGTTCACATTGGTCCCGGCGTTGTTTACCAGGATGTCGATGGGTCCCAGTTCCATTTCAGCTGCTTTTTGAAGCTTTTCTATGCTATCCAGTTTTTGTACATCCACCGGGTGGACCACGCATCGTCTACCCATGTCTCGAATCTTTCCGGCCAGATCTTCCAATTCCGTAACGGTGCGGCTGGATACCACCACGTCCGCACCTGCCTGGGCCAGGCCCAGGGCCAGCGTATAACCTATGCCCCGTCCGGCGCCCACCATCACGGCTTTCATTCCGGCTAAACTAAAGCTTGGAAAATTCATGAGTTAAATCCTTCTTTTTGTCCGGATAACGGTTGGTGCTAAAACGAAGGTGGCGTCAAGACCCAGATCACTTCTATAGATTCGCCTTCCACCGCCCTCCAGGAATGGGGCACATTGGCTGGGTAGTAGATACAATCCCCCTCATCCAAAAGGAATACTTCATCGCTGACGGTTACCTCCAGGACTCCTTTGAGAACCAATCCTATTTTTTCTCCCTGCAAATCAACCATGGGTTCATCTCCGGAAGTTTGCCCCGGTTTTACCACCATGTGTAATAACTCCATTTGACGGTTCATGTCAGGAGTCGTCAAATCATACATTACGTTAGATCCTGGCAGAGCAAATCTCTTACGCCGGTCGGAACGGACAACTTGTACATCCTTGATATATTCAGGCTGGGCAATGTGATTTTCCGAAGGCGGTTGGGGATATTCCCAACCATTGTTGGAGATACCGGTAGCGTTTTTGGAAAAAAAGTTCACCACGCTGAAACCAAATGTTGCGGCGATCTTTTTCAATGTTGTGATGGAAGGCTCCGTCTTTCCTCTCTCCACCTGCGAGATGAGGCTTCTTGAAAGCCCCGTTCTATTCGACACCGCCTCCAGAGTAAGGTGCCGTTTGTTTCTTTCCTCTCTAATTTTGCTTCCCAGTTCGCTCAGGGAAGGCTGTTTAATGCTTTGTTGAACCTGGTCCGTCATCTGAGGTCTTCCTTGAAATTGCCACAATGTTGTGCCTGCCAGGCTGCTCGATGATCTTTTTTTTCCACAGGCACGCCAGGTTGATGATGGCAATAATATGACTTAGTATAAGTTTAACATATAAAGAATATCTCTCGGATTAAATGATGTCAAGAAAATAGTACTGACACTGACAATAAGTTCATTTATCCTGTAATCCATAAAAAGACCTGAGCCTGCCCGTGATTGCGCGCTTCCCACTATTTGTTTGAATAGATAGAAATAATATATAGTTGCATGGATCATGGCACGTGGTTTATTCCCAAGGCGAAGATGAGAATCATTTTTTCTCGTAGTAAAATTATTTTCTTGACATTGTATTTGCTGTATTGATAGGAAAAGAAAGTTTTATTGACTAATTTTCATGTACATATTTCAGGGATACGCTTGATAGTCCCCAGGAATGGTACAGAAACCCTTGGATCTTTTGATTTTACGAAACGCTGCGGACCTCATGGAGGAATGTAGCCCCAAATTATCCAACAGGGAGAATATAACCGCATAAGAGCTACAGTGAGATAGCAGAAAGGAGTTTAAAATGGGATATGATTTGACCACGGAATTTATCGGCAGACCTCACGAATGGGATCCCCGAAGACTTTACAGCAAGTCAGGAGTGGACTGGCAGTATCGCGTGGACTTCGACCGGCTTCGAAGCGAGCGCCTCGCCAAGACCCGGGAGCAGATGGAAATCAATGATTTAGGGGCTTTGGTGCTGTTTGCCGGCGCCAATATCCGGTATGTGACCGGTTCCTACCAGGGGAACTGGAAGTATAATATCAATATTCGATACTGTGTGCTGCCCAACGGGGGCGATCCGGTTCTTTTTGAAACAGCTGGTTCAGATCTGCAATGTGCACGCATTGATCTCCCTTGGATGAAGGACAAGATTCGGCCGGCTATGACCTGGCAATGGGCAGAGGGCGCGGTGCCTCATATGGCGGGAAAAATGGTGAACACGGTACTGGAAGTACTGGATGAGGCCGGGGTGCGCAATGAGCGCATCGGTATCGATAATCTGGATATGCCTTCCTTGAAGGCCTTTCAGGATGCGGGGCTGAACATCGTCAACGGCTGGCCAGCCATGTCCGCAGCCCGAGTCGTCAAGACCCGCGATGAGATCGAGCTCCTCAAGATGGCCGCCTCCATTGGAGATGCCGCCATGTGGAAGATCAAGCATGAATGGCTGAAACCCGGCGTTACCGAGCGAGAGATTGAAGGAAAAGTCCATGAATTCATGTTGGAACGGGGTTGCGAGATCATTTATGATATCATCGTGGCCTCCGGCGGCAACACCAGTCCCTATCGTCGCTGGGCTACCGACAAGATGATACGCCAGGGAGATCTGGTGATCATCGATATTAACGCCGTCGGCCCCTCCGGCTACTACATTGACTTCGTGCGATGTCTCAAGTGCGCCAGCAAAATGAACCAGGAGGAAATCGATCTTTACCGTGAGGTTTACGATTCCATGTATGCCGGCATTTCAAAACTCAAACCCGGTAATACCACGGCTGATGTGGCGAATGCATTTCCCTACTACGATGACGACAAATACGGAACTGTAACCTTGCAGCAGTTTGCCCATTCCATAGGAATCACCCTCTATGAGGGCATGTGGATCTCGCGAGCCTACTCCCTGGAATATCCCGCAGAATTGAAAGAAAATATGTATTTCGCGGTGGAAACCTTTGCCGGACATCCCAAACTGCGCCAGACCTGCCGGTTGGAAGAAAACGTCCTGGTCACAGCAGAGGGCCCCGAAATATTCACATTGATGGAACATATGGAAGAAGCAATAAACAGGTAATTGCTGATTGGGCGAAACATTCCATCGGTCATCACGCCAGCCAGTGCCGTCCAAGGGACGGAGCCGGCGAATTATTAGACCCTGATGGAGAAAATTGAAAATGTCACAAGAGCAAAAACAACCCTGGAAGAGTGACAATTGGTTTGTCAGCCCCTGGAATTACCTCGATGAGGTCAGGAAGGATTTTATTCTTCCCGAGAAGGTAAAGATCCATGATGTCACCCTTCGAGACGGAGAGCAGCAGGCAGGAGTGATCTTTTCTAAAGACGACAAAATCCGCATCGCCGAAAAGTTGTCGGAAGTGGGCGTTCATCGCATCGAAGCCGGGATGCCGGCGGTTTCGCCCAGGGATGAAGAAGCCATTCGGGAAATTGTAAAGCGGAATCTGAACTCGGAGATCTTCTGCTTTTGCCGCTGTATGGTGCAGGACGTGCAGCTTGCGGCGAACTGTGGCGTAGATGGCATCGTCATTGAAATTCCTTCCAGCGAGCATCTCATAGAAAAGGGGTATAAATGGCCCATGGAAAAAGCCATCGATCTGTCTGTAAAAGCCACCACATTTGCCAAGAACAGGGACTCTATACGGTGTTCTTCACCATAGACGCCACCAGATCGGATATAAACTGACTGCTCAATCTGGTGGAAAAGGTGGCCGCCGAAGGGCATATGGATGCCTTTACCCTGGTGGATACCTTCGGCGCCTGAATCCCCAGGCTGCAACGTACTTCACAAAAAAGGTGAAGGAAAGGATATCAAAGCCTTTGGAGATCCATTTTCATTCCGATTTTGGTCTGGGGGTCGCCAATACCATCAATGCCCTGCTGGCGGGTAGAGAAGTAATCCACTCGACGATTCTGGGCATCGGGGAGCGTGCCGGGAATACGCCCATGGAAGAAACGGTCATGGCCCTTAAGACCATGTACGGGATCGATGTGGGCATTGATTTTTCCAAGATGAATGAGCTTTCCCAACTGGTCCGGCAGCTTTCCGGAACCGAAATCCCCTCCTCCAGACCTTTTATCGGGGATGGCGCCTACAGCGTTGAATCGGGGATTGTTACCGGATGGTTCCGAAACGCATACGCCGATGACCCTACTATAATGTATCCAGTAAACCCCGCCTTTGTGGGCCGTGAAAACCCGAAAATCCTCATGGGAAAAAAGAGCGGGCTGGACAATGTCTGGATATGGTGTGAAAAGCTGGGGCTGGAATTGAGCAAGAGGAAGCCCTCAAAGTTCTTGCAGCGGTAAAGCTCAGATCTCATGATCTGAAAAGGGTCCTCACCGAAGGGGAGTTCATGGAGATTGCCGAAAGCGTGAGAGGCACATGGGAGCCTCAACAGGAAGGTGAAGACAGATTATATTTTTTCAAATGAAGCCAAAGAACACGACGGAATTGGGATTGTTCCAATTCCTCGTGTTCTTTGTGGTTCAAAAGGGTGACAAATTTTTCGTCCTCAAAACTGGCATATGATGAGTACTGGATAAATGATTAGCTTTGTGCAATCTAGTCTTAGCGAAAGATAAAGACATGTTTACATCTAAAAAAAAATGATCGAATGGAATTTTTTGTGGAAGTAATAAAGACACGAGATCTAATTTTCCGCATAAAAGATGAAGGACTCGGCGACCGGAATGCATAGCGGTTTTTCCTGATTCCTCGTGTTTCTTTCATTTGGATGCGTATCAGTCTAAAGAACCGGTGCTGCCGTAGAAATTAGATGCGGCAGCAAAAAAGATCTCGTTAAAGAATAGGTTTCGTGATTATGCATTACCCTGCCAGGGAATTTGAATAAGATACCTATTAACCTACTTGAAAATAAAGTTTCATACGAGATATGAAATGGAGTAATCCATGGACACAGCAATAAAACAATCCCTGAGAGACATTGTGGGCGAGGAGAATTTCACCGATTCGCTCATCGACCTCATCGCATACTCAAAAGATGCCTCGGAACATCGGCACAGACCTGAAGCAGCCGTATGGCCGATCACCACGGAACAGGTTTCCGCCATCATGAAATTGGCAACAAAAGAGAAATTCCCGGTTGTTCCGAGGGGGGCCGGGACTTCTCTGGCGGGTCTGGCCGTGCCGGAACAGGGTGGCCTCATCCTCGATCTGGGACGTATGGACAAGATCATCGGCATCCACATCGAAGACCGCCTGGCCGTGGTCCAGCCGGGGGTCATCTACGCAGACCTGGACCGTGCCCTGTCCCCACACGGTTTCTTTTTCCCTCCTGATCCGGCCAGCGGTTCCGTGTGCACCCTGGGAGGAAATGTGGCCACCAACGCCGGGGGCATCAAAGGGGCCAAGTACGGCACCACAAAAGATTATGTGCTGGCCCTGGAGGTGGTTCTTCCCGATGGCCGCATTCTGCATACCGGCTCCAAGTGCATGAAGAGTGTTTCCGGTTACGATTTAACCAAACTTTTTGTGGGTTCCGAGGGGACCCTGGGCGTGATTACCGAAATCACTTTTAAGGTGAACCCGAAGCCGCCCATGACTTCCACGGCCATGGCCACCTTTGAAATCCTTGAGGATGCCGGGCGGGCCATCAGTGAGATCATGTATTCGGGCATCATACCCAGCGCCCTTGAGATTGTCGATAAACAGTCTCTGGTCGCCATCAATGAAAATACGGACCTGGGACTGCCCGTGGTGGAGGCCATGCTGGTAGCCGAAACCGACGGTTACACCAAAGAGGAAACCGAATTCCAGATGAAAAAGATTATTGAAATCTTCCAGAAAAATCATGCCGATTCCATCAAGCATGCGGATGAGAGCGGGGGGACCGCGGCCCTGTGGGCGGCGCGAAAATCGGCCTATGGCGTCATGGCCCGCATCAGCAACAATCTTATTGTGGAAGATCTGGCGGTTCCCATGTCCAAAGTGCCGGAAATGCTCCGGGCCATCTCCGACCTTGCGAAAAAATATGATCTCAAGATTCCGACCGTTGGACATGCCGGCGACGGAAATCTCCACCCGGTAGTCAGTTTTGACGGCACCAATCCCGACGAGGTCAGGCGGGTCGAAGAAGCTTCTTTGGAACTGTTTGAAAAGGTCATCGAGCTGGGCGGCACGCTGACGGGGGAACATGGCATCGGATTGGCCAAGATACCGTTTATGGGCATGGAGCACGACGCCATCAGTATGGATGTCATGCGCTCCATAAAAAGGGTCTTTGATCCAAGCAATATTCTCAATCCCGGAAAAATGGGTCTGGAGGCGTAATGGAAGAGAAGTACGAATTTGAAAAAAAGTTCCGGGACCAGGTCCTCAGGTGTTCAAGTTGTGGATTTTGCCGGGCCGTTTGCCCGGTTTTCGGGCTCACCAAAAGACCGGCCTTGAATGCCCGGGGAAAGATGTTAATTCTCAAAGAGGTCATGGATGGAAACATCGCGTTAAATGACGAACTGATAGAAAGCCTTTTTCAGTGCACGACCTGCGCGAGTTGCGCGAATCAGTGCCCGTCAGGCGTGAACCCTCCGGAGATCATCAAAGCGGTGCGAAAAGACATGGTCCGCAGGCGGAACCTGCCACCCAGCCTTTGTGGGAATGAACCGGATACTACAGGAACATACCAATATCTACGGGGAAGAGGAACCGGAGGATTTTGAAAGGGAACGGAACAGGAAGGCCGAAATCGTCTTCTTTATCGGATGTGTCGGCTCCTACCGGGAAGATGAAGCCACCATGGCAACCCTGGCGGTTCTGGATCATCTGAAGGTCGACTACACGCTCATCGATGAAGTCTGCTGCAGCGGCGCACTGGAAGATGTGGGATTTGAGATCAACGAAAAGCTGGCGAAGACAAATATGGATCTCATCCTTGCCACGGGGGCAAAAACCGTGATTACCGGGTGCCCCTACTGTTCAAGGACTTTCAACAACAAGCCCCAATACGGCGCTCTGAAAGACGCGGGCCTGAACATCATCCATGTGAGCCAGTTCCTGAAGGATTTTGATCTGGGCGTCAAGACGGACAAAGTGGTCACCTACCACGATCCGTGCGATCTGGGAAGACATTGCGGCATTTATAATGAACCGCGGGAAATCATCGGCAAGATTGCGCCGAACTTTCTGGAAATGAGGCATAACCGGGCCAATGCCCTCTGCTGCGGGGCCGGCGGCGGCGTACGGGGCGCCTTTGCCAAGAATTCCATTGAAATGGCTCGCAGACGTCTGGAGGAAGTGGAAGAGATTGGAGCGGAGATCGTCCTCACGGAATGCAATTCCTGCGTGCACAATCTCAATAACGCCAAATTGAGGGCACAGAAATTCAAGATTCTCACGACAACGCAGTTTTTAAACGACCTCCTTGAGGAGGCGGAATAGGGATCTGAAAGAGCATGGATTGGAGGAAAGAAGATGGATTCTGGTACCTGCCCTGAGTTAAAACTACCCAAAATGAGGATGATTCGCCAACGTTTTGATATCCCTCCGGCCGTGGACGTTTTGGCGGAAGTGGATCGGGAATGGATGGGCATCAAAGGCCATCTGGTTCTGCCTCGAGGGTCCAGTGTGGCCATGGCCGTCGGCAGCCGCGGCATTGCCAACCTGTCCACTGTCGTCAAGGCGGTGGCAACAAAATTGAAAGAGGCCGGCTATAAACCCTTTGTTACTCCGGCCATGGGTTCCCATGGCGGCGCCACAGCCGAAGGACAGATAGAGGTCCTGGCCGCCCGGGGAATCACCGAGGATAGCGTTGGCGTGCCGGTGCGGGGCGCCATGGATGTGGTCCCCATGGGGGAGGTGGATGGAATCCCCCTCTTTTTGGACCGGTTGGCCCATGAAGCCGACGGGATCGTGCTCATCAACAGGATCAAACCGCACACCAATTTTATCGGGCCCACCGAAAGCGGCCTCATCAAGATCATGGCCATCGGGCTGGGAAATCAGGTGGGGGCCGAGCACTACCACCGTCTCTCCGTTGTGCGGTCCCAGTATGAAATCATCAGCACCGCGGGAAAGGAACTTCTCAAAAAGAGCAGGGTCCTATTCGGGGTGGGTATGGTTGAAAACCAGAACCATGAAACAGCAAGAGTAGCCATGGCCCTGTCCCAGGACATCGAGGCGGTGGAAACCGAGCTTCTCAAAATGGCGCGAGCCTGTTTGCCAACCCTGCCGTTAAAGGAGATCGATCTCCTCATCATAGACGAAATGGGCAAGGATATCAGTGGCGAAGGCATTGATCCCAATGTGGTGGGACGGGATGTGCTGGCCTATGGGGTGAAACGCCCCTGGCCGAAAATAACCCGTATTTTTGTACGGGACCTCACCGAGGGCAGCGAGGGCAGCGCCATCGGAATATCCCAGGCGGATTTCACCACCCAAAGACTGGTGGATAAAATTGACTTTCCGGCCACGATGGTCAACTGTCTTACGGCTTGCGGTCCGGAAGCGGGAATGGTCCCTTTTACCTTTCCTAACGATCGGGAGGCCATTGCCCTCGCCCTGAAGACTCTCAGGCCCTGCAGTGCGGAAGATATTCGTCTGGTCCATATCAAAAATACCATGGAGCTCACCTCCATGATGGTTTCCACGGGGTGCCTTACGGCTCTCGATAAGGATCGCGTGGGGAGTATCGGCGAGAAAGATCTGGAACTGGAATTCGACAGCCACGGTAATTTGATTTCACGGTTAGTAACGGAACCAAATGGGTGACCCGGATGTTGGATAGGATAAGTGAGAAAATGGAAGAAACGGAAACAGCCAAAGAGCTTATTGAAAAGGCTTACAAATTAGGATTTCGAATACGAAGAATATTACAGGGGTTGCTCCCAGGCCGCGTTGGGCGCTATTTACGATACCTTGAACATGAAGGATGACGGCGTTTTCAAGGCGGCGACCGGCTTTGCCGGGGGCGGGGGCCTTTGCGGCGTCAGCGTCTGCGGCGGATATGCGGCCGGGGTTTTGGCCATCAGCCAGCTTCTGGGTCGTGAGCGCTCCAATTTCAAGGATCCCGAAGGGGTGCGTTTTGAAAATTTCAAACTGGTGAGAAAATTCACGGTGCAATATGCGGGAGCATTGGGTTCCGTTATCTGCCGGGATGTGCAGATACGGAAATTCGGCCGTCCTTATTATATTGCCGATCCGGACGAATTCAATAAATTTGAGGAGGCCGGGGGACACCGGGACAAATGCACGGACGTGGTGGGGAAGGCGACACAGCTTGCGGTGAAGTTCATTCTGGAAGAAGGACTGATTTCTTTGCCCTTGTCCGGCTCATCCGAGTAGGCCTGGATAACATCTTCGTTTTTTAATAATGGAGGAGAAAGCAGTCAGTGAAAGACCAACCCTTAATAACGCTGGACAAGATCTCTGTCCGGCTCTATGACACACTCTATCTTCAGAATATCACCTGGCAGATAAAAACCAATGAGCAGTGGGCCATCGTGGGTCCCAATGGATCGGGAAAGACAACCCTGGCGAAAGCCCTCTTTGGCGGGGTCCCTGTAGTAAGGGGATCCGTCACCCATCATCTGCCCCCCACCAATGGAGACACCATTCTCAGGGAAGACACTCCATCGGGTATGTTTCTCCGGAATTATTCCGCGAACTCTTTGAACGGGAAGAATTGGAGGCCGGTTTTCGGGATTTCAGCGGCAAAATTCATGAAATAACCACGGCAAGGGACGTTATGATCAGGGGCTTGAAAAAGAGCGATTGCCCTGCGGAGGAAGTGGAAGACCGGCTGCACCGTCTGGCGGACAAAATGGGAATCGGATCTGTTTTAGATCGAGACATTTGCGGCCTCTCCACAGGGGAATTGTGCAAGGTCCTCATCGCCAGATCCCTGATGAACGACCCTGAACTCCTCATTTTGGATGAACCTTTTAACGGATTGGATGCCTCGTCGAGAAAAGTCTTAGCGGAAAATCTGGATCGCCTCATCCGGAGCGGCGTGAACATTATCTTGATTACCCACCGTTTCGAGGAGATATTGCCCCGTATGAATCATATCCTGTATGTGAAAAACGGGGAAATTCGTGCCGTTGGAAACAAAGAGGATGTGTTGCGTTTTGCCGCTGGAAAGAATGGTGGGCAGGACGAACCCGGACCTCTTCTGCCTGTTGAAGAATATGTCTCTCCGGCTCCAGGCAAAGATGTCGGGCAGGAGTTTGAAAACCTGTCTCCCGAAAAAGGGAGACATCCTGATTGACATGCGGGATGTGACCGTGCGTTACGATAATACGGTTGTGCTGAACGCCTTCAATTGGCGCATGAAAGACGGAGAAAACTGGGCGATTCTGGGAGAAAACGGCGCCGGCAAGTCCACCGTATTGAAGATCATTCTGGGAGATAACCTGCAATCCTATTCCAACGACGTCACTATTTTCGGTCGAAAGAAAGGCGACGGCGTCAGTATCTGGGAGATCAAGAAGCAGATAGGCGTGGTATCAACGGAATTTCAGGCCAAATACCGGAAAGACGTTCCGGCCTTTGATGTGGTCTGTTCCGGATTTCATGACTCGATCGGTCTGTATCGTTCCTGCAGTGAGGATCAGAAGGAAACGGCCATGCAGTGGATGAAGACCCTGGGTATCGAGGAACTGAGGAACAAATCCTTTGAGCGGCTCTCCTACGGCCAGCGAAAACTGACCCTCATCGCCCGTGCCATGGTAAAGGCTCCCCTGCTGCTTTTCCTGGATGAGCCCTGCGATGGCCTGGACCGGGTGAATAGAGACAAAATTCTGGAAATCATAGAATATATCGGTCGTCATACCCGGACCAATCTGGTCTATGTGACCCATCATAAAGATGAGATGCTGCCCTGCATCACCCACAGTCTGACCCTTCGGGCCGGAAAAATCATAAATCAGAAAGAGGTTTCAAATTCTCTCCTCGATCCATTTGTAGATGTCTGAAAGGACTTCGTCTTTCTCCGCTTCGTTCAAAATTTCATGATAGAGGTCCTTGTAGATCTTCAGAGTTTTGTCTTTGGAGGAGATATTTTCGTAAAAATACTCCGAAGAGGCCTTGTTCACAATCTGATCGCCTCCCCCATGCAGGATAAGACAGGGATAGGTATAGTTTTTCAGATGCTCTTGCAGCCAGGCCACGCCATCCAACAATACGGTAACGAGCAGTTTGAGCGTGGTTTCTTTCAGCACCAGCGGATCATTTTCATAGTCCTTAACCACCCTCTGATCCCTGCTGATGAGGCTGGAAAGCGTGTTGGGAATGGGCATTTCCGGGGCGTTCTCTACATCCAGCCCTTTCAGCGCTTCAGCGAGAGGCAACTCGATGACCACGGCGCCCGAGAGGATCTGCCCGTTAAGCTTTCCGGGATACTTTGCCCCATACCCGGCCGTAATGAATCCTCCCATGCTGTGTCCCAGCATGAACAGGGGAAGCCCGGGGTTTTCCTTTCGGGCAAGCTCCACAAACAAATCCGCGTCCTCGATAAAGGGCTGAAAATTTTCCATGTGGCCTCTTTTCCCGCCGGATCGACCATGCCCTCGATTGTCAAATCGGTAAACCCCATACCCGAACTCATTCAGCTTCCCAACCACATAATTATACCTTTCGCAGTGCTCCGCAAGGCCATGAATGAGAACAATGTTCGCCTTGGGATCTTGAGGGAAATCCTTTATGGCAAACAGTTCCATACCGTCCGGTGCAATGATCCTCTTTTCCTCGTGCATTTGCTCTCCTCCCTCATTACGGCCGGATATTTTCATTTTTGACCGGCGGGATTGATGTTGCCAAATTGTCTTTTTTCTCTACACCTTCACCGCCTCAAAGGTCAATTACCGAATAGGCGGAGGCAAAAATTGAAATGCTGATAAATCTTGACTTTTGGCCGGATCAAAGTAGCATAGAAAATTTTGGCATCCTTCATTTGGCACTTTACAATGTGGTAGCACAGAATGGTTTTCAAGAAAAAAGTGTAAGCCGCCTTTTGCCTTTTATGAAAGACGCCGAGCGGGCAATGGCGAGAGTGACAGGCGATTCATTGAAGATTATCCACATTATAACAACCCTCTCCACAGGTGGCGCCGAACAGACACTCTATCGTTTGTTAGCCGGCGGTTTGGAGAAGTACTTTCACAACTTGGTTATCTCGTTGTCCGATGAGGGAGTATTTGGTCCCCTGATTCGCGATTTAGGGATTCCTGTACACACCCTTCAGATGCGTAAAGGGCTGCCATCCGTACGTGGCGTTTATGAATTGCGCAAGGTGGCAACCAAATTTCAGCCGGATGTAAACCGAGGGTTGGATGTATCATGGTAATCTTGCCGCATGGTTGGCAAGGCATCTGGCGCCGGGGCTTCCAGCGCTGGCCTGGAACATTCGTAACGGTCTCTACAGGCTTGAAAATGAAAAGCCGATCACTCGTCTGGTAATTCGCGCGAATCGTTTTTTATCCGGGAGTACCTGCGTCAATTCTTTATAACAGTAGCCTTTCCCGGCAAACAACATGAGGCCTTCGGTTTTAATATTTCTCGTGGTCGGTTGATTCCCAACGGATTCGATTTTCTGCAACTGACGCCTATAGGAGCATAAAGCTCGTAAACTCCGTGCTGAGCTGGGTATCCCTTATGAATCCCCGCGTTGTAGGGCACGTGGCCCGGTTTCATCCGGTGAAGGGTCACCCCACTTTCGTGCGCGCGGCAGTTAGCTGTTGCTTCACTTTTAGAGGATGTGCACATTCTCCTCTGTGGGCGCGATGTGGGAGAAGAAAACGCGGGCCTTATCGGATTGGTGCCGAAGGCGTTTCGTAGACGCTTTCATTTCTTAGGCGAGCGCAAGGATGTTCCGGAATTGATGTGCGCGATGGACGTTTTTTGTCAGAGCTCGTGGTCCGAAGCTTTTCCAAATGTTTTGGGTGAGGCAATGTCTCTGGGCGTGCCATGTGTCGCTACCAACGTGGGTGACAGTGCGGATATCATCGGTGACGCGGGCCTGGTTATACCGCCGAAAAATGAAAAAGCGATGGCTGTCGCGCTGAAAACGGTTTTTGAAGAGTGGCCGGTTGCAAGACGTAAATCTGTAGGCAGTGCAGCCCGTGCCCGGGTAAAAGAAAAGTATTCTTTTCAGATGATGCTGGAAAAATACACTTTGCTTTACAAAGAACTGAGTGATGGAAGTTAAGGTTATGGAATTTCACATAAATTCAAGACATGAATACCCTTTATGTGCGGCATAACCGGTTACTGGCAAAAAAACGGCAGCACGGACAGGGCTATAGCTGAACGTATGGCTCTCTGTATTCGGCATCGCGGTCCCGACGATGCAGGCGTTTGGATTGATGAGGCGGCCGGGTTGGCTTTAGCGCATCGGCGCCTGTCGATCATTGATCTTTCCCCTGCCGGTCATCAGCCGATGGTCTCCCCTTGCGGGATATTGGTCTTGGTCTATAATGGAGAAATTTACAATCATTCCGACATCCGTGCAGAGCTTGAATCGGAGGGGGAACATTTCGCCTGGCGAGGTCATTCGGATACGGAAACGCTCCTGGCTGCCTTGAGGCATGGGGGGAGGTAGCCGGAGCGCTGCAAAGGCTCAACGGAATGTTTGCTTTCGCCTTGTGGGATCGATCTGAGCAAACACTGTTCCTCGCGCGTGACAGAATGGGAGAAAAGCCCCTTTATTATGGAACAAGCGGTGATGTTTTTCTATTTGGATCGGAGCTTAAAGCGCTAAGAGGGCACACCCTTCGTGGCGCGGAGAGGTGGATAGGAATGCGCTGGCTCTTTTTATGCGCCACAACTATGTGCCCTCGCCCTGGAGTATCTACCAGGGGATACGAGAGTTGCCGCCTGCACATTTTGTAACCGTACGCAAGGGGGGCGGGATGTGTCTGAACCGCAATGCTACTGGAATCTGTCGCGGCTGGCGGACGGGCGCAGCAAAAGCGGAGGAAGATCCGCCTGCCCTTATCGATGAACTCGATAGGTTGCTGCGGGATGCGGTGGGTCTGCGGATGGCCGCGGACGTGCCCCTGGGGGCCTTTCTTTCCGGCGGGTATGACTCCACCATGGTGGCAGCGCAGATGCAGGCCCAGTCGCAACAGCCGGTAAAAACGTTTTCCATAGGTTTTTATGAGTCCGCTTATAACGAGGCGCAGCATGCAAAGGCTGTCGCGGCACATTTGGGTACGGATCACACGGAGCTGTACGTCACGCCCGAAGATGCGATCCATGTGATCCCCCGGTTGCCCACCATCTGGGACGAACCATTTTCCGACTCGTCCCAGATTCCGACCTGCCTTGTCAGCCAATTGGCGCGCCGTCACGTCACCGTGAGTCTGTCGGGGGACGGGGGCGATGAACTGTTTTATGGCTATGATCGCTATTTTCAGGGATATGGCATCTGGCGGAAGTTGCGTATGCTGCTCCATTTTTGCGTGAGACCCTGGGATGGTGCTGCGCCCATGCGCCTGGAGGTTTCCTGGAACGTTTTCAAAACCTTCTGCCTCGAGAAGTTCGGGTCTCCGACCTGTCTGACCGTTTGCCGAAAATTGCCGGGTTACTGAGGCAACGCTCTGAGGAATCATTCTATCAGGAACTGACGTCGCACTGGAAATGCCCGGATAAGGTCGTTCTGGGCGGCATGAACCGAAAACATGGTTCACCAGCCCGGACAGAATGCCCCATCTTCCCGGTATGCGCGAGCGCATGATGTATCTGGATGCCATGATGTATTTGCCCGATGACATTCTCACCAAAGTGGATCGGGCGAGTATGGCCGTGAGTCTGGAGGCGCGGGTGCCGCTTTTGGATCATCGGCTTGTGGAGTTTGCCTGGCGAGTTCCCACTTCGTTGAAATATCGAAATAAAGAGAGCAAATGGCTGCTTCGGCAAGTCCTTTACCGGTACGTTCCGAAAGCCCTTATGGACCGGCCGAAAATGGGTTTTACCGTGCCTGTTGAGGAGTGGCTTCGCGGTGCCCTTCGAGAATGGGCGGAAGATCTTTTGAGCGAGAAGCGTCTGCGGGAAGAAGGCTTTTTCGATACGGCAACTATTCGGCGCTTGTGGCAGGAGCATGTGAACGGCGCGCGGCGCTGGCATTATTATCTATGGGATGTGTTGATGTTTCAGACCTGGTTAGCCGAGTAACATAAACATTGCGGATTTGGGGGTTGTTTGCGGTTAGCATTTACACTGGGATGTTTAGCGGGCATCAATGTCCTGCTGGCCTTTTTTTATCAATGGTACGTTCTGAGAGCCATCGGGCCGGGAATGGAAACCGATGCTCTGTTTGCCGCCATGGCCGTCCCCTAGATTTTGTTGGCCGTTGTAAGCGGATCCCTGAGCCAGGTTCTTGTGCCGCTTTTATCCATTGAGAATGCGGAGAATTTTCAAAAGGAGGCCTGGACTTTTTTTCAGGGAATCGGACTGATATTCAGTGTGTTTGCCGTCCTGCTTTTTATCACAGCCGCCGAATGGGTTCCGTGGACCGTACCCGGATTCAGCTGGGAGACTCAATCCTTAACTGTAAGATTGCTTCGCATTCAATTACTTGGAATGGTCTTTATGGGTTTGAACGGCGTTATATGGGCCGCTTACCATGCCAGGCAAAGAATTATCTGGGCTGAGATGAGTCCGGTCATCGGCACGCTGGGCGGATTGGTGTTTTTGATCTGGGGCCTCTCACGCTTCGGGATCGCTGCCGCTGCCTGGGCCCTGGTCATCAGGTCCGGGATACAAACGATCCTGTTGCTGCCGGGAATGGGTGGTTATAGATTTCCCGATTGGAGAAACAGTACGCTCAAGGAGGCATGGCGTCGACTTTTATCCCCTTCTCCTGGGGACTACCTATTATAAGACAGGAGAACTGGCCGATCGTTTTCTCGCGTCCATGGCGCCCGCGGGGCAGCTCTCCCTGCTTTATTTTGCGAATCAGATGTATATGGCTGGAAACCTGATTTTGAATAAGGCCTTTTCCGCTCCCATGGTCCCTTTGCTGGCTAAAAAGGCGTCTGAAGGGAGATGGCTTATATTCCGCCAAATCAGTCAAAACCGATTTTTGACCGTTTTGGGAATCAGTGTGGGCATTTTCATATGCATTTTCTTTTCGGGGCCTTCACTTTATTCGTTTCTTTTTGGCGGCCGATTCACCATTGAAGAGATATTCACCTTGCACTCGCTCTTGCTGGCGCTTGGAGGTGTTTGGGTGGGTGGAGCGGTAGGACAGATATTGGCCAGCAGTTTCTATGCGAAAGGAAATACCCGCACGCCCACCAGGATTGGGATTTTCGGCTTTACCATGGGGCTCGGCTTCAAAGTGCTGGGGTTTTGGCTCTGGGGGGTCCTCGGAATTGCCGTGGGTACGAGCCTCTACTATTTGATCAATGCGTTTTTATTGAAAGTTTTACTGAGTCGGAGGCTCCGGAAACGGCTGGCCAATGATTCCACAGGATCGTAGGTGTCGCGAGTGAATGTTCAATCAATAAAGGAAGCTGTTGTTTTGGAGTCCGCTCCATGCCCGCTCGGATGCAGCGGCGGGGATACCCTTGTTATGAAAGGCCGGGACCGTCTGAATAACCTGCCCGGGACCTTTCAGGTGGTTCGCTGCAAGAATTGCGGCCTCATGAGAACCAATCCGAGGCCTGCCCCGGAAAGCATGGGGTTTTATTACCCGGACGAGTATGGACCTTACAGGGGAACACGAATAGCCCCTGACAAAAAGAATGCGGCCCGCACTTTATTCCTGAAAAGGTGGACGACGAACCTTTTTCAGTTCAACACAACCCGTCTGCCGAGATTGCAGCCCGGGCGGGTCCTTGAAATCGGGTGCGCATCAGGAGCGTTTCTGGACAAGCTGGCCAGCGGCGGCTGGACGGCTGAAGGGATCGAATTTTCCAGGACAGCCGCGCAATCAGCCCGTTCACTGGGGTTTTCCGTGTATTCCGGTTCGCTGGAATCCGCTCCCGATCCCCAACATCTCTTTCGTCTGGTGGTCGGGTGGATGGTTCTGGAACACCTGCATGATCCGGTGAGGGCTCTTCAAAAACTTCATCGCTGGGTTGAACCCGGGGGATGGCTTGTCTTGTCCGTTCCCAACGCCGGCGCCATGGAATTCAAAATCTTCAGGCATCAGTGGTATGCGCTTCACCTGCCAAACCATCTTTACCACTTTACGACAGCGTCCCTCTCCAGAACACTCGAGGCCGGGGGCTGGCGGATGACCAGGGCTTTTCACCAGCGCACTCTCATGAATATAGCGGGCAGCCTTGGATTCCGGCTCAGAGATCATGGGAGATTCTCTCGAGTCGCAGACATTCTTGCCAGCCTTCCCGAGGGCCGTGGGGCTATGAATTATCTGTTGTATCCTCTGGCCTGCCTCTTCAGTTTTCTGGGCCAAACAGGGCGCATGACGATATGGGCCAGGAGGATAAATGATTAAGGTCGCCGCTCTCACGTCCGGTAAACATGTGCCATCCGCCCGTTTTCGCATCCGCCAGCATATTTTGCCATTGAAACGGGCTGGAATTCATGTTCGGGAATTTTTGCCGGCGGTTGACAGATATGCACCTCCTCCGCCGTTTCTCTCTTTTTCCAATAAGATTGGCGCTATTCCAGCCAAGATAGGCTGGAAATTTGTAAAAGTCCTGGCGACGATTCCTGGAGTTATAGGAAGCCACACGGCCGATATAACCTGGCTCGAACGGGAACTTCATCCGGGCATCCATATACTGGAACCATTTCTCAATCGTCCTGTGGTTCTGGATGTGGATGATGCCATCTGGCTGACAGCCCCCTTTGGAAGGAGTGCCGCAATCGCGGCTGCTGGAATGGCTGATATTGTCATTGCCGGCAACCGTTATATTGCGGAGTGGTTTGGTCCCTATGCAAAAGATGTTCGCGTGGTGCCGACAGCCGTCGATACGGACCGCATCAAGCCCCGCGACTTTCAGAAAATGAAACCCGACTCCGGACGTTTTGTAGTAGGATGGATCGGCACAAGCAGCAACTATGCCTATCTCTACCAGATAGAAAAGGGGTTGTCTGAATTCTTGAAACACCATGATGCGGAATTGCTGGTTATGGCCGATAAGGCCCCTGGGTTTTCCGCGCTTGTTTCTGAAAACGTTCACTACGTGAAATGGGATCCGCTTAAAGAAATCGTTCTATTGGGCCAGATGGACGTGGGTCTGATGCCTCTTTCCATGGATGAATGGAGCCTGGGCAAATGCAGCTTCAAAATGCTGCAATACATGGCCGCGGGCCTTCCGGTTGTTGTATCGCCCGTGGGAATGAATGTGGATGTTTTGTCTCTTGGGGAAGTTGGATTTTCAGCCGTGACTCCCGGTGACTGGTATGAAGCCTTAAGCAGCCTTTACCATAACCGGTCACTCGCACGCGGATATGGGGCAGAGGGAAGAAGAATTGTGGAAGAGCGTTTCAGCCGGAGAGCGGTTTCAAGTATCCTTGCCGACATTTTCAGGGAATTGTCATAATTTTCCCAAAAAGAAAAGGCCGGTTCCAAAAAGAAGCCGGCCAAAACTTGTCGAAATAATTTTGGCGTGCCCATTGAACACTGGCTGCGTGGTCCTCTTCGCGACTGGGCGGAGGATCTTTTGAACGAGAAACGTCTGGAAGAAGAAGGTTTTTTCGATACAGTGACGATTCGGCGTATTTGGCGGGAACATCTGAGTGGCGAGCGGCGCTGGCATTATTATCTCTGGGATGTATTGATGTTTCAGGCGTGGTTGGCCGAACAATAAACCTTTATCTGAGCCTGTTTCAAATAGAAAAATGGGTTCATTAGAGCGCTTTCAATTATAGGAGGACTAAAATGGCAGATGCGGAAAAACTTCTGGATGCACGGGATGTGCGGGACATGCCGCCTGAGACAAACGCTGCCGCAGGCAAAAATCTGAAAGGGACGGAAAATCTTGACTGGGGGATGAAGAACCGGCTTTCCCGGCTTATAGGGCCGGATGGACACTGCCAGTTTCTGCCCATTGACCATGGCTACTTTCAGGGGCCGACAAGGTGCCTTGAAAGGCCGGCGGATACCATCAGGGACCTGATCCAGTACGCCGACGGTCTGTTCGTAACCAGGGGCGTTCTGCGGGCATCCATCGACCCCCATCTGGAGACCCCCATTATTTTGAGGGTCTCCGGCGCTACGAGCGTCGTGGGGCAGGACCTGGCCAATGAGGTTCGTCACCACGTCCATCGAAGAGATGATCCGCCTGAACGTGGCGGCGGTGGGGCTCTCCATCTTTGTGGGAACCGATTACGAGAAACAGACCCTTGAAAATCTGGCCATGCTGGTGAACGAATGCGAGGATTACGGAATTCCCGTTATGGCGGTAACCGCCGTCGGCAAGGAACTGGAAAAACGGACGGCCCGCTATCTGGCCCTTTCCTGCCGTATCGCCGCCGAATTGGGGGCGAAAATAGTCAAGACCTATTATGCGGCCGAAGATTTTGACAAGATCACCAACGGATGCCCCGTGCCGGTCGTCATTGCGGGGGGACCCAAATGCGAGACCGAGCTGGAGGTTTTTGAATTTGTATACGACGGCATGAAAAAGGGGGCCATCGGCGTCAATCTGGGACGAAATATCTGGCAAAATCCCCATCCCGTTGCCGTCATGCGGGCGCTGAACGCGGTGATCCATGACAAAGCCACCCCGAAGCAGGCCCTGGACCTCTTTTGAAACGGTGAAGAATTCATGCGCGTCTTAATGTATTACAGCAACCGGGATGTTCGCCTGGTGGACATGCCCGTGCCCGCGATCGGACCCGGCGAACTGCTCATGAAAGTGGTGGCCAGCGGCATATGCGGCAGCGATGTGATGGAATGGTATCGCAGAGACAAGGTCCCCCTGGTTTTAGGGCATGAGGTTGCCGGCGAGGTCGTGGAGGTGGGGGAAGGGGTCGAAAAATTCAGCCCCGGCGATCGCGTTGCCGCAACCCACCATGTCCCCTGCAATACCTGCCACTACTGTCTTACCGGGCATCACACGGTCTGTGAAACCCTTTTAAAAGGCACCCACTTCGATCCGGGCGGGTTTGCGGAGTATATACGGGTTCCCGCCATCAATGTGGATCGGGGGGTTTTTCCCGTTCCCGAGGGGGTTTCCTATGAGGAGGCGTCGTTCATGGAGCCGCTGGCCTGTGTTTTGCGGGGACAGAAAAATGCCCGTCTTCGGCCCGGTCAAACGGTTCTTGTTTTGGGAAGCGGCATATCGGGACTGCTCCACGTGGGTCTGGCCAAGGCCCTTGGGGCGGGCCTGGTAATAGCGGCGGACACCATCCCGTACCGGCTTGAAAAGGCGCGAAAAATGGGGGCGCACGTGGTGCTGCACGCCCATGAGGATCTTGCCTCGGCGGTACGGCAGGCCAATGAAGGACGTCTGGCGGACCTCGTGATTCTCTGCTTTGACGGATTCATTCCCCTTGCATTCAAAACGGTGGAAAAGGGAGGGACCATTCTCTTCTTCGCGGGCGCCGGTGAAGGGGATACGATCCCCGTGCCGATCAATGATATTTTCTGGAGAACGGAAATCACCCTCACCAGCACCTACGCGGGCGCCCCTGCCGATTGCAGGGAGGCCCTCCGTCTGATCAAGGCAGGCGCTGTTCCCGTTAAGGAGACCATTACCGGAAGGCTGCCGCTGGAAGAGGCCTCTCTCGGTTTTCAAATGGTCTGTTCCCCCACCGAGCATGAATGTATCAAGGTCATCCTTGAGCCCCGGAGAGGTAAAACCCCATGAGGATTCGAGGAATCGGCCCGGGACGATCTGCCGGAAGGGTACATAAAAAAAAGGACCTGAAGCCATTTTCGCTTCAGGTCCTTGGATCTGCTGGTAGGCACGAAGGGATTTGAACCCTTGACCCCTACCGTGTCAGGGTAGTGCTCTCCCCCTGAGCTACGTGCCTATGTAGTGCCTGTTTCATATCAATATGGGAAGTGGATGTCAAGGCCATTTCTCATCCCGGGCGTTTTCTTCTCCCATCATCAGAAACCAGGAACGGATGTAGTGGAGCCCCGATACAATGGTCAAAATTCCGGTAAGCCAATACATGGGAAGCATATATTCGGAAAACAGATGAAAGTGGTTTCTTACAAGCACCAGGAAAACGGTCCCAAGTTGAAGGCAAGTGGTTATTTTGCTGATAATGGAAGGTCGTATGTTGAGATGTCCCCGAGACAAAAACAGGATCAAAACGCCCAACAGAATAAGAACATCTCTGGTAATAACGATGACGGCAAGCCATGAAGGGATATAACCTCGGACGGCAAGCACGACAAAAGCGGCTACCAGAAGGATCTTATCCGCCAACGGGTCTAAAAAGGCCCCTAAGCGGCTTTTCTGGTTGAATACCCTGGCAATGAGGCCATCTGCTCCATCACTTACCCCCGCTATGACAAATACGAACAGTGCGGCCAGGAACCGGTCATCCAAGAGATAGATGATAAAAATCGGCGCCAGGATAATTCTGATGGTGGTAATCAGGTTGGGGACGGTCATGGTGTCCTTCATTCCAGGTTCAGGATCGTCGTTCCTTCTTCAGACCGGCTCAAATGAAGGGGGAAGGGAAGTTTTGCATGATTCAACACTTCGTCCAGTAATTTTTCTTTGCCACCTGTATACTGGATGGAGACGGTAATGGAGTTTCCTTGAATTCTGTTCGGCATTACAGCGGTTACTCCGGGTACGGTATTGAGAAGAAAATCCTTGAACCTCATATATTGCTGGTAAGTCCGCAGTCCCGCCAATCGTAATCTCGAACTGTTCGACCCCTTCCTTTTTTACCTCCATCCCCTGGACAATACAGGCATAGAATTGGGTGGACAGGGGGATGGCCACCTTCTGCAGGGCCTCAAAGATTTTTTCCGTATTCCCTATATCCAGATCCGCTTTCTGAACCTGGGTTTCCCTGCAGATTGGAACGCCTTTTGCCACATCCGCGGCCTCCAGGTCCACGGAAATGTTCCCGTCCTCGGAAATGGTGCTGACGCCGAAGATGACAACATCCGCTGAAAGAAGCTTTCCCCATGCAAGGGCATCCCCCAGAGCTGGTTTGGAACCGGAATTCCGAGAAAAAAAGGAGGTTTCCGGAGGGCTTGCCGCGCGATTAATGGGCTCGAATCCCTTTTCCTGGAAGGCTCTGTTTAAAGCCAATTCCGTAGGACTCATGATGGCATAGGCATCCACGTCACTCCACCAGTAGGACTTCGATTCTCCAACCGTTTCTTGCACCATGAAAAGCAGCTTTATCGTCGAAGTTTTCTCCGATGTGATGCCCTTTTCTCTCATCTTTTCGGTAATCAACTCCCGGTTCACCTTGATTTTCAAAAGAACCCGGTATTCCCGGGCGGTATGGCTTTCCGCAAGGATATTGAAATGTTCGATTTCTTCCCTGGCATTTGGAATGATTTCCTCAACAATCCTTTCAAAATTCTGAATCATCCCCTGGCTTCCAAGGAGATTGGAAAGATAGAATTCAACTCCTTTGGTGAGCGCTGCCGAAATCGCCCGATTTTTTGCCTGGGCCAGATTCCCGCCTGCAATAGCGCCGGCTCCTATGGCCAAAAGTTCCCTCCCCTCCCGAGGTTGTTCCGATTGCGCCGTTACAATGACCGGCAAAAGAAGAACCAGCGAAAAAACAAGCAGGGATTTCCCTTTTTTGAGGATAGTATCAAACATTTTGTCCATCATGATTCGTGTATAACTTCGATTCCAGTTTACGGTTGCCGGTTGCCGATTACGGGGATAATGCTTTCAAATAGGCAATCCAGGGGAAAAGGTCAAGGGGTTTTCCTTGTGAATACCCGGATCAGTTCCTCAGCGTACCGGATCTCTTCCGGATGAATCCATTTTACTTCCGGATCGGCCCTGAACCAGGTTATCTGTCTCTTGGCATACCTGCGAGTATCCTGCTTCATGTTCTCCAGGGCTGCCTGATAGGACCATGTTCCCTGCAGATATTTTACGGCATGCCTGTATCCGATGGAGCCCATGGTCTTAAGCCCGGGAGAATAGCCCATTTCCAACAGCTTTTCGGTTTCTTCAATCAGGCCGTTTTTAAACATCATTTCCGCCCTCTCATTGATCCGGTGGTACAGTCGGTCCCTGTCCCATTTCAGGCAGAATTTGAGGGTGTCCATGGTTTGCTGCCCGAATTGGTGTTCATTTCTGATTTCGGATGCCCTGCATTTTGTCAGTTGGAATAGTTCGAGGGCCCTGATGATCCGGAACTGATCGTTTGGATGAATCTTTTCAGCGCTAACCGGATCGAGCTCTTTCAACCTGGCGAAAAGGCTCTCTCCGCCATGTCTCTCCCATTCCCGTTTCAGCTCTTCTTTCAAGGCAGGGTCCGAAAGCGGCGCCGGGATAATTCCCCCAAGCAAGGTCTTTATGTATAGTCCGGTTCCGCCCACGACAAAACAGGTATGCTTTCTGCGGCCAATCTCTTCGATTACGGAAAGCGCCAGTTTGCGGTAGATGGCCGCGTTGAATTCTTCGTCAGGATTGACCACGTCGAGAAGATGGTGCGGGATTCCCTTTTTCTCTTCTTCCACAGGTTTTGCCGTACCGATATCCATTCCCCGGTAAACCTGCATGGAGTCGGCATTGACAATCTCACCGGAAAAGGCCGCGGCCAATTCCACGGAAAACGCCGTTTTTCCGCTGGCAGTGGGTCCTGCAATGACTACCACAGTTTGCTCGGACACTACACCACCCTTTTGAACATCTTCTCAATTTCGTAATAGGAAAATTCTTTAACGATCGGCCTTCCATGCGGGCAGTTGGTGGGCAAATCCATCTCTTTAAGCTGGTCAATCAGCAGATCCATCTCTTCCATGCTCATTTTCTGCCCTGCGCGGATGGCGCCATGACATGCCATGACGGTGACGGCATCGTCCATAAATGTCGCAAAATCCACGGCACTGTCCTCTATCCGTGAGAGGAGTTCCGATACCATGGATGCCCAGTCAACGTCCTTCAAGAGGGCCGGAACAGCCCGCAAGAGAAAAGTATTCCCTCCAAAGTGATCCACCTCAAGACCAAAGGCCATCAGCTCTTTCCCTTTTTCCAGGGCCACGGTCTTCTCCTTGAACGAAAGTTCCATCTCAAATGGAATCAGCAGTGCCTGAATCTCCATGGAGGATGTCTCGAAGGCTCTTTTCAGATTTTCATACACCACTCTTTCGTGGGCCGCATGCTGATCCAACAGAAGGAGCCCCGCATCGGTCTGGCAGAGGATATATGTGCCCCCCAGTTGGCCGATGATCTGGATTTCCCTCTCTTGAAGGGATTCTTTCACGGGGGTTTTGCTTTCCGGCAGGAGGGCCGCCTTCTCCTCTTTATAGACCCATTCGCCGTCCGCCACGGCGGCAAAGGGTGTCTGCACCCGGTAAACAGGTTCAAGACCCGATACACGCCGTTGAGAAGTCGTGGAGAAATCGGGGTTCGGGAGAGAGCATTTTTCCGATACCGCTTGAAACAGCCTGAAAGATCTCCTGGGGGTTTCTGAAACGAACTTCCTGTTTGGTTGGATGAACGTTCACATCCACGAGGGATGGATCGATTTCAATGAAAATGACGGCCTGAGGAAATCTGCCTTTCATCAGTCGCTGCCCGTATCCTTCCATCACCGCCTTTACAATGGAACGATCCCGTATGTTTCGAGCGTTGACATAGCAGAAAAGCCTGTCACTTCGATTCCGCGTAACTTCAGGCGGCGCCGCAAAGAGTCTGATGGTAAAGCTGTCTCTTTCTTCAACCCCTTCCAAGATCATCCGGCTTGTTTCCCGGCCCATGATCGCGGAAAGCCGAAGGCGGGGATCATCGGAGGGCGGCAGGTTTAAAACGGTTCTGGACCCTTCTTCCAGCTTGAAATGAATGTGGGGGAAGGGCAGGGATACCCGCAGAAGAAGATCGGTGATCTGATTCTTCTCGGTTTGTTGAGAACGAAGGAATTTCTTTCTTCCGGGCACATTGAAAAATAGATCCTGAATGACCGTAATGGTTCCTGACGGCGCACCGGCTTCTTCGATGGAAAGCAGCTTGCCGCCGGAAATTCTGAGTCTGTGGCCTGTCAGGTGTTCTTTCGGGACCGAGGTGATGTTCATGCGCGAGATGGAAGCCATGCTGGGAATCGCTTCTCCCCTGAAACCCAGGGATTTTACCTGCAGCAGATCCGAAGCCTCTCTCACCTTGCTGGTGGCATGCCTTTCCACGCACAGGAGAAGGTCATCTCTGGACATCCCTTCGCCGTTATCGACTACTTTGATCAGCTTTTTCCCACCACCTTCGATTTGAATCGTTATTCGATCCGCTCCGGCATCAATGCTGTTGTCGATCAGCTCTCGAACAACTGAGGCGGGCCGGTCGATAATTTCACCAGCCGCAATCTGGATAGCTACTTTATCAGGGAGAATTCTGATTTTATTCATAGGGAAAGAAGTTCTTCGTCAACTTCAAAATGCCTTATATTACTTGATTTTCTAAAAGACGTTGAAAAAGACCTTTTTCCTTTTGCAAGGAGGAGGTTCTGTCTGCCCATGGGATCATAATCCAGGCTTGGAGTAGTTTCCGGGCTTTTCAGGAAATCCTTGGAAAGGCTGCAGGATAGATCGACCATCAAGGCAAGATACTGGTGGAAATGTCTCCACCGATTGACTCTTGGTTCAAAGAACAGGTCCCGTTTGGAATAAAGATAATCGGAGAATTTGACCGTGTTCGTAAAAAACTGTTTTCCGGTCTTCAGACTCCTTTGTCTCTTCCCCGCCACGAGTTTCAACAGGTCGTCGCAGATCTGGTGATCCATACACAGAACACCGTTGGCAATCTTTGTATAGCCTGTGCCTATCAGATAGTCAGACCGGATTTCCCAGAACAGGTGGCCCATTTTCCCTTTGCCGGGATGCAGGTTGAGCAAGTTTGGAATAAAGAAGTTGTGTGCGATAATATCCGCCGCCAGATGCGAAAGAAAACCGAGGGCATAAGAGGCCTCGCGTTCATCCTTCACCCCGGACAAGAGACGAAACCCCCCTTCCCAGGTATGGGGATTTTCCACTATTCTCTTTTTTCTCCCTTTTCCTATAAAAAAATCGGCCGAGAGGGAGCCATACATATATTCTATTGGAAAGGCGGTAATAATTCCGCCGATGGAAGAGAGAAGATATTTTGCGGAATCAAGAGCATTCAAGGCGATAGCCGTATGAACACCGGGACCCCAGGCAAGCGCTTGGTCAATTCCTAAGAAGACCATCGCGGAAAAAACGGCTACAAAAAACACTCCTTTGATCAGCATTCTCTCTTTTTCCTTATTGGATTCCGAAGCGATTGAATCGCCTCCGTGGAATCGTTCATAAATGGACACCGATTATGGTTTGATGTCGGTCCTTTGTCAATCGGTAGATGAGCAGTCCGTGCCCTATAATAATACTGATGATATCATATTTCCAGCCCGAGTGGCAACAGATGAATGAGAAGTTTAAAGAAAACCCTATCAGGTCTGCTCAACAGCAATTCTCATTATGGCTTTTTGCCTAAAACCGGCCATGGGGGTCTGTCTCAAAACGGCGCCAAAATCGATTGGTCATTCCATGGCACGGCGGTAAAGCTTCAAAATTTGGCTAAGATCAGACACCTGTAGAAGGAATCCCGTGCAAAAACCGTCTTACCGCCTGTTGTGTAATGTGAAAATGGAATTATGCCTCTGCAAAAGGTGTCCGAAGCGGACCATTGGCGCCATTTCGAGACAGACCCCCATGGCCTCAGATTACAGAAAATCCATAATGAGAATTACTGTCTGCTCAATCCCCTACTTGATTTTTTGATAATTTCTGATATAGTTTCAAGCTGTTCATCGGTTATTGACGGCAGTATGGTCGCTGGATGCCGCATTTTTGTTCTGTTTATTGAACTTCTGGTTTAAAAGGCCTCGAACGCTGACCTTGAATAGGAAAGAATCCATGGATCGTGAACCTATGGAAAACAGGGGCAAAGGGCATCGTGAAAGACTGCGACAAAAATTCTTGAACGGTGGGCTGGTGAGATTTACGGACGAGGAGGTGATCGAATTTCTGCTCACGCTGGGGACTCCGAGAGGAGATCAGAAACTGCCGGCACGGTCGGCCCTGCAGCAGTTCGGGTCCCTTTCAGCGGTTCTGTCCGCCCCTGTTGACAAACTCACTCAGATAAAGGGCATAGGCGCCAAGAACGCCCTTTATTTAGCCCTTGTGCATCAGATCGCGGGGAGATACCTGAAAGACAATGCGGCAGGAAAGGCCTTTTTCAACTCTTCGAGGGCTATTTTCGATTACCTTTTTCATTCCATGAGGGATCTGAAAAGAGAGGTCTTCAAAGTACTCTACCTGAATCGAAAAAACGAACTCATTACCGACCATGATCTCTTTAAGGGAAGTCTTACGGGCAGTGCCGTCTACCCGAGAGAGATCTTGACCCTGGCGCTTGAATACCGGGCCGCCGGCATGGTTTTTGTGCACAATCATCCTTCCGGCGATCCAACCCCGTCACAAGAGGACAGCTCCCTGACCAGGGATCTCGTCTGGGCCGCAAAGCTTCTGACCATCCAGGTCCTTGATCATATCATTATCGGAAAAAACAGGTACTATAGCTTTGCGGACGAGGGCTTTATAAAGCGGTTTTCAGACCAGTACGGAGAAAATTTCAGGGCTTCTTTAACCTCTTGACATGCCGGTAAAAGTGGTAAACTTAGGAATCAGCGGAAAGGATTCGTCACGACCTTTAAGACCGAATGTTCCTTTCATCGGAATGGGTCGAAATGGGTAAATTTGGATGGTTCCTTTTCGTTTCTTTTATGGTTCCATACTGTTTTGTGTGAACCTTTCCCACTGCGAGAGTGGCGGAACTGGTAGACGCGCTGGACTTAGGATCCAGTGGGGTTTCCTGTAGGGGTTCGACTCCCCTCTCTCGCACCAAAGCGGGCATGACTCTTCGTGTATCTATAAGAAATGCCCCTTGATAACGGGAAAATCCATGTTATTTTGTAGGTGTATGAGGAAAATATCTGGTAACAGGCCAATGGACCCGGAACACCCGGATGAACGCTTAAAGAAGTTAAGAAAGGCATTGCCGTATAGAAGAGGAGAACGATGAAAACAAGTTTGGAGGAAATAAGCCCTGTCAAGAAAAAAGTGGTTGTGGAAATAGATTCCAGCGAGGTTGACAAAAAACTGAATCAATCCTTCGCGACTATCGGCAAGAAGGCCAAGATCCCCGGTTTCCGACCCGGCAAAATCCCCAGAAAAATCCTTGAATCCTATTTTGGAAGCCAGGTCATAGATGATGTAACCAGAGATTTGATCAGTGAATCTTTCCCCAAAGCCATCGATGAGGTCAATTCGTTCCCGCTCGGCCAGCCGGTTCTTGAAAAGGACATTGTTAAACCGGGGCAGAATTTCAAGTATTCAGCGATCATTGAGGTGCGCCCTCAATTTGAAGTAAAGGATTATTCGGGAGTGGAAGTCCAGAAGGAAAAATGGTCTCTTGACGAAAAACAGGTGGAAGAAGAACTTACCCGCATTCGAGAATCGCACGGAAAATTGAATCCAGTGGAAGGAAGGCCTGCCAGAGAGGGGGATCACGTTATTCTGGAGTATGTGGAGCTGGTGGACGGAAATCCCGTAGAAGAAACCAAGGCCTCCAATCAGATGATGCTTATCGGTCGAAACGATCTTCACCCAAGCTTCGATGAGGCTCTGGTTGGTCTCAACAAGGGGGAAGAAACACAAATTGGAGTGGATTTTGCCGAGGATCATCCCAATAAGAAGTGGGCAGGGAAGAAAGTGATTTTCAAAGTCCAGGTATCCGATGTGAAAGAGCTCGAACTTCCCGAATTAAACGATGAATTCGCTCAAAAACTGAGCCCTGAATTCAAAACGTTGGATATCCTTAAAGAGGAGATAAGAAAATCTTTAACGGCCAGGGAAGAAAAAAGGGTGGATTCGCAATTAAAGGAAAGGCTCTTAGACAAGATCGCGGAAGGGCTGAACATCGAGCTTCCGCAGGTCATGGTGGATTCCGAAACGGACGCCTACCTTGAGCGATTTAAAATGAATGTGCGCGGCACCGGTGGCTCACTGGAGAAGCTGGGGATTCCTGAACAGAAATTGCGGGAAAATTTCGAACCCATGTCCCGAAAAAGGGTTAAAGAGATTTTGATGCTGTCTCAGATAGCCAAGCAGGAAAAGATAGATTTGACGGAAGAAGATGTGGGGGAGGGGTTTAAGGAAATTGCAGAGAGTATGGGACAAGAACCTGAAACGGTAAAAAAATTCTATGAGTCGAAAGGTCTTATGGATTCCTTGAAGGACCAGTTCCTGGAGGAAAAGGTATTGAGATATCTTGTTGAACATGGTAATGTTACAGAAGTGGAAAGAGAGGCTCTTTCTTGATGAATTCGAAAAAAGCGAAACCATCAAGTTAGATGTGTCATATTTTACAATTGAAGATTTTATAATATCTTATACATGCATTAAAACCTGAAATATAAAACCTCTTGCAAAGAGGAGGATAGATAAACTTTATGTTAATACCGATGGTAATAGAACAATCCAGCCGTGGAGAACGGGCCTATGATATTTATTCCAGGCTCTTAAAAGACAGAATTATCTTTTTGGGCTCCGACGTTCATGATGATATGGCCAATACCATAATAGCCCAGATGTTGTTTCTTGAATCTGAAGACCCTGAAAAAGAGATCAGTCTTTACCTCAATTCTCCGGGCGGCTCCGTAACTGCCGGGCTCGCGCTCTATGACACCATGCAATATATTGGACCGGACGTCGCTACAATTTGCATGGGACAGACCTCAAGTATGGCGGCGATTCTTCTGGCGGCGGGAACAAAAGGAAAAAGATATGCCCTTCCCAACTCCCGGATCATGATCCATCAGCCGTTGGGCGGCGCCCAGGGACAGGCAACGGACATAGACATCCAGGCCAGGGAAATCCTGAAAACAAGAGAGAACATTAACCAGATTCTCGCCAAGCACACCGGACAGGACATAGAAAAGATCCGGAAAGATACGGATCGTGATTTCTTTATGACCTGCGAGGAAGCAAAGGCCTATGGAATCATAGATAAAATTATCAACAAGAGAGAAATTCAAAAAAAATCAGAATGAGAACCCCCGTTTTAACCTGTACCCCTTTCCGGACTGGCTGCAGGGACGTTTTTTGCATGCCTGGTATAGGTTTTGAACAACACAGTGAGGTATTATGGGTAAAAATAATTCTTCCAATGACGATCTGCTCTGCTCCTTTTGCGGTAAAAGTCAGGACGAAGTAAAAAAGCTTATTGCCGGACCATCCGTGTACATCTGTGATGAGTGCATCCAGCTGTGCAATGAAATCATTGCTGAGGAATATTCCGAAGAAGAAAAAAATGATTCCAGCGGATTATTGAAGCCTGTCGAGATCAAGGAGATTCTTGATCAGTATGTGATTGAACAGGATCGCCCAAAGAAGGTACTCTCTGTTGCCGTCCATAATCATTATAAGCGAATTGCCACCAAGGTGGACATGGAAGGCATAGAGATAGAAAAAAGCAACATCCTCCTCATCGGACCTACCGGATCCGGCAAAACCCTCTTGGCTCAGACTCTCGCCAAGATCCTGAAGGTTCCCTTTACCATAGCCGATGCAACAACCCTTACCGAGGCCGGCTATGTGGGCGAGGATGTGGAAAATATTATTTTAAGTCTGGTTCAGACGGCTGATTACGATGTGGAATCCGCTTGCAAGGGTATTGTCTATATAGATGAAATCGACAAAATTGCGCGAAAATCCGATAGCCCCTCCATCACGCGAGACGTTTCTGGAGAAGGAGTCCAGCAGGCCCTCTTGAAAATCATAGAAGGCACCATGGCCAATGTCCCTCCCAAGGGCGGGCGGAAACATCCTCAACAGGATTTTGTGAAAGTGGACACAAAAAATATCCTTTTCATCTGCGGGGGAACCTTCAACGGTCTCACGGACATTATCAGCAGAAGGATCGGAAGTAAGTTGATGGGATTTGAAGCGGACATCAAGGGTGCGGCAAGGGATATGGATCTGAGCAAAATTCTATCCCTCGTTCAGCCTGAAGATCTCATTAAGTTCGGAATGATCCCTGAATTCATTGGAAGGATCCCTGTTATCGCAACGCTCAATGAGCTTAGCCTTGAAGCCCTGGTACGCATTTTGACGGAACCGAAAAATGCCCTTGTGAAACAGTACAAGAAGATGTTTGAACTGGAAAACGTCGAACTGAAATTTACCGATGAGGTATTGAGGACCATTGCACAGGATGCCGTCAAAAGGAAATCGGGAGCACGCGGCTTGAGAGCGATTCTTGAATCCGTCATGTTGGATATCATGTACGACATCCCCTCTTCTACCGATGTGAGGGAATGCATCATCAACCAGGAAGTCGTGGTGAAAGGCGAATCACCTTTGCTCCTTTACACAAATCAGGCCACCTATGGATAAGAAAATGTTTAAAAGCATGAAAAAAGATCATCAGGAAACGACCGGGGATGAACTGCTCTACTACCCACTTCTGCCTTTGCGGGATGTGGTAGTTTTCCCCAATGTGGTTGTCCCCCTGTTTGTGGGCCGTGAAAAATCGATCAAGGCCCTTGAGTACGCACTCTCTCATAACAAGGAAATCTTTCTTGCCGCGCAGAGGGAGGCGGAGTCGGACGACCCTTCACCCAAGGATATCTATACATTCGGCACTCTCGGGACGGTTCTCCAACTTCTGAAATTGCCTGACGGCACCGTAAAGGCCCTCATTGAAGGAAAAGAGAGGGGTCAGATACAAAACTTTGCGGACCGACAGGGGTTCTTTATTGTTGAGGTGGTGAAGCTCGGTACTTCCTCTGCCCAGAACCTTGAGACAAAGGCAATGTTGAGGGCTATCCACAGCAGCTTTGAAGAGTATGCTAAACTCAACAACAAAATCGGGAAGGAAATCGTTTCCGCCGTTACCTCCATCACGGACCCAGGAAGACTGGCTGATACCATCGCCGGGCACCTGGCGCTGAAGGTCAGCGACAAGCAGGAACTGCTTGAAGCCGTCGAGCTCAACGTCCGATTGGAGAAACTTTTTGAAAAGCTGGCGAAAGAGGTGGACATCCTTCGTCTTGAGCACCGACTCAGGACCCGAGTAAAGAACCAGATGGAAAAAACTCAGAAGGATTATTACCTCAATGAGCAGATTCGGGCCATCCAAAAAGAGATGGGCACAAAAGATGATTTTAAGGCGGAGCTTGATGAATTAGACAAGAAGATCAAGAAGAAGAGGCTGAGTAAAGAGGCCCACCAGCGAATCAGGCAGGAATTCAAGAAATTGAAAATGATGGCGCCCATGTCCGCGGAAGCAGCGGTGGTAAGGAATTATATCGACTGGATACTTGATCTTCCGTGGAATAATAAGTCAAAAACTCGAATCGAAATCAGTGAAGCGGAAGCGATTCTTGATGAAGATCATTACGGTCTCAAAAAGCCGAAAGAGAGAATTATCGAATATCTTGCGGTGCAGGAACTGACGAAGAAGCTGAAAGGGCCTATCCTTTGTCTCGTGGGACCCCCGGGAGTGGGAAAGACTTCACTGGCTAAATCGGTGGCAAGAGCGACGGGGAGGAATTTTGTACGTCTTTCCCTGGGCGGTGTCAGAGATGAGGCCGAAATAAGAGGACACCGAAGGACCTATATCGGGGCATTGCCCGGTAAAATCATACAGTACCTGAAGAAGGCCAAGACCAACAATCCCGTATTCTGTCTCGATGAAGTGGATAAAATGAGCACCGATTTTCGCGGGGACCCCTCCGCGGCGCTCCTGGAGGTGCTTGACCCGGAACAGAATGTGGCGTTCAACGATCATTACCTGGATCTGGATTATGATCTTTCCGATGTATTCTTTATTACCACCGCCAATAATCTCTACAATATTCCCGTCCCTCTCCAGGACAGGATGGAAGTGATCCGACTTCCGGGATATACGGAGGTGGAAAAGCTCAAGATCGCAAAGCAATTTCTCATAAAGAAACAAATTGAACAAAACGGACTTGAACCTTCGAATATCTCTTTTACCGACCAGGCTATCCTCAGTATTATCCGCACCCACACAAGTGAAGCGGGCGTGAGAAACCTGGAAAGAGAAATTTCTTCCATCTGCCGGAAAGTCGCAAAGGAGATCGTCAAAAGAGGGAAAGACAAGAAGATTGAAATAAAGACGCAGTCTGTTCAGAAATATCTTGGTGTGGGAAGATATCGTTATGGCAGGACCGAAGAGAAGGATGCCGTGGGTGTCACCACCGGTCTTGCGTGGACCGATGTCGGAGGAGAGCTTCTGCAGACGGAGGCAACGATTATGCCCGGGAAAGGCAGTCTGGTCTTAACGGGTAAGTTGGGTGAGGTCATGCAGGAATCGGCCCAGGCGGCCTTGAGCTATGTAAGGTCGCGGGCAAAACAGTTGAAGCTCCCTGATGGGTTTTATGAAAAGATCGATATCCATGTCCATGTCCCTGAAGGCGCCACCCCGAAAGACGGGCCTTCGGCCGGCATCACCATGGCCACCTCACTCGTATCGGCCTTGACGGGGTACCCTGTGAATCGCAATATCGCGATGACCGGTGAAATAACCTTGAGGGGAAGAGTTCTTCCCATCGGCGGACTGAAAGAGAAAATTCTGGCTGCCCACAGGGGCGGCGTGAGCAAGGTGCTTATTCCTTTTGAGAACAAGAAGGATATTTCGGAAATACCGAAAAAGGTTCTCAAGAAAGTGGAGTTGGTTCTGGTGGAACATATGGATCAAGTCCTTCCAGAAGCCCTGATTGTGGGCGAGGGAGAACAGTTGTTTGCGGCCCAAGACGAGTGTAAGCCGTTCTGTCTTAGTGAGCTGGTAAAGGTTTCAGGAAGAGCGGAACAAAATATTACCGCGCACTGAAATTATCATTCTGAAAACGCTTGACAAGAAGAAGTAAAGTTGATAGATATCTCTATTCTTCATGAGCAGGCGGGTAGCTCAGTGGGAGAGCATCGGCCTTACAAGCCGAGGGTCGCGGGTTCAAGCCCCGCTCCGCCTACCATTGCGCTGTAAAAACCGCGGGATTAATAAGGAGTTAGTTTACGGGGGCGTAGTTCAGTTGGTTAGAACGCCGGCCTGTCACGCCGGAGGTCACGAGTTCGAGTCTCGCCGTCCCCGCCACAATAAAAACAAGGGCTTACGTCAATATCGTAAGCCCTTTTTTTATGCCCTGGAAATGCCGTACCCCACACCCGTTAAGGAAATGGGCCTTTCAATATAGTTCTGCCCTATCTCCGAGCCACTTGCCTTCCGACCCTCTCCCCTTCTCACCTTCTCACACTCTTTTCTTTTTCTCTGCCTGTCCCGTGAAGCCGTTGTTGCTGTCGTTTCACGGGGGCGCCTCTGCGCAAAAATCCAAATAAGTTTACAAAGTTACCAACATCCCCCATTCCTTACATTCGATGTTGAAAGTTCGATGTTCGATGTTCAACGTTCGTCAGTGTTCAGTGTTCAGTGTTCGACGTTCATCCTTTCCCATTTGTCCTCTCGTCTTCCGTCCTCTGTCCTCCCTCCGTTCTCCGTCTTCTGACATCCGACCCCTGACGTCGTTTACATTGACAATATATGATAAGATATGATAATCTCGAAAAATGAAAGTTTTCCAAATGCCAAGATTTAAGAAATACGTAAAGAAGCTTCCCCGCCACTTGCAGCAGGTAATCCTGGATGAGGTGGAAGGTCTCTTGGCAAATCCTGGTAAGGCTGAACTTAAGAAAGGCGACCTGTCGGGCTTCAGAGTTCATAAATTTACGATGAACCGTCAGCTAACCCTGTTGGCCTATAAGGCTGAAGATGATTTCCTTGTGTTGTACCAGGTTGGTCCACACGAAAATTTTTACAATAACCTCAAAAAATATCTGAAAGAAATGGGGGTTTGAAATGCTTACAGCAGAAAAGGTCATCGAGGAAATATATCTTCTTCCACTTGAGGAAAGGCGAAAAATTGCTGTCCATATTATGGAGTTCGGAATACGAGGACAAAACCAAGAGGTTCCTGAGATCCTTGATATGAAAGCATGGCAGGATGAAATTGCAAAAAAACCGTTTAATCTTAAAGAAGCCGCGGAATATCTTGGGGTGTCATCCGTCACTCTTAGAAGGTGGGTAAAAGCAGGCCGGGTATCGGCATCTAAAATAGGCAGGGCATATACATTCGACGTGAGCGTCCTTAAAGAACTCAAAAAGGAGCACATCACAAAACATCCCTGAACCGCTATTTCACCGGGGTGCCCTCCGATCTCCGACCTCAGTCCTCCCACCACACTTCAGGCTTGACAAAAACATGCATGAAGCAAATAATAAGTCAAAATGAGTCAGGAGGTGAGTCATGGCGCAAATCACATTACGTGGAATGGACCCTGAGATGGAACGGGACATTCGGAGGATGGCCCGCAAAAGCGGAAAATCACTTAACCGCATCATTCTGGATATGATTTATGAACACACAAGTTACAAAAAAAACACGAAAATCGGTCCTGCGGATTCTTTGAGAACTCTCGCCGGGGGATGGAGCGAAAAGGATGCGGAAGAGTTTTTGGAGTCCATTAAATCATCTGAACAGATTGATGAGGACATGTGGAGATGAAGATCCTGCTGGATACAAATGCGTATGTGGGATTTAAGCGAAATCTTACTGATCTGGTCGAAATGATTGTGGGTGCCGAATGGATACTGTTTTCTCCCGTGGTCTTGGGAGAACTGATGTTCGGTTTTCGTACCGGCGCCAAATTCGAAGAAAACATGAAGAGTCTCGATGAATTTCTAAATCACGATGTGGTGGAAATCCCTCAAATCGGCAAAACAACTTCAGACCGTTATTCCAGAATCGCCGCCCAGTTGAAACGAAAGGGAACTCCTATACCCAGCAACGATATATGGATTGCAGCACAAACCATGGAGTGCGGGGCCGAACTCATAACATCGGATCAGCATTTCAACAAAATAGATGGACTGGTCCATACAACCTTCTAAAATACACAATCCGTCCTCCGTCCTCTGTCCTCCCTGCCCCGTCAAACCCGTTTTGTATTTTGTTTAACTGGGGGACGAAGTCTCAGCAAAGCCCATTTCACTGGGGTGTTCGACGTTCGTCAGTGTTCACCGTTCATCTTTTCACATCCTCATTCAATATTGGAAGTTCGAAGTTCGATGTTCGACGTTCGTCAGTGTTCGACGTTCGTCCTTTCCCGTCTGTCCTCCGTCCTCCGTCATCTGATCTCTGACATCTGTCTTTACCCTTTTTGCTCTTATTTAACTGGGATGAAACTTTGTTTCTTTTGCCTGCCCAGTGAAACCTATCTTTTCGTTTCACCGGGCTTTCACCTGGTTTAACCGGGCTTCAATCTCTCATCTTTTCCCGTATGCGGAACTTTTTTTATAATTTTATGGACGTCCCGAAACCCACCGGAACAATGTCCCCTATTCCATACATTCTTTCTTACTTTACGGTGGGTATTTGTTGTCTTGATTTTGCACCAAGTTAATGGTACACATCAATGCACACTTATTAGCCATAAAAGGAGGGAAAAATATGCAACCAAAACTACAACCCAAAAAGGTTAGACTTAATGTCCAAATCTCTCCTGAACTCAAGGGCAAGCTCTCCCAACTATCCTCTTATCAAGGCAAAAGAGTTTCTGCACTGGTTCGAGAGTCTATTGAAGAAAAATTGGAGGCAATTGAAAAAGAAATATTTGAGGACAAAATGAAGTGTGCATACCAGGCGTTGGCACAGGAAAATCTGGAAATCTCAGAGGATTTCAAATACGTCGATTCCGAAAACCTTTAATGAGGCAAAAAACCTATGGCGGTTATTCAAGTTAAGCGGGGTGACATCTATTATGCGGATCTTGATCCGGTTGTGGGAAGGGAAACAGGCAAAACTCGACCTGTTCTTGTGATTCAAAACAACATCGGTAATATATATTCACCAACCACGATTGTGGCAGTCATCACCGAGTATTCAGAGAAAAAGGCATCGTATCCCATCTGTGTTGCCACCAAAAAGGAAGACGGTCTCAAAAAAGACTCCGTTGTTAATTTAGCTCAGATCAGAACCATTGACACAAAGAGGCTTACTACCCCAAAAGCAGGCTCCCTATCAAAAAATTCCATGAAGAAAGTCGATGATGCATTAAAGAACAGCCTCGCGCTCAGTTGACCCCTGTCCGTCCTCCGTCCTCCGTCCTCCTGTCTCTCCGTCCTCCGTCTTCTGTCCTCCGTCTTCTGTCCTCTGACCTCCGTCATCTGATCTCTGGCATCTGTCTTTACGCGAGACTTTTTTATAAGTTTATGGACGTTCCGAAACCCAGTTGCAGCTGAAGACCTTTGACAACACCATCCGTTTGTATTACATTTGGCATATGACACCAAGCTTTGAGTGGGACGACTTGAAAAACGACCAAAACAAGGAGAAGCATGGCGTTTCATTTTTTGATGCCCAATATGCTTTCGCCGATCCTCATCGCGTAATTATTGAGGATTTGGACCATAGTGTAAATGAAGATCGGTTCTTTTGCTTTGGCAAGGTCAAAGGCGGCATCATGACCGTACGCTTTAGCGAAAGGCACGGGAGGATCAGGATCATCGGGGCAGGGTACTGGAGAAAGGGGAGGAGGATATATGACCAAGAGAATCAAATACACGGATGAGCCCATGCAGACGGGCAAAATCGTAAAAGACTTTTTGCCCGGGCCTGGCGACCTGACCTTTAGAAAGGAACGGGTGTTGACGTTGCGCCTGGATGAACCAACTCTTGATGAGCTGAAAGAAGTCGCGAATAGCAAGGGCCTTGGGATGTCCACACTCGTCAGGATGTGGGTGAAAGAAAGGCTTGCCCACAACGCTTCTTCACAGGCCCAGTAGACTCACCTTGTTAATGCATGTGTCCTTGCACTCAAACAAAAGCCCTTATGTCCGGCGTCCAACCCGCCGGGCATAAAATCTCTTCTTCGTTGTTTTCGCGCGCCAAGACGCCAAGTTTTCTTAACAAAATAACCCTATTGCTTTTTTTCGCGCCGTTGCGCGAGAAACTCTCCATCTGTCCGTCCTTCTCATTCAATGTTCGATGTTCAATGTTCGACGTTCATCTTTTCCCGTCTGTCTTCCGTCTTCTGTCTTCTGTCTTCCGTCTTGTCTCTGTCTCCGTCTTCCGTCCTCTGACATCTGTCTTTATCTCCGTCTTGCGTCTTCTGTCCTCCGTCTTCCGTCCTCTGTCATCTGTCTTCACCCTCCGTCTTCCGTCTTCCGTCCCTTGTTGTCTAATCCTCTTATCTTCTGATCTTCTATCCTTTACGCCCCCATCTTTTATCAGCTCAACAGCTTAATAGCTTACCAGCCCAAAAATTGCTCTTGACTTGTTTGTAGCGCATTGGCTACAATGACATACATGAAACTCTTGATGGATGCCGATTGCCTGATTAAATTGACAGAAGCCGGGCTGAAGGAGCTCATCGCTGAAAATGCGTTCATTGATTTGCCTGAAACGGTAAAACGTGAGGTGGTTGATGCGGGTAAAGCGAAAGGGCGCATGGATTCATTTGCGGTGGAGCAAAACATCGCATCCCAGATGATTAAGGTCATTCAATCGCCCGGGGATTACGCCAAAGGGGATCATGCCCTGGTCGCACTTTTTGACAAAGAGAGATATGACGCAGTTGCCACCGACGATGCCAAACTCACCCGTAAGCTGAGAGCCCATGGAATCCCTTTTATTTTACCGGGGCTTATTATCAATCATCTGAAAAAGAAAGGAAAAATTAGTTTGACCACGGCGCGTTGGGCATTGGACCAGCTGGCGGCATTTATCAGCGAAGATGAATTCAGCATGACAAAGCTGCTTTTGGAGAAAGAAAAATGAAAGTAAAATCCATGAGGATTCCAGAGGATATCGACAAGGCCATCGGCTACGTGGCACGTGCGGAAAAAATTGAAAACACGCATTCTTTGAGAAAGCTGGCGAGAATGGGGTTTGAGTCCTACGTCGCCCGGGAATACAAGGATCGAAAAATCGCCCTTCGCGAGGCTGCCGATCTATTGAATCTAACGCTTTCCGAGACCATTGATCTCTTGTCAGATGTGGGCGTCAAAGGGAATATCCGGGCAGCAGATGTGATGAAAAGCCTTGAATCGCTAACAAAGACGAATTGACGCAGTCACGAGCGCAACCTATTTCACCACGCCGTCCTCCGTCCTTCCCATTCAGTATTGGACGTTCAATGTTCAAGTGTTGACGGTCGTCCTTTCCCTTTCAGCTTCTATCCGACATCTGTGCATTCCTGACATCTGTCCTCTGACATCTGTCGTCTGTCCTCTTCTGCCGTCTGTCCTCCGTCTTCTGTCCTCTGCCCTCTGTCCTCCGTCCTCCGTCTTCCGTCTTCCGGCTTCCTTTCTTTTCGTTTGATCAACGCCGTCCATTCGTTGCACTTGACGCCTTGAGATACAAGCCGTATCATACTCTTAGCCGAAAACAATCAATGGAGGGATGTAAAATGGCCAAGACATCAAGGGGAATTGTCCGACCTGACCCGGAAATCAAAGAAAGGGCAAAATCCATTCTCAAGGAGTTGGGGATCCCCATATCCTCCGCTCATGAGCTATTCTACAGACAGATCATTGCCTACCGTGGTCTTCCTTTTGACGCTCGTATCCCAAATCAGGAAACGCTCAAAGCCATGCATGATGCCCGCGTGGGCAAAGGTGAGCGGTATGACAGTGTGGAATCACTATACAAGGATTGCGGGCTTTAATGCTGCCTATTCGACCCACTTCGCGGTTTAAGCGGGACTTAAAGAGATCCGCTCGTCAGGGTCAAGATCTTGACAAATTGAAGCATGTCCTTGAGACGCTTGCCGTTCCGGAAGCGTTGCCGCCGGAGTTCAGAGATCATAAGCTTAAGGGAAAGTGGCAAGATTTTCGAGAATGCCATATTGAGCCGGACTGGCTGCTAATTTATTCGATCACTGACTTCGAACTTAGGCCTGCACGCATGGGCTCGCATGCTGAGTTGTTTGAATAAACATCCCCCCTCCGTCCTCTGTCCTCCGCCCTCCGTCCTCTGACATCTGTCTTTACCCTCCGTCCTCCGTCCTCTGTCTTCTGCCCTCTGTCTTCCGCCGTCTGTCTTCTGTCCTCTGCCTTTATCCATTCATCCTATTCATCCAAATCATCCTTCGCGAACCGAATCATCCTTCGCGAACCAAATCATCCTTCGCGGAGCGGTCCCTATTCCCTGCGCTGTTCAAATCCCAGATCGGTATTGACAGATACTGTGAGGCACTATAAGATACCCTCAATGATGATGAGGGGTATGGGTCAATGGGGCAAGGCAAGGCATTTCAATGTGAAATCACTGTCTCCTCGGGAGTCCGGGAGAAACTTCTTCGAAAACACCACGTTGAAATCTGGGAGATTGAAGAGATCATTTATGATGATCCACGGGCATTTTCCATCACTCACAGGGATTGTTATTTCATTTACGGTCGGACCTTTGCCGGGAGATACCTTCTCGCTCTGGTCAGGATTCTGTCTCCACACGAAGCGACGGCGATTGGGTTTCAGCCCAGCTCCCATGTGTTGAGAATCATCACAGCAAGAGACATGAATCAGACGCAAAGAGACATGTACAACAGAAGAGGAGGCAAACCATGAAAAATTCGAAAAAACTGTCGGATGTCCCTCCTATGAACGATCACGAGTTGGAAGCCTTCTGGGAGAAAAACCAGCCGGAAGACTATGAAGGCTGGGAAGAAGGAACGCTGACATTCGCACGGCCGCCAAAAAAGTTAATCCAGTTGCGAATGGAACCCAGAGACGTCAGAATCATTGACCGCGAATCCAAACGCTCAGGCATCGACAGAACCCAACTGGTACGTTCGTGGGTAAAAGAGAAAATCAGCCACATAGAAGGCAAGGAAAGTCACGGGTAGTCCTCTGCCCTCCGTCCTCCGCCCTCCGTCCTCCGTCATCAATAAACCACAAAAGGCTCAAGCTCTTCTCTTTCCTTCAATTGGCGAAAAACTCCATAAGGGATATCAAGATGGACAACAGGTTCAGGTATCGGTTTTCCCATTTCAAGAAACACGTCAAAAAAAGCCTCTTTAACTGACTCAAGCTCCCTCAGCGCAATTCCAGCGGTCTCACCAAATGCCTTGCAGCCTTTCAGCATGGGAATGAAGGCGCAAAACCCTTCAGGCACTTTCTCGATATGAGCGGGGTAGTTTAATGAAAGATAGTATTGCTTATCCTTTTTCATGCTCCATCTCCAAAATTCGCAATGCTCTCAACGCATCTTTTACTTGATACTCGGGCAATTTCTTGGGCGATTTTGTAAGTGTAACGATCCTATCCAACGATTCATGATAATACGTGTAATGGCTGCTTCCACCTCTTGGCTGCCTTTCTCCAAATCCAAAATCTTTCAACAATTTTTGAGCTTCAGCAAATGTTACATCTTTTGGATTATGTTTGATACGTAAAAATACGTAAATATTCGGTTTGCCTCTTCCTGAGTCAATTTTTCAACAAAACTCTAAATTTTTTAAGAAGAGGATACACCCAGATATCTTTAATGGGAACACTTAGTTCCCCGGGTGGTCCAAGTTTTCCACGGCCCTTGGTTTGTCCGATATTGATCCAGTTGGCGGCTTTATAACAAGTGCCGGCAAATAGGTTTTTTTGGACAAAAGATTCCAGTAACACTGGCCGGACGTTATATTTTTCTTCCCAGTCATCCGGAAGCCTGCGTGCGGTTAATGACAGTATTTTTGATGCAAGGTTTTTTGATTTCACCCATGGTAAAATAAGAAATCGAGCATTATTTGTAATCAAATTCAGATTCTTCTTTCGCTGATCATGATTCCATCCAATAAATTGATCTCTTGGTGCAGTTTGCCATGCAGCTGCACCAAAGCCAGTCAGAGCAACAATTTGTTTACCGGCAGTAATAAGATAGCGAAGCTGAGCTCCAGGCAGGGGCGTATAACCAAGATAATGATATCGCTCAATGTACTCATTCCACAAAGCTGAGTTGGCTTTGGTAACCATCTTCAAATGCAATTGGGGCAACTGATTGACAGAGCACACAACAGGGTTTTGTGGATCAGTGACTGATGTGAACTGAATCCTTTTCAGGGGTGCCTTGATCTGGGTGGGAGGGGGCAGTTCGATCAATCCATCTCTGTGCATTCGCAACATAGCAACACGACACGACATATCTTTTAGATTGCCGTCAGGCTTTAGCCATTGAAACATCCCGCACACTTCTTTCGAAAGCCGCATCCGATTGAACCCGGGATTTTGTTTTATGAGGGATCGAATCTGTTGAAATTCTTCGGGCGTTGTAGAAAGCCGAAATATTGTGTTCTAACTGATGGGGATATTTTCTAAATAATTTGACAAATTGAAAAGATTATCGAAATAAAGAGGGCCGATTGTTGGAGGCCCTTTTTTTATGAAGAAAGGCGGTGAGCCCTTAGCAAGGAGAATCCCACCGCCCCCAAACTTAGGAGGTAAAATGATAATCTTTACAAGCGTTAATCTCAAGGAGATTTTAAAAAAAAGAAGAGTTACCCATGGAAGCGTCCGGAAGGATGTCCTAAATGCAAAGCGCCCAAGGTGTGGGGTCATGGCTATGTATTTGCGTATTTTGATGGAATCCCGGGAGGAGTTTGGCTTAGGCGATACAAATGTCCCATCTGCGGCACGGTTCTCAGGTTACGTCCCAAAGGTTTTTTCCCCAGATTCCAAGCCTCTATAGAATCTATTCGAAACAGCATCATCCTCAAAGAATCCAAAAATATATGGCTCAAGGGTATTGAAAGGACCCGTCAACTGCACTGGTTCAAGGCACTGCGTCGAAGGGCGGTTGCCTTTTTTGGAACAGTCAATCCGACTGATCTTTTAGGTGTCTTTGACTATTTTGTTTCCAAAGGAATCTGCCCCGTAAGTCGGTCCTTATAATCCGGTTCGTAATCTATTTTTCATTCACCCTACCGAAGGGTGTCGTTTTCAACCTTCCTGGCCCGGTGTATACCTGGGAAAAAATTTAAAAGGAGGGTTTTTTTATGACGGAAAATGAAAAAAGGGATGTTGCAGTGTTCCGGTACAGCATCATCAGCGATCTGGTAAACGCCAGGGACCTTTCCTGGGGAGAGCAGGAACGTCTGATCAGGGAGAAGTGTTTGCGTAAGTGGTCGATCCCGTTTTCGGAGAAGACACGGATCAGCCGAAGTTGTGTTCTTGGTTGGGTGAAGGCCTACAAAGCCGGCAATGGAGATATTCGTTCCTTGTATCCCAACAGCCGCAAGGACAAAGGCAAGAGCCGGGCCATAGATGAAGACACCTGCCTGAGTCTGATCCGGTTGAGAAAAGAGATGCCTGCAGCAACGGTCCCCATACTGCTGGACGAGATGAAGGCTCGCAATCTGGTCACTCCCGGCCTCGAACTGAAAAACACAACTGTGTACCGGTTTCTAAATCAACAGGGGGTAATGAGACAAAAACCCCCGGCGGAAGACCGACGAAAGTTTGAGGCGCCCGGCCCCAATGAACTGTGGCAAAGCGATGTTATGCATGGTCCTCGTATAGAGGTGGACGGCAAGCTAAGAAAGACCTATCTCATCGCTATTATAGACGATCATTCCAGACTGATCCCCCACGGAGAGTTTTACCTGTCAGAGGGCCTCTCCTCCTATCTGGTTGCTTTGGAGCAGGCTTTCTTAAAGAGAGGCCTTCCCAGAAAGCTCTACGTGGATAACGGCTCGGCTTTTCGCAGTAAGCATTTGGAATACATTACAGCCTCTTTGAACATAGCGTTGATCCATGCAAGACCATATAAGCCCCAGGGAAAAGGCAAGATTGAAAGATGGTTCCGGATTGTCCGTACGGTTTTTCTTCCACGATTCAAAGGTTGCCAACTTTCGGAACTCAATGAGGCACTGGATCTGTGGATTAACGAGGCCTATCACAAAAAAAAGCACAGTGCCACCGGACAGAGCCCTTTTGAGCGTTTTACCGCCCAACTGCAATGCATAAGACCGGCTCCGGATAATCTGAAGGATTACTTTCGGAAAGTGGCAAGACGCAAAGTGGCCAAAGACAGGAGCATCACCTTCAATGGAAAACTTTATGAAGCGCCTGTGCCTCTAATCGGCAGTCGAGTGGAATTGCTCTATCATGACAATGATCCCGACCAGATAGAGGTCAAATGGAAAAACAAGTCATACGGAATACTCCGCCCGGTAGACCTTCATGTTAATTGCCGGGTCAAGCGGGATGACAATAACCAGAACGATGTAATTATCACCACGGAAGGCCTGGAATATAAAGGGGGCAGTTTGCTGTAAGGAGAATGTACATGAATGAAAACTACCGGAGTTTTTTCGGCCTGAAAAAGGAACCATTTGGAACCGATTTGAAAACCAAAGAGGTGCTCGAAACCAAAGAACTAAAGGCTGTGGCAAAAAGGTTCGAGTATACGGTTCGTTTAGGGGGAATCGCCCTGGTGACCGGTGAGATAGGAAGCGGCAAGTCTACAGCATTGAGATATAGCTCCGATCAGTTGCATCCGTCGGAATACAAGACGTTTTATGTCACTGCGACTTCCGGCTCCATCCTTGAACTGTATCGTCAGATTACAGCAGAGATGGGAATCTATCAGTCAAGCAACTCCAAAGCAGTCATGACACGGCTGATCCGACATGAGATCAAAGAAGTTGTTGACGGTAAAAAAATGAAAGCCGTGCTGATCATCGATGAAGCATCCCTGCTGCGTTTGGAAGTGATGGCTGAATTGCACACCATTTGTCAGTTTCAAAAAGACTCCAAACCCTGGCTCCCTATGATTCTGGCAGGGCAGGCAAGTCTCATTGACAAGATGACTTATCGGGCCTCCGCGCCTATTGCATCGAGAATCGTCGCAAGAAGTCACCTGGAAGGCCTGGATCGCCAGAGCATGCAACAGTATCTTGCACACCATTTACATCTGGCCGGCATAGAAACCAATCTTTTTGAGGATGCCGCCATCACTGCAATACATCAGGGATCAGGAGGGCTCCTTCGAAAGGCCAATCATCTGGCAAGGGGTGCTTTGATCGCTGCGGCTTCCGATGAAGCGATAACCGTAACGCCTGAACACGTAAGGCTCGCTGCTACTGAAATCTTCTAACTCTTGTAAGGAGCTATACATGAAACAGCAGGTAATAAGAGAGGCCGCATGGTCTCTATGGCAGGAAGTACATGCCTTCGTAGAATTATTGGGAGATTATCTGGATGAAAACCAGTCAGAAGACGAAACATATCCCTACGACGAAGACCCAATGACTCTAAACTGTGATGACGTCCCATTTTAATTGAATAGCGTCATACGCTAATCATGAATTTTCTGTGACATGGAGCTGAAAATGCGAGGTGGAACCCGTTCAGGTGCAGGCCGAAAAAAGAAACCGGATCATTTGAGACGCGAGCTGGTAACCATTCGATTGCCTCAGTGGATGATTTCACAACTTAAAAACAAGGGGGAAATCGGATACTTAATTGAGAGCCAATTGATCAAAAGAGACTTTTTGGATTTGCCGGATGACTACGTAGCAGGTAGTTGAAATCGGCCAAATGTTCGTTCCAAATTGCTTGTCTTTTGAAAAAGGCCGGGATGTGAAACACATCTCTTCGTTTCACATCCCCCTTTCAACAATAAAAACATGAGATGGCACTCACGTCAGTCTAACCTACGGATATACACAGAGATGTTCAATCTCAGGTTGTCATTCCGAATCCGCTGACAACAAAAAGCAGTTTGACTCCCGACAAAATAATCTGAAAATCTATGCTTTCATGCAGAATAATCAGAAAATCATTGTCAAACTTTTGCGGAAATCAACAGGCGCGAAGAGAACTCCCAAGGACAACATAAAGAGGTACAGACACAACAGCCACAACAGTTTCAGCCTCAAGATGAAAAATCTGATAAAAAGGATAATGGAAAAGGTAATAAAAAAGATAATAAAAAAGATAATGGAAAAGGTAATGGAAAAGGTAATGGAAAGTAGGATGACAAAAGATTATCCCACAATGAAAAGGCTGCCGTAAGGGAACTGGCCACCAAACTTGTCAATGGCGAGTGACCGAGATGACGATCATCTACTTGCTTTATACAAACGGGATGGGTATTGGGTGCGGTCAGCAAATCCAACTTTGTCGGATTGTCGCTTCCGAGAGCCGGTGTATCGGACATTGCGAGAGTTGGTTATGTCATACTTTGAACTCTATTTTAACGTGTCGCGAGAAAAGACTTTGCGGGGCTACACAGTGCCGCTTAATCTGAAAGCGTTTGACAAGGGGAATTGGATGAGCGTTGATGAGCCACTGGAAAGCATAGCGAAGCATTTGGACAAGATGCGCCAGTCCCAGTGCTGAAGAAAACAATGATGACCGAACTCTCCCCGATGGATGAGCGTTCGTCAAAGCTGGATTGTTGGGGGTGAATGAAGCAGGCTTGCAGAGACCAGCGCATTCGGACCGATAGAGTCCATGCCACACCAACAGCCAGTACCCTCCAATCACTGCATGCATGTTAAAGTGTTAAGAATACAGATGATTGCGCCATATCTCAGGCTCGAGCCTCCATGATTGTTCTGTCAGTGTTGCACGGTTTCAGGCAGCTTGGTGTGATGGCTGAAGCAAGGAATGTGGAATCATAGGCTCCCATAAGAAAACCTGAATCGATAGTCCCAAACCAAAGCTGAAGATTTCGGGTGCAAATCATGGTGATCTGACATCAGCAATTCCCGCTTATGACATTACCGAATTTATTTTTTAAGATTTATGAAAAATGAACATTGTCATCAGAAAGTATTGCTGAAAATTTTTCGAAATTCTTTATTCAACCAATTAGTTTTTTAATGAGCGGAGGCCGAAAACAAGACATAAAACCAGACGTACATGGTTTGCTGCACAACTGTACGTTATTGGCCGATGCCAATGTGTTAGAATTGATAATTTTCGTGCATTCGGATTTTTCATACTGAATTCACTCGCTGTCATATAAGATAATCGGTGCTTGGAATTTTATTCCGTAAAGGAGAGCTTCGTAAAGCATCTTCATCGATTTGAGGGCGAAGTCTCTGAACAAGGATCTCATACGATCCCACAGCTCTCTTTTGCTGCCGAGTTTATGCCATGTGGCTCGAAATAACGGACAACAAAGCTGCTGTGTTTGGTCAACTAAGAAAGCCAACATCATGAGCATCACAAAAACTACACTGAGATTCTTCTTCCCGAGTCCATAGTTATGTCCGAAATGATAGCCCTGGTTTTTCAGTGTATTGAAGGTTTCATTTTCGACCTTCCATCGTGTACGGCCGCCTCGCATAAGCTCATAGGCATTCGCTTTTGTTATGGTAAAATCAGTAATCCAGCTGAAATGCTGGGTTTTTTGGGGTGTAATTTCCCAGTATTCCAAGAAATTAACTCTCAAATCTCTATTTGATCCATTAAGCGGAACATGGTTGAGAAAAAGAAAACGATGCATTTTTTCAGGATTATCTTTGTCGGGCAAATCAAATTGAATGGTTTCATCATTCTTCTGCGCTTCTTCCACCCTGTTGAACAGGAAAGGATGATCACCCTTTTTGACTCCCAAGATATAGTGAAGATTGTATTTTTCCGCCTCCCTTATGTGTGGGGCATTCGAACTTAAGGCATCTTCGGTAATTATAAGAGGTAAATCTGGATGGTCCTCTCTTAGCTTCTCGAAAAAACGTTTCGCAGCATTACGCTCGCAATCGTTCTTCTTCTGGCCATCTTGTTTGATTATGAATTCCGGTGCTAAAGGAATTACCTCCTTGAAATCAGGGTGGACAATTGCAGCGCCTAACATCTGTTGATAATAGGTGATTTTGCCGGTTTTTTTGCTTACTTTTTCCAAACAATTATCAGAGAAGATTTTATTTGAGGAAAAGAACCCCGTTCCATCCAGAGTTAAAAGATAACATCCCTGAAAGAAAACCATGGGTTCGAGGGCTTTTCCCCTTTGGATTACCCGAAAAATATTTTTGAACGGATGCCGAATTTCCCCGGGATCTACTTCATCCAAAATGGTTCGCATCTGTGTGTCACATGGTATATTTTCCACATGATAAATGCTTTTTAAATTGCCATCAGTTACTCTTCGATTGTCAAAAGCAAGCAAAGACGGGTCTTTAAGGGAGAAAACAGCAAATCCGGACATTAAAGCGTCTGCCGTTGAGATATCGACACCATCCTCACGGCAGTCTGATACTTTCGAAAAATCCCTGTGCAGACCTTTGAACAGAGCATCTGCATTAAGATCCTTTCGAAATTTGAGATTAACCTTATTTTGTTGGCTTTGATGTTTCATGATTTTTATAGGGACTAATCATGAAACATCTTTTCCGAAAAGTCTATTACTTTTTTTGAGGTTTAGTGCAAAATCACCATTTTTTACGAAAAAAAACCTCAAGGCACCCTATTGTTAGGCCTTTTGGCCGCAAGCGGGAATTGCTGATCTGACATAAACTCTTGTTTCGGTGAAGAGAAATCTCTTTTGAAAGCGTGATCCAACCAAGGATTGGGGGGATAATGACGACTGCAAAGGCTCGTACTCTGTGTCAACGACCCAAAATGTATGGGCTTTTTCCTTTCGATGGTATCTGGAGGATCTTCTGATGGCCGCAAAACCAACCTATGAAGAATTGGAACACGATAAACATCGATGTAAAAAGGAGACGTTATAGAATGAATGACAATGAGCAGGAAAAACAATTGGGGGAACTGATCAAGCTTGCGATGGACTGTATGGGGGTTGCCGTTACGATTATCGATACAAAAGGAACACTTTTATACTATAACCAGCATGCAACGAATATTTTGGACCGGAAACCGGAGTACATCGGAACGGATACCCATTCACATCACAAAAAGGCAGATAGTAATAAAAAAATGGATCTGATGCTCAAGGAATTCAAGGAGGGAAGAAAGGCCCCTTTTCGTTACGAGGCAAAACCCTATGGAAAAATCATCTTCGTGACCGTTTCACCCATTTTAAAAAATGGTGACTTCGTCGGATGTGTTCAAACTGCAAGGCCTAATAATACTGTAACAGAGAATGAATCCCACTAACCTCAGAAACAATGCGATTTGCTTGCATGCGTAAGCATCCTCCGGCATAGCCGGAGGCTTTACGATTGCTGGCCCCTCGAAGGGGCCTGATCGCAATCGGCAAAACAAAACCGAGAACCATACATAATTCGGGCTTTGGTTCCCCAGTTTTCCGTTTCTGGAAACCCAGAATCTATAGGTACTCGGTGGAACCGTTGAGCTGGGGCATTTTTTAGTGGCAAGACGTCTGCCCTTGGATCGCGTCTTACATCTCTCGAATGACCGTGCTTTAAATCCCGGAACTGTCAAAACTCTGGGAGTTCACCGGCACAGCCGGTGGTTTGCCCTGGATTAATTATAAGAGGCTTCAGGCCCCAGGGACTTTTTTGGAGCAATTGCCATGCGACTCACGCGGAAGGTATTCCACGACCTTGCTATCTGGATGGCGGGCTTCGGCCTGTCCATAGGTATCATGTTTCCATTCTTTGTGATTATGTTAGGGATGCCGCGTGATATAGCGCTTACGCCCCTTTTCTTTTCTGCCTGCATGGCCGCGGGGATTCTGGCAGCTGTCATCAACTACAGCCTGGCCCGCTGGGTAGTTGGTGTTCGTCTGCGTCTTCTTGCTACAGGCATGGGTCACGTAGAGCAGAACTTACAGACCATGTCATTTGACAACGATCTATCCAGATGCACTCCTGAAAACTGCTCTATTGCAGTGGATTCCGAAGACGAAATTGGTGAAAGTGCCGTGGCCTTCAATCGCCTCGTTGAAGCCTTGGCGGTCTCAATGAGGACGCAATCTGCGGTCAGGTCGTTCTCGGAAATGCTGACCAGTCAGTTGGAGATAGAGAGCCTGGCCGATAACGCCCTGCGTCAGTTCTTCGAGCACACGGGAGCAGCGGGTGGCCTTATCCTTTACGAATTGGCCGGCGAACTCAAGATCGCGGCATCGCGCGGCTTGCGAAATCCCGAAACCGTGCTGGAGAGCGATCACATCCAAGTCGTCATTCGTACCGGAGAAAGGCAAGTCATCTCGATTCCCGAAGGAGTCCGGGTCGAAGGTGTTCTGACAGACTTTCGGCCCAGCGAGATCATCGTGTTCCCGATCACCTACAAGAGCGTTCCTCTGGGCATCATGGTCTTGGCGACCGGCGGTACGTTCGACGCGGATCATCGAGCACTTATAGACCTGTTCCTGCAGGGACTTGGGCTGGCTCTGAATAATGCCTTGATCCACGATCGTTTGCAACGCCTGGCGGCATTGGATTCGCTGACTGGAATATACAATCGCCGTTTTGGTCTCGGTCGTCTGCACGAGGAATTTGGTCGAGCGGTTCGTGCGAACACGCCCATTGGGATTCTGATGCTGGACATCGATCACTTCAAGGTTGTCAACGATACATACGGCCATTTGGTCGGGGATCGTATCCTGAAGTCGGTCTGCTCCATAGCCCGCTCCGCGCTGCGCGAAGGCGATGTTTTTCTTCGTTATGGCGGCGAGGAGTTCCTGGCGGTCCTTCCAGCTGCGTCTGCAGATGACCTTCGAATAGTTGCCGAGCGAGTTCGCAGGTCGGTTGAGGACAGCTTTCTGGCCGAAGGCGAGATGTCGGTAAAGGTTACCCTGAGCGTAGGCGGGGCGGCCTACCCTAACCAGAATGTCGAGAAGGAAGATGGTTTGATCCAGTTGGCAGACGAGGCGCTCTATCGAGCCAAGGAATCAGGCAGAAATCGCGTCGAGATAACCGGTTAAACGTCCTTGGACAGGCTGTTGAACACTTTCAAGGCTTGAAGTGGTAAGCTTCAAAAAATGAAAGCCGTTAAGAGCCATGATGAGCAAGAAATCCTCTGTCCCCATCTACCGCTTGGTAGAAAGGTGGTGGTTGTAAAGTTGACAGTTACGGCCTGGAAGAATGACAGCGGTCGGCCTATTGAAATTCCCCCAACAGAACAGGATCTTGCGTTGTTATTCGAAAAATCAGTGAGGAAATGATGGGAACGATGAAAGATACGTCTGAGGTTTCCGAACTCAGGCAGCAGGCGGAAAAGTATCTTGGCATAGAGCCTGACGAAACGGAACTGTCTTCCGAAATGTCGCCTGAAAAGATGGCGAGTCTTATCCACGAACTTCAGGTTCATCAGATTGAGTTAAAAATGCAGAACGAGGAACTCCGCCGCATACAGGATGCCCTTGAAAAGACACGGGACAAGTATTCTCATCTGTATGACTTTGCGCCGATCGGCTATTTTACGGTGGACCAAAAGGGGACCATCGATGAGGCGAATCTCACCATTGCCTCCATGTTGGGCGTAGAGCGGAATGTCTTGATCGGACAGTCTTTTTCCCGCTTTGTTCTGCGAGATGACCAGGACATTTTTTATAAATACCGGCAACGGCTTCTGGAAACAGAGGCACCCCAGTCCTGCGAGCTGCGGCTGGTGAAAGAAGGCGGTCAGGAATTTTATGCCCGTTTAGAATGCATGGTCATCACAAACAAGGGGAACGATTCCAAACAGATCAGGGTGGCAGTAAATGATATCACCGGGCGTAAGGAAGCGGAGGTGCTGCGGGAGTCGGAAGAAAAGTACCGGGTACTTTTTGAGGAAAGCACCCACGGCATAATTATAACCGATGCTGCAACGGGGCAGTTTGTAGATGCAAATTTATCCATCTGCCAGATGCTCGGATATTCAAAAGCCGAGTTGCTTCAGTTGGGTATAGCGGACATACACCCAAGGGACTCGCTGGATCTTGTGTTCTCAGATATCAAGTTTAAAGAACAAGGTGGGAAGCCGGTGGGTCGCGCGATTCCGTGCTTACGGAAAGACGGCACAGTTTTCTATGCTGATATCGTTGGTTCAAAAACAATCGTCCACGGGCGTAGATGCAATGTGGGCTTCTTCACTGACACAACCGATCGCAAGCTGGCAGAGGAGGCGCTGCGGGAGAGCGAGGAACGCTATCGGTTTTTAGTTGAGGAATCCAATGATATCATTTGGACTTTCGATTTGTCGTCGATGACTTACACTTATTTTTCAAGTACAGCTGAAAGGATTCTTGGTTATCCTCCAGAAGCGGGGCGTGTTGTCACATTGGATAATGTTTTTTTCCCAACGACGAAAAAACAGGTAATGTCTGCCTTTAGCAAATTATTAAGCGCCGATGGTGATTCAACTCGGATTTTAATGGAAGCAGAACATCGACACAAAGATGGTGGAAAGGTTTGGATGGAAATCAATGCTCTTTTGCATAGGGATAGCTTGAACCAACCTGTATGCTTCACAGGCATATCACGTGATATAACCGCACGTAAGCAAGCAGAAGAGATGCTGCGTGAGAGTGAAGCGTTTTTGAAAACGCTGATTAACGCGATCCCGATTCCTGTTTTTTATAAAGACAGGAATGGAAAATATCTTGGATTCAACAGTGCTTTCGAGACGTTTGTCGGGGAAACAAAGGAGAGGCTGATAGGCAAATCCGTATTCGATATTAATCCTCCGGAATTAGCGGAAATATATCATACCGAGGATGACAAACTCTTCCATGGTGGAAGGATACAACGTTACGAGTCTCAGTGGAAAAATGCCCATGGAGAGTTGCGTGATATCATCTTCAACAAGGCAGTTTTTACTGACGGTAAAGGAACCGTTACCGGACTGCTCGGGGCAATTACCGACATCACCGAGAGAAAGCAGGCTGAAGATGCGCTGAAGGAGAGTGAAAAGAAATTCTCCACACTCTTTAAAACAAGTCCTGTTTATATTGCCTCCATAGCTCTTGATGACGGGTACTTTCTGGATGTAAACGATGCCTTCACAAATATTACAGGTTATCAGCGAGATGAAGTATTGGGACGTACCGCAGTTGAAATAGGTTTATGGTTTGAGCCGGAAGAAAGGGTCAAGTTCATCAAGCTTGCTCAGCAACACGGAGGCTTTCATGAAAGAGGAGGTGAGGTTCAGGAGAAAGAATGGCGAGCCCCTATTCGGAATTTGGTCCGCTGAAAAGATCGAATTAGGTGGTAAGGCCTGCCTCATCAGCGTGCTTGTAGACGTTACAGAACGAAGGAAAGCTCAGGAGGCCCTGCGGCAAGAAAGAGACAAACTGCGTATTGCCCTTTCTGAAATTAAAACCCTGAGCGGATTAGTTCCAATCTGTTCCAATTGTAAAAAGATACGAGACGATCAAGGATACTGGAATCAGATTGAAAAATATATCGGGGAACACTCTAACGCAGAATTTTCGCATAGTATCTGTCCGGAATGCGCGAAAAAGCTTTATCCGGATTTCGAACTTTATGATGATGAAGGAAAGGTCATTGAGTAGGTGAAAGCACTTAATTCCTATATGCAACATTCGTATGATTTCACTGGAAAATAGTGTAGGATTCTTCTGTCAGCCTTGCACGATTTCGGTGACACTGGTGTGAAGTATCATGCAAGTAATCGTAACTCCAACTGAATTTATAGGTTTAGGTTGAGTTGCTTCAAATAGAGTGATTATATGTTCGGATGCAACGTCTCAACACCTCCCTGGGTATAGGGGAGAGAATCTTCACGCCGAATACCTTCCTTAACTCTCAAAGAGGTTCCCTTATCTGGAGAGAATCAAAAAAACTGGCCTTGAAAGCCTCCAGGAAGTATATCTCGAAATTCTGGAATCCAATATCAAAGAAATACTGAAACTCTATACGCTCAGTATTTCCGATAAATTGATGCGTCTGAGTCCAACCGATACGTGGTCGCTAATCTTGTGAAACAGGGCAATAGGATTAAAGAAATTGCTTTACAATTGGATATTTCAGCAAGAACCGTTGAGTTTCACAGAGATAATATCGGAGATGAAACAATGTCAAGAATTCTGATCGTAGACGATGATTTCACCATAAAGCTGGAACTTGAAGAAATGCTCACGGCCATAGGCTATGACATCGTAGGAACGGCCGAAAACGGTGAGCAGGCCTTTGAGATGGCGAAAGCGCTGAACCCCGACTTGATTCTCATGGATATCGTGATGCGGGGAGATATGGACGGCATTCCGCTGAAAGAAAAAATCAGACGGGAATCGGATATCCCCATCGCCTTCATAACCGGGTATGGAGACCCGGAATACGTCGAAAGGGCCAAAATGGTGGAACCCTTCGGTTATGTCATGAAACCTTTTGACGAAAAGGAAATCAGAGCAGTTGTGGAAATCGCCCTCTATAAAAGGGACATGGAACTGAAACTGAAAAAAGCCCATGATCGTTTGGAGCGATCAAATCGAGATTTTAAGAAGGAGATTGCGGAACGGAAGAAGGCCGAAGAAGTACTGAGGCAGAGCAAGAAGAACCTGGAGGAATCTGATTCAGGGTGTACAGGCAGGCGTCGTGGTGCATGGATCTGACATGAAAATTGGCGCCCTCCAAGATAGCGGCCTTTAATATTCTTGGACTGAATAGAGATCAAATCGTAGGGAGAGAAGCTGCAGACCCATGCTGGCGATTCGTCCATGAAGACGGTCGGCCAATGAATTTCGAGGAATATCCAATAAATATGGTCAATAAATCCAGAAAACCTTTGAGAGATTATTGTCTTGGCGTGGGTCGCCCGGACAGAAATGAACCGCTTTGGATATTGGTCAATGCTGTCCCGCAGTTTAAAGAAAATGGTGAGATCGATCAGATTATTGTTACATCTGTGGACATCAGTAAACGCATACAAAGTGAAAACCGATATCGTAACCTTTTCACCGCCACGAATGATGGTGTATGCCTCCATGAAATTATATACAGGGACGATAAACCTGTAGATTATCGCATACTGGACATTAATCCCAGATACGAATCCATAATAGGTATTAAGAGAGATGACGCAGTAGGTGCCCTTGGGTCTGAACTCTATGGTTCCGGGGAACCGCCATACCTCGATATTTTCACTGATGTTGCCGAGACTGGAAAACCTGGCTCATTTGAAACCTACTTCGAGCCAATGGACAAATATTTTCTGATATCTGTATTTTCTCCTGGCCCTCATAAGTTCGCCACCGTTTTCCAGGACATCACCGAGCGCAAGCGGGCGGAGGAGGCTTTGGGTACCAGCGAAGCTCAACTATCCAACGCCATGAATATCGCTCAGCTTGGGTATTGGGAGTATGACGTAGCCAACGACCTGTTTATCTTCAACGATCATTTTTACGCCATTTTTCGCACCTCGGCTGAACAAGTCGGAGGCTATCAGATGTCGTCTGCTCGTTACGCCCAGCTTTTCGTACATCCTGACGATATTCCGGTAGTCGGTTTGGAGACTCAGAAAGCTATTGAAAGCACAGATCCAAACTACAGCCGTCAGATCGAACACCGTATCATCTATGCCGACGGCGAGACCGGATACATATCGGTCCGCTTCTTCATCGTCAAAGATAGTCAGGGTCGCACGGTTAAGACTTACGGCGCGAACCAAGACATCACCGAGCGCAAGCGGGCGGAGGAAGAAAATGAAAGACTTCAATCCCAGCTCCAACAGTCTCAGAAAATGGAGGCTATTGGAACGTTAGCAGGCGGGATTGCTCATGACTTCAACAACATTTTGGCCATTATTTTAGGCAATGCGGAACTGGCCGCTGATGACGTTCCCGATTCGAATCCCGCAAGTGAATCTTTAAAGGAAATCCGTCAGGCTTCCATCAGGGCAAAGGATATGGTCCGTCAATTGCTCGCTTTCAGCCGTAAGACTGATGAAGAGAGTAAGCCCATAGATATGGCTCCCATCATAAAAGAATCCATGAAAATGCTCAGGTCCGCCATCCCCACCAGCGTGGAGTTCAAACAGCACATTTCGGATGATCCATGTAGCGTCATGGGTGATGCCGCCCAAATCAATCAGATTGTGATGAATCTGGTAACCAATGCAGCCGATGCCATGTCTGAAAAAGGGGGACTTCTGGAAGTGACCCTTGAAAAGATTATTCTTCAGGAAGAAAAAGCATGCTTTGATTGGGTTCTCTCCCCCGGCCCCTACGTCAGACTTAGAATGAGGGATACGGGTGAAGGTATTGAGCCCAAAATTATGGACCGAATCTTTGACCCCTATTACACCACCAAGGAAGTAGGCAAGGGTACAGGAATGGGTCTTTCGGTGATTCATGGCATCGTGAAGAGACATGGTGGTGGTATCCTGGTTGAGAGCGAGCTTGGGAAGGGAACGGTCTTTGAGATCTATTTCCCCGCATTGGAAAAGACGGCTGAGGAAGAAAAGGAGCCCGAGGGAGAAATCAAAGGGGGTTCTGAAAGAATCCTTTTTGTGGATGACGAAGAGCCCATGGTGAACCTGAACCGCCAGCGTTTGGAGCGGTTGGGCTATGATGTCAAAAGCACCACAAAACCTGTGGAGGCCCTGGAATGGTTCAGGGCCGATCCGGATCAATTCGATGTCATCATAACCGATATGACCATGCCTCGAATGACCGGCGACAGGCTGGCCGCAGAAGTTCTGAAAATTCGGCCGCACATGCCGGTGATCATCTGTACCGGCTACAGTGAGAGGATGTCGGCAAAGAAAGCGGAGGCCCTCGGTGTAAGCAAATACATTGAGAAGCCCATTGATTTGCGGAATCTGGCTTCATCGCTTCGAGATGTTCTGGATGAGAAATAATTCATAGAATCAGTCCGATTTCTTTGAAAGTCTGAATGAACAATA
>CAVVFZ010000003.1:0-222396 GCA_963747555.1 uncultured delta proteobacterium
GTCAATACTGACTTATGTTGCGCTTATGTCATTTCTTTCAGTAAGGATTGGAGCTTCAAACGCAGATCAGGGAGTTTGGTCGTCACTACGTCCCAGACAATATAATAGTCAACACCAAAGTAGTCATGGATAAGCCTGTCACGCATCCCGGTAATCTTACGCCATTCTATTTCCGGCCGCATAGCCCTGACATCTTCAGGCACTTTTTTAGAGGCCTCACCGATAATTTCGAGGCTTCTGACAAATGCTCTCTTTAGCGTGGCATCCTTGAGAAAAGAATCGATATCCAGATCCGAAATTTGAGTTAGTTTCCATCCATAAATGGCCCTTTTCCGCAATCTCGGCGTCGAACTGCGGGGTTCCTTGTGCGACGTACAGTCGTACGTCTCCGCGCAACCCCTTGTTTTCCTAGACCTTGCGAAAAATTGCTCATTTCTGAATTGGAAACCCGCAGTCTCCATAAACACATTAATGGATGGACACGAGTTAAGATGTAGTCGATCTCCTCCAGAATATGAAGGATGTATTCACGCGGCGATAAGGACACGTTCTACCTCCTTCAGGATATGAGGCCCGATGAATGGGCTGAGTGACTGAGGTGTTATCACTTCGACCTTGCGGCCCAAAAGATCTTCGAGGAGAAAAGCAACTTCCATAAAATTATCGAAAGTGTGCTGGTCAGGCATGAATTCCACAAGAATATCGACGTCGCTCAAGGGTGTCTGGTCCCCCCTAACAAATGAACCGAACAATCCTATGCTTTTGACCCCAAAACGTACAAATAGATCTCGTTCTTCCAGAATGCGCTGAACGATTGCTTCTTTGGTATCTACCCTTTTAGGCATTACTTCATCTCCGCGATTTCGTTAAAAGCACAGCAGTAACAGCAAATCAATTCCGCTGAATCTTCTGTAATCATTCCTTCATGTTCCGTTTTTCGTATCCATTCAACAGGCACCAGGTTTCCTTTTAGAGCTGTATCCCGCCTCCCTTGTCTGTTTTCTCTTACGCCACTGCCTGTTCAACGATCGCGTCGGCCATTTAGATTTGGGTGGTTTGGACGTCGTTCAGACCGGATCTCTCACAGTATCGCATTATGGAACATCCCTGACCTTTCAACTAAATCTTCCGCTCCCAAAATACTCAACCCCTGCGCCAGCCGTGTCGATGCAGCTTGTCTGAGTGCCAATACCACCTTATAAACGCATAAACCACTATTAAAAAGTTAATAAGTCAGGGGCGTCCCCAGAACCACATAGCAGTGTCACAGCTCAGTGTCACAGCCTGTCATAGCTCCGATAAAACATAATGGCGCGTTGGGTCTGTCGGTCCTGTTCCTGATTCTTTTATTAATCTCTTTTCCAAAAAATCTTTTAAATCACGTTGCAAACTACGTCTGTTCACGTCGGGGCAAAGTTTTTCAAAATCCTTTATTGTAAGTTCTCCATAGGCCAACAAAAATTCTATTGCTTTGCCTTGTCGTTCATTTAAACCATACTTTTGTACCAGAACATCTCTGCGGATTACCTGCTCACCACGCTCTTTGACCTCAATCATTTGAGTTTCGAGGCCGATGATGAAATAGTCCAACCATCCTGTCATATCCATGTCGTTTTCACGAACGCTTTGGATGGTTTTATAGAAAGTGGGTCTGTCACGATCATAATATTCACTGATGCTGAACAGACGTTTAAAATCATATCCGGCCTTGTAAAGGCAGAGAGTTGACAATAGCCTTGAAGTGCGTCCATTACCGTCAAGAAACGGGTGAATATGGACCAGTTGGAATTGGGCAATGCCACTGATTAAAACCGGATGGATTTCAAGATCCGAATTAAGCCATTTTACCATTTCAGACATCATGATGGGAATTTCAAAAGCCGATGGCGGCGTGTAAATCACTTCTCCTGTTACAGAATTGGCCACATAATTTTGAATGCGCCTGTATTCTCCGGGTGCGGCTATTCCACCGCGAACTCCCTCTACCAACTTTCGGTGGATTTCACGAATCATCCCTTCGGTGATGGGATCTCCACTGCGCAAACATTCGGAAACAAACTCAAAGGCTGAACGGTAATTTAGCAGCTCGCGGGTGTCATCCGGGTCTGCTTCCGTCACGGCTTCGCCTTTCCATAAGCGTTCGGCCTGATCCAGCGTCAGTCTTGTCCCTTCGATATGGGTTGTATGATGTGCCTCTTTGATAAGAGCTTGATTTCCCATATCCCGCACCCAGTCATCGGATAATCTTGCAGCCTCCAGGAATCCCCGCGCCCGTTCAATTTGGGTAATGGCCGCTGTCATGCGGTTGGTTATGGTGAATTTGGGTTTGAAACCTGTCATAAATTACCTCCCTCGATTATGGCACCCACTTCCTTTAAAATGGCAATGGTTTCAGGCTTTAACTTTCCGGGTATTTCAGCCGCCTGCGATACCGGGACATATTTAAAGGTGCTCAAGTCGAAGGAAACCCTGTCTTCTGTGTCTTGCATTTCAAAAAGATAGATCAAGCGATTTTTCTCATGGTAAAGCATGGGGTCAAGTCTGTTCTTGACTCATTTCCCACTTTATTTTTAGTTGTTAATTCACTCCCGTTAACTCCAGTTTGACTTTCAGTAAAAGAACAGACTATCGTCTTTTGAGACCTCTTTTCATGAAGGTGAGTCAAGGGCAGATTTGATCCATTCCCATAAATTATCAAATAAGTCAACAAGTCACCAACGTCCCTATCTTCCCTTTGCCTCACCTCCTACTTCATGCCAATTTTAACCGGCGCTTTCAGGACGTCCCGTAGCCCGCCCCTAAAATGGTAGGGCTATTGCTCTTTATCTTTCTGGTATTTCATCAACCAGTCCTTGCCCTTCGCGGTCAGCCGGTATTGCTGTTTTCTGCTTCGGGGTTTTTCAGGAATGGTCATTTCGATCAATCCCTCTCTCAGTGCGGGCGCGAGATACAAAAGACGAAAGTTTTCCCTTGCTTTCAGCCCCAGTTTTCGTTGCAGCGTATCCCGGTCTTCCGCATCCTTCATAACCGTGAGCAATTGCCAGACCTGGGCTGACACATGGGGTGTGACTTGGGGTTCAACATGTGGTGTAACATGGGTCGTCGCGTGATTCTTCCTGACTGCACCCTCCCCCAACACCTGCCGAATGGGTGGCACGGCTGGAAGAAAAGAGACATATACAGAACCGGCCTGCTCAGACCAAACGGATGCGGGATTATCGGGGATGGTGAATTCGATAAGCCCATTTCAGACCATTTTACTTACGAGTTCATTGAGATAACGGCTTGGCTTATGCTTTCCAAGCATTTTCGCCATTTCCTTTTTCCCCAATTCGCTATCCCTGAGTCCATTCAGGAGTGAAATTGCCATTTCCGACTCTACCCCTGACTCTACCCCTGACTTCAGAGCAGACTGGGTCTCATATTCCTCGGGGCCTGGTTGGATAGATCGCTTCCGACTTCTTGTAGGAAATCAAGCATCAGTTCGTGGGAGAGATCTTCCACTACTGCCCCCTGATTCAAGCGGTCGTCAAATGGGACCGTAGCCGCTAAAGACATAAGATCGGTTTCGTCCTGCTGTCTGGCCCGAACCGTCAAAGAGCCCTTACGGGATATAATAAGCAAATTCCCGTTCCGCTTTTGCCAGAGACACCGGGGCCTTGTAGGGCCTGGTCTGCCCGCCAGCCGCCCAGAGCGCAAGGATGTGTTTTCCATCGATTTCATAAGGCGCGATGATGGGACGATAGTAGGGGACCATCCGGTAACCGAGCTCTATGATTTCCTTTTGTACGGCATCGATCTGCTTTGCCGGTAACCCGATGGGATGCAGAACCCGTCGGCCCTCCCCATCGGCTACGCCTATGATGATGTACCCGCCGCCCAGGTTGTGAAAATCATTCGCAAACGCACACATGGTGTGCAGCACGGCTTTCGGATTCCAGCCAGCTTTAAACTCCAGCCGCTCTCACTCGACCGTGCGGGCTGTGAGTAAGTCATTGATGTTAAGAGGCATTTTCATGTTTTATCTTTAAGGTTTTTTCGCCTCTTCCTTCACCATTCAGTAAAAGAAAAGATTATCGTCTTTTGCAACCTCTTTTCATGAAGGCGAGTCAAGAGCAGACTTGACCCCATTCCTCTCCCAAGCCCGCCCCCAGTCTACATATCCGAAAAGGGCAATTGATATGATAACCTCTTTTCAGGTTATAAGATAACGGTCTCGCGACCTCGTACAATAAGTTAGGGAAGTCCTCAAAGCCCCCACTTAATCCAGTTGGGGGTTCTTTTTACCAGCCTTAATTTGAGAGATGACATCCTCCATGGGTATATCACCCAGCCACTGCTCACGCTCTTTTGTATAGTCGCCTCGGCCTACCGAAAACTGATTCAGAAACCGGATGGTGTCAACAACGCCCATCTCTCTGAATAGGATATGAGTAGCCTGGCGACTAATTTCGGATATCGCTCTTATTTGTGTATTCATATGTCTAACCCCATCACCAGTTCGGTTGGAGATACCACCTTCGTATCTAACCATTTAAGCTATTGGCTTTTTTCAATAACTTATCATCACATGTACAAAAATAATCAGCTTTTGAAGCGGATGCAAATGCCAAATGCAGAGCGTCCAACGGTTTCAAACCTGATGCACCCAGTCTTCTGCCCAATTCTTCAAATGCTGGTGTCAACTCCAATGTTTCCTTTGCTATTTTGAGAATCGCCAAAGCATCGTCTTTACGACCCTGGTCGGGATATATAATATCAAACAGAAGAGCATCTGATGAGATAAGTTCCAAACGATCTGGAATAAGACACCGCTTGCGCGTTGTTATCATCAAGGTACGACAATCAAGATAGACTCTCATTTTGTGACTTTCCTGTTACGTTCATATTTGCGTTTAGCAACTCAACAAATAAGCTGAATTGCAGCGATCCTGTATATGAGACCTGGTACTGCAAAGTTTCCGCCGTTAACTCAGACCTTGTTTCGACGTTTTTTTTTAAAGGACAGATTCATTTTTCCCATTTCTTTCAGTTTGCTATTCCAATATTCAATGTAGGCTTCATAGGCTTTTTCGCTGGTCAAAAACCTTATGTGCTGCTGAACCTCCATTTTGTAAGCCCCAATGCTATTTATCCCCACTCTGCGCGCTTTTTCCATTCTATGATTCCCATCGATCAAGTTATATCTTCCAGGAGATATTTCCGCCAATATTACAGGCTTAGAAATTTCAACTGAATCCACATAAGATTCGTCGATGGATGAAAAATCTTTAAAGAAATCGCTCACGGCTACTTCTTCAAGAGTAATGTTAGCAGGATTTTCGTTAATATACTCAATCATTTTTGTTATGTTAAACACGAAAATGCCATTTGGAAAAAGCTCATCTCCATCAGCAATAGGGCAGGGGGTGAAATCATCATCTTTTTTCAATATTCTTTCCAAATATAGTATTCCTCTATTTAGGCATGACCAAGTGCATCGCTTAATTTCCATTCTCCATTTCCCAAATTCCAAGCCGCAACAGAGAGGGTAATCTCCACTTTTTCCCTGATAATCCAGTCTGTCTGGGGGAGCATGATCTTTGCTGCATCATTTGCCCCTCCCGCTAAGACCTCAGCATATACCTGTTCCGGCACGACAATTTCCCGGAAGAGTTGCGGCAGCAGATTGGCCTGCCCGCTCCGGAAAAGCACAATCAGAGGCGAACTGTTCACCACGACCTTTTCAATCCGCATCGGCCAACTCCTCCCGGAGTTGCCCCGGGGTAATTTGTAAAGGTGAAACCCTGGCCTCGGATAACGCGTCTATGAATTCAGACCTGGAAAGGCCTGCAATCTCGGCTCCCTTGTTCTGCGAGATCCGACCTAATTCGTACCATTTGATGGCTGCGGCAATGCGCATCTGCCGGGTGAATTCCTTTGGGTCCGCATGGAGTGCGGAAAACACGGTTTCGGGTAATTCCATAGTGAGGGTTGTCATTTCATTCCTCCTTTTTCACGCCAACCGCGAATGTCAAGTATGATACCACCACCTGCCATTCAACTATAACTTCGGCCAGTTGGGCTTGAGTGGTTTGAGCGTCATTCCGTCGAGCTCTCTTAGTACTGCATTATGGAACATCCCAGACTTTTCAACTTAATTTCTTGGTCCCAAAATACTCAACCGCTGCGCCAGCCGTGTCGATGCGGCTTGTCTGGGCACCAATAAAACCTTATTAACGTACAAACCACTATTAAAGTTAATAAGTTAGGGGTGTCCCCAAAGCCCCCTCCCTTCCCCCGCATCTTTCAATGGAAAGATTTTAAGCAGTTCGGCTGCCTCGAAGGAAAGGGATATGGCCAGATCTTTCGGGTTGTGGTACTGCGCCCATTCCAGCCTGTCTCTGAATTCGATCACCTTGTTTTGAAGTTCTTTGACGTCCATTTGCTGATAGATGGATTTGAAAAGGTTATTGAATTAATGAAGGCCCCCGCCCTGTCCTGGGAGCATGTTATCCAGCCAAGTCCGGCCTTTTTGAGTAAGTCGGTACTTTTGTAGTCTGCTGGTGGGTTTATCGGGGATGGTGAATTCGATAAGCCCATTTGAAACCATTTTACTTACGAGTTCATTGAGATAACGGCTTGGCTTATGCTTTCCAAGCATTTTCGCCATTTCCTTTTTCCCCAATTCGCTATCCCTGAGTCCATTGAGGAGTGAAATTGCCATTTCCGACTCTACCCCCGACTCTACCCCTGACTCTACCCCTGACTTCAGAGCAGGCTTGACCCCATTTCTCTTATTCTCTAACACGCAGTTCTGTCGTCTTTATCGGCAGAAACTGCTTGTTGGCTTTTTGGCTTAGGTTCATCTCAATTGAATTTTAAAAGAGCGTCCCACTGCTCTCAGACACTAACTAAGCACGGCAGGTATTTTTCCGTCTCCATTCCACACAAATTCGATAATTTTGTGATCGACTGTGATTATTGGACACTCTAATGTCATGGCTGAAGCCACGACAATTTTATCATGAAGATCATGTTCAGCCAGACACCCATCAACAGCAAGTAGATTTTCCAAAACTTCTTGATCTATCGCACGAATTTCAATATTTGGAGATTGCTTTAGTGGAGTGAAAACTTCATAGAAAAACTTACGAACGAACTCCTCTGATCTGAGCCATTTTTCATATATCTCGACAAATACGATCGATGGAACACTCAACAATATCCCACCTAGTAAAGGGGATACTGCCTCTTGAATAGCATTTCTTGCTTTTTGAGATATGGACGGTGATTTATCGAACCCTGGTGCGTCATCAAATACACGGGAAAAAAAAGAGATGAGGCCGTTTGTATCAATCACGTAACGTTTCTTTTCCATAACAATGTTCCGATAATTTCTTAGCAACCGTCAGAAGCGATATTTCCAAATCAATCTCATCTGTATGTTTGTTTCGCAGCATATAATCCACAAAGTCTTCACCGCATTCTTGTATATCTATGAACATATTCTCCGGCATGGAAAACAGTTCCGGTATCATTGTCTGCATCAATGACATTGAACCACGCCGTCTTTCAAGAATTCTGGCAAAGGAAAAGGTCAGGCATAGAAGTCTATTTTGCCATTGAAGGGCATTCTCAAGAAGAGATTTAAGCGTTTCATCCTCAATAGCCTTGCCTTCCAAATGTAACAGCAAAAGACATTCCAATTCCGAGCTATTCAAACAATAATTCATTGTTATCGCCCATCAGTCGCTTTTTGCATGAGATCTGTTGCACTTGAATCATCCAAGGATGGTTCTTCACCCGACACCACCCCTTCACGTTTTTCAATCTCAAAACGCACAAAAGCTTCGTCAATAGAACTTCTATCATCTGCTATGGATTTCTCAATCAGTGCAGAACAAGTTCTAAGAATTGTTGCTGCATTATACTCACTTGATTCAGCGATGACATTTATTGCACTTGGCGTAAACGGAGCCAGATTGTCGCCTGTAAACGAGTCACTCCTATACTCAGCGAGGTATTTCTTTATCAGCAGGCTAACATGTTCACGATTAAGTTTTTCAAAAGGGATAAGGTGAGGTGATGCGACTTTTGGAGATAGTGGGTAACGCTGGTCCAATCCAGAACTTGACCAGGCTTCCGAAATAAGTGCTGGAACACCGGCATGCAGGACAAGAAACATATTAAAGAATCCATACCGAGCGTTCTCATATGGACCATCCAGTAAAACAGATCTAAGCTCCGCCGAAAAATCCCGTCTTTGCCGCGCACTTTGAAAATCCGGCACTCTTTCGAAATCATCGACAAAGACGTATGCACCATTGAAACCTGATGCCATAAACATCTGAACGAGATGGGAAAAAACAAAATCAAGTTTTTCCCGCCCCTTCTTCAAATTTTGATAGGCAGTCAAGAAGGACTCTTTCGAAATAAATGAATCAAAGAGTCCATGTCGAGATGAAAGTAACGGAAATTCGTCAGGAATCTGCTGCAAAAACTTATTTTTTAAGATGACCTCCATCAGTTTCCGAGATTCAATACCTTGTTTTTTAAGCCATTCTTCTGAATTAAGAGATTCAATCAGTTCTTGCTCGTTATTTTCATCTATATTGAAACTGGGATAAACCTCTGCAATCGCATCAATCCTCATACTTGCAAGGGACGAAGAGATGATGCCGGAACGATAAATTGCCGCAAATATTAGATCAACGAAACTATCAAATGTTTTTGTCCGCCCCCCAGGTTCAGGTGTCACATACACAGCAAAACACTTATTGAGTTCATCGGAAATATCCAAACAGTATTCCTGGTTCATCCTATCGATAAGGTTTACAAGAAATGCCGATTTACCATTTCCTCGTCCAATATATGATGTATCCAAAATATACCCAAGACGAAGATGTGATGGGTCTGTCTGAGCTTTTTTTAGAAAGTCTGTTTCAATTTTCTTATATTCCTTAGTTCTGATATCGGCCTCATATATCTTGCCATTTATGCGAGGGTCTGTTGAATCCTTATTTACAGGACTCGTTGGAAATGGGTTCTCCGTTAAATCAAAGCGTTTATATTTAGCTTCCAGGTCAACACTCTGTTGCTGTTTGGGTTTTCGTTTTAATTTGCTCAATATTTAGGACCTCCTTTGGCGACGTCAATGGCAATAATATTCCGATAACTGCCATCCACCATAACGGGTTCACGTTTCATATACATCACACTGGTTTCTTCGGGTAGTTTATCCACTTCAAGCGAAATGTGAATATTGAGCTGCCCTGAAATATTCAAGCGATATATTTCATTTAGGGTTTCTTCAAACGTGTGCATTGATATTTTTAGCATAAAGCAAACAATTTCCCGCAAGGATACCAAATTGACGAAATTGTATCTTACTCGACGCTTCAAATCAAAATAACCGCTAACCAATGTATCAATGAACTTATCTTTGTACGGGCTATTTTCCTCTTCTCCAAGGGTCGGCTTATGTGTAAAGAGACGCATATCGTCAGGATAATGGTATATCTCTGAGAAATCATTCGAACGAACATGATTAAGAATAACAGACGTGGGATAAACCAGTTTCCCATTGATAAACGGAAAAGATTCCGTTACCTGGATTATGCCGACCTGTCTGGCCCGGTATCCCCACATATCGAAAGAAGTCATAGAGTAGGGGCATTCATAAAGCTCTTGCAGAAAATAAGTCAGCCAGAAGTCACGGATGCGTTTTGTTATTTTGTTGTACTCTTTTGGATCAAATCGTCCTGATGAACTTTCAGGCAAAAGAGAATCCTGGGTAAGCTTTTTCAAAAGTTCCTGGTTTTTTCGGGTTAAATCGACATTACGTTTCAGGTACCGTTCAATGTATTTTTGGAGTTTTTTTACAAGAGAATCAGTGTAACGAATCATATCTTTTGCTGTTTGGATATTTCTCCTATCAAAGTGCAATTCCAATGGAGAATAATGTGGAAACACTAACACTCCTGAACCCTTTAAATTTGCTTCATATAAAAATTCAACGAGTGTTCGAAATGCTTTATGCGCATCTTCCATTAGCTTGAATACAGAGAGATTGAATGCGCGAATTCCTTCTGTACGATACTGAATCAAAAGCCTTTTGCCCTCTTTTGTCAGATGAATTGTGTGATCCTCCTCCTCTATAAGGAGGCCATACTCCTTACACTCGTCCATCACTTTGTTAAACGTATAACGATATCGCTTTTGTTGAAGCAAGGTAGGATTCTCAACCTCTTCCAGTTTTTTGTATTTTGATTCACCAAGTCGATGTTCTTGTTTGAGTATTTTGAATGCATTAAACACTTCATCTTGGACTATATTCTTTTCAACACTGCTAAGAAAAATGAAGAAATAGTCTAGAAAATAGAACTTTCTGGATGGCAAAGAGGATGTTTTTATATTTGTTTTCATCATGTATGCTATCCGTTGAGGAGCAGGTGCCTTCCCCCCGGTTCGACAAACAATGTATCGCGAAACGCCTTGAAGTACATCAAGTCAATGGAGTGGATAGGCTTCACTTCAGACCCTCCCTTCTTCCTTGATCACGCGAAGCAGATCGGGGCTATCGATCGGGATGCGCATAAGTCGGTTGCGGACAGGGTGTTTCGGAGCGTTGACTGTCTCATGGAAGGATTGGATCTGTTGCCACCTGGTTTTCTCCGAAGAATCTTTTGCAAATGGTTTGATCACTTCTCCAACTTCTGTAATAACAGACAGCTTTTTCTCCGCCATGTGGTCAGCGAAATAGATTTCCATCACGCAGGCGTCGATTAATTCTTCTAAAAATGCGGCAATGGGGGCAGGAGTAGTATCGTTCGATGGGGTTCCCTTGGTGTTGGCTTTCACGAATTGGATGTATTCCACCAATGTTTCGAATAGAGGGGCTGTTGTTGAATTGGATTTTTTGATCGGAATTTTGTCGAAGAATACTTTGCTTAACTCATAGGTGTTCCCTAACAGCTCCGGAAAGTTATCGCGGAAACAGCAACGGAAAAGGGAGGAGTTCAACACTGCTGTCAAATAGGGCAACGACTCATTATTGCTGGTTATGATGAAGCACTTTTGGTTTCCGAAAAAATGATCCCGGTCATCGAAGTAGAACGGCAGATATTTGGTCATGTTGGGATAAATGATCTTCGGTTTACTGAATTCTTCTATGTATGCACAGTTCCGCAGGTTGGTCCAGTGGTCGCCCTTGTCCTGTCGTTTAATGAGTTTCTTTTCCCATTGCTTCAGATGCTTCGAACAATATCGGATAGTCATCTGGGATGTTCACCGGTGGAAATAGGCGTTCTTTAACGCCATTGTGGGACATTGATCATCCACGTTCCGATCCCAGTCCGTTTTGTAGCGGCCAACACAGCGTCCGCGCAAAAGCGGCACAATAATCTCTTCGGCCTGTGGCTCTCTTGCAATGAGTTCGTCGCGCTGTTCCTGCGTGAGATAGAATGCATCATTGAGCCCGGTCTAAAACTCCGCGATAAATATTCAAATCCCATTTTTTAAGAGGGACGCCCTGCATCTCAACAGCCTTCTTGATGCGATAGCGTTCAGGGGTGACGACGACCCAGGAGCCCTGGTTCAACTCCGGCATGCGCACTGCCTTTTCCTGGAAGTAGTTCGATGGATCTGCCATTGCGGCTCTGTCGTCCGCGGCATAGCAGCACACAGTCTGCTTTTTTGGCTTGGTGTTTTCCAACTCGAGAATGCAGGTGTAAGTGGTGGCGGCTCCGAAGTTCTGCGCCATTCCGAAGTCGAATACGAAAAGGGTATTGACTCTGGTGGAAAAATATTTTCGTAAGCCTTCTCCATAATTGGTCCGCATCCACTTGTTGGAAGTGATGTAACAAAGGTGCCCGCCGGGTTTGAGGAGATCGACGCCCCGTTCATAAAAAAGACAATAAATGTCGGATGTGGCGGCGTAAGTCCGGTAATTCTGTTCGATCCATTTTTGCTTCTGTCGCATTGGGGAATTTCTGGATCTGAACATAAGGCGGATTTCCGATAACAACATCAAATCCATCAGCAATCCCATACATCCACACGGGATCAAAGAATCCTGCGAACGTGTTCTGATCATACGGGTTCCATGCAGCAAGCAGATGGGTGGCTTTAGCGCTCATGCTGCCTGCGAGTACGACGGCTATTTCTTTGCGAATCTCGGCATCACGTTTTTGCAGGGCGAGCTTGTCACGCCTTCGCTTGAGCGGCAAAGTGCCTGTGGCGTATGGCTGCCAGCTCATTTTCAAGCTTGGGCAGGCGCAGATCGGTCAATAGTAATTGATCCGGCCCTCGATCCAGGGAAATAAGCGTATCGGCCGCAACGAACTTGGTTTCCAGGTTCGGAAGGGGTCGAACGCCCCGGTTCTGGGCTTTATTCCTGTTGGTGCGCTGATCGCAAATGAGGGAAATGAGGAATCGGAGTTTCGAGATCTGGATGGCGATAGGCTGAATGTCCACGCCATAGATGCAGTTCTCAATCAGATACAGCTTGCGCCCGTAATCGAGATCATTCGTCTCAAAGTCTTTCTCAATGGCGCCGACCGCAACCTCACGCGCCGATACATCCGGAATCTGTTCAGCCTTCGCGATTTGTTTTTCTTTCCAGCGTTTATTGTGCGGATCGATCCTGCCGAGTATGAAAACGAGCTTGTGCAGAATTCCCATGGGGAATGCTCCCGAGCCGCAGGCGGGGTCGAGAATTTTGCAGGTATCGATGGCGTCTATCAGGGCTACCACTTCTTCTTCATTGAAAGGGGGTGCCTTCTCCGTGTAGGCGAAGAGTTCGCGGAGCCTGCCTTGAAGTTCTTCCGTCTCCCCGAGCTGAGGCATTTTTGCCTTTAATCTGCCTTCCAGGTAGGCGATCAGCGATTCATTCACCATGTAGTTGACGATCTCACGGGGGGTGTAAAATGATCCGGTCTGCTTTCGGGCGGTGGTCCCGGTTTCGGGATTGTAGCTGGCCAGGAGATTTTCAAAAACCTTCCCGAGAAGTTCGGGGTCGAGGGCAATTTCCTCTTCAATCGGCGTATTCTCGGTAACGGTGAATTTATAACTGTGCAGCAGGTTGATCAGACCCCGCACTTTCTCCTTCTTCCTTTTTTTATCGCCATAAGCGTTGCTCAGATCCAGGGTTTGGTAGTCGGAGAAAAACAGGAAATTTGGGACCTTGGGTTGCTTGCGTTCATTTCTGGTGAAACCGTCAACATAGAGCACCTTTCCCGTGTCATCTTCCTTATCGAGGCAGTCAAACAGCCCGCCGTTCAGGAACGGAATGTCTGAAAACAGGTCGACCGCTTCTTCTTCCGAAACAGCAAACAGCTTTTGGTAGCGGTAGAGGTTTTTTACTCCGTATTCATCTTTTCGCTCCAGAAAAGGCCCATCGTTTGCGAATTTCCGGTTCTGCCGGTCGCCGGCGTTCATGCGCTGATTGAGCGTGCCGAAGAATAGATTTTGGAGAATGGCCGGGTAGAATGTGTTGTCGGCGCCATCCAGGGATTTGAGGATGCCGGCGAGCTTTCGCTCACTGAAGAGATCGGCCGGGATGAGTCCCTTTTCCTTGAGGAACCAGCAGAAGATCAGCCGTGTGAGGAGCCGGATGACGGAGGTTGCGTTTCGCGTAGCCGCATTTGCCTCCACATCAGAGGGAAACTCCACATGATCCAGCGCCCAGAAGTACCAGTCCGCAAGCTCACGGTAAAATTTCCTGTTCAGTTCATTGGTGTCAAGGGTTGTGCGCCAGGCGTCGTGAAGCTGTTTGAAGTCCCGGCATTCGTGTTTTTCCATCAGCGTGGGAAGCGCGAGGTCGTGCAGGATTTCGATATGCGCCCGATGGGGGTTTTGATGGCGGATATCCCTGATCAGTTTGACCTTTTCCAATACGTCGCGGCTTTGGTCCTTTTTGTGCAGCCTTCGGTCGATGACCGAGAACGTAAGCACTCCGTTGTGCCGCATGAGAAGCATGGCGGGCATATCGAAAAGTAAATTGATCTCACGCGTGATTTCCGCCGCCTGGGTGCGTGTGTAATGGCCCTTTTCCAGATCGAGAGCGAAGAACAGATAGGACAGGTAGTTTCCGTGATCAAAACCGGAATCAAAAAGCATTCCCTGGCCCCCGGCGTTCCGTACTTCGTGATCCGTGATCTGAAACAGGAATTCGATGGACTTCCAACGCTCGAAAAGGGCTTTCTCCTTTCGGAATTTGCGGTCGCGTTTGTCGAACTCGGCAAGAAAGGCGTCGGGCGCATTGTCGAGATCAAGGGTTTTATCACTCCGGTAGCCCAGGGTGTTCAGCAGGCCGATGGAGGCAGTGCGCAGGTCGGGACCGGAAAAAGCCAGAAGCGCGGCGGCTATTTGTTGTCTTGTGTCCGGATTCATTGCTGTAACTCTTTTTTAAGTTCCATTTTTTATCCTGTTTTATTTCTGCAAAGACTTCAATAACCGTTTCCCGGCATCGGTCAGCCGGTATTTCTGCAAGCGACTGTTGGGTTTATCGGGATTGTCATTTCGATCAAACCTGCTTCGCGCCGGCTGCAGGCAGTGCTTTCCGCAGAATGTCGTTTAGTTGCTTAGCCCCAAGGCTAGCAGCGATCTCTGCGGATGAGACAGGATTCTCGCGCGAAGCCGACAAGAATACTTTCGACTGACTTCGTGCCTCGACTTGTGCGGCGACTTCGGGGGTGACTTCGTGGCTGACTTGCCCCGGTTGTGGTTGAATCCTCTTCATATACGGCGGAATCGGGATATTTCACGATGGTGCGGAACACATCCCCCTCAATCATCTCAGGGTGTTTACCGCCATAGGCTTTGCCGTATTTCATCATGTTCCGCATTCCCGAACCTAACTCGTCGGCGCGGTGGATCTCTCGGAAAAAAGCGCCAATGATGGGATTTTTTGGAAAAGGCGTGAATGTGGCCGGATTCAGCGTGCCGAAACCGTGGGGATTGTTGCTGTTTTCGGTGCGCACCTGGCCACGTTCGATGATCAGTTTCGCAGGGAAGGCATTGCGGTACTCCCGGTGAATTAGAATGTTGGACGTCACTTCGCGGAAAATGGCATCTCGGATACTGATGCGCTCTATGCCTTCCAGAAAGAATGGGTCGGGCAGGTGCTTCTGGATAAATGCGATAATGCGGTCGTAACTTTCAATCAGGTTGGTTCTGACAAGATCCCGGTCATCATAACGATCCAGGTTGACTTTTCGCAGAATAAGATCAGTGCGGTGATGGGGAACAGCGGATAGAATCACGTTGTCTTTTCCCAATAAAAGAATACCCGCCAGGGTGACGCCGCTTTTCCCGGTCTCGTGGTCGGTTTGGTAGAGCTGGGCGCTCTTGATCAAATCCAGATCCCCCATGCCAAGCCATGGATGTCCGTCCCGCCAGACGCCTGCAAGCTTGCGGCATCTGTCAATCAGATCGGTTCGCAGATCCTCCAGCCCGGCAAAAGGATAAATTTTATTTTCCGAATAGGTTGCCTGCTTGCGGTGATAGAGATCCGCCACCTGTCGGGCGTGATCGGTGATATCGAAGTCGCCGTCTTCGTTCCGATCAAAGATGCGACCATTACAGCGGTGGACCTGTGAGCTTTCCGGCACATAAATGCGCAGAATCTTCTTCCCTTCAACATCAACTTCATCAATGGACAAATAGGCAGGAGGATAGAGTTTCTGTGGATTGTTAACAGTCGTTACAAAATCCCTTTTCATCTGCTGGACGCAGTCCGGATCGACACCCGTCATTTCACCGGAATCACTCACTCCAAGCAGCAAGTTTCCGCCGTGACGGTTGAGGAACGCGCAGACGGTCTCATATACATTCCGGGTAAGGGTGCGCCGGCATTTCTTGAATTCAACGGAAATGCCCTCACCCTGCTTTATGAGCGCTTTGAGATCAGACATCAGTTCTTTCCTGATTGGATGACAAGCCAGGTGATAAGTTCGAAATCAGAGGCGTCCGTGGCTTGTTCCTGCTTGTCGGGGATAACAAAATCCCGCCCGGACTGGAGCCCGGCAGCGGTCTTTTTTTGAAACGTGCGGACAATAGCGTGGATCGCCCTGGTCAGCAAATCGCTGTATTTCTTCATGTCCGCGCCATCTTCCGTCTCCCGGTCAAACAGATCGCAAAGCGTTTGATACGGTGTGGATTTGCCGACACTGAGTTTCTGGAACATGGAGAGGGCGTTTTTGGCCTGCGTAAAGGTGAAGCGGACGGTGCCGTCATCGCGGATATAGAGCAGGTAATACCGCCCCAGCGGATTTACGTTTGAGGATCGTTTCTCCTGCGGCGGGTTCTTGTGGCGCAAACAGAATATCACGCCGGGCTTCACGATCTCGTGCCAGTTCTTGTCAAACAAGGTCGCGTCCCTTATTTCATCAAGCGGCGGCGTCACGGCATAAAGACCCAGTGGGGCTTCCTCCAGTTTCTTGCGGTTGCTGATCATGAAGTTCATAAGCTCAACCCGGAAATCCTCGAGCGTGAATTCACTGAGCGAGACGTTGTCGTCCATGTCCTCCAGGTCGATCACCTCGTCTTTGAGCCGGATGAGCTGTTTTTCACGATAGGTCAATTCTTCCGTAACCAGGGCTTCGAGTTGATCGGGGTCGAGAAGGTTGTCGGCGCCGCTGGCTGCAAGATCCACCATGGCCATTCGCGCTTCCACGCGGTCTTTGAGATTGATGTACTTGTTCAGGTCGTCGGTGGGCCAGAAGTTGACCAGTTGAATCTGTTTATTGGCGGTCCCAAGGCGGTCTATCCGGCCGAACCGCTGGATGATGCGCACCGGGTTCCAGTGGATGTCGTAGTTGATGAGGTAATCGCAGTCCTGAAGGTTCTGGCCTTCGGAGATGCAGTCGGTGGCGATGAGGATGTCTATCTCGCCTTCCTGCGGCATGTTCGGCATCTTCTTGCGGAGCTTGGAACGGGGGGAGAAGTTGGTGAGAATGGAGATGAAATCCGAGGGTCGGATAACCGGCCTTTTTGAAGGTGGTGCGGTTTTCGCCCGTGCCGGTAACCAGCGCGCAGTGCAGGCCCAGTTCCTCAAGCACCCAGCTTTTCAGGTTGGCGTAGAGGTATTGCGCGGTGTCGGAAAAGGCCGTAAAAACCAACACTTTTTTGTTGCCGTCATTCAGGGGACGATGAATTTTGTCGTGGATCAGGCGTTTCAGTTCCTGAAGCTTGGCATCCCGGTCCGCGGTGATGGCCGCGGCTTTCTCGTGAATGGCAATCAACTGCATTCTATCTTTCTTGAGATCTTTCTTCCATTCCCTGCGTTTCAGGTGCTCCAACCGGATCGGGAGTTTCTTCCCCACCATCAGCCGTTCCAGGAGCTCCGCCTCTTCTTCGTCGCCTTGATCCTGGAACAGATCGGGATTCGTATATTCATCGAAATTGCCTTCGAAATGGTCTATTTTCTGCAGCAGATCGTCGATCTTTTTGATCGTCCGGTCGATGGATATCTCGAAGCTGTGCACGGAGCTTTCGAGCCGCTTCAGGTAGTTTGTGCGCATCATCCCGATCAGATAGGACTCGCGGATTCTCTGGTCGTTAAAGAGAACCATCTGCTCGCCGTCCTTTAAGTACTTGTTGATATGGGCATCTTCCAGATAGGCGGTTGGATTGAAAATGGTCAGCCTGTATTCGGAGATGGCCGCGTGCAGTTCATCATACGAAGGAAAATATCCCTTGATGTCCGTAGCCGGATGCAGGGCGATCGGTTTCAGCCTTTTGGGGAATTCGCCTATGCTTTTGGTCCCGTAATAGCTGATGATGTGTTTGCGGGATCGTGCGATGGTGAGTACGTCAAGCAGTTTGAAAAAGGTGGAATCCAGGGCGTCGAGGAGACGACTGACTTTCCGTTCCGGGTTCTTCTTGGGATCGGCCCACTGGCTGAAATGGGTCTGGGCGTTTTTCATGGCCTGGGCAATGCTGTAGATGCCGAGCGACTCATGGAAGGCCTGGTCCTGATCTTGTGTGATCAGCAGAAACTGATTCCGCAGGTCCTTGAGGCTGTTGTTCACCGGAGTTGCGGAGAGCAGCAGCACCCTGGTATCCACGCCCGATTGAAGTATCCGTTCCATCAAAAACTCGTACCGCGTGATCTTGCGTGTGCCGTCTTCCTGGACCTTGCCCCGGGCGTTGTTGCGGAAATTGTGGGACTCGTCAATAACCACGAGATCATAATTGCCCCAATTATGGGTGTCACAGGCATCGCGCCCCAAATCGGTATGGGCCATCACCGTGAACGCGAACCGATCTCCGAGGAGGGGATTGCGCGTATCGTTTTCCCGATAGACCTTCCAGTTGTCCTCCAGCTTCTTGGGGCAGAGAACCAGTACGCGGCCGTTGAGAAGCTCAAAGTATTTGATGACGGCCAGGGCTTCAAAGGTTTTTCCCAGGCCCACGCTGTCCGCGATGATGCAGCCGTGATGTTTCAAAACCTTGTTGATGGCGCCTCTTACGCCGTCCTTTTGGAAGTCGTAGAGCATTTCCCATACGTTGGATTCGAAGAAACCGGTCCTTTCGTCCAAAAGGCCGCCGCGTTCCGCCTCGGACAAATAATCTTCAAAGATATGAAAGAGCGTCTTGAAGTAAATGAACTCCGGGGAATGGTTTTCGTAGAGTTGCCGCAGGTAGTGAAGCACTTCATCCTTGACGTCCTCGACGAGTTCCTTGTCGTTCCACACCTCATCGAACCATTTTTTCAGATCCTTTCTGTCCCTGGTGCTGTCCACTTCCAGATTCAGTTCGATATTGTTGCCGGCGGCGCCCAGCCCAAGGCCGCGCACCGTAAAGTTGGCGCTTCCGATAATGGCTTCCTGAACCCCATTGTTGTCCATGTGGTACATTTTGCCGTGCAGGAACCCCGGTTTAACAATCGATCTGATATCGACTTTGCTCTTCAACCACTCCGAGCATTCCCTGGCCTCCCGTTTCTGCTCAAGGCGGTTGGACAGGGAAAGGGCGTCGTGCTCGATTCTGAAGGTCTTTTTCTCGGATTTTTCAGGGTCCAGCGATTTGATGAATTGCGGTTCTCCGAACAGAAACCGAAGATGACGGATTTGGTTCAGTTGGTCCTTGAGGGCGGCATAGGCGTAAATGGTGAAATAGGCGGAGACAAATGAGAGATCCGAATCTTGCAGAATCTTTTCCTTGAGAAAATCCCCAATGGATCCCCGGTGGTGGTTGTCCCAAATGCCGGATGTTCTTTCACTGAGCGGCGTCATGCGCGGCTTCTCCTCTGATTGGAGTTGAAAGAAGGAATCTGCATTACGGATACTACTGCAGAGGGAGAACAGGGTCGCATCGTAAATATTAATTAAAACAGTTAATAGTTAAGATGCGATCCATGTTTACCCCTTCCCTCGGGATAAAACAAAACGGCTCCATATTTTGATTCAAAATATGGAGCCGCAGCATGTATCCATTTTTACATCCATCTGAGGGTTTTTCATACGGATTTTGTCAGCAGATTCTTTTTTCGGGGCGATGATAGTCTGTATGGGTTTAGAAACTCAAGTGTTTTTTTGAAGATTTAGCAAAAAATGAAGATATATTGATATGGCTTGAATCATCCTTTGGTAGGGATTTGGGGGACATCTTTATATGGTTAAATATTCGACATATATCCAAATGTTATTAAGCTATTTCAGGACGTCCCCACCATTTTTCTGAGAAGCGAAGGCATCGCCGTTGGAACTGAATGCGCTGGGCACTTGCAGGATTTCCGCGTATCCCAGGGCCTGCTGCATGCCGTGACCGACGGTGTGATGATTGTCTTTGGCTTCCACCACGGCAATGGGGACACCGGGTTCCCGGTAGAGTACATAGTCCGCGAATTTCTTCTTTTTCTTGTTGCGGGACGACAAATTGCCCCTGACGATAACCGGGCCGGGCGTGAGCGTCACCTCGCGCCGGATCTGCCGAACAGGGTCCCACCCGGCAGCTCTTGATGGCAGGGGTGATGAACAGATCGCAGATGTCGGTTTCGCTGCATTCTTTTTTATGGATTTCGTTCAAATGATGCCTCTACATTTTACCTCACAAAGGCCGATATTTTCACAACTATCTTTTCCATACGGTGGCTCCCCGATGAGCTTGCCAAAGAAGGCAAAAAAGGTTGATTTTCAAATGGGTTGGTGAATGGATGGATCGGATTTTTTTGAAAAGAAACCATATGGGAGGGGGGATTACCTGTCAAGGAGAATGAATCGGCCTTTTCCGCGCCGGCTCGACTAATCCGCCTGGCCCCTTTGCCGTATCCAAGTCCCATCGCATCTAACTGTCCATGTGTACTACGCCGTTATCCGTTTTCTGAAAATTCAAGACTCTGGCTTGCACTGACTCAAAAATTGAATCACGAATAAATGAACTTGCCTCCAGGATCTCTATGCCAATCAAATCACCACGTTCATTAAATTCAGCCGTCACATTTGGACTCATTTCCACGCTGTTTGACTCTTTTTCATCAGAAATAGACAAATGCAAGATATCTTCCTCTTTGAAGTATGTCATTTTGGTTCTATCCATTTATTAACCTCCCGTCTTTTTCTTGTTGCGACTCGACAGGTTGCCCCTCACGATAACCGGGCCGGGCGTGAGCGTCACCTCGCGCCGGATCTGCCGGACAGGGTCCCATCCGGCAGCCTTGATGGCGGGGGTGATGAACAGATCGCAGATGTCGGTTTCGCTGCACTCCTTTTTGTGGATATTGTCCAAACGGTGCACCCCCTGTTGTGCTTCACAGCGGTCCGATATTTTCACCACCCTCTTTTCCATCCGAACGCACTCCGATGAGAAGCTTCCCAAAGAAGGCAAAAAAGGTTGATTTTCAAGCGAGTTGGTGAATGGATGGATCGGATTTTTTTTGAAAAGAAACTATATGGGAGGGGGGATAACCTGTCAAGGAGTTTGAAGTTTTTGTCTCCGCGAACAAGTTATTAAAGGGACGGATTCAGTCCCTTCAATACCTCAAATAGGGTGTTAACCAGAAGAGCACATAAAATTTTTTTCACCTGTCCCCTCTTCCTTTTCAGTGCCTGAATCAGTCCGCTCAATCCCTTCTTCTGATCCGAATCAAACGCCATGAGGCTCTTGGCCGCCATTTCCTTCGCCAGGGGACACATGTCGGCCCGCGCATTCTATAAGCCAGCCAACAAAACCGATACGCCCGACAGAACCCAAATGATCGCGCTTTTCACGGGAACCTCCTTCCGTGCAGCTCAATTCATTGCCGAAGCCTGGAAAATCCGCACTTCTGTTCCGTATCCCAATTCCCGCAGCGCCTGTTCACAATCCTCCCACGAAAGACCAAACGCGCGAACGTCCGCCACCCCGATGCGGGCCACCACATCCTGTACTGTCTTCCAGTTGTCTCCAGCAAAATCTCCGTCCATCATCGCCCGTTCAGCCCAGTCAACCAACTCGGGCAGGGAAATACGATGATCGAAATAGGCCTTCAATTTATTGACTACATCTATACCTTCAATTCTCATGATCACCACCTCCCTCAATCTTTTCATGGCCTTTGTCAACAGGATATTTCTCATGCATCTCCACCAACCGCCCAAGACTATCGTAAATTTCCTGATGGAAACGCACTGTAATTTCTGATGCGTCCACTTCTTTCACATATCTTGCCATCCACCCACTGTGACCCCTATCTTCATTTTTCCTCTACCTGTATTTTTGAAGAACCTTTTCTAAAGACATCGCCTTGATTTTTCCTTGTTCATAGGCATTGATTCTATCCTCAGCCTCTTTTGCCCACAGTTCGTCAATTTCCTTATCGGGCTTATCGAGAATAGAAAGCAACTTATCAATGAGTTGTGCCTTTTCAGAGGGTTTAAGCGTTAATGCCTCTCTAAGAATATTATCCGTGGTAGTCATTTTTCTCTCTTTACGGTTTTGTTTCATTTTCAATCATTATTCTTAAAATCATCATGCCGAACGTTAAATTCAGCGGCCCGATGTTTTTCGGGTCCGCTGGGATGGCTGGTTATGATTCATTTATTTGTTTTTCAATCAAATCCCAATTGTCCTCAAAAGGAATTAGATTTTCCAAATAGTATCTATTATCGAGAGATTTATAATTTCTTGGCCTCTTCCAATTGATCCCATTCATCCACTCTCGGTAATTTGAAGCACAGACATTTTGAATATCACTTTTTGTTAATATAAAAAAACGATCTCTTTGTTTTTCTTCAGGTTCATTTAATGCAACACAAATATATACTAAATTTGGATTTGATATTTTTCTGTCGCCTTTATCTATTTGTCTTTTTTCTTTATCATTAATTTCAATATCAATCCATAAATCGGCCCTTGATGGCCAGCTTAAGCTTCTAGAGGTTTTTACTTGGATAGGGATTGTTTTTAATTGACTATTTGCAACTATCAGGTCACACTCAGGCACATTGCCAGTAAATGAAGTTGAGATATAACCACGCTTGCCTAGTTCAGCGCATACAAGATATTCCCCTATCTGACCAGCTAGTTTATTGCTAAGACCTTTTTTCATTTAATATCATAACAAGTTATTAAAGGGACGGATTCAGTCCCTTCAATACCTCAAATAGGGTGTTATCCATAAAAGCAAATGTCGTACCATATTACTACTGTACTGGGGCAGCGGGACGCTCTTTTATAATTTAATTTAAATTGGATATATCTCATACGGCGCTTGCCAAAAAAACTGGAGATGAGTTTAACCAGCATCGGATTTTCATTGCAGCGGGGAGAACCAACGCAAGAAGCCTCAATTATTCACTTGAGCATGATTTACTAAATTTTGAAAGAGCGTCTCGCTGAATCATTTTACGCAAAATCCATTATCAGTTGTAAAAGATATCTATCTTAAAATATTCTCTATAGAACCCTTTATCCCTCGTAATAAGCGAATCCGCCTTCACGCTGGAAAAGGCTCCTATCAGAAAGTCAGGGATGATTCTGTCTTTTCGTTTTCCTCCCCTTGCCACATAGTCTTTCCATTCCCTTCCCGCTTTCCATAAGACCTCTCTTGTGAGCGGAAAAACATTTATTCCGGTTTCATTCAGAAAGGCATCAAGAGCGGTCCGGGAAGCAAACTGAGGGCAAAGTTCCGCATACACGATGGAGCAAATCGACAGTCTTCCATTCTCGGAGGCCTTTTTGAGAACCTCCCTGGATGGGATGCCATGAACTGGATCCGGTAAGAGTATATCTAACAACACACATGTATCCACGGAGTAGATCACCGGTCGCCTCTCATTTCCTTGATTACTTCATCCGTTGAGACATCCTTTCCAAGAAAGCCAAAATATCGATCAAAAGGAGAGTCCGTTTCTTTTTGTATCGTCATCGCCGAACCGGATGCTTCGAAAGAGATTCTGTCTCCCGGCCTGAGGGCCAAATGCTCTCTTATTTCTTTTGGAATAACGACTTGCCATTTTCGGCTGACCTTTGCTTCTACTGCCATCTTTTTCCCCTCCTTTACGTTTTAGATCGTAAGTCAGTGTAGATCGCGTTAAATCGAAAGTCAAGCGTGGAAGAAATAGGGGAGTTCTCATATATTGTTACAAAATTATGGTTCAATTTCATCTTAGATGGCAAACACCCCGCATAACCAGCGCCAGGCTTTATCGGCGTCTGGTTGATGCGGTTGTTAGCTGACAGACAGTTTACTGCTGTCATGTCTTTTCCTTAAATGGGCAATTTCACCCCCCGAAAACGCTCGTTTAAGGCTAAAATGAGGCTCTTTTTTTGCGCATTTCGTAAGCAAATCAACCTATTGACTTGACCCGACCCCACCCGCAGAGACCCCACCCGACTACCCGAAACCTGTTACGGGAAAGCCTGTCTCTCTTTATCTTCATTCCTGATCCGACTTCCGCTTCTTTACGTATTCAGGATAGAGGGGTTGACAAAAAATTGCTTTTCAGCAGGTTCACACGAGCCAGGGTTTTCTCGAAATCGTTTGGTTGCATCGCCCTTTGCAGTTCTTCCGTCAGGAGGGGATCATGCTTTAGGGCCGAGGCAAAATCAAACAGATCCCTTATGGTAAAAGCATGCCCTCGGTGCCGGATTTTTTTTGCAATGATTTCCGCGGGGGTCTCAACATGGATTGGCAACCCTTTGAAATCATACACAAAAAAACAGCACTCCGTGATGTTGCTTGCAAGAATGAAATCGATTTCCCCTTCCTGCCTTATCAACTTCAAATAGTTGCCCGGGAACTGCCAATTCTCTGAAATCTCTTTCGTCCGGGGATCTCCGGCGATCCGTTTCAATGAACGTGGATCTTCCATGAAGATATGGATATCATAGCTTATGCTGTGGCGCAGGCTCACGTACAGACCTGTAACTCCCCCCAGCGTCCAGGTCGCATCAAGGTCAGACAAAACGGGCAATGCCAAGCTCAGCAGCCCTTCCCATTGAGAGGTAGGCCATCTCCTGTATCCATCGGACGGTGTCTTCATCGGCATATTCCTCTGCTTTCCATCGACTTAGGGCATCCATGAGTTCTTTGAACGTAAAGGCACCTGACAATACGATTTCATGAATCAGGCCTGCCGGAGTTTCCAGAAAGAAGGCCAGAATGTGAGGCCCCCACTTCTGGTCCATACATGTCCCCCGAATGCATGCGATACAGGTAGTTTCATCCATCTTCACGGGGAGGGATGCATTGATGTGCGCGATAGCTGCATTCAGCGGGCTTATGGCTCCTGATCTTCCTGCGTGTTGTGTTTTGCTGTCGTGATTGTTTCCATTCATCTCAAGAGCCCTGCGCGGGTGAGGCTTCAGTGGCAGGGCGTACACTTTCCGTGAGGCTGAAGCCGCACCTGCATTCAGCGACTGCCGCAGCGTCCCATCGTTCAGACCGCACACCCTGAGAACACCGGTTCTCACCTGATTTGTTGAGTTAATACATTCCTATAAACTTTCAGATAATGATTTTGGCAAGGCCAGAGGGAGGAATCAGCCTCTCAGTATTCCGGCCATTCATTGATCCCCATTTCCAAGACTTCCTCGGACAATTATGGGACTTCACCAGCAAATCCAGTCGATGTAATGTTTTTTGATCCATGCTTATTGCAACATTTGACGTAGCCATGATTCCACTCCGGTATTACGATATGTCATACCCGTTCGGAGTTGCTTATTCGTCATGCAGCCGCGACTGGATTCTGACCATGACATCTCGGGCTACTCCATCCACGGTTGTCATCTTCGATGCGGCGGAGATGGAATCGAAATCTCTCCCGCCTTTGTCCGGAAGCCAGGTCCCCTCTCCCGAAGTCGTCACGACGATAATGTTTGTGTCCGTCTTCTGCCGGTCCAGGAAGGTCTGAACATCATGATCGAGACCCCAGGCAAGGCAGGCGTTGATCACAACCACCGCTGTATAGTCGGCTGAAGAGACCTGTGTCAACTCCCCAACACCGATTGTCTTCTGCGCCACGCCTGCAGCGGCAAGTTGCTCATGCAACTTCGCTACGAGCACTTCCTTGAAATCGCTTGCGCGTGAAGCGATAAGTACGATCTTCCCCCCATCCGGCCTCGCTGTTTCCGACCCAATGATATCTCTCTGTGGCCAAAGCCGCTGGGGCCCCCCGCAGCCTGCAAGGAAGAACAGCAGTACGATGCAACAGCACCCGGCAACAAGCTTTCGACTCGGTTTCATATTCAGGCCGCTATGCGTTCAAGGTGATCGATATCCACATTTTGCTTTGCTTTCCATAAGTCATATTGAAGTTGAAGTTTCAGCCACCCTTCGGGCGTGCGACCGAACACCTTGGAAAGCCTCAAGGCCATCTCCGGACTAATCCCCGCCTTCCCGTTCAAAAGCATGGATAATGTTTTTCTGGCAACACCCAGGGACTCCGCTGCCTTGGTAACCGTCAGACCAAGAGGCTCAACGCACATTTCCTTTATTATTTCACCTGGATGTGGTGGACTATGCATACCCATAATAAACCCCTTTAATGATAATCCTCATAATTCACGTCTAAAATATCTCCATTGCTTAATGTAAAAGTCACCCGCCAATTTCCACTGATCTGTACAGCCAATGTATTTTTCCTTTGCCCCTTCAAATTGTGCAGCTTCAAACCAGGCAAATCCATGTCATCAATGGTTTCGCATGTCTCAAGAAGCGCAAGGATTTTCCTGAGGCACTCAACGTGATGTGGGTTGACACCGGATGTCTGTCCTGTTTCAAAAAGCTTTTTCAAGCCTTTATGTTTGAATGACTTTATCATCGGAAAGATTGTAACCTATGCCGTAACAGGTGTCAACGATGATAGTGCATTTTGAAGATAGCTTTGCGTTAGCGAAGAAGCCCTTATACACCCCGGAAATTGCCAGTTTCTTGATGGCTTTGATCGCGAGTAAAATAGAATCAAGTTTTCGGGGATCGTTTCCGATAAATCAGGGTGTTTAGAGGAACAGTTTCATAAGACATTTGGATCAGCGCACAAAGGAATACCTCAAGTACACCAAAATCCACATGAAATCGCCTGGTTTTTTGTTTTCTAATTCTCCGCGCCTCTGCGACTCTGCGCGAGATCCCGCTTGATTCCGGTTCGTCCTGGCCCACGAATTAATGAAACACCCAAGGAACAATTGACATACGGCGTATTGCATCGTAATATCATGTCACACATTTTCAGGAGGAAGAAACGATGACGACCGTCCAGAAAAGTATGAGAATACCTGAGGAAATGATTGAGGGTATCCAAGGCATTGCCCAGCAATGGGGAAAGGATTTCTCTACAGTGGCAAAGGAGCTGCTGGAAGAAGCAATCAGGATGCATCGCTGCCCGGGTATCGTTTTTGGTGAGGGCACCACCGGACGAAAGGCTCGAATTGCCGGTACCGGAATAGAGGTGTGGGAGGCTATTGCAGTTTTCAAAAGTGTTGGGGAGGACTTCGCCCGTCTGTGCAAAGCCATGCACTGGCTCTCTGAGTTGCAGCTTAGAGCAGCTTTAGGGTACTATCGCGCATACTCAAAAGAGATTGATCACCTTTTGGCGCAAAATGAAAGCTGGACACAAGAAAGTCTTTATCAAAGGTTTCCCTTTCTTGTTTCCGCTCATCCATCAGGCATGGAGCAGTATACCGTTGATTTCTTGAAATAACGGCGCGTTTCCGTCAATTCCAATTCCCCTCATTCCTCACCTTCTCACAATCAGAGAAAGACGCTTCTACTACTCATTCGTTGAGATTTCTGCGTGCTCCTTCAGGAGATCGCCTATGGCCTTGTGAACGGCTTCATGGTCGCCCGATCCCAGGGGAAAGGACGGGCTTTTATCCAGGACTTCTCCGTTACGGACCATCTGAATCTTTATGACGGGAATGAGATCGGCATCCCGCTGTTCAATGCCGATGGACACTTGATAGCCCGTGCCCGGTTCGTGGGGCGCGCTGGCCGGTACGACCTGGGTGAGTTGGGGAAAGAAGGTCTCGGGGGCGGATGGCTCGAGTGGTGCACAACCTATCCCCTCCCCCTTTTTTGCCTGTTCCACGCAGTTGTTGCACGAAATGCATAGGCACTTGCCGTAATCCCCTGCCTTCCATCGATTGATCAAATCCGGTTCGCAGATGAAGGGCCGGCACATGGAGATATAATCGGCCGTCCCTTCGTTCACCAGTCTTTCGGCAACCCCGTAGGATCGTATTCCGCCCACAAGAATGAGCGGGACACGTATCTCTTTCTTGAAGGCCCTGGCTTCCTCCCGGAAGTAGGCCTCCTCCTCTTCGCTGCGAATGCCCTCTTTCATCAGATTGGGGTTGTTGAGGAGTCCGCCGCTCAATTCGATGGCGTCGATCCCTTCTTCCTGGAGCATTCTTCCCACCTGAATCGATTCTTCCAGCTTGAGGCCGTCATCCACAAAGTCCCGGCAGTTGAGTTTCACCAGGACCGGATATTCGGCTCCCACGACATTTCGTATCTCTTTGGTTACCTCAAGAAGCATCCTCGCCCGATTCCGGATGTCCCCACCATAATCATCCGTTCGATCGTTGTACCTGGGACAGAGCATCTGGCTCAGGAAAAACCCGTGGGCGGCAAGGATCTGAACACCGTCGAAACCAGCCCTTTTCGCCCTGCCGGCGGCCTGCCCATAGGTCTTAGCCAGGGTCCTCATCTCCTGTGCGGCCATATTCCTCACACGGGACTTTGAGAGGTAGGCTCCTCCGTACCCAAGCTGTGCGACGATATTTCCTCCATGCTCATGAACGGTATCCGTCAGGGATTGAAGACCCGGTATAAGTTCTTCCCTGTCCATTCCAAGCTGCCGCGGCTGGTGTTGACCGTGGGGATGAACATAGGCGTGCCCGGTGATGATCAACCCCACACCTCCTCGGGCGATTTTGGCCATCATGGCAACCATTTGTGGTGTAACAGCGCCGTCATCCGTTGCCAGGCCATCCCATGTGGCGGAACGAATGAAACGGTTGGGCAGAACCATGCCGTTGATTTCGGAAGGTGCAAACAGACGGGTCATACAGAACTCCTTTCTGTTCGTGGTTGCATGTTATCGTGTCTTCTCCGCATCAAGAAGCCCGCAATCCCCTCATCAATCGGCCGCAACAGGGTTCGGCCCGAATCACCAACCCCCAATGGGATAATAGGGCGCCCAGGGTCCCCAAAAGCCCCACGGCCCTCCCATGGGATACCAGGGATAGGGATCATAATAGAGTGGCTGCTTCTTTCTTTTTCCACAGGTGAATCTCTTCGATTTTGATCATGGGATACAGGTAGTCCAGTTCTCCCAGCTTCATGGTCTTTGCACCCGTGACCTTGCCGGCCACGGTCACCTGTTTCCCTTTGCTGTAAATCTCGGGATCCAGAAAGCCCTTATATTCGGCCAAAAATCTCCCCCCGGACTGATCCACATTCGTCGGCCGTTCTTCCCAGTCTTTTTGGGTCTGGTAGATTTCGAGGACGGTCCCCGCGGGCGTGTTGGTGGTCTTGACAATAACTCCCGCCAGGAGGACCGTTTTCCCCACATAGGCCCGGGGGTCTTTCCTCAGATCTTCGAAAGAGAGATTGGGGTTCACCTGTTCAAGAAGGGATTTGGAGATAACCGGTGCGCATCCCGATCCCAAAAAGCCCGATAAGAGCAGCGCCAAAAATATTCTGATCATTGTCTTTCACCCCCAAAAGCTGAAACATAAAAACAGCAATCAGTAGAAACCCGGTAAAGAGTGTCCTTTGGTTTAATTGCCGGGTTTCATGTACTGCATAGTCCCATCCTGGATAACCACGACCCTTGCCTCTTCCGGATAATCCGCTTCAAGGATCGCCAAAACCTGCTCCCACGTTTTGACCGTCACAACGTCGCCCATGGGGCCGAGAAAATCGAGGCTCATGCGGTCGGGCTGGGGAGAGAAAAGGATCAGCTTTTTGACACCCAACAGATCGCGGGCGCTCGTCACCTTGGGAATGAATTGACGGCCGCCGTAATCTTTCCCCCAGGAACGAAAGACATAGTGGGGGACCTGCCCCTCCGGCGCGTCAACGATCAGGACGGCGGTTCCCACCCTGCCCGGTTTCAGCGTCATGGGGGCAAAACCAGCCGCAATGGCCGATTCATTGGCCTTCCCGTAGGCATTGCAGACGGCAACATCATACCCACTGGCATGGGGGACCCCGTAATGTTCCCTTCCCTTTTCCGCCCCACGGGCATGGGTCTCCCTGAAAGGACCGGCAAAGAGATCGGCAATCTCTCCCCGGCGATTGATCAGACAGTCCACCTTGAAGTTGAGACCCACCAGTATCGCCCGCGGCATCACACTCGGCCCGCATGATATTATTGTGGAAATTTCCCAACCCCGTACGACCGGGATCCCTGTGTAGCTGGTTGTGGAACTGGTTGATGGTCTCGATACCGGCCACACCAGGCATGACAATTTTGGCCCCGCCGCCAAAACCCACATGAACATGTGCACTGATGCATCCGATCCCGATCTTCAAATCACAGGCCATCACCTCGCGGTTCATCCAAAGCTCCACTCCGGTGGGAGTACGTCCCACCCGGATGCAGTTCTGAAACGGATCGTGATTATACACCGCGTAGTTTTCAACGATCTCATCCCCCAGTTTTTTCCGGGCATTGATCATATCATAGGCCCCGTGCGCCCCCAGGGCCCATATAAATCGGATCTGATCATTTTTCCATCCCCGCCTGTTGAAGAGATGCAAGGATATGGGGCACCACCGCCTTTACAGGAGTTGGTCGCGTCATATCGTCAAACACGATGACCGCCTCCTTTTTTCCCCTGGCCATCTCCTCGAGGGGAGACCCTTCCAGGGGGTGAGCCAGCGTTTCTCTGATCTCCTCAGGAGTCAGAGCCGGCTTGTCAAATCCCGGGGAGGTCAGGTAATCCACTTCCCACCGGTCGGGAAATGTCAACTCCCGCTCCCGGTTTTCGTACCAGCGCCTTGAAGGAATGGAAATCGTTTTCATCAGCCTTTCACCTCTTCCTTAAACCTATTCCCCCACTTTCCAAGCCACCGATCCTTTATCTCCGGGTTCAACCCATACAGGGGCCATTCTCCCTTGAGCGCGGCGACCACCTGCGGCATCGGTTTGTAAAACAGTTCCGCATAGGCGGCCGTGGAGTAGTAGGCACTGTGACCGGTAAGGATGACGTTGGGCATCTTGAGAAGCGGGTTATCGGCTTTTATGGGTTCTTCTGCGGTCACATCAATCCCCGCTCCGGCGATGAGCCCCTCCTCCAGGGCCCTGATGAGGGAGGGTTCATCCACACATCTTCCCCTTGCCGTATTGATGAAGTAGCAGGTGGGTTTCATCTGCTTGAAAGCCTGGTCATCGAACATATTTTCCGTCTCCGCGGTCAGAGGCGTGTGGAGGGAAATAAAGTCCGATTCCTTGAGCAAGGTGCCGAAATCCACCGGATGCACCCCGTGGCTTTCCATTACCCCGTCCAGGACGTAAGGGTCGTAGGCGATTACCCGCATCCCAAGCCCTTTCGCTTTCAGCGCCGTGGCCGTGCCGATCTTTCCCATGCCGACGATGCCGAGGGTCTGATCGCTCATCCGGAACATGGGATATCCGATCTCCTTTATGGCGTTTCCGCCGCCGGTGAAGTTGATTTGCCGCTCTCTTACCGCCCTGTCGATGAGGGGTATCTTATGCCCCAGGGACAGCATGAGTCCTATGGTCAAACCCGATACCTCGTCCAGACAGTAATCGGGGACATTGGTTACGGCTATTCCCAATTCGGTGGCGGCGGCAAGGTCGACCCTGTCGTACCCGATGGCAATCCCCGCAAGGATGCGACAGTTTTTCAGGCTTTCAAGCACCCGGCGGGTAAAAGGTTGCACCGCGACAACCCCTATTACCGCGTCGGCATCCCGTGTATTCTTGATAATTTCATCCTCTGTCGGCCAGACTCCTTTGATGAGACTGGCATCAAGGCTTTCAATCAGGGCTTCTCCATGATCGACACCAGGTACCGCATACGTATGCACCACTTTAAAGGTCATCCTATGTCTCCTTCCATTACAACGCTTAAACCGTCTCGGATCCGCCTCGCCCGACATCCTTTTCCCGGGCATTGACTTTGAATCCATATTTTTCCTTGATTCTTTCAGATATTTCCCGTGTCATCTCAAATACATGGTCAGACTGTTCAATGGTTAAAAGGACCGTTTCGCAGGATGGGAGAACCCATGAAGACCGTGCCAGTTTTTCTTCATCAACACCACTCTTGACGAACAACCCCATCCCGTCTTCCAGTTTCTTGAGCAGGCTATGAACATTCTCTCTCACCAGGAGATCTTCTATAACCGGAACTATCCCCCAACCGATCATACCGCCTCTATCAAGAAACTCATTAAATTCCCTCGCGTATAATGCGGCTTTATCGGCATAATTATATGCGTCAAAATTTATGATATCCACTTGGGCATCCACCAGCAGGGTCCAGTCGATGTTGGCGCAGCAGTGCACCCACGTGTGGCACGAAAGGTCTTTAAAACCTCCGTTGAGGGCATCGATCACATCCTGCCGTGATCCGGTCCCCCCTGCCGCCGTGAAATTGACAAGGGACGGCTCAGGCTGGTCGCAGATAATTCCTATTCCGGGAAGTGTTTCTCTTATCTTTCTTTCCATCCATCTCGACTTCATATTTATGCCTTTGATCAACATATCCCGCATTGTCTCATGGTGGATGACGGGGGTCCCGTCCATCTGCCTGATGGAATCACCCAACACAATCGGTCCGCCGATCTGGAACGCCACCCATTTCAACCCGGAAAGTCCGGCTTCCTTTATTTTATCAAGCATCATGCTGAAAGACGGTGTTTTCTCCTCAGAAATAGCAAAATAATCCAGATCCTCTCCTTCTACGCTTTCATAAAAGGCGAGCACATCTTCTTCTCTCTCTTCGGGAGGAACCATCAGTATCTGACCCTTTTCCCGGTTGATTTCAATGCATGGCACCCCTTGAAGCATCCATCGAATACTCCTGGTCATGATCGGTAAGCGCGGGGCTTCCGGAAAATTCTTCAATATGACATCGGCCGCATATTCCACATCACGATAGGGAACCGCCCCCATCATGGTAGCCGCGAACTCGGGTTGTTGCTTCAATTTTCTCATGGGTCATCTCCTCGCTTTAAAACGACACGCAAAACTTTCCCCTTCTTAACGGTCCGCTCCCGAATCCGCGATCTTCTTCCTCCTCTTCACCTCCTGCATGCACTGCAACCGATTTCCCTTCAAAATGGTGTCATAGCATTGGTTGCAGGAAATACAGGTGGGCTTGTAACCGGGATCTTCTCTCCATTTGTTTACGATGAACGGTTCCCGTATCAAAGGCCGGCACAAGGAGACAAAATCGGCATCACCTTTCTCAACCGCCTCTTCCATGGAGGAAAAGGTCCGCAGGCCCCCCACCATCATGACCGGGATGTCCACCTCCCCTTTGATGACCTTGCACCATTCCCGAAAATAGGCCTCACGCTCGGGACGATTGATTTTTGTCCTAAACTCGGTTCCCTCATAGTGTTTCTCCCCTCAGCCCCGAGCTGATCTCGATGGCGTCAAGTCCCCTTTCGCTCAGGGACCGGGCCGCCAATGCCCCCTCGCGAAAGGAAAGCCCTCCGGGAAAACAGTCCTCCACGCCCAGTTTCATAAAAAGGGGATAGTCTTCTCCCACCTTGGCCCTTATATCTCGTAAAATTTCACGGTGGAGACGTAAACGGTTCTCCAGAGTCCCTCCCCACTGATCCTCTCGACGGTTCAGATACGGAGAAAGAAACTGGCTCAACAGGTAGGCATGGGCCCCGTGCACCTGGACGGCATCAAAACCGGCCTCTTTAACCCTTCTTGCCCCATCTCCGAACGCACCGACCACTTCGGAAATTTCCTCCCCGGTCATGGACCGGTACGGTTTATCGAAATAGGGATCATCCGGGACAACCGAAGGACTCAGGGCTTCACGGTTTCCGGTCACTAAAAATCTTGCCCCTTCCCTGCCGGCATGAAAGAGCTGGATCGCGATTTTGGCCCCCAAGTCATGCACGGCCGAGGAAAGCCTCCTGAGGCCCGGGATACAGTCATCGCTTGCCACCGAATTCTGGATTGGAGAAATCTGACCGGAATCGTGCACATGGCAGATACCCGTAACGATCAGCCCCGTCCCACCCCTTGCAAGATCCTCAAAAAACCGGATCTGGTCGTCCGTCACATGTCCTTTTTGATCCGCGTAACCGTCATAGGTTGCAGACCTCACAAAGCGGTTCTTCAGTTCCATCCCATTTATCACCATCGGTTCAAACAGAATACTCATGTTCCATTCCTCCCATACTACCGGCAGATCCCGTAGCGGATCCGCGGTTGACTTTTATTTAGCTACGGCCGAAATGAACCTGTCACGATACCCTGCTCCCCGAGACAATCTTCCAGGCCAGGTCGGCTAAGAATCGTCCATATTTACCATAGTCCTTTGCCTTGTCGGAACTGGCAATTCCGTCAAGCCCCCGCTTATAAACACCCTGCACGATAGCGGCGAGGCGAAACATACTAAAACCGATAAAAAATTTCCAGTTGTCGATCGACTTCCGTCCAGTTCGCCGGCAATAGGCGGCAACGTAATCCTTTTCTTCGGGGATGCCCCAGTCAGTAAGATCGAGGCCCTTATAGCCGGAAAACCGATCCGCCGTCACCGGGATATAGTAGTTTATGCAATTGTACGCAAGATCTGCAAGGGGATGACCAAGGGTTGAGAGTTCCCAGTCCAACACGGCTACCACACGGGGTTCGGTGGGATGGATGACCAAATTTTCAAGACGGAAGTCACCATGGACGACGGCAGCGCTTTCATCGCCCGGGATATTCTTCTCCAGCCATTTAATCAAATAGTCCATGGCCTGCATATCATCGGTTTTTGAGGCCAAATACTGTTGGGTCCATCGACCCACTTGTCGCGCCATGTAATTACCCGGTTTCCCGTAATCGACCAGCCCCAGGGCTTTCCAGTTCACCAGATGGATCTTGGCAAGCGTGTCATTCATGGCATCAAAGATAGCCGATCGCTCTTCGGCGTCTGAAGCCGTAATCGCAGCAACATTCCTGAAAATCCGTCCCACCACCCGGTTCATGACATAAAAAGGGGTGCCGATAATAGAATCATCCTTACACAGGAGCAGTGCCTCCGGGACCGGAACATCTGTCTCTTGAAGGGCTACCATAATTCTGTATTCGCGATCAACCGCATGCGCCGAAGGGAGCAGTTTACCGGGGGGCTTTTTACGCAGGACATACTCCTTTCCACCGGCCGACAGAAGAAATGTCGGATTGGACTGTCCGAATTCAAACTGGCTGACTTTCAGTTCCCCTGAAAAGCCTTTCAAATTTGCCTTTAAGTAAGCGGCCAGCATGTTTTCATCAAAACGATGAGCAGGCCTTACCTTTGTGATCTCTTCTTTCAATTTCATGCGTGTTCCTTTTAAAGACGGCGAAACGACGGTGATGGGTGTCGGGGTTGTATGTCATTCGGTAGGCCTGAACAAATGCGTCATTCAGTGCGCGTTTCCTTTCCTTCCTGGATTCAGATGAAATTCTTAAACCACGGGCCGCTCAGTTTGGGTTTTCCCACCAACTGGGGCACGAACCTGTTTAAAAGATATATCAAGGGAATGCAGGCCGCAAGGCTTATAACGGTCATCAGACAGCCCACCCAAAAGACAGTCAAGCCGGAGCCGGAAAGGGTATCCAGGACCCATTTGGCCACCGGACCATTGATATAGTGATAAAAAATGCCGTTGAGGCACATGAGAATCAAGGTGTTTTGCCCCATCCAGACTATGGTCTTTTGCGACGGTGTGATTTTGCCGAGAAAAAACAGCAGGAAACAGCCCGCGACCGCAGTAACAGGAAACCACAGGAAATTTCCGTGCGAGGCGAACATGATCACCACCGCATCATAATAGTTAAAATTGAAAGGCCCTTTGTTCAATCTGTAGGTGAAGAGGACAATAAGGAAAGTGATCACCACGCCCGGGACCAATATCCTGAGGGAGATCTTCTCCACGAGAAACTTCTTGCGCCTCAGATAGATGCCCATCAAATAAAAGGCATACATGGTAACGGCTTCATGGATGAAGAGATAATTCCATCCGACCACCCTTCCCTTGAGTGGATTAAAGATGTCCAGTTCCAAATTGAGCCAGTATCCCACCACGTAAAACATAACGGCGCCGATCACGATTTTCGAATTGGATTTTAAAAATCGAAACGCACCGTAGTGGACCAGTTCAACGGAAAACAACATAAGGATAAACCAGGACGGAACACAAAACACCGGTATTCCAAAGGCGGTATCCAGAAGACCTTTCAGATATCCTTCAACGCTCGGCAGCTTTACGTTATAGAAGTCCCCGGGGAAGAAAACGGACAGCACCATGAATACGGCGGTAAAAAACAGGAAAGGGAGAAGACGGGAAATGACACGGCGTTTTACATATCGTCCAAAAGGTAATTCGATATCACTTTCCCTGATCACATAGCCTGCCAGAACAAAAAAGACAACCATGTGAAAGGAGTAGATGAATTTGTATTGGGTGGCGCCGGCCGGGTTCTTGAGCAGCATGAACCGCTCGATAAAATGTCCGTAAAAGACCAGAGCCATGGCGTAAAACCGCGCCACATCAATCGCGAGAATTCGTCCTTTTCCCAACTCCGTTTCCCTGCTCATCAGCTGCCTACCTCATCATGTTAAACTTCCTTTATCCAAATCGGCATCGGGATTGCCATCGGGATTGCCATCGGCATCGCCATGGGCGGTGAAGAGCAGGAACAATGAGCAGTTCGATTCCTATTTCGATCCTGATAGCGATTCTGATCCTGCTCCTTCCCTCGCTCCAGCGTGGGAATGCATATGATTTTGTCTCGATATGCCAGACCGCCGGCAAGAGTCGAAGCCGATGCCAAAAAGCAAGCCCAAAATATATACTGTCCCAGTCTGCGAGGGGTCAACAAAAATCGCGGAGACCTTTTGCCACGAATGAACAGGAAGTCGATGGCCTCCTTTGCTTTTTGAGCTATTGAAAATTCCTGCCGATGTGGTATGGTGGCCGCGTTTACTGCTTGGTTGTCTGGATGGAAATTTGGAAATAGTGGATATTGAGAAGATCAACAAAGGATTTTAAACCGGTACTTGGAGGAGGTTATTGATGAAGCGCTTACCGATAGGGGTTGCCCTCTTCTTTTTCGCGCTGGGGGGGCTTTTCGGATGTGGCGAAAAGATCGAGCCGGGGACGACCTCCTCAGCGTCCGGTCCCATGATGAAAGCGGTTGTTGCCGAAGCCCGTATTTCGGATCAACCGCTCGATCTACGAGGCCGTCGGAACAGTTCAGGCCCGAACGGCCAGCACCCTGAGCAGTAAGGTGATGGGAACCGTACTTCATATCAGGGTCAAAGAAGGAGATATGGTCAAGGCGGGAGAAGAACTGGTGGTCCTGGATTCGCGCTGGATAACAACCCAGCTTCAGCAGGCCGAGGCAGGCCTGGCAGAGGCCCGCAAGGCAGAGACTGCCGCCCAGGCAGCATTGGAAGCGGCCCGGGCCCACGAGGTCCATGCCGAAAAGGCCCATGAGCGGGCGCGAAAGCTCCTCGAAGGCGAAGCCGCCACCCGGGAGGACTTTGAAGCAGCCCAAGCAGCTTACAGGTCGGCCAAGGCGGCCGTGTCCCAAGCCCAGGCCATGCTGGAGGCATCCCAATACCGCATCAAGCAGGCCCGGGCCGCTGTGGACGGTGCCCGGGTCAGCCGGAAAGATACCCTTCTCCTCGCCCCCTACGATGGAAAGGTAACGGCCAAGATGGTGGAGGAGGGAGATATGGCCGTACCCGGCGTCCCCATTCTGGCCCTGGAAAAGACGGGAGAATATCAGGTGGATGTCATCCTCCCCGAATCTTACATCCGAAATGTCCATAGGGGTCAAAAGGTCCGTGTGGGGATTCCGGCTGTTTCAGACAAGAGACTATGGAGGGAACGGTGGAAACCATCGTTCCCCAGGCGGACGTGAAGAGCCGCACCTTTCTTCTGAAAGTCACCCTTCCGGAACACGCCTCTCTGAAACCCGGACTTTTCGCACGTGTCGCCGTGCCCGTGGGTATGAATCAGCTTTTGCTCATCCCCTCCTCGGCCGTTCTTTCCCAGGGACAGTTAAAAGGCGTTTATCTCCTCAACGACAAAAACATCGCCCGATTTCACCTGATTCGGACGGGGAGGGCCTTCGGGGACCGGATCGAAATCGTTACAGGCCTCGATGCGGGCGCCCGGTATCCTGGTATCCCCTCCTCCACAAACGGTTGACGGCGCACGAATTGAAACCGTCTCATAGGTGCTAAATGGGTCCCGCTGGAAAAATCGCCACATTTTTTATCGACTCCAAGCTCACCCCTCTCATCATCATCGCCTCCATCCTTCTCGGGGTGGCGGCCGTCATCGCACTGCCCAGGGAAGAAGAGCCCCAGATCATCGTTCCCATGATCGATATCTTTGCCCAGCTGCCGGGCGCGAGCTCCAAAGAGGTGGAACAACGGGTAACCAAACCCATGGAAAAACTCCTTTGGGAGATCCCCGGCGTCGAATATGTCTACTCCACCTCCAGCCCGGGACGGTCCATGGTTATCGTCCGATTTCGCGTGGGAGAAGATGAAGAGAAATCGATCGTCCGGCTCCAGTCAAAACTTATGGCCAATGCGGACCGGATACCCTGCTGTGTGGCCGGTCCCCTCATCAAACCCCGTTATATCGATGACGTCCCCATCCTCGCCCTCACGTTCTGGAGCGACAGCGCCGACCATTTGACCCTCCGCCGCGTGGCCGCCGAAGTGGAGGACCGGGTGAAACGGGAACCCGAGGTTTCCCTCACCACCTTGATCGGCGGGGTCAGCCGCCGTATCGAAGTCAGGCTCGACCCCGTCCGGCTTGCCGCCTATGGGCTGGATTCGGATCGCATCTCCCAAATGATTTTTGCCGCCAATCAGGCCTCCGATGCCGGCCAGTTTCCATCCAGGGATGGTCAGATCATTGTCCACACGAGCGGATTTCTGAAAACCCTTGAAGACGTAAAGAACCTGGTCGTGCATGTCCACAAAGGGAAGACCCGTGTATCTGCGCGATGTGGCCGAGGTCCTCGATACGCCCGCAAGATCCTGACCAGTATGTCTTCTTCGGCGCCGGACCCGCGGCAACCGAGAAAGGACTTTCGGAAGATCTTGCCACCCAGGGAGTCCGGCCCGCCGTAACCTTGACCGTGGCCAAGCGCAAGGGCGCCAACGCCGTGAGCGTCGCGCGAAAAGGTTCTCGGAAGAGTGGAGGAACTCCGGGGAAGCCTGATCCCTGAAAATATCCAGATGACCATCACCCGCCATTACGGCGAAACAGCCGAGGAAAAGTCCAATGAACTCCTTTTCCATATGATGATCGCCATCGTCTCGGTCACCCTGCTCATCTGGTTCACGTTGGGGATGAGGGAATCCGGAGTAGTAGCCCTTGCAATCCCCGTGACCCTCGCCCTCACCATGGCGACCTTCTATTTCTACGGCTATACCCTCAACCGGATCACCCTCTTTGCCCTGATCTTTTCCATCGGCATTCTCGTGGACGACGCCATTGTGATTGTGGAAAACGTGGTTCGCCACTTCCATCTGGAAGAAAACCGCGACCGTTCCAGGTTCGCCGTCGCCATCGAAGCCGTGGACGAGGTGGGAAACCCGACCATCCTGGCCACCCTCACGGTGATCGCGGCGATCCTGCCCATGGCCTTCGTGGGGGGACTCATGGGGCCCGTATATGCGGCCCATACCGGTGGGCGCCTCCGCGGCCATGGTTTTTTCCCTCCTGGTGGCCTTTGTGGTAACGCCATGGGCGGCGGTCCGCCTCATCCGTCACCAGGCCGGAGCGGCGGCGGGAAACGACCAACCCCACAAGGATGACTGGTCCACGCGGCTCTACCGGCGGGTCATGGGACCCTTGCTCCATAATCCTTTCCGGCGCTGGCTGTTCCTTCTGGGGGTGGTGGGTCTCCTGCTCCTTGCCTGCGCCATGGTGGGCCTGGGACTGGTCCGGGTGAAAATGCTTCCCTTCGACAACAAGAGCGAGTTCCAGGTCATTCTGGACATGCCGGAATCCGCCACCCTGGAGCAAACCGCGGCAGTCACCATGGAGATGGCGGATTACCTCAGGACCGTGAACGAGGTCACCGATTGTGAAATATACGTAGGCACGGCCTCTCCCTTTAACTTCAACGGGCTTGTCCGGCATTACTACCTGCGCCAGGGTCCCAATGTGGCGGACATCCAGGTAAACCTGGCGGCCAAGGGCTTTCGAAAGGATCAGAGCCATGCCATTGCAAAGCGGGTGAGACCCCGACTCAAGGCCATTGCGGACCGTTACGGGGCCAGGGTCAAGATCGCCGAGGTCCCGCCCGGGCCGCCCGTGCTCTCCACCCTGGTGGCCGAAATCTACGGCCCCGATTACGACCGGCAGCGGGAAATAGCCGAAACCGTCATGAAGATCTTCGAGGATACGCCCGGAGTCGTGGATGTGGATTGGTACATGGAAGAAGATCAACCGCGATACCAGATCACGGTGGACCAGGAAAAGGCCGCCCTTCACGGGGTCAGCGTCGCCGCAGGTCGCCAGGCTGCTCCAGTCGGCCCTGAGCGGCAGCCGGAGCGGCCTGCTCCATGACCCCGACGAAAAGGAGGATATCCCCATCTTCCTGCGGCCGACCCTGGCTTCCAGGGCCGGCCTTCACCGCCTGGAGGCCATGGAGGTGTCCACCCCCGGCGGCGGCACCATCGCCCTTTCAGCCCTCGTCAAGGCGGAGCGCACCCCCTCGGATCAAGCAGCATCTACCACAAAAATCTCATGCCGGTGGTTTACGTGATCGGGGATGTGGCGGGCGCAAAGGAAAGCCCGATCTACGCGATCCTGGAGATGTATAAGAAGATAGAGGCCATTTCGCTTCCGGAGGGTTATCAAATTACGCAGCATACCGCCGCGGTCCCAGAAAGCGACCGACACTTCGCCATGAAATGGGACGGAGAGTGGCACATCACCTACGAGGTCTTCCGGGATCTGGGGCTGGCCTTCGCGGTGGTTCTGGTGCTCATCTTCGTTCTGGTGGTGGCGTGGTTTCAGTCTTTTATAACGCCCCTGGTCATCATGGCCGCGATCCCCTTTTCCCTGATCGGCATCCTCCCCGCCCACTGGTTGATGGGGGCCTTTTTCACGGCGACCTCCATGATCGGTTTTATCGCGGGCGCCGGCATCGTGGTCCGTAACTCCATCATTCTGGTGGACTTCATCGAACTTCGCCTGGAACAGGGCGCCCCCTTGGATCAGGCGGTCATCGATGCCGGGGCCATCCGTTTCAGACCCATGATGCTGACCGCCGCGGCCGTGGTGGTGGGGGCCTCCGTCATCCTGTTCGATCCCATTTTCCAGGGACTGGCCATCTCCCTCATGGCCGGAGAGGTGGCCTCGCTGCTCTTTTCCCGCATGACCGTTCCGGTCCTTTATTTCCTGAGCAAGCGGGGGAAAAATACAAATCCTCACAGACCACCCGATCCGCATCATCAAAAGGAACCCCTTCCATCTCCAGCAGCGCCCGCTTCATCTCAAGACCTCCCTGGTATCCTCCCAGATGCCGATCCGAACGGATAGCCCGATGGCAGGGCACGATCAGGGGAAAAGGATTCCGGGCCAGGGCGGTCCCCACGGCCCGGGCGCCATTATGCTTTCCTACGTGTTCCGCGATAAGTTTGTAGGTGCTGACCCTTCCGCGGGGGATCGCGGCTTCCGCCCGAAGAACCAATTCCTGGAACGGTGAGCAGGCGCTCCAATCCGCAACATGCATGGGGATTTTCCTGTCCTCTCCCTCCAAAAACCCCTGGATCACATCCGCCACCGCATCGATTTCAGCACAGGAGGCTGTAACGGAACACGGGGATAGAGCTGAAGCGTTCGATCCTCCGCCGACAGATCGGGGTTTGAAAGAAGAATCCGGACAATTTTGGGATCGTCATTTCGGCCATCCCAGAGGATTCCGACCGACCCGAAAGGCGTTGTCTTGATAATTTTTTTATTCATACATGTTCAAGATCTCTTGAAGGGGTTTTTCTCTTTTTCCCTGATCTCCTCAAGTGGCGTCTTTTTATATATTTACCTGCGTGTCGTTTCTAATGGGTTATGGAAATGCCCTTTCCACCTCTTCCATGGCCAGATCCTGGTAGGCATGGGTCAGATCGTGGCAAAAGCGGTCCCAACGCAGGCAGACGTCCAGGGTTTTTTCGTCCGGAGCCACCAGGCTCGGGTGTGCCACCAATTCTTTGGCTTCTGCCTGGAGTCGGGATACCACCGCGGCATCACCTCCATTGAGCATCCTGTGGATGGCCTCTGAGGGGTCATACCATTTGGACACCCGCTGAAAATCCCGGTGGATCTGGGTAAGCAGAACATTCCGGGGACCTTCCCAGAGCTCATTGATCGCGGAATCCCGGTAGAGTCTGGGCAGGGAGGAAAAGTCCTCCATCACCCCGTGGCCGCCGAAGATGGACATGCCTGTACGAATCACATCAGTGCAATCCCAGGATGCCGTAATTTTCTGGAGCATGACCAATTGCCGGACGTTGAAGCGCTGTTTTTTCACGTCCGGGGGTTCGTCGGCGTCCAAACCTTTCTTAAGCCCACCCTCCAGAGACAGAAAATCTTTGTAAAGCTTAAAAGCGCCCGCAGTGGTTCGCCTGGCCATGGTTTCCATTTCCCTGAGCTGCCCCCTGACCAGGGGAAAATCCCCAATTGTCAAGTCAAAGGCGGACCGTTTGCGGCTGTAGGCCATAGCTTCTCGGGTCGTCCGAGCCATGAAGGCTGCAGAGGTAATGCCCACAGTGAGCCGGGAATAAGTCAAAACAATACCCACTACGTTGGCCACCCCCTTGTCCAGGGGCCCCACAGGATAGGCCACCGCCCCATGGTAGGAAAGCTCACCCGTTGTTAATTCACTGGTACCCATCTTCCATTTGATCCGGTTGATGGTATAACCGTTTCGGATTTCTCTTTCTTTATTACCGTCCAGCCATGCCGGTACCACAAACAGGGCAACTTTTTCACTGCCTCGGGGTTTGGCCGTAACCACAGCATAGTCGGCATGGGTTGCCGAACAGAAGAACTTATCTCCGAAGAGTCGCCAGACGCCGTTCTCTTCTACGGCTTCCACCAGATTCGCCGGCACATCGGATCCCCCTTGTATTTCCGAGAGGTATTGGGAACCGATGGCCATATTGCCGTTGATGCCCTCTTTGCAATGGGTGAGGATCTGTTTTAATTCAGGGGTGTCGGCATAGCATTCCAACAGAGCCACCAGCCCCTCCGTACAGGTGACGGGACAAGCGATGCAGGCCTCTCCGTTCTGGTAAATCAGGTACATTTTCACCAGTTTTTCAAAGGGAGAGGTGACGTCGGCAAAGAGTTTTTCGCCGAAGACTTCCTCTTCCAGAATCAATGTTTCCAGCGGACGGACAATACGATCAATTCGGTGGTTGTGACCATCAAAGTGAAGGATATAGGGCCGTTTTTCCGGGACGGCCGCCGCTTCGGAAAGTTGCTTCCAGCGAAGAGATACCTTTCGGGAAATCTCCTTTGCGGCTTTATCCAGTTCCGGCCATTGATCCTTGGCATAATATTGGATCACCTTTTGGAAAAACAGATCTTCTCCGTAAAAATCAGCGGTATCCCGCCATTGGAGAAACTCGTCGAATGAATAGGAATTTTCAGGATCCGGCAAGGTCATTTGGTCTCTCCTCTATTTCAAACATTTATTTCGCGGATCAAACGCAAGAATGTCCACCAGGTTCAGTCCTTTGGGGTTCCCCTTTCCATCCAGTCTGCATCATATCGCGGAGATGTGACACTGAACCTTCCTCCCGACGGATCGGTTTTGTAGTCCACGGTGATGGGCTCAAACCGAAACAACAGCTTTTTGTCAATCACGTACTGAATCCCCTCCACTTCAAAGGCCTGATCGTCCGACCGAGCCGAATCAAACAACATGCCCAAATGGGGACCGACGCAACCGCCTGCCATCATGATACGGATGGGAGAAACGCTCTTTTCCCGGTCCACAATCTCCCTGACCATTTTTCTTGCGGATCTCGTGATATCAAGCATTCCGTCGTGGAATTCCGGGGGCACCTTACTTATCCTCCTTTCTTGTCAAGGACTTAGACAGTTGAGGGTCCAATCGATGAACCCGCTTACAGGTAAGGAAATTTTATACCTGAAAATTCGGATTTAAGAAAGAAATTAGGGAAAGCATCCGTTATTTCAGACTGAACAGGGTTCAGGGGCACATTGTGGGAATAAATTCGCATCTAACAAACAGAAATGACTTTACGGCCCCGCAATGCTGCTCAAGAAAACAGGGACCTCTGACCATTTATTTCGGAAATACTGAACAGTTCTGGAGCACCTCTTTCGCCAAATCTACTTCGTTATAAGGCACTTGCGATATGAAGACACGGTTGCGCGTTTGATGCATTGTATCTTCCGAAAAAGCTACGCTTCCAGGCTCTTGGTAGAATTAATTGGTTCCGGCTTATCAGTGGGCCTATCGTTCCTTGGCTTATTTGCCATAGCGCCGCGCAGTCTGGTGCCCTTTCTCTCGCAAAAGATGAGGGCATAGTTATCTCGGACTCCATAGACATGGCCGAATGCCTGTGCTTTCTGAAAAAACTAAGAGAGGTGCCTTTGAGAGAGAAGAGCACTTTCGTGAAAACGTGCTGCCAACAGATGACGGCATAGCCCCAACGACTGATTCAACTGGGGTCGTGTTAATGGGGACGTCCAGAAAGCGCCGGTTAAAACCGGCATGAAGTAGGAGGTGAGGCAAAGGTTTACGCCAAGTCCTCTGCGGTATAGGGGATAGCGATCCGCTCCGGCTCCGAGCTATGCCTCGACGACCAGTGATGGCGTGGGGAAGCGTTAGCAGGAGAGTGCATAGGCGCAGTACCCCAAGGGCATTTCCTCTGGGCATATTGAGCTCCGAAATCACCGTTCGGGAGTGCCGACTGCCCCGGTAGGCGTCATTCTCGGAAGAATACCCACCTGAAAACAAAAGAGGATACGTGTCCTGAATTTTGGATATTCGAGGGCATCTCCCATTCCCACCTGCCAGATACCACCTGGCAGATCCATGAAAGGCCTTGGCATTGGGTCGGACCAATCCAAGCGGTTGAATACAGGTAAGAGAGTTCGCTGAATGGAACGATTTTAGCCCTTAAACCGATGTTTTTGGGCTGGAAAATGCTACTTTAAGGACAAGTGGCAACATCCGCTGAAAGGGTCTTCATTTTCCAATACAAAAAAATAAAGGTCGCGTCATGGCGGCTGGCCCGTCCCGTTTTTACGGTGTTCCCCATTGAATTCCGAGCGAGCATCTCAACGTGACAATTTCAGATGACAAGGAGAACAAATACTCAATAAAAAATACCGATATTTCTGCCTTTAAATACTACCTATAACCCATTTCGTCATTTCCGTGCATAGGTTATGCTTTATCTATAAATCCTATGACTATGGGAAGACGGGTTCGTATTCCGGTGCGCTGCCGGATAGATAGGTGAGACGAATCATAATGGGCCAGGACTGGGCAGCTGCGAATCTCCTGCACCTTACAAGGGGATTTTCGGGTAGGAAAATGGGGTTCCAAGGCCCCAAAATGAGTATTTTTGGGAAGATACTGCTTGAATATTAGCTTGTTGGCTTGGTCCGGCCCGGCGGGTCGGGGGCCTGAAAGTATACACCCGGTCGGCCCGAGTGCCGAAGCAATCAGCCGAATCGCTTTGGCACGTGATCCGTATGCCAGGTAGTGTGGGAGGAAGTTGGCCGCGAGGTCCCTTCCTATCCCGATTTAGGTTGCTGGAAGAGCGACAGTGGACTATTTCTAATAAACAAAATCCCGAGGAGAAATTACATGGTCACGATTACGCGTGTGCTGCTGGCAGTAGCGGCAATGGTCCTGGCTACTCACGGAGTCTCAACAGCGAATCCCAAGTCCCTGAGCGGCGTGGTTCAAACGGGCGGTACTAGTTCCAGCCAGCCGCTGCCTAATGTTAACGTCACGTTGTTCAAGGTGACAAATGCACTCCCGACAACGCTGGGCCAGGCGACGACGGACGCCACGGGTCGATTCAGCATTTGTTACAGGAGGAGCACCTCACACACTATCTTCTTTGTCCAAGCAGACGTTGGCGAAAGTGTGAAGTTCGTTGCTATCCTCGGCCCGGACCTGCCAACATCGGTCACCATTAACGAGCTGACCACGGTAGCTGCCGGTTATTCCATGGCCCAGTTCTTCAGGACCGCCGTGATCTCGGGCAATTCTTTTGGCCTCCGGATCGCGGCAGGGATGAACGACAACATCGTCAATTCCGCGACCGGTCAATCCTCGACTGTGCTTTTGAACTCGCCGAATGGCGACCAGACGAATTCGCTGCGTTCCACACGATCCCTCGCCAATTTGCTGGCCGCATGTGTAAATGATCCGGGCGTCGCGGCGAGCCTTTTCGATCTGACTACACCGCCAGGTGGTCTCCCGCCCCGCAATACTGCCGAAGCGCTGGCGAACCTCGCCCGCGATCCGGGGCAGAACGTGGACGGGATTTACGCGTTGACGTTGCTGAGCGACTTGTATGCGCCGCCGCTCGATACTATGCCCGATGCTTGGACGGTGACGGTCAAGGTCCACGATTCGGGTAACGATAACCGCCTGATTAGCGGGCCCGGCAATCTCACGTTCGACAGGCGAGGCTACGCTTGGGTCACGAACAACACGTTCCAAGGCACACCCTACTCCGGTGATTTCAATTTGGTATTCAAACCCAATGGCCAGCCGGCCGACGGCAGGAACGGAACGCCGCTGTCGCCTCTGATAGGTGGTGGCCTTCTCGGTGGCGGTTATGGCGTCACGATCGATCCCTGCGGCTCCGTGTGGTTTGGCAACTTCGGTTGGGGCAGCTGCGCGGGCTGCGAGCCATCTCCGGACGGAAATGGAAGTGTTTCGCGCTTCACACGGACAGGCAAGCCGGTGTCACCGCCTGATGCTTACCAGGGCGGCCCGGTCAGAGCAATGGGAATGGGGTCGGACGGGTACGGAAATATCTGGATCGGCAGCACCGGGAACGACAGCGTTTATGTGTTCAGGCACGGAGATCCGAACCAGTCCGTGGGCTTCCAACAATATGCGGGAAGCCAGCCGTTCGATATCCAACTCGCCGCGGACGGAACAGCTTGGGTGACCAATGGCGGCGGGTTCGATGGCACTTACCCGAGCAGTGTTGCGAGATATGCGCTCGTCAATGGGGTGTTGCAACAGCAATTCCTGCAGTTCGTGGGAAAGGCGCTCAAGGCAATGGTTCTCGACTCTGTCGGAAATGCATGGGTCGCGTCACAAGGCGATAACCTTATCTATCTGTTTGCCCCTGATGGTACGGAGGTTGACAATTTCAGCGGGGGCGGCATCGATGGGCCATGGGGCATCACGGTCGATGGTGAAGACAACATTTGGGTCGCGAATTTCGGTCCTCTCGATCCAAAACTTCCGAATAATTTCACGGGCAGGCTCACCAAGCTTTGGGGCGTCAACGCTCCCGCGGGCCACAACGTGGGCGATCCAATATCACCGTCAACGGGCTATACCGTGCCGACGGCAGGCAGCGAGGTGCTTCTCCACAATGGCGAGCCGTTGTATGGACCACAAGGCCCGTCCTGCTTTATCCCGATGATGCGTCAGACGGCACTGGGCATCGATCAGGCCGGCAACATCTGGTCACTCAACAACTGGAAGCCCGATTTCGACATCGACACCATCGGCCAGAACCCCGGCGGTGATGGCATCATCATCTTCGTCGGACTCGCGTCACCGCCTCGTCCGGCCCACTGAAATAGTGGGTGTTGGCTTGGTCCGACCCGGCGTTGACGAGACCTCATACCCGCACTGGTTGACATGGTCGGCGGTTGGACTTGCCGATCCAAATTTTCACCATCCTCAGTCATTTGGTATACTGCAATTCCAGTGAAGAGCAGGGGATAGATGATTACTCCATGGTTTAGCAAATGTGCTGTTTCGGACAATGAAACGGACAAAAAGCGCTTTAAAAACCTGTATTATTACCTAATTACACCAATATATTAACATGTTATATTTATCTTAATAAACGGCCAAAATAACCTTGACTTTAACAGATTTCCGGTTATAATAAAACGGTCAATAAATCCGCTATTCGCCTCTTAGATTGATTTTAAGTACCTGTAAATAAAATAAAAATAAACGGACAAGAATCCGGTCACATGAATACAAATGAACGCAATCTTCGAAAAGTCCTCCCTGTTGATCGAATAGGCAATCTCAAAGATCTGGCAATGGAGGTCATCAGGGTCAGCTCACGTCTTGAAGGAAGCCTGGCCCCGGAAACCGCCAAAGGGCTTAGCCGGGAACTTCGCCTCCTTAACAGCTATCATTCCAATCTGATAGAAGGACATAAGACATTTATTTCAGACATCAAAAGGGCCATACGCAAGGAATGGTCCGCCGATAATCAAAGGCGATACGTGCAAGAGTTGTGTTTAGCACACGCGGTCGTCGAAGAAGAGATGATGGAAAAGCTTTCTCAAATGAGGGAGCACGTCTGCACGATGGAGTTTATCCAATGGCTTCATCGGCGTTTTTATATGCAGCTTCCTGAGGCCCATCGCTTCACACATCACGGGGATGATTTTTCCGATATCCCGGTTACCCCGGGAAATTGGCGAGAGCTGGAGGTGTCGGTTCGACATGGAGAGCAGCTCGGGCCTGATGGGAATGAAATCCCGCATCTCATGAGCGTTTTTGCGGATTCATATAACCCATATGCATTTCATGGCGATGAACGATTGCTTATCATTGCCAGCGCACACCATCGACTGGCCTGGCTACATCCTTTCAGAGACGGCAACGGACGGGTCATTCGACTCTTCACCAGCGCATGTTTATCCGCAATCGATCTGAATGTTCATGGCCTTTGGTCCCTTTCGAGGGGACTATCCAGGAATAAGAATGAATATATGGTTTACCTGTGGGCCGCCGATTCTTTTGAAGATGGGCACCATGCCGACTTTATGGAATGGTTTTTGGAAAAATGTTTGGATCAGATATTCTTTATGGAAAAATTATTAGATATTGAAAGCATGGGGAGACGGATCGATAAAAGTGTCGAACAGCTTATCATGACAGGAGAAAAAGGAATTCGGCCTGAGTCTGCAATAATCCTCAGGGAGGCGTTTCGCTCCGGCATGGTCCCAAGGGGGAAAATTCCCGAAATTCTTCATGTTTCAGATCGTCAGGGACGTCGTATTATTTCCCCGCTGATAGAGAGGGGAATGCTTGTATCTGATTCTCAAAAGCAGCCGTTATATTTTGGCTTTCCGGAAGATCTAATGCCTGAGTATTTCCCTAAACTTTTCAATCAGGAGATAGTTGGGGAATAAAAGAAAAATCGAGGCGGAAACTTCTTGTGAATAGGGGCGTTGGTTCCCAAACAACTTTCGGAGAATGGTCGCAGGTTCTATCTTTAATAAGGGCTGGAAGCAAGGTATATTCGGATGAACGGATATTAGGTGGTAGTGATTTTTTAAAGAATGCCAACCAGGATTCCCGGTTTCATAACATTTGGTATAAAGGAGGTATGTTATCATGTTTTGGAACTTTTACCTGCCCGTTGCCGGGCATAGCCTGAACATTTTCATGTTGCTCGGTCTGGGAATGGGGGTCGGGAGCCTTTCCGGTCTCACCGGAGTAGGGGGAGGCTTTCTGATGACTCCACTTTTGATCATGGCCGGCATTCCCCCCACCATCGCCGCAGCCTCCGACTCCAACCAGATCGTCGCCTCAACCACTTCCGGAACCTTTGCCCACTACCGCATGGGTAATGTTGATTTGAAAATGGGGACCATTCTTCTGCTGGGCGGTTTCCTCGGCGGTTCCATTGGCGTCGAGATTATCAAAGCCCTCCGTCTTTTGGGAGGAGCCGACTTTTTCATCAAAATAACCTACGTAGTAATGCTGACCGTGGTTGGCTCCTATATGATGGTAGAGAGCATTCAGTCTCGCAAGAAAGCGGCTGACGGTCGTTTGGACGAAGAAAAACCCATCTCGTCCTTTCGCCGGTTCAAATCGACCCTACCCTGGCAAACCCATTTTGCTAAGTCGAACGTGACCTTATCCCCTATTCTGCCTTTCCTGGTCGGGGCTTTTGTCGGTATGTTGGCGGCGATCATGGGTTTAGGCGGCGGCTTCATAATGGTGCCGCTGATGTGTTATGTGCTGGAGATGCCCATGCATGTGGTGGTCGGGACGAATCTTTTTCAGGAAGTCTTTGTCTGCGCCAACGTTACCGTCATGCAGTCCGCCTCAAACCACACCGTGGATATGACCCTGGCCATCCTGCTGCTGCTCGGTTCCAGTATAGGCGCTCAGATCGGTGCGCGGTTCAGTCATCGCCTCAAGGCAGATCACCTCAAGACCCTGCTGGCCTGCATCGTTTTGGCGGTAATGGTGAAAATTCTTCTGGGACTGCTCCTTTCTCCCCACTACCTGCTCGATTTCAAAGGGGGAGAATAAGATGAACGAAAAGAATTACCCACTATCTCTCCTCTTCCTCGCGGCACTTACCCTGATAGTAACGCTGGGATCGGTTTCATCGGCGATTGCCGACGGTGGCACGCTGGCGATACAGCCGCGGTCAATATCCATTTCGTCATTGTTTTCCGGCTCCGACATGAACATCAGCGGCAACCTGCCGGCGGGCAGCCAGGCCGTGCTGACCATCCGCGGCAAGAGGATTGAAGAGGAAATGATGCGCAAGTCCCGACACTGGGATTTGTGGATGAACAGCGGCGAGGTGGATATTGATAACGCACCGCTGCTCTATATCGCGTTCAGCAGTGACCCGGCTTTGCTCGATCGCGGCAACCGCGACTTTCCATGGGGGTATGCCGCCCTGGAAAAAGCGGCTAAATTCACCGGCAGACTCAAGCCGGTGGAGGATGACACCATTTTCGAGGAATTCATCCAGCTTAAGGAACGTGACAAACTCTACCATCTCTATCCGGGCGGTCTGCGGCTTACCAACCCAGGCTCCGGCGAGATGCTGGCCCGCGCGAGCCTTCATTTGCCGTCCAGGATCAAACCGGGCACCTACCATGTGTCCCTGTGGATCCTCCGGAACGGCAAGATCTTGGAAAAACGCACCGCAACCTTCGACGTCAAGCTGCAAGGGATGCCGGCAGTCCTGCAAGGTATGGCGAAAAAGCACGGGGTAGCATACGGCTTGCTGGCCGTGGCGGTGGCCATGACGGTTGGCATGCTCACCGGTATGGTCTTTCGACGAAGAGGTGGCGGTCATTAGCAGCTGGTCGAGCAACCGGCGGGAGAACAGCATCACGAAAAATGACCGGCATCATTTGTTAACAAGGAGGTTCTCATGACCATAATTACCATTTCTCGCGGTTCCTTCAGCAAAGGAAGGGCAGTGGCCGAGAAGGTCGCTCAGACTCTCGGCTACGCATGTATCTCGCGCGAGGTTCTTTTAGAGGCATCGGAGCATTTCAACATAAATGAAATCAAACTTGAACATGCCCTGCACGACGCTCCCTCAATATTAGAGCGTTTCACCTACGGCAAGGAGCGCTATCTGGCCTATATTGCCGCGGCTATTCTTGAGGAAGTTCATAATGATAATGTCATTTACCACGGCTTGGCCGGCCAATTTTTCCTGCATGGAGTATCACACGTGCTCAAGGTGCGCATCCTGGCGGATATGGCCGATAGGGTGGCTTTGATGATGGCCCGCGAAAGGTTGAGCAAGAAGCAAGCGATCAAGCAACTGCACCGGGACGATCATGAGCGGCGACAGTGGAGCAAGCAACTGTTCGGAGTGGATACCTGGGATTCAAGTCTCTACGATATGGTACTGCACGTCCACAAACTCAGTGTGGACGACGCGTCTTATCTCATCTGCCAGGCCGCGCAAATGGAACAGTTCAAGGCGACCCCGGAATCGCGGAAGTTGCTTGACAACCTGGTCATAGCTGCCCGGATAAAGGCCAGGCTGGTACATGATTATCCCATGGTTCAAGTTCATGCCGATGACGGAGTCGTGACAATCGATGTGAAATTCAACGAGACAGTGGAGCCGGAGCTAACCGATAAGATAAAGGCCCAGGTCCAGGAGATGCCGGGGGTAAAGGATGTCCGCATGCATCCAATCTCTATTAGCGCCTATGCCCATGACCCGAATCGAGAATAGTGGGTATCCTGAAATCCATAGTCGCTTTAAATGATAATAAGGTACCAGGCGAATTATTGGGGCTTGGTTCTAACTCCACCCACTATAAAAAAGAACCGCAGAATATCGAACAAGGAGTATCGAAGTGCAGCTGGCTGTTTCCCTTTATTAATGGAAATTCCATCGAGCCCTGAATTGAACCACAAAGCCACAAAGGACACAAAGAAACATGCATTAATTCTTTAGCCCTTGTGCTCCTTGTGACTTCGTGGTTCCTTTTTGGTGGGCCAAGTTAGAGCCAAGCCCAATTATTGTTACTTGAGAACCGGTTCGATCAGGGGTATCCACGGAAATCTCAACGCACGAGAAGATTCCCCTTCCCGTGGTGCAGGCAGCCGCCACGACGTTTAAGATGGCTTTGCTGCAGTGGCTGGACGACGAGAGCAAGGGGGCGCTTATAAAGGTTTTCGAACGTATGCTCAATGTTGAGTTTCGTAAAGCCGGATAGCATGGCGCCAAGTATAGTAAAGAACGCGAGAGCTTTACTGAAACAATATCGACGATCTTTAGAGCCTGTTTTAAAATTATCCCTGCTGCGGTCGGATGTGGCTTCCAATGGCTGCGTCAGCTGCTACAATGGAGTCTTCACCCTAGTCCGACTACGCTTCCAGCCCCATTTTCTTGCTTACTTGCTCTTGAACGCCTCGCTCAACCTCGCGACGAGATAATTTTAAAACAGGCTCTTGACATATCCTATTCAAATTCCTTGGCAGTCAAATACATGAATCAGGAAGCTATTCCATCGCGAGGCCTTTCCCATTTCACGAAATTCCCGAACTTCCTTGACATGAAAGATTTCCTGCGTTATACTTTAGCTGAAATTACTCAATTGATATCAGATCTTATCGAATATAGTACTCAAACATGCGAAATCGGGAAGGTATTCCCTGATTTTTGTATCGTTTTTTTTACAAGCCCCGAAAAGTGGAGCCCGGTTCGATGATGGAACATTTTAATAATAATTGAGGAGAGAATAGTGAATGAAAAACAAGTGGAAGAATCAAAATCCCTCTTCGGTGAGGATACGGTGGAAATGTTGTTTCAAGCCCACCAGGACGCGCTGTGGATGCTCGAAAATCTTGGGGTGGGATGCTTACAGCCGGAAATGCAGCAGGCCTTTGAAGCCTATACCGCCGCCGGCGAGGCGGTTGTTCATGAAAACCGCATCTATGTGACATCCAGCCTGGTTGAAAAATGCCTCAAGACCGTTCCGGGCGTATCGGATTTTTTTGTACCGCTCAACAGTTTCTTCATTGGAGGCACGGCCCCCTATGTCTATGACGACGCCAAGGGAGAGGGAGGAGTCTTTCCCACCCCCGAACATGTGGAACGCATTGCCCGGATCGCCGATACCCATGATGCGGTAAACGGAATGGGACGGGGGATTAAACTGAAAGATGAAGTCCTGCAGATGAATATCATGACGGAAAATTGCACGAAGCCGCTCTACTTTGCGGTAACCTCGGATGCCTCCCTGGAACGGGCCAGCGAGATCTACGCGGAACGGAAGGACATCATGATTGTCTTCTGCCTCACGAGACCCCCGTTGGAAGTGAACGAAAACTTCTCCGACAATTTTGTTCAGGTGGTCAGGGCCGGCCTGCCGGTCTTTATCTCGGCCATGCCCATGGCCGGGATCAGCGCGCCTTATTGTTACAACGGGGTATTGTCCATGACCCATGCCGAGGTGCTTTTCGGCATCTGCGCGGCCCAGTTGCTCAATCCCGGCGCAACCTGCGTGCACGCGGGCTATCCGACCATCGCGGACCCCAGTATCGAATACAACCCCAATTACGGCCTGGCCAGTCACAATCTGTTGAACATTCTCATGGCCCATCTGAACCTCATGCTGGATATCCCCACTTTTCAAAGCGCCGGTACCACCCATGAGGAGCACCTGACCGAGAGGGCCTACGCCGATGCCAGGATGGGCCAGGCCTTGTGCAAGAAATACGGGGTCCATATGATTCGTCATCCTTTTGCATTTCTCAGGTATTTAATCGATTTTTCTTTTGAGAAACTCGAAGAATGCATTGCGATAGCCGAAGAAGTGACCCCCGATGACGCCCCCGAGGTGACCATGCCTTCTTATGACGAACGGGGTATGGATTCGGTTCGAAAAATCGGTCTGGGGATGTATATGGATGATCCCCTCACAACGGCCAACCTGGGAAAGATATTTGTCCACTAAGCTCTTTTTAAAAAGATATCAAGGAGATTTACCATGTGCGGTATTGCCGGATGCATAGGAAAACGAGATGAAAAAACGATCAACCGTATGCTGGACGCCCTCCCCCACAGGGGGCCCGATGACCGGGGCATCCATGTTCATGGAAACACGGTTTTTGGACACACCCGGCTGTCCATTGTAGATGTGGCCCGCGGACACCAGCCGATCCTTGCAAATGATGGAGATCAAGGCATCATCTGCAACGGAGAGATCTACAATTTTCGTAAACTTCGAACAAAACTTTCTTCCAATCACCGTTTCAGGACCAAATCGGATTCCGAGGTAATCCTCCACCTATACCAGGAGAAAGGCCCGGAATGCGTCAAGGACTTGGACGGCATGTTCGCCTTTGCAATTTTCGACGGGGATAATTTCATGCTGGCGCGGGATCCCATCGGGATCAAACCGCTCTATTACGGTCACAGGGGGGACAGTCTCTATTTTTCATCGGAACTGGGCGCCATGAGCTTGGCAGGGGTGGATATTGTTCACGAATTTCCCGCCGGGAACTACTATACGCCCGAGAAGGGGTTCGTTCCTTACTATACCATTCCGGAGATCGAGGATCACCTCTTAACGGACATTGAAGAAACCTCTCATATCATCCGGGAGACATTTGTTAAGGCGGTGAAGAAAAGATTGTTGGCCGACCCGGAAATCCCTGTGGGCTCCTTCTGCAGCGGCGGTCTGGACAGCAGCCTGGTGGCCGCCATAGCAGCGGATGAGATTCCTCATCTGCATACGTTCGTGGTGGGCATGGAAGATGATTTCGGTGATGTAAGCGACGATGTGAAGGCGGCCCGTATCGCGGCCAAACATATCGGATCCACCCATCACGAACTTCTCTTTACCGAGCAGGAGTACTACGAAGCACTGCCCATCGTCATCAAGGAACTGGAGAGCTACGACCCCTCCCTCGTCCGTTGCGCGGTCCCCTGCTATTTCACCTGCAAACTGGCCGCGGATTATGTGACCGTGGTGCTTACGGGCGAGGGCGCCGACGAGCTATTCACGGGATATCATTACATGAAGCACTTCCCGTTTGACAAGCTCAACATGGAAGCGAGACGCTGCATCGGCAACTTGCACAATATCAACCTGCAGAGGGCCGACCGGATGGGCATGCTCTTCAGCCTGGAACTGCGGGTGCCCTTTTTGGATGAGGCCATGGTGGACCTGTCCATGAAGATACCGCCCGAACTCAAGATTCGGGAGCACAACGGGGCCAAGATCGAGAAGTGGATTTTTCGAAAGGCCTTTGAAGATACCGGCTATCTTCCCGATGAGATCCTGTGGAGATACAAGGTACAGTACACCCAGGGCGCAGGCTGTGAAAGCCTGGGTGAACAACTGGCCCATAAGGAAATGAGCGAGGAGGAATTTGAGCGGATCAAGGCCGAAAATCCCAAGGCCGTGATTAACAGCCGGGAGGCCGCTTATTACTTCAAGATCTTTCGAGAATTCCACCCCCAGGATTCCATCCTGGGCTCCATAGGAATCTGGACGGGATTTGACTTTGAAGAAGAAAGAGAGCGGGTCCGGGGTACCGTGGACGGTGATTTGAAACACGACCACGGCAAGGAAGAGGACAAAGAAGAGAAGGCTGCCTGATACAGGAATTTATCAAAGCCGGATTTCGCCTTTTGGCAGAACACCGGCTTTTTTTATTGGAGACTTATTACTTTCGTTTCATAGGAGGCATTATGGCATTTCCAACGCAATATAAATACATCATCATCGGAGCGGGGATTCACGGCCTGAGCACGGCCTGGCATCTGGCAAAGGAGTTGAAACATAAAAAGCAGGGCTCCGGAAAGGATGTATTGGTCATTGACAAGACATCCATCGGAGCAGGCGCGTCCGGCATCGCCTGCGGCATCATTCGGAACAACTATTTCCAGCCCGCCATGCGTAAACTGATGGCCCACAGCGTTGCCCTGTGGGAGGAGGACGCCGAGGCATACGGGTACCATCCGGTGGGCTACATGCAGATATCTCCAGAATCGATGCACGAGGATGTGAGCGAGATTTACCAACAACAGAAAGAGATCGGATACGAATCCGTGTTTATTGAAGGGGAAAAGGATTGTTTGCGGTATATGCGGGAAAATATCTTTGATGACTGGCAAGCCAAGGGCATCACCTCCGTCCTGCACGAAAAGAAGGGGGGGTACGGCAATCAGATGCGGTCCCTTTACCGACTGGCCGACAAGGCGGAAGCCGAGGGAGTCAGGATCCTCACCGGCGTGGAAGTAACCGGATTCACCATGGACAAAGACTCCATAACAGCCGTTGAGACGTCCAAGGGGAACATCCAATGCGATTGGGTGATAGCCGGTCCCGGTCCCTGGGCCAAGGGTCTATGGGATATGTTGGGGCTTCCCGACCATATAGACATCATGGGCCCTGACGGCGTTGTTCATCCCGGGAATCAAATGTGGACCTACTGGTGTCTGGTGGAGGGCACCCTTGGGGTGGATCCCGACTACGCCATGAACAACCAGGGAAAAATGCCCCCGGTCATTCATGTGGATACACAGGCCCCCCTTTATTCAAGCGAAGACGGGAGCCTGATCACGGAAGAGATGTGGGGTATCTACTACAAGCCGGATTTCAATTTCGGCGGTGTTCAGGGAGGGGCGGCCCCCTATATCGTGGAAGGGGATGTAAAAGTGGACCCCTACGGGATCGATTCCCCCGACTTCACCGTAACCCCCGAGTTCGTTCACATGTGGACCTCGGCCCTGGCCCATTGCCAGAAACGGTACGAAGACAAATATCAATTGTACAAGAATGAGCCTTCCGGAGGCCTGGGCTGTTTTACGCCGGACAGTTTTCCCATTTTTGATGCGATGAAGCAGAATTGCTACATGATTCTGGATTCCAATCACGGGTACAAGATGATCGGCGTGGGCGCCCTGGCGGCCAAGGAAGTACTGGGAGAAAAACAGGCTCTCCTGGAGCCTTTTCGTTTTGACCGCTATAAAAAGGGCAAGTTGCACCCGGTTTCCCACAGCCCCTTTCCCTGGAGCTAAAAAGAAAGGGTTTGTGGAACTTTTTTCGGACGTTGTCAGGAGATGTTGGCTGAAATGGAGTCACGAGGTCTTTTTTGCTGCCGCATCTTGGATGCCCCTTCACTGACCGTTGAGAGGACCTTTTAGGCCGGTACAAGAATACCTCAAGGGCTTCAATCATCCTTTCCGTACCGGCATAAAAGGGCCGGCTGCTCCATAGGAATCAGATGCGTCAGCAAAAAAGACCTCGCGACGTAATGGATTTCCTGAACCCGAAATTCGGGATCAAGGAATTTCAATGGGGTATGGGCAGAGCTCCAAAAGGACAGGTGCGAGGGTGGATTTGACGATTTTGGGCTCGGGAGGATGTACGGTCATCCCCAAACCGCTCTGCCGGTGCCGGGTTTGCGAAGAAGCGAGACGCAAAGGGCGGCCGTACGAAAGGACGGGACCTTCCGCCTTTTTGCACGATGACCACCTGCTCATGGATACCCCGGCGGAGACTGCCCTTCAGTTGAACAGGGCTGGAATCGACCGCATCGATTCGCTTCTTTTTACCCACCTGGACCCGGACCATGCGGAAGGGTTTCGGGTGGTGGAACAGATCTCCCTCGATTTCCGCACCTGGAGGGCCTATGAAAAGAAAAAAATCAGGCTCATCCTGCCACGCGCCCTGATGGAAAAAATAGATCGTATCTGTTCCGTATATGGCCCCCTGATAGAATTCTACCAGACGCAAGGTTTTGTGGAATGTATGGTTTTTGATCATGGCACGAGGATCGGGCGGACAGACGTGACTGCCGTCCAGGTGGACAGAGGTCCCCATCCATCCTTTGTTTATGTCTTTGAAAAGGAGGGATGAAACTGGTTTATGCGCCATGCGACATAAAACCGTTTCCCGAAGAGCGAAGAGAGGTGCAAAAGGCCGATCTCCTGGTCATTCAACCCGGTATCTTCGAGGACAATCTCAAACACGGTTTCACTTATCCCGAAGACCATATATCGAGGAAGACCCTGTACACTTTTGAAGAAACGGTTGCCTTGGCCGCCAGAATCGGTGCGAAAAAAGTCCTTTTTGTCCACATGGAAGAATACTGGAACAGGGGTTATGATGATTATCAGGCTATCCAGAAGGGAGTCAACAACATACGATTTGCTTACGATGGGATGCGAGTAACCATTTAGGAGGGGAGAAAACGAATGGATCTTGAATGCAATGGTCTTCTTGAACAAATTCATGCCGATGCCTTGAGGGTTTTGGAAGAGGTCGGCGTCAAATGCGTATCGAAGGAAATAAGACGGATTTTTGAAGATACAGGTCTTGCGGCATTTGATGAAAGCACCGGACATATCCATGTCCTGACGCCCCTTATTGAGCAGGTCCTCACAACGGCGCCAAAGAGAGACCAGTATTGGATACCGGAAAATTCTTTCGGCGTGGGTGGAACCGCCCCGTTCCTTTATGATGACGAAACCGGGGAATTGGTGGAACCGACCTTTGAACATCTGGCCCGCATCGCAACCATCGTGGAGGAGGCGGACGTGGTCCAATTCATGGCCAGGGGAGTCTTGATCAAGCAACAGGAAGTGCCGGTAATGGATACCATTGTGGAGAACTGCCGCAAGCCGATCTATGTGGCCGCACTAACCGATGCAGGCATTGATCGAGCCCTCGAAATCCATGAAAGCCGAGGGGGCATTACAATTCAGTTTTCCATCATCAACAGCCCCCTCAATATCATCGAAAGCATGGTCGACCCCTTTCTTTCGTGCGTCCGAAAGGGCATCCCCATTTATGTCTCCACCATGCCCATGGCTGGCCTGTCGGGGCCTTATTCCATGAGTGGCCTCGTCACCCTGACCCATGCGGAGGCCCTCTTCGGGATTGCCCTGACGCAACTGGTTAATCCGGGGATAACGGTTGTACATGCGGGCCTTCCCTCCATCGCCAGCATCGCAAAGAACTACGCGGTGGACCTGGGCCTGAAATCCCATAATATCGCCAACCTGCTTCAGGAAAAGGTCAATAAAATGTTGGACATCCCCTCCATTCAGACCGCCTGTACCACCAGCCAGGACCGCCCCAATGAGGAAGCCGAGAGGGAGGCGGAGTACGGCTTCGGCCTGATGAAAAAGTATGGATTCCATCAGATGCGCCACTCCTTCGGTTTCTTGAGAGAGTTGATTGCATTTTCCATCGACAAACTGGAAAGGCATATTGCGTTGTGCCGGGAGACGGGTCCTGAAAGCGTATCGGATATCGGGGACCTGCCCTATGACGGGGAAGGGTTTGATGTCATCAGGCGAAACGGAAGCAGCGCCAATTATATGCGGGACGATCACACACTGAAAAACACGGGAAAGGAATTTTTGTCCTAACAAGGGGAATCCACCATGAAAGTGCTTATCTATCAGACCTATCCCATCTTCTTTGATCTCAAGAGAAACCTGGAGGATATAGTCGAAAAGATCCGCCTGGGGAAAGATCAAGGCGCCCAACTGGTCGTTTTTCCCGAGCTTGCTCTCACCGGCTATTTCGTGGGCCAGAAATATCACGAGATGGCCCTGAGGATGGATTCCGAAGAGATTCGGAAGCTGGCAGCCGCCACAAAGGGAACGGCCGCGGTCATAGGGTTTATCGAAGAATCGCCATCCATGAATTTTTACAACTCGGCCCTGGTGGCGGTGGATGGTAAAATCCTTTTTGCCTATCGCAAGCTGAATCTGCCCAACTACGGCGTATTTGAAGAGCGAAAGCTCTTCTCGCACGGCAAGCGGGTTCCCGTGTTCAAACTCCACGGGTTTACCATCGCGGTCTTTATCTGCAATGATCTGTGGCACCCGTCCCTCCCCTATCTGGGCGTGGTGCAGAAGGCGGATATCTTTGTCACCCTTTTTAATTCTTCCCAGGGTTCCATGGGAACGGATTTTTCCAATATCGAGAGTTGGGAGATCATCAATAAGTTCTACTCCCGAGTTTTCGGCATCTATAATCTTTGTGCCAACCGGGTGGGGGAAGAGGCCTGGAAAGAGAATGTCTCCATGTTGGCCGTTGAAACAGCCAAAATCCGCGCCTCTGAAAAGGGCGAGCGACCGCCGCAGAAAGAGACATTCCGTTTCTGGGGAGGGAGTCAAATCGTCAACCCCTATGGGCAACAGATCGCCAAGGCCGCACAATATGAACAAGATGAGATTTCCGGGGAAATCTCCAGGGATCTCCTGCGGCAGAAACGGATACTGCTCCCCTATTTAAGGGGAGATGATCCTTTCTTCACCTATCGCGAACTGGGTCGTATCCTTCACCTCGGAAGGGACGGAAAACCTGATTTATAGGAGGTATTTTTAATCATGGAAGGAATTGTAAACAGCTACAGCGAAGAGAAAGGCTTCGGCTTTATCGCGCAAAAAGACGGCAAAGTGGCGTCTTTTCACCGCTCGGCCATTGTGGGAAAGGGGTACAAAACCCTCACCGGCGGGGATCGCGTGCGTTTTGACGTTGAGGAAACACTGCGCGGTCTGGAAGCCAAGAATATAAAGAAAATCAATGCCGAAGAAAACCGGAAGCACTGATTTTGCACCAAAGGCGTTTACCAACAAATTGTATCTTATTCAAAAAGCCTGGCAATAATGGAGTCACAGGGCATATCGCGGATTCGTGTAATAGCCCGACATGTTTCGCCAGGTTTCAGGTTTCAGGTTTCGGGTGTCAGCGTGTCCTGATGGCATTTGACGAATTCAATAGTACAACCCTATGGGCATGACATAATTGCCTAACTTTAAATCTTGGATTCAGAATGAGAAACAACCCCGCTAAAGCGGGGAAACCTGAAACCCGAAACCTGAAACCTTTGGACAAGCACGATGCAGAGGTTCTGTACCATAAAGCTTTATGAATAATATTCATTCACGGGTATTGCTTTTAGGTTGGTACAAAAAATAATGCTGAATTTTCAACGATCTCTCCGTACCAGCCTAAAAGGACCGGTGCTCCACAGGAATGAGATGCGGCAGCAAAAAAGACCCTGTGACGGAATGGTTTTGCTGAACCCAAACATAGTACCGGGGAATTTGAATAGGATATAAAAAATTAAATAGGGGGAACCTGCTTTTATGTGCACCATATGTGGTCACTACGCAAAAAACGGCAAGATCAAGTCAACGGACATCTATGACATGCTCCTGAAAATGGGCCACAGAGGCCCGGATTCCCATGGGGCCTATCTGGACGGAAAAATAATCAGAGTCGAAAAACTTGAGGAACTGAAGGACGACACATCCGCGGAAAGTCGCATCGCCCTGGGGCATTCAAGACTGACCATCGTGGGGCAGGAAAAGGCAACCCAGCCCTATACGTCTTGCGACGGCAAACTCATATTGACCCACAACGGGGAGATTTATAATTACCAGAAGCTGAAAAGTCTCCTCTTCAGGGAACACACATTCAAGACAACCAGCGACAGCGAGGTCATTGTTCATCTGTTGGAAGAAACCTATCAGGGCGATCTTCTGGATGCCATGAAGAAGATCATCGGTCTTTTGGACGGGATGTACGCCATCGCGGTAACGGACGGGTCATCCGTTGTGGTGGCAAGGGACCCCATAGGCAAAAAACCCATTTATCATGTTGAAAATGACGGCGTCATCTATTTCGCGTCGGAAAAAAAGGCCCTGTGGAACGGGAAAGACACCCCTACGAGGCTTAATCCGGGAAATATCCTGCACATAGACGGCACAGGAGCAACGGAACATGAAGGGTTTGCCCTTCAACTTCCCCAGATCGATATCGTCGATTTCCGGGAGGCCGTGGAGACCTATAAGGAGGTCCTCATTACCGCCGTCAAAAAGAGACTTACGGGACTCAAGGAATCGCGAATCGGCGTGATATTTTCAGGGGGCATCGATTCCGTGCTCGTCGCCAGTCTCCTTCAGCGGGAAGGAAAAAATATCACCTGCTACTGTACCGGAACCGAAGAGTCGGGCGATATGGTAGCCGCCAGGTCGGTGGCTGAAGATATGGGCCTGGAGCTTAAGACGACCATTATTGATGAAGATATGGTTGAAAAAATCCTTCCCGAGATCATTCGGTCCGTGGAAGAAAGCGGTCTGCTCCAGGTGGAGGTTGCCATTCCCATGTATCTGGCGGCCCGATTGGCCGCCGAAGACAATATCCGGGTGATGTTCACCGGACAGGCCGCCGACGAAATCTTTGCCGGATATCCGTGGTATAACGACGTGGTGGGTGAGAAGGGATACGTGCGTCTCCATGAGAAGCTCTGGGAGGACCTGACGTTCCTGTACACGGACACCCTCGAAAGGGAAGACAAGCTCACCATGGCCCACTCCATAGAGCTAAGGGCGCCGTACCTGGACAGGGACGTCATTCAAACGGCCATGAGAATTTCTCCCAGGCTGAAGATCGAAGGAGAAAACGATACCCTCAGGAAAAGGGTTCACAGACAGGCCTCCGTGGAGCTGGGCGTTCCTCCTTATCTGGGGTTCCGCGCAAAAGATCCGGCGCAGTCGGGTTCGGGAATTCACGGAATCATTCAAAAAATCGCCAAAAAGCATGTGCACGAGATCGATTCCGATCTCGTGGATGAAAATCTCAGGAGGGACAAGGGGAGCCTTTATCGGTACGGTGAAGACATCTATGGCGATGATGCGCCCCGTTCCTACCTGCAGGCCATAGAGGAAGGGATCCAGAAAAAATATATCACGCCCTTCTTATCCGCGTAAAAAAACATAGAGCGCAACATGAAGATATGCATTGCCCAAATAAACTATCATTCCCGGAATATTCAGAGGCATATGGAACGAATCCAGGATATTATCCAAAGGTACCGTTCCCATGATCTGATCGTCTTCCCCGAACTGATTCTGCATGGTCACCCTTCCTTTGAAAAACCGGAGGGATTTCTGTACAGGAAAATGCAGGTCATGTATAGTGGCGTATCAAGGGATTTTTATGAGCAGGTAAAAACCGCGGGCGCCAGGGTCATCATCGGAGAACTGAAACGTTGGGGCGAACGATATTTTAACATGGCCACCTATATCGACCGGCAGGGGGTGCAGAGTTACACAAAGACTCATGTACATTGGACGGAGAACTTTGTTCCCGGAAAGGAATTGAAGACCTTTGATTCGCCTTTCGGGAAAATCGGCATTACGATCTGTTTTGACGCGGCCTTTTCCGAGGTGTGGAAGGTTCTCTCCCTTAAAGGAGCGGATCTGATTGTAAACATTTCGGCGGTTCCAAAGGATTTTCCGGTAAAGTATATGTGGCGCCGCTTGGCGGGAGCGGCCATCAATAATCAGGTGTTTGTGGTTTATGCCAATCGGCCGGGCGATGATTTTTCGGGACACAGCGCCATCTTTAATCCAAGAGGAGATGTCCTCGTGAGCGCGGGTTTGGAAGAGGCCATTATCGAGTCGGATATCGATCTGGATGAAGTCCGGGAGTGGCGTCTGGAAGAAGCGATCTATCCGAACAGACGCCCCCTGCTCTATCGTGATATTGTAAATCGCCACAGGTCTGATTTCCCGGATCAAAAGAGGCAATCAGCCATCGGCCATTAGCTGCCGGCTCCGCAAAACAGGTAATCTCGTATTTCGGCAACGCTCATGACGGAATGGAGTCTTTTTCTGTCCTTTTAAAAATTGCGGGAAGGAATAGAGTCATCCGAATTCTCTTGACAGGAATGGCGGTCCTGTTGCTCATCGCGGGCACGTCTCCTTGGGTAAGGATCTCCCTGGCTGTCGAACCGGCAACCATTGTTTTTCTCACCTGGAAACCCTATCAGGCAGGGGGGTGGAAACACCTCATAGAGGAATTTCAAAGAGAAAACCTCGGATTCGAACTGAAATCCAGGAGGGACCTCAGTCCTCCGCCAAATATCACGCTATCCTCAGCCAGCGCCTCAAAAACAGGGACGATTCCGTGGACGTCTTCTTCATGGATGTAATCTGGCCCCCTGAATTTGCCAACGCCGGCTGGGCGCTGGACCTCACATCCAGGTTTCCCACCCAAGAGCAAGAGAAATTCCTGCCTGACCGATCACCGCCAATACCTGGCGGAACAAAATATACGGAATCCACCGCTACCTTGACGCCGGCCTTTTCTATTACCGGGAAGATCTCCTGACGAGATACCATTTCGGCGTTCCCGACACCTGGGATGAAATGGTCAGTATGCTTTTTATTCGCTTCCTCATTTGTTTTTTCTCCTTATCCTTTTAATCAATAAATTTTTCCTAACACTTGAATCTGATTTAACGGGAAGATTAGGATGCGCATCCTTTCCATGCCCTAACGCATTTACTGTGCCACATTATACACGAAGGGCTTTATGGACTTTAAATGCCTGTATCTAAAGGAAAAAATCGATTTTGCCTGAAAGATGGCTGCCTATTAAGTGTTCAATAATGTAAGCTACATATAAAACAATACTAAAATATATGCATAATTTTTGATTACGACTGATTTGTATTAGGAACCCCACGAGAGGGCATGCCGTGCGTAAATAGATATTCCTCCGTCCCCATCTCCTTGCCCCCTGAACACCAAATGGGTCGTATGCTCTCTTTACAGAGAACGACGAGGGATTATCAACCCAAGCCAAAGGCAAAACAGGAGGTTTCGGCCGTCCAGGGGTGTAGCAACCCCTTCGGCGGATGGACGGCGATAAATACAGGATTGTTTCCGTAAACATACTGAATCCACCCCGTTTACCTTTCTCCAATTTCAGTGGTAAATAAAACAAAAGATTCTCGCAGTGGGGAAGGAACCCTGAAAGGAGAAAAGTTATGACAATCATGCAGGCGGTTCGGTTCCATACCTATGGCGGCCCCGAAGTCCTGGTTTTGGAAGAGATCCCCCGTCCCCGATTGGGGGCGGGCGAAGTGCTGGTTCGGGTCTATGCAGCAGGCGTCAATCCTTTGGACTGGAAAGTGCGTGCCGGTCATGTGAAGGCTTGGCTTCCCCACCGGCTTCCTTTGATTCCAGGCTGGGATGCCTCGGGAGTTGTGGAAGAGGCGGCGCCAGACGTAACCGACTTTAAGGAGGGGGAGGCCGTATATGGCATGTTGGATTTTAAGCGGGACGGCGCTTATGCGGCCTATGTGGCAACACAGAGTTCGAATCTGGCGTTAAGGCCGCGCACCATCGATGCCACTCAGGCCGGTGCAGTCCCCCTGGCGTCACTGACGGCTTGGCAGTCGCTGTTCGAGGTGGCGGATCTCAAATCCGGCCAAACCGTGCTCATCCATGCCGCGGCAGGGGGGGTGGGACATTTTGCAGTCCAGTTTGCCAAATGGAAGGGCGCCAGGGTTATCGGTACAGCCTCGGCCGGGAACGCCGATTTCTTGAAAGGGTTAGGCGCCGACGAAGTAATCGATTATCCCACCACCCGATTCGAAGAGGTCGTACACAATGTTGATGTGGTGCTGGATACCATTGGTGGCGATACGCAGGAGCGCTCCTGGCAGGTCCTTCGAAAAGGCGGCATTCTCGTGGCCACTTTGGGCGTCTCATCCCAGGAAGCCGCCCGCGAACACGGCGTGCGGGGCGAAGGAGTCATGGTGCACCCCGACGTGGGCCAACTGGCGCAAATCGCAAACCTGATCGACGCCGGGAATGTCAAGCCGGCTGTCAGTGTCATCCTGCCGCTGACCGAGGCCGCCAAGGCCCACGAATTGAGCCAGACCGGACATGTAAGAGGGAAAATCGTTCTTCAGGTGGGGGACTAACATTTAACCGGTGAATGAGTCCTGGATGAATGGATGATCCCTATAATTGCCCGGCAATGTGTCTTACGACCTGTCTCGTGACACCGGTCATGATTTCCTCGGGAAGAAAATTGTCCGGCTGCTCATTCAGGCTGATCTGAACCAGGCGACGAACCGCGTTTTCCTGATCCTCCTCCTGCCGGCAGATCTCTTCCACCACGTGCCGGTACTTGCGGGCCGCCACAATGGACCGGCGGATGTAACCGGCCGCCTCTTCCCCGGTGAAGTAGCCGTTGTGGTCGGCGCAAAGGATTTCCACCCGCAGATCGGCCAGTTTATTCAGACTCTGCTGGTACAAAGTGAAATCGGAATTGCCTGACGGCGCGATTTTCTCCCCGTTGGGAATGCCGCCCCCATCGGAGGGAAACAGGGCTTTGATTTCCGGAACATACGCAGCAATGGAGCAGGAAGAATGCCCCGGGGTTTCGAGTATTTTCACCGTCCGTCCACCAAGATCAATGGTGTCGCCGTCTTTCACCGTTTCACCATGAACGTCATGCCGCCATTTCCAGTCGTAATCAGCGAGCCTTCGCTCCAAACCCATCTTCTGTGCCGTCATCAGGCTGAATTCATTCATGGTGGCGATGGCCTTGTCCATCTTCAATATCTCCCAGGCCCGATCTGATCCGTAAACCGTCATTCGCGGGATTTTTTCGTTTGAGACAGGGAAGGATTCCCACATGGTCGAAATGGGCGTGAAGGATGAGAAACTTATTGATTCGGGCAATATCCAGGCCCAAGGCATCCGTCTGTTCCAACACATCCGGAAGGATGTAGCTGTTCCCGCCACTAATCAAAACGGCATCATGGTTTCCTTGAAGAAGGTAAACCCTGCTTTCCTTGCGACCGAGGGACCACAGTCCGGACACGATCTGGTCGGGTTGTTCATTTTTCATGACTGATTCCTATCAGAAGTATTTGAAGTTTCAAAACGAATATACGGTTTTTCCATGCATTTGTCATCAATCATTCATTCCCTATCTTTTCCGCATTGTCAAGGAAGGTACGGACTATATCCAAATACTCCCGCGGTCTTTCAAGGTGGTGTTCATGAGAAGCATCATCGAAAACAAAAATTTGTGAACCAGGAAGATGGCTTTGATAATATCTGGTTGTTTCGGGGGTTGCTTCGTCGTAAGAACCGCACGTAAACAAAACGGGGACTTTTATTTCTTTCAGCCTGTGTGTACGTTCATAGTTCTTAAGCACTCCGGTTACGGTAAATTCGCTCGGACCCCACAAATATTCATAAAGCGGAAGATTAATTTTCTCAAAAGACCTTTTCAGGCAGTCGGGCCATTGGGCAAGACGGCAAACATGAATTTTGTAAAATTCCATCATTGCATCTTGATATTGGGGGGAGGTGAAATCCCCTGAATCCTCGCCTTGCTGTATACTCTTTTGAAGATTTTTCGGGAGTTTAGAGATATAGGCTTTCTGGTCTGCAATCCATCGGGAAGCGCTGAGCAATGGACCGGAGAGCACCAAACTCACTACCCCTTCCGGCTGTCTGGAAAGGATGTAATCCACGGAGAGTGCGGTTCCCCATGATTGTCCGATGATGTGCACTTTCCGCAGTTCAAGGGCCTTTCGGATTTGATGGAGTTCCTCCACAAAGCGTTCAACAGTCCAGAGAGATTTGTCATCAGGATTGTCGGAATTGCCACAGCCAAGCTGGTCATAAAAAATAACAGGCCGTTCGCCGGCCAGAGCTTTCAGCGGTTCAAGATAATCATGTGATACACCGGGGCCCCCATGCACGACCAGGACAGGAATCCCTTTCGTACCTTTTCCTATCATCTTATACCAAATTTTGCCGCCGGTTACGGGGATATACCCTTCCTGAATTTCAATTGGATTTTCCATTATCTTAAGCGCAGTCTTCCAGGAAGACACCCTCCGAGAAAAACAATCAAAGTAAAAAACAGAAACGGCAGGCAATGGATTTTCAACATAGATTGCATACCGCCCCTTTTTGCTGAAAAATTCCGGCAATGAATGCTCTTTTTAATTTCAATCCCCCGTTTGCCCTAAAATCCTACTGAAGAGCGAACGGGGTCGCATCTTATTTATTAACCATTTGTTTTTGATAATTAATTTTAAGATGCGACCCGAATTCTATTTTTCACCTGAAGATCAGTCCCTCTCCGCCTGCTCCGCCAGTTGCGCGGACAAGGAAACGATCTCTTCTCCTTGTTCGAGACCATCAATGAACCGCCGCGGTATGCCGTCAAATCCTGCCTGGGCGCCTGAGAGCGCGCCCACCAAAATGGCCCTGGCCTGATTCTGGCCGCCGCCATTTATAGCGTTCAGGACGGCGGACTCAAAATCATCGGTGAATCGGGCGGCCAGGTAATAGGCGGAAGGGAGGATATGATAAATGGCACACGGCATGCCATACACCAGGGAGGCTTTCCAGGCAGGTTCAATGGCGATATCCGGGTCTTTGGCGGCCCTGGCAATGAATGACGGTGTCAGCAGGGCGTCGGGTGAGGCGAATTTCCCGACTCGCGATGGTTCACGCGCGTCCGGCCTGGATGGTTTCAGGTTGTCCAGGGTGACGGCATGAAAAGGGAGTTCTCCCTTTTTCACCAGTTTCATCAGGGTATTGGAAATACGGGCATCAAAAGGATCACCCAGAACCAGCCGGCTCAGAACCGCGCCGTAGGCAACGGTCATGGAAATCAGCATCTCATCGTTCTGTGTAATGAGGGTATTTCTTGCAATGGTCTGTGCCAGTTCGGCAGGCTTTTTGGCATACCGGATCGCCAGGGCAAGGGTTCGTTCAATGGCTTCGGTGGTATCGGCATTGCCACCGGTATTTTCCCAGGAAGCCTTCTTCAACACCCGTTTTTTCCACGCCTCACGGATGGATTGGCTGGTATAATTGCCGGGGCCGCTGTATGGCGTGCCGTCCAACCGGGTAAAAAGTTTTTCTTCCAAATCCCGGCAGAACGCTTCGTGATCATATCTCCCCTGTTCCACCAGCGATTCAGTCATCAATTTGAGAATGTATCCCGCCTGGGACAACTGCCCGGCCTTACATCCGTCGTGGTATCTTCCCGGCTTCGGATCCGTGTAACCGTCGATCCATTCGCCGTAATCCCGCCGCATTTCCTCAAGGTCGTAATACCAGTGCGGACCGAGGCCCAACGCATCTCCGATAAAGGCGCCCACCAAAGCGCCTTGTGCTCTGTCCTTAAAAGTTTTTTGGGTCATGGTATTCTCCTTTCCGCTTCCGAGTCTTCATCATCGTAAAATATAACCGCCCTTTCGTCGTAAAACACACTCGCCGCTTCCGCAAATGAGACGCCGTGCTTGATCTCATTGGCCTCGGCTTTAACCGGGTACCATTCGATTTTGAATTAATCTACTATCAATACAAGCATTTTATTCAGTTCTTCCGGACTGTATATGGATAGCGTCGCTTTCTTAAAGTGCGTTGGATTCCTGGTTACAATGCCATGAAGCCCGCTTTGTTTTGCGGCTTCATGGAGGACGGCATCTTCAAAATCCGTGAACCCTGACTTTAAAGCTCCGGTCAAAACGGATTTATTTATGGGTGCAATTTGAAAAATTGATAACAATTTGTTGAAAATCAACTCCAGCAATCGAGGTGATCAAGGTGAGTCAAGAGCAGACTTCACCCCATGACACATTGACGAACATAAGAAAGAAAGGCGCGAAGAAGCGTATCGAACCGGCAAACTCAGTGCGTGGCAGTATCGATCCCATTTAAAAAACTTTGCATAGCGGCATTAAACGCCACCGGCTTCTCCAGATGAACAAAGTGGCGCGTATTCATCATGATCACCTTTGCTCCAGGGATGCGCGAGGCGATCCAAGGCATTACATCGGGCCCAAGGTGGCTGTCTTTCCCACCCACGCAGGGTTTTACGCCGTCACTCGTTGTGAAGTACTCACCGGTTGATACCATCGATATTTGCATTGACTCCTCCTTCGTCCGGAACAGGCACCCTGCGCTTTCCTTTTAGTGGCCATCTGATTGGAAGGGCTATTGATGCTGTTTGCCGATGCAATCCAACACCTCTTCTTCTTTGCATTTCAATCCCCCATTCTCTCTAAAACCCAACTGCACCCCCTACCTGATTTTAAACCGCCGGAACGACACCTTCCGCTCTTCACTGTCGTAGATCACCACACTGCCCTTCTTTGAGCTGACCCTCGGCCTTCCAACGCTCCCCACGTCGATAACGGCTCTTTTTCCATCAAGCTCATGGAAAGGCTTTCCAGGATCGATGACCTCAACGCGATTTGCCTTCTTTTCAAGAAATATTGAGGGGATGTGGGAGTGTCCGACAAAGCAGACATGGCCTTTCATTACCATAAAAGTCTCGTGGACGTCCCGGTAGGCCGATTCTACAAATGCGCCTCCAAGGGTCAGGTAACGCCATTTCTCCGGGTTTGGCAGGGAGGCATGCACAAATTCAGCATCCCATTCCTTGTGGCAGAGTGGGAGACTCTTAAGCCATCTCAGGTTATCCGGGGTAATAACGGCTTTCGTGTTTTCGATTCCGGTTACAGCTGCCATCGAATGGGTATCTTTGTAGTCTGTAAGGCCTGCCACAGCCCAATCATGATTGCCGGCAACCACCGTGAAGTGCCGGGATCTGACTAGTTCACAGCATTGGTTGGGCTGTTGACCGTAACCTACAACGTCGCCGCAGACAAAGGTCTTGGCAACCTTTTCCTCGGCGATGATATCCACGGCGGTTTCAAGTGCCTTCAGATTACTGTGAATATCGGCGAGGACGGCTATCTTCATCGAATGCCCTTTAGCTTTAGTAGGATCTTGGCATGGTTGGAGAGGCACTAACTTACTTTTTTACCAGCCGCCCACTTCCACCACACCCTCCCGCACAAAACAACTCCCTCACTCACTTTTGCGCGGTGGCAATACCCAGTCTGGACGTGGGTAATGGCAGGTGTAACCGTGAGGGTAGCGTTCAAGATAATCCTGATGCTCGGGCTCTGCTTCCCAGAAATCGCCTGCAGGTTCGAGTTCCGTTACCACCTTGCCCGGCCACAGGCCCGAGGCGTTTACATCGGCAATGGTCTCTATCGCCACCTGCTTCTGCGCATCGTTGGTATAGTAAATTGCCGAACGATAAGACGGACCCCGGTCATTCCCTTGCCGGTTGGCGGTTGTGGGATCGTGTATCTGGAAAAAGAATTCCAGAATGCGGCGATAGGAAATCCTGTCGGGATCGAACAGAATCTCAATTCCCTCGGCATGCGTGCCGTGGTTGCGATAGGTGGCGTTTCGGACATCGCCTCCGGTGTAGCCCACCCGCGTGGCCTCAACCCCCGGCAACTTCCGAATCAGATCCTGCATGCCCCAAAAGCAGCCGCCCGCCAGAACAGCGCGTTCCTGTGCCATTACTTGTCCTCCATTTCATCAAGGTAGCGTTTTACCACCGTACCCTGACACACACCAGCTACGCCGCGAGCAGCCGGTGATGTTTCGCTTCAATTCTTTTCAAGAGCCTTTGCTTCTGCTCCAGCGGACCATATCCGATAACGCACATCAACCCCTTCGGGGACATAGATCACGACGGGCAAACGGCTGTTGTAGCGAATAAGGTGAGGTTCTCCGCCAAGTGTGATAAATCGCGCCACTTTCGGCGCGTTCGGATCGACTGCCATGAGCGTGCCTGCCATCGGCCCAAGCTTCTTGACGATATATCGTGTGAATCCCCAACCGGGAATCGTTTCCGCTTCAATCCGGCCGTTAAAAAAGTACCTATTCTGCGGATCAAGCTGAACCGTCTTGCCGACTATCAACTCCACCTTGAAATTGGATTCATCCCTCTGCTTTGGGAGATTAAGGACATATCGAACCATTCCCTCCCCGGCTGGTGGAAACGCTTTCAGGTTGTCCGCCGCGGACGCGGCTGATACGGCAAGGATACACATCAAAGCAGCAGTCATTCCTGTCTTCATCGATCTTTCTCCATAAGGGGTCACTCAAAAAACGGATATCATGCCCACTTCTTGCCCAGATCATTCAAGTCGGCTTTTTGCAGATCCTCCGGGCTCATCAGAATGCGGAATTTGCAGTTGGCCTGGAAGTTGAGAAAGAACGGCTCTGAAAAGAAAGGGATATCCGACGGGTTTTGTACATCAATCACGAAGATTCCCCCGCGTTTTCCATCCTGTTCGGTGAAGTAGGCTGTCTCCGGTTTGATCGTTTCAAGGATTCGTCCAATGATCTCGCCCGCCTTTCCGCTTCGGACATGAGAGTTAAAAGGCTCAAGCGGGAATTCGACTGTAAGTAGCATTTTCATGAGATGACCTCCTTTAGTCTGTTGCAGCCATTGAAGGCTCGGCTGCTGTTTGTTTTGGTTGGACTGTTCTGAACCCCACATAAAAGCCCCTGTTCCTACACATTTACAATCCCAAACCAAGTGTGATAATCTATAAGAGTATTGCATTTAAATTAGGGGTTATACGATTTCATGTCAATCTACATCGGTTTATTCCAAGGGCAAGAAAATATGACTGGAAAATTTCTACTAAAAGACCTGGCTGGTTACAACATCGGCACTTTTTCCGATATCATCTATCGAAACGCACTCTTTCGTCCGGATGATGAGGCCTTCGTAAACGGAGACCGAAGGATCACGTTCTCTCAGTTTAATGCAAGGGCCAACCGTCTGGTTCGCGCCCTTCATGCCCTCGGCCTCCACAAGGGAGACGTTCTCGGAATCCTGTCGTGGAATTGCCTCGAATATATGGATGTGCACGGCGCAGCCATGAAGGGAGGGTTTATCTCTTCTCCCTTCAATCCCAGGCTACACACCAAGGAGTTGGAGTATCTCATCAACTATTCCGAGGCCAAAGTGCTTTTCGTCGGCCCCGAGATACTGGAAACGGTGGACGCGCTGCGGCCTCTGCTGCCCAACGTGAAACAATACATCTCCTTTGAAGATTCAGGTGGGGATATGCCCTCCCTGAAGGGTCTCATGGAGGCCTATCCGTCCGACGAGCCTGCCGTCGATGTGAGACCGGAGGACCCTGTTGTCCTCTTTTATACCAGCGGAACCACAGGGGTTCCAAGGGGGGCCCTCTACTCCCACGCTCGAAAATTAAGCGCCACACGCATCAAAAACATGGAAATGGGCATCAAGAGCAGCGATAAGCAACTCCAGGGTCTTCCGCTTTTTCATATCGGGGGAGACAGCCATGTGTGGCCCTTTTTCTGCGCAGGCGGATGCAACGTGATCATCCCGCAGAGATCGTTTGATCCCAATGCCGCGCTTCTTGCCATTCAAGAGGAGAGGGCAACGGATCTGCAGATCGTTCCGGCCCAACTGGGCGCCATGATGGCGGAACAGGCCCGGCACGGATATGATCTGAGCAGCTTGAAGCGGATCTACTATGCCGCCTCTCCCATGCCGACTGAGCTCTTGCGGCAGGGACTTAAGATGTTCGGCCCCATTTTTTCCCAGGGCTACGGCCAGACCGAATCCGGCCCGCAGATATGCTCCCTTCCCAGAAGGGCGCACCAGGTCCTGGACCGCCCCGAGGAAGAACAACGCGTCCTCCTTTCGTGCGGGCAACCCAGCCCGGGTGTTCAGGTAAGGATCATCGATGCGGACAACAGGGATGTGGGTCCTCATGAGGTGGGAGAACTCATCGTCCGAAGTGAATCCCTCATGTTCAGAGTACTGGCGGAGACCCGAGGAGACTCGCAAGACAATGGTTGACGGATGGCTTCATACGGGGGACCTCGGGTATTACGATGAAAAGGGATACCTCTATCTCGTGGACCGGAAGAAGGACATGATCGTCAGCGGCGGTGAGAACGTCTATTCCCGTGAGGTGGAGGAAGTGCTTTACAAGCATGGGGCTGTGGCGGAAGTGGCCGTGATCGGTGTCCCGGACCCGGTTTGGGTGGAACGGGTCCATGCCGAGGTGGTTTTGATGAACGAGGCTCCCAGTGTTACGGAAAAGGAACTCATCGATTTCTGCAAGGACCATATCGCCTCATACAAGGCGCCGAAATCCATTGTATTTGTTCGTGAGCTTCCCAAAAGCCCGCAGGGGAAAATTCTGAAAAGAGAGATCAAGAGCCGATATCAGCCTCAATAATATAACGGGGACGTCTATGTTTTCATGACGTCTCCGTTATTAATCAGCCCAGATTGATTCTTCACTCACCTGAAGATCAGTCCCTCTCCGCCTGCTCTGCCAGCTGCGCCGACAAGGAAACGATCTCTTCTCCCTCTTCGAGCCCATCAATGAACCGCCGTGGTATGCCGCCAAATCCCGCCTGGGCGCCCGAGAGGGCGCCCACCAAAGCCCCCTGGGCTCTGTCCTGAAAAGTTTTTTGGGTCATGGAATTCTCCTTATTTTCCTGAGCAGCATTACAATGCCCTTAAGCCCACCTTATTGACTCAGTTAACATATTGAAATAACGGTATTTAAAACGCTATTCTAAAATACTGAATGCAGGTTTTAGATTTTATTCGAAAATTGGTTTTATAAAACTTCTCTCATAACTCACGATACACCGAGTTTCTTCTGCATATTGAAATGCCCTTTGGCAATCTATACTTGGGCCATTTCGTCCCTGTATTTTCCATAAGCAGCCAGGCTTTGGAAACTGAATAGAGCAACATCAATAGGAACAATTCCGTCTGTGGCAGAAAATCATATTTCTTCGGATTTCCTTCTCAGAACCTTTAATCCGTGAGGACAGACCGCCAAACAGATTCCGCAAATATGTCCCCCGTGATATTGGAAGTAATGTTCCTTTTCCCAGTTATCACAGACTTTCGCATCCAACAAATTCTCTCGCGGCACTCCCGGATACCATGCCCCGCCCCTTAGAGCTTTCGCAGGACATGCCTCCACACAGATTATACAGCGACCGTAGAAATTTTTCTCTGCCGGCGTCCCACATGGAAGATCCGTATCGGTGAAAACGGTTCCCAACCGGACCCACGGCCCGAACAGGCGTGTGATGAGCTGACAATAACAACCTATCCATCCCAATCCCGCCTGGGTTGCCGCAGTCTTGTGGGGAAAATCCCCTCTGATACCCACCTTGTCCGTACGATCCGAGGGAGCCAGAGATTCGGACCGGAAGCCCGTAACTCTGATCTCATCCGCCAAAGCCTCAGATAATTCATTGATATGACTGTTCACATCAGCATACGCATCCGTATAAGCCCGGTTCGGCCCGTTCGTGATACCGGATATTATACGGGGATTCAATAGTACGGGATGGGGGACGGGATTTCCGCACCCCACTCCTCCCAGTTGTCGTAGAAGATTTCGCCGCGATGGGAGTAGGCCCGCATGGGATGGACCCGACAGACCTCCACCAGGCCCGCGAAACCGAAGGCCCAGCCGATGGGAGGTCTCAGCGCGGGCAGGAGTAAGATGACCGGCGCCAATAACAGCAAGACAAGGATGGCTGCCAGGCCGGCCTTAGGCGCGGGGCTCCCGCCCTTTGAGGGACTCCAGGGTGAAAAGGCCAGTTGCGATGAGAAAGATCGCCTCAAAAACCAATAGGATGACAAGAACCATGTTGCCCTCCGTAGGGCCGCAGAAAGGACCCCATCAGTTCAAGCGCCGAGTGCGGCAATGATTTCGTCCAATTTTTCTCCTTTCGGGTCCTGGTCGATCCTTCCAAGGTGACCGCTCCAGTCCCGTTTCCTTATAATGATGCTCTTCAAGCGCCCGGCATGTTGGAAACAGTTGATGAGATTGGCCCCTACCAAAACGCTCCCCTCAAAGAAGAGTAGCCGTGCGGCGCCGGGCGCCGGCTTCTGGGAGACGACCATGAGCTCTTTCCCCACAGGTTGGGATCGCCCCAGGTGTACGAATGTGAGGCCGAAAACCACCCCGATGTGATGCGGCAAAGTGCCGGGGAATCTGTTTGCCCTGCCCCCCATGTTTAAACCGGCCGTACGGCCCTGGTGACACGCACTTTCCCAAAGGCCCGACCACTCCCTTTTTCCCAAGAGGCGGTTCATGGCCTGGCTCACGTCTCCCGCTGCATAAAGACCCTCTGCGCTGGTCCGCATCCGGTCATCCGTGAGGATACCGCGATCGGTTTCAACCCCTGAATCGAGTATGAGGTCCAGGTTGGGCCGAACCCCGGTGCACGCGAGGCAAAGACTCGTCCCAATGGACTCATTGTCCTCAAACGTCAGGAAAATCCGCCCATTTTTGTGCTCGGCCCCCTGAAGCCGCCGTCCCAGCCGGAGATCCACGCCGCTGCCCACGATAGGCGCCTTAAGGAGGGCGGCACAGCGGGGGTGGGCCGAGTGGGGCAGAACCTGCCGGGCCACATCCACGAGGGTGACCTTGATCCCCCGTTTGATTAGAATTTCAGCAAGCTTGATCCCCACGAAGGAGGCGCCCAAGATGACGGCATCCCTGGCTGAGCCGAGTCGCTCGCGGAGGAGCGCGACATCCTTTTGGGTTCTAAAAGTGTAGACATGAGGGGTTCGGCCGAGGCCGGTTCCTCTTGGGAAGGTTGGCCTTGCCCCTGTGGCGACAAGGCACTGCTCGTAGGGAAGGCGATCCCCACCAGATAGAAAGATGATCCGGTTGACAGGGTCGAGAGCTTCGACGGGAGACCCGAAGCGGCAGGTCACGTCGTGTTTGGGGTAAAAATCACGGCCGAAGGGAAAACACCGCTCCAGGGGGATTTGTCCCGCAAGATAATAAGGAGAAAGCATCGGGTTGAAAGCCGGGCCTTCGACGTCCGAGACGAGGCTGACGGGTCCTTCGTATCCCGACGCCCTTAAAGCCTTGATGGCGTTTACCGCCGCGCCGCCGTTACCGATAATCACCCTGTTCTCGGTCATGACTTCTCAGGGCCGTTCGGGAACCGGATGGCACTCAGAATGTACCGGGATGCCTTTTCAGCCCTTTGTGCCGCCAGCTTTTCCATGGGCCCGAAACCCAGGGCCCTCGTCGGGCAGACGCGAACGCAGGCCGGTTCAATCCCTCTCACCACTCGATGAAGGCAAAGATCACACTTGCCCATTTTTATTCCGTCCGGAAACTGCGGGGCCCCGAAGGGACAGGCCAGCGAACAACTGTGGCAACCCACGCAGAGATCTTGGTCGACCTGGACGATACCGTCCTCCGCCCTCTTATGGAGGGCGCCGGTGGGGCAGGCCATCACACAGGGCGCATCACCGCAGTGAAGGCATGAAATGGACAGAAAAGAGATTCCCGCAGAGGGATAGACACCCTTCTCGAGACGGGTGACATGTCTGAAGGCGAGTTCTCCACCCGGGAGATCGTTTTCGTCAAGACAGGCTACGATGCATGCCATGCAACCGCTGCACCGGGTCACATCAATGGAAAAGCCCAGTTGCATCTTTCTTGATTCCTCCACCTAAGCTCTCTCGACCTCGCAGAGAAGCGATTTAAACCCGGGGTATCCTGAGACGGGATCCACGTAATCGGGCTGGATGAGCAGATTCACATCCGCCTCGGGGTAGCCGTGATACATGTTCACTACACCCGGCGGGACCGTTTCCGTCAGGTTGGCCAGGACCCGAATTGCTCCGCGCCGGGTTGACAGATGCACAGGATCCCCCTGGGAAATCCCGCGTTTTCGGGCGTCTTTCGGGTTGATGTCCACCATGGGGTTCGGTCGGAGTCCTTTTGTCCAGGCGAGGCGGAAGGTCCTGGAGTGGATGTACATGGGAAGCCGCGCCCCGGTGGTGAGGATGAGAGGGTAGTCCCTGGCCAGGTCCGGCGCCGCGCGAGGGCTCTCTTTCGGCTCTTGATAGGTGGGGAGCGGGTCCACGCCCAGTTCCTTTAGAATGCCCGAAGAAAACTCCATTTTGCCTGAAGGGGTGGCAAATCCGTCCCTCTCGTATTTCCGGTAAGGGGGCGTGCCGGTCTCCTTGAGACTGAAGCCGTCCGGATATTTCCGAAGGTCTTCCACCCTGAGGTCGGTCGGCCCCAGTATCCAGTCCACGCAGGCCTCATAGCCCTTCTGCATCAGGGCCTCGCCGGGAGCAAGCCGTTCGGCCAGATCAAAAATGATGTCTGTGTCCGGTCTTGACTCCCCCACGGGCTTGATCGCGGGGCTGGTCCAGATGACGTACTTTTCAGGATAAAATTTGAGTTCGCTTCTTTCAAAAGAGCTGCACGCAGGCAGCACCAGGTCTGCCAATCTGGCTGAATCGGTCATGAAAAGGTCCACGTCCACCAGAAAATCCAGCATCTCGAGGCTCTCCCTCATAAAGTCCGACCCCGGCCACATACGGTGATTCAAACCGAAAGCGACCATGGCCCGGACAGGATAGGGAATCCGGCTGCGAATTTGAAACGGGAGATGCATGGCTTGGGCTTCGGGCACCATTTTACACCAGACCGGATAGGTATCCTGTCCGATACGCGGTTTCATCTCCTCCCAGGGACGGGATTGTTCAAACTGGTGCTGTCGGGTGACGAGGCCGGTGGGGACATACAGATAGGACGGGGGAACCACGTAATTTCCCCCCTCCCGATCAAAATTGCCGGTGAGGCCGATCAGGGCCGTCAGGGCCCGGTGGTTTTGGACCCCGTTGGTGTGGTGGACTGTGGCGTTTGCGCCGCTCATGAGACCGGCCGGTTTGCTCGTGGCGTAAAGCCTCGCCGCCTGGGCGATCAAACGGGCCGGTACCCCCGTGATGCCCTCTCCAACCGACAGGGAAAAGGTCCGAACGTAGGCCCTGTAATCTTCGAAGCCCACCGTCCACTTTTCCACAAAGTCCCGGTCAAAAAGCCCTTCCTCTATGATGACGTTCGCCATGGTCAGCGCCAGTGCCCCGGAGGTCCCCGGACGCAGGCGAAGATGAACGTCCGCATGGGCGGTCAGGGGCGTAATCAAGGGGCCCACCTCGATGATCTTAAGGCCTCTCTCCCTGGCGTCCAGGAGCTTTCTCACGGCCGAGGTGTTGGAGTAAAAGGGATTGGTGCTCCAGACCAATAGGCATTCGGCCTTGGCGATTTCAGGTCGACCCACAGCGCCGTAATTCAGTCTCGTTGCCATGGTTGCGGCCGCTGAACAGGTGCTGGATTCAGAACAGTAGTTGGGGGAACCGAAACTGTGGGCCAGCCTCTTAAGAAAAGGCCGCATCCATTTTGGATAGCCCGCATAAAAGACGACCGACTCGGGCCCCGATTCCTCCTTGACCTCGGACAACCGCGCCGCCACGAGGTCCAGGGCCTTCTCCCAGGAAATGGCCTCGAACCGACCCGATTTCCTGCCGCCCGTTTTCAAAAGGGGCGTCCTCAAACGGTCCGGGTGGTAGATATACTGTCTGCTGGCGGCCCCCTTGGCGCAGAGGGTCCCTGCATTGTGGGGGTTTTCGAGGGTGCCTTCCACTTTGACGACGACTCCGGCCCTCACATAGGCGTCGATCCCGCAGTGAGACAAGGGATTACAGATGGAGCAGATCGTCTTTTTCACTTCTATGCCGGTTTCCGAACCCGGCACTTTGTCCTCATGGTCAAAGGGGAAAGGTCTTCGGGTCATGATGTCTCCCCTCCCGGCCGGCTCCCGGGCCCCAGGCCGTATTCTTTGGCTGATTGCACCATGCTTCTCACATTTTCGATCGGCGTCTTTGGCGGCACCCCGCAGCCTGTCATGAGAACGAACCGGCTGGTTCCGGCCGTGTCCAGGCAGTGCCGCGTGTTCTCCGCCACTTTTTCCCGTGTCCCCATGAGCAGTGCGTCAATCGGGTGGACATTTCCTCCCAACGCCACATGGGGCGCGCCGGCCCGGGAGGTGGAAAGGTCCATGCACTGATCCAGGCTGAGGACTCCCGCGCCGCTCTCCCCCATCATTTCCAAAAGCGGGGTGGTATCACCGCAGATGTGCAGGATGCAGGGAACATCCAACTGCGCCATCAGCGTCTGAAGCCTGGGGAGGACGAACTCGCGAAACATGGTCGGGGAAATCATGGAGGCCGAGGCTGTGGGCTCAGGTATGAGAAGGATGCTGACCCCGTTTTCTATCAGAGCACGGCCGAATTCAAGGAGAAACCCGTTCACCCGATCCAGCAAGGCCTCAAGGAGGGGGCGGTTTTTGTAGATCATGCGCATGATCCGTTCTGCCTCCACAAGACGACAGACCGTCGTAAAAGGCCCCTCGAACAGGCCGACCACCGGTATTTGGCCCTTCCCGTAGGCATTAAGCCGCTTTGCCACCTGGAGAATGACGGGAAGCCTCCCGTCGGACCCGGCATCGGGCCGGGGCAGCTTGGAGACGTCCTCGATGGAGGCGATCGACAGACGAAGAGGGTCCACGAGAGGGCCCGTTTCCAGGAAGCGGACGTTGCAGCCGAAGGCCTCGGGGACATAGAGAGGGTCGACGTAAGCATAAAGGGAATCGTATCCCAGAGATTCCTTGGCCTTGATCTGGGCCTCCACAATGAGATCCGGGCGGGTAGCCATGTGGAAGAGTGAGACGTCCGAGAAGTTGGCCGCGGCCCACCCCGCGATCATCGGGAAAAGGGGCACTCGGTCCCTGGGTATTCCCTTAAGGGCATCCTTGAAACGGTCCATGGCGGTGTAACTCACGGCTTCTTCGTTTTTAATCGCCTTCATCATCGAATATCCGGTCCTCCCGGCCGGGTCCCTTTATTTCATCAGGTTGGGCAGAAAGAGAGCAATCTCGGGGTAAGGGATGAGCAACAGCGTACAGATTATCAGCGCAAGGAGAAAGGGGAAGGCGCCCTTGAAGATCGTCTCCAATGGCACATCCTTGATCACCCCGTTGACCACGTATACATTGATCCCCACTGGCGGGGTGATGGTCCCCATCTGTCCCACCAGGACGATGATGACACCGAACCAGATGGGGTCGTAGCCCATGCTGATCACAACAGGGTAGAAAATGGGGATGGTCAGCAAAATCAAGGCCAGCCCGTCTATGACACACCCCCCGATCAGATAGGCGAAGATGATAAAGGCCATGACCACCGCACGGGGGAGATTCAGTTCACTTACCCAGGTAGCAAGGGTAAAGGGGATCGTGCTCGCAGCCAGGAACCGGCCGAAGATCGTGGCCCCGGCCACGATCACCAGTACCATGCAGGAGATCCGAGTGCTTTCCGTGAGTGCCTGCATCAGGGCTTCAAAGGTCAATCGCCGACGGGCGAAACCCAGGACGACGGCGCCCCCCGCCCCCACGGCTCCCGCTTCCGTGGGGGTGAAAAAGCCCATGAAAAGCCCGCCCATCACCAGCAGAAAAAGTATCAGGGTCTCTATCACGCCGGTCAGGGCTCGCACCTTTTCTTTCACCGTGGTCTTCGGACCACGGGGCGCCGCCTCCGGTTTCAATCGCACCCAAAAGTAGATTGTTGCCACGAACACGAGGGAGAGAAGCAGACCGGGCAGGACTCCTGCCGCGAAAAGCTTTCCGATGGATTGCTGGGTCAGGATGCCGTAAATAATGAAAACTACGCTGGGCGGGATGAGAATGCCCAAGCCCCCGCCTGCGGCCACGGTACCGGTCGCTAGCCCCAGGCTGTAACCGTAGCGCCTCATCTCAGGAACGGCTACCGTCGCCATGGTGGCTGCGGAGGCATTGGTGGATCCACAGATGGCCGCGAAACCGGCACATGCCCCGACAGTGGCCATGGCCAATCCGCCGGGCAGTTGTCCCGCTATCTTATAAGCGGTATCAAACAGCCGCCGACTGATGCCCGCATGATAAGTTACCTGCCCCATGAAAATGAAGAGAGGAACCACGGTTAGGCTGTATGCGCTGAAAATTCCGTAGAAATCCTTTGCCAGCACATAAAAGCTGCTCTGCCATGATACCAGGTATCCGAACCCAAGTGCCCCCAGAACGGCCATGACAAATGCCACAGGCATTCGGGAAAAAAGGGCCAAGACGAGAATTACTAAACCGATCAAGCCGATTGCGGTCTCACTCACTTGCCCCCTCCCCCGTCATCCGGCATTTTCGACTTTGATCGCATGCCCTTAAGCCTCCCAACTATACCACGCCTTGGCCTTTCCAGCGACGACCTGCATCAATTCAACCAACAGGACGAGACACACCACCCAGGAAGAAAAAGAGATCGCATAGAGAACCGGGTAGAAAGGAATCCTGATCGTCATGGACACCTCTCCTGAGGCCCTGAGACTGTTTCCGAGAAGGAGAATCTGGTAGGCCAGCACCGCAAAAAGGACGATGCTCGCCAGGTGCGTGATCGTGTAAATCACGGCCTGAGTCCGGGCATTCAATCGGGATACCAGTATTTCCACAGCAATATGTCCGCCCCTGAGGGTTGTGTCGGCCATGGCCAGGGCCGCGACCAATGCGCCGAGGAAACAGACGAGGTCATAGGTCCCCAGAATGGGATGCCTGAAAAGGCGCAGGATGACATCGGCGCAAGTCAAAGCCGTCATGCCCAGAACACCCCACCCTGCCGCCACATTCAGGCCGGTGGCCAATCGCTTCACTGCCCGAGCGGGCCGGCCTATCTCGCGCCCAAGGTGGCCAGTGTTGGACCCTGCCATTCTACTTGCCTCTTATTTCTTTCAGGTCCTCTATGATAAACTGCAGATAATCCTTTCCAGGTAAGCCCTTTGCGTCGGCATCCTTGACATAGTCCGCCATGACGGGCTGGACAGCCCCTACCCACCGGGCCTGTTCCGCTTTTGAAAGGGGGATGATTTTGTGGCCGACTTTTGCGCAGTATTGCCTGGCCTTTTCATCGGTGTTATCCCAAAGGGCGGCAAACTTGGGAACATATTCCCTGCTGACTTCCTCAAAGACTTTCTGAATATCCTTAGGAAGCGCATTCCACTTGTCCAAGTTCACGACGTTGTAAAACACATCGGTGTAGCCGATGCATTGGGTATCGGTTGTGTACTGAACCACGTCGGCCAGTTTCCATGTCTGCATGGCTTCCATTGGCGCGAAGATCGCCTCGGCCACGCCCCGTTGGAGGGCCTCGTAGGCCTGGGCCATGGACATGGCCACCGGAACGGCGCCAAGGGCTTGAGCTGTCTTGGAACTGAACGCATCGGTCCTGATCTTGACGCCTTTGATGTCTTCCAGGGTACGGATGGGCTTCTTGCTGTGGAGGATCCCCGGCCCATGGGCATGAAGGAGAAGGACCTTTACGCCGGAGAATTCCTTGGGCATGAACTTCTCGTAGAAGTCATTGGCAACACGAGTGGCCGTTTTTGCGTCTGGGAATCCCACGGGGAGGCAAACCGCCTCGGTGGCTGGAAAGCGGCCACGGGTGTAGGCCACCACGGACTCTCCCATGTCGCTGGCCCCTTGGAGGACCCCCTCGTATATCTCGGGTCCCTTTAGCATGGTGCCCCCGAAGAAACAAGTGATCTTCACTCTCCCTTGAGTGCGCTTTTCAATTTCCTTCGCCCAAGACTGATAGAGAGCGCCAAGCGGGTGGCTAACCGGATAAAAGGTGCTCCATTTCAGTTTGATGGGGTTATTATCGGCAGTATGGCCGACCGCCGGGGAAAAGCCCATTAGAGCCGCAACAAAGCCGATGACCAGGATGCTCCTAATTTTTTTCATGCCTTTTCACCTCGCCAAGTAAATGTGGATAACAAAGGAGATTCGCCAAGAGCCGGGCGCAAGCGCCCCGCTTCAACAATCTGAAAGACCGTCCAGATAAAGGAGATAAGAACTTGCTTTTCCCGTGAAAGCTATTATGAATAATAACATTGTGTCAAGGGAAAGATTTGCGATGCAGCAATTCCAATTTTGGCCTGAATAGTAAGAGGCCTGTACGTTACTGGTTAACTCTGGATAGAAATCGACGTTATCAATGGCCGCTAAAAGTTGATTTTCCGTAAAAAAAGGCGTGGATATTCCGATTGAAAAAATCACATAGGATGGGGGACAGTAGGATGGGGGATGGGCATAAACATATAAAGTAAATATCCTGGCCCAAGGACCAGGCTTTGCTTTAGCCCCCTATAAGGGGGCATTCCTCTGCGACAGGTTTATTGCTAATACTGACGATTTTCATCTTTGATTGGTTTTTAAAGTAAACCGCCCCGCCTTTCCTGCAGATGATGTTTTCATTTATCAGACTGCCTTTTTGTGTTATTTGAAAATCCGATTTTGCCGGATTCACCTGACCATCAAAAATGGCCTTCGGCCAAACCCATTCGGGACCGGCATAGCCAATCCCACATGACCACGCCCATAGGACGTGGGTTTTCACGGCGTACTAAACAACCTCCACCCCGGTATTTATGAAGTTAATTTATTTATGCCCCCCTGCCCGTCAAGGAAGAAATGATTGACACCCTTGAATAATCGAATAACTTGTTACAGTATGTCTGAAACAGTAAGCATGGGGTAAAGACAATAATTCCCGTGACCCTCTTCTCCCATGGAAAGGACCGTTACTATGAGGAAATTATGGATAATGCCGCACTTGTCGTCAAATTGAAGGATGCCCTTTTGGACGATTTCGATGCTGAGGCCGTCATCCTTTTCGGTTCCCTTGCAAGAGGGGATGCTGATGAATTCAGCGACGTGGACTTCATGGTGGTCATGGAAACCGAACGGGATGTCAAGGAACTGGGCGAAGAGATTTCCAGGCACCTGGACCATATCACGACAGAAAAGCATATTCTAATAAGAACGCCCCAGGAGTTTTGCCGTCAGCAAGATATTCCCGGAACCATCGTCTTTTCCGCCACAACGGAAGGTCGCGTTCTCTTTGACAAGAAGGCATGGCGCAAAAGCAATCTCCCTTCGGACTCCTACCCGAAACGAAAGGAAGAGGTTCTCTGCCGGGACTACATCCGATCCGCTTACGACTTTCTGCGTGAGGCCGAGACGTCCCTTCAAACGGGCAACCTGTTCCGCGCAAGGGACATGGCTCGTTTCGTCGTCGTAAGAGCCATCAAGTCGATTTTTGTCAGGCACGATATCCATCCGCCCAGGGAAACGGACCTGCTCCAACTCCTCCAAAAGGCCGTGGAATTGGAGCCGAACATGGCCCTCAAAGAACCGTTTCTCAGGGAATTGAATTCCTATTCCCCAGCCGGGTCGGGTGCAACGGAAAGACAAAAGGGGAGAGAGATGTTTGACGGGACGGCGAGAGTGGTGAAGGAAATTGTTGGAGAAAAACCCCGCGAGGAGGCATGCTGAAAAAAAACCACATTGAGGCGATGAATTTCCGCAAGAATTGAGAAGTCGGGTCTGCTCCCCCTATCCGGTTTTTCCAATTTGGCCCGGGAGGACTCTCAGCTATCGCACGCTCGAAGGGTGGAGAAGAGACAGTTGATGATCCGAACCTGATGCTTCCGAACAGGATACCGGGAGAGCTAAAACGAATCCGCGGTCCGTATGGCGTATTCATACCCCTGTTCGCAGAGAAACAGCTGGCGTTTGAGGGCAAACTCCTGCTCCACCGTATCCCGCGTGACCAGGGAATAGAAATAGGCCTGGTTTTCTCCGGATTTGGGCCGCAGGATACGGCCCAGACGCTGGGCCTCTTCCTGCCGGGAGCCGAAGGTCCCCGATATCTGAATGGCCACGGAGGCATCGGGCAGATCCACGGCAAAATTGGCGACCTTGGAAACAGCCAGGGTGCTGATGCTCCCATCCTTGAAATCCCGGTAGAGGCGGTCCCTCATTTTCTGGGGCGTGGACCCGGTAATCAGGGGAACGGAAAGACCTTCGGCAAGATCTTTCAACTGGTCCACATACATGCCGATCAAGAGGATCTGGCTTCCCTTGTGGCGGGCCATGATTCTCCTTGCCAGGTCCTGTTTGGCGGGATTTTCCGATGCAATGCGAAATTTCCGACGCTTGTCCGCCACGGCATAGGTCATGCCCAGGTCTTTTGGAAGTGGAATGCGAAGTTCACAACACCGGGCCTTGGCAATCCATCCCTGCTGTTCCATTTCCTTCCAGGGCACGTCCACTTTTTTGGGGCCGATGAGCGCAAACACGTCATCTTCCTTGCCGTCTTCCCGCACCAGGGTGGCGGTGAGACCCAGTCGTCTTCTGGCCTGGAGGCCGGCGGTCACCTGAAAAACAGGGGCCGGAAGCATGTGGACTTCGTCGTAGATAATCAATCCCCAATTGTGGTCGTCAAAAAGGGTGAGGTGAGGGAAATCCCCCTCGCGGTCCGGGCGGTAAGTCATGATCTGGTAGGTGGCGATGGTCACCTGGCGGATATCTTTGGCGCTTCCGCTGTATTCCCCGATATCCGTCTCGGAAAGGGTGGTTTTGTCCAGCAGTTCCTCTTTCCATTGGCGAATGGCGGTCACATTGGTGGTGAGGATCAGGGTGGAGGTCTGAAGCCGGGCCATGCAGGATATTCCCACGATAGTCTTTCCCGCCCCGCAGGGAAGCACGATAACGCCGGCCCCGCCCCGTTCCGAACCTCCGGCATGAAAGGTTTCGGCGGCCTGTTGCTGGTAGGGACGGAAGGCAAAGGGCGCCCCGGCCCGGGTGGCGGTACGCACGGAAAATTGAACGGGCCTCCCTTCCACATATCCCGCGAGGTCCTCCGCTGGAAATCCGGCCTTGATGAGGGCCTGTTTGATTCTGCCGCGATCGCCCGCCCGAACCAGAAATACCGTTTCGGAAATGCGCTTTTCCAGAAGATCCCGTATGGCGGGGGTATGGATATATCTCTTCCGCAAGGATCTCGCTGTCGGCTGAGAGCGTTAGCCCCGAGCCATTTGCATGAAGCTTCAGCCGGCCGAAACGGGAGGCGAAATCGTTGATTTCCACCAGCACATGTTCCGGAATCGGATATTTTGCGAATTCGCACAGGGCGCTCACGATTTTTGTGGCGGGGATGCCGGCCGCCCGCGCATTCCAGATGGACAACGGGGTGATGCGGTAGGTGTGAATGTGCTCGGGAGATTTGACCAGTTCCGCGAATCGGACCAACTCGTTTCGGGCCGGCTCGTAACGGGGGCTGGCCACTTCCACCAGAATGGTGTGATCGCCCTGGACGATGAGCGGATTGGCGGGATTGAAATCGGTCATATCTGTTCTCGCAACTGGGGTACGATATAGCCCAGGCGGGTGAGCGCCGTCAGGAACGGTTTTTCCTTCCCTGGCAGGACGACAAGATGTTTTTCCCCGGCGGGAAGGCACAGTTTCTGAAGGTTTGTCGTCAGAAGACAACCAGTTTCTGAATCATGGCATCCTTGCAGGCGATAAGATGGGCGCTGCCTGCGTATGAAAGCCCGGTGGATCGACGGTTGACATCATCCAAGAGAGTGATGACCGTTCCGGGGATGGGTTGATTTGAACGGGCTTCCAGAAAGGCCCTGGTTTCCTCGATGCTCGTCCCGTTTTGGGCCGCTTCCAAAAGCGTCGTGGCAGTCAGGGTCCACAGAGACGGCGTCTTCTTTTGGCCTATTTTTTCAAGAAACAGCCTGTCGCCGGGCGACAGATTCGGATGCATCGGTCACCACCACATCATGATTGGGAAGGACCGTGAGAACCGATCGGATTTCAGCGGGTCCGGCCTCATAATGATCGGCCATTCCCATGGCGAAAGCGCCGAGGGAATTGACGACGAATATATTGAAGGCCGTCATAGCGGCTGAGAAAGGTGCTGCCATCCATCCCCCAGCCCCACAGCTTATGCGCGTCTGAAAGCGCGCCATCGGGGTGGATGTAGGCTACGTCGATGATTCCCAGCGTTGCCGCGTATTCAAACAGAAAGGAGAGGATATATCGGAGTTTGACCATGCCCTCTTCGTAATCGTCCAGATGTCCGTACTGGGCGTCGCCCACATAAAGCTTCCAGGCGTACCGGGCCACCTCAAATTCGAGTCCCGCCGAAACCATGGACCGAAACCATTCTTTCACCCTGAGCCATTTGCCGGGGGTGCACAAGCAAAAGGCCCTCGTATAAAACCGGCCTGCGCGTATGGGCTGCAACCAGGGCCCGTCCTCTCGGATGCCTTCTGTCCCTTGATCTTGTCCACCCGGCTGAATTCATCCATGAATTTGTTGGTTTTCCATCTGGTCCATACGTCTTTGATAACATGGGGAAGTTTTCCCGTAAGGGCCTTTTTCCCCTTGTCCGTAAGCTTTGAGCGCGGCGCCTTCGACCTTTGCCAGTCCCGTGCCCTGCAACAGGACAGGCCATGCAAAGGCCTGAATGAAACCCACATCCGCAAGGCACTCATCCTCCCCGTACCAGTCTCCATCCTGAAGAAGACGCGCCAGGTTTTTCTGGCCTGCTGAAGCGGGACGACCGCTTTTGGCGCCCACCTTGATCTTGCCCGCGTCAATGAGTCTCAACACCGTTTCCAGATTGTTCAAGGCGGCCGATGCCGTGTTTCGAACCACCAGCTTCCTTTCTTCCGTCTTTCCATCGATGTCAAGAAGGACGGTTTCAGGGAGTGCTGTTCGAATATTTGAGACTATCCTCTTCGGGTTTCCGCAAGGAAGATCAGCAATAATTTCCTCAAATCAGCGGGGACGCACCCGTTGACAAGGAAAAGGTCCACCGGATCAGCATCGGAGCCCCAGCCCAAGGCTTTGGCAGACGAGGCGGGGACTTCTCGTATTTGGCCTTGAATTTGGCTGCATCCAGCCGTCCTCCGTAGGAAAAGGCCGCTTCCTGAACCGCGGCCTGTTCCATTTTGGAAAGTTTGTCAAAATGGGATTTTACATTCGGCCCCAGCATGGACTTGCAGATGGCGGCGATCATGTCGGCTTTACGTGTAGGGAGCTTCCTTGCAGACCATTTTGCAGAGCTTGCGCAAGCTGTCCACCCGGTAGCTGCTGCTCAGGGCTTCCTCCAGGGTTTCAAAGATCGGGTTTTCGGCGTATGTGGGCATAAATGATATCCATTTTATCTTAACCCGTTGATATTGAACGGCTAATAGCTAACGGCCAACCGCTGATTGCGTCTTTGAGATCTTTTTCTTTCACGACAAAGTAAACATTCCCATAAATGGATCTGCTCACGAATCGACGGTGAGAGGAGGTTGGCAATGCTTCTGACGCCCTGACATCCTCTCGCGATTTTTGTGTGGAGCTACCAGGACCCTGATGATTTGTCAAGACCGAAATGATCGGGATTTGACGAGTCGGATCTCTTGCTGTTTCGGTGAGGTGGGGTTGTGAAAGAAATCGTTGTGGGGAAACCCCACGAGGAGGCATGCCGAAAAAAAAACTACATTGAGGCCATGAAGGGTTCTGATAGGATTATGGGCATGCTTCTCAAGGCGGGCGCGAGATCCCGTGCTGTTGGAGGAGAGAATAAGAGTTCGCTCATAGGAAAAAACCAGGGATGTTTTCAGAACAGCAGCTCCCGGGAATGCCCTGCGTCAGATCTTCCATATCCCAAATGGTCTCCACGGCGCCCACCATGCCCCCTTGGGCATTGCGCATGATGGATGCCTGCTTGATCACATTGAGGGGATGGCCCGACTTTCTGTTGATCTGGCAGGCCATGGGTTTCATGGGCTGTCCGCTGCCGAACAGCATGCACCAGAATCCCTCCTGGCCGTACCAGGGTTCGCAAACGGAACAGGCAAGCTTGGTGCAGGCGTTTCCGATGAGTTCATCGGCCCGAAAGCCGGTCAGGCTTTCAAGGGCCGGGTTTACATGCCGAATCGCACCGTCCGTATCGATCACGACGATCCCCTTATACAGGCTATCGATCACCCTCTTCCAGTTTTTCGTAAGATCCAGCATGGTCCTTTTTTGCGAGATGCGCCAAGGCTACCTTGCCGCGTCCCCGTCCTGCTTCAGATAGGTCTTCAGGTGCGCCAAAAATTCTTCCGGATTTCCGATGGCCCCCTCATGACGCCACAGGATGCGAAGCGCCTTTTCCCCGTCCTTCTTGAGGAGATAATTCACCGGCAAAGTGGGTTTTCCCAACTGAGTGAAGATCGTCCATTTTTCATCGGCGAACAAAGGAAGATCGTACCCTTTTTCCTTCCTGAACCTGGCCACGGCGCGCTTGGTGCTTCCGGCCCCCAGACCCAGCATCTTGATCCGCCCTTTTAGTTTCCCGTCCGCGCTCGCCAGGTCAAACAGGCGGTTCATTTGGGGAAGCTCGGCAAGACATAGCATGCACATTTCGTTATAGACCACCACCAGGATGGTATCGCCTGAAATATCCGAAAGGGAAAAATAGCGGCTCCCGAGAGAAAGCCCCAGATAGGAGTCGTCTTTTCCCGCCTTAAGCACAGCCAGCCGGCATTGGGGAAAGAAATCCCCTTCCACGGGACCCTTGGGTGCCGCGGCGTTTTGCTTCCCCGGATCGGTCAACACCTGCCACCCCTTATATCCCCAGGGAAACTGTTTGACGTTTTTATATCCCAGCCGCACGGCCCACCCGGCCGCGATCTCACTGCGGGGTCACCTGAAGCTCCTGCAATAGGTAACGATCAACCGGTCTTGATCCGGACCCAGCAAGGTCTTCAGGGCCTCGGCCCTTTCAGGTTCCAGGTTGGACCTGTGGCCCAGATGAAACTCAAAATTCAGCGCCCCCGCGATATGGCCGTCTTTGTATTCGTAATCTGGACGCACATCCAGCAGGATAAAATCTTTTCCCGATTGGATGAGGTCTTTAAATTCCTGAAAGGTAATGAGGTTATATCCGCCCGTCCCTGCTCTTTTGAGGGTATCCAGCCACCACAGAGGAAGGTCCTTCTCCGGGCTTTTCGCCGTTTTTCCCAGGGACAAGGATGGAACCACCAAAGACGAAATCGACAGGAGGATAAACAGGAAGATGACGGGGATCGCGCGATGAAAAAAACTTCCAGGAAAATTTCGGATACTCCTTTTCTCCGTCTCTTTCATCACGCAATTCCTCACCCGCTACTCGTTACTCGTCACTCGTCATCTACTAACTGCTAACTACTTCGGCGGCGTCAGCTTATAATTGCCGTCCTTATCCCAGGTCATCTCGCCGTCCACATAGTAGACTTCAACGATGTCCGGACGTTTGTCCCTTGTCATGTAGTAGGCTTCACCACTGCGGGCTCCCGTGCCGCACACGTAGATGATCGGCTTGTCGGCTTTCATGGAAGGGAGTTTCTTCTCCAGTTCCTCGGTGGGGATGTTGACGGCATTCTTAAAAGAGCCACTCTTATACTCCTTGGAATCCCGTACATCCACAAAGAGCACGCTGCCCGGGGCTTCGGCTACAATTTTCTGAAACGCCACAAATGCGATGCTGCCTTCTTCCTTGGCGGCCTTGTACTTTTTCTGTGAAGCTATCTTTTTGGGTGCGGCCTTTTTGGCCGTTGCGGGTCCCGCTCCATAGACCGTTTTCCAATCGGGATATCCCTTTGCATAGACCTTCACATTGGTGTACCCCAGGGCCTCCGCCTTAAAGGCGTTCTTGTGGCTCAGAGCGCACTTGAGGCCACCGCAATAAAAGACGATCAGCGCCTGCTTGTCGGCGGGGAGGAGCCCTTTCATCTTGTCAAACTGGCTGGTGGGCATACTTAGCGCTCCGGGAATATGGCCCTTGTCGTACTTTGTCGGCTTGGGACGGGCATCGATGACAAGGCCTACGGTCTTTCCATCAACGATCCCTTTCACCACGTCGGCTTCAACAATGGCGGTATAGGGTGTAAAGGTTTCCTCGGCAGCCATCAGGGGCATAGCAGCCGAAAAAGAGAGGGCGATCAGTGCCAGAAACATGCTTTTTACCATTTCTTTCATCTTCTTTCTCCTTACAATCATAAAATATAGTTTATGTTCAACCTTCAACCTTTTCATACCAGAGCCTGTGATGGTGTCTGGCATATTCCTCGGGAACTTCACCCGTAAACATGGAAATAAATGCCGGTCTCTCTTCCCGGCTGATGGCCGCCATATAGATGTGAATCAGAAGAATCCCAAAGGTCACCGCGGCCGCCATGTAATGGATGGTGATACTCCACTGAACCAGCGGGGTTTGGGCTGGACTCAGATAGACATTGGAAATCAACATGATCACTCCGGTAATCACAACCACGACGGCGCCTGCGATGATCCCTGCCGCCGCGGCCTTTTGACCCGCATTGTAAAACCCCTGATCCGGTATTCTTCCATCCCATCCCAACGGTTTGACGAGCCTGGCCATCATCTTGTAGCCCATGGTCATCTGCATATTCTTCTTGATCATCCACTGGATATCCCGGGGGATGGCATAGGTCATGATCTGTTTGAGAAAGGGCAGCGTATACCGGAAAAGGCCCGCAACGAGGAAGATCAGCCAGACCCCGGCCCATACAATCCCCACAATCCAGTGCGCTTTCAGCAGCATGGCGCCGCCGCCAAAAAGATCTCGCATCATGCTTGGCCACCACTGCCCAAGCGGCTGTAGCGCCGGGTTCTTAATAAGGCCCAGGCCCGTCGCCAATAAAAAGAACCAGCTTACCGCGTTAAACCAGTGGATAAGGATGGCGCCTTGATCATGGCGTTTGATCATTCGATCACTCATGGGTATCACCTCCTTTATCCTTTTCATCCGGTTTGCCGAGGACATCATCAGGCCCAACATGGGGCCCATCATGGGGCATGACAAACTGCTTGACCAGCATGGCACCCACTCCCAGTGCCGACAGCCCCACAAACCCTTTCATGACCGGTCCGGCCAGGTTTTTCCAGAAAGCAAAAGCCGACGGCATCTGAGCCTTCGCAGGCCAGTCCTTTACCCCAGGGTCCCCTACGTAATAAATATTGGGATTCGTGTTGCTTTCATTATTTACGACCTGAACATAATTGCCTTTTTTCAAGAGTTTTCGCACCTCGCTTGTAGAATCGTTCAAATCCCCGAAGACTCTTGCCTTATTGGGACAGGTGCTCACGCAGGCCGGATCAAGTCCCGCGGCGCGCCTACCCGCGCAGAAATCGCATTTATCCGCCACACGCAATTCAGGGTGGCGATAGCGGGCCCCATAAGGGCAGGCGGGAAGGCATTGACCGCAGCCGATGCAGAGTTCCCGGTTGATTTTGACCGTTCCGTCCAAAGGGTCCTTGTAAGTCGCCCCTGTGGGACACGCTTCCACACAGGTGGGCTTGTCGCACTGCATGCAGTTGCCGGGCTGAAACAACATTCTTCCGCCCTTCTTGGCAACGGCCTCCATATCCGGTGACTTGATCCAGTTGCGCCAGTGCCCCACGGGGACCTTGTTGGCCTCTTTACAAGCCGCCTGGCAGGCCTTGCAGTCCATGCAGGCAAAGGAATCGATCACCATGGCCAGCTTCTTTTCCATCAGGCAGCCTCCTTTCGAACGGTCACGATGGTCTCATGCATGGCCATGTTTCCCGTGAGCGTGTCCATCTCGTCTTCTATCACCGCCGCAATGCAGGCGCCTTTCCCTTTCAGGTTCCTCAGATCCCGGCTCAACACACCGAACCCCGTATGCATGTACACCGTGTCCGGCCTGGTCTTGTAGGTAACGTTGGCTTCAAGCTTCTGCGTTCCCACCGGACTTTCAACGGTCACGCGATCGCCATGGGCAATCCCCAATTTGCCGGCGGGCTCCGGGTGGATCCAGAGATTGTTGTCGGATACGAATTCCTGGAGCAGGCTGTTGTTCTGGCTGCTGCTCTGGGTAATCACCGCTGTCCGACCCACCACCATGCGAAATTTGAGTTGGGGAACCTCTTTCGGGGGTTCATATACAGGCATGGGGTCCACACCAAGCTGCTTATAGGTCTCGTTATAGAGCTCTATTTTATGAGACTTGGTCTTGAAAATCCGCCCTTCATAGACTCCGTAGAGTTTGCTGGGATTGTAATAGACGCCATCCCGCTTCAGGGCCTCCAATGCGCCGGGAAGCCCGTCCAACTGTTCTTCTCGAAAACCTTCCACGGTAAAGTCAAAATATTGCCCCAGGCCCATTCTCTTGGCCAGCTCCGTAACCACCCAGAGGACAGGTTTGGACTCAAATAGAGGTTTTGAAACCACCGGGTCCCGCATGACGACACACGCGCAGGCGGAGGAGCCCTGCTGAGCGGAACAGGGATCGGTCCGCTCCAGGGCACACTGGCTCGGGAGAACCAGATCGGCAAGCCAGGCCGTATCGCTCATGGTGATGTCCATGCTCAGGGCAAAATCCAGGTTTGCGTACATTTGGAGCGTCTTTTCCCGATTGGCGGCCGTCTGGGCCGGATTGGTCTTGTAGGTGAAGAACCCTTTGACCGGATAGGGCTTCTGGGCGATTACCGCATCCCTGGCAATCTTGAAAGAGCCTTCCTCGTCGAACATGAGTTTGGCCACACCCGCATCGATACGGTCCTCCGGGTTGGTTTCATAAAAAGGCGCCTCGATATGAGGCGATTTGAGGCCCACCATCCGCGCCGCCGTGAGTCCACCCGGCCTGTCCCAATTCCCCAAAAGGGCGTTTACAATAGCGAAGGCGCGACGGATCTGGCTGGAATCCCTATAGTTGGAGCTTCGACGCCCCGGGTAGATCATGGCCCTCGGCGCCGCTGCAGCCATTTCCCGGGCGATTCTCCGGATTTCACCTGCCGGGATATCCGTCTCCTTCTCCGCCCATTCCGGAGTATAGTTACGAACGTGCTCCATAAGCTGGTCCAGCCCGAAACAGCGATTCTGCACAAAGTCCTTGTCGTACAACCCTTCGAAGATCAGGACATGGGCGAAGGCCAGCATCAGGGCCATATCCGTATGGGGACGGATGGCATGCCATTCGTCCGCCATGGCGGCGGTCTTGGTATACCGGGGGTCCATGACCACCAGTTTTGTTCCCTCTTTCATGGCCGTCATGAGATCCATGCTGTCCGGGGTCACCAGGGCCTCGAACCGGTTAGCGCCGCACATGACCACATATTTGGTATAGCGCATGTCCGGTATGGGAACCTCGCCGAAAGTATCCAGGAATCCGCGGGTGCCGGCGATGAGGCACATGGACTCGTGGGAAAGGGCATTGTAGGATCCGAAGGCCTCTGCAAAGCGGTGCACAAAGAGCGACTGCATATCGGCTCCGGCCATGAAGACAACACCGCACCGGGTGTATTTCTCGGCAATGCGGTTCAGTTGCTCGGCCGCATGGTCCAGGGCCTGTTCCCAGGTCAGACGCTGCCATTTTCCCTCCCCCCGTGCACCCTTTCTCAAGAGCGGCGTCTTGAGACGATCTGGATCGTAGAGTTGCCGGATTCCCGCGTTTCCCCGCGCACACAACATACCGCGGGATTTGTGAAACCTGGGGTTGGGATCCAGTTTTTGCACCACGTCGTCCCGGACCCGGGCAATCAGGCTGCACTTATTAAAACACATGTCGCAGACACCGTATTTACTCTCAAAATCTCCTGGTTTTACCTCTGCGGCCGCTTTCTGCATTCCCGGGAAAGCTCCAGCGCCGGCCGCTGCAAGAGTCGCCGCGCCGGTAAGCTTCAGGAAGTTTCTCCGCGACATATTTAAATCGATTTTACTGTTCATGGATGACTCCATCGGTTTCCTGTTGTTTCCATCGGGGGCGTCTCCCTTCTCCCCCTCAGCCCTTCTCCATTCAGCACTACTTACACTTTGCCGGCGTCGGGGAATCTTTTGCGAATTTGTAGAGATAGGAATAGATATCTTGGATACCCGCTTCACCGGCCTTGTCCCACTCGGCCTTGCATGGATAGGTGGACGCCTTTTCGGGAGCAAATGCCGCCGTCCATTCGCTCATCGTATAGGTTGAAGGCTCAAGGACCTTGGCCTGCTGAGGACCGGGGGCATTTTCCATGTGGCACGAACGGCAATTCTTCCTGAACAGGTATTTGCCTTTACGGTAATTTCCATCAGCCATGGCAGTCCCGAGAAAACCGAGAATGAGCGTTCCCATCACGACACATCCAAACAACTTCTTCATATTCTTCTCCTCCATGTTGATAATTACGTGTTTTACTTTTTTTACGTCCTACAAGCTTCCCTGCCACGGCAAAGCAAATAGCATGCCGAACGAAATATCAACTCTCGTATTCAATGTAACCAATTGAATTTACGGCATTCAAGATTGCCTCCGCCCGTTTTCACATCCCACACCTGTTAACTTGCACGTTTACAGGGAGCACCCGGGAAGCGGATAGGGATTTGCAAAGGTCTGCTTCTGTCGGCATTGATTTCGGGATCGGGACCGCCATCGAATTCAATTTCGAGCATTTCTGTTAGCCCTTCTTGATTGCACGCTAATGGCAAGTCTACATGGACGGGGCAACCCCTTTTGGTGTATAAAGGCGCCTTCATCATTTTTTCATTTCCGGAGAAAAGATTCATGGCCACAACCCTCGATGATCTGACACCTGAAGACCTCTCCCTTTTGCTTAACGGACTGCCCCTTTTGAGTCAGGCCTTCTGGGGGCCTTCCAGGGCATGGTGCGAAGAGATGCGACAAGCCGCAACCACCGATGAACTGAAAAAACTGGGAGAACTGACAGGCAGCTCTGAGGCGGCCCATGTCATCGCGGGTTGTCTGAAAACGTTCGTTGATTTCAAGCAGGCTTTTGAAACCATTGAAGAAGACTACGTGAGGTTGTTCATCAGCGACAGGGGCGGCATCACGGCCTCGCTTCATCACTCCGCCTACGAATCGGAAGGAGGAAGGCTTATGGGACGGCCTGTACAGATGATGGAAGCCAGGCTGAAAGCTTCGGGGCTGGCTTTACCGGGCGAAGGTTCGGTTCCGGCGGATCACCTCGCCGTGGAGATTGAATACCTGACTTTGCTTCTCGAAGGCGCTTTCGAAGAGGGCGGTGAAGATTTGTTGGCGACAGCACGGGATTTTGCGAGGACGGAACTGCAACCATGGCTGAGACAGCTGGCGAAAAGGCTCCAAGGGGAAATCGACCGTCCCTTTTACCCCGCCGTTACCCGATTTCTTCTTGCCATGGTATGCCTGATCGCGGGTTGAGGGCACAAGTCTAATCCGTGAATCTTTAAGTCTGTAGTCCAGCCCTTTCAAGGTGCGTATTGAATTTTGCCAATTTAGGGGTGCATTGACAAAAATCGGGTTTTGAAGTTATAGGTTTCAGATATCAGGTGTCAGGATTCTGATATGAGGTATTCTACAAATTTTGATAGATTGAGTTGCCTCCTTCCTGAAACCTTAACACTGACACCTGGCACCTCGTTTGAGGGGCCTCTGCTCCATCCGATCTGGATCGGCTCCAGTACCTTGCCTTGATCCGGCAAATATGCTAAAAGTGTTAACTGAACAGCTTTACAGCCATCTCTAAGGATCTGAAAAAATGGACCTGTCAAAATACTGGAAAACCATTGTTGACACCCTTCAGGATGGCCTGATGGTAGTCGACGCCATGGGAACCATCGTAGCCATGAACCCGGCCGCGGAAAAAATGACCGGATACCGCTCCGGTGAACTGATCGGCAGGAAGTGCCGTGTTCTGAACTGTACGGGATGTGAGATCCATGCTCAGAATCAGGGTAAGCCTTTCTGCAGCCTCTTTGCCACCAGCGCCGTTCGGGAAAAACGGTGTCTGATTACCAACAAGGAACATCGCGCCGTGCATGTGATGAAGAACGCATCGGTCTTGAAGGATGATGACGGCCGTATCATCGGCGCCGTCGAAATGTTTACCGACCAGTCGGAACTGGTGCATAAACAGATGGAGGTGGACTCCCTTCGAAAAAGCTGTCATCTGGAAGAGGGGTTTCAAGGCATTGTCGGCAGGTCAACTGCAATCCGTCGCGTTTTCGATCTGGTGGAAAGCGTTGCCCCAACCGCGGCACCGGTGATGATTTTGGGTCAAAGCGGCACCGGCAAGGAGCTGGTGGCGCGAGCCATTCACGACGTCAGCCCCCGCAGAAACCAACCTTTCATCAAAGTCAACTGCGCCGCGCTTAATGACAACCTGCTTGAAAGCGAGTTGTTCGGTCATGAAAAAGGCGCCTTTACCGGCGCGGAACGGATCCGCATAGGGCGATTTGAAGCGGCCCACGGCGGCACCATATTCCTGGATGAGATCGGAGACATTCCCCTGTCTACCCAGGTGAAACTTCTGCGGGTCCTTGAAGAAAGAGAGATTGAACGCGTAGGCAGCCACCAACCTATTCAGGTGGACGTGAGGATTGTTACCGCCACCAACAAGAACATTGAAGAACTCATTCGGGAGGGATCTTTCAGGGAAGATCTCTATTTCCGCATCAGCGTTTTCCCGCTTTCCATTCCGGCCCTGAAAGACCGTCGGGAAGATATTCCGGTCATCGTCGAAAGCTTCCTCCAACAAAACGCATTGAAGACGGGCAAAAGTGCGGCGGGAATCCACCCTGACGCCATGGAAAAGCTGTTGCTCTATGACTGGCCCGGGAACGTTCGGGAGTTAAAGAATGCCATCGAATACACATCCGTTCTCTGTAAGGCGGGGGAAATCCAGGTGCGTCATCTGCCCCCAAAAATCGCTTCACCTTCTGAAATAGAAGTGCCTGGGAATGAAAAAACTGAAGAGCGCCACGGACTTGAAAACCTTCTGCGACTCCTTCGGGAATGCGACGGCAATCAGTCGGAAGTTGCGAGACGCCTGGGCGTAAGCAGGGTCACGATCTGGAAACGGATCAAAAAATTCGGCATTGATGTAAAAAGCAACTTGTGAATAGGGAAATTCGGAGGAAAACGTGATTAATATTCTGGGTATTTGCGGAAGTCCCGTCAAGGAGTCCAATACGGAATGGTTTTTGAAAGATGCGTTAAAAGCAGTGGAACGGGATGACATAAAGATAGAGATCTTCAATGTTCAGGGCAAAAAAATAGAGGACTGCCGGCACTGTAACTGGTGTATGGCCAAGCAGGATGAAAAGAACTTCTGTGCCGTCAAGGATGACATGGAAGAACTGTTTCCCAAGGTGGTTGAGGCCGACGCCCTGATGGTGGCTTCGCCCGTTTATCTGGCAAGGATGAGCGGCCGCCTGGCCTCGGTACTGGATCGACTCCGGTGCATTCATTACGGGAAGCACTATGCGGGAGGCATGAAACACAAAGTGGGTGCCGGAATTGCCGTAAGCTGGTTCCGGAACTCAGGCATTGAAACGACCCTGACCAGTATCCACTGGGCCTTTCTGACCTACCAGATGGTCATCGCGGTTCCGGGTTCATTGTCCACCTTCGGCGGCGCGGGACTTTCAAGCCTATCGGGAATCGGCGATTTTGATCCCAAGGACAAACATCAGATCTTGAAGGATGAATACGGTCTTAAAACCGCCCGTGCCACCGCCAGGAGCATGCTGGAACTGGCCAGGATCATCAAGGCCGGCAAGGGCAATGTTTGAAAAATAGCATGGAACAATTCATAGAGCGCCAGCCCATATTGGACGAGGACATGAAACTGTTCGGATACGAGCTCCTGTTCCGTAATAGTTTCGACACTGCTTTAGCGGCATCGATGAAGACGCGGCAACTTCACAGGTCATCGCTGGAAGCCCCTTGCTGTTCGGTCTGGAAAGTCTAATCGGGGGTGGCAGGGGATTTATCAATTTCATACGCAAGGCGCTCCTCGACGATTTTGCGTCGGTGCTGCCGAAAAAGCACATAGTCGTGGAAATCCTCGAAAACGTGGCGCCTGATGCCGAAATTATTGATGCCTGCCGCCGGCTCAAAAAGAAAGGCTACATTCTATCCAAAAAAGAGGCTCCCGGCGGTGGACCCTTTACCAGTGTGGCTGGTTTCCGATGCGTTGCCCCATGACTTCGAGGGTATCGCTTACCACCATGAAAGCATCCGGATCGTGGGTGGCGACCAGGCGTTTCAATACCCCCAACTCGCGAAAGGTGATCACCGTATAGAGAATTTTTTCCGCCTTTCCCGAGTAGGCACCCTGCCCCTTGAGGATCGTCACCCCGCGATGCATATCCCGCATGATGTGATGCGCGATATCATCCCATTGGGGCGTAATGATATGCACGGCCTTGCGCTGACTGAGACCGGTGATCATCAGATCGACCATATGAGCGTTCACGTAGAGGTAAATGAGTGTATAAAGCGCCTTTTCCAGGGTAAAAAGGATGGCTCCCGCCGTGAGGACGGCGATATTAAAGGCCAGAATCGTGGATCCGAGGCGGATGGAGAACCTTTTGAGGAGCACAACGGAGAGGATATCCAGGCCGCCCGCCGACCCTTGAGATTTCAGGATGATTCCGGATCCGGTGCCCATGAGTATCCCGGCAAGGAGGGCGCATAAGATCTGATCGTTGACGGGGATGGGAAAGTGAATCCATTCCACGGCCGCCGTGAAGATAAGCATGCCGGCGATACTGTAGTAGAAGAAGCGCCTCCCCACATATATCCAACCGATCCCGAATACGGGGATATTGATGGCGAGATAGACGAGCGAGACCGGAAGCGCCGGCACCATATAGTGCACCAGGAGCGCAATCCCCGTGAATCCCGCGCCGTAGAACCCTTTGGGAATCAGGATGCCGTTAATGGCTAATGCACAAAGGACACTTCCGATACTGATCAACAAAAGATTCCACAGAATCTTTTTTGCTCCTTGAACCATATGAATTCCTTTTTGACTTTCCATGCCGGACGCGCGGCAAGACCCCTTGTCCGAACAAACTAATAAATCTCCGTTTCCATAAGGTTTAAGAGTTAAGATGTTCCCTTTGTTCTTTCGATAAACCGGGCGGTCATGTCCCGGTAAACGTTGGGGACCGTTTTTCAAGAAAGGCGCGACGTCCCTCGGCATAATCGTTGCTGTCAAAACACGCATCCACCATTCCGGCTATTCTTTCAAGATCTCTTTCAGGAAAATCATTTCTTGTCTCGTTCACAGCCGCCTTTGCCGCCTTTATTGTTAATGGCGCGTTGTTTCCGATCAGCTCCGCATATGCGCGAACAACGGATTCCAGTTCGTCTCTCGGCACGATCCTGTTAACAAGACCCATACGATAGGCCTCGTCCGCGTCCAGGAAACGTGCCGAGAACAGGATGTCCTTGGCGTGCGATAGCCCCACCAGATCGGACAGCGCCTTGGTGCCGGCATAGCCGTACCCCAGGCCCAGCCTGGCCGCGGGGATACCGAATCGGGAGTCCGGGGTCGCAAAGCGGATGTCCGCGCTCAAGGCGATGGCCATCCCCGCCCCGATGCAAAATCCCTGAATCATGGCAATGACCGGTTTGCCTGATCGGGATAGCAGGTCGGTAGCCAGTGCGGCCTTCTCGTCATACGATCTTCTTGAAGCGGACGAATGGCGCTTTTTCTCAAATTCAGAGATATCGGCACCGGAGACAAAGGCCTTTTCTCCCTCGCCCTTTAAGGCAATAACACGAATGGCACTATCCCGGTCAAAATCACGGACTATCTCGCCCAGGGCCTCCCACATCTCCAGGGATACGGCATTTCTCTTCGAGGGGTTGTTGAAAGTGATCCAGCCGATACGGCCTTCTTTCCGGGCAATCACTTTGTTGGTATGTAATTTCATCGTATCTTTTTCCAAATATTCAGCCGGATCATCGTTGTTTGGCGGTCAAACGGCCCTGAGATATCTTTCACTGTCCGATTCCTCAGCCAATTGCAGGATGCAGGGCCGCAGGCACGTTTATCCGCACTTTTTTGGCATGACGCCCTATAATAAATCTCTATCGCCGTGCGAAGTTGACAAGGTGAAAACGTCCCCATTGTCCTTTCCTCTATTCCGGTTTATTGAAGGGATAGCCCTCATTCTTCCAGGCATTAAAACCGCCCTTAAGGACCTCGACATTGTGAAATCCCCTGCCGAAGTATTGCTCCGCCAAACTGGCAGAGGTAGCCTCATCGGGTCAATTACAGTAAAAGATGATCTCCTGATCCCTGGGCAAAGAGGATACTTTGCTTTCAAAGGTACTGCGCAACATGGCTCCCTCCAAAAGCATGTCTTTACATTCTTCATCATCGTAGGAACAGACGAGCAGAGCTTTGCCGGCCTGGACTTTCGCCCGGGCTTCTTTCGGGTCGATTCGCTTGATCTCCGTTCCCGCTTTGGTTACACCGGCACAACCCGCAACAAAAAGAGGGATCAATGCAATGCAGAGGATAAAAATACGAAGTAGTTTCTGCCTAAATCTCATCTTTCATCTCCTTTCCCATTCAAAGGTTATGGGTTCAGAGGTTTAGAGGTTCTGCGTTCATCGCTCAAGGTTATTCTACATATCCATATTTCACATATTAAATGAATAGGTTATCCATGGACAACAGTCAAATCTTATCCTTCGAATCACACGCAGGCGGAAAAAGTTTAACACCTTGGTTTTTTAAGGATCAACTCTGAACACTGAATTTTCTCGAAGATCTCAAGAAAATCCAGACAATAAACCTATGAACCGCGGCTCCTGCCAAATATCCGAGTTGAAGTGTATCAGAAGCTGACAACCCTGAACGCAGAACCCAGAACCTTGTCGCAGATCCCGTCTGAAACGAAGTGAAAGCGGGAAACCTTTCAACCTTTGAACCCCGGAACCCTTAAACCTGCCGTACCGGTTCCAACCAGATCACATCATAGGGCTCCAGGCGCAAGAACAGACCGCCCTTTCGCGCCGTACATTCCTTTTTGGACAGGAGGTCATGCCACAGGACGGCATCCACGCCCAGCTCGGAAAGGGGAATCTCAACCTCGCATGCCCGGCACGTGACGTTCGTGATTGTGAGTACGTACCGGTCCTTTTCGGGAGAGGTCCTCAGGACCGTAAACAGATCCGGAGAAAGGAACAGCACGCGTTGCTCGCCGCGGGGATGGAAGGCCCGTTGGGTCGTGCGTACAAGAGCAAGCCTGCTTCCGTAACGGCGGATGAGCCAAATCCTTGAGTCGGAATCATTCTCCACTTCCGAAAGACTCGCAAGGTCAATGGTCCCCCGGTTAATATCCCTGTTGTGTTTTGTCTTGTTGAAGAGGTCGTAGTCGTTGGACGTTCCGATCATGCCGTGGGCATATATGGCCGGCACGCCCTGAAGCGTGAGGGCGATGCTCCTGGATGCAATGTAGCGCCTCACCTTCAGCGCCATATCCTCTTCACCGCCTTCATCATTGATGGCACTCCACCAGGTGGAATTTATCTCGTAAGGCTCCCGAGAGAAGTCCTCGGTCACCTTATAGGAGATGAGCGCACCGTGTTCTTTCGCCCTTAACACGATAAAATCAATCTCTGTCCGCGACAGGATGTTCTTAACTCCCATGAGCCCGATCCCGTCGTGGGTGTCCAGGATATTTAAAAAGGTGGCACGATCAGAGTCGACCTTCAGATCCCCCGTCCATTTGGAAAGGGCGGTTGCGTCTCCGGTATAGAAAGTATAAAGGACGAGAGGAGGCAAGGCAAAATTATACACCATGTGGGCCTCGTCGGAACCATTTCCGAAATAGGACACATTGTCCTCGTGGGGCACGTTTGTCTCCGTTATCAGGGCCACGCCGGGAGCGACCACGTCCATCACATCGCGCAGGAGCTTTACGATTTCGTGTGTCTCGGGGAGATGAACACACTCGGTCCCGGGCTCCGCCCAGATGTAGGTCACGGCGTCCAGGCGAATAATGTCCGCCCCGTGGCGTATATAAAAAAGCAGTCCCTCGATTACGGTCAGCAGGGCATCCGGGTTTCTGAAATTGATATCGATCTGATCTTCCGAAAAGGTGGTCCACACATACTTGAGGCCGTCAATGGTCTGAAATCTGCTGAGGATATCCGATGTCCTGGGCCGGAAGATCTTGCTTCGTTGATCCGCGGTCAGTTCATCCGGGGAGTCGTAGGCAATGAAAAAATGCCTGAAGCGCGGGTCACCGTTCAGGAACTCCTGGAACATCCGGGCCTTGGAGGAACAATGGTTCAAGACGCCGTCGAACATGAGGTCATAATCTCCCGCCATGGACAGGATATCGTCCCAGGTCCCCAGATTGGGATCCACCATCTTGAAATTCACCACGGCAAACCCCCTGTCGGAGGAATAGGGAAAGAAGGGAAGGATATGCAGCGTGTTCACGGCGCCCCGATTGTAAGTCCTGACAAAATCGTGCAATACGGCAAGGGGGGATTTCCCCTCCCCCCGGACCATATCCCCATAGGTAATAAGGATCATGTCTTTCTCGGTGAAACGTTCCCCAGGATCAATACACCTTTCGGCCTCCACCAGTTCCGCGGGTTTATGGGCGTGCTGGACTTTGAGAATTCGTTCCAGCTCGGGCATCCATTGTTCCGCCTGGTCCTTGCCGTAGAGAAAGGACAGGCGCGAAAACATCCGCTCTCGTGCCTTGGGGGAAATGTCGAGTAACGGCTTAGTAAAATCGGGCTCCCGGTCATAGCAGATTCTGCTTGCGCGTTTCGCGTCCTCGCACACGGGTGTCGCCGATGGGTCTTCTTCTTTTGATTCCTGCACTGTCTTATCCTTTCATTCCTTGTATTTTACGGTTTTTCAAAAAGGTAGCGTTTCGAAAACAGGAAGTCAAGCCTCCGCCGAGGGAAGCACACAGTCAAAATCCTTGGGCAACCCTCGGATCGTGATATGCGGGTGACCATCTGGAGGCAATTTCCATGACGGTTCTACGGAATTTCAGTAGGTGATTTTATACTTGCCACCGTGGTCCGCCAGGCAGGTCAGGGCCACGGATAACCCTCTTCCGCACGTTATGGAAAGAATGCCAACCATAAAACGATAATTTTGGAGACGAAATGGGGGGAAGTCTGAAGTCCGCCCTTGACACAGGGACGGTTTTTGGAGTGTAGTGTGCCAGACCGTTTCAATAAACCTTTTTCCAAGCCCGGAGGTCCCATCGTGCCAGCAGGCCAGAAGTCTTCTGCCCTTAGCCCTTTCTATGGTTGGTATATTGTGGGGGCTTCCTTTCTCATTCTCTTCTTCAACGCAGGGGCCCGATTTTCCATCGGTGTGATTTTCAAACCGCTCATCTCGGAATTTGGATGGACCCGAAGTCAGGTCTCCCTGGCTTTTTTGGTGAATATGACCGTATTCGCTCTGTCCCTGGTGGTTGTCGGCAGGTTCTACGACCGTTACGGGCCCAAATGGGTGATCGTTATCTCAACGGTTTTTCTTTCCGCCGGATATCTGACGGTTTCCTTTATCACTTCCTTCTGGCAATTCCTTGTTTTCTACGGGGTCCTCGCGGCGGTGGGACTGGGAGGAACCTCAACGCCGCTGGTAGCGGCGCTCACGAGCAAATGGTTCCTCAAGAGAAGGGGCCTGGCCATCAGTGTCGCCCTCTCGGGCAGTTGCATCGGGCAATTCCTCCTCATTCCGCTCATAACCACTTTTGTCCTGACCTATGGATGGAGAGTTTCCTATTTCTCCATCGGTTTAATCATGCTGGTGGTCAATATCGCCTTGGCCCTGGGGGTCATCAGAGGAGATCCGGAAGATCTTGGGAGAAAACCTTTTGGGCACGAGACAAAAGATGAAGGAGCGATATCCCGAAAACAAGGTCCACCAGAAAAACAAATCCGGGATCTTGACTTGGCCGGGGCCATGAGAACGTCCTCCTTCTGGCTTTTTACTTTTGTGATGTTTGTTTGCGGCAGTGGCGATTTTCTGGTAATTACCCACCTCATCCCCTTTGTAACGGATCATGGCATTTCCCCCGCCACGGCGGGGCACATGCTTGCCTGGTACGGACTGCTTAGCCTTGTGGGACTGCTGATTATCGGGCCTGCCACGGACGTGATTGGAAATAAGAGGCCGGTTGTTTTCACTTTTATTCTGAGATTTTTCCTCTTCATGCTGATTCTGAAATATCAGAATGTGGTTTCCTTCTATATTTTTTCCATGTCCTTCGGTTTCACCTTTCTCATCACGGCGCCCATCGCCACGACCCTGTCCGGAAAGCTTTTCGGGTTCACCCATGTGGGTGTTTTGACCGGATTTATCTCAACCGTTCACCATCTGGGGGGAGGCATTTGGGCCTATGTGGGAGGTTGGAGTTTTGATCATACGGGGGATTATGGACTTGCCTTCGCCTTGTCTTCCGCCATGGCGCTTGCCGCATTTTTGTGCAGCCTTTTCATCAGAGAAAAGGGTCAACGGACAGCGTCCTGAGCATGCTTTAACGGCCGGGTCTTTAGTTTCTTATTCCCACGGAGATGTCGGTCACGGAGTGAGAGGCATGAGAGGGGGAATGGGGGATGTTCCATGCGGATTTGTTACGGGCTGCCCAAAAATAAGGATGGGGATAAGCTTTTAACGCTAATCCCCATCCCGTTGACCCTCGTGGTTGATTCCGGATCCTTTTAAAACCGGCCTATTTCTTTTTGGGTTTTCGATCCAGTTTAATCTTAACAAAGTTAAATTCACAATATTGATTTGTAAGACAGAGCTGGGATGGGAAATTAAACACCCACTTGTCGAAGAGCCCGGTCAGTTTCAAATACTTCTCAAAAATGGCATGATTGCAGTCCACCTGGATTTTCTGGTTGTATAATTCCGCCTCGTCCGGAGGGAGGAGGTTCCAGATAACCTGTGTGGTGTAGGGGCAATCGTAGCATCGCAGGGTGACCCTGTCTTCTGTTTCTTCCACGATCTCCATGGGATTGCCGAACAGGGCAAAGCTCTTAACCATGATTTGAGCAATATCCTGGATCGTCCAGTCCGTATCCTCCGGTTTTTTTCCAATGAGTTCACAGAGTCCGGGCCACTCCAGCTCTGAGCGTATTTCCCACATCCTGGCATAAAGCTGAGGGGCCCTGTCGCTTCCCACTTCCTCTTCCATGGCCTTGTAGGCGGAGTAGTCGTGAAGGGTCCACAAGGTCATTGCGTCGTTGTAGGCCTTCTCCCACGTATATTCAGGATGAATTTCCATCAGTTGTCGCATGTTCTTGATAAAACTGTCGTTGCGTATATCTTTTGCGCATTTATTGCAAGCCATATTGTACCTCCTTAACCATTGGTTGAAATAGGGTTTGTTGGTGTTTTAATAATGAAAGTTTTCCCCTCATCACCTCCTTTCCGAAAATGGATCAGGGCAGCGGTACATAGGGCAGCCCAACACTTTCAGCCACGGCCTTATACACCACGTCTCCTTTGATAACATTCATCCCTTTGGCGATTGCCGCATTCTCCTTCATGGCCTTTTCATAACCGAGGTCTGCAATTTGAAGGACATAGGGAAGAGTGGCATTGGTGAGGGCCATGGTGGAGGTTCTCGGGACGGCTCCGGGCATGTTGTTCACGCAGTAGTGGACGATCCCTTCTTCCACATAGGTGGGTTCTTCGTGTGTCGTGGGACGACTGGTTTCACACGACCCTCCCTGATCAATGGCGATATCCACAATGGCCGCTCCCGGTTTCATCCTTTTCAAAAGGTCACGGGAGATCAGCTTGGGAGCTGTGGCGCCGGGGATGAGGACGGAAGAGATCACGAGATCCGCCTTTACAACCTCCTCCTCCACGGTCCCTTCGCTGGACATGAGGGTGGTTACGCTTCCCCTCATGATGTCATCGATATAGTATAACCGTTCCTGGTTGATGTCCAGGATGATAACCCTTGCGCCGTTTCCCGCGGCCCCGAAGCATGCATGCAGCCCTGCGACGCCCGCGCCGATGATGACCACGTAGGCGGGTCGCACCCCCGGAACACCGCTTAAAAGGATTCCCATCCCCCCTGTCTTGGCCTCCAGGCAGTAGGCGCCCGCCTGAATGGAGAGACGCCCCGCCACCGCACTCATGGGAGCCAGCAGGGGAAGGGAGCCGTTGAGGGTTTGGATAGTCTCGTAGGCGATACCAACGACCTTCTTCTCCACCAGCTTTTCGGCCAAGGTCTTGCCGGCAGCGAGATGAAGGTAGGTAAATAGGATCTGATCCTGTCGCATAAAGTCATATTCCCGGGGCAGGGGTTCCTTGACTTTGACGATCATATCCGATTTGCCCCACACCTCCTCGGCGGTCGGTTTGATCCGGGCGCCAGCTTGCATATAGCTCCCATCAAGAAAACCGCTTCCCAACCCCGCGCCGGATTGAAGTAAGACCTCATGCTTTCGCTGAACCAGGGTTCTGACGCCGGAGGGCGTAACGGCCACTCTTTTTTCCGCCACTTTCACTTCCGTCGGGATACCAATAATCACGGCCTTAACCTCCTGACCCGGACAAGCCGGAATGATGGAACGTCATATCTCCCATGGAATTCCATTGGGCACCCGTTCCTGAGTTGGATGGTTCAGCGGGGAAAGATGATTCGGGTATCACTCGCCACGCGCCAGGAAGCCACACCGATCACCTGTGCCACGGCCTTGACCCCGTTCCAGTCGATATTGTCCACGTGTTCGTTATCGCTGTGATAGTTGGGATCATCGGCCTTCCAGAGGCACATGGCGGGGACACCGTGTTCGTTAAGATGCCCTTCTTCCGGCGTGCCCCAGCCACCCCACAGATGTCCGAGGTGCACGCCGATCTCCTTGCCTACCTGTTCCACGAAATCGTTCAATGCCTTGTTGTGTTTGACTTCATGGTCCGGTTGATCCGGATACGTGCCTCCGTCTACAATCCGCGGCGGACCGCCCACCCCTACCATGTCTATGTTGAAACCGGCCACCGCCTGAAGGAGGGTCCCTTCTCTCTCACGGTTGACGATATATTGAACCATGCCGTCGGAGATCCCCTCTTCGGAGCCGGTGGAGATGAATTCGATGGTACGGGCCGGATTGGGAAGTCTGGCCATGATCGACGCGAGCATCATGATGCAGACGGTTCCCGTACCGTTGTCATTGGCTCCGTTGCAGGCGCCGTCATCGCGATGGGCATGAATAAGAACCCTTTCTTCCGGCCTTGAGGTGCCGGGGATAAAAGCTCTTATGTTGAAACCATCGCGGGGCTCGGTGACGCAATCCACCTTGATTCCGGCGTTTACCCCTCCTTTCCCGACGGCATGAAGCAGGGACATGGCGTCCGTGCTTCCAATGGTGACACAGGGCACTGAGTCTTTTTCCGAGGGGTACTCCCGTTCCCATCCCCCGCTGTGATCCCAACGGCCATAAGAATGGGAAGGGGTGAAGGCCACCGGGCTGCCGTTACATACTACGAAAGCAACCGCGCCGTGTCTTTTGGCCCGTGTGGAAAAGGTCCCCAGCCAGAACAACGGGTCTGCCGAACTGGCCTGTGCTACGGCAATTTTTCCCCTGAGGTCCACCGATGCGAACTCTTCTTCGGTCCCGTTGCCCACGAATACAAGTTCCCCTTCCACTCCTCCATCGGGCGTGGGATAGGAATAGTAGGCTGCCCTGGAGTTGAAGGTCGTGTTGAGGGGGGAACCTACTTCAAAAGTGACACCCCCATAGTCCCACGAAAGCGTGCGGAACCGATCCATTTGGATCTTCAAACCGAGGGAAGTGAAATGATCGGACACCCACTCAATTGCCTTGCGATCTCCTTCTGTCCCCGACATGCGGCTTCCGATATCCTGCGACAAATATCGGTCCCAATGATACATCTTCCATGGGTCTATGTCGGCCAATAAGATGTTTTCTTCTGAGGTTATCATATGAATCTCCTTGATTTTATCCGATTTCCGGTCAGGCGTTTGAACCAAATTTTTTGACAATGCCTGCAACCTGGGAACCGAATGCGACACAGATCTTTTTCCGAGCTTCATCAGGAGCGCCTACCGATAAGGGACCATAGTGTCCACCGGAAACAAACCCCGGAACAATCATTCCATGGACCAGAAATGCCCTCAAGATATCGAGGATAGCGGTCTCTCCCCCTCCTCCCACTCCTCCTGCCGACGCAAAGGCCGCGCCTACTTTTCCTTCCAGCTTTTTGAAATGCTTTATGCTGTCATCAATGAACCTTTTGATCTCCGCGGTAGTTGCCCCAAAATAAGTCGGCGCGCCGATGATGATCCCTTGTGGTTCCAGAAGGTCGTCAACGCTCGTATCTTCGATTTTTTTTCTGACCACTTCTACGCCTGCCTTCCTCACCCCTTCCTCCACGGATTCGGCCATGGTGGCGGTATTCCCGGTCTGTGACTGATAGATAATCAGGATTTTCGGCATCGCTTCTTCCTCCTTTTCTATTTTCTTTTTTCAAATCTTACCCGGCAGACCCCATCTCCGCAGCAGATGAAGCTATCCATGGTAAACGCGTATTGGTCAAAGACCCCCAGTGCCTTTAAAATGGATTCGTAATAGTTGGTGGAAACCGCGGCTTCACACTTCAGGGTCATGGATCTTGCCGTTTCTTTCCCCAGGATCTCCCGCATGTTATCCCAATAAGGACAAGCCAGGATTTCCGCTTCGTGGACTTCCGCGGAGTGCCGGATTACCCTGTAGGGGCAGGCGATGGTTTCCCAATAAATCTTGGAAAGCTCTCCGAGCTTGTCCATATTCACATCTCCCGGCCCTGCAATCCCCAACGCCTTTTTCACTTCATCCAGTTCGGCCAGGGCGAATTTTTCCCAGAGGCCCATGTAGAGAGGATAGCTGTCCTTTGTCCCCAGGTGATGCTCCAACCTCATGTAAATGTTGAAATCCACAAGGGCGAAAAGCTTGACCCAGTTCAGGATCGATTCGTTGATGTCCTTGCCTGAATTCTTTATGGCCGGATGGGCTTTGTCCGTCATGATTTGAGCAAGGGTTTGTCCGATCTTTTCCACATCAATGGTCCCTGCCAGGCCAATTTTTTCCTTGATGGCGTCGGGTGCCTTTTCAGCTACACGGGTCCAAATGTCTTTTAAAATTTTATTCCTTTTTTTCTTTTCAACTCCTGCCAGCCCTTCCAGCAGATTCGAGTAATGAAAGGCCAGTCCCTGAGACCAGATAAATATATCTTCTTCCGCCTTTCGTCCGGTCTCCGCCAGGCACCCGAAAAGACTAAGAGATCCCTGCGACCTTATTTCCTCTGTTCCCATCGGTTTTCCTCCTCGTTCTCACAAAAAGCGATCATCAATTCATATAGTTTGGTGTCTGTTTAAATCCGCAATCCGCGCGGGCCGGAGGCCGAAATGCTACAGTCCCAGTTGGCCTTGCTGGGCCAGCAAAGTGGCGACATCATAGTACTCGGTGATTCTGGATATTTTTTCCCCTTTCATGGTAAAGAAATAGGCGATGCGAATATCCACCTTTTTACCCGTGGGTTCCGCTCCTCTGAAAACCCCCAGGTTGGTGGCCCACCATCTGACCTGGCATATCACGGCATTTCCATCGGCGTAGTTTTCCGTAACCTCGGATTTGCAGTCCGGATATCCTTGAAATACGTCGGCGTAGCCTTTTTTGAAGGCCTCGATCCCCACGAAGGGCTCCGGCTCGGCCACTTCATCGGCAACAATATCATTCGTACAATACTGTGCCATTTTCCGCACATCGTGTTCATCCATGGCACTGAAAAAACGGCCAATGACCTCAAACAACTTCTCCCTCTTCATGCTCCACCCCTCCTTTGATAATTCCAAGATTAAACAGAACCGGAATCTGACCCCCTGCCTGTTTACTTTTTTCTCAGCACCCTGCCCGCCTTCATCTCCTTGTTCATGACTCCCTTTTCAAGAACCAGTCGCCCATTCATGAGGACATATTCAATGCCGCTGGGACCTTCATCTGAATCCGTGTAGGTAGCGTTATCGTACACGTTTGCTTCGTCAAAAACGGTGATGTCGGCCTGCATACCTTCCTTGATCAATCCTCTATCGTGAATGCTGAATCGTTGGGCCGTAAGGGAGGTCATTTTCCGGACAGCATCTTCCAAAGGCAACAACTTCTGCTCTCTCACGTATTGCCCCAAGACCCTTGGAAAGGCTCCGAAGGCCGCTGGATGGGGAACACCGCTGCCTGTCACGATGGCGTCGGTGTTGATGGCCCCGTTTGGGTGTGCCAGAATTTTCTTCAGGCCGTTATCACCGTCCAGGTCCCCACTCACACCAAAGTAAAGCGCCATGGCCGCGCCGTTTTCATCGATCAAAATATCGACGGCTGCATCAAAAGGCTCTTTTCCCGAAATCTGTCCGATCTCCTCCATGCTTTTGCCAACATAGCGGGCATTTTTAACCCCTGACACCCAGATCAGCCATATGTTTTTCCATCCTGTTGCCCGGACCAAGTTGTGGGGCCATCTTCCCTGCAACCAGGTGGGCCATTCAGAAACCATGTTTTCCACATCAAACTTTATTTTTTGTCTTTGAGCCGGATCTTTAAGTCTTTCCATGAAACGGTCTATTCCACCCTCAAAAGCATAAGGTGGGAAGCATGCCAGGAGGGTTGTATTGGCGGCCACATAGGGGATGACATCGAAAAGGATGTCCACCCCCTCCGCCCGGGCCGATTCATGGAGTGCAATTTGTTCGTCTATGTGCTTCCAGTTTCTCTCTCCAAATGCCTCCATGTGGGAGTGCTCCACCGGGATGCCGTTGACCCTGCCTATTTCTATGATCTCTCTGGTGGCTTCGAGACCGGTTTCGCTGGATCCCCGCACATGGCAGGTAAAAACCCCCTGATAAGGGATCAACGGTTTGGTGATTTCCACCAGTTCTTCGGTGGAGGCAAACATGCCGGGAGCGTAGATCAGGCCGGCGGAAAGGCCAAACGCGCCGTCCTCCATGGACTGTGTCACCAAATCCTGCATCTTCTTTATCTGGGTCACACTGGGCGGTCCTGCATCAAAACCCATGACCGCGATTCTTACCGCTCCGTGGGAGACCAGGGGCACAACGTTGTATCCAACGCCTGATCTATCCAACTGATCCAGATACTCTTTCATGGTGGTCCAATTCCATCCGATATCCCCGGCTAAAAGGAAGCTTGTGTAATTCTTCAATAGTTCCAGATTGCCGGGTTTGACGGGCGCTGGGGAAAGGCCGCAATTGCCCACCACAAGTGTGGTGATCCCCTGTTTCAAATAGCTTCCCAACACTTCCATGTGGTTCTTCAGCGGCAGGACAAAGTCGGCGTGGCTGTGGGAATCGATAAAACCAGGGGATACGACCAGCCCTCGGGCATCAATAACGGAGGCGGCTTCCTCAAGCGGAATGACGCCTATTTTGCCTATCTTGTCGCCCTGAATGCCCACATCACCGATGTACCAAGGGTTCCCTGTTCCATCTACAATTTTTCCATTTTTCAGTACCAAGTCATACATGAAAGGACTCCTTAGTTCCCTCTTGATTGTATTTCTATCAACGACCCGCCTTACCCCTGCTCATTCTGTCGCACAGAGATATTGGATCTTGACCTCTTCGTTTTTTCTTAATTCTGCCGGGGAAGATTCATAAACAATCCGGCCTTTGCTGATGATGAACACGCGATCGGAGACTCCCAGACCCATAGGGAGATTTTGTTCCACTAGGAGAATGGAAAGCCCTTTCTTCTTCAACCGGACGATGATGAATCCGATATCACGAACCACGAGAGGGGCGAGTCCTTCCGACGGTTCATCCATGAGAAGGAGCTCCGGGTTGGTCATCAAGGCCCTTCCAACGGCCAGCATCTGCTGTTCTCCTCCGCTAAGCAGGTCCCCTTTCAGCTTTGATCGTTTCTCCAGGATGGGGAATTGGGCATAGACCCTCTCCAAAGACCATTCGCCATTGGTGCTTCCCTGGCGTGCAGCCATGGTGAGATTTTCCCTGACGCTCAGAGAGGAAAAAATGTTTCGTCCCTGCGGCACCAGTCCGATCCCCATTTTTGCGATACGGAAAGGCTTGAAATGGGTAATTTCCTGATCTTTGAAATATATTTTTCCGTCACGCGGGGGGGTAAAGCCGATAATGGATCGGATGGTGGTGGTCTTTCCCATGCCGTTTCGCCCCATAAGGGCTACCACCGATCCCTTTTGAACGGTCATGGAAACACCGTGAAGCACATGGCCCTCGCCGTAATAAGTATGGATATCAATCAGCTGCAGCATAATCGAAGGAGTCCTCTGCCCCCATGTAAATTTCCTTGACCTTCTCGTCTGCCTGTATTTGCATCGGATCCCCATCAGCGATTACCTTACCATAATGGAGAACAAGGATTCGCTGGGCCACTTCGAAAACCATATCCATATCATGATCCACGATAACAATGGTGATGGCCGGGTCCAGGTTCTTGATGATGCCGATGATTTCCCTGCTCTCCTCTTTGGTGAGACCGGCGCTCGGTTCATCCAGGAGCAGTAGTTTCGGATCCATGGAGAGGCCGAGACTGATTTCCAGTTTCCTCTGTTCTCCGTAGGCCAGATTGCTCACAGGTTCATTTCGTTTTTCCCACAGGTCTAGATCTTCCAGCGTTTCTTCCGCCTTGTCAAACACATCCTTGAATCTGTGAACAGGTCTGAACATGACAAACCTGTGAGGTTTGGTCCCGTTTATGGTCAACACGGTATTTTGGAGCACGGTGAGTTTCTGCAGGAGGCTTATGACTTGAAAGGCCCTGGCCTGACCCATATGGGCACGGCGATGGGGAGGCAAGGAAGTCACATCCTGCCCGAAAAAGTGGATACGGCCGCTGGTCGGCGAAAGCTGCCCGTTGATGAGGTTGAACATGGTGGTTTTTCCAGCTCCGTTGGGACCAATAATGGCGAGCCGTTCGCCGGTATTCACGGCGAAGGAGACATTGTCCACCGCGTCCACGCCCCCGAACTGTTTGCTCAACCCGCTAATTTTTAACGCTTCCATAATGCGGCCTCCACTTGATCCAGAGCCTCCAGAGATAGACGCCGATGCCATCCCTTGCGAACATGATGGTCAAGACGAAAAGGGTTCCCAGAACCAGAGGCCAGCGCTCCGGCGAGAGAATGCTTGCGAAGTTCTCAACGAATATGAATACCGCGGCGCCCACCACCGGGCCTAAAAAGGTGCCGAGCCCCCCCATGATGGCCATGACCATGGGCAGGAAGGATGTGGCGATGCCCAGGTGGTTGGGGGAGACAAAAAAGTTATAATAGGCAAAGAGAACCCCCGCAAGGCCGGCAAAGGCCCCTGAGACCACGAAGGCCGCGTATTTCAAGTACCAGGTGTTGTATCCCACCGCTTCCATCCGGCGTTCTCCTTCGCGAATGCCTTCGAGGGCCAGCCCGAAAGGAGAACCGATCAGTCGGTACAACAATACGGCGCTCAGCAGGAAAAAGAGGAGCACCAGATAGTAGAACGAGAGGGTTTCCAGCGCGAACCCGGGGATGCCCAGATCGGGGAGAGTGATGCCGGTAATTCCCTGCATTCCTTTGGAGTTCAGCCATTTCACGTTCCAGGCCAGGCTGTAGAGCATCTGGCCCAGGGCAAAGGTCACCAGAAGAAAATAGATCCCCGACGCTCGCAGTGCGATCATGGCGAACAGGGCAGCAATGAGTGTGGCCACCAGAATCCCCAGAGGGGCGCTGATCCAGAACAGATTGACGTCATAGTGAAGTTTCAACAAGGCCACGGTATATCCGCCGGCCCCGAAGAACGCAGCGTGTCCCAGGGACATCAGCCCGGCGTACCCAAAGACGATATTGAAACTCATGGCAAAAAGGGCGAATATGAGAAACCGGGTCATGAGTCCCTGTCCATAGGTATCCAGGAACAGGGGGGCAATGAGGAGCACCAAGGTCCCCAGAAGATAGGGCGCCCCATGGCTGATCCACCGATCCTGCCCATTGTCATTTCGATTGGTTTCCATTCTTTAGATTTTTCTCCCGAGAAGCCCGGCGGGTCGAACGATAATGACCACGATCATGGTGAGATACATGGTGAACATGGCCAGTTGGGGAAAGATGGCCTTTCCAAAGACATCGATAACCCCGATGAGAATCCCTCCCAGCAATGCCCCCTGAATGGAACCCACACCCCCCACGATGATGACGATCAGGGCCAGGAGAAGGATGTCCATCCCCAGGGCGTTGTGTACGCCGAGAAGCTGAGCGCCGATCACCCCTGCCGATCCGGCAATAAAGGACGAAACAAAGAAAATGAGGGCAAAGGCCCGTTCCAGGTTGATCCCCAGGCCCATGGTGGTCTCCTTGTCGTCCATCCCCGCCCGGACAATGGCCCCCATTCTGGTTTTTTCCTGGAGCCACCAGAGAGCGACGGCTAGGATGAGCCCCACGAGGATAACGGCAACCCGCGCCTTTGGATAGGCCCTCCCCATAATTTCCATGGAGCCGGTGAGAAACTTGGCCGTGAAGGGCATTCTCGGCCATCCTCCCCAGATCCAGAGACAGAGATTGGCCAGGATGTACACAAACCCGAATGTCAGCAAGACCTGTTCGTTGGGCTTTTTATAGAGGTAGCGGAGCAACCCCCGCTCTATGGACAGCCCCACGAGGCCCGCGCACAGCCCACCCGCCAGCAGGCCCAGTCCGAAACTGGCGCCCCATTTTACGGCCACGGTCCAGCCCACATAGGCCCCCACCATATAGAGGGCGCCGTGGGCCAGATTGGTGATTCCCATAGCCCCAAGAACAATAGACATCCCGGCGGCTATGAGAAACAATACCATCCCGTAGGATACGCCGTTAAGCAAGTTGATTACAAACCAATCCATGATCTTTGGTTCCCGGCTGCTTTTTTGGTTTCGGGCCCTCCCCGTGAGGGGAGGGGGTCAATACCGGTTTACATTTCTTCTCACCGGCTATTTGTTCAACCTGGGATCGGCGACGGCCTTGTACGTCTTGATGGGATCCCAGTAGTACTTCCCATCTTTTTTCTTGAGTTCAACGATATAGTTGTCCACGAGGGCTACCCCTTCCGGACTCACGGCCAGGGGTCCCTGGGGTGTATCGATCTTTACCTTCAGCAGTGCGGGCCAGAGTTTTTCATAGGAGTCGTCGCCGCCCGTGGCCTTCAAGGCGGCCAGAATGGTTTTGGTAATGGCATAGGAATTGGCTTCGAGTCCGCCCGGCACCTGACCAAAACGTTTGGTCATGGCAGCTACCCATGCTTTGTTGATGGGCGTATCCATGCCGGACATATAGAGGGCCTGTCCCTTGAGACCCAGTACGCCATCACCCAGTTGGGAGATGATCTGCTCAGGCATGTCTGCAGCCAGGGTGGTGCCGAGGAGCGGTGTCTTGACGCCGAACTCCTGGTACTGGGAAAGAAAGAGCTGGGCCGCGGAAGGGCCTTCCACGAAATATCCCATGCAGTCGGCTTTTTCCAGGGAAGAGAGGTAGGGTCCGAAATCCTTGTTACCCACAGGCCACCATACCTCCTGGACCACTTTCCCGCCCTTTTTCTCAAAGCCCAACTTGATTCCCTTGATGAATCCTTGGCCACCGGCGTAGTCGCTTCCCGCCGTGATCATGGTCTTGTAGCCCAGTTCCGCGGCGTAATAGCCCACGGGGGTGGTCAGGCCCACCAGAGTGGTGGGATAGATAAACCAGTTTTTGTATTTGGTCAGTTCGATATCGCCACAATAGAAGGTGGCGGTCACAACTTTCTTATTGGCCAAATAAGGTGCAATAGCCATATGGGCATCGCCCATGAGGGGGCCGATAATGATGTTTACTTTATCCCTTTCAACCAGTTTTTTTGACTTTTCCAGACAGACATTCATGTCCGCCGCCGCGTCTTCCGGAATCAACTCGATCTTTCTGCCCCCAACCTTGTAATCCACCTCTTCCAGGGCCATTATGATGCCGTTCTTGAAAAGCGGCCCGATAAATGCGATGGGCCCGGTCAGATTCAAAATGGTGCCAATCTTGATGGGCTCGGCAGCCCGGGCGGTCATGCCGCTCCCGAAAAGGGCCGGGGAACCCAACAATCCAACAGCGAGAAACAGAATAGCCAATTTTTTCATCTTTCGCCCTCCTTCATGAAATGAATGTTCACAAAATTGCGGTTTGAACCGCCCCCAACCTATTATTTTTTCAGTGTGGCAACGTCCCAGCCAACCTGGTAATACATGTCCACGAGATTCCAATGGTCTCGAACGTACTTGATCTTTCCCTTTTCGATAAAGGCCACCTGGCAGTATTGGCAGTCGAATGACTTCCCGGTTGCCGGCAGGCCGAAAAATTCCTTCTGTATGGTTCCCCTGATCCTGCCCATGTTGACCACTTTGTTGCCCTGCACTACAAAGGCCTCGATGAAAGGCTTGAAATCAGGAACCGCGTCAATCCATCCGATGCCGAATTCCCGGATCTCATCGTGGCCGGCCGCGGGCTCACCGGTGATGTCGTAATACACCCCATCCTTGGCCATTACCGAGAGGACCATGTCCACACTTTGGGTCGCCCATCCCTTCAATTCGGTCATTACCAGTTTCAGGTTTGCCTTTTCCTCTGCCGACAGGTCCTCAAAGGAATCCGGGTCCCTGTCCAGCAGGCTGTCTTTCGTCATCAGCCATTCACGCGTTTTCATTTGGCCACACCTCCTCATTTCTTTAAAGACGTTTGGTTTTTCCGGAATAGATCCGGTGCTTCAGGCGTTCACAACGACGCAACATTTTACCGGCGACAATCCACATAAATCCGGGGGACTCTCTTGCCTACGGCGCAGACCACCTCATAGTTAATGGTTCCCAACGTGTCCGCGAGCTCGTCTATGGTGGGTGCTTCCCCGAAAAGGATGGCCTCGTCTCCTGGTTTTACCGCTGTCAGATGGGTGACATCAAACATGCACATATCCATGCAGACTCGTCCGATCAGGGGCGCGCGCTTTCCCTGGATAAAGGCGTACCCTTCATTGGAAAAACGCCTGTTGTACCCGTCGGCGTAACCCACGGGGATCGTGGCGATTACCGTGTCTCCCCTGGTGTAGTGTGTCCTTCCATAGCTCACCGGTGTTTCAGCTGGCACTTGTTTTGCGTAAATAACTTTGGATTTCAAGGTCATGGCCGGGATCAGGGTGATACTGCGGGCTACTTCATTGGAAGGATAGAGCCCGTACATCATGATCCCGGGCCTGACGAGATCGTAATAAGACGCCGGGTGTGCCAGTATCCCGGCGCTGTTGGCCAGATGCTTTTGGGGAATGGGTATCCTCGATGCTTCAATCTCACGAATCACTTGATCAAAAATTTCGATCTGCTTTCGGGTAAAGGTGGTGTCCCTTTCGTCCGCACAGGAAAAATGGCTGAAAATCCCTTTCAGATTCAGATTCTTCAAGCGGCTTATGCGACGTACAAATTCGAGAGCATCTCGGGGGGGGACGCCAATCCGTCCCATTCCGGTATCCACTTTGATGTGTATATTGGTCTTTATGGATGCGCTGCGAGCCGTCCGGTCCAGGGCCTCGGCAAGCTCCAGGGAGCAGATCGTCTGCTCCAGGTTGAAGTCGGCAATTTTACGGGTCTCTCCCGGCTGGATGAGTCCGAGGACGAGAATGGGAACGTCTATTCCTGCTTTTCGAAGCGGCTCCGCTTCTTCAGGCAAGGCTACTCCGAGGCAGGTTGCGCCATTTTGGAGGGCGGTAAGACTGACCTGTAAGGCGCCGTGTCCATATCCGTCCGCCTTGACCACCGCCATCAAGGCTGTTCCCTTCCCGATTTTCTTTCGGATTCCGGAGACGTTATGGGCAATGGCTCCCAGGTTGATGATGGCCCTGGTTGCTCGCTGCATGTCCTGGTTTGTTTTCATCCCTTTGAAAGCCTGTAAGGGGTTTAGGGCCCCCGGTTAGAAAGATTGGCCAGCCATTGTTTTGAGCCACGGGAAGAAGCTGATTTTTACGGCTTTTCTTTTTTCTGTAATTTCAACCTCTCTGCTGCTTCGTGGACGCAACCCAGCGGGCTTCGGGAATCCTCTGCCAGAAACCGCTCATCCTCTTCTGTGATCGGATGGCCTTTTGCCGCCTTAATACCGTTTTCAATGTAGGACATGCGAATCTTGTCCATATCGAAATCCTCGATCGCTATCTGGTCGGCGGAAACAGGTATGATAATCGACTTTCCCGGGATGTTTTCCCTTGGGTTCCCCCTCGTTACCTGGATGCCGTTTTCCCTCGCAAAGGTCAGCTGGGAAGAGGGCATCTTTCCCGCGGCCGTGTATTCGGTTTCCTGCACCACCAGAATCTGGTCCCGGTCCATCTCTTTGGCGACGGCAAGGGCGCCTGCAAGGGAGGTATTCCCCGCGGGCCCCCTTTCCATGCCCTCCAGCCTGGCCAGCAGTTCCGTGGTATAAAACACTTCCCCCTGGCTCACCAGGACATAGCGATCCAGATACCGCAGTCCCCTGGCGCAGTTTCTGGGCACATCCGTCCGATCGGGCCAGGTGAGAAACGGGATGCCGAATCCGCTGTGCCCGGTGGTGAAAGACTTGCGGTTGAAATCGTTGTCACTGGCCATGTGAAGCCCTTTGAGATCCACGGATACACCCACTACCAGGGTGTTTTCGCTTCCGGCTTTTTTTAGTCCACGGGCCGTGCCCGTCACATTTCCACCTCCAGCGTGGGTCGCCAGAACCACGTCAGGGAAACAGCCTTCCTGTTTTAAAGTCTGCCGTGCCAGCTCATAGCCAAGGGTTTCAATGCCCAGAATGCTGGTGGGCACATAGAGAGAGGCACTGAAATACCCGGAATCCTCCAATACCTGGAGCATGATGTAGAAAAGCTCCGGACCCACCGTCAGTTGCCATACTTCGGCGCCATAGGCCTCGCAGGCCCTGGTTTTTTCCAGGATTTCCGGTTGTCCAATTTTTCTGCTGTCGTAGGTTTCCTGGAGAATAATGGCCTTCAGACCGCGTTTCGCCGCCTGGGAAGCCACGGCCGCGCCGTAATTGCCGGAACTGGCTGCGACCACCCCTTTGTAGCCCAGTCTCTTGGCGTGATAAATGGAAAGGGCCGCCCTGCGATCCTTGAAACTCCCGCTGGGGTTGGCCGCTTCGTCCTTGACAAAGATCCTTCCCCCTTTTCCGGGAGGAGAAATGGATCGAACCAAATCCGTCAGATTTTTGAGTTCTGTGAGCTGGGTCTGTCCAACACCCGTTTCCTGAAGGATTTGCTGAACCTCTTCAAGAGAATATCCAGAGGAATTCATGAGTCCTTCATAATCAAAGGCAACGGGAGAGATCTCAAATTTGTCATAATCAATGCCCGTTGCATTCAAAAGGATCTCCTTCTTTCTGGACATGACTTCCGTGTAGCCGGTCCCCATGGGTCGTTCTCCTTAATCGCCTGTTACCTGCGCCCCAATCGATGCCAGGCTTCTTCTCCGATGGACAGAAGCTCCTTTTGGGGCGTTCCGAAATTGTGGTCGTAGATAGGGTTTATACTGTACAAAATTCCGGAAAACTCCCTGCCGATCAATGTCTTGATCTTAACCGAATCTCCCAGATTGGCGGCTTCATCCGTGAGAAAACCTTTTATCCAGCATTCATAGGGCAGGGCTGCCGTGGAAGGTGGAAGGTTTTGGGCTCTTTCACGGGGCTCTAAAATAGTCCTATGGATCTGTACCAGGTCATTTTTTTTTGCGTCGGGCATGGTTGTTCCCTTATAATTTTAGAAACCGGGGGGTGATATGGCTGATACGATAGTCAATGGCACATTGCCGAGGTTCGTGATTCTGTGCGGTGTGTCTTCCGTAATATAGATTGAGTCTCCTTCCCTTAACTCGTATTCTTTCTCTCCAAGATCAATACGACAGAATCCCTGAAGGATGAGGGCTGCCTCGTCTCCTTTATGTCCCATTGGGGTTTCGGAACTGGTGGCTCCCACCTCAAGCCGGGTGAGGAGAAAGTCCAGTCGGCGGTTGCGGTCCAGGGAGAGGAGCTGATAGGTCAGCCTTGAATCGGTATTAACCAGAACCCGCCGTTCATTTTTTCGCATGACAGGTCCGTCCGTGGCCAACGCTTCCTCAAAAAAAGAGCTCAAAGGGATTCCCAGAGCCAGGGCGATCTTGCGAAGAGAATTGATGGATGGGTTGGTGAGACCCCTCTCAACCTGGCTTATAAAACTTAAACTCAGACCGGTTTTTTCAGCCAGGTCAACCAGATTCATCTTCTGGGCTTTTCGCGCCCGTCGGATCGCGGTTCCACGGGGTATGGCTAATGGGTCTTTCATGTATAAGAGCTTAAACAATAGTGAAAAAAATTGTCAAGGATTTTTTTTATAAGACATTTCTTTTTTATGATACATGGATTTAAAAGCCAAAATATTCGAGGTTTATCGCAATGATTTCAGTCTTAAAAAAATGCGATCATATTATTTAACTATTTACAATAACACATTAAAAAAGACTATTCCTCCCTGATGGGAAACTCTGTTATCCGGATGGAGGTTCTTTCTATGACCGTGGTCCAAGGCCATTAGGCCCACTGAAATTGTTTTACTTATAGTGAAATACTTCTTTTAGTTTTCTGTCATAAACGAAAGATGATCCGGATTCCAAGTTTCCCTTGTTCCGAGCTCCAGTCCATATTTTTCATCCTGCTAATCTCCAAACGGGTCAGTTGCCGGGATATTTCTTTCGGGAGAAGAAGTTGTAAAAAAAGGTCTGCAATTTTTCATCGTTGTATTTTGCCGATGATATCTATTGTCGGCGCAGCAACTCGTCATGCTTTGCGTGGAGGCTGGAAATATATTGGGATGGACCGGGGCCGAAAAAAGAGGTATACGTTGCCACCATTAACGATACAAAGAAGTCAGAATTTAGGAGTCAGGAGTCAGAAACTTTGAGGCTTCCAACAACTTTTAACCGCCCGTAGGAGCATCGTGGAGATTCCGCCGTCGGGGCTACGCTCAAGACGGCCCAGTACCATCTCACGGAGCCACGAGGTAAACAAAGAACACCAAGATATTGTTTTTGCCGAATCGGAACGGACGATTCTATAAAGCAATCAGCCTCCGCGCATTTTTGGAGCAGAACGAACAATCCCCTTAGGCTAACACCCAAGCGATGGCGTCTCTTTTTCTGATCGGTTTTACCCCGATCCGGAAAAAACCCAAAAGAAACCCTGGCGTCCTTCGTGCGGTTCAATCTAACTAAAGTTTCACATGAGGGGTTGAAAGGATAGAAAAGAATGCTGAAAGAAAGCGTAAAGATATTGGAGGAGGGGAAACCCAACGGCAACGGGATGGTGGTCCGGTTTCATCTGCCATCAGGATTGGATATTTTAGGCTTGCCCACGGAAAATTTCTATGGGGGAGATTGGGATCTGGGGCCCACATGGAACTATTTTGTTCAAACGGATAGACCCTTTCTGGTGGATGCGGGAAGGTACGGCACGGGCGGAGCGCTCCTGGGGATGCTGGAAACGGCGGGCGTCCCCCGCGGAGAGCTGAAATGCGTGGTCTTGAGCCATGGTCACGAGGATCACGACGGGGGTCTTTTCGAGATCGTCCGGGCGACGGGCGCACGGGTGAAGGCCCACTGGGTCTATGACCGGCTGATCCGTATCTATCCGGACCTGGCGCCGGAAAATGGCAAGAGGGATTTTCCCGCCTCCTGCTGGCACTGCTTCATGCCCGAATCGTTTTCAACGGCCAACTGCCTGGCCTATCACCGGGAACGAAACGAGCTGAAGGTGGAGGAGATCGGGGATGGGAACAATGCGAATTGTTTACAGACGTCCAAACATTCCATCTTCCCGGACACAGCCCCGACGCCCTGGCCATCCTCCTGGGAGAGGAGGTCCTGATCGTGGGGGACACCGTTCTGCCCGATATCACCCCCTTTCCCACCAGGGAGACCTTTTTCCATCAGGTAGCCCGTATCCTTGAACCCCGTTGTTCGAGGGGACCGGCCCTTTACGGCCTTGCGACCTATATCGGATCTTTGAGGAAGCTGGAAAAGATCGCCGGGGACTACCCCAACCTGCTGGTCCTGCCCGCCCATCGTCTCTACTATAAAGACCGGTGGAATGAGATCGAGCTCGCCGGAAGAATCGCGGAACTGATCCGGCACCATGTGGAGAGGTGTTCGGATATCTTGGAGATCCTGAAGAGCGGCCCCAAAAACGCCCGGGAGATTGCCATTGCCCATTTTGATCCGAACCTGCTCAAAGGAATGGGCATCATGATGGCCGAAAACGAAATCCTAAGCCATATGGAACTGCTCATGGCTGCAGGAGACGTCCAACTGCTGGAAGATGACCGATTCCAAGCCACGGGAGGCGCCAGCTTTGAATCGTTTATCGCAGCAATTCACGGAGAGTGAAAATGGAAATCCGAAATCCGCTCTCGGCGCTCATTAAGAGAATCACCGAAGATGAAGAAAATGAGTTGAAGCATGCTTCTCAGGAGGCTTCAAAGGACAAAGAGCGTACCAATGCCCTGGGCGTGTGGGAATCGCTGGATGCGGAGGGATGGAATTAGATATGGCAGCAAAAAAGACCCTGTGGCGGAATGGCTTAGTTGACTCCAAACATAGTACCAGGGAATTTGAATAGGATACCGTTTGACCAAGTCTGTACTATTCCCATCCAACGGGTTCATATCCCTTTTTGCTCAAGCATTTGTTGACAAAATTCTTATACGCGGCACTGGGCTCGGAGGCGGAAAAAAGTCCGAAAAACAAACCTACTGCCGCTCCACTTGCGGCCCCTGTTGCGATACCGCCTCCCACATTGCCGGAGATAGCGCCGCCGACCGCTCCCCCAACCGCCCCACCCGCGGCGCCGCCCACTGTACCCTTCGCCACTTTGTCGCCCTGTTGGGTTTTCACTCCGTACTCCTCGGCCATTTCCATGCATTTCCGGATGTCCGAGTCCGCCTGCTCCTTACCCACGTTTTTCAAATAGTCGTTGGGATAAAGAACCGGTTTCTTGGAACAGCCCTGTGCCATACCGCAAAGAACGGCCGCCATAAGGAGTCCTTTCAGCAGTGCCGGAGCGTTACTTCGTGCCGCCGCGCTTGAAAATCCATTTCGCATCCATTTCATCATCTTTTCCTCTTTTCCTTGTTACACTTAAAAGGAAAGCGCATGCCTTTATATCAAATAATATACATACCCTGTTGCATTTGCCATCCCTAATTTCCCGCGATGATCATTATGGCTATTTTCTCCCATATGCTGGTGCGTTGTATATGCTCAGACAGCGGGTGTACAGGGCCAAGTGCTTGTCAAATAGCTTTTCACCCTTAATTTAAAAAAGCAGTTTCCAAGGTAAGAAAGCCTTATGACGGTATGTTTATTCGAGGCTCGCAATGCTTTGCCGGAAAACTTGGATAAGTTACAACAATTGCACCATTGGACGAAGATCGAGGCTGGCGTCATGAAGAGTGAAACAAGAGAGATTGAAAAATATCTCATCGAGGAAGAACCCTACTACCTTCCCACCTCTTATGAGGTGGAGATTTTTACGGAGGCTTACCGCAATCAACTCCCCCTGCTGCTCAAAGGTCCCACCGGTTGCGGCAAAACCCGGTTCATGGAATATATGGCATGGCGTCTGAAACGCCCCCTTATCACCGTGGCCTGCCATGACGACTTGACCGCCGGGGATCTTGTGGGGCGCTATCTCATCCGCGGAGATGAAACGGTGTGGATGGATGGTCCTCTGGCGCGGGCCGTAAAGACCGGTGCCTTCTGCTACCTGGATGAAATCGTGGAGGCCCGAAAGGATACCACCGTGGTCATCCACCCCCTTGCCGACGACCGGCGCATCCTGCCCGTGGAGAAAAAGGGAGAGGTCCTCACGGCGGCATCGGAGTTTATGCTGATCCTCTCCTTCAATCCGGGTTATCAAAGCATCATGAAGGATCTCAAACCAAGTACCAGACAACGATTTGTATCCCTGGAATTCAATTATCCGGAAGAGGAGGCGGAGTCCGCCATCGTGTCCCGGGAATCCGGCGTGGACGGCGAGACGGCACGGCTGCTGGTACGATTAGGTGAGATGACCCGAAACCTGAAAGACAAAGGATTGGACGAGGGGGCCAGTACACGGTTATTGATCAACACCGGGAAACTTATCATGTCCGGAATCGACCCGAAGACGGCCTGCACCGTGGCCATCACCCACACCCTAAGCGACGAGCAGGAGATGCAACGCTCCATGGCGGAAATGGTCGGGTCCCTTTTTTAAGCAAATGGAATGGGTTTCTTGTGCATGGCCTTTTTGACGGAAAGAAAAAATACCGACAGCGATATCCTCGCCCTCTTTGAGTTGCCGGTGGAGACCGGATCCCGCGTTTATTACGAGGAGGACCTGGAAGAGTCGGGATTTCTGGATCTGCTGGATGGACTTTCCCCGGAGGACCGCCAGACCATCCTTGACCACGCGGCTACCCTGGCAGCCATCAAACCCGAATTGGCCTTTCACTTTCTGTTCAAATTCCGTGAGCTTTTGTCGGTCATTCCCATCGAAGGATTGGACAAATGGACTTCGGTAGTCCTGGACATCTTTGATTCCAAGGGACTCAATCCGGCAAGGGAGTTCATTCTGAACCAGGAGGCCGACCCTCTTTTTCTTCGCCACTGGGGGAAGGGTGTTTCTTTTCATGACATCCAGGGCATTCTGTCCAACTACCTGCACGCCCTGGGCAGAGAGGACCTCCACCTGGAAACGGCGGACGACCATTATACCGATACCCAGATCATCTATCTCCCCGAACGGATTTCAACTTTTCCCCGAAAAGAAGACAATTTCCTCCTCTATAAGGTGATGGTGACGCACAAATTTGCTCAAACCGTCCTGGGCACCTACCGATTGGACCTGGCAGAAATCGCCCCGCTCACCAAAGACCTGATCGCCCGATATGGCCGGGAGCCGGAGGGCGACAACATCCCGGAGCTTTCCCAGTTTCTTCATCTGTTTCCCGACCCCCTCTTAGCACAAGACATTCTGACTTTTTTAGAGTCCGTAAGGATGGAACGATGGATGGAAAAGGCTCTTCCCGGACTGAGTCGCAGGCTGGAGGAGATGAAAAAGGGGCTGGCACGGAAAAGAGCGGGAAATCTGAATTTGCCTCCTAAAAGCCAGGGCCTGGAATGGCTGGTCCGCCGTTGGTTGTCCGGAGAATCCGCCTTACCCGAAGATCGCCTGCTGGCCCACGCCATCAGGAAGTCCGGGCTGGTTCTGGGGGAAATCAATGGGTCTACGAGCACCATTAAAGATGTGGCATTGCTCACAGCCACAGTGTATGGGATAATGGACCCTCTTCCGGGACTGTATCAACCGGTGGAACCAATTCCCTATGCGGGAGTTTTGAAGCCGGAGGAAGCGGAACGGGGACGCAGGCGGAAGCGTGAGTCTTTGCGAATGGAGTTTCGGGAAGAATTGGCCAGGATGATCCGGGATCTCCCCCAGTGTGAAGAGGTCCAGATTGAGATTCCCGGAAAGGAGCCCGGCACGGTTGCAGAGAAGACTCTGAACCCCCAGCAGGTTCCTTCCCATCTGTTGCTGGATGGCAAACCGGTGCCCATTCCCGAGGTTATGAGAAAAATTATCGAACAGATCTACGAAGACTTGGGCGCCATCCCCGGAGACTATTTCGCGACAGCAGAGGATATGTCGGGACATCATTTTCGTTCCCTCTGCCAGACGCCCACGGGAACCAGCAATATTCTTTCCGAACATGGAAAAGGGATCCATGTGTATGACGAATGGGATTATCGAAGACAGGGGTATCGAAAGCGCTGGGCCTTGCTGAGAGAATCCGATGCAACCGGAGGCAACCTCACCTTTTCCCAAGAAGTCTCTCATCGCTACGGGGGAATGATCCAGGGCATCAAGAGACAGTTTGAGCGCATTCGGCTGGAGCAGACCCTCCTTCGAAGACAGAAGGAAGGGGATCGGGTGGATCTGGATGCGGCCGTCGAGGCATTCACCGACAGACGGGCCGGCCTCCACCCTTCCGAACGGGTCTTCATGTCCTTGACACGGGACAAGCGGGATATTGCCGCAGCTTTTCTCATTGATCTGAGCGGTTCCACCAAGGGGTGGATCAATGAAATGGAAAGGACATCTCTCTTGATCCTGAGTGAGGCCCTTCAGGTATTGAAAGATCAATTCGCCATCTACGGCTTTTCGGGCAGAACCCGCAAGCGTTGCGAACTCTTCCGCATCAAGGGCTTCGAGGAGCCTTACGCAGATCCCATAAAAGCTCGGATCGCCGGACTCAAGGCCCTGGATTATACCCGGCTGGGGCCGCCCATTCGACACCTTACGAGGATTATCAATCAGGTGGAGCACCGAACCCGCCTGCTCATCACACTCAGTGACGGCAAACCCGACGACTATGACGGATACAAGGGAGAATACGGAATCGAGGATACCCGACAGGCTCTGATCGAGGCCAAACGCAGCGGAATCCATCCTTTCTGCATCACCATAGACAAGGCCGAACACAGCTATCTGTCCCACATGTATGGGGCGGTAAATTACGTTTTCATCGATAACATCCAGGATCTCCCCGTGAAGATCCCCCAAATCTATCGCAAGCTGACCACCTGACTTCTGAGCCAATTTCAAAACGCCCCCTTTTGCCCGATCTCTGCGTCAGACTCAAATTCTAATCCTCGAAATATTCAATATATTCCTGTGGTTAAAATTTTCGCCTTCCTTGACCTCGAACAAAATTGAACATTTTGGAACCGGCTCCTCTTATTCGGGATACCCCACCGTCTGCGACAAAATGACCTTCTGATCTTTCCGTAGGGTCATCTTTTCGGCCAATACCGACCTGTTTACCCATCCGCGAACCACGGTCGCCAATCCGCAGGAGGCACAGAAGAGATAGACATTCTGGCCGATAAATCCGGTATCGGCCGCGGAATAGAGGATCTTCTCCTCCTCCCCCATGTCTCCCATTCTGCCAAAGTCAGCCACGTAAACGATATTCACCGGCGCCTCCGCCACGAATCCCTGCATGCCGCAAAAAGACCGGATATCCTTGTTTGACAATTGAACCAATTGGTGTGGCTTCGCATCATAGAGGTAGAGTCCGTCCGCTGTGGCCACATAAAGATCAATCTCCTGTTGGTTACGGGCGGAAGGAGCGGTGCGCTTTCCGGAATCGGAACGATTGACGCCGAAAGCCGCCCACAGGAGATCAGACAGCATTTGATCCGGCAGTTTTTTCGGACTGAAACTGCGGCTGGATTTTCTACTCTTCAACGCGGACATGAGGGATCCGCCTGCATCGGGAGAGGCGGCAGGCAGATTCTTGGGGTTCTTGTCAGCGGCAAAAAGCGCCGACGGTTTCAGCAGGGCCACTGCCGCACTGCCGGCCACAGCATTAATGAATCCTCTTCGAGTGAACACTGTCATGATCTGTTCTCCTTTATCCAGCAATTTCAGGTTTTGTATCAGATGAACGGCCGGTCGGCCCTAAATTTTGCAGGATCAAGCTTTTCCCCAAATCAAATCGACTTCATAGGCTTTGAACTGATCGTCCACGGTCATGATGGGCAAACCTTCCATTTGTGCCTGGCTTATGAGCAGACGATCAAAAGGATCTCTGTGATGCAGCGGTAGAGATGCCACGTGAAGGGCATGCGTGTGGTTGACGGGTAACGGACTTATGGCATCTCGCGTTAATCTCGGCGGAATAAATGTTTCCGGATCTTCCGGGAGCGGCAGTTTTCCCAACGCGTACTTTATTCCGATTTCCCAACTGCTGGCAGCGGATAAAAAAATCTCATTGTGCCCGTCCTCAATGTATTGCCGCGCCTCAAATACCAGCTTTTCCGGAGTCGTTATCCACCACAGCCAGCAATGGGTATCAATCAGTATCTTCATGACTCAAAATTATCCAAGACCTCAACAGGCAACGCTGTATCAAAATCATCCGGCACCTGGAATTTTCCCCTGTCTAATCCCGGTTTGCGCGTCCTAACAGGCTCTCTCCAGGCAACCAGCCGTGCAAGGGGCCTTCCGGCCTTGGATATAATGATCTCTTCCCCGGCTGAAACCCTGACCAGCAATTTTGAGAGGTGAGTTTTTGCCTCATGAATATTGATCATTTGCATTCGTCGTCTCCATAACAAAAGGAATTATTTCTTTCACTACAGAAACAGACTAAGCTATGGACTAAGTCGATGTCAAGTCAAAATAAGGAAGCACAAAGCAATAAAGACGTCAGCCAAGCACCCCCCGTTTCTGCGCAAGGCGCATCATCTGCTCGGCGCTGGTGGCGGGCGGAACGCGAACCTGATCTCCGCTCTTAGGTTTCAGTTCAAGGGCTTCCGAAGGACAGCTTATGACGCAAAGACCGCACCCGATGCATCGCTCCAGGTCTATTTCCGCCACACCCTCGTCCGTCATGTGAACGGCTCGCATCTGGCAGCGATCCAGACAGGTTTCACAACCCACGCACGCTTCGCTGTTGACGATCGCATAGTGGTTGGAAAAGACCCTCTCCGCGGGTTTCGGAAATTTGTTCAATGCGGCCAATACGCCACAGCAGTCGCCACAGCAGTTACACATGCCGGAGGGATTTCGGGAAGTGGCCGGCTGGGTGACCAGACCGGCCTCCTGGCATCGGGTCATAATGGCGATGGCCTCGTCGGCATCGATCCTTCTCCCCATGTCCCGATCCAGGTAGTATTGACCCATGGAACCAAACATGAAGCAGGCCTCCAGCGGTTTGCCGCACGAGTCATCCACCAGTTCCTTCCTCTTGCGGCAGATGCAGTCCGTAACCACGATTTTGTCTTTGCTGCGAAGGATTTCGACGGCATCATCATAGCTCGCGATATGCTGTGTTACCTCCACGGATCTCCCCACAGGAATGGTCCTCAGGAAATAGCCTTCGCTCTTCACCATGGCCTCATCAAAAGCCTCCTGAGAATATTCCTCTACCATTTGGGCAAGGTCCTTGGTCAGGTTCTTCACCTGGAACTCAAAAAGCCCGTGAACAAAAGGGATGGCCCCATACCGGGGCCTGCCTTCCTTCTCCAGCCGGAAGAGCAAACCACGGCGGGACATCTCCTCCAGACGTTCAGCCACGCTCTCCACAGGCTGATCCAGACGGCTTGCCACGGCTTCCGGTGTTTCCACCCTCTGGCTCAAGGCAAGGAACAGCGCAGCATCCTCCTCGGAAAAAAGTTTTTCCAGGATCTTCAGTTCAATTCCAGACTCCGTAGCTGGAAACCCCACGGAATACTGGTCCAGCCTTTGCTGCAATTGACGAAAAATATCTTTTTTCATTACATCTTTCCTCCCTTATTTTATCGTTCTAAAGATTCCGCAACGGCTTAAAGAGATATTCAAGGCCATTCACTTTAATCTCATAAACCATGCGCAACATATCCCCCAGTTGTCCGGAAGGGAATCCTTTTCTGGCGAACCAAACCACATAAGGCTCGGGTAGATCGATCAAAAGCCGATCCTTATATTTGCCGAACGGCATTCGCATCCCGACCAATTTAAGCAAGACGGCCGGATCCGGTATGCACTCGTTTTCTTCATTCATGGGTTCCCTCGATCCAATGTTTCTCGAACTTTGGCTGCCAAGTCTTTAATGGAAGGGTCCGACGAAAGAAGAGTATGGCCAGCCAGCCGTACATGAGGGAGTCCAAAATGGCGACACCCCAGAGTTCTTCCTTTTTTTACCCTATCTCTCTGAGTGCATTTGTTCAAGTGGTTTGTCATCTAACTTCCTGCCAGAAGAGGAATAATGGCTTTACCCGTTTCGTTACTATCGCAGGCCTCCCTTCCATTGCCTTCGCATTTGTGTTTTCGTTGAGATTCAATGTTCAATGTGATAATTAAAGAAAAATTGCGAATCAGGGTGTTTTAAGAGGAAAAACGGTGTGCGGGAATAGCCTCAAAGGGGTCGTGATGACAAAAGCGAAAACAGTAAAGAAGGCCAAGGGATCTGTGGCAAATTCCAAGAAACCCGGAAAGCAGAAAGAGACTGCGGAAATTCCCGGGGAGATTCTGGAGCCATACCCTGCAGAAGAACGCTCCGTGGTAAAGATGCTGTTCGGCATGACTTCCGCCGCCATGAGGTTCATTTCTAAAGGAGGCATGGTCTCCGAAAAAATAGGAGAGGCCTTGGCTTCTTCCCCTGAGCAACGAAAGATGATCCGGGAAGCAGGGTCCTATCTCAAGGATCTGCGGGAGGTGACGGGACTGACCATGCAGGATGTGAGTCGGAGTTTGAAACTCGCGGATGAATCCCTGCTGGCAGCTGTTGAAAACGGAACTGCAACCCTCTCCTTTGAATTGATCCTGCGAATGGCGTCGCTGCTGGCCCGTCACGATCCCGTTCCTTTCATCCTTCGATGTACGCGAACCTACAATCCGCAGGTATGGGGAGTTCTTGAGGAATGGGGATTGGGAAAACTGCCCCTGCAATTAGAGCGGGAACGACAATTTATCAATATCTACCGAGGTCACGACAAGGCAAGAAAACTATCAGACGAAGGATTTGAAAAGGTCCTGGACTTCACCCGATCCGCCTTTGAAATGGCGCTTCATTTTGTCCCTGAAGAGGAGAAATGAGCCCAGGGAGAGGCATTTCACAGCATCATATTCAAAAATTCTGGCAGGAATGGAGTTACGAGGTCTTTTTTGCTGCCGCATCTTGGATCAACCTTCACCGACCATCGAGAGGCGCTTTTAGGCTGGTACAACCAAACTCCTTATGTTTCGTCCACTTGTCCGTACCAGCGTAAAGAGCCGGTGCTGCCGTAGGAATCAGATGCGACAGCAAAAAAGACCTCGTGACGGAATGATTTTCCTGATTCAGCATTTCCATACCAGGGAATTTGAACAAGATACATTTCACATTTGACGAATGCGATGTTCATGAATAACCATGAGACCAATACCAGTGAATGACATCCACTTATGGGTCTTGCACTCCTGCAACAGCAGGATCTACGGCCTACTCCCTCCCGCATCCAATACTTCGCGAACAGATCTTGCCAGGTTCGCCATTTCAATCGGCTTCTCGAGGTATTTCCGAACCCCGAGTTCCAGAGCGCTCTCCTTTGATATTCTTTCATTGTACCCGGTGCAGAGTATGATCAGCATATCGGGCCTGATTTTGAGGATCTCCTGCGCGAGTTTGTCTCCTGTCATGTGGGGCATGGTCATATCGGTGATGATGAGGTCTATTCGATCCGGATTGCCAAGGAAGAATTCCAGAGCTTCAACAGGATCGGTCTTCCCTGTGACCGTATATCCCAATCTCTCCAATCGCTGTTGATTCAGGTTCACCAGGGTCTCTTCATCGTCAACAAAAAGGATAGATTCCTTTCCCACGGGAAGAACCTGATGCTCCTTTGGTTGTTCCTTGATATGCCCTTCCATGGCCGGGAATAGTATCTTGAATTTTGTTCCCGCTCCAGGCTTGCTCTCAACCATAATTCTGCCGTGGTGGCCCTTCACCATGCCGAGCACCACCGATAGACCGAGCCCCGTTCCTTTATTCACATCCTTTGTAGTAAAATAAGGGTCAAAAATCCTGTCCATCACTTCAGGGCTGATGCCATTTCCCGAATCACTCACGCATAGATTCACATAAGGCCCCGGCGTTAGGCCAGGATATCGAAACGCGCTATCTTCATAGATCGTTTCGTTCGTTAAAGCTACTTCAAGGATGCCTCCTGCATCCTCCATGGCATGAGCCGCATTCGTGCAAAGATTCATCACGACCTGATGGATCTGGGTGAAATCTCCAAGAATATCGGCAAGGTCGTTTGCAATACTTTGTCGGATATCGATATTTGCCGGGATGGACGCCCGTAAGAGCTGGAGTGATTCGACAACCACGGATGCAAGGTTGAGTGGTTTTTGCTCAGCCTCAGTTTTACGGCTGAAGCTCAAGATTTGTCTGACCACATCTCTCGCCTTCAGGCAGGCCTTCTTTGCCTCGCGCAGATTTTGCCTGGCAGTATTCCATTCCGGCAGGTCGGCCATGGCAAGCTCTGCGTTCCCGAGGATGACGCTGAGAAGATTATTGAAATCATGGGCAATGCCTCCTGCCAAAGTTCCAAGGGCCTCCATCTTCTGGGCCTGACGGAGTTGAGCCTCAAGTTCCTTTTTTTCCGTAACGTCAGTCATAACGCCTACCAGAGTCGACAAGGAGCCATCGGAACGGCAAAGACGACTCCCTGAGAAATGGCCCCAGAAAGTCGTACCATCTTTTTTTCTATAGAACCTTTCCAGAAGAACATGATCGATGTCTCCCCGAATCAATTGAAACATTTTCATTTGTCCGTCATCAGTCTGGCTTTCATGGAGGTGTTCAGGATAATAAGTTCCGATAATCTCTTCCATGTCATAGCCGAACATTTCAGCCATGCGGCGATTGGCATACGTGATAACGCCGGAGGCATCCACGAGAATCACACCGGCATATACCGTATCGAATATAACACGCAGTTTCTCCTCACTTTCCCTCAGCACCTCCTCTGCCCGTTTGCTCTCGGTAATATCGGTGACGACGCCCTCAATGGCGACTGGACTACCATTGTGATCTCTTACCAATATGTTTCGCTGGTTAATCCATCGTACATCTCCATCTTTACGGATAATTTCGTATTCGTATATCGGCGGAATATGTCCTTGAAGTAAGTCTTCCCATTTTGCTTTGAAATACGAATGCCAGTCAGGATGAACGATCTCACGGATAAGAAGAGGATTATCATACCATTCTTCAGGAGAATAGCCGAAGATCGTTATCGACATCGGACTCACGTACTCATAAATACCAGCGGGAAGGGACATCCGGTAAATCATGTCAGGGGAATTTTCCGCCAGCCTTCGATATCTTTCCTCACTCTCTCTCAGCGCCTCTTCTGCTTCTTTCCGACCGGTGATGTCGCGGATGAATGATAAGAATATGCCCCCATTCAAAGAAAGATATCTGAAGTTTATTTCCACATCAAAAGTGGACTTGTCTTTCCTGCGGTAAACAGTCTCGAAACGACCGAAACCGGCCTTCATGCTTTTCTGCATGCGTTGGGTGATTTCCTCATGGCATTCCCCTACTTCCACATCAGAAATGGTCATCTTCATCAGTTCTTCCATGCTGTAACCACTCATCCGGGCATAGGCAGGGTTGACCTCCAGAAATTTTCCTTTTGTATCCATTATCCAGAAACCATCCATAGCCGTCTGAATAACCGATCTATATCGTTTTTCGTTTTGTTCCAATACATCCTGAGTCCGCTTCCGATCCGTTATATCCACCCAGTTTGACAAAACATACAGGGGATCGCCATCCTTGATAAAAGGAATTGAATTCATCTCCACCCAGAAAGCGTCGCCCTCCTTGGTCTGGAATCCCTCTTCGATTTTTCGCGGGCCTTTGACAACCACTTCCTGAAAATCTCTTTTTCCCGTATGGGAGGTATCGTTTGTCCACCAGGGATAAGGCGCCATTGTCCCCACGACCTCTGAAGAAGAAAACCCGGTCAAACCTTCAAACGCCGGATTTACATACTGCACGGCAGTGTCTGGGCCGATCACCAGAATCGGGTTGGGCGAACTCTTTAACAGGTGCGCACTGAACTCCTGTTTTTCTTGTCGCTCTTTGATTTCTCTCAGCAGATGGCGGTTGGTTCGTTCCAGCTGTTCATGCGCCTGCTTTAGCTGCTTCTCCATCTTGTGTTTGTGAAGAGCAATTTCCACAAACGCCTTTATCTCGTTTTCGTCAAAAGGTTTCATGACGTAGCCATGGGGATTTATCTGTTTTGCCTCTTGTATGTATTTTGACTCCCCATGCCCGGAAATGAATACGATTGGGATATCCGATTCCGCCCTGATCTTTATGGCGGCTTCTATGCCGTTCAATTCTCCCGGCATCACAATGTCCATGAGGATGATATCGGGTTTGAGGTTTCGCGCCATTTCAATAGTCTCCCGCCCCGATCCGGCCTGTCCAACAAGCTCATACCCCAGGGCCGTGAGCATCTCCTCAATCTGCATCCCTACCGTAAAATCGTCATCGGCAATCAAAATGCGTGTCATTCTTTCCCCACTTTGCTACTCGTTCTCCCTGTTGCATTCGGCGTAAATAGCGGTTTTCCCAGAAGCTTAAAATCCTTTATAAGCTGCTGGGCCTTTGCTCCCGTAATCCAATCGATGAATTGTTTGGCCAAACCGTACTTTACCCGTGGGCAATGACCCTTGTTCACTGCAATCACACTGTACTGATTCAGCAGCACAGGATCTCCTTCGACTAAAATCTTGAGACTTGGGTTCCCTTTCAGGTTGTCTTCATATTTGATATAGGTCCCCCGGTCCGTCATCGTGTACCCATTGCGTTCCGCCGCGATATTTATGGTCGTCAGCATGCCCTGGCCGGTCTGAATATACCAGTTCTGTTTATCGGGAACAGTCAGACCGGCTGAATTCCACAACGAAAGCTCCTTCTTGTATGTTCCGGAATTGTCGCCACGACTGACAAAAACAGCTTTTTTTGCCCGAATCGTCTGCAGGGCATCCTTGATCGATCTTCCCGTTATTCCGGCGGGGTCTTCCGCCGGTCCGATAATAACAAAATCGTTGTACATGACTTGACGACGATCCGATCCGAATCCATTCGACACGAATTGTTTCTCGGCCTTCGGCGCATGTACCATGAGGATGTCAACATCACAGTTTTCCCCTAATTTAAGGGCCTTGCCGGTTCCCGTCGCAGTCCATTTCAACGCTATTCCCGTAGCTTCCTTAAATTTAGGGGCAAGATAATCCAACAAGCCTGTGTTGTCCGTACTGGTGGTTGTGGCCATCATCAAGACTTTTTCTTCAGCCAAAGAACCTGCGCAAAAAAGACTTAACGACAGTGCGAGGCATGATATTGCAATCGAGATTTGTTTCATTTCGCACTCCTTTCCTCTTTGAAAGACATGAAAAATCGACTAAAATGAAAAAAGTACAATACAATTCAAACTCGATTTGTTAAAGAAAAAAGTTATTCGGTCGAATCTGCATAAGATCGGATTACACTTTCGAAGGAAGATGCGGGAGATGTCTCCAGCCATAACACATACTGATTATCGGCCCCGAATGACGGCGGCCGGTCTGGCGCCTACCCATCAGGTGGAAGCGGTGGATCAATGGGGTCTCCGGCGGACCGTTCGGGTGGCCGGTGAAATCCCCCTGACCCTGAAAGTGGATGACCGGGAAGTGGTAACCCTCATGACTCTGGGGATGCATCCCGAAGAGCTTGCCTTGGGATTTATACGAAATCAGCGACTGATCGAAGACATCGAAGAAATAAAATCGGTCGAGGTGAACTGGGACAAACAAACCGCCTTCATCACCACGCAACAGGGAAAAGGAATCATTGACTGGCAGGAAAAGCTTTCCAGGCCCACCGTGACCACCGGTTGCGGTCAGGGAACGGTCTTCAGTTGCACCCTGGACAAACTCTACGACAAGAAACTCCCCGACGTATTTGTTCGACAATCGGTGATATACGATCTGTTGAAGTCCGTTTCCGGGTCCGATAAGATATACAGGCAGTCCGGAGCCATCCATGGCTGTGGACTGTGCAAGGATTCGGATCTCTTGATGTTTGTGGAGGATGTGGGCAGGCACAACGCGGCAGATGCCATTTCCGGCCGGATGTGGCTTGATCGTCTGTCCGGTCAGGATAAGATTTTCTATACCACGGGCAGATTGACCTCTGAGATCGTTATGAAGGCCGCCCGTATGGAAATCCCCGTGCTCCTATCAAGATCGGGCATCACCCACATGGCCCTCGAGATTGCCGAGGATCTGAATATTACGATGATTGCCAGGGTCAAGGGCAACCGTTTTCTGGTTTATAATGGGGCGGAAAAAATCATCTTTGACCGGATACCCCCGATTTCTTAAGGGAGGAAGTTTTATGAGAACACCGACGGCGCCATCGATGCGACGTGGTGGGATTCTTTTTCCGTGGATGTAAAAAAATAAAACCACAAGGAGATCTGACATGAAAAAAGTTAACCTCAACGTCAATGGCCGTGGGGTTCAAGTGGTCGCGGACGACAAATTGGTCCTGCTGGATCTTGCTCCGCGATATTCTGGGCCTGACCGGGACCAAACAATCCTGCGACCGCAAGGGCCAGTGCGGGGCCTGCACGGTAATCGTAAACGGCAAGGCGGTCTTGTCCTGCTTAACCAAAGTGGCCGGTCTGAACGACGCCGAAGTAATCACCGTGGAAGGATTGGGGACTCCGGATAACCCGCATCTCATTCAGGAGGCGTTTGTATTGGCCGGCGCCATCCAGTGCGGTTTTTGCACGCCGGGCATGATCATGGCCGCCAAGGCGCTTCTGGATCAAAATCCGGATCCTGGTCGGGACGAAATAAAACAGGCCCTTCGGCGAAATCTTTGCAGGTGTACGGGATACACCAAAATTATCGATGCAGTTCAGTTGGCGGGCCGTTTCAAGAGGGGCGAAATCACCCCGGATGCGGTTCGTCCCCGGCCGGAAGAGGATGCCCTGGGAGTCAGTCATCCACGGCCGTCGGCCATGATCAAGGCCTGCGGGACAGCCCGGTTCACGGCCGACATCCGAATTCCAGGTGCATTGGAACTGGCCGCCCTGCGCAGCCCTCACGCCCACGCCAAGATTTTATCCATCGACTTTTCCTCCGCACTGGAACAGCCGGGCGTCGTCGGGATCATGACCGCCAGGGACATCAAAGGGACCAACCGGCTCAAGTATATGATCCCCGACCGTCCACTGCTCTGCGAAGACCGGGTTCGCTATATCGGGGATCCCGTCGCCGTAGTGGCGGCCGAGACCAGGGACCAGGCCGTGGCAGCTCTCAATAATATCAAAGTGGACTATGAATTGCTGCCGGTCCTGTCCGACCCGAAGGAGGCCATGGCCGATGATGCCGCGCAAATCCATGACCAGTGGCCGAATCTGTGTTTCACCCAGCCTCATAAAAGAGGCGATGTCGGAGCAGCCCTGGCCGATTCCGAAGGTTGTGATCGAAGCGCACTTCAAGACACAAATCAACCATCAGGCGCCTCTGGAACCGGAGACCTGCGCGGCCTATCTGGAAGGCGATGGAGAAGAAGAACAGTTGGTAGTCATCGGCAGGAGCATCAATATCCATCATCACCTCGGTATGCTCCAGGAAGCGGTGGGATGGGAAAATATGCGTTATGAGGAGGCCTTTTCCGGGGGGCAGTTCGGCATCAAGCTTGAGATCACTTCAGAAGGCATCGCCGCCGCCGCAGCCATCCATTTCCGCAAGCCGGTGCGCTACATCCCCAATCTGGCTGAGTCCATGCAGATGGCCTCCAAACGGCATCCCTTCGACATGAAAGTCAGGATGGGCGCTGACGCTGAAAATCGCCTCACCGGCCTGGAGATGGACATGATCGTGGATAACGGGGCCTACCACTCCAATGGGCACGTCATCATCAATCGGGCACTGTTGATGCTCTCGGGTTCCTATTACATCCCCCATGTTCACTGTCTTTCCCGGCTGGTTTATACCAATAATCCCTGGGGCAGCGCGGCCAGGGGAGCCGGACCTCCGCAGGCCCATTTCGCGCTGGAATGCGCCATGGACATGCTTGCCGACAAGCTGGGCGTAGATCCGCTGGAATTCCGGAAAATCAATACACTCAAGCCGGGGCAGAGCAAATCCACCGGTCAGGTGGTGGACCAATGGCCTTTCCCCGAATTGTGCGATGCCCTTCGGCCCCATTACGAAAGAGCCCTTGGGGAAGCAGCGGAATTCAAAGAAGGGACCATTCGCCGCGGTGTAGGTGTGGGCGCGGGGGCCTTCGGTATCGGTGGACCCGGAGACAGTGCCATCGCCGCGTTGGAACTGGACGATGACGGTGGCGTCACCATTTACGCAGCCGCAGCCGATCCGGGGGAAGGCACAGACTCCATGCTGACGCAATTGGCGGCCAAAAACCTGAATCTGCCTTTGAAAAAGGTACGCCTGGTCACACGGGACACGGACCGCACAACCGCAACCGGCCCGGCGGCAGGCAGCCGGTTGACATTCATGGTCGGCGGCGCTTTGATGGATGCCGTCAACCAGTTGAAAAACGCCATGGCCGAAGTCGGTGCAAAGACCGGTGAGGACTTGAAGAAAGCTGATAAGCCTGTTCGGTATATCGGTCGAAAGAAGGCCATGGACAGCGGCTCTCTGGACCCGGAGACAGGACAGGGTCCTTCCTTCGATTCACAGGTCCATGCCATCCAGTTGGTGGAACTGGAAGTGAACACCGAAACCGGCGAGGTAACCGTCCTTAAAATGACCACCGCCTGCGATGCCGGCGTGTTGATCAACCCCCTGAATGTGGAAGGTCAACTCCACGGCGGCATGGATATGGGGGTCGGGTTTGCCCTTCGGGAACAATACATCCCCGGTCAAACCAAGGACTGGGCGACCTTTAAATTTCCAAGTATGAAAACCGCCTTTGATATGGAAACCATTCTGCTGCAGACCCCCAGAAACCGCGGCGCCAACGGTGCGGTAGGGGTGGGTGAAATGACCATGGTGCCAACGGCGCCGGCGGTGATGAATGCCATTCACAACGCCTGCGGTGTCTGGGTGACCGAATTGCCGGCCCTCCCGGATAAAGTCAAGGCCGCGCTGGCTTTGAACGGATAGCAAGGCGTGGACCCTGACGAAGACAAGGCCGTCGGCCGTAAGGTCCGCAACATCGACGGCCGTCCCATCGTATTTGACGGTGAGGATTTTTTCGATGACCCTGACGACTGGAGCGAAGAGGCCGCCCGAGTCCTGGCCGAAGAAATGGGCCTTCACCGGATGACGGACGAGCATTGGCGGGTGTTGAGGTTTTTGCGGGACTACTATTTCCAAAATGGCCGGGCACCCCTCAATAAAAAGCTGAGAGACGGACTGGGGATGAGCGTCCGCGAGATTGAGGCGCTTTTCCCCGGAGGCATTAAATTCGGCGCCCGGCGATTGGCCGGGCTGCCCAACCCCAAGACCTGCATGTAGCCGGAAAATGGAAATGGATGTCCCTCTGACCTATTTGGACCATGCCGCCACCACCTTTCCTCGGCCGCAGGAAGTCCTGGACCACATGGTCGCCCAATACAGCCGGATGGGTTGTTCGCCCGGTCGAGGCGGTTATGACCTGGCAGGGGAAGCGGAGGCGTTTGTTCAGAGTGTACGAAAGCGACTGACGGTGTTTTTCGACGCCCCCGACCCTGATCGGGTCGTGTTCGCGGCCAATGCCACCGATGCCCTGAATCTGGCCATCTTCGGCCTGACACGGCCCGGCGCCCATGTGGTGTCCACCCGATTGGAACATAATTCTGTTCTCCGACCGCTCTACCACCTTAAACAGATGGGCAATATTGATTACACGCTGGTGGGCTTCGATCAGAACGGCTTTATCGATCCCGATGATATTGCCGCCGCCTTTCAACGGAATACCGGTCTGGTGGTGGTGAATCATGCGTCAAATGTCCTGGGTTCCATTCAGCCGATCGAAGATATCGGACGCCTCTGCGCCGAAAGAGGAGTGCCGTTGGTGATCGACGCGGCCCAGAGCGCGGGGTGCATACGCATCAGGATGTCTGCCTGGAATGTAAGTGCTGTTGCATTTACGGGGCATAAAGCCCTGCTGGGTCCGACCGGAATAGGCGGATTGGCAACCGCTCCGGGCGTAGAGATCGCCTCCACCCGCTTCGGCGGCACCGGACTCGATTCCCAAAACCCTGATCAGCCTCAAGCTTTTCCGCACCGCCTGGAAGCAGGCACATTGAATTTATTGGGCATTATCGGCCTGAATGCCGGCCTGGACTATTTGAACAAGATAGGCATGGAAGAAAACCATCGCCGTAAAATGGCACTTCTGTCCTTCCTTCACCAGGGCCTGTCCCGCTTAGACGGGGTCAAGGTCTATGGCTCCCTTTCTGAAACCCGGCATGTACCAGTTTTGTGCTTCAACATCGACGGCGTTCATCCCAGCGATACCGGGATGATCCTGGACGGTGACTATGATATTGCCGTTCGTACCGGTCTACACTGTGCGCCGCTGGTCCATGGAGAAATCGGGACAACTCCCCATGGGGCCGTTCGAATGAGTCTTGGATGGAATACCACCAAACAGGATATCGACCGGGCCTTGACGGCGGTGTCGGACATCGCGGCCGGACGTTGACTGTTTCCGTTTTTAGTTTCACACCATTCCCGTATCAAGCCTTTCCGGCCCGCAGAGGACCCATCATCAGAGAGGTTGAACACCATAAGAAAGTCATAAAATCGCAGTTCCAATCCTATAAGAAAGGTGATTTACCTGTGTAATTTCCCTTGTAGGCGTATACTCAGATGCGGTATGAATGGATGCAGGAATGACTTTTATACCGTATAAATAGATGATACCCATGGAATGGAAAAGAAAAATCGGTGTTAGAGCCCTGTTAGAGTTACTGAAACCTGATGCCGGAACAGGGCTTTCAAGACCAAAGGGAATTATCACGTTGATGCGCGATGAACCCAACAACTTTGCAATCTGCCGAAAAACTCTTAATTTTAGAAGTTAGGTATGGGATAATTCAACTGTTTGAAAGGGCTCTTGCCCGGGAGAATAAAATATGGCCCGTGTTCTCGTCGTGGATGACGAATCTTCCGTACGCCGACTGCTAAGAATTGTGCTGGAACGGAATGGTCATGATGTAGACGAGGCCATCGATGGCAATGCAGCGATGAAAAGAATCAGGACAGATCCGCCGGATCTGATCATTACGGACCTGATCATGCCGGAGAAGGAGGGCATTGAGACGATCATGGAACTTCGACGTGATTTTCCGAAACTGAAGATCATTGCCATATCCGGCGGCGGGGTCATAGGCGCCTTGGACTATTTAAAAATGGCCACCATCGTTGGCGCCCACCGAACATTCGAAAAACCTTTTCAAATGGGAGAACTTCTCCAAGCCGTTAGAGAACTGCTGGAATAAATGAGTCTTGAAGGATTCTGAACATCATGCAATTGTTTTCTTTTTTTCATGCGCAACACTGGCGGCGGCCGATTTCGAAATTGGGGCTGAAAGGCCTTTTCGTTCAGACCCTCATCACGGCCTTTTTCCTGTTGGCTACCATCGTTTTTCCTTCCGCCCGAAATGCAAGAGGCGAAGAAACCGCCAAATCGTCTCCCCCCGAAATACGGGCCGAATTAACATTGGTCCAGGCCGTCCTGTGCGAAAACTTGAAAGACCTCGAACCCGAAGGGCAGAGTATTGTCTTTTCAGCAAAGCTGGGAGATGTCATCTGTTTCACCTTCTTTGATCCAGTGCCCGAAAAAACGGAAATTTATCATAAATGGTTCAAGCGAGATCAGTTGGATGCAGAAATGAAACTGGTCCTCAAACCTCCCAAGTGGTCCACCTTCAGCAAAGTGCGGATTCACAGTGCGGATGCAGGCCCATGGAGGGTGGAAATCACCGACCAGAATGGCAAGATTCTTAAAATTCTGCGTTTCAGCGTAACGGAGTAGCCAGACCTTGCAGAAACTCCTCATATTTCTTTCCAGCATCCGCTGGCAAGACATTATAGACATCTCATTGAACAGCTATATCCTGTTTCGCCTCTACGCACTTTTCCGTGCAACAGACGTATTCAGGGTTCTCATCGGGATTGGTTTTTTCTGGATTTTACAGAGATTGGCCATATCCATGGGTCTGATTCTGACCAGCTGGATGATGGAAGGCATTATCGCCGTTGCCGCATTGATTGTGATCGTGGTTTTCAGGAATGAAATCAGATCCGTTTTTCGTGCGAGAAACATCTGGGTAATTCTATGGGGCCTTCCCAATAAACCGACTCAAACTCCCTTTGAAATCATCACAGAAAGTGTCTTTGATATGGCATCCAGACGTATCGGAGCGCTCCTTGTTCTGCCCGGAAAAGAAGACCTGGAAGAAGTAATCCAGAAGGGGATAAGCTGGGATGGAAAGATCTCCTCGGAAATGATTAAGAGCATCTTCTGGCCGAACAATCCGGTGCATGACGGGGCCGCCGTCATTCAGGGAGCGCGAATTCATGAGGTGGGTGTGATTTTGCCTCTTTCCCACAGAAATGACCTTCCCTCCTCCTATGGAACCCGCCATAGGGCTGCAGCGGGTCTTTCCGAAATCACGGACGCCTTGGTCATTGTGGTATCGGAAGAAAAGGGAAGCATCACTCTGACCAAAGGCAACGACATCTATACGATTCATGGAAAAGAAGAGCTGGCATCGGCCATACGCGAACACCTTGGCATCCGAAAACACCAGGCTCTCTATCTGAAGAAACGGAAGATCGAACTGCGCATCGCAGCAGCCGTATCCCTACTCATCGTATGCGGAGTATGGTTCAGCATCAGCAGGGGATTCGATACCATCAAGACATTCGACATCCCTATCGAATATACCAACCGAGACCCGCGGATGGAACTGCTAAACACCTCCGCGACCTCGGTCAATCTCTATCTGAGGGGATCGAGAGCGCTTCTGCGGTCCATTAGACCGGAACAGATCCAGGTTCGGATGAATCTCGCAAAAGCCGTTCCGGGAACGAATACCTTCTCCATATCCAACGAAAACATCTCCATCCCCCCGGGACTTACCCTGAAAGAGGTGCGTCCCATGGTAGTGGATGTAAACCTCGATACCCGGTCCGCTAAAAAGTTCCCCGTGCAGGCGGACTGGGTGGGACAACTTCCTGAAAACCTGAACCTCGTACGAGCGGAAATCAGCCCGTCGGAGATCGCACTGACAGGCCCCAAAAGCATCCTGGACAGCATGTCGACCCTATACACAAATGGCATTCCTCTCAATGATATCACCAAGAGCGGGAAAACCGAGGCAAAGATCATTATCCCTTCCGCATTTCTGAAATTGGAGCCGGGATACAAAGAAAAAGTCACCGTGGAATATGAGGTAACAAAAAGAAGGTGAGAACTTGCTCACAACCCTTCTCCCTTCAGATTTTTAAAGATGGTCTTGTACATCACGGAAAGGTCATAACGGAGCAGCTCCGCAGGAGCGTATGCGCGGCACTTTTCCAGATATCGTTCACTGAGATACCTGGGATTGTTTTCCAACCCTTTTGCCAGTTGGTGGGGCCCCGTAATGGCCCCCCTCAAATATTTAAGGGCCATAAACCCATCCAAAAGGTCTTCTTCGTACACGGGAGGAATCCGTGGCCGCGGCCCTACAAACGACATCCGACCCATGAGAACATGATAAAACTGGGGAACTTCATCCAGATAAAACTTGATGAGCAGCTTCCCTGTCCAAGTCGTGTTTCCCGTTTCAAATTGGAGAAATGTGGCGGAATCCTTTTCCGTCATTTCCCTGCTCACGGACCTCTTGAGCACCCTGAATTTCAACAGACAGAACCGCTTTCCCTGAGAAATCCTTTCCTCCCTGTGAAACAAGGCTCCCCTTGATTCCTTGAACAAAAGGCCCTCAATCCATATGGACAGGCATATGAGAACGATGAGCGGGCTGAATACGATCCCGGCCAGCAGAGCGAACAGCTTATCCACGGTAAATTTAAGCCGGAATTTCTCCCTTAAATCCCGATCTTCTTTCCACCCCATGCCTCTGTCCTCCCATATCCTCTTAAACTTCAGAAATTAGCGACACAGCCTTCTCGCACAGGATCAGATTTCTCAAAAACGCTTGAGGGATCACATTTGCGGTTTTCAAAAAGCCTGTTGTAAGGTAAGATGGAAATCATAAGAAAATTCGGAGAGTATTACAAGGGTAAGCATGCCTAACGACCGTACAAATAGACACAAAAAAGAAACAACCATGAAGGACATGCAGGGAACGAAACAGGGAGAAAAGAATATATGATAGAAGCCCACGGCAAGGTATTCGACTGTGAAAGCCCGGACAAAATCCGAACGGATTTTCTGGAGACTTTTGCTTTTGACAGCCCGAATCAGTACATCAGGACAGAAACTTCCGAATTCATTGCCGCTTGCCCGTTCAGTGGCCTTCCGGACACCGGCCGTCTAATCATCGAATATTATCCGGAAGGCGGCCGGTGCATCGAACTGCGGTCCTTGAAATATTACATGGTGAGCTTTCGAAATGTAGGCCTCTTTCAAGAGGGTGTGACGAAACGGATTTACCATGACCTGAAAAGCATTCTTTCCACGGAGCGTATCAAAGTAACGACTGCCTATAACACGCGAGGGGGTTTCGACACCACCTGCGTGGAAGGAAAGCTATAGCGGATCTCATTAAAAGACCTGGTGACGGAATGGATTCCCTGAATCTAACATTCTGTGTCAAGAAATTTTAACAGAATACATCAGGAAGGCGACGGCCCCACGGTCACAAAGACATACCGATCGGGGAGAATAACCCTGGCCACGGCCTTTTTCACATCTTCCTGCGTAACCTTTCCGATTGCATCAAGATAGCGGGTGTAGTGGTCAAATCCCAGCCCGTAAAGCTCATTGAGAGCCATCTGTATGGCCTTGCTTCCATTGGTCTGAAGATCGATCTGCATATTCCCTATAAGGTAATTCTTTGCGTCCTTCAGTTCCTCATCGCTGATTCCATGCTGTCTGACCTTCTCAAGTTCCTCAAAAATCCCCTTTTTTGCCGTGGGAACCTTATCCGGATCACAGGCAAGATAAACCCCGAAAGCGCCTGTATCGAGACCTGGGCTCCTGAAGGCCGTGACAGCGTAGGCGAGACTCTGTTTATCCCTCAGATTGTAAAACAGGCTGCCTCCCTGACCTGAAAGAGCTGTCTTGACCAGTGCCATGGCCGCATCGTCGCTGCTGCGAAGATCCACTCCAAGGTATCCGATCGCGATGTGTGTCTGCGCGCCGGGCCTGTTCAGGTGCGCATCCCTTGCCTTCAGCCAAGGCCGGTTCGGGTTCTACAGGAGGCAATGTTTCTCCGGAGGCCGTAAACGTCCCGAAAAGGGTCTCGAGATAAGGAATCATCTGATCCTTCTTCACATCTCCCACGATGGCAAGGACGAAATTCGAAGGCATGCGGATCTTTCCATACCAGTCCCTCAATTCGGTTCTTGTTATGCTTCGGATGGTTTCCATGGTCCCTGAAACTGGGTGTCCATAAGGATAGGAACGATAGAGAGTCTTGTAAAACAGGTCGAACAATTCCGCCGTGGGACGGTCCTCCTTGGCCTTGATGCCGGCAAGGATATCCCCTCTCACTTTTCCTACCTCCACCTCGGGAAAATCAGGGTTCAGAACAATGTCGGCCATGATTTCAAGCCCCCCATAGATGTCCTGACTCAGGAACTTGCCCGAAACCCCCAGGCTGTTTCTCCCGGAAAAGCCAGAGAGGCTTCCCGCCCACGATTCCACGGTGGAAGCGATCTCCGACGCGGTCCTTTTCTTTGTCCCACGGGTAAGCATCTGGGCCGTAAAATTGGATATGCCCCATTTTCCCTTGGGTTCGAGGCGGGTTCCCCCTAAAAATACGCCCGAGAATGAAGCTTCCGGCAGGCGGTGATCCTCGTGGATGATCACCCGCATGCCATTGGCGAGAACGATCATTTCTCCTTTCGTTTCCTTTCTGGTGGACGATGCCGTTTTGACCGGTTCGGTATTCGCAACCCGAAAAAGGCCGGCAACTTGCTGATCGTCCATTTGAAATTCCGCATCCAGGGGGAGCACTATCCCGAGAGTGAGATTTTCCGGCGTGAAGCAGGATCTTGCCACACGGAGGATATCCTCTGCCGTCACCTTTTGCAACCGCTCCAGATAGCTGTCCGCATGATTCATATTTCCCGTCATGGTCTGAAAAAATCCGAGCGTCCTGGCCTGCCCAGACATCTCTTCAAGATCAAAGACAAAACCGGCTTCAGCAATGGTCTTGGCCTTCGCCAGTTCCGACGGGGAAACCGGTTCGCTTACAATCCTGCGCCATCTCTTCGCCGATAGCTTCCAGTGCCGCTTTGACTTTCTCCGGGCCAAGCGTAGCATCAATGGAGAAAACTCCCGGGTTTTTCAGGGCATAAGTCCCTGCATCAATGCTGTACACCAGATTGGAATCCATCTTCATCCTGTTATAGAGACGCGAACTCTTGCCTTGTCCCAAAATGATTTCCAGGAGGTCCAGCGGATAGATCTCTTTATTGTTGATCGAAGGGATATGCCACAAGAGATTCATATAAACCTGCTTCACCCTGTCTTTCTTTACAATCTTCCTGAGCGCGGTCTGCGGCGGCTCCACCGGGCTTCTGAAGTCGCTTACCGGCTTTCGGGGAAAATCTTTCGTCAGGGCACGGATTTTTTGCAGGGCGCTGTCCGCATCAAAGTCCCCAACGGCCACCAGGACCATATTTTCCGGAACATACCACTTATCGATGTATTTCAGGATAGCCTCTCTGTCAATCCCCCGGATGCTTTCCTCATATCCGATGATGGGCCTGCGGTAATAATGCTTTTTATAAGAAAGGGCCATGACCTCCTTTCCTAGCTCATTTTGCGGGATATCGAGAGAACGCCTGTATTCTTCCAAAACCACTTCCTTTTCTTTCGCGAGTTCCATTTCATCAAAAAGCGAGTGTTGGACGGCATCCAACAGGACATCCAGCCCGGTATAGAAATGGGAACCCGGAATTTCCACAAAGTAGACGGTCCTGTCAAAAGAGGTATAGGCATTGATATTCCCTCCCGCAGCCTCAATGGTTTTCGCAATTTCGCCCATCTTTCTTGACGGGGTCCCCTTGAATATCATATGTTCAATGACATGGGTTATCCCTGCTTCCTGTTCCGTCTCATTGGCGCTTCCCGTCATCACCCATACCTGTATGGCCGCAACGGACGCACTGTGATCTTCCTTCAGAATAACGGTCAGGCCGTTTTCCAGCGTAACTTTTCTGGCATTGTCCGTCACCGACAGGGCATAAAGATTGTTGGCAGAGCATATGGCTAATAGAACACCAACAACAAAACCAAATGCCGCCCCAGGGAAACATTTCCGCCCATTTACATTTTTTCCAAAGACTTTCAAGGGTTAGACCTCCTTCAAAGAAAGTACATATTGTACCATTTTCTTATTGACAATACCATATATTGTGTATTAAATACATTCCCATGATTTTAGGCATGTGACTCGCGCACGTTTCAAACTTCCGCGGCATTCGTTAAATGGTCCGAAATCCGCGTGGTTCTCCGCGCGTTTTTTTCTCTGGTTACCCTGAATAAATATTCATCACGCGAATCTTGGTCACCATTCTTCCTCTTTTCCTAACACAATAAGGGGAAAAATCAGAATTTCAATCTCATCCACGAAGGAACCGGAATCTTTAAAGGAGGCTATCCATGGGTCAGGCAGGCAAAATGCTGGTTACGGAAGAAGGAGTTTTCGACCTCGATAAATACAGGTGGGACGATCGCAGGTGCTCTGACCTGCTGCTCAAGGAAAATTCCATCAATACCGAACAGGCCATGGATATCAGCAGGTTTCTGAGCGAGCAGATTGCCAGTCTCAATCTCCAGACCATCACGCTCCCGTTCATCGAAAATATGATCGAGGCCAAACTCCTGGAATATGGGCTGAACAAGACATCGCCGGTGAGGCTTGACAGATCTATCTTCAAAAAGAAAGGGCTGAGACTTTCCGAAAACGCCCAACGCGTGCTGGAGAGGAGATATCTCAAGAAAGACGACAACGGAAGAGTCATAGAATCCGCTGAAGAGATGTTCACGCGGGTGGCCAAGCTTATTGCGCTGGCCGAGGAGCATTTCGGAAACAGCCGGGAAAAAGTGGAAGAAATGGAACAGGTTTTCTACAAGTTAATGACCGAGTTTAAATTTCTTCCAAACTCTCCAACCCTCATGAATGCGGGGCGGGAACTGGGTCAGCTTGCCGCATGTTTTGTCCTTCCGGTGGAAGACAGCATGGAAGGCATTTTCGATTCTCTGAAAAACGCGGCACTCATCCATAAATCAGGTGGCGGGACAGGTTTTTCTTTCTCCCGCCTGAGACCTGTAAGGAGCAGGGTCGGGACAACTGGAGGCGTCGCATCCGGGCCTGTCTCTTTCATGAAAATTTTTAATACCGCCACCGAGCAGGTGAAACAGGGAGGAACTCGCCGGGGAGCCAATATGGCTGTCTTGCGGGTGGACCATCCTGACATCATGGAATTTATTCACTGCAAGAAACATGATAAGGATCTGAATAATTTCAATATATCCGTTGCCGTCACCGATTCGTTCATGGAGAGCGTAAAAAAGAAGACCACCTATGACCTCATTGATCCCCGGGAGAAATGCAAAGTGGGCGAATTGAACGCGGTGGATGTGTATGATGCCCTTCTGGAACAGGCCTGGGAAAATGGCGATCCGGGCATCATTTTTCTGGATCGGATCAATCGCGACAATCCAACCCCTTACCTCGGAGAAATAGAAAGCACCAACCCTTGTGGAGAACAACCGCTACTTCCCATGGAGGCCTGCAACCTGGGTTCCATTAACCTGTCCAAATTCATAGTCAATACGGAGAAGGGTCCGGCAGTCGACTATACCGAATTGCGGGAGGTCATCCATAATAGTGTGCGCTTTTTGGACAATACCTTGGAGATGTCTCGATATCCGCTTCCTGAAATTACCGAGATGGTGAGAGGGAACCGAAAGATCGGATTGGGCGTCATGGGTTTTGCCGACTTATTGTTTCAGCTGCGAATCCCTTACAACTCCGAGAAAGCCCTTGAAACAGCGGAAGAGGTCATGGGCTTCATTCAGGAAGAATCCCATTACGCGTCTCGTGAGCTGGCGGAGGAAAGAGGGCACTTTCCAAATTACGATGAGACCTATTTCAGCGACGCGGAAGAAGCCCCCATGAGAAATGCCACGACCACTACGATTGCACCTACCGGCACCCTGAGCATTATCGCTGAATGTTCGAGCGGCATAGAACCCCTGTTCGCCCTAAGCTTTGTCCGAACGGTCATGGATAATGATAAACTGGTTGAAATAAATCCCCATTTCGAAAAAGTCGCAAGGCAGAAAGGATTTTACAGCCCCGAACTGATGGATGCTGTAGCAAGGGAAGGAACCATCACGCATATCAAAGAAATCCCGGAAGCCGAAAAGAGCATTTTTGTCACCGCTCACGATATCATCCCCGAATGGCACATCCGCATGCAGGCGGCCTTCCAGAAGCATACGGACAACGCCGTTTCTAAAACAGTCAACCTCCCGAGGGACGCATCCGTCGAGGATGTACAAAAAGTCTACGACCTGGCTTATAAACTGGGTTGCAAGGGCGTTACCATTTATAGGGATGGCAGCAAGGAAAATCAGGTCCTTTCCATCATCCACAAAGAAGAAAAGGCAGAGACTTCCGGGTTCATGACAGCCGTAAAAGAGAGGCCCGAAACCCTGTACGGATTCACCACAAAGATGGCTACCGGTATGGGGGCGCTCTACGTAACCGTTACCGAGTATGAAGGCAGGCCCTTTGAAGTCTTTGCCACCATTGGAAAATCGGGAAGGTCTACCACCGCCAAGACGGAAGCCATAGGAAGGTTGGTTTCCCTCGCACTCAGGTCAGGGGTCAGGGTGGAGAAGATTGTGGAGCAGTTGAAAGGCATCGGAGGAGAACATCCGGTATTTCAAAAAGATGGATTGGTCCTGTCCATCCCCGACGCAATCAGTATTGTCCTTGAAAAGAGATATCTCGCGGATAAACCACAGAGGAATAACGGGAACCACAAACACAGCCTTCTGGGAGAGACCTGTCCGGAGTGTGGTCAGACCATCAGCTTTGAGGAAGGCTGCATGACCTGTCACTTCTGCGGTTTCACCAAATGCGGTTAAAAACTGTAATAAAACAGGCCCATCCCGCAATAAAGGGGATGGGCCCGATGGGAGGGCGACGGAAAAAACTCAAATGCCTAATTCCTTTTCCGAAAGCTCCTTTAAAATGCTTATATCGTGAGACGCGACAACCCCGGCCCACTGTTCCATCATCTCTCGCATGCCTGCATCTGAAAACATTTTTTCCGTGAGAGATTCCATTTCCGCAAGGCTGTTCCATTCAGATACGAAATAAAGCGTCTGCACTACATCCCCTCCTGCGAAATTCCCATAGATTTTATAGGGCGGAAAGTTCATTTTTTTCGCCAATTCCTTGAAAGTCTTCATACACTCTGAAGCCTCCTTCCACTTGCCGGGTACGAATTGCACCTTTTCAATACAGGTCACTTTCATGGCATCCTCCATTTTTTGGGGTTAACGGTATTCGGAAAAACTTTGCCTATCTCACTGTTGAAATCCGTATGATCACATCTGTCCCTTTTCCGGAAGTGCTTTGAACCTTTATATGCCCCCTGTGCTCCGAAATAATCCTTTGAGCCCTGCAAAGACCCATCCCTACGCCTACCGCCTTGGTGGTAAAGAACGGGTCAAAAATATAAGGAATATCCTTTTCCAGGATACCGCAGCCTTTATCCTCTATCTTCAGATGAAACCCATCCGATTCCTCCACGACCTGGATGGCAATGGAGACTTCATTTCCCTTAAAGGCCTCCAAAGAATTCAAAAGCACTTCATCCAGGGCCAGCGAGAAAAGATGGGGATCGATCTCCCCATAGACAGGATCCACACGAACCATCCACAAGATTTTTTTTGACCGCTGGGCCGCTATTTCTTCCAACCGGCCTTTTGCCGTTTCCACAACTTTTTCCAAGGAGGATTTCACCGGTACGGCAGATTTCAGTCCGGCATAACCGCTCACTGCCTGGACGATCTCCTCCAGCCTGCGTGCATCCACCAGAATATTACCGAGGTAACCCGCCATACGCCCATCATCGATATCCGGCTGATTGAGCAACCGATTGGCAAAACCCCCTATGGCGGTCACCGGGTTTCGAATCTGATGGGCAACCGCCAGTGCGAACTTCTCAAGGCTTTCCGCTCTCCGGTGCTGCATGCGATGCTGTTCTTCCAGGGCAATTTTCTCTCTCTCATGGGAGTGATAAATCTCGGTCAGGTCATGAATCAGGACAACAATAGCAGGGATTTCGTCATTGCCTACGAGGAAAGAAGTAGTCAGAGACAGATGGAGCGTATTTCCTTCAGGGGTTACATAATCCACATTTCGGCAAAGGTTTACCTGTCTTTCCTGAATAACATCCAGAAAGACCTGGTTGAATTCCAGATTGTCCATATCGGAGATAAACAGATCGCCCCAGCCTTTTCCATTGAGCATTTCACTCGCGTAGCCCAGGATCCGTGAAGCCGCCCGATTCGCAGTGACGATTTCACCTTCCGAGTTGATCACCAGAAGACCCACGGGGATGCTCTCCAGGATATTTTGAATCACAATCGTTTTGATTCCATTTTCCACAGTTGTTCCAGACCTGTTTCTTCCGCCCTATTTTTTCTTTACGGGCCCCAGATGGCTGGACAGATATTCCAGTACCAGCTTCTTATCCTTCTCACTGATAACCAGCCCGTTATCGACCATCGCATCCAATATTGCCGACCATTTATCCCTGGAGGCCCGTTCGTTGCCGACCAGATCAAGATCGTGACAGGCCTGGCATTTTTTCAAAACAATTTCCTTACCCGGCCCTTCAGGAAGCGAATCCTCACCCAAAACCCAATAAGGGCTGAGAACAACCAACAAACATATTGCCGCAAAAAGTTTACGCAAAGTCAATATCCTCCCGCCTGTCATTAATGCTTGCCTGCATCCAGCGGAGTTCCCTTTCTCTCCCAGGTAATATAGGCCTCCAGGGCAATCATTTTCGGATCATCCAGAGCAAGCGCTTTCCCCTCCAGGGGATTTTCAATACACCAGTTAATCATGTCCCGCAGCGCAACCACTTTGCCCAGTTGCTTCTGGAATTTGGGGTACGTCTCCGGGTGGGTGTCTGCCGCATTGGGATGGCACATGTCGCATGAAACCTTGTTCGTTCCAAGGGCACTGTGGAAAAGCCTCTCCCCTTCCACGGCCACATCCACAAAAGCGGCGTTCCATTGTTTGAGGTCGGATTTCTTAAACTCATCGGCGCCCACGAAGGAAATGGCGCCTGTTGCCAGAAACAGGACCAGGAAAAAGATACCGTACATCATTTTTTGACGCATTTTTGAAGCCTCCTTTCTTTGAACCTCTAATAACGTTCCTGCGGCGGAATTCGTTTTGAAGAATCCTGATAATGCTCATCCACAAGCTGTTCCGTCTTCTCGTCGTACCGTAGCGTCCGGGAGGTATTCTCCCACAGATCAAAGTGCTGGGAGGTGCGCCCGCTCTGTATGGTGGTCTGGGACCAGCCGGTGGCATCCCGCTCATGGAATGGATCTGCCCGGTTCATAAAAACGGTCGTTTTTGGGACTGCGTGGGGCTTCTGCTGATAGCTCACAGGGTAGGGCCACGGCCAGGCCGTGGACATCCAGGCCTGAAAACTGATGTTTCCGATTTGGTTATACAGGATCTGATGGACATGCCCGTGAAGCACGTTGACCTTCTTGAAAGGCTGCAACACCGCCTGCACCTGTTCGGCATCTTCCGTCCAGAAATTCCAGGGCTTAAAGACCTTGTACAAGGGAGAGTGAGAGAAAACAATCAACGGGGTATCCGTATTGACCCCCGCCAAGTCCTTTTTCAACCACTCGATCTGTTCTTTCCCGACCATGAAAGGGGGAACCCTGCGGATTGTCCAGCCGGGCCATCTGGCTCATCCGCTCTTGCGGAGTCGGCCAGCGCTTGATCCAGTCCTCATAGGTCAGGATACTGTTCAGCGTAACAAAATGAACCCCTTTGTGGTCAAAACTGTAATGGAGCTTGCTGACCTTTTCCGCCCAGTATTGGCCCAGATCCAGATAATAGTCGTGTTCTCCAATCACGAAGCGGATCGGGATTTCAATTTTTGAGAACATTTCAAGCCCATGATCGATTTCTTCTTTCTTCCCAAGCTGAGCCAGATCCCCTCCGAATACCACAAAATCCGGCTGCGGCCACATGAGGCTCAATTCCGCAACCGCCTGCTGAAGACCTTTATCAAAATTGTTCACAAATTTCGTTCCGTTAATCTGCGTCAGATGGGCATCGGAAATACAGGCAAAAGTAAATTTTTCTTCCTCTTTCGCCCCCCAGCAGACCTCCACAATTTTCAGAGGCAGCACGGAAGCTGCAGCAACGGATGCGGCGGTTTTTAAAAAACGCCGCCGGCTGATGGACTTCTCATTTGCCATAGGTTCGGTCCTCCTTTCTCCATAAAATGTTTCTATTTTGCAGCAATATTTTGAAACTGCGGACTGGTCAGGGAATTCATGAATGCAATCACATCCTCCATCTCCTGATCGGTAAGGTCCAGGACGCGAACGCTGCCCAGGAAGGGGTTTTTTTCTCCTCCCTTATTATACAATTCCATGACTTCTTTTAATGTCGCCATGCTCCCATCATGCATATATGGCCCCGTAACGGCGATATTGCGAAGGGTGGGAGTCTTAAAGGCGCCCAGGTCGGACAACTTGCCGGTCACCACAAAACGCCCCAGTTCGGATGTGTCGCTCTTTGTGAGGATCGATTCATCCAGTTCCTTGCCATTTGCCCGGGCCATTTTAAATTCCTTGACAATTTCGCGAAGACGCGGCTGGATTTTGTTAAACCCCACGCCCAGATTGTGGAACTTATTGTCGGTAAAGATTGCATAGTTTTCACTGATGGCATGGCATTCCTGGCAACGGGCTTTGCCTCGGTACAGATCCAATCCCCTTATCGCCGATTCGGAGAGGGCCGTTTTGTCGCCTCCGTACATGTAGCGGTCAAACGGCGAATCACCCGCCACCACCGTACGTTCAAAACCGGCGATGGCTTTGGTCACTTCAGTCATGGTAATCCCCTCCGGTTCAACACCGAAAACCTGTTTGAATTGTTTCACATATTCCGGATCCTTTCGGATGGTCTCGACAATAAAGGCATGAAAATTTTGATCTTTTCCGAGACCATGTTCCACTGAATTCACGAATGGGTCTTTGGCCTGTTCTTCAAGATTGGGACGTCGGCCGTCCCAGAACTGGGCCTGATAATAGGCCGCGTTGATCACGGTCGGTGAATTGCGTGTGCCTTTCAACTTGTGAATCCCCTCGGCCACGGGCAAGTGGTCTGTAAAGGCCTTTGCCGGGTCGTGGCAGGTGGCGCAGCTCACAGTTCCATCCCCGCTGAAACGCTTGTCTTCAAATAGCTTTTTCCCCAATGCAATTTTTTCAGGCGACTGTGGATTGCCCTCTGGAATCAGCAGGGGCGGTAGACCCAAAGGGGTCGACACCTCGCTGAAGGAATCCCCTGCCCAGAAAAGGATCAAAAAGATGCCGCACAATACCCTAACGATTCGCATGATGCCCCTCCTTAATTTTGCAACCGCGAAATGGTTGCGGATTCACAGTCTTCTTTATGATGAATCGTCTAAAAAGTTAAGCCTATATCCATTTTCATTTATTTTCAACCGTAAACCGGTAATCACGGATTGCGGTTAAAAACAGGGATTTTCCTCAACCGAACGGATAAAGAGCAGGGAGCATCATACAGTAAAATAACGCCTTATTCCATATTCCATGGGCATCAGAAAAAAGACCTTTACTCGATACATTGATTTCACTATACTTTCTTCTCTTTCGGATTAGACTTTTGTACCGATTTCAATAGGTTCTGGATTGACTATACAGAGATATCTTTCAGGAGCAAAAAAATGATCAGCTTACTGGACTACGGTGCCGGCAACGTGAGGAGTGTAATAAACGCCATTGAAAAGCTTGGAGAAAAGGTTTCTCTTATCACCAGTGGGGAGGACATCCTTTCCGCCGAAAAGCTGGTGTTTCCTGGTGTGGGTGCTTTCGGAAGCATGATGGGGATACTGGAAGAGAGAAATTTCGTGGATCCGCTGAAGAAATATCTGCGAGGACGACCGGCCATTTCTTGGGATTTGCCTTGGACTTCAGGGACTTTTTGAAAGAAGCGAAGAAGCCCCAGGCGTTAAGGGATTGGGATTCCTGAAAGGTTCGGTTCAAAGATTGCGCACGGATCTGTCCGTCCCCCACATAGGATGGAACGGACTGGCGATCAACCAGACATCGCCCCTGTTCACCGGACTTTGCGGGAATGAAAAATTCTATTTTGTGCACTCGTACCACGTGGCGCCCGAGAATCCTTCGGATATCCTCACCTGGACCGACTACGGACTTCGTTTCACAAGCGGAATTCAAAAGGGGAACATTGCTGCCGTTCAATTTCACCCTGAAAAGAGCGGAGAAGCGGGACTTGCCATTCTGAGAAATTTTCTGGGATCCGGTGGGAGCCGTAAGGCCCCGAAAAATCTCCTTCAAAACACAAGGCTCGCCAAGAGGATTATCGCCTGTCTGGATGTGCGCTCTGACGACCGGGGTGACCTGGTCGTCACAAAGGGGGACCAGTACGATGTGAGGGAAAAAGGGGACGTGAGAAACCTGGGAAAACCGGTCGACCTGGCCACACGATATTACAGAGACGGCGCCGACGAGATTACCTTTCTGAACATTACGGGATTCCGGGACTTTCCCCTGGAAGACATGCCCATGCTTGAAGTCCTTCGCAGAACCTCGGAAAACGTTTTCGTGCCGCTGACCATCGGAGGAGGGATCAGGAATTATACCGACAAGAACGGAAAGGAATACAGCGCGCTCAGAGTGGCTGCCGAATATTTCAGATCAGGCGCGGACAAGATTTCCATCGGCAGCGATGCGGTGACCATTGTCGAGGAATTCCTCAAAACCGGGAAAGCCACGGGAAAAAGCTCCATAGAGGAGATCGCGCGGGTCTACGGAAATCAGGCGGTGGTCATCTCCATTGATCCAAGAAGGGTGTATGTTCCCTCCCCCGACGAGGTGAGGCACCGCGTCATTCCAACGAAGATACCCGGCCCAAAGGGAGAAAGATACTGCTGGTACCAGTGCACCGTAAAAGGGGGAAGGGAGGGACGGAATGTGGATGCCGTTACCCTGGCCATGATAACGGAAAAATTGGGCGCGGGAGAGATCCTTCTCAATTGCATCGACAGGGACGGCACGAACCTGGGATTCGACCTGGAGCTGATCAATGCAGTCAAAGGCGCCGTATCCATTCCGGTGATCGCATCAAGCGGCGCAGGCAGTGCGGAACATTTTCTTGAGGTATTTACCCGCACCGAAGCGGAATCGGCCCTGGCAGCCGGGATATTCCATCGAAAAGAGGTCCCGATCAGGGCAGTCAAAGACTTTTTGAAGGGGCATGTGGAAATCAGGGAGACGTTTTAACCATTTTCCGAACCCACTGCATTTCGATTTCCGTCTGAAACCCCACCGCAATGCACAGTTGGTGAAACGCATCGTTGCGAATTCATTCCCACAGCAGAAATCGCAATGCTCCCACCGAAGCGCTTTTACTCCCCCGGTAAACACCGGTTTGCGCTTCTCCAGGAAGGCCTTAAACCCTTCCACCCGATCTTTGGTTTCGCGGACCCGGGCGCTCCCCTCGTCCTCCACTTGAAGCCCTCTTTGGAGTCCTTCGTATTCCCCGGCGGAGATGGCCTTGAGCACACAATTCACTGCGATCGGGGGCCTTTCGGCCAGTTGTTTCCCCAGGGCAAAGGCATCATCCATCAGGGTGTCGGGAGTGGACACCTGATTGACCAGGCCCATCTCCAATGCTTCGACGGCGCCGACGGTCTTGCTGAGCAGAATCATGTCCAGGGCTTTTGCCCGCCCCACAAGACGAGGCAGCCGCTGACTGCCCCCCCATCCGGGGATAATACCCAGATTCAGCTCCGTGAGACCCACTTTAACCCTGGGAACATCCGCCATAATCCTGAAATGGCAGGACATAGCCAACTCCAGTCCTCCCCCCAGCGCATGACCGTTGATGGCCGCGATGACCGGTTTGGAAAATCGGTCGATCCGTTCCCAGAGGCCTCTGGCCTTTGGGCTGATTTTGTCGGCATTGGCGGCATCGGTCACGTCATAGCCTGCTGAAAAGCACTTTTCCCCTGCCCCGGTCAGAATGAGTACCCTGGCATCGCGATCATTTTCCACCTCGGCAATGGCCTTTTCAAATTCCGTCAAAGCAGCCAGATTCCAAGTATTGGCAGGTGGATGATCAAAAGTGACGAGGGCTATGTGATCTTTTTTTTCCAAGTGAATATTTTCTGATACCATTGTGGTGCTCCTCTATTTCGTCATTCTGCGGTTTAATATTCGATATTCTGTGGTTCGTTTTCTTCGTTCTTTTCCATTCGTAGTTATCGTTTATGCCGCCTTTAGTCCCGCCGCATCTGCACCTTGCAGGTTCTCCCAGATGATGGAATATCCCTGCCCTCTTCCCACACACATGGTGGTAAGACCGTATTTCGCGTCAGGATTTTCCTTGAAAAGGCCGGCTAAAAACGCCGCCAGACGCGGACCCGATGCGGCCAGGGGATGCCCATAGGCAATGGAGCCTCCCCATCGGTTGACCCTCGGATCGTCCCAGGCCATGCCCATACGGTCCATGAAGTAGAGGGCCTGGACGGCAAAGGCTTCATTCAACTCCACCAGATCCAGGTCATCCATGGTCAACCCGGCCTTTTCAAGGGCCTTTTGGGTGGCAGGGACCGGTGCGATCCCCATAATCGTGGGATCCACCGCGGCAACAGCAGACGCAACCCATCGCATCTTCGGCTGGAGACCCAACTCCCGGGCCTTGTCTTCATTCATGATCAGGACGGCGCAGGCCCCGTCGTTCAGACCCGAGGCGTTTCCGGCAGTCACGTTTCCCCCTTCCTTGAACGGGGTCTTGAGATCCCTTAAACCCGCCAGGGTGGTGTTGGGCCGGGGAGGCTGATCCCGATCCGCCGTCACGCGGGACCCATCCGCCAGCTCCACCTCCAGGGGGATAATCATCTCCTTCATCTTACCGGCCCGGATGGCCTGGTCGGCCTTCCGCTGGCATAGTTCCGCATAGCGGTCCGCCATTTCCCGGGTGAATTCGGGAAAACGTTCGTGGAGATTCTCGGCGGTCAGGCCCATATTCAGGGCCGAAGGCCCGCCCATGACCTCTTCCGCCCTGGGATGGGGATCCCGCATGAATCCCATGGGAAGATGGCCCATATGTTCCACCCCTCCGGCAATGAGGCAATCCGCCATGCCCGATGCCACATAGGAGACGGCAAAACCGATAGCGGTAAGTCCCCCCGCGCACATGCGGTCAATGGAACAGCCAGGAATCCCGTATCCCCAGTCGGCCAACATGCTCACCACCCGGCCGATGGTCCCCCCCTGTTCCTTTACCTGATTGGTAACCCCCCAGATATTATCTTCAATCATATCCGGGGTAATCGCGGGATTTCGCCGGATCAGGGCCTTCAGCAGAGGAACGACCAGGTCATCGGCCCTGGTGTTCCAGAAAAGTCCCTTTTCTCCAGCCCTGCCAAAGGCCGTTCTCACCGCGTCCACCACCACTACCCTGTTTAATGTTCTTTCCATATTCTTGTTATTTCTCCGGTTTTTCAACCTGGCAGTAATGGTCACAGGGTCTTGCTGTCCTGTCGACCCAGCGTTGATGGGCACAAAATAATGCCGATTTTCAATTCCCGACCGCTAAAGGACCGTGCTGGAACAACGGAACCTGTGGCAATGATTGCTGAATCCATGTCTACAGGGATTGAAAAGGAATTATTCCTGCTGTATCTGCGTCAGAAGATCCCCTTCTGCCCCGGACACCTGAAACTTAAACCTGTTTCAAGATTCTTTAAATGCGCTCAAAAACAGCCGCGATCCCAAGCCCCCCTCCCCCGCAGATGCACTCCAGACCGTAACGGGCCTTCCGTCTTTGCATCTCGTGGAGCAGGGTGACCAGTACACGCGTTCCCGTGCAGGCGATGGGATGGCCCAGAGAAATCCCGGACCCGTTCACATTCACCCTGTCATAGTCCTTCTCTCCAACGCCCATCTCCTTCAAATCGGCCAGAACCTGTGCTGCAAATGCCTCCTGAATCTCAATAAGATCTATCTGATCCATGGTCACCCCGGCACTTTTCAGCGCCTTTTCCACGGCCGTGGGGACCGTCTTGTAGGCCCGCCGGGGGTCATCCCCCGCCACAGCCGAACCCCTAAGCACAGCCAGGGGTTCCAGACCCAATCGGGCCGCTGTATCGTCCGACATGACCACCACTGCGGCTGCGCCGTCATTTTCCGTGCTGGAATTCCCCGCAGTGCATACGCCCCCCAGGACCGGTTTGAGACGAGCCAGTTTCTCCAGTGTGGTGTCGGCACGCGGATTCTCGTCCCGATCCATGATTTTGGGATCTCCTTTGGACTGTGGAACGGAAACGGGCACAATTTCCTCGGAAAAGAGACCTTTTTCCATGGCGCCACAGGCCTTTTTGTGACTGTGAAATGACCACAGGTCGCAGGCGTCGCGGCTGATGTTCTCTTCCTTGGCAGCAGTCTCGGCCCAGGACATCATGGACGGCAGGATTCCGTAGCGTTCCTCGGGTTGGCTCATGACCCGAGCCCTCTGAATTCGATCATAAAAGGGCATCCCCCACATACTCAGATCCCCGTGACCTCGCGGCATCCCCTTCTGTCCGCCAACACCCCACTTGATGTGACCCGGCAGATAGAATTCCGCATTGCTCATGCTTTCAACGCCCCCTGCTACGACCACCTGAGCCTGCTCCGACCGGATCAAAGAAGCGGCAAAGCAGACCGTATCGAGCCCCGTGCAGCAGCGTCTGTCAAAGGTGATGCCGGGAATGGCTTCCGGCCACCCCGCCTTGAGCAGCCCCATCCGGGCAACGTTCACGTTCTCTCCATTCTGGTAGGACTGTCCCAGAATCACATCGTCCACCACGTCAGGTTCCATGTGGGCCCGAGCCAGTGCAGCGTTCAGGACCACTGCCGCAAGGTCATAGGCAGGAACATCCTTGAGTCCTCCCATATATCGCCCCACAGGGGTCCTGACGGCACTCACAATCACGGCTTCCTTCATCACTTCTCCTCCATTCAAAAGGCCCCTTCGGGTATCTCCACGATCTCCCGCCCCTTGCGCAGGCAGGTCTCCAGACGACCCAAAGTGACGGGCAGAGTTACCCCGGCAAAATAGGTGGCCTGCATGACCTTACCCCTATGATAGTCGCTCTCGCCTTTTTCGTCCATGATCTTTCCCGCAATAACGGCCATATCCAGAAGTCGCCAGGTTACAGTGACATCCCCGAAACAGAGAAGGACCGGGTAGGTGTAGGAGGCCCACTGGAGGGGATCCGTATCGGAAATACCGGACATCTCCCCGGCCACCCGGGCCAGCTCTTCCGCCGCTTTTGACAAGGCCCCCACAGCTTCGCCGAGGGTCTTATGGTCCCTGTTCTCCCTGCAGAATGATTCGATCTCCGCCATGAAGGCCTTAAAATAGGCGCCGCCGTCGATTCGCATCTTACGTCCCAGAAGATCCATGGATTGAATGCCGTTGGTGCCCTCATAAAGGGACATGATCTTCGCGTCCCTCAGGTACTGCTCCAGAGGATATTCCTTACTGAACCCGTAGCCTCCGAGACACTGAATGGCCGTCTCACAGACCCGGAAGCCCATATCCGAGCAGTAGGCCTTGATGATGGGCGTCAAAAACTCCACAAGGGCCTGATACCGAACCTTCTCCTCTCCCTCACCCATTTCCAAGGACAGATCGGACCAGAAGGCCCCCGTGTAAATCATAGAGCGCATACCATCCACCATGGCCTTCATCCACAGGAGCATTCTGCGTACATCGGGGTGACCGATAATGGGAATAAAACCGGGTTGTTTTCGAGTAATGTCAGAACCCTGAATACGCTCCTTGGCATAGGCCAAGGCATTTTGGTAAGCGGTGCTTGCCAGGGTCATCCCGCTCACTCCCGTATTGATCCTGGCAGCGTTCATCATCTGGAACATGTGGGCAAGCCCCCGGTTTTCCTCTCCACACAGATAACCTTCGCAACCATCGTTGTCTCCGAAATTGAGGGCGCAGGTGGGAGAGGCATGCAGGCCCAGTTTCTTTTCCACGCCGCTGCAAACCACATCATTGAACTCTCCCACTGACCCGTCGGAGAGGACCCGGTACTTGGGCACGATGAAAAGGGAAATGCCTTTGACCCCTTCAGGAGCCCCTTCCACGCGGGCAAGGACCAGATGGATGATGTTCTCGGTCAGGTCGTGATCTCCCCAGGAAATGAAGATCTTATTTCCCTTGATTTTGAACCGATCCCCATCCCTAGAGGCCGTGGTGCGAATGGCAGCCAGGTTGGATCCCGCATCCGGTTCGGTGAGGGCCATGGTACCGGCCCATTTTCCACCGAACATGGGGGGAACAAACCGTTCCTTAAGTTCCGGCGTGGCGAAGTTCTCGATGAGATGGGCGGCCCCGTGGGTAAGACTCGGCGCCATATTGAAAGATTGTGCGGCCCCGTACATAAGATCGTTGATAACAATCCGCATCATGTGGGGGAACCCCTGTCCCCCATATTCCGGGTCCCGTGCAGCCGCGGTCCAGCCGTTTTCGCCATAAAGCTTAAACACCTCCCGGTATTCCGGAGCGCATCGAACCTGCCCCTCTTCGTAGACCACCCCCCACTTTTCCCCAATTTCCTGCAGAGGTTCCACGACTCCGTGCGCAAATTTAATAGCTTCCTGGACCAGCATATCCAGAGTATCCTCGTCCAGTTCACGATAGCGGGCCAGGCTGCAGAGGGAGCCGTAGTTCAACTGATCTTTGAGAATAAAAAAAAGATCTTTCTCGTTTATCTTAAAATGACCCATGGTCGTTATTTCTCCTTGCTGTCGTTTTATTTGGTATCTTTAGGTTTCGGGTTTCAAATAATTCATTTCGCAATCATCTGGCTCGGCAGCCACATGGCGATCTCCGGAAAAATCATCACCAGCACAAGACAGATGGCCTGGAGCACTACAAAAGGCAGAATGGATCGGTAGATGTCCGTCATGCTGATGGAAGAGGGAACCACTCCTTTCAGGATGAAGAGGTTGAACCCGAAGGGAGGCGTCACATAAGCCATCTCCATGTTGATTACAAAGAGGATGCCGAACCAGAGGGGATCGAAGCCCAGGGCTGTGACGATGGGCACAAAGATCGGCGTAGTAAGCATGATAATGCCCGCAGGATCCAGAAACATCCCCAGGATAAAGAACACCATCTGCATGGAGATCAAAATCAGCCAGGGGGATACCTTCAAGGACAGGATGGTTTCCTGGATGAGATCCTGGATATCGGCATAGGCCAGAAAATGGGAGAAAGCAAGTGCGCCGATAATAATCCAGAAGACCATGGCATTGAGCTTCATGGTGTCCCACAGGGCGGTTTTCAGGTTTTGCCAGGTGAGTTTGCCGTATACCAGGGCGCACAGAATAGCGCCAAAGGCCCCCACAGCCGAGGCCTCGGTCGGCGTGCATACACCGCCGTATATAACTCCCAGCACCAGAAAGACTAAAATGATAGGAAGGAGCACCCCGCGGAGCACGATCAGCTTCTCCATAAAACTGTATTTCTCCTGGACAGGGGGCGCCAGGTCTCTGTTCATAAGCGTGCGAATGAAAATATACACAATGAATATGAGACAAAGGAGTATTCCCGGAAGAATTCCGCCGATAAACAGCTTTCCGATGGAGACCTCGGCCACGGCCCCATAAAGGATCATGATAATGGAAGGGGGAATCAAAATCCCCAAGGCGCCGCCGGCAGCGATGCTGCCGATGGCCAGGTTCTTGTCATAGTTTCGCTTCATCATGGAGGGCAGTGCGATAAGCCCCATGCTGATGGTGGCCACGGAGCTGATCCCCGCCATAGCCGCAAACAGCGCGCAGATAACGACGGTTCCAATGGCCAGCCCGCCCGGGATTCGGCCCATCCAGCGATAGACCACTTCATAGAGCTGATCCCCCATGCCGCTGAATTTGAGCATATTGGCCATGAATACAAACAGGGGGATGGCCAGGAGGAGAAAATTGGTGGATTCTCCATAGGCCGTGTTGAACATCAGGTACAGCCCTTTGGCCCCCCACAGGAGATAGATACCCGCCGTTGCAATGCCGCACAGGGCAAAGGCTATGGGAACGCCCAGGCAGAGAAGGAACACCAGCAGGCCGAATACGATAAGCGTCAGTTGCCAGACTTCCACGCCCTACGCCTCCCTTCCCGGGTCCGGATTGAGCTCCTGGCCGTTTGCCAGGAGATAAATGCCCCTTATGGCGCGCACCAGTCCCTGAAGACCCAGCAGTACTCCGCCTACGGGCACCAGAATCATGGACGGGAAAAGAGGCATTTCGAGAATGCTCATAGACCTCTTGTCCTGAATCAGGGCATCCTTGCAGAGTTCTCCTCCCTTCCACACCATGGCGACAACAAACAGGAGGATGAGAAGAAAGGAAATCAGATCGACAATCGCACGCATCCTGGGACCGAAGTTTCGATGGAGAATGTCCACCCGCACATGGCCGTCATAGACCAGGCAAAACCCGGCGCCCAACATGACCACCCCTGCCAGGATATACTGGCTGATCTCATTGGACCACCGGGTCGGGGCGTTAAAGAAATACCGGCTTACCACCTCATACATAATGGCAAAAACCAGAAACAGGATCAGAAAGGCGAAAATCCTTCCAATCCAGAGATTCATCTTGTCTATGAAATCCAGTAATTTCTTCATAATTACGCCCCAATTCAAGCTGGATCAGTCCAGCTTAATCCCTTTTTCCTTTAAATAGGCCTTCAGGCTTTTTACCATCTTGCCTGTCAGTTCATTTTTCTTCTCCAAATCGTTCCATAGGGGAAGTGTCGCCTTTCGGAAGCCCTCCACGGCCTTAGCGTCCAGATCGATAATCGTCACGCCTTTCTCGGCACAGGTCTTATAGGCCCCTTCATCCCAGGTAGGGCTCAGTTCCACGGTTTGCAGAAAAGCCTCCCATCCCGCCTTGTCGATGGCTGCCTGATACTCCTTGGGCAGGGATGCGTAGACATCGTTATTGATCAGGAGTTCCACAATTCCCGGGGTGTGAAAGGCCGGACGGATGATATATTTGCACACCTCATAGAATTTATACTTTCCCACCGTGTAGAAAGGATAATCGGTCCCCTCCACGGTTCCCCTTTTGAGGGCCATGTACTGCTCGGCCCCTGAAATGGCCACCGGTGCGGCGCCCAGGGCATCCACAATCTTGGCCTCCATGCCCACAGCACGGATTTTTCGGCCCTTTAAGTCGGCCACATCCTTGACGGGAAACTGGGTGATCAGTCCCATGGACGCAACGCACAGCGGGGCGATGTAACGAACCCCATGTTTTTGGGTGGCATCGCGCATAAAACCCAGCCAGCCCTGGTTCTCGTACATATCCTGGGCCTCTTTCGGATTGGCCCAGCCGAAGGGAAGCCACTCACAGTTCACCTCGGGAACGTATCCGGCAAAGTAGAGCATGCTTCCGGAATAGGCATCGATCATCCCTTTGCTCAGGGCATCAAAGGCCTCCTTGGTCTTCACCAACTGGCCAGGCCAGAATACCTTGATCTTGACATCGCCGTTGGTCAAGGCCTCCACCCTTTCGGCAAAAAACTTGGTGGTCTGCCCCATGTAGGCCTTCTCGGGATAGACGCACTGCAGGTTCAGCTTGTAGGTCTTGGCCATGCCCGGCCGTGGACACAGGAAAATCAGGCATCCAAGAAGCAGCAGTCCACACGTCATCAGTTTTTTCATCGTTTCCCTCCTTCAGATTAAATGGTTGTTTATTGTCGCTCTCGCAACTCCCTTTTCAATACCTTGCCCGTATGACTCTTCGGCAGATCCTCCACAATCCGGACCACACGGGGATACTTGTAGGGCGCCACCTGCTCCTTCACGAACAACCGGATCTCATCGCCGGTAACGCGGGCACCCGGCCTCAACACCACATCCACGGCCACCTCTTCCCCAAGGTCCTGGTCAGGGATGCCGTAGACTGCCGCCTCCACCACGGCCGGATGCTGAAAGAGCAGCTCCTCAATTTCACGGGGATAAATATTGTATCCCCCGCGAATGATCATATCTTTTTTTCGATCCACGATGAAGATATACCCCTCACTGTCCATACGGGCCAGATCGCCTGTATGGAGCCAACCATCCACAATGGCCTCGGCGGTTTCTACGGGCCGATTGAGATACCCCTTCATAACTCCCGGCCCTTTGACAATAAGTTCTCCTATCTGTTCCGTAGCCACTTCGCTGCCGGAACTATCCATGATTCGCGCCTCAAACCCCGGGATAGGAACCCCGATGGATCCCGGCTTGGTCTTCTTCCCGAACGGATTCTCCACACAGACGGGGGAACACTCGCTCAGACCGTACCCCTCATAGATCTTTGTCTTGAAAAGGCCCTCAAATCTACGGAGAATTTCCACGGGCAGACGACGACCCGCCGGAAACGCAGAAGCGCAGAGACGACCGGACCGGACCGGCTCCACCCTCTTGCATGAATGAGGCGGTTCAGCATGGTGGGCACCGCGAACAGGATGGTGCTTTCTTCGGCCTCGATGAGATCCAACACCTGTTCGGGATCGAACTGCCGAAAAAGATGCAGGGTCAGGCCCAGATAGATGGAGGCATTCAGGGCGCTGGTCTGACCGAAGATATGGTAGAGCGGCAGGACCCCGATGATCACGTCGTCCGGAAAAGTGACCCGCATGTCCGCCACGGTCATGGCATTTCCGGCCAGGTTGCTGTGGGTCAGCATGGCGCCTTTAGGTAGACCGGTGGTGCCCGAGGTATAGATAATGGCGGCGGTATCATCCTCTTTCACAGGACAGACGGGAAAGACTCCGCTATCCTCACCGATCTCCAGCACCTTTTTATAGGGAACGAATCCGGAATCCGTTTCAACCCCCGAAGCTACACGGATGGCTAAGGTCGGGAAGATCGGCCATGACCTTTCCGGGCTCCTCCAGAAAAGGGTGCATCCCGATGAATCCCTTGGCCCCGGAATCCTGAAAGATATGGGACAGCTCATGGCTTTTATAGAGGAAGTTCACAGGAACAATGGCTACCCCCATCCTGGCCAGCGAATAATAGGCTATAACAAAATCGAGACTCGACTGCATCATGAGGATGCAGGTATCGCCGTACGCAAGACCGAGGGAAGAAAGCCCCGAGGCGAAGGCCTGGACCCTTCGGTTGAGCTCCCCAAAGGTGATCTCCCGCCCTTCAAATCTGATGGCAATCCGCCCGGGAACTCTTTCCGCCGAATTTTCAAGAAGCAAAGCAAGATTCATCACTATCTTCTCCTGATCTTTTGCTGTTCTGTCGAAAGATTCCTGATATCGGAGTTCCGAACTCCAACCGCTGTTCTCTGACCTCTAACTCTCTTTTCTGGTGCCGTCTTCATTGTATTCATACCATCCCTTGCCGGTCTTTCGGCCTAATTGGCCCGCGGTCACTTTTTTTCGCAGAAGCATGGGAGGATACCACCTGGGATCTCCCGTCTCACGATACATGGCCATCATGGCCCCGTAAGTAATATCCAGACCCACCATGTCCCCCGTCTCGAAGATCCCCATCTTGCGACCCGATGCCAATTTCAACCCCTTGTCGATATCTTCCACCGTGGCCACGCCCTGTTCCACCAGTCGCATGGCCTCCATAGTAGACGGAAAATTGATCCGGTTGATAACAAATCCGGCCACATCCATATTGACCATGATAGGCTCTTTGCCGATCCGGAGGGCGAATTCCTTGCCTTGTCGTGCGGTCTCATCCGTTGTCGCCAGGCCCTTAATTACCTCCACGGCCTTCATCATGGGCACCGGACTGAAAAAATGCAGCCCCAGAACCTTTTCCGGCCTGCCGGTAACCGCCGCCAATTCGGTAATGGAGATAGCAGAGGTGTTGCTGGCCAGGAGGGCCTGGGGGCCGGCAGCTTTATCCAGCTTTTGAAAGACTTCCCGCTTGAGTTCCAGATTCTCGAACACGGCCTCGATCAGCAGATCGGCTTTTCCGGCGTCTGAAAAATCCGTCACGGTCCGAACCCGCTTCATAACCGTGGCCCCGTCCTCAGCAATCTTTCCTTTTTCGAAAAACTTGTTTAAAGACCACTCCATGTTCTTGACGGCCCTTTTGAGGGCCTCCGGATCGATGTCATAGAGCAGGACATCCACTCCCGCCTGTGCGCAAACCTGGGAAATCCCGCTGCCCATGAGGCCGGATCCCACCACAAATACTTTATTTATCGTCATGTTTCGTCTCCTTATATGCGGAATGGACTCTCTAAAATGGACTTTTTAAGGCCATCAATCTTTGGTCAACTCCCGGGCGATCACCATTCTCTGAATCTCGCTGGTTCCCTCGTAGATCCGATAGAGCCTGAGATCCCGGTAGAACCGTTCCACCGGAAAATCCTTCATATAACCCATGCCGCCGAAAATCTGTACGGCGTTGTCGGCCACCCGACAGGCCATTTCCGTACAGAAAAGCTTGGCCATGGAGGCCTCTTTAATCACCTTCTTCCCCTGGTCCCTGGACCATGCGGCGTGATAGAGCATCTGTCTCGCGGCATAGATCTCCGTCGCCATATCGGCCAACATGTTCTGGACCGACTGAAACCGCCCGATCGGCTTTCCAAACTGGATTCGTTCTTTTGCGTAGGCCACACATAACTCCAGGAGTTTCTGGGCCGCGCCAAGGGCACACGCCCCCATGGTCAACCGTGCCTTTATCCAGGACGCGCATGGCCGTCTTAAATCCCTCCCCGATCATGGCTTCACCGCCAATGACATTTTTAACCGGAACTCGACAGTTATCAAAGATCAGCTCGCTGGTATGGCTGCCACGCAACCCCATTTTCCGTTCAATGGTGCCGGCATAAAAGCCGGGAGTGTTTTTTTCCACCGCAAAGGCGGTGATCCCGCCCCGGGCTCTCTTTGTTTTATCGGTCACCGTTATAACAGTGGCCAGATCGGCGATATCGCCGTTGGTAATAAAGTGCTTCAGACCGTTGATGACAAAATGATCGCCGTCCCGTTCCGCTGTAGTCTGCACATTGGCCGCGTCCGAACCCGCCTCCGGTTCGGAAAGGGCAAAGCAGGCGGTCCACTGGCCACTGGCGATCCTGGGAAGATATGTCTGTTTCTGCTCTTTCGTTCCGTCAAACAGGATACCCATGGAACCGATGCCGTTGCTGGTCCCTATGCGGGAGCGAAAGCAGGCATTGGTCTTGGTAAGCTCTTCATAGACCAGGCACTCCCCGAATGTCCCCAGACCAAGCCCCCCATATTCCTCGGGGATGGCCAAGCCGAACAAACCCAGCTCCCGCATCTTTTGAACAATCTCCTCCGGGATGTTGTCCTCTTCTTCCACTTTTTTGGAAATGGGCTCAAGATCCTGCTTCACAAATCGGAGGATTGTATCCCGCATCATCCGCAGGTTTTCCGGTATTTCAAAATCCATTTCAGACTCCTTATTATGAAACTTCATTTGTCCGAATCGAAATCGCTATCGAAAGACAAATCCATGGAACGGATCGATCTCGTCCCAATGGAGTTTTGTGCACCGTCATAGGGCGTTTCTGGGTATCTTATTCAAAAACCCTGGCATTAATGGAGTTACAGGGTCTTTTTTGCTGCCGCATCTTGGATCGACCTTCACGGACCGTTGAGAGGTCCTTTTGGGTAGCCACATTCATATGGGGGTTGCAAAAGCGAGGCCATTCTCTACAGTAATTACATATCCCATTGATATATAAGCACATCTAAAATGGCCACAAAAAGGCTAAAGGGGACATGAAGGGCATCAAGGGAAGAAAGTGTCGACAATATTCTACAGAATTAAGGATTGAATCGCGATTCCACGACCTAATGCACTGAAAAAGAGAGGGGAAAGGGAGAGGCTAAATTTATCTACATGTCTAATATTTTAGACATCTATCTCATGCCGTTTAATCTTCTGGTACAGGCCGGTCCTGTGCATGCCCAGGATTCTTGAGGCTTTCACTTTGTTGCCGCCCGTGTATCGGAGCGCCTCCACAATCGCGCGCTTTTCGGCATCGGCAAGGATATTTCGCAAAAGCCCCACGCGGTCTACGTGCCCGCTTTCTTCACCATAGAACTTCCGGATCCGTTCGGGTAAATCCTCCAAAGATATCTGAGGCCCTTCGGCAATATTCATGGCTCGTTCCAAGGCGTTTTTAAGTTCCCTCACATTTCCCGGCCAGGGATACTGCTTGAACAGGGCCATGGCCTCCGGGGATATCCTGCTGGGGACCAGGCGTCTTTTCTCCCGCAGGATGGAAAGAAGATAGTAAGCAATTCTCGGGATGTCTTCCTGCATCTCGCGAAGGCTGGGGGTCCGGATGTGGAATATGTTCAGACGATAAAAGAGGTCGGAACGGAATCGGCCCTCCTTGATCAGATTGCCGAGATCCTGGTTTGTGGCGGCAATGACTCGAAAATCCAGCTTTGTGGCATTCGTGGCGCCGATCCTCTCCACCTCGTGTTCTTGAAGGACCCGCAGCAATTTCGCCTGCATGGGAAGAGGCATATCTCCTATTTCATCCAGGAAGATGGTGCCATGATCCGCCAATTCGAACTTGCCCGGCTTCCCCCGGGTTCTTGCACCGGTGAAGGCCCCCCCTTCGTAGCCGAAGATCTCGCTCTCAATCAGATCATGGGGTATGGCCGCACAGTTCACCTTGATGAAAGGCCCTTCCGCCCGCCGGCTGTTCTGATGGATGGCCTGGGCAAAGAGTTCCTTTCCAGTGCCCGACTCACCGGTGATAAGCGCGGAAGCATCGCTTGAGGCAGCCTGAACACCACGTTTTTTGGCCACCCCCATGGCCGCAGATTCACCGATAATCTTTTCCCAGGCGTGACGCCCTCCTTCAAAAGAGCTGACCTCGGATCGGTAATACTGCACCTGTCCCTCAAGAATTTCTATCCGGCGATACAGATCTTTGAGCTTATCCATCTGATGGAACATGAGTTTTCCCAACACCCCGATAACCCGGCCCTGCTTATCTTTCAGAGGAATTCTCGCAATTACCCGCTGCCGGTCTCCTATAAAGAAAGTCTTGCCGATCTCGGCCTTTCCGGTCTCGAGGACCTCCAGCATTCGGGTCTTTTTAACGACCTCGGTGATATGCTTTCCTATGGCCTCTTCCGGCTCTACCGCATAGCCCATCTTCATAGTGTTGTACCGGCTCATGAATCGCACAATACCATCGCTGTCAATGACAATGGGACACTCGTACGGGTTATCCACAAAGGCATCCAACAACCGGCTATCGGTTTCCGTAAGCCACCTGGGGTGTTTATCCTTGGCCATCGTTCTTCCATCTTCCAGAAAACGCCCCTGCTCATCGTTAGCAACGGTTGATTCAGGAAGGTTTCTTTTTGAGATTCTATGTTGTTGCATAATATTGTTCTTGGTCGTAATATGTACAGCCAATTCATCCTTGTCAACAAGGTTCTTACCTGCTTTAAAGAACGGATCACTGGAGAACATTTTGAAACAAAACCGATTTCGAGTTTTTGTGCGTAATGAAAGAGGCCTTACAAGTGGACTCGTGGAATCCGAGGACGGGGCGCATATTTATGTGGAAACCAGCGGAGAAGGCCGCCCCATTCTGCTTGTTCACGGCTGGACCATGACCGGCAGATTCTGGTGCAGACAGATGGAGACGTTATCCCGACAATTCCAGGTGGTGGCCATGGACTTGCGGGCCCACGGCAATTCCAGCAAAATCCTTCACGGACATACGCTGCCCCAGTACGCGGACGACATACGTGCGGTCATAGAGGCATTAGGGCTTGAAGAGACGACACTGGTGGGATGGTCTCTGGCGGGTCCCGTGGTCCTGGAATACTGGCGCCGATTCGGCAATCGCCACATCGCGGCTATGGGATTGGTGGAGATGACCCCTTTCCCTTTTTCCCCTGAGGACTGGAATTCCCATGCGCTCAAGGAATACCGGTTCGATGGCATGAATCTCTCCTTCAATACCCTTCAGGCCGACAGACAAGCCTTTGCGGAAAGATTCATTCACAGCATGTTCAGACAAGGCCGCGCATCCAGGGAAGATCTGCAATGGATGACCGAGGAACACCTGAATACGCCCACCCCTGCAGCCGTGGCCATCTATTCGGACTATTGCATGCGGGACTGTACAGACATTCTACCCACCGTTTCAGTGCCGACCCTGGCCGTATACGGCTGCTCGGATCATCTCTGCTTCGGAGCTGAAACAGGCAGTTATGTTTCCGAAAAGATCCCCAACGCCCGTCTTGTTCTCCTCCACAAAAGCGGGCATCTGCCCTTCTATGAACAACCCGTCGAATTCAACAAGGCCCTTGCGGCGCTCGTGGAAAGCATTTGATCAACTCCTCATTTGATAATTCCCGATCTATCAATCGGTAGATAATCCACCGGGATGCTTGCAGTAAGGGCAACCGGCACTATTTTAAAAAGTAAACCCCACTACCATTCCAATGCAAGGGAGGAACCGATGGAAAATAAGATTCATATTGTATGCCCCCACTGTACAGCCGTAAACCGCCTTCCGGAAGATAAGCTCGGAAGCCAACCCAAGTGCGGTAAATGCAGCCGGAACCTGTTCGGGGGACACCCCGTGGAACTTACGGAATCCACCTTTCAGAAACATATCGAACGGAATGATGTGGCAGTCGTGGTAGATTTCTGGGCCGCATGGTGTGGACCATGCAAGATGATGGCACCGGCCTTTGAAAAAGCCGCGGCCCAGATGGAACCGGGGGTACGGTTTGCCAAGTTGGATACGGAGAATGAACGGTCGATTGCAGGTCGATTCGGAATCCAGGGCATCCCCACCGTCATCATTTTCAAGGGGGGAAGGGAATTGGCCCGTCAGTCCGGGGCTATGGATCTGAATACGCTGACGAACTGGATCAGAAGCCAATTGATGGGAAGATGAAACGCGGTTACCCAAATCGTCATACCCAGGGGGGGACATAGTGGAGGTAAATGAAATGAGCAGACTGAATCACCTCGCGGATGAAAAAAGCCCGTATCTTCTGCAGCATGTGCATAATCCGGTGGACTGGCGCCCCTGGAATGACAAGGCCTTTAGGAAGGCACGAGAAGAAGACAAGCCTATTTTTTTATCCATCGGCTATGCGACCTGCCACTGGTGTCATGTCATGGCTCATGAGTCTTTTGAAGACAAAGAAGTGGCCCAAGCCCTGAACAGGGATTACATATCGATCAAGGTGGACCGGGAAGAGCGCCCCGATGTGGATAAGATCTACATGGCCGTATGCCAGGCCCTGACCGGACAGGGAGGATGGCCACTCACCATCATCATGACGCCGGACGCGAAGCCTTTTTTCGCAGCCACTTACCTGCCCAAAACAGGAAGGATGGGGATGTCGGGCCTCCTGGATGTACTGGATAAGTTGGCTACCCTGTGGAAAGAGGACAGAGGCAGGATTCTCAAGGCCGGTGAGACCGTCCACAATGCCATTGAGGCAAAGAAAGAAGGTCCTGCGGCGGCCGGAGACATGACGTTACACACATTGGAAACGGGTTATAATCAGTGTGAAAAGAGCTATGATCCGCAGTGGGGCGGCTTTGGAAATGCCCCAAAATTCCCGACCCCCCATAACAAGACCTTCCTTCTGCGATGGCACAAGAGGAACCCCGGGTCCCGTGCAGCCATGATGGTTGAAAACACGCTGGATCATATGCGGCAGGGCGGCATCTTCGACCAGATCGGGTTCGGTTTTCACCGCTACTCGGTGGACAGGGAATGGCTTGTCCCCCACTTTGAAAAGATGCTTTACGACCAGGCACTTCTCGCCCTGGCCTATATAGATGCCTTCCAGGCGACCGGAAAGAAGAAATTTGAACAGGTGGCCAAAGAAATTTTCACCTATGTGTTGAGAGATATGACCGATCCGGGAGGGGGCTTTTATTCCGCGGAAGACGCGGACAGCGAAGGGGAGGAAGGTCTTTTCTATGTTTGGAGGCCTGAAGAGATCCGGAAACATCTGGGAGATGAGGCAGGCGCCCTTTTCTGCAGGTTTTACGATATTACCGAAAAAGGCAACTTCGAAAACGGGCGGAGCATCGCCCATATCCCGGTCCCCCTGGCGGATTTCGCCCGAAAAGAAAATCTGGAACCGGAAGCGCTCGCAAGCAGACTTGAAGACGCCCGGGAAAAACTTTTCCAACACAGGGAAAAAAGAATTCACCCGCTCAAGGATGATAAGATCCTGACCGCCTGGAACGGCCTGATGATTGCCGCCTTTGCAAAGGGCTATCAGGCATTCGGGGATAGTGCCTACGCAAACGCGGCGGCAGAAGCTGCAGCGTTTATTTTGAAGTACCTGAAACGGCCTGATGGGAGACTGCTCTGCAGATACCGGCAGGGAGAGGCAGCCTATCCCGCCTACCTGGATGACTACGCGTTCCTGGTCTGGGGGCTTATGGAGCTGTATGAGGCCACCTTTGACATCTCCTGGCTGGAGGAGGCCCTATCTCTCAATCGGGACATGCTGGACATCTTCTGGGACCAAGAAAATGGGGGACTGTTTTTCACGGGAAAAGGAAACGAGGAACTCCTGACCAGAAGCAAAGAAATATACGACGGGGCAACGCCCTCCGGCAATTCCGTCGCGGCCCTGAACCTGCTGCGATTAGGCCGTATGACAGGTAACGTGGAACTGGAACGGAAGGCGGAGGCACTCATTCAGAGCTTCTCCGCTGAAATCGCAGCCTATCCCATGGGCTATACGCAGATGCTCCATGCCATAGACTTCATGATCGGTCCCACGAAAGAGATCGTCATTACCGGAGACCCAAAAGAGAAGACCACCAAGGAGATGATTCGGACCGTCCAGCAAACCTACCTTCCAAACAAGGTAATGCTGGTGTATTCGGACGGCCGGGAAAAGGAACCGACTCAAAAGCTTGCGCCCTTTTTAAAAGAAATGAAACCCGTTGACAACAAACCGACGGCCTATGTCTGCGAACAGTATGCCTGTCAAACCCCCATCACCAGTCTGGAGGAACTACAGGACGCATTGAAAGGATAAAGCGTATCCTATTTAAATTCCCTGGCATGAACATACAGAATCAGGAAGACATTTCGTCACGAGGTCTCTTTTGCTGCCGCATCTGATTCCTATGGCAGCACTGGTCCTTCTATGCTGGCACCGAAAAATGGATGATTAATAAAAGCTTCGTTCTTTTTACCTTTCATGCCCTTCATGTCCTTCATGGTAGAAATTCGGAGGTTCCGTGAACACCATCCGGAAACAGATCATCGACCTGTTAACTGAAATGGAGATGACCGCCATTGAGCTTTCCCAGGAACTTGGAATCAGTGAAAAGGAAGTTTACACTCATCTTCCCCATGTAGCCCATACCGCAAAGGCGATCGGGAAAACACTCATCATCATTCCTTCCAGATGCGAGACATGCGGATATGAATTTTCCGGACGAAAACGCTTTACAAAACCGGGAAAATGCCCTACATGCAGGAGCACGCACGTTCAGAAACCCCAATTCAAAGTAGAATAACCCGCAGAGCGGCAAGGACGGAAAATCGAAGGAGACCAGCATGACAACGAAGGAAACTCTTGGGTTCATCGGCGCGGGGAACATGGCAACAGCCCTGATAAAGGGACTGATTAAGAGCGGTATCTATAAAAAGGAAAACCTCTTTGCCGCCGACAAAAACGATGCCTCCCTCAAAAAGGCGGGAGAAGAATTCGGGATCCGGTCATGCGCATCGAACCTGGAACTGGTATCGGAATGCGCCGTCCTTCTCCTTGCGGTAAAACCCCAAAACATGCGCGATGTCCTGGAAGAGATCAAGGAGAAGATTCGAAAAGATCACTTGATCATCTCCATCGCTGCAGGAATTCCGTTAAAACTGATACGCGAAATTTTGGGGATCGATCTTCCCATGATACGGGTAATGCCCAATACACCGGCCCTCATTCAGGAGGGCGCAAGCGCCCTGGCCCCCGGACCCTTTGCGGGAGAAAAGGACATGGCGCTGGCAAGAAGAATTTTCAGCGCCGTGGGGGTGACCGTCGAGGTGGTAGAAGCCATGATGGATGCCGTGACGGCCCTTTCGGGCAGCGGGCCCGGTTATGTATTCAGAATCATGGAATGCATGGTGGAAGCGGGGAAGAATGTCGGATTGGCACAGGACGTAGCCTTGAAGCTGGTCATCCAGACCTTCCTGGGAGCAGCCAGGCTGGCCGGCGAATCGGAACATTCCCTTCCCGATCTTCGGAAAATGGTCACATCGCCGGGGGGAACGACGGCCGCCGGGTTAAGCGTATTCGAAGACTCAGACCTCAAGGGTATCATCGAGAAGGCCGTGGATGCCGCCTGTAGAAGATCCTTGGAATTAGGGAAAAAGAATTAGATCACCCCTTCTTCCCTCATTGCAGCAATCTCGCCTTCCGTATACCCTCCGATCTCCATGAGCACTTGCTCGGTATGTTCTCCCAGGTCCGGAGAAGCGCTGGTGGTTCCTGCGGAATTTTCACTGAAATGCGCCGTATACCCCGGAATCTTCACCTGACCGAGGGTGGGATGATCAAAATCCACCAGGTATCCGTTCTCCATCACCTGAGGATCTCTGTCCAGATCTCGCACGGACTGGACTCCACAACAGAGAAGATCGTATTCCTCAAATATCTCAAGCCAGCTATCCTGCGACCGGGTAAGAAAAACAGCATCTAAAACACCCACGAGCTCTTCGGCGTTGTTCCACCTCTTATCGTCCGTATCAAAGCGGGGATCATTTTCAAGCTCAGGACGTCCCAAAGCCAGGCAAAGATCTTTCCAGTAACGTGCAGGCGGCGTAAGGGTCAGCATGATCCAGCGATCATCTTTACACCGATAATAATTCCGCATGGCCTGGTTCGTGGAGCGCCGGTGCCTGGGGACTTCCCCACCTGTAAGCTGGGCTATGAGGACATTGAAATAGAGCAGGGACAGGGCCGAGCCCAGGATGGAAACGTTGATTTCCTGGCCTTTTCCGGTTCGTTCCCTCACATAAAGAGCGGTCATGATATGCTGGCTGACCATGATGGCGGTGGCCTGGTCAATGATGCCGAATTGACAGACTACAGGAGGGGTGTCCGCCTCTCCCATAGAATACATGAACCCCGACCGCGCCTGCCCGAGATAGTCGAATCCGCCCCGATCCTTATCCGGACCTTTGGGCCCGAAAGCTGAGACCGAAGCATAGATCAGATCCGGTCTGATTTTCCTCAGCAGAGGATAGGTCATCTTCAACTTATTTCGTGCTTTGGGACGCATATTCGTGAGAAGGATGTCCGATTTCGCCACCAGTCGATGCAGGATTTCGTTCCCTTTTTCGGTTTTAAGATCAACCGTAACGCTTTTTTTATTCCTGTTTGCCCCTTCAAAAAAGAGAGACCTGTCGCCCGCAATATGGAGAGGCACCCCCCCTACCCTCCACAAACGCCTCATGGGATCTCCCACCTTCGGCTGTTCAATTTTTATCACCTCGGCGCCTAAATCGCCCAATATGGCAAGCCCTCCCGGGCCCGCATGGTAGATACCGCAATCCAGCGCGCGTATGCCTTCAAGAGGTTTGTCCATGGTATGATTCCCCTAAGGATTTGCCGCTCATCCTGCTCACGAGAAGCAGCACTACAGCGGACAGAAGAACAGGCAGAATGCTCAAATAATGAGCGCCCAGCACGGTTTCAAGAAAATGGCGGCCATGCTCCGTGAGGAGTGCTTTCATCACCACGCCTCCCTGCACCTTGCCAAGGATAGCCGTTCCTCCTCCGATGATGATGGCCCATAACCCACCCCCTGGAGTGATCCGGATTCGGGCCTTGAAAAAGGTGGCCAGCGTAGGAACCACAACACCTCCCACAAAGACGGTATAGCCAAGGAGCAACGATGCAATAATCCCCTGTTGCCGGCTGGCAATACCCCAGGCAATGGCGCCCAGGACAAGTACGGTGATGCGTGTGATTTTCAGGTGCTTTTCCGGCCCGGTTTTCAGGATGGGTCGGATAACATTAAGGGTCAGAATCGTGGAGGCGGAAATCAGGCAGGTATCCGCGGAAGACATGACAGCTCCGAGAAAGCCGGCTACGATGAGCCCTTTGAGCCCCATGGGCATGATCACATCCAAGGTGTGCGGAAGGGCAGCTTCAGGAGGAATATCCGGGAATCGGGCCTTCACCAGGAGCCCGAAAAAGGCCAGCAGGAGGGAGAGAGGCACCACCACGGCCGCAGCGCCAAGGGCCGACTTTGAAGCGACCCGATGATCCTTCGCACACAGGAGTCTCGAATAGATATCCGGCCCCACGAGGTAGGGAAGCCCGACAATTAGCGGATAGAAGACAAGCAGATCATACCAGCGAAATGCCTTGGAGACAGGGAAATTCCAGTATTCCGGCGGAACCTGCTTCCAGAAAACCGCATACAGGTTGTCGGAAAGCATCAGGAAAAGCAAGGCCAGGAGCAGCCCGCCCAGGAAGAGGAATAACTGCCACATGTCGGTCCTGATCACCGAGAGTTGGCCGCCCCAGAACGTATACACCGTAAAGACGACGGCCACAATCAACAAAGCCCAGCCGAAATCCACAGGAAACAGGCCCGAAACCAGCCGCGCCCCCGCGATGAGCTGGGCGGAAATTACCCCGCACCACGCGATAACGATCATCAGCCCGGCGGGCACCGCCACAATTTCCCCATAAGACCTTTTCAGAATATCAGGAAGGGTATAGACGCCTGAAGAACGAATTCGTGAAGCCAGAAAAAACCCCAATGGGATGAGAGCGATACCCCCCATCAGAGACCACCATGAACCGGTCAGCCCCCTTGAATATCCCAGCCCGATTATCCCCATGGTGGAAGAGGCCCCAAAGATCGTAGCCACAAGAGACAGGGTGATGCGCCCGGCCGAATAGCTCCGATCCGCCAGCCAGTATGCATCCGCGCTTTGATGTCGGCTCTTCCAGCCAAAAAAGAGCATCAGCAAGAAATAAGCTGCAATAAGAATGAGGTCTATCATGTACCGATTCCAATCAAAATTAAGCTTTCATGGTATCTTATTCAAAAAATCTGGCAAAATGGAGTCACAAGGTCTTTTTTTGCTGCCGCATCTTGGATAAACCTTCACCGACCGGCGAGAGGTCGTTCTATGCTGGTACAACGAAATGTATTGGGTTCCCAACGATCCTTTCCGTACCAGCATAGAAGGATCGGCGCTCCATAGGAATCAGATGCGGCAGCAAAAAAGACCTTGTGATGGAATGGATTCCAAATCCGTATTTTGCTGCCAGGGAATTTGAATAAAATACCTTTCATGGCTGTTGTTAAACGGACACCAGCCATTGGCTGTTAGCCGTTAGCCGTTAGCGCGTGAAAGTATTCCTGGACCGCCTTGAGGGATACCTCTTGAAAAGGCAGGAGAAATTTGGACTTCAGCTCCAGGATGCGCCCCGCGGATTCCCGCAATCTTCTCCCTGCCCATTCTTCCCTGTCCACTTTGCTCCTCAAGGCGCTCATGCTCTCCAGGACCAGATCCTGATCTTCACAGATCAGGAGGATATCGGCCCCGGCCTTAAAGGCCGAAAGCACGCCTTCTCTCCCTCCGCGGCCCTTTTGAATCGCACCCATTTCCATATCATCGGTAATGATGACACCCTCAAAACCCAGTCTTTCCCGAAGAAGCCCGCCCAGGACTTCCACGGACAGGGTTCCCGGGTTTTCGGAATCAAGGGCAGAATACACGGCATGGGAAGTCATAATGCCCATCACCCCTTCCTCGATAGCCCCTTGAAACGGAAGAAGGTCAATCTCTTCAATCTCCGCCCTCTCCGCCTTGATGCTGAGCATATCTTTGTGGGGGTCAAGCCCGGCCATGCCCAGACCGGGAAAATGCTTGCCCACGGAAATGACGCCGCCCTCCTGAAGGGTCTTTACAACCATGCGGCCGAGCCGGGACACCAGTTCGGGATCGTTTCCAAAGGTCCGGTCCGTCAGGTGCCTTTCCGGCTCCCCTCTCGGCACATCCAGTACAGGCGCCATGTCCATATTCAGGCCTGTCAGTCGCATCTCCCTTGCCGTGGTTTGTCCAAACTCGATGGCCCTGGCCAAAGGGTCGGGATCACGGCCTATGGCCGTATTGCCGGGGAAAACGGTGAACGGTTCCCTGAGGCGGGCAACGCGTCCGCCCTCCTGGTCCACCGCAATAAAAAGAGGAATTCCCTGATGCTTCATCGCCGTCCGTTGAAGATCCCTGCAAAGGGAAGCAACCTGGATGGGATCATTTATATTCCTTGCAAAAAGAATAATGCCTCCCAGCCCGTTTTCGGCGATCAAGGTTTCCGTTCCACGATCCAGATCCGGTCCCGGCATCCCCGCCATGAAGACACTGCCGATCTCCATGCCGCGCACGGAATGATTAACAGTCAACGACATCCTTTAACGCTCCTTACCCACAAGCCCGCTGGTATTTTTCTCATTGACGATCGCTCATTGAAAAGATAAAGCATCTTATTCAAGAATCCTGGCAGGAATGCATTCCTTACTCTGCTCTTCGCTGTCGGGGAATTTGAATACGACACGCAATTCACCTGTTTTTTTCAGACGACGGATAACTTCTTAGCACAAAATGGACAGACATGAAAGCAATGATCCTTGCGGCAGGCCTGGGAACGCGTCTGCAACCCCTCACACTGAAAACCCCGAAACCGCTGCTGCCCGTTGCAAACAGGCCCGTTATCGATAGATCGCTGGAATATCTGAAGCATTTCGGCGTCACCCACGTAATCGTCAATGCACACCATCTCCACGAGATGGTGATTTCCTATTTTGGAGATGGAAGCCAATCGGACCCGAAAGTTCAGGTGCGGGTAGAACCGGTCATACTTGGGACCGGGGGCGGCATTAAAAACAGCGAGGATTTTTTCGACGAAACCCCTTTTCTGGTCATGAACGGAGATATCCTGACCGATATCGATCTTGCAAGCGCCATGGAGGCGCACCAAAAGGAAGGCAATCTCGCAACCATGATCCTCCACGATCACCCGCCATTCAACCAGGTATCAATGGATCCCCGGGGCTGCATCACGCAGATCTCTTCTCAAATCGTTCCGGGCGCCCTTGCCTTCACAGGCATCCATATCATGGAAAAAGAGGTCCTGTCCTATATCCCGCCCGGTCGATTTTCCTGCATCCTGGACTGCTACCGAAAGCTCATGGGTGATGGAAAACCGATCAGGGGTTACGTTTCCAAAGGGCATTACTGGCGGGACATGGGAACCGTCGAAAATTATCTGCTCGCAAACAGGGAAAACCTGGGGGAGCCGCCTTTTCTTACCGGCAATAACTGTCATATCGCCGAGGGGGTGAGACTTAAAGACTGGGCGGTCATCGGAAGTGGAACCGTGATCGAAGCGGACGCGGGGATTGCCCGATCCGTCCTCTGGGATGATGTGAGGGTAAAGAAAGGCGTACAAATCCTGGACAGTATCATAACCTCGGGAAAGGAGGTCTCCCATGATATCCGATCGGGCATCCTGTAAAGGCAACACGCAGGCGCCAGCAGGCCTGGACTCGTTTGTCCTGGATTTTCTGCGCGAAAGGAGAATACAGAACGCACGGCCTCTCCTTACACTGCTCCAGGGGGATGGATCAAAACGGACCTTCTGGCGGGTCTCCTCGGCTCCTGATGGGGAGTCGTTCATCGCCATGACCAACCCGGCCATCGATGCATCCGCCATCGCCGAAAACCGCGCCTACCTGCGGATCGGAGAACATCTTCGCCGCAAAGGGATGCCCCTCCCCGAAATCTACCGTTTCGACCTCCAGAAGGGGTGGTTTCTGATGGAAGACCTGGGAGATCTCAGCCTGCAGGAACACGTATTAACCTCGGATAATCCAATGCCCATCTACAAAAAGGTCTTGAAAACACTGATTTCGCTTCAGATCAGAGGGGCCGAAGATTTTGATTCCCAATGGTGTTGTCAGACGGAAAGATACGACCGAAAGGTCATGATTCAATTTGAGGCCGACTACTTCACCTCGTCCTTTCTCCACGGCTATCTCCAGTTGAAAAAGGAATGGCCTGAACTGAACGTCTCTTTTGAGTATCTCGCGGAAACCGCGTCCAGGGCTGACAGCGTCTTTTTTCTCCACAGGGATTTTCAGTCGAGAAACATTATGATATCGCAGGATGATCCCCGCATCATTGACTGGCAGGGAGGACGATTCGGTCCTTTAGGCTATGATCTCGCCTCTCTCATCATCGATCCTTACACCAATCTCTCGGGTCATATACGGGAAGAAATACGCAACGAATACCTGCGCCTTCTCGAAGAGCACCGGCCCGATCTGGGGCCTTCCTTCATGGAGAATTATCATCCCCTTGCAGTCCTCAGGAACCTGCAGATATTAGGCGCCTTTTCCTACCTTTCCAAGGTCATGGGAAAGACCTATTTTGAAGCCTACATCCCTGCTGCCGTGAGAAGCCTCCAGGAACTGCTTGGCAAGATTTCCGACGCAAGGATTTCTCCCCTTCAAGATCTCGTGGAGGGGATTGAAGAGGATCGTCTAAAATATCGATCGGAGTTGATTTGAATGGCATCCCGTATTACATTGAATCGAACAATTAAATGAAGCAGTATAATCCACCTTAAGAAGGTAAACTTTTGACCAGCCGGAAAGGAGAACATCATGAAAGCAAGCGTAGAAAAAGGGACCTGCATGGGCGATAGAAACTGCAATATCCTCTGCCCCGAAGTCTTCCAGTATGATGAAGATGAACTCATGTCAATGGTTCTCGTAGATGAGATCCCCGACAAATTCGAGGACGTCGTAAGACAGGCGGCACAGGAATGTCCGGCTGAAGCGATCACGATCACAGAGTGACAGATAGAGGTATCTTATTTAATAACAATGGCTTGAATGGAGTTCTACAAAAACAGGAGCCGGCCTTGAAAAAAATTGCCCCCTCTATTCTCTCCGCGGATTTCTCCATTCTCGGGGAAGAGATCAAGAAAGTGGAAGCCGCGGGCGCCGATTACATCCATATCGATGTGATGGACGGTCATTTCGTACCCAACATTACCATGGGGCCGCTGGTCGTAAAGGCCGCCCGGAAGATCACGGATCTCCCTTTGGATGTTCACCTGATGATTTCAGATCCGGATCTTTTTATTGACGATTTTGCCAAGGCGGGGGCTTCCATTATCACCGTCCATCCGGAAACCCTGCTCCATGTGCACAGGACCATTGAGCATATCAAGGAGCAGAAGGTAAAGGCGAGCCTCGCCCTGAATCCGGCCACCCCGTTGGGCATCCTGGAATATGTCCTGCAGGACCTGGACATGGTCCTGTTGATGACGGTCAATCCCGGTTTTGGAGGTCAGAAGTTCATCAAAGGGGTTGTTCCCAAGATACGGAAACTGCGGGAAACCCTGGATCAAAACCGGTATAACGTAGAGCTTCAGGTGGACGGCGGCATCGGTCCCGATACCATCCATGAGGCCTCTTCGGCCGGCGCGGATGTTTTTGTTGCCGGTTCCGCCATTTTTTACAGTGAGGATTATGGAAAAACGATCCGCCTGATGAGAGAAAGGATGTAGCTGGCTCAACTGCATCCTTACTTTTTCCAGAACTCCGGAGTCAGAAGAACGATGACCGTATAGATCTCCAGACGTCCTATGAGCATGCACGCTACCAGGACCCATTTTCCCGCCATAGGAACCTCCAGATAATTCCTTACAGGCCCCACGATGCCCAATCCAGGTCCCACATTGCCCAGCGATGATGCAACGGCCCCGATGGACGAAACAAAATCCAGCCCCAACGCGGCCATGGCCAATGTGGCGATGAGGAAGAGACACAGGTAGAGGATAAAAAAGCCCCAGATCCCATTGAGTATTTCAGCGGGGACGGCCCTGCCGCCAAGCTTCACAGAGGTGACTGCGTGGGGATGGATAATACGGATGATCTGCTGATAACCGTGCTTGACAAGCAGGATGATCCGCATGAATTTCATGCCTCCACCTGTTGACCCGGCCATCGCCCCGAAGAACATGCAGATCAAAAGGATGATCTGGGAAAAGGCCGGCCACTTCTCATAATCGGCGGAAACAAAACCGGTGGTGGTAATGATGGAACTAACCTGAAAAGCCGCCTGCCGGAAAGCCTTCGAAAAGGAGGGGTAGACACCCCCGTGGATATCCAGGGCGATCAGCAACGTAAAAAGGGCGACGACGGCTAAAAAAATTCTGCATTCCTCGTCCTTTGCGAAGATATTCCTGTCCCCTTTTATCATCTTGTAGTGAAGAGAAAAATTAATTCCTGCAAGAAGCATGAAAACAATGAGAACCGTGTCCAGATAGGCGCTGTCATAGGCCACAATACTCGCATTCTTCGTGGAAAATCCGCCCGTGGGCAGGGTGCAAAAGGCGTGGCAGAAGGCGTCAAAAACCGACATCCCGCCTCCGAGAAGAAAAATGACCTGGACCATGGTAATGGCAAGATACACCTTCCACAAAATCTTGGCGGTGTCTGATATCCTGGGTTTCAGTTTGTCCACAACGGGACTGGGTGTCTCGGCCCGGTAAAGCTGCATGCCCCCTACGCCGAGAAAGGGAAGGATGGCAATGGAAAGAACGATGATCCCCATTCCCCCGATCCACTGGGTAAGACTCCTCCAGAGAAGCACCCCTTTGGGAAGGGATTCGATATCGCTCAATATACTGGCGCCGGTGGTTGTAAAACCGGATAACGATTCAAAATAGGCATTGGTAAATTCGGGGATACTTTCCGAAAGGATATAGGGCAACATCCCGAAAAGACCTGCCATGATCCACCCGAAAGAAACAATCGCAACTCCGTCTCTGTGATTGAGAACAGTTTCCTGACGGCTTCTTGTAAAAAAATACAGAAGCAAACCGACCAGAAACGAAATAGCCATGGAAAACGCAAATGCCCGAGAACTGCCGTCCTTGCACGCAAGAGAAACAATCAGGGGAACGGCCATGAAGAGGCCCAGAAAAAAGATCAGAATCGCCGTAAAGCGCAAAACCACTCGAAAATGCATTAAAAATATTCCAGCTTGACGGTAAGCAGTTTTTCCAGTTTGGGAACCACTTTCTGAAGGGCAAAGAGCACGAGGCGATCCTTTGGTTTTATAATGCTGTCACCACGGGGGATAATCACCTCGTCACCGCGGAGGATGGCCCCCACCAATGCTCCTTTCGGCATTTTCACCTTGGAAAGCGGGGTATTTACAATCTCGGATGTTGCCAACGCCTCCGCCTCAATGGCCTCCGCGCGCTCCCCTTTCAACGGGACCACGGATATAATTTTTCCCGGACGTATATGCTGCAGGATTGCCCGCACGGCGGACAGCCTGGGGCTCACCACCGTATCGATCCCAATGGCGGACATCAGGGGAATATAGCTCATTTTGCTGACCCTGGTAATGGTCTTTTTTGCCCCCAATCCTTTTGCAAGGAGCGAAATCAGGATATTGCTTTCTTCATCGCCGGTCAGGGCCACGAGAAAATCCACATCCTTCACATTCTCTTCTTGAAGCAGATCGCGGTCCGCCCCGTCTCCATTAATGACGATCACATGGTTCAGTTCCTCTGAAAGGTAGATGCATTTCTGGGGGTCTTTTTCGATGATTCTTGCCGTTATTCCTGAATGGTCCAGCAATCTGGCCAGGGAGATCCCCGTCTGTCCCGCTCCGATGATGATGACTCTACGCAGGATTCCCGCGTCCAAATGCAGCAACTTCGGAATCTCCCTCAGGTCTTCGCTGCGCATCACCACATAGACCATATCCCCTGCCAGAACAGTATCCTTCCCTCCGGGGATGATCACCTGGTTCTGTCTGACAATGGCCCCTATGAGCATCCTGTCGGAAAGTTCACCGACAGAGATCATTGGCAGACCGGCAAGGGGAGAGTTCTCCGCCACCGTAAAGCCGATCAATTTCACTCTCCCTTCCGCGAAATCAATCACTTCCGACGCCCCGGGAATCTCCATGAGGCTCTCGATATTCTTGACCATCTCCGACTGGGGATTGATCACATGATCGATCTCAAGGAAATCGCCTCCCAGGAGATTCTTTTCGAGCAGGTATTCCTCGTTTCTCACCCGGGCCACCCTGAAAAGAAGCCGGTTCAGATTTTTGGCAAGAAGGCATGCGATAATATTGACTTCATCGCTGTTGGTTGCAGCAACAAGCAGGTCGGCGTTCTCGATTCCGGCATCTCTCAAAATCCTGGGGCTGGTACCGGCGCCCAGAAAAGCCTGCACATCCAGATTATCCGCCACGCGCTTGATCTGTTCGGGATCATGATCAACAAGGACCACATCCTGGCCTTCCTGAGACAGTTTTTGCGCCGTATGAAACCCCACTTCCCCAGCGCCCAGAATGATCACTTTCACAACACCGTCCTCCATTGAATCGATAAGGATTCAAACCCGTTCCAGAAGAGAAGCTACTTTCTAAGTCGATCCTATAGAAAAGCTTGGCTGAAAAGTCAATCATTCAATTCAAGACGCAGCAGGCTTTTGACGTAGAAAATCTCCGGAACTATCTGTTTACAATCCATCTTCGCAGTGATATAAACCGCAAATCAGCAGGCAGAAATTGTCCCAATATTTTCTATATAAGGTTTACAACGATCATGGCTGAAATTAACGGCAACTATTATCAAAGCGACATCTTAAAAGCCCACATTGACCGATTTTCCGAAGCAAAGGTTTGTGTAATCGGCGACATCATTATGGACAGATATATCTGGGGCAACGTTTCACGCATTTCCCCCGAAGCGCCCGTCCCGGTCGTCGATGTCAAAATGGAAAACGCCATGTTAGGGGGAGCCGCCAACGTCATTCGCAACATCGCAGCCCTGGGCGCAAAACCGGTTTTGTGCGGGGTAGTGGGCCGGGACGAAACCGGGCAGGAAATTCTCTTTGAAATTGAAAAGATGGGATTAAAAAAAGAGGGGATTGTGACGGAAGACGGGCGAATTACCAGTGTAAAGACAAGGGTTGTCGCGCACAATCAGCAGGTGGTCCGTTTCGACCGCGAGAGCCGCAAAGAAATCAGCCCAACCAGCATCGAGAAAGTTTTAGCCTATATTCATGACAACATTCACGACATTGACGTCATCGTTATTTCAGATTACGGCAAGGGGGTGATCTCAGGACAGATCATGAAGGGACTGGCCGCGCTGATCGGGCCGCCCGCGGAACGATCGATCATTCTTTCCGTCGATCCGAAAACAGGCAATTTTGAACATTACCAGGGAGTGGATATCATAACACCGAATCACTTCGAGGCAGGTCTTTTCTGCGGCATGGAGATTGTTGACGAAGAAAGCCTGATGCGTGCGGGAAACAGCATGCTGGATAAACTCCACTGCCGATCCGTATTGATCACCCAGGGAAAAGACGGAATGACGCTCTTTGAAAAGGAAGGGAAGATCACCCATATTCCAACCGTCGCCAAGAAAGTATTCGATGTAACGGGCGCCGGCGATACGGTGATCGGGACCATTTCGCTCGCCCTGGCAGCGGGGCTGGACTTGAAATCGGCGGCCATTCTGTCCAATTTCGCAGCCGGTATCGTTGTGGGAGAAGTGGGGACCTCAGCGGTCAATGCCAAAGATCTCAAGGAAGCGATCTCGAAATGAGTATACCGGAAAAGCCGGATCAGGTCAAACTGATCGCCAGCCTGTTTTCTCCACGGGAAGAGTTGATCCATGAGGCAATCGATATCCTGAACAATACGTTCGGCCCCGTGGACTGGATGAGCGCGCCGCTTTTCTTTGACCGTACCCGATATTACGCGCGAGAAATGGGTTGGCCTCTTCACAGGCGGTTTATTTCGTTTCAGGCCCTCATTCCGCCGGAGGATCTGGTCTCCGTCAAATTAAAGACCAACGAAATTGAGCGCCGGTACCTGAGCGGAGAAAACAGATTGATCAATATCGATCCCGGATACATTTCAGCCGAAAGGCTGGTCCTTGCCACCGGGAAAAACTATATCCACAGAATTTATCTGGACAAGGGGATCTTTGCAGACCTCACCCTGATCTTTAAGAGGGGAACCTTCGTACCCCTGGAGTGGTCTTATCCGGATTATTCTGACCCGAAAATGATCGAGACATGGAACCAGCTCCGGGAAAGATACCTGACCGAAATCCGGGAAAAACGATTGCGGAATAAGACGGAAAAAGGAGAAAGAATTTGATCAAAAGTATGACCGCCTATGGTCGCGGAGAATACCAGGATGGAAACAGAAGCTATATCTGTGAAATGAAATCGGTGAACCATCGGCATAAAGACATCGTTCTGAGAACTCCCAGGAATCTTCAAGCCATTGAAGACGGTCTCAGGACCATTCTGTCTTCAAGAATTGCCAGGGGGCGGGTGGAAGCAACCATTCAGATCGAAAAAGGCGAAAATGACCTTCCCTACGAGTTGGAGATCAACAAACCCCTTGTTGACGCCTACCTGAGAATTTTCCAAGAGTTGGCAGACCGTTCGGGATTTGAAAAAGATGTGGGAATAAACACCCTGGTCAATATGAGGGACATAATCCTGACAAAAACCGAAGAAAGCGATCTGGATGCCGTAAAACCCGGGATTGAGCAGGCGATCGAGAGATGTCTCGATTCCCTTATGGAGATGAAACAGAAAGAAGGTCGCGAAATTGAAAAGGATTTCATAGAGAGGATATCCCTTCTGGAAGGGTATCTGGATAAAATTCATGAACGGGCGCCGGGTCTCGTTCAGGAATACAGAACACGTTTGAGCGACAATATCAAGAAAATGATAGAAGATCTGGAAGTGGACGAAGAAAGGATCTGTAAAGAAACAGCCCTGTTTGCCGACAGGTCGGACATTACGGAAGAGATCGTCAGGGCCAGGAGTCATTTTAAACAGTTCAGAGCCTACCTTGCGGAAGAGGACGCCGTGGGAAGAAGGCTCGACTTTCTGATTCAGGAAATCAATCGAGAGGTAAATACTCTCAGCGTCAAGTCATGCGACGCGGAAATTTCCCGCGTCGTCGTGGAGATGAAATCGGAACTGGAGAAGATCAGAGAACAGGCCCAGAATGTGGAATAAGGAGGCATTTCATGAGTCCCACACTTGTTAATATCGGTTTTGGAAATTCTGTTGTATCAAAAAGGATCATCGCCATCATTTCGCCGGGCGCCGCCCCCATCCGGCGCCTGCGCGATGAAGCCCGGGATGACAAGCGCCTCATCGATGCAACCCAAGGACGTCGAACACGTTCCGTATTGATCACGGACAGCAATCATGTGATTCTATCGTCCGTTCAGTCGGAAACCCTTGCCCAGCGTTTCACGCCCGGGGGCAAACTGGATATTCACGACGCGACCGAGTAGAAAATGAAAGGGCAGCTTTTTGTGATTTCCGCTCCATCGGGAGCAGGAAAAACAACCATTGTCAAAGCCTTGAGACAAAGATATCAGGACCTCGCCTATTCCGTCTCTCATAGCACCCGATCGCCCAGAAAAGGGGAAGTAGACGGCAAAGACTACCACTTTGTAAACAAGACCACCTTTCAAAACATGATAGAGGAAGGGTGCTTCGTTGAATGGGCCGAAGTTTACGGGAATCTGTACGGGACCGGTTTTTCAACGCTCAAAGAAAAACTCTCGTCGGGTTCGGACATTCTGCTCGATCTGGATACCCAGGGGGGAAAAAACATCCGGAACCGCTTTCCCGACAGTGTCCTCATTTTTCTCCTGCCCCCTTCGCTGAAAATTCTTCGAGACAGGCTGACGAAAAGGGCCACGGACAGTGAGGAGGTCATAAACGGAAGAATGCTGGAAGCCGTTTGCGAAATCCGGAACTGCTCCTGGTATGATTACCTGATCATCAATGACGACCTTGAAACGGCCGTCGACGAAACCGTGTCCGTCATCCTCTCTGAGCGGCGCCGTGTAGAACGCATGCTTCCCGACGTTCAAAAACGATTCCATCAGATCCGCTTATAGACCGGCTCGAATTCCCTCCACAACTCCAGACCGATTCGATTCTGGGTATGGATAATTTCGCTGAGAACTTCTTCATCAATGAGCGGGTTTACCAGTACGGCCCTCAAGACCACAATATTTTGAGGACGGTAGCGAGTGGATTCCAGGGTAGTCCTGGAAACAAAGGTTGTATCATCCCTACGCAATGCCTTATGCAGCTTTATATTCAACCCGTTGATGAGAAGGTTCAATTTCCTGATCTTATCCGCAAGCGCTTTTGAATTTTCCCTGTCTTGTGATGAAGAGATCTCTTCCGATAACCGGGTGATAGAAATTCTAACCTCTTCGGGTATGAAGCGATAGGTCACGATAAAGAGATCCGGCGTGTTCAAGGTCTCGAAGTTGCCGCATTCGTCAACCATTCGCACCAGCGTCTCCGTGGACTTTCGGGCCTCCCTGAGAAGAAGCCCGTAGCCTTCCCTGCCGATAATCTTCAAGGCAGCCCAGGGTTTCAGGCATGCAAAGGAACGGGACCCTTCGATGGTAAAACGCCCCGTATCCACGGAATTCTTTCTAATGATGTATTTGGACGAATGCTTTATGAAATGGAGGTCCTTTTCGTTGCGGAAGAGAATCGTTCCCATGCTCATGGGGCAGTAAAGCAGTTTGTGGGCGTCGATGGAAACGGAATCCGCCATTTCAATCCCTCGAAAAAGGGGCCTGTACTCATCCACCAATAGCGCCGGCCCCCCCCAACAGGCATCCACATGAAAATGGGCGCCTGCTTCACGGGCAATCTTTCCCAGTTTTTGGAGGTCGTCCACATTCCCCGTTTCCGTAGTGCCCGCAATTCCCACAATGGCGATGATCTTGGTTCTTTCGGCATCTGGTCTTGAAAGACTCCGTATTTTTCTGGTGAGCTTGTCAATATCGATCCGGTTGTTCTCGTCAACCGGGATGTTCAGGACGTTTTCCTCCCCGAGCCCCAACAGATTTGCTGTCTTCTTAATGGAATAGTGTCCCCTTGTGGACACTAATATCACACCCCGTTCATAACCGTAGTGTTTGAGGGCCGGCCCCATGCCGGCTACGCGGACGCCCGGAAAATCCTTGTCGGGAGGGAAAGCCTTTTCTCTCGCAACAAGAAATGCCGTCATGTTGGCAAGCGTACCGTCCGAGGTAACATTGCCCAGAGCGACTTTGGGATTCTGAATGTGCCTGGCATAGAACTTTTCATCCCTGTCGAAGACCAGTCGGTGCAGCCACGCCAACAACTCTCTTTCCACAAAACTGGAGGCCTTGGCCGTCTCAATTTTCACCTGGTTCTGATTCAAAGCCGCTATAACCATCTCAAGAAGGATCATGAAGTAAGGCGTAGCACTGATCATATGCCCGATATAGTAGGGATTGCCAACCTTTACAGAATGGGCGACAATCTTTGTCTTTATCTCCGACAGCACATCCTTTATGAGCAGCGGTTCATCGGGAACGGATACCCGGTCAAATAGGGCGCTGAGTTCAGGCAGGGAGATACTGCTGTGGATCCCCCCCTTTTCCTGAAAAAAATGGTGTATCATCTGAAGGAGTTCATGCCCGAACTCAATGAACTTATCCGGGGAGTCCGGCATGATAAAAAGCTTTTTGAGATATTCTAAATTGGATTTAATCTTAATAGGATCATTCATGGGATTTTGTTCGAGAAACCGGTCAAGGCCCACATTTTGTCAGGCGTATAATAATAAGGACTGAGAACAATCTTCACGCCTTTTCGCAAGGAGAGGAAGCAACCCGCAGCCAGGCAAAAAACCAACCTTGATATAATGATGTATTCTGAAAAAAGTCAAGGGGTTTACAACCGGCATACCAATTCTCATCATGTGTTTTTGCTTTGATGAAAAGAAAAGAGGGAGAAGCAAAACGCCTCCCCCTCTTTCATGTAAAATCCGGATCTGAAATAACAACTGTCCGGGTCTATTTCTTCTTGAGATCCTTGAGGAGCTCTTCCAGGCTGGCCTGCCTCTGCTCGAACATCTTGATCACCTGATCCCTCGTCATCACCCGTTCCGGGCTCCCGCTCGCCTTCATTTTTGCGACAACGCCTTTGTCCTTGAACATCTTGGGAAACACCGTGGCGCACTTGTCGATAATATCCTGGGAAACGCCTTTGGGAAGCGCAACACCACGAAAGTTTACACTGGAATCGTCGATGTCGTATCCCATTTCTTTGAAGGTCTTCACATCGGGCAGAAACTCATGCCGCTCCAGGTCCGCTATGGCCAGGATCTTGATCCTGTCTTGATTTCTGAACGCATCCGCCAGGTTGTTAAATCCGCCCTTCACCTTGCCTGAAACCACTGATTGCATGGCGTCCACCCCCCCCTTTTCAGGGATGTAGGTCATTTTTATGCCGGCCGCCTTTGCCAGTTGCAGGAAAGCGATATGGTGTCCCACATACATCCCGGCGCCGCTGATGGTAACCTTTCCGGGATTTTCTTTCGCATAGGCAACCATGTCCGCAACCGTGTTGAACGGGCTGTCTTTCGGGACGATCAGCACCGCCGGATCAGCACCCCAGTTGGCTACCGGCTCAAAGGTATGAATATCGTATTTGGTCTTATAAACGATAGACTGGGCGATGAAATGAGGGACGTTGTAGGCGGTCATGGTATATCCGTCCTTCGACCCTTTCTCCACAAACCAGTTCCAGCCCACCTGGCCCCCGGCCCCGGGTTTATTGATGATAACGATGGGCTGCCCCAGATATTCTTCGTTTCCAGCCATCATGGTCACAATCCGGGCCTGGAAATCGGTGGCGCCGCCGGGTGAATAGGAAACAATCATGCTGATGGGGGATTCAGGATACTCGGCCTGAGAAACGGACGTGACCCCCAGAACCATCAACCCGACCACCAGCCATGTGAAAAAAGAACCGCTTTTAACCTTTCCCATTTTTACTCCTCCATTTTAGATGATTTGCCAGATTTCTTCCATTCAAACAAACAAACCCTTCGGGGTTTGGACCACGAGGATTACTTTGAACAGGATATACAAAATCGCCATAAAAATAAAGGCAGACATTACTCTGAAAGCCGCCTTACGCAGTGTCAAATCTTTTCTTCCAAGAACAATGGTACTCACGGAAAAAAAGAGAAAAGCCGAGAAATAGAACCCAAGCCACTGCATCACGGCAAAGTACGCGATGATCAGGAGAAAACAGGTGGCCACCGTGCCGAAGGGAAAGCGTCCGCCTGCTGATCCGGTCTTTGCAGGAACGCTCGTCTGCTGCTGGAGCCCGATCTTCCCGTGCTTTCCTTTCATGAGGATACTTTGAATTAATAGTACCAGCGCGAGAGCGGCCATAATCAGGATAATGATCCTTGGAAAAGTCGCGGCACGGGGATCCTCCAACCAACCCAGGGTGGAATACAGAATAATAGACCCTGCCAAAATCACCAGAGATATAATCAGTTCCTTTATCACTGTATCCTCTCCTTTGCCTTCATTTTATAATATGCCCTGATCTCCCCGTAGACGCTGTACCCGATGGAGGCAACACAAAGAAGGATGATGACAATATTCATACTGCCCATAAAAAAGTATGAAAAGACCCCCACATCGGTATCGGCAATCAGTTTACCTTTCAGAAAGTTATCCTCCGCGATGGGGCCAAGGATAATTCCCAGCACAACAGGCGCCGCCGAAAAACCGAACTTATTCCCGATATACATCAACGTTCCAAGACTGAACATGACAATCACATCATCAAAGCTGTTTTGAACGCTGTAGGTCCCGTACACCGCCAGGATGGTTACCGCCGCGATCATGAACAGGTTGGGCACACTCATCACCATATAGGAATATCGCGAAAGGAGAAGACCGAAAATACACATGGCAAACTGAGCAAGAACAAGACTTCCGATAAAGGTATAGGTGACGGAGGCATTGTTAAGAAACAGGTCCGGACCGGGAAAGAGGCCATGAATCAGAAGGCCGCCTAACAGCACCGCGGCGGTAGGACTCCCGGGAACGCTCAACGTCAACAAGGGAATCAGGGAAGGGCCGACCATGGCGTTGTTGGCGGATTCCGCGGCGGCGACTCCTCTCGGGTTTCCTTTTCCATAGCTCTCGGGATTTTTGGAGAACTTTCGGTTCTGGTCATAGGCAATCAGGCCCGCAACCTGTCCTCCCGCCCCCGGGATAATCCCGATAATGGACCCCACTACGGAACCGATGCTGAGGGCTTTGAACATCTTGAGGTTTTCAGCAATGGTCGTAAACAGAATCCCTCTCTCCGGCTTGAAATCCGCCCGCTTCTGCTGAACTTTGGCGTGGAGTTTCTCTGCAAGGGAAAAGATCTGAGGGATCGCAAAAAGACCGATCAGGGCAGGAACAATGGCTACTCCACCCGTCAGAACATCGCTGAAAACGAATCGGGGAATGCCTAAGAGGGGGCTGTACCCTATCGTGCTGATGAGAAGTCCGAACATACCCCCGATCAACCCCTTCGCGATGGATCCGGAGGATAACCCTGCCATGACGCTGATCCCGAAGATGGCGATCCAGAACATTTCCGATGGACCGAATTCCATGGCCATCCTGGCCAGCGGAGGCGTAAACAGGATCATCATCAACATGCCGAAAAGCCCGCCCACCAGCGAACTGATGAAACAAATATACAGGGCTTTCTGCGATTTTCCCTGCTGGGCCATGGGATGCCCATCCAGCAGGGTAGCGATATTGGCGGGAGCGCCTGGAATATTGATGAGGATGGCTGAAATAGCGCCGCCGGCTACGGTAGCGGTATACACGGCGCCAAGAAGGATCAGGCCGGTGGCGGGATCCATGTGGAAGGTAAAGGGAACCAGAAGGGCCACGGCCATGGTTGGGCTCAACCCCGGCGTGGCTCCAAGGATCAAGCCTCCGAAAGTGCCGATCAGCAGGACCAGCACGTTCGTAAATGTAAGGGCCTGAGGAAAATAGTGCAGGAACTCTGTCATACGGTTACTCCCCCAAGTCGAGAAAAAGTTTCGGTTCTTCTAAAGATCTCCCAACAACTCCGGCAGTTTCAGTCTCTGAATCTTTCCGGAGGGTCCTTTGGGCAATTCCACCATGAAACAGATCGTTTTCGGCGTCTTAAATTTGCCTAATTGTCCCAGACAGTGATCCCGCAGCTCCTCTTCGGTCGCGCAACATCCCGGTTTGAGGGTCACACAAGCCAATATCTCTTCCCCGTACACATCATCGGGAACGCCAACGGCAGCCGCATCCAGGATAGCCGGGTGCTTGTACAGGGCTTCATCGATTTCCTTGGGGGCGATGTTTTCCCCGCCCTTGATAATGAGCTCTTTGATCCGGCCCGTCACAAAAACAAAACCATCCTCATCCATATAACCGAGATCGCCGGTATGCAGCCACCCGTCCGCCTCCAGCGCCTCCCTGGTCTTTTCAGGCGCCTTGTAATACCCTTTCATGACATTGTCGCCCCGAATCATGATCTCACCCTGTTCTCCTCTCGGCAACTCCCTGCCGGTGGGATCAATGATCTTTGCCGTATTCCCGACAGCAGGGCCCGGAGAACCATATTTCCGTTTGGCAGGGTCAATGGGGTTAGAAAAAACAGGGGCCGCCGTTTCGGTAAGACCCATGGTCTCTACAATGGAAACCTTGAATTTCTTCTCAAATTCTTTGTGCAGAGACGGCGGGAGCGCGGAAGACGCCGAACGCCCGAAACGGACCTGGTCCAGTTTCAGGCCCTTTCCTTCGATTTCCGTTCCACTTGTGAGGTAGCTGATGATGGTCGGCACCACGCTGAACCATGTGCATCCGTATTTGGAAATCAGCTCCCAGAAATCATCGGTCCTGAATTTACGGGGCATGATCACGCTGCCGCCGCTTACAAGGGGCGTGATCCCGGTCACCACCTCGCCGTTAATGTGGTAAAGCGGCAACGAACATAGGGCCCGGTCGTCAGCCGTCAGCTCGTGCGCCATGGTGGTGTAGATCCCACCCGAAACCATATTCTTCTGCGAAAGGATAACGCCTTTGGGAACCCCCGTGGTTCCGGAAGTATAGAGCAACAGGGCATCATCCTCTTCCACCACGTCCGGCAGATCTATGCCGGAAAGGTCCTCCTCCGGCAGGATGGACTTCGCGTCATTGTCGATCTGAATCAACGCAATATCCCGGTTCACTTTTCCGGCGGCCGCTTTCAGTTTTTCCCCGTGTTCCTCGCAGAAGAACACAAGCCTGGTATCCGAATGATCTAATACATATTCCAGCTGCGAAGGCTGGGCCATCAGATTCAGGGGGGCAACCACGACACCGGCATACATGGTCCCCAGGAAGATTTTTGTCGTCTGGTATCCATTGCCCATCATGAATGAAATCTTGTCGCCCTTCCTGATCCCCCGCTTCATCAGATGTTTTCCAAAGGCAATCGAATCGTCCTTTAAGGCGCCATAGGTCAGTTCAAGACCGGTCTCCGGCGCAATCGCAAAGATTTTATCGGGCTGCTCGGCAGCACGTTTGTCGATGTAATACCTGATTGTACGCATAAAATTCGTCCTTTTCAGTCTCGGCGGTTAAACCTTCATGCCCGGGACGGCCGTGGTCGGACATCCTCCGGAGAAAATCGGCGGCATGGAAAAAACTCCTTGATCAGAGGACACAAAAAGCCCTGTATCCAATAAACATGGCTGGATATCCGGACTTTTTGTGTTGATGCTCCTCTCCCAAAATAATTATGCGGATTTTTAAGCCTGTCCAAAGACAGTCTCCCGGGCGCTGTTCTTAATCTAACTTATATTCATACCCGATCTGAAATGCCTCCTTGTTCCGATTGTGAAACTTCGGGATAATCTCAAGAATACTTTGCAGCATCTTGTCTTTGTCTATTCCCTCAATGACCTGGGCCATAACCCCCAGCACCAGGGTATTGGCGAACAACGGGTTGTTGAATTTTTCAATGGAGAGCTCTTTTGCGGGAAATGCCTTTTGTTTGCACGGGAGGCTTTCATCCACCTTGTCCACAAAAGACGGATCATAAATTATGAGGCCGTCGGCAGCCACCGTATCCTTGAACTTCTGGTAGGCCGCACTCGACAGAGCAATGAAATAGTCCGGTGACTCACACATGGGACTGTCAATCGTCTTCTCGGACAGGACCACCTGGCTTCGTACGTAACCGCCTCGCATTTCCGTTCCATGGCTCTTCAGCATGGCCACATGAACTCCCTGTTTTACGCCCGTCTCGCCGACAATCTGCCCTAATCTCACCACACCCTGTCCACCAAAACCGCTTGCAACTATCTCAACTCGATCTTTCATAAGCTTCCCGTCCTCCTGATCTTATCGATGGTGGAGTGTATTTCTTCGTGGAATTCCCTCCTGGAATTGCTGGCATCATGCCAGATGCCCGTAGCCCATACCGTATCCTCTTTTTCCTGGCCCAGGGGGGCGGACTGTTTCTGAATCCACCGGTAAATATTAACTTGATTCCTCGATCCAAGTTCTCTGGATGCAAAGTTGGTGGGGCAGGGATAGGGCATGTGAACCAGGGAAAAACCTCTGTTTAAAATGGCCTTTTTCACGGTTTCCACCGCTATGGCGCCATCCATGGCCACGTGTCGTGCAAGAAACGTGGCGCCTGCTCCTTTGAGGATATGCAAGACATCCATCCCTTCGCTCATCAGGTTATGCTCAAACATCCCGTAGGGGCTGCTGTCGGTATGACTGCCCTGCGGCGTCGTCCAACCGTACTGTCCCCCGGTAGACTGATATCCCAGGTTATCGTTTACGATAACCGTCATATCCGCGTTACACCGGGCCGCATGGATCAGATGGAGCAGTCCAATGCCGAAGGCGTCGCCGTCGCCCACGGTCAAAAGGATTTTTTTCTCCGGCGGCAGGGCGATCCGCAAACCCCTTGCAATGGCATAGGCCCGCCCGTGTGTTCCGGCAAAACCATCGCCTTTCCACGTAGCAAAGGTCTGTCGTCCGGCACACCCGATGGAGGTTCCCCATATAATATCTTTCGTTTCCAGACCCAGCTCAGCGATGGCCTGTACGACGATCTTATGGTTCATCCCCAGACCGCATCCCGAACATGCCGTACTGGGAATTTTTCTGGAGCGTAAGTACGTCGACGTCAGTTGTGATGCTTTATATTCCATTACCATGCCTCCAATATCCAACCCTTGCGAGAGAGGGGCTCATTCTTAAGGATTTTTTCAAAAGATTCCAGTAGATCCGGTGTCGTGGGAAGGTCCCCGCAGGTTCCCAGGAAATGCACTTCGGAATCTTTCGGAACCGCGCGCTGCACTTCGCGAACAAGTTCTCCGTCCCAGTTCAACTCAACGGAAAGGTATTTGGCCTTCTTGCTGAAGAGCTCGTCCGGAAAAGGCCAGATGTTGATCAGCCGCAGGGCCCCCACCTTCATCCCCTGGGCCCGAGCCTTTTCCACGGCCGTATTGACCACGCGGGAAGGACTTCCAAAAGACACCACGATCAGGTCTGCATCATCCACGAATTTCTTTTCGTAGTGATGGTTGAACAGATCCCTGTGGTTGCGCACCTTGTAGATCAGGCGGTAGGCATGCTTGTGGTGGGCCTCCACCTCTTCAATATCAAATCCTTCCACGGTAGGCGTCCAGTCTGAACAGATCCCTCCCGTGTTGTGCCCCATAACGACCGGCGGGATGTCCAGTTCATCGGTAAACGGGTAAAACTCGGGACCCTGGCATACCTTTCTGGGCCAGGTGCGAAATCCCATTTCCTTCATTTCCTCTTCGGTCTCCGGCACGGTGATATCCTCAAAGCCATCCGTAATCAGCTGATCGGCCAAGACCATGACGGGCATTCGGAATCTCTCGGACAAATAAAATGCCTCCACCACCATGGCCATGCATTCCTGCGCCGAATTGGGCGCCAGGCAAATGGTTTCAAAGTTGCCCCCCTGGGTGGGGTAGCGCATGAGGTAGAACTCGCCCTGCCCCGGAGCGCCTGTAATGCCGCTCACCGGTCCCACGCGTCCCGAGTTGAGGATAACAAGAGGCATCTCGCATCCCAGTGCCCAGCCGATAGGGTCCGCGTACAGGATAAATCCGGGCCCCGATGTGGCCGTCATGGCCTTATATCCGCCAAGGGCGGCGCCCACGCACATGTGACACGCCGCGCACTCATCTTCCGCCTGCAGGTAAACGCCCCCCACCTGCGGCAGCCGGTAACTCATGGCTTCCGCCAGTTCCGTAGCCGGCGTTATCGGGTATCCTGCGAAGAACCTGCAACCCGCCAGGATCGCCCCTTCGGTAATGGCAAAATTTCCTGTTTCTAAAAACCTTTTCATCTCAGAAACCTCCTCTGTTTCATGCAGTTACTTCAATAACATCGATGGCAAAGTCGGGGCAGGAAAAATAGCATTTAAAGCAACCGACACACCAATTCGAAGATTTCACTTCCTCGGGCCTGTAGCCCTTGGCATTAAAGAAGTCCGCGGGACCAAATGTATCCACGCTGCAGACCTCCGCGCAATATCCGCACTCCTTGCAGTTCTCCACGTTCAGAACCACTTCGAACTTCCTGGCATCACAACTGAGACAACGACCGGATTCCCTGGCGATCTGTTCATCCGTCAGGCCCTTTTCCACCTGATCGAATCCTGTAATTCTCTCCCAGGGTTTCAGGAGCGCCATTTCCTGACGGGGTTTTATGGCCACCAAAAACGGTGGAAGCAGCACCTGGTCTTCCGGTGTCGCTAACACTTCCTCGATGTCGCCGTTGCCGCCAAGATACCGGTCAATAGCCGAAGCCGCCTTCCTGCCATGTGCGATGGCATTGATGATGGAATTGGGGCCGCTGACCACATCACCGCCGGCAAATACTCCTTCTTCTCCGGTGGCGAAATCTGTCTCCGTAACGGCTATCCGTCCTCCGCCGCTTTCGATCCCCTTCAACCCGGCTGTAAATTCCAAATCGGCCTTCTGTCCTATGGCTAGAATGATATGGGCACCTTCCTTTTTCGTGGTAATTTCCTCTTCAAAAGTCGGATTAAACTTCCCTTTGTCGTCAAAAACAGCGCTGCATTTCATCAGCTTAAGTCCGGTAACAGATCCTTCCCCCAGGACCTCCTTGGGTCCCCAAGAGTTATGGATGCGTACGCCTTCTTCTTCGGCCCTGGCGATCTCCCACTCGTGGGCCGGCATTTCTTCTCTCTTTTCCAGACAGAAAAGGTCAATATTTTCGGCCCCCAGTCTCTTGGATGTGAGAGCGACATCAATGGCCACGTTTCCACCGCCCACCACGATCACATCTCCTTTAAACGCAAACTTTTTGCCCAGCGCCACATCCCGAAGGAAGTCCCAACCCCATAAAACGCCTTCCTTTTCAGAACCTTTCAATTCTATTTTTGCGCTTCCGCTGGCGCCGCTGGCAACAAAAACGGCATCGAAATCATCCTTCAATTCCTTGAGGGTGACCTCTTTGCCGATGGTGGTATTGCCCTGAAAGGTAACACCCTGCTCCAGAATGTCGTTGATGTCCTTATCGAGCCTTTGTTCGGGCAGCCGGTAATTGGGTATCCCGTAACGCATGGCTCCGCCCGGTTTCGGAAAGGCGTCAAAAATAGTCACATCCCTGCCTTTGCCTGCAAGATAGTAGGCTGCTGTCAGACCTGAGGGACCCGCCCCCACAATGGCAACTTTCTTACCCGTTTTTTCGGCCTTTTTCTTTCTCTTCTTCCATGCATCGCCGCCCTTATCTACGGCGGCCCGCTTAATGGCGCGGATGGCGATAGGATCGCCGAACTGTTTGTAGGCGCACACTCCTTCGCATGGCGCAAAACACGCATCCGCACAGACGGTCGGCAGGGGAAGTTTTTCTCTCAGTACAGCCAGAGCCTCATCGAAATGAAGGTCTTTGACCGCCCGGATATACCTGGCGACATCTACACCGGCCGGGCATTCCTCGGTACAACGCGGCACAATAAAATCTTTTCTTTGAACGGGTCTTAAGTCCATAATATGTCACTCCTCCTCAAAATAATAAAACCACACGACTTCCGGACTGATATTGGTTTGTGAAATATTTCTTGAAATGTTTTAGGCAAGAACAATGCCATTTTTTTTGAAGATCGTGGAAGCAAGCGAAAATGGATAGAATATCTTATTGAAAGTAAAGGAACAATCTTTTATGGAGACGAGATTGAACGGAAAAAATTGTCCAGAATCGGTGGTTGGAAAGCTCCGAAAAAATGTCCGGACAACAGGACATGTTCGGTTTTTCGGACACTTTTAATGTAGCCGAAGAAAAGAGATCAAAGGTTGTGTGCCCGGCATTTTTCATACAAGGTCGATCGAGCAATGCCCAGAAGTTTGGCCGTTTTTGTCATATTGCCTTTGGTGCTTTTCAGTGCCTCCATCAGGACGGTCTTCTCGTGGCAGGCCAGTTCCTGAGAAAGGGTATCTCCGGCCATTTTCAGGGCGGAGGCGGAACAGGGGTCATCATTCCTGACTTCGTTGGGCAGATGCTCGGGAGTCAGGGAATCCCCCTCGGCAAGGCTTACCGCCCGTGCGATCACATTCTTCAGTTCCCTAACATTGCCTGGCCAGGAATAGGCCTTGAGACTGTCCATGGTGGCAGCCGTGACCGTGAGATTCGGCTTGTCCATGGATTGGAGGAAATAGTCAATCAAAACAGGAACATCATCGGCCCGATCCGTGAGGGGGGGAATCTCCACACTCATGGTATTGAGCCGATAGAAGAGATCTTCACGAAATTCATTGCGATCAATCATTCCCCGCAAATCCTTGTTGGTTGCCGCAACCAACCGGAAATCGACGTCGATGGTTTTGATGCCTCCCAGTTTTTCGATCTTTTTGGTCTCCAAAACTCTCAGAAGCTTTGCCTGGGCGTTCAGTGGGAGATCTCCGATTTCATCCAGGAAGAGGGTTCCCTGATGGGCCAACTGGATCTTCCCTTCTTTCCCTTTCCGGGAAGCCCCGGTGAATGCACCCGTCTCATAGCCCAGGAGCTCGGACTCAATGAGCTCCCTCGGGATGGCCGCGCAGTTCACGCACACAAAAGCCCCCGCACTCCGAGGACTCGACAGGTGGATGGCGTGGGCAAAAAGCTCCTTGCCCGTACCGGTCTGCCCAAGAATCAGGACTGAAGACTGGGTCTTTGCATACTTTTCGGCCATCTTTTTCGCTTCCATTATCAAACGGTCATTTCCGATAATGGAGTCGAAGTTATACGTAGCGGACAGGACGCTGTTCAATCCCCTCTTGTAATGGCTGACTTCCTTTTCCAGAAGACTGAGCCTTGCGAGCAGACTGCCGATCTCCTGGTGATTCTTGAAAACCGTCTGAAGTACCACCCCTATGGTTTCCCCTTTTCGGATGATGGGAACCCTGTTCACCAACAAGGCGATATCCGCCCGCAGACTGCAACGCTTCAGGAGCTCCATCTCCCCTGTTTCGACAACGGAAGGAAGTCTCGAATGGGGGAAATAGGTCTTGATATGTTTGCCGATTGCCTTCTCCCTGTCCGTACCTAACAAATCCGCGTAAAATTTATTCATAAAAAGAATTCTGGCATCTTTATCGCAAAGGATAATCCCCGAATACACATCATCCAGAATCAGTTGAAAAGCCTGCACCAGCTCTTTCATGCTGAAAACGAACTTATCGTTCAACGAATCATTTAAGACACGAGCCAACTCCGTGGAATCATCAAAAGAGAAACTCTTTTCCTCCACGGTATCCTGAATAGAAATCATTAAATTCTCCCAAGACCGGATTCCCCGGTTTGCAAACAGGTGTGAAACTGAGCGGTCCGCCCTCAACATAGCCCTTTTCTTTCCATGCCGGTTCTTTTGAGAGCGTATCTTATAGATATTATCAGTATAAAGGAGTGTGGTGTCAAGCTGGAAAGGGAGGAGGACACGGTGATTTTGTTCTACCATCCAAGCCATTGAATTTGAAAGGAGAACTCATTCATTTCGGTTGCTGAGCGTATGGATGGCCGGGTTTCAGGTTTCGGGTTTCAGGATAAAGCATTTCGTCCGTTTCTGACATCTGAACACTGAACACTGAAACCTCTCGACATATTCAAAACCTCCGATATGGCTTTATTCAAGGCATATTCTTGCTTAGAACAAATTCACGTGGGGAGGAGGAAGACACAAGCACAACCATTGTCTTCCTCCCCATTTTTCTTATCCTATCAGAATAGAACAAACCATTTCATAAACAACGAACTACCTTGGATGCCATCAGCATCCTTCGTCCTGCACAACGATCTTTGCCTTCTTTTGTTTTGTTTCCGGTTTTTGACTTGCCGCTGGAACCTTCGGAGCCCTGTGCGGCTTCCACCGGATAGTTGCGTTTACACCATTCTATCCAGGCGCCGTCATACACGCTTACATTGGGATAATTCAAAAGACGCGCCGCAAAATAATCCACCGTACCGAAACAGCCGCTGACGCAGGTAAAAGTGATTTGCTTGTCCGGGCTCAATCCCTTTGACGCAAATATTTTCTGGATCTCTTCTGCCGGTTTGAATTCCTTATAATCCTTGCCGGACAGAAGGGCCATGAACATAAGATTGGTCGACCCGGGAATGCGCCCCAGTTTATTGCCGGCCCGGCTCATTTCTTTCCCTTCGAACTCGGGGGGCCTTCTGGAATCAACGACCATGAGGCCAAGCCGGTCATAAAGACCCAGATACCCTTCGAGTTCCTCCCCCGTCATGATGTAGCCACGATGCAGGGCAGGAATATCATAGGCAACTTTCGGATAATGGGGAACCTCCGTGGTGAGAGACCTTTTTTCGGCCTTCCACTTGTCGATCCCACCGTCCAGAATAGACATATTCTTATGCCCAAGAATATCCAGTGCCCAGAATACACGCGTGGTCGCAGGCAGCTTTTCGGATCGCCCCACAAGGATGATGTGGTCATTCGGGGAGACCCCATTTGCCTCCAGGAATTTTACCAGATCTTTCAACACAAGCATTTCTTGGATATCTCCCTTCATTCCTTTAATGGCCGATGTGGGCATGCGTATGGAATTGGGGATATGTCCTTTTGAATAGAAATCATCCTTCGGATAAATGTCCTGCCGATCCAATATGCGGATACCGGGATCATTTACATGTTGCGCCAGCCAGTCGGTCGTCACCAGGAACTGCCCGTTGGCATATCCCCCGTTTTCAACCGCTGTTGCAGCGGATACCGCAAAAAAAACACACAGAACCGCAAAAAACCCCAAGACAAAAAACGACCGAACCTTTTTCATGAAAGCCTCCTCAAAAATGTTTACGTTAGATAAAACTTCCAACCAAAATCCAGGAGGGCAAGATGCACTCATGGACAACTTTATTTTCTGCAGGTCACATGACAGATACCCGAGGGTGTAGTAACCGCCTGGGTAAAATACCTGTCCTTTAGCCTTAAAGCCACGCTCACCAGACCTATCAGAACCGGCACTTCCACCAGCGGGCCTATGACCGCTGCGAAGGCCTGTCCCGAATTGATGCCGAAAACCGCTACCGCCACGGCTATGGCCAGTTCGAAGTTGTTGGAAGCCGCCGTAAAACTCAACGTTACAGTTTGTTCATAGGTGGCGCCCACCTTCATGGACAGGAAAAAGGAGACAAAAAACATGACGGCGAAATAGATGCAGAGCGGTATTGCTATCCGGATCACATCGAGAGGAAGTTGAACGATAAATTCCCCTTTGAGAGAAAACATAACCAGAATAGTAAACAACAGGGCAATGAGCGTGATGGGGCTGATTCGGGGAATATATTTCTGCTCATACCATTCCCTGCCTTTTGTCTTAAGGCCGATGAGCCGCGATAGCATCCCCGCAATAAAAGGAAGACCGAGATAGATGAAAACGCTCTCAGCGATCCGTCCGATGGACACGTTCACCACCGAACCCTGCAATCCGAGCCACCGGGGAAACACCGTAATGAATAGATAGGCATAGAGGGAAAAGAAGAGGACTTGGAATATGGAATTGAAAGCCACAAGCCCGGCACAGTATTCGGTATCCCCGGAAGCCAGTTCGTTCCACACAATCACCATGGCTATACAACGCGCAAGTCCGATCATGATAAGCCCCACCATATATTCATGATGTCCTGAAAGGAAGGCAACCGCCAGAAAAAACATCAGGATCGGCCCTATAATCCAGTTCTGAACCAGGGAAAGGGCCAGGACTCTGAAATTCTTGAAAACCTCCCCGAGCTCTTCATACCGCACTTTGGCAAGCGGTGGATACATCATCAATATGAGGCCGATGGCAATGGGGATGTTGGTGGTTCCCATCTGAAACCGATCTATGAAATCCCGAATACCGGGATGCAGGTATCCGCCTCCCACGCCGATGAACATGGAGAGAAAGATCCACAATGTCAGGAATCGATCCAGAAATGAAAGCCGCTTTTTTGATGGCCCCGCCATGTTCGTCCTCCTTGATTCCATATTATTCATGCCTATTATGGAATATACTATAAACGGGTCGGCCTGTCAATATCTTCTTGGCATAAGAACCTCATCATCGTTTCTGCGTGCTTCAGACCGGAATGGCTCGCAAACCACCCGTGACGTATAGAAGAAATAGAGCAGGAATACCCTGGCTTTTTGTAAAATGCATCCCAAGTTTCTCGTGAGAAGAAAAGGGTATAAAAAAAAATGGTTTTTTTGAAACCAAAATCCATTTTCAGCCTCATATATGTATAAATAGGCATATGACATTATTTATCATTTTAAAAAATCAACCAAAGCGTTAAAGGAGTTTCAGAAAATGAAAAGTAAAAATGTTGTCGGTCTGCTGGGTCTTTCAGGTTTTATCGTAATGGCGGACAATTGGGTCGTATCTCCCATTCTTCCGGCCATATCGCAACATCTCAATGTGGACATCGCCAGGGCCGGATTATTGATCGCGGCCTATATGATCCCCTTCGGCATTTTCCAAATCGTCTTCGGCCCTTTGGCCGACAGATACGGCAAGAAACAGGTCATCACCTTTTCCATGGTCTTTTTCACCCTGGCGACAGGCCTCTGCGCACTCGGTATGGGGCTCACGGATCTCGCCATTTATCGGGCCCTCACCGGTATTTTCGCGGCTTCGGTCATGCCGGTTTCCCTGGCCCTGATCGGGGATATTTTTCCCGTCCAGGAACGCCAGGGCGCCATTGGAACCTTCATGGGGATTTCTTTTTTAGGCCAGGGATTGAGCATGGTCATCGGAGGGACCATCGCCTATTTCGTAAGCTGGCGGGGTGTGTTCGGGCTTTATGCGGTGCTTTCCGTAATCCCGACCCTCTTGCTCATCGGGTATTACAAACACCTGCCGTCCAAAAAAAATCCGGATAGCAAATTTATTGCTCCCTATGCCAAGTTGTTGGCCAACTCGAAAAGCCTTTTCACTTACATCCTCGTGCTGTTTGAGGGGGTTTTCATCATCGGCAGCTTTTCCTACATTGGCGTCTTCATTTCAAGAACGTATCATTTCAACTATTTCCATATCGGCCTCATCATGACCGGCTTTGGCCTTGCCAGCGTACTGGGTGGAAAAATGAGCGGAAAGCTGGTCCACCGGATGGGCCCCAGAAGACTCCTCAGTTTCGGGCTGATCTGCGCAACCCTGGCGGATTTGACTCTAGCCTATTTTGGAAACCGGCTCGGCGCCATGATCGGGGCCGTCGCACTTTTGGGATTCGGATTCATCTTCACCCATTCCACCCTCCTGACACGGGCCACGGAATTCGCGCAGAAGGCCCGCGGCGCGGCCATGTCGCTGGTGGCCTTCTGCTTTATGGGCGGTGGCGGACTGGGTACGGCAATCGGTGGGAAGATCATTGGAACATATGGCCTGGAAAAGCTCTTTTTGGCGTATGGTCTGGCGCTTCTCATCACCTGGTTGTTGAGCTATGCCTTAATCCGTGATCACGTGGTGGAAGAAAACGAGTTGTTGGAGCAAGTGGCGAGCTGAAACAATACATTGATCACATCAGAAGAAATACCGAAGACGGAATTCCACGCGCCAGTCGCTCTGTTTTTCACCGTATTCGGTCAGGGCCCCGCCCACGGGGATAATCCCTCTGAGACGCAGTTCCAGGTTGGTAATAGGGCTGTAGTCAAGTTCGGGCGTAAGGTTAAAACTCCAGTCGTTCATGGCCACGATGACGGTGAAGGCCGGGGTAAAATAGAGGATGTCGAAGGGCTCTTTCTGGGTCAGCCTCAGATAGAGATAGTCCTTCAGCGGATTCTGCCACGAAAAGCCTTCTTTGGTCAGCCGGTTGATTGCGCCGAACTGGGAGCGATTCCCGGTCTGCTGGTAGGTATCATAGGCCTGGTCAATATAGGCGTACAGATTTTGGAGATCGCCCGGGTCTATGCCCTCGCCGTTATGATAATATTCAAAGATGGCGGTCAGGTCCGTTTCCGTCAGATAGCGCGTTCCCAGAAGATAGCTCCAGACATCGGATTCGCTGGTCAGGAACTGGCCGTTTTCCAAGACGGTCAGTTCCTGAAAATCGCTGATCCAGGCCAATTCTCCGTGGATCTCCAGATTGGAGAGGAGGTTTTTTGAGAAGTCAAATCCCAATCGGGTAGTGCGGCTGTCCCCGGTGAAGAAGAGGAGGTCCAGGTCCGTGTCGTAGAGCAAGGCATAGAGCTTGGCCGCGACGTTTACATGGCCGGTCTGTCCGAATTCGTCGTTAATATCCTCATAAACGGGCAGGACTACGGGTGTGAAAGCCAGGGTCTGAAGAGGTCCGCTGAAGCTCCGGATGAAATCCGCCCCAAGGAGATAGTAGCCCTCCAGGGCCTCTTCCGGGTCTTCCGGATTCTTGGGACGGTCCACGAAAGAGACCGGGTTCCAGGCGTACCCCTTCCCCCATTTGGTTACCCGCTTGCCTGCGTCCACGGCCATGCGGGGGCTCGGTTTGAAGGAGAGATACCCTTCCATGAGGGTCATATTGCCGCCCCAGCCGTCAGGGTTATGGGTGAGGAAGCTGTCCAGCCTCGCAAAGGCGCTCAAATCCCCGTATTGAAAAGCGCCTTCCAGCCGTGCCCCCAGGTTCGACTCCTCCTGCGTGACCGCCGGTTGATCTTGGTAGAACTTGAGCTTATAGAGCGCCGAATCCGGGTCAAGGCCCGAAAGGGTGGGCTGGACCTGGAGAAATCCACCAAGTGCATAGGGTTTCTTTTCGACCTCCTTTTCGATCTCGGACATGTCAAAGGTAGGGGTTACCTCAGCCAGGGACGACCTGTACAAAAGGCCCACCAGGATCAGGGCACACAGGAGGGGAACCCCAATCCTCATCGAAGGCTTTCGAGCCGGGGCATGAAGTTGAGGGTAAAGGCCTCGTCCGGGATTTCCCGGGCCTTGACCTTGGCAAAGATCATGTAGGATCGGTATCCCTTGTAGAGCGGGCTGTCCGTTTCCACCACGGCCGGGCGCACGATCCCCCCCCCGAAGTCTTTCATATCCTTGAAATAGAGGGTTTTGATAAGCATGGCGGCCTCGGTGAGGCATTCGATTTTGGTGGGAAGCACTTTCTCCTTGTCCACCCACATGCGGAGCTGGTCATAGGCCACGCTCCGGGTCTTGGCCTTCAAGTGGAGAAGGATTTCTTTTTCCTGGTCCTCCACCTTCGTCACGGTGTACTCTTCGGTGTAGTCCAACTGCAGGATATCCGAGTTGTTGAACACCCCGCCGATAACCGATTGGAGGCTCGTGATGCGAACCGGCTTTCCCACATTGGGAATATAGAGCCACATGTTCTCACCCAGTCTCAGGGTGGTCCGCCCTTTGTCGCTGGCAGGGGAAATAAAAAGACCGGCGATCTTGTCCCTTCCCTTCTTCACCGTGAAAAGGATGAACTCCTTCTTTCTCCCGTCGGGCTCCACATTGACGAGCTTCCGGTACATCTCATAGGAATCCGGAGAAAGGTTCTTGTCCACCCGGGCAAGGATCTCGTTTCCATCCGCGGCATAGGCGGGAATTGCGACCAGCAGGCCGATGAACAGGCCTAACATCGGACCAATGATTCTTGATATCATCTATTTTCTCCTATCTGTCTGATTTGTTTATTTATACATGCCCCAGGGCCTCGATGGGATCCATCCGGGCGGCCTTGAGGGCCGGCTGCAGACTCGCGAGAATGGAGACTCCGATCACAATCCCTGAAATGGTCAGGAGCGCCGCCGGATCGATGGTCGGCGCAAGGATAAGCCCGGTCTGCCGTCCGAAGTCAAAGGATATTCGTGCCGCATGGAGGGCGTAAATCGTTACACCGCTCAAGATGCCCCCGATGATGGCGCCGATGGCCCCCATGAGGAACCCTTCCAGCAGGAACATGGCGAGGATCTTCCTCGGCAGGGTTCCGATGGCGGCGATGGTCCCGATCTCCCGGACCCTTTCATATACGGCCATGATCATAACGTTCATGATGCTGACGAGGACGATGGCCACCAGCATGATCTTGACGAACAGGGTCATCATATCGATCATTCGGGCAATATTGTAGAAAGGCGACAGCTTCTCCCAGGTTTGCACGTCAAAGATCGGCTTCCCCTCTTTGTTCAACTCTCGGGAAAGCTTTTCCGTCAGTGTTCCGGACACTTCTTGAAGCTTTCCAAAGTCCTTTATTCTCACGGCGATTTCACTGATCTCCGGTGCTTCCATCCTCAGAATTTCCACTGCGTCATCCATGTGAACATATCCGTCTCTCCCGCCGGGACCGGTGGCACTCTCCAGGATCGCGCCCACTTTGAGCTGCTTTCCGTTCACCGATCCATCCCGGTTCGTTGCGATAACCACCACCATGTCTCCCACCTTCACCTTCATTCCCTTGGCCAGAAGCTCCGGCACAAAAATTTCGCCCTTTTTGAGAGTCTTTTCGCCATCGATGACCCTGGATAGAAGGAGCGGGACCGTTTTCGCCTCCATTTCCGGATCCACGCCATTGAGCCGGATATTGGTGGTCTCGATGAAATTGCTGAACATGCCCCCGAATTTGATTCTTTTTGAGTAGGCGTCAATCTCGGGCATGGATTTCAGCACGGTTTCCGCCTTCCGGACGGCCCCCGGTTTCAGGTTCATGGTGAGCGGCAGGCTTTCTATAGCCGCCAGATACCCTTTCCGGTGAATCTGGATATCCCCTACAAAGGAATCCGTGATCTGCCCGATCATCATGCTTTTGAAGGAGCCGGTGACCGCCACGAAGCTCGTTACGAACAGAACCCCGATGACGATGAGTGACAGGGTCAGCAGGGTCCTCCTCTTGTATCGGAACAGGTTTCTTCCCGCAATCTTGATGAGATTACCCATTATCGCGCCCTCCATGGTTTCCGTTTGTCTTCAATACGCCGTCCTCGATGCGGTAAATGACCTCGGCTTCCCCGATGATTCGGTTGTCATGGGTTGAAAAGACAAAGGTCGTCTCCAACTCATCCCGAATCCCTTTCATAAGCCCGAGGATGCTCATGGCCGTGTCGTGGTCCAGATTGGCCGTGGGTTCGTCGGCCAGAACCAGATCGGGATGGGTCACGAGCGCTCTTGCGATAGCCACTCTCTGTTTCTGGCCGCCCGACAGCTGGTCTGGACGCTTGTTCCGCTGATCGCTCATCCCCACGGCCGCAAGAAGATCCTCCACCTGTTTCCGTCGTTCGGATACGGGGATATTCTGAACCACGATCAAGGGATATTCCACGTTCTCGTATGCGGTCAGTATGGGGATCAGGTTGAAGCTCTGAAAGATGAACCCGATGTGTGCTCCCCTGAAAAGGGCCGCGTCCGTCTTGCCAAGGCCCGACACGTCCATCCCGGCCACAAAAAGTCTGCCCCCGGACGGCTTGTCGAGACAGCCGATGAGGTTTAAGAGCGTCGTCTTGCCGCTCCCCGATGGCCCCACAAAGGAGACAAAAGCCCCCTTCTCGATGGAGAAGCTCACATCTTTCACAGCCTTGACCGTCACTTCTCCCAGGTGGTAATTTTTAATGATATTCTCTGCTACGATTAATCCCATAGATCTTTCTCCTTTTTAGAGCCTCCTCAATATGTCGACGGGTTTCATCCGGGCGGTCCGACGTCCCATGAAATAGCTCGCAAGCGCCCCTGCAAGGAGGGACAGCGCCAGGGCGGCCACTATAAGACCTGGAGAGAGGCTCACCGGAAGCCGGACCGCGGCCGATCCCGCGCCTTCGGCAGTCCTGGCAAGGGCGGGAAGGAGGTTTATCTGCCATGGCGTTATAACGGGGATGGAGGTGAATCCCAATAGATAAGAAGCGCCATACCCCATGATCAGTCCCAGTACGCCACCTGCAAGCGACTGTAGCAGGGCCTCACCCAGCAACTGCTTCTGCACGTCTTTTCCTGTCCAACCGACAGCCTTCAGGATACCGATCTCGCTTGAGCGGGCAATGAGATTGGCCACCATCGTCTTGATAATCAGGGATACGGCGCCTCCCAGGGCGATGATGGACAGGAGAAGCGAGAATTGGTCTAGAATCTTCGAGACGCCGCCCATCAACTCCAGAAATGAATCGGAACTGGTGATCGACACGCCGGTGAGTTGTTGATCGATCTTGTGTTTTCACCCGGCTCCTGGAGCGAGGGGTTCTTGAGGCGCAGGTACACGACGTTAACGCCGTTGTACTCCTTGCCGATCAGCTTTTGAGCGTCGGCAGAGGGGCAGGTAGATATTGGCCGAGGCAATCTGCGATCCTTCTTTAATCTCCAGGAGACCCACCACGGTAAAGTCACGGCCTCCGATCTTCGTCTTGTCTCCGAGCTTTGTCCGATGAAACTTGGCGTAATGCTTCTCAAGCACCACCTCTCCTTCCTGTCCGCGGAAAACGTCCCTCCTTAAGCCATTCCTTTACCTTGATCGGCCCCAGGCTCGGTTGCGACAGATCAACGCCCATGATGGTTCTGAATCCCCCCTGGTCAAACTCCCAGAGCAACAGGGAAGAAGCCATGGCCCCGACGCCTTCGATGGATGCAAGTTTCCGCAGGTCCTCCGCCGGGAGAAGCTGGTTCGAAAACGGGAGACGTATCCCGTCGCATGGATTCGGGGGCCTGGCCCGAACCCATCGTTCGCCTCTCCGGCCTCTGGACCACCAGGTCGGCGCCGAGATTTTTGAAGGGCAGGCTCACCGCTTTCCGATAGGCGGCGGAGACGGCGTTGATCGAAACAAAGAGGGCGATGCCCACGGCGATTCCCAAGACATTGACAAGGGTTCGGTGATGGTGGTGGCGGAGCTCTTTGAATACGTAGCGATAGTCCATGGCTCTTCACTTTTCGGCGGTCGCCTGATCGAGGGCTGCTTTCAGGTCGTCCATGGTCCAATTGCCCCGGAAAAATGCGGGACCCGCACCGGTTGGAAAGCCAACGAATTTCATCTGCTTTTGGCCCAGCGTAACGACCTCGTTTCCATCTATCCAGATGATAAGCGGCACATGTCGGGTTATCCCTTTTTCGGCCTTGAAATCCTCCCCTTCCTTGCTCTCAAAATCATACCAGGAAACGCTGATCTTGTCGCCGAAACCGGCAAAGACCGCTTTCATCTTTTCGAGTGTATCCATCAGCGGGCCGTGGTTCATATAGAGCACCTCAACCCTGACGGGCTTTTCCGCCCAGGCGCTTGAAAAAAGGGACAGAACCGTCAAGAACAACAAACAACCTAAAAGAAACTTTTTCATGCCATAACCTCCCCGTCATGCATGCGGATCAATCGATCCGTGTTTTTTGTAAGGGCCATTTCATGGGTGACCATGAGGATGGCCAGCTCCTTCCTGTTTGTGGAGTCTGTGCAGGATATCCATGATGGCCTCCTCGGTCGCGGAATCGAGGTTGCCGGTCGGCTCGTCGGCAAAGAGGATCTTCGGGTGGGCGACCAGGGCCCTTGCAATGGCTACCCGCTGCTTCTCTCCGCCCGAGAGCGCGGAGGGCAGGTGGTCCATCCGGTGTCCCAGCTCCATTCTCTCAAGGAGATCGGTTGCCCGCCGTTTCCTTTCATCCCCCTTCATTCTCACGGGAAAGAGCGGCAGGGCCACATTCTCCCAGGCGGAGAGCGTGGGGATCAGGTTGAAGGATTGGAAGATAAAACCCACGTTCTCCCTCCTGAAGAGCGCGAGTTCATCCTCGGTGGCGCCGGTAATGTCCTTGCCGCCGAGTCTTACGTGGCCCGACGTGGGTCGTTCCAGTCCCGAGAGGATGGAAAGGAGCGTGGTCTTGCCGCTTCCCGATTTCCCGGCGAGGCAGACGAACTCTCCGGCGTCAATGGAGAGTGAAACTCCCTTGAGCACTTCGAGATCACCGTATCTCTTGGTGAGATCTTCGCCTGTCAAGATCGTTCCGTTATTCATGTCGCAAAACCTCCGAAGGTTTAATTTTTGAAATATTTCTCCCTAACAGGGCGCCTGTGAGGCCTCCGATCACCACGGAAAGGACAATGGCAAACCAGGCCAGTGTCCACGGCACATGCACGGGAAGCCTGATGGTCTTAAAGATCTGATCCCCGCCTCCCGGCAGGAAATGGGGTCTGGGGCTCATCTCCCAGGGAATGGGGATGTTAACCTGGAGAAAACTCAACCCGTAGGCGGCGACAAGGGCGATGATCAATCCCAAAAATCCGGCCATGACACACTGGACCACCGATTCGGCCAGGAGCTGCGACACGACATTGCGGTTAATCCAGCCCACGGCCTTGAGGACCCCGATCTCTCTTGTCCGTTCGGTGATATTTCCGGCCATGGTCTTGAAGGCGATCAGGACGGCAACGAGGATGGCGATCAGGGAGGCAGCGAGGGCAAATTTGTCCGAAAGGGCGAACAGGTTGCCAAGAAGCTTCAAGAAGGAATCAGGGGTGCCGATCGTCGCGTTCTTCCCCATCATACTCCGCAGGGCCGAGGATAATTCGGGGATCTTTTTCTCGTCCGCCTTTATAAAGAGCAGGTTGACGTCATCCGGTATTGAATGGAGAGACCGCCTGCACCTGCTCCGATGAGGCGGCAAGCCTTTGTGCCTCCGACAGCGGCAGATAGACGTTGGCTACCGCGATTTTCGCGGCCCGGGAGGCGTCGATGAGCCCCACGACCGGATATTCTAGCTTCGCCATCCGATATGACGTCCCCCACCTTGATGCCGAATTGGCGGGCGTAGGACACTTCAACGAGGGCTTCCGGCCTGCCCCTTCGAGAAATCGTCCCTCCATAACGGAGTTGCGAAGAATGGAAGGGCCCGACGGAATTCTGTTGCTCGATCCCCAGCACAATCCATGCCCTGTCGGGATCGAAGACCCAGAGCAAGACGGCCTTGCCCACTCCACGCACCCCGGGCAGTGCCTCGATCTTTTTCACCTCCTCATCGCGGATCGTCACCGCGGAACAAGGAAAAACGGCTCCCGTCAAATCTTTCGGAACATTCCCCGACCGCTGCACGGTGACATCCGCCCCAATCTCCTGCAGGGGCACGCGGGCTGCCCGGCGGTAGGCCATGGACAGGGCATTGAGGATGATCAGAAGCGCAATGCCGATGGAGAGGCCTATGACGGCGGCCAGCGTTCTCCGCTTTTGATAATAAAGTTCATTCCTCAAGTAACGCAGGTTCATCGCATTCTTCCCTCTTGTGACCATTCATATGTAAGTCTTTGTTGTTTTTAAGCTAAAAGCTAATAGCCGAAAGCTAATTGCAGTTTCTTTCCGTAACACATAGTGCATCAGGGGCACTGAGCCTCCCGCCTCCTCGTCATCGCCTCCTGGATCATATCGAGGAATTTTTTCCGCTGGCCTGTGTCCAGCATGGATTTGAATTCGAGCATGTGGGCCACGATCATTTTCTGCATCTCTTCCTGGATCCCGTTGATTTCGGCTATGGTCGCCTCCATGGCTTTGCTGTCGGGATGATCCGTCCTCATAAGGTCGAAGAGCGATCTCCTGAGCCGGTCGACTTCTTCTTTCTTTTTACCAAGGGCCTCGTGGAACAGCGGCGCTTTTTGCTCGAATAGCTTTCGTTGTTCCGGCTTAAGAGAAAGGGCTTCAAAAAGATGGGGCTGAGTCGAGCAGGGGCCGACCGCAACCCCGGCCGGGACGCCGTAACCGAGAGACGGGGGGTGAGATCGGTTTCGACTGTAATAGGCGTACCCCGCGGCGCCCAGGAGCGAAAAGTTCAGCAGCAGCGACAGGACGAGCAGATACTTCAAGAGATTAACTTTCACGGTTCGGCCTCATGAAGTTGCTATAGATCTCCCCTATCGAATCAGGAGGCGTGGCCTGAAACAGGTCGAGAGAAAAGGCTTGCCGCACCACGACCGTTTGTTCGACGGCCTGCGTCCTTTCCGCCAGGAGAAGATTGCCCGAGAGGATGCCCACGGTTATGACGACAAGTGCCAAGGTCACCTGTACCGAACGAAGGAAGAAGGACCTGATGTCGAAAAGGTCCCGGAATCGCGCCCCTTCTTTCTCATCCAGGTTTCCCAATACCCTTGCGGTGAATCCGAAAGGAGCGGGAAATCTCTCGGCGGAGGCAAACAGCCGGTGGAGTGCCCGGGTCTCTTCCAGCTCTTCCCTGCACGAGGCACAACTCCGTACGTGGAAGTCAAAACCCTTCTTCTCATCCCGACTCAACTCCTCATCCACATACCGGGAGATCATTTTTTTTACATGTGTGCATTTCATGATTTATCCCCTATGCTGGTTAAACGATCTGGAAGGCGATTTTGTTCCAAATATTTTTGATCAGCCCAATTTTTTTTGAGAAGACGCCGAAGCTGTTCGCGGCCTCTCGATATTCGGGATTTCACCGTGCCTGCGGATGTGTGCAGCACTTCCGCGATTTCCTCATAAGAAAGCTCTTCAATCTCCCGCAGAACGATTGCTGCTCTGAGTTTCTCCGGCAGCTTTTGAAGCGCCGTTTGAATGAGGTCGGGGATCTCGCCCGATTCATAAAGTTGTTCGGGAGATAGGTCGCATGACGGCAGATCTTCGGTGAGAGGTTCACTTCTGAACACCTCTCGGCGCGATTTTCTCCTGTAATCGAGACACGTCGTTATGGCGATCCGATAAATCCACGTATAGACTGATGATTCCGGCCGGAAGTCTTTCAGACGTCTGTATGCCTTCAGAAAAACATCCTGGGCGGCGTCCTGCGCATCTTCGCGATTTCGAAGCATATAGCGGCAGAGATTGTAGATTCTGTCTTGATAGGTAAGGAGGATGGCCTCAAACGCCGAGCGGTCTCCTTTCTTGATTCGCTCGATCAGATCGGTCTCGTCATTGGAGGTCATCGGCTTGAACATCCTCCGGCTGGAGGAACCTTTTATAGGGATTGACCTACGTCCCTGAAGAACATGGCATGCTACCGGCTGCTGCCGGATCGGTCCTTCATGTATTTCCTGTATTCCCTCAGCAGGACATAGGCGTATTCTCTACGGACACGTTCAGTGGAAGGGATAAAGTTCTTTTTTGCTTCCAACCTGTTGATGATCTCTTCCGCGGTCTCATCGGTAGCTTTTCTGCCTTCAGCGTAGAGTTCAGACAGAATATCGTCCAGGCCCATAACACCGACCTGCGAATCATCAGGAAATTTCAGTAAGCGCCGGCCAACTGCCGGTTGAGGGGTGGCTCATCCGTCTTTTCAACCTTTTTCTTCACTCAGCACCAAAATCTTCGGATTTTGTGCTATATCCGCCGGTTTCTCAGGTGCAGATTCTTCATGCTGCGACATATTCAAATCCCCTTTGCGGTATTGTTCGTATCCTCTAAAACCTTCATGCTATTCACGGTCCGTCCAGGTGCGATTTGAGGCCTTGATTCGACTGCTGCTCCAGACGCTTTACGAACATTCTAATTAATGAAAGGGCTTCATCACGGTCCGCATCCAGAATCGCACCTTTCATTCTCAAAAATTCCTCGTTGGAAATGGTCAGAACCATGAGTTGTCCTCCAAATCGCTATTTACAATTCTCTGACCTTTAGCCTCCGGACCTTTCCAAGGAAGGTGCGGTAGAACAGATAGAATGCCGGGATCAGGAAAAGACCGTCCCTTAAAATATACCACACCATGGAAACGTTGCCCGTCCCTTCCGTGCTTGTACTGAAACAACCGCAATGGATATTCAGACCCCGCGCCAGGCTGAAAATCATGACTCCCAAAAATATCAGCATGAGAATCGTCGCCATACACACGCTCCCTTCCCGAAACAGGCCGATCATCAAAAAAAGACCCAGAACAAGCTCCAGCCACGGCAGAACAAGGCCCGTGATATTGATCAGGTCGCCTGGAAGGATCTGATAATTATAGATAACCTTTGCAAAGGCTGCCGGGTGAAGAATCTTGTCGATGCTCGCATAAATGAAAACGGCCCCTAAAATCAGGCGTGCTGCCAGGACAAGAATTCCTTCCTGTTTCCATTGGTTCTTGAGAAAACCTGTACGACTTTCACCCATTCACAGCGCCTCCACAGGAGATTTCGCAAAGCACTCCGCCTTTTCCACAGGTTCCGGTCTCGAACTGGAGTATGGGGTGATCAATCCCGAATCGATGGAAAAGCTCGTGACGGATTGTCTCCCCAAGCTTCTCGGTCTTGCTCACCCGCTGATCCAACACCTCAACATGACAGGAAAAACCGATACTGGAAGTGGAGATGTTCCAGGCGTGGAGATAATGGATGCCGCATACGCCGGGAATTTTTTCGATAAGATTCTTGATCTCTTCAAGATCCAACCCTTCGGGAGTGGCATTCATCAGTATCCCGGTGCTCGCCTTGAGAATAGACCAGCAATTTTTCAGGATAAAAAGGACGATGAGGATGGAAAGCATGGGGTCCAGCCAGTACCAGGGTTTGAAGAGAAGGATGGTTCCGCTGACCAACACCATGACGGAAGTCAGAAGATCTCCTATCATGTGAAGGAAGGCGCCCCGGACATTGAGGCTGTGCTTTGAATCCCGGTGAAGCAGCCAGGCGGACAGACCATTGCCCAGGATGCCGACACCGGCCAAGAGAATGACCACTTTGCCCAAAACGGATTCCGGGTGATAAAATCGCTCCACTGCCTCGTAAACGATGAAGGCGGAGGCGCCTATGAGAATGGCCACGTTTATCGTGGCGGCCAGGATCTCGGCCCGCTTGTAACCAAAAGTGTTTTGAAAGGATGCCCCTTTCTTTCCGATGCGATGCGCAATATAGGCAAGCAGGATGGCAACGAAGTCGCTGAAATTGTGGGTGGCATCGGAGATAAGCGCCATACTGTGGGCATAGACCCCTCCGATAACCTGGGCCACGGGGATAAGGAGGTTGAGCGCCAACGTCAATAAGAGCCGGGACCCGCTGGTGTCTTTGACATCCATGTGATGATGCGGGCAGGCGCTGGTTGATCCATGCACGTGCTCCACCATTTTTAGGCTTTCAGGTCGATTTGCATTTTTGTGGGGTGTTACCATCGTTAACCTTTCCTGCCATCCAAATGGCCGGCCTCTCCTTTTTCCACGGGAAGCCCGGCCTCCAGCCACCGGGTCCAGCCGTTCAACAGAATATTCACATTTTTGTAGCCCAAGGAAACCAGTTCTTTGGCCAGGTCTTCACTCAGGGAACAGTGTTCCCCATCACAGTAGGTCACAATCCGGACATCGTCCGGGATAGTATCGAAGATGCGGTCGATATAATCGTTGAAAGATTCCCAGGGGATATTTTGGGCGCCTAAAATATGTCCCTGCTCATAATCCCGGGGAGGTCTTGCATCAAGAAATACAGCCTTCTTGTCAAGGTAGAGCCTCTTTGCCTCCTCTAAAGAAACGACCATGTTAGCCCCCGTATCGGTAGTTAAGCGGGCCTCGGGCGTCCAGTCTGCTACCAGTGGGAGGCTGTTGGAACGGGCCACATTCGTCAAAAGGCCCATGACAGAAGCTAAAACAAGAATTCCCAGCGATTGCCGGATCGTCCGCCATGTCTTTCCGGAGTTTCGATCAATCCTCATGGGACATCACCTCCAGGCGCACGTTTAGAAACATAGGATGGACAAGAGGTATGCGGATCGCCACAGGTCTTTTTCCCTCGAATGATAAGGGGTTCATGGGTGTGTTCTTACTCATTGCTGCTCCATCAGAATTTCCATGGTCTGCAGATGAATCGGATAAACATCCCCCGGCCGTAGTTGATAATTCAGGTCCACGGTAACTTTCACCTTTTTAACACCCTTTGGAATTGGCGCTTCGAAGCTCTCTTCCTTTGCCATGAATGGCTGGATGCTCGTGTCGCGAATGAGTCCTAGTTTCTCAAGGGGCCCATAGACCATGACGTTATTCAGGGAGTTGGTGGATTGGGGCATGTAAACCCTACTGTTTTCATAAATCTTTTTATTTTGGTCATCATGTATGGTCACCTCCAGGACCACCCGGTTCTTGGAAGGTCAGCCGTCCGGTATCCGGTGACCGGCCTTGCTGGTTATTCTGGTGTTTACCACCACGGTGGGAACAAATTTCCCGGGGGTGATCTGAGGCCGGTAGGACAATGTTTCAACCTCCAGAGCAAGAGCCCGGGCCAGTCTCCTGGAGACATCCTTTCGGTCCTCAAAGTTGGGGGGACAGACATGGTCGGCATTCTCCATATGACATTCCTGGCAGGTCTTTGTTCCGCCGGAAGGAATATAGGCATGGAGATAGCTGCCGTAGAGGGTAGCGCACTGCACCGGGTATTCAAACTCAAGGTTCGGCCCCAGTCCATGGCACTGGCCGCACATGACGGACCGCTTCATGATAGGGCTTTTCCGGGACGATTTATAACCGTCATCAGGGTGTTCCTTCACGCCTTCGGGACCATAAAGCATCGCCCGCCTCGGGCAATCCGTGGACAATTCCCTTGTCGTGGTGACAGACCAGACAGCCGATGTTTAGCTTTTTCATGGTCTTCTTGTCTTTGTTTAAAATGGCCTCTGCGATCTGGGAGGCCACCCGGTCGGAGGCCTGTTCGATCTGTGGAAAATGGCATTTGAAACAGGGGAAGTTCTTCCTGGTGGCATCTGCCGCGTTTGGAACCGACAGGACGCCCTTTGCGAGATAACGGTCCATGAAAATACCCATGATGGATCTTGCATGGTGAGACTTCTCCCATTGATTGTAAATCTCCTCATGGCATTCCTTGCAGCGGGACGTATCATAGCGGCTGATCAACTCCTGAAGGGTCTGGGCCTGTTGATCCGAGGCACGGCCTGATGGCGTGCCTATGAAAAGGACAAGAGACAGGAATCCGAGAAATAAAATCCCCGTAGTTCCTTTCTTTCCAATCAGCGACATGATAAAGGATTTGAAAAGATTGCTGTTTTGGCTTGCATCCATAAAAATTATTCCCTGTGCAACAATATTCCGAGGATTCAAAACCGGAAAACTATATGGTTTTATTCAGGACATCCGAAATTCAGTTATTTTTTGACCGCCTTCCATTTCGTTCACCACCCGGCGAACATCCAAGAGGCATCACCGCCCCTTTGGATTTTTGGTGTCGCAATCACATGCGCCACCCTTCTTCTCATTCCGGATACGTTCCATAATGGTGGAACGGCCATTCTTGAAAAAATCCTTTCGGATATCTTCAGTGGAATAACCAAAACAGTAGCAAATGGTTTCCGGTACACTGTTTTCTGGTCTCATTCTTCCCCCGGCTGTGTTTCGGATCCTTGTATGTTCAACATCCATTATGCGTCAAGAGAAAAATCGCTCATGTAAGAGTGTAATTCACGGGCCTTCTCCGGTGTCAACTCCGAGCAGTCTTCCGACCCTTTACGCCCTGGGCCACCAGCGTGGCAAAGACCAGGCACGTGGGCTGTCCACATTTTCTGCAACCGGTGCGGCGGGGAAGCAACTTGAGAATTTCAAGGACCTTTGGCTTTGGCGCTCCCTCGTAGGAAGGTTCAATCTCCTCTCGACGTTCCCATACGTCATTGATCTCGCTTTTGAGCCACTGGATGATTTTTTCCGCCTCCTCCTCGTCCTTGAGGGCATTGACGGCGATCTGTGTTGCATGAACCGCAATGATCTTGCCCTGCAGCTTGAAGGTTACGGCGGGCGGATCGCGGAAATATTCAAAGCCGCCCAGTTCCGCGTTGAGGTATGGAATGACCTCTCCCACGTCCTGATCCAGATGGGCGATACAGTGAACGGACTGGAAACCGGGGTTGCACTTGGGCCGGAATATTTCTTTTTGGTAGCTTTTAAGCAACATGACGTCCTCCTTATTCAGGCATTTTTTGAACCCAAGCGCCGGATTCCCGGTTACCGGAAATCCGGCGCGTTTTGAATAAAGTTGATCAGGCGGCCCAAAGAGATTACCGTGTGCAGCACTGCGAACTCTTGAGCCCTTCGGCAATGAGGGCCTTGTAGTCTCCCAGGGCGTCATGGGTCCAGCAGTCATCTCCGCCCGCCGCTTCTCTGAAGGTCAGGGCCATGATATAACTGAGTTCCTTTACGGTGGCGCCCGCTTCCAATGCCCCCATAAAATGCTTCAGCAAACAGGGTTTTGACCGGGCCTTGATGGCCAGTGCGAAGCAGATGAACTGATAGGTCTTCTCATCGATGGTTCGCTTTTCCTTGTAGGTTTCATCCATTTTGTCCAGATGTTCAGCGAACTCCGGAAACCATTCCGCCAATAAACGTGCTTCCGACATGGTGTTTACCTCCTTAAACGGGTTTTAGGCTACAAAAAAGGATTCAATACAAAATAAAGCCCCAGGCATCCAATGACAACCCCGGCCTCTTTTCGAGACAAATTGTCCGCCCCCTGCCAGCGGCTGCTTTCCATGACGCGTTTTACCGCCGCGGTGGAATTGTCCGCAACCACGATAGGCAGGCAGTGACCCAGGGCAAACAGCAGGATGAACAAAACCCCCGTTAC
>CAVVFZ010000004.1:0-31536 GCA_963747555.1 uncultured delta proteobacterium
CATCTGATTCCTATGGATGCACCGGTCCTTCTATGCTGGTACGGAAAAATGGAGGGATGACAACAGCTTCCTTGTACCAGCATAGAAGGACCTCTCGACGGTCGGTGAAGGTTCATCCAAGATGCGGCAGCAAAAAAGACCTCGTGACTCCATTTCTGCCAGGATTTTTGAATAGGATGCGCGCGAATGTGCCGAGATGGGTAAGAACTGTTTTCCACGATTTTGGAAAACACAAAACGATCGAAACCAGGTTCATTGTCCGCCAGACGTGTAAGGAGTTCTTCGGCGGAGATTTGATAATCTCCCCAGAAACATTCCCGCAAAACCATCCGCGCACTTGTCATTCTAAGTTCGTCCATAGGAGATTCACTCCCTTTCCAGCGTTCTGGAATCATCACGAGCCATAACCTTATTGAGCTATTTACTGATGGAAAAATACTTGGACCTCTCCGGTTAGTCAAGTCATTTCAGACGTTGAAATGGGCACACTCGGAATCATTCCATTTGAATTGCAGGCGACAAACCCTTGCCATGACCTGAAGTCTATAACAAGGGCATCTGTTTTCATAACCGTAAACCGGTAACTGGAAACCGTGGACAGCTACTTTCTTTTCCCATCAGCGCCCATTTTGCGAATGGGGCAAAACCCTCAGCGTGCAGGGTGTGGATACGGCGAAAAGAGAAGTGAGTGGTCTGGAAAATGTAAAGGGCCTCCATCCGGAGGCCCTCGATGCCCTCGTGCTAAACGATTGGGACCCGGGTTTAATTCCGACAAACACAAAGGTTATCCCGGCCTGGCAATTTCTTCTGTTCGGCTTCAAATAAAAATCGTCTTCCCCTACCTTCCGGGCACGATGATGCGGGACTCATTCTTTTTCTGTGCGGCCTGCTGCTGCTCCTGCATCTGCTTCGACCTCTCCACCATCTCTTCAAGAGCTTTCTTCATGGCGCCGGGAAATTCTTCTATGGCATCTTGGAGGGTGGTCGCCTGTAACAGCGTTTGAAGCGGAACAAATCCCTGAGGGGTATTGAGCTGGGTGTGTCCTACAAAGATGGTTTGACGGCTTTCATCGTTTGTCCCATCCGGTTTGATGGGCCGGAGACACCTGATAGATCCAACTTTGAGATCCGTAACAGACTCCTCGCGACACAGATTTTGCTTGTTAAAAGTAAAGTCGATCTGACCCTGGTTGCTTTCCGTCATTGTTTTTCTCCCTGGAGTTTTGCCCAATTATTCCTGTTTATGGCACTTTAAATTGACTTGTATCCCAATTCAAATTCCCCGGGCCAATCCCAAATCCGGAAAATCCCCTGCCGCCGGGGTGCTTGAACAAGGTAGCTTAATTGCTCTTTGCATTTTTACCTATCATGACAAGGGGCAAATAGCAACCTCCGTCTCCAGTTTTGCTTTGACTTTAAAGAAGAGTTTTTTTTATACTCCTTCCTCCGAAAATGAAACATTATGGATTTGCCCAATGAATCAACGGGGCTGATTAAAAAGGGATAATAATCATGTCAAAGGCTCTCGAAATGATGGCGGATAGCCTCCGCAACGGCCCGGCCGTGCTTGCCCAAATCAAGGCCGGAACATCCAAAAAGATGATAGGATATTTCTTCCCGGTGTTCCCGGAAGAGCTGATCTACGCAGCCGGACTCCATCCTGTCCAGATCTATCCCCTCTTGCAGGAAATGATCACGGAGGCGGATGCCCATCTTCAATCCTACCTCTGTTCCTACGTAAGAGCGACCTGGGACCAGGTGCTCAAGGGAAAGGCTTCCTACCTGGACGGCATCATCATTCCGAGAAGCTGTGAGGCCGTCACGTTCCTTTACCAGACGTGGAAACGGAACCACCCCCTTCCATTTACAGAGTATATCAACGTGCCATGGAAGAAGAGCGAAAACACCATCCTTTTTTTTACAAAGGAACTTGAAAGGGTCAAGAACCACCTGGAAACCTTTACGGGGAATAAGATCTCCAATGAATCCCTGGAGGAGGCCATCGCGTTATACAACAGGCATCGGTCACTCATGAGAAAGGTCTATGACCTGCAAAAGGTTGACGCCCCTCCCCTTTCCGGGCTGGAAACCCTTCAGATGGCCATGTCCGGTTTCCTCCTCGACAAAGAGGAACATTCCCAACTATTGGAGGAGGCTTTGACGGAAATCGAGCAAAGGTCCGCTCCTTTAGAGTCGCCCGTTCGGCTCCTTCTTTCCGGGGGATGCGTCATCGATGTCCGGCTCTGGGAAATGATAGAATCCTGCGGCGCTTCCATTGTCGCGGACGACGTCGCCAATGGCGCCCGGGCATTTTCCCATACCGTGGAGGAAGGCCAAGATCCCCTTGCCTCTCTGGCCAAAGCTTACATATCGGTCCCCTGTGCTTTCAATACATCCCTTGCGGACCGGTTCGCGTTTGTTTCGACGGTCATCAAGAGTCACAGGATCAAAGGCGTTATCTTTGCCATCAACAGAAACTGCGAAACGGAAAAGTTTGATTATCCGGAACTGAGCAAAATGATAAAGAAGGAATTCGGCATCCCCACTTTCCTTATTGAAACCGATTACATGAGCAACATGGAACCCCTGCGGACACGCATAGAAGCGTTCATTGAGATGCTGCGGGACGACGGAGAGTAAAGCGATGGGGGAAGAGAAAAAAAGGGAACGACCGTCCTTTAACAAAGATGTCTCGAAAGCCATGGCGAGGCACTATACCCATGTACAGACCAAACGGCCTCTGGCCTATACACTGATGTCCTCAAACCCGCTCATCGAGGTGGCCTATGCGGCGGACATTCAACCCGCGTTTCCGGAAAACTACGCCTGCGTAACCGCGGCCAGACATAAGTCCGGGGAGTATTGTGAAAGGGCGGAGGCCGCAAGTTATACGCAAGACATTTGTTCCTATTGCAGAAACCACCTGGGCTACATCAACAGTTCGGACGCGGACCCTCCCATGGGGGGCATAGGAGACCCGGATCTGCTTCTCATGAGCAGCAGCGCCTGTACACACTATTTTAAATGGTGGGATACCCTTCGAGAGATAACCGGCAAACCCCTTATTTTTGTAAATACCCCCCGGGTCATGGAAACAAAGGCCGTGCCCGACTACTATCTGCCGTTTACCATGGAAGAGATCAGGCTGGCCATCGCCGAGATAGAGAAGGTCCTGGGCATTCAAATCAGTCCGGAGAGACTCGCACAGGCGGTCCACCTGAGCGACCAGGTGGTCCTTTACTGGCAAAAAATCCTGGATCTTCAAAAAGCAATTCCCGCTCCCCTGGGGCTCTCCGATCTGGGAAACGCCCTTTTCGTCCTGATTGTGCTGGCAGGCACACAGGAAGGGGCGGACCTTATGAAAAAAATTTATGAAGAAACCGCCCAACGGGTAGAGGCGGGAACGGGAATCCTGGAAAGGCAGGAGGAAAAACACCGTCTCCTGTGGTTGAACATCCCATTCTGGCATAACCTCAAGATCTTCGGGTACTTCGAAGAAAGGGGGTGCGCCTTTCCCATGGCGGACTACAGCCAGTACATATGGGGCGCCACGCGGATGGACAGTCGGGCACCCTCTGGAAAGTCTGGCCCGCAAGGCCCTTTGGGGCGAACTCAACACCAGCGTGGATGCCCATATCGACAGGATGATCGACGACATTCATGCGTATGGAATCGACGGCGTCGTCGCCCACTCAAACAAAAGCTGCCGTGTACTGTCCGTGGGCGCCCTGGACGCCGTGCATGCCATACGGGAGAGGCTGGGCATTCCGGTGCTCATCCTGGACGGCGATCATGCCGACGAGAGAGCGGTTGCCAAGGATGGACTCATGAACCGAATCGATATTTTTCTGGATATGCTTGGATGAAAGGGGAAAACACGAGAATGACGAAACAATGGCCGCCCGACTATGATGAGGATTATTTCCCCGCGGGAGATACCGCCTACTGGAACCGAGAAGTGGAAACCATGGATCCGGAGGAGCGGGAACAAAAGATTATTCTTCCAAAGCTGCAGGGACAGTTCGCATACGCCTATGCCCGCTCGCCCTTTTACAGGAAAAAATGGGACGAGGCAGGCGTAAGACCCGAGGATATTCAATCCCTGGAAGATTTTGAACAAATTCCTTTTGTAACCAAAGACGAAATTCGCCGGGATCAGTTGGAACATCCGCCCTTCGGCAGTAATCTCTGCATACCCAAAGGTGAAATCGCAAGGGTTCACGGGACATCGGGAACAACGGGAAAACCGACCGCTTTCGGCCTGAGCAGGGACGATATGAAGCGCATCGCCGAGGCCCACGCAAGGATCATGTGGGGGTTTGGAATGCGTCCCGAAGATACGGTTTTCATCGGCTCCTTTTTCAGCCTCTATATGGGAAGCTGGGGAGCGTTGGTGGGAACGGAACGCCTGGGGGCCGCGGTATTCCCCTTTGGCGCAGGCGTCCCCGGACAGACGGAACGGGCCATCGAATGGATGCAGGAGGTCAAACCGACCATCTTTTACGGCACTCCTTCCTACAGTCTTTATCTTGCCGAAAAGGCCAGGAACCTGGGGGTCGATCCTCGCACCGATTTCGCCTTTCGCATCCTTTTCTTTTCGGGGGAACCGGGCGCAGGGGTATCCTCCACCAAAAAGCGCATTGAAGAAATCTACGGCGGCATCTGCATTGACTCGGGCTCCACGGCGGAGATGACCCCATGGATGGCAAACTGCGAATGCGATCACCGGCAGGGGATGCACCTGTGGCAGGATATCGTCTACGCGGAACTGGTGGATCAGGAGACGAAAAGGCGGGTGCCCTATGGATCGGAAGGGGTCACCATCTACACCCATCTCGAACGAACCAGCCAACCCATGATCCGTTTCTGGGCCGGAGATATTTCCCGCTGGACCGACGACCCCTGCCCCTGCGGCCGAACCTATCCCCGCCTGCCTCGCGGGGTGTACGGAAGGGCCGACGACATGTTTGTGGTGCGAGGCGAAAACGTTTATCCCAGCGCCATAGAAGAGGCCATCCGGGGAATCGAAGGTTTCGGGGATGAATTCCGAATCATCGTCACCCGGGAAAAAACCATGGATGAATTGATCGTGCAGGCCGAGCCGGTCCCCGGGCTGGAATCCTTGCGCGTGCGGGAACTGGCAGGACAACTGGGAACCGCATTGAAGAAACGGGGGCTGAGGACCACGGTACAGATGCTCGAACCCGATACGCTGGAAAGAACGGAGTTCAAAGCCAGAAGGGTGATCGACCGGCGAGACCTTTACGAGGAGATCCGGAAAGGCCAGGCATGAGGGCTCGGCAGCTGATCGCTGAAGAAACATCTTTTACATCCAACCCCGATTGAAAGGTGAGTGATCATGTCCCAAAAGAAAGAGATCGCATCTTCGGAATCACAGGAAGGCATTCACACCATACGGACCAAGGAGATTATCTTCGCCATCCGCAGGCTGATGCAGGCGGGCGAGCATTACACGAAGGAGCTGAACAAGATTTACAATGTCAGCGCGGCCCAGATAAACTGCCTCATCGCCCTCCAGGAACACGGACCCCTTTCTCCTTCCCAGATTGCCAAACACGTGATGGTCAATTCCAGCACAATCACCGGGATCATAGACAGATTGGAGAAAAAAGATCTGGTAAGGCGTCTGAGAATTTCACCGGACCGCAGGGTGGTTACGGTGGAGTTAACCAAGGCCGGCCAAATACTGGCGCAAAATGCCCCTCCGCCCATACAGCAGAAGCTTATTGACGGACTTCAAAGACTCTCCCCGAAGGAAATCGACGAAATCGCTTCCACTCTCAAAAGGCTCATCGATATGCTGGATGTGCGGGATCTGAAGGTAACCAATGATGAAATCGGCCTCGTGGGGAAGGAACCAATTATGACAATGCTGTGGATAAGATACCGAATTCACATGAACAAACATAAGCGGGTGATGTTAATCCATGCTTTGACCGAATCCATGGAACCCATCCACAAGGCATTCGGGACCCATTGGCCCGAAGCGGAGATTTACGACCTGCTGGATTCCTCCCTTTCTGCGGACCATGCCGCCAACCAGGGAGTGCTTGATGAAAAGATGATGGAACGCTTCCAAACCCTGGGCCGTTACGCCGCTGTCGCCGGTCCCGGGGGCCGAGCTACGGATGGAATACTTTTCACCTGTTCGGCCTTTGGCCCGGCTATCGACGCTGTGAAACAGGAACTGCGGATCCCCGTCCTTAAACCGAACGAAGCGGCCTTTGCAAGAGCTCTTAAAACCGGACGACGTATCGGCCTGCTGGTAACTTTCCAGCCGTCACTGCCGTCACTTTCCGCCGAACTGCGTGCCATGGCAGCGGAGAAGAACATTCCCCTCGAACTGGAGGCCCGGGTCATTCCAGAGGCACTGGCTGCCTTGCACCAGGGCAAACCGGAGGAGCACGATAATCTCATCGCCCAGGCAGCGGCCGAACTGGGGCCGGTGGATGCCCTGGTTATCGGGCAGTTTTCCATGGCCAGGTCCGCTAAAGCCGTCGGTCTTCGGGTGAATGTTCCTGTTATCACTACGCCTGACAGCGCTGTGCTGGAGTTGCGCCGATTGCTGGAGGCGCCTGAGGGCGGTCCGATGGGAGTCTAAGAACAGGAGAGAAACAATGGAACGGAAAATCGGATTTATCGGGCTGGGAGAAATGGGAAAATGGATGTCACTGAATTTGGTAAAGGCCGGTTTCGATGTTTCGGTCTGTCGACATCAACTCTGTTGCAGTCACATTCCTGACCGACCAAGGGCGCCAAAGCGTCTTCAATACCTGCGGAGCTGGCAAGCCGGGTCGACTGGATATTTCTAAGCCTGCCGGATACCCAGGTGGTTGAAACGGTTATATTCGAAGAAGACGGCATCATTCATGGTGCAAAAAAGGGTCTGGCAATCGTCGATTTCAGCACGATCAGCTATATCCGGACCCTGGAGATCGAGCGAAACTGAAGGATAGAGGCATTCTTTTCGCTGACGCTCCGGTTTCCGGAATGGAGGCCAGAGCCAGGGAAGGCAGTTTGACGATTATGTTCGGGGGAGACCGGAACCTTTTCGAGACGCTTCAACCGGCACTGAACGTCATCGGAAAGGATATCGTCCACATGGGGAAAGTCGGCAACGGCCAGTTGACCAAGCTGATTAACCAGTTGCTTTTCAATGTCTGTTGCGCCGGAATTGCCGAGGTGCTCCCCATGGCAGCCAAGCTCGGACTCGATCCTGAAAAAGTGACCCAAGTCGTCACTACCGGTACAGGTCGAAGCTTTGCAGCGGAATTTTTTCTGCCGCTGACCCTTGAGAACCGGTTCGATCAGGGGTATCCACTGAAATCCGCCTATAAAGACATGATCAGTGCCACGGAAATATCGGCCCACGAGAAGATCCCCCTGCCTGTGGTGCAGGCAGCCGCCACGACATTTAAGATGGCCTTGCTGCAGGGGCTGGGCGACGAGAGCAAAGGGGCGCTTATAAAGGTTTTCGAACGTATGCTCAATGTGGAGTTTCGTAAGACGAATCCCTTGCTCACGCCGGTAAAGCACCCCAGGTAAAACACCTGGAGTGCCTCACCGATTTCTAATGAAAATAAGACTTGGAAGGCTGAACATCCATAGAATTTAAGGTCGATCCAAGATGCGGCAGCAAAAAAGACCCTGTGGTCCATTACTGCCAGGGTTTTTAAATAAGGTACTGAAAAGTCCTTGTCAATCAGATCGTTTTCTGTTACCGGGCTGCATCGAGATAGTTCCTGATATCGAATAACTTTTGTCTGCAGGAGAGGCTCAATGTCTACTGTCTATTTCAAAGCCATCCAGACCAGTAAAGGCACGGCAGAGGTCAGCAAAGAAGCCGCAAATCTGTTCAGCCGCCTCATGGAGGACGAGCATATCGAGTTGGGCTCCTATGTCCCCCTAAAAGTCCATTTCGGAGAAAAGGGTAACGAGACCTTCATTCCAGCCGCCGGTTACGAGGGGATCATCCGTCTTTTGACCTCCAGAGGAATTGCTTCCGCCTACATCGAGACCAATGTTCTTTACAGGGGTGAGCGACAGAACAGGACAGCCCACGTTCAACTGGCCAGAGATCATGGCTTCACCCAGTTGCCCATCGTAATAGCGGATGGCGAGTATGGCGACGAGTACACCGAAGTCCCGATTGGAGGACGGCATTTCGACACCTGTATGATCGGGAAAGAAATCGCGTTGCTGAACCAGATGATCGTTCTAAGCCATTTTAAAGGTCACAGACTGGCGGGGTTTGGCGGCGCCGTCAAGCAACTCGCCATGGGTTGTGCGTCCAGGGGAGGAAAACTTGCCCAGCACGCCAACACTATTCCCAAGATCAACTCCCGCAAGTGCGATGCGTGCGGGAAGTGTGCGGAAAAATGTCCGGTGGGCGCGATCGCCCTCCAGCCGAAAGCGCTGATCGAGAAAAGCAAGTGTGTCTGCTGCGCCTCCTGCATGGCGGTCTGCGAGCATGGAGCGTTCTCCAACAGCTGGTGGGCCTCTTTCGGCAAAAAATTCCGTGAAAGGCTCGCGGAGCATGCTGCGGCGGCCGCGAAGGATAAGTCTTCGATATACATCAACTTTGCTCTGTCCATCACCCGTGGCTGCGATTGCGAAAGCCACAAGATGACGCCGTTCATGCAGGACGTGGGTATTCTTGCCTCCGTCGACCCGGTTGCGGTGGATGCCGCGAGCCTGGATCTGGTTCAAGAACGAAAAGGGAGAAAAATCTTCAACCGGGGAAGGCGCACACTCGCCCACGCAAGGACGGTCGGATTGGGCGCCACCGACTACAGGCTGATCGAAATCTGAGAGCGACATCCGTAAATGAATGGAGTCCATGCTGATTTCCGGTGGGCTTGGGTCTAACCACTCAGGCTGTCCAGCCTCTGGGGTCCACCACCCTCTATTCCTAAACAGTAAATACTATTCATTCACGGGCATTGATCCTGAAACGCCCCTCGTTCACTTTCCACATTCTCACCGTAAGTTCCTTTCCGTTTCCCGAAAATTCCTGGAATGACTTGACAAGAAATTTTTCTTGCATTATATTTTCAACTAAAATTAAATGATTTGATATTATATCTATACAAGTATTAATTATGGGCTCCATCGGAATCTGGACAGGTTTTGATATGGAAGAAGAGAGAGAACGGGTCCGGGGCACCGTGGACGGTGACTTGAAACACGACCACGGCGAGGAAGACGGAAGAGAAGAGAAGCCAGCCTGATTTACGAACCGTTCAAAGCCGGAATTCTTCCCAAGGGTAGAGTGCCGGCTTTTTTATTCAATGGAGGCATTATGACATCTCCGGAGAAATTTCGGTAAATCTCCTTCGTCAGAAACGGATACTGCTCCCCTATTTGCGGGGAGATGATCCCTTCTTTACCCAGCGTGAACTGGATCGCATTCTTCACCCTGGAGAGAAGAAAAAATTGTATTACCAGGAGGTGAATTGATTTATGGAAGGTATTGTAAACAGCTACAGCGAAGAAAAAGGGTTCGGTTTTATCGCCCAGAAGGATGGTAAAATGGCCTCTTTTCATCGCTCCGCCATTGTGGGAAAGGGATACAAAACCCTCACCGGCGGGGATCGCGTGCGCTTTAGTAGAGGATTGCGCGGATGTTGAGGAAACTCTGCGCGAGGCTGGAAGACCAAAAATATAAAGAAGATCAGTTCCGCTGAAGATCAAAAAACTGATCTTTCAACAAAGCTGTTCATAAAAGGAGAGGCCTTCTCGGAGTATCGGGAAGGCCCCCTTTTTTAGAAGATGATGAGAGGAATACCTTATGTGCACCATATGTGGTCACTACGCAAAAAACGGCAAAATAAAGTCAACGGACATCTATGACATGCTCCTGAAAATGGGCCACAGAGGCCCGGATTCCCACGGGGCCTATCTGGACGGGAAGATTATCAGGGTGGAAGAACTGCGGGGATTGAAGAATGACATATCCGCGGAACCAGTCGCATTGCCCTGGGGCATTCAAGGCTGACCATCGTGGGGCAGGAAAAGGCAACCCAGCCCTATACGTCTTGCGACGGAAAACTGATATTGACTCACAATGGGGAGATCTATAATTATCAGAAGCTGAAAAGCCTTCTCTTCAGGGAACACACATTCAAAACAAGCAGCGACAGCGAGGTCATCGTTCACCTCCTGGAGGAGACCTATCAAGGCGATCTTTTGGATGCCATGAAAAAAATCGTCGGACTCCTGGACGGAATGTACGCCATCGCCGTCACGGACGGAAACTCCATCGTGGTGGCCAGAGACCCTATTGGCAAGAAACCCATTTACCATGTTGAAAATGACGGCGTCATCTATTTTGCGTCGGAAAAAAAGGCCTTGTGGAATGGAAAAGATACCCCTCGCAGGCTAAATCCAGGGAATATCCTGCACATAGACGGCTCAGGGGCCGAGGAACATGAGGGGTTTAAACTGCAACTTCCCCAGATCGATATCGTCGATTTTCGGGAGGCCGTGGAGACTTATAAGGACGTGCTCATTACCGCCGTCAAAAAGAGACTCACGGGGCTCAAGGAGTCGCGAATCGGCGTGATATTTTCAGGGGGCATTGATTCGGTGCTCGTCTCAAGCCTCCTTCAGCGGGAAGGAAAAAATATCACCTGCTACTGCACGGGAACCGATGATTCAGGAGATATGGTAGCCGCCCGATCGGTGGCTGAAGATATGGGCCTGGAGCTTAAGACGACCATTATTGATGAAGATATGGTTGAAAAAATCCTCCCCGAGATTATTCGTTCCGTGGAAGAAAGCGGTCTCCTCCAGGTGGAAGTCGCCATTCCCATGTATCTGGCGGCCCGATTGGCCGCCGAAGACAATATCCGGGTGATGTTCACCGGACAGGCCGCGGATGAAATCTTTGCCGGATATCCATGGTATAACGACGTGGTGGGTGAGAAGGGATACGTGCGTCTCCATGAGAAGCTCTGGGAGGACCTGACGTTCCTGTATACGGACACCCTTGAAAGGGAAGACAAGCTCACCATGGCCCACTCCATAGAACTCAGGGCGCCATATCTGGACAGGGACGTCATTCAAACGGCCATGAGAATTTCTCCCAGGCTGAAGATCGAAGGAGAAAACGATACCCTCAGGAAAGAGGGTTCACAGACAGGCCTCCGTGGAGCTGGGCGTTCCTCCTTATCTGGGGTTCCGTGCCAAAGATCCGGCGCAGTCGGGTTCGGGAATTCACGGAATCATTCAAAAAATCGCCAAAAAGCATGTGCACGAGATCGATTCCGATCTCGTGGATGAAAATCTCAGGAGGGACAAGGGGAGCCTTTATCGGTACGGTGAAGACATCTATGGCGATGACGCGCCCCGTTCCTACCTGCAGGCCATAGAGGAAGGGATCCAGAAAAAATATATCACGCCCTTCTTATCCGCGTAAAAAAACATAGAGCGCAACATGAAGATATGCATTGCCCAAATAAACTATCATTCCCGGAATATTCAGAGGCATATGGAACGAATCCAGGATATTATCCAAAGGTACCGTTCCCATGATCTGATCGTCTTCCCCGAACTGATTCTGCATGGTCACCCTTCCTTTGAAAAACCGGAGGGATTTCTGTACAGGAAAATGCAGGTCATGTATAGTGGCGTATCAAGGGATTTTTATGAGCAGGTAAAAACCGCGGGCGCCAGGGTCATCATCGGAGAACTGAAACGTTGGGGCGAACGATATTTTAATATGGCCACCTATATCGACCGGCAGGGGGTGCAGAGTTACACAAAGACTCATGTACATTGGACGGAGAACTTTGTTCCCGGAAAGGAATTGAAGACCTTTGATTCGCCTTTCGGGAAAATCGGCATTACGATCTGTTTTGACGCGGCCTTTTCCGAGGTGTGGAAGGTTCTCTCCCTTAAAGGAGCGGATCTGATTGTAAACATTTCGGCGGTTCCAAAGGATTTTCCGGTAAAATATATGTGGCGCCGCTTGGCGGGAGCGGCCATCAATAATCAGGTGTTTGTGGTTTATGCCAATCGGCCGGGCGATGATTTTTCGGGACACAGCGCCATCTTTAATCCAAGAGGAGATGTCCTCGTGAGCGCGGGTTTGGAAGAGGCCATTATCGAGTCGGATATCGATCTGGATGAAGTCCGGGAGTGGCGTCTGGAAGAAGCGATCTATCCGAACAGACGCCCCCTGCTCTATCGTGATATTGTAAATCGCCACAGGTCTGATTTCCCGGATCAAAAGAAGCAATCGGCAACCGGCGGTTAGCGACTGGATTTTAAACGGGTAATATAACAAGGAAGAATTTCCATGCGGATTCTCCTGACGGGACTAGCGGTGCTGGCACTCGTCGCCGGTGTATCCCCCCGGGGAAGCATCTCCGGGGCGGACGAACCCATAACCCTTGTCTTCCTTACCTGGAAATCCAGCGGGTCGGGGGGCTGGAACCGACTTCTCAAGGAATTCCACGAAAAGAATCCCCGAATACGCATCAAAACCCAGGTCGCTCCCCATTCGTCCACCCAGTACCATGCCATCATTACCCAGCGTCTGAAAAACCAGGACCCCTCCGTGGACGTTTTCCTTATGGATGTGGTCTGGCCCCCCGAATTTGGAAACGCCGGCTGGGCCATGGATCTCACATCCCGGTTTCCTCCGCGCGAACAAGCGAAATTCATAGAGGGGCCGATCAGGGCCAATACCTGGCAGGGCAGGATATACGGCATCCCCTGTTACCTTGGCGCCGGCCTTTTTTATTATCGAAAAGACCTCCTGGACAAATACCATTTCGACGTTCCTCGTACCTGGGGTGAAATGTTGACGCAGGGAGAGGCGATTATCAAAGGGGAAAATGATCCGGAACTCTACGCCTACTCGGGTCAGTTTAAACAGTATGAGGGACTGGTCTGCGACATGCTGGAGTTTATATGGTCCAACGGAGGGGCCGTCATAGACCGCAAAAACGACAGGGTCGTTCTGGACAAAAACGCCGCAATTGGAGCGGTTGCCTTCGTGCGGGACAAGATTATCGGAAAGGCGGCCCCCAGAGGCGCCGTCAATTACGAAGAACCCGAATCGCTGGGCCTGTTTGTTCAGGGTAAGGCTATCTTTCACCGAAACTGGCCTTACGCGTGGGCGATAGCCAACGATCCCCGGAAGTCCAGGATTGCGGGACGGATTGGAGTGGCCGCCCTGCCCGCCTTCCGGGGACATCATTCCGCCTCGGCCCTTGGCGGGTGGCAGTTCGGCATCAATCGCTACAGCCGTCATCCCGAGGAAGCCTGGCGATTCATACATTTCATGTCCTCCTTCCGAAGCCAGAAAATCCTGGCCCTGGAAGCAGGATTGGCCCCCACCCGAAAAAACGTCTATCAGGACCCTGAAATCCAGGAAAGGATGCCCCACTTGAAAGCCTTTTTGCCCGCTTTCAAGGAAGCGAGGCCCCGGCCCCTTTCCCCTGTTTACCCCATGATCAGCCAGGAACTCCAGCGTTTCTTCAGCCGGGCCATTGTGGAAAAAGACTCCGACCTGCCGGAAATGGCAACGGCAACTTCCGCGAGGATCGAAAAACTTCTTCAGCTGGCATCCATGATTAAAAAATGACACGCAAAGACCATATCTTTTATCTGATTTTGCTTGCCCCGGCCCTGCTGATCCTCCTTTGTTTCATTGCCGCGCCCATCGGCCGAATCGTTTTTCCTGAGTTTTCATCGGACCATTCTCAGCCTTCCGCAATTGGGATCCCCTTTTCTGGGATGGGGAAATTATCAGGAACTGCTTCATGATCCGGTTGCCCGCCATTCCCTCTGGATCACGCTGATTTTCGTCTGCGCCACCACATTTTTCGAACTGCTGATCGGCCTGCTTCTGGCCCTTTTGATGCATTATCGTTTCCCGGGTCGCGGAATGCTCAGGGCCTGCGTATTGATTCCATGGGCCGTCCCAACGGTGGTCTCCGCACAGATGTGGAGGTTCCTGCTGAACGATGCCTACGGCGTGGTCAATTATGCTCTTTTCGGCGCCCATACAAACGAATACATTCCCTGGCTGGCCTTGCCGCCCACGGCGCTTCTGTCCCTGATCGTTGCGGATGTATGGAAGACCTCCTCTTTTGCGGCCTTGCTCATCCTCGCGGGGCTTCAGGTCATCCCGGAGGAACTCTATCTCGCCGCCAGGGTGGACGGCGCCGGTGTCTGGCAGCGCTTTTGGCGCATCACCTGGCCCCTGATACGACCCGCCCTGCTGGTAGCTCTTCTCTTTCGAACCATCGATGCCTTTCGCGTGTTCGACCTTGCCTTTGTCATGACGCAGGGCGGACCCGCGGATGCCACGAATGTCCTCCAGTTTTACGGATATAAGAAGATGTTCGTGGAAGGCTGGATGGGCTATGGATCGGCCATATCCGTATGCATATTCGTCATGGTGTTGATTCTGGCCGTTTTTTATGTACGAATGGTGGGACGCCGCCTCTTGGAGGCCAGTGCATGATGAAGGGATACCTACAAAAGAGCCTGTTCTTGCTTGGCGTTGTGCTGGCCGCGGGTTTTTCTCTGGCGCCTTTTCTGTGGTTTATTTTATGCGCGCTCAAAACGCCCGCGGAAGTAACCGCCATTCCGCCGGAATTGCTGCCGTCCTTTTCCCTGGAGTCCTTTCGTTCCGCCATCGAACGCTACGGCATCCTTCATTATTTAGGCAATTCAATGATTGTGGCGGGAATTGCCACCTTCGTGAGCATCTCCCTTGGCACGTTCGCCGGATACGGTCTGGCGAGGCTGCCCCGTCGGCCGGCACAGATCATCCTCATGGCGGTCCTTGCATGCGCCATGTTTCCCCATATCGCCATTGCCGGTCCCATCTGGGATTTTCTCCGATTCGCGGGGTGGCTTAACACCTACCAGGGGCTGATCCTTCCCTACGTGGCCCTTACTCTTCCCTTAACCATATGGATTCTTAGCCTTTTTTTCAGGGAAATGCCCGAGGAACTGGAGGCGGCGGCGCTGGTGGACGGATGCACCAGGATCGGGTCTTTACGACACGTGATCCTGCCCCTGTCCGCTCCGGGACTTTTCACGGCCGCCATATTGAGTTTCATCTATGCCTGGAATGAATTCTTTCTCGCGCTCCTCATCATGACCGATCCGGCCAAACAAACCATGCCGGTGGGGATTGCCCTGTTTCAGGGGGAATATACGATCCCATGGGGAGAAATCGCGGCAGCCTCCTTTATCACGACGGCGCCGCTGGTCCTTCTGGTATTGCTTTTCCAACGTCGTATCGTGACCGGGTTGTCGGCCGGAGCCATCAAGGGATAAGTGAAAATGGCATCACTGGAACTGAAAAAGATCAGTAAACGTTTTGGAAATGAGAGAATCCTTTCCCGCGTGGATCTGCGGGTAAAGGAAGGCGAATTCTGCGTGCTTCTGGGGCCGTCGGGCTGCGGGAAAAGCACGTTGCTGCAGATTGTGGCAGGTCTGATCCCCCAGGATGAAGGTTCCGTTCTTTTGGATGGAAGATCGGTTGACCAATCTCACCCCGCGAGAACGGGACATCGCCATGGTATTTCAGGGGTACGCCCTCTATCCGCACATGACCGTTGCACAGAACATCGGTTTCGGCCTTCGAATGCGCGGCCTGTCCAGGGACAGTATAAAAAAGCAGGTCACGGAGATGGCGGCCCGTCTGGGAATTGAAAACCTGCTCAAGCGAAAACCGCGGGAACTCTCGGGCGGTCAGAGACAGAGAGTCGCCATGGGCCGCGCCCTGGTGCGCAGTCCCAAACTCTTTTTGCTTGATGAACCCCTGAGCAACCTGGATGCCCAGCTCCGGATCAGTGTTCGGCTGGAGCTCCTGCGATTGCATCGACAGATAAAGGGTACGATTCTTTATGTCACCCACGATCAGGTGGAGGCCATGACCCTTGGAGACAAGGTAGTGGTCATGAAACAGGGCGAGGTTCGTCAGATCGGCAAACCCTCAATCATCTATGACCGCCCGGCGGATACGTTCGTAGCCACTTTTATCGGCTCGCCTCGGATGAACCTTTTTAGAGGAGAACTCACGCAAAAAGAAGGACGTTTGACCTTTCAGACCGAGGATTTTTTATTGAATCCGGGAGATGTTCCATCGGAACTGCTGGGCGCTTCCGTGGAAGTGGGTATCCGGCCGGAAGACATAACCATTGCTCAAAACGCTGGCAATGCGGGGGATCTGCTTATGGCGCGGGTGGATATGATCAGCAATGTGGGCGCGGAGAAATTTCTCCACACCATGGCCGGCAATACCGGCATTACGGTGCGATCCGAAAAAAACGCCTCTTTTCAAACCGGAGATACGATCCCGTTGATCATTGATCCTGCCAACCTCCATATTTTCCATAAAGGCCGAAGGGTTTGAAAAGCGATGCTCTTTTGAAATTTCCATCGGTCTTCAAAAATTCTTGACGCGTTGTTTAAGCGATATTATCATGGTAAGAAAACCAGGAAGTAAGGAGGCAAGGAAATGCTGGCAAAGCTTACATCGAAAAATCAGATTACTATTCCGCAAGGGATTATGTCCAAGCTCCCGGATGTCCAATATTTTGACGTGGATTATGTTGATGGAAAGATTCTGCTGAAGCCTTTGAAGGTGCCCGGGACCGATCTTGAGGAAGTGAGAACAAAAATAAAGCGCCTCGGCCTTTCCGAGGATTGTGTCGATGAGGCCGTGCGTTGGGCGCGTTCCCGATGAAAAGAATTGTGGTTGATACCAATGTCCTTGTAAGCGGCCTATTGTTCAATGGCAAGCCTGGTGAACTGGTCAGGCTCTGGAAAGAAGGGCGGGTTGTTCCGCTCTGTTCGAAAGGAATCGTCAGAGAATACCTGCGAGTCCTGGCATATCCGAAGTTTCAACTCTCTGAATCCGAGATTGATTTCCTCCTGACCCATGAAATGCTACCCTATTTCGAGGTATTGACGGTTACACCCGGCAAGCCCTTTGTGACCATGGATCCATCGGACGACAAATTCATCTGGTGCGCCATTGAAGGCCATGCAGAGGTGATTGTCTCAGGAGACGAACACCTTCTAAATCTCGTTTCGAGCCCCGTGCCAGTAATCACGGTCACACAATTCATTGAGCCTGACTGATCCTATAATGACGCTTCCACAATCAGGGAAAATTGGGAGGTCTGAATGCGCGTCTTACACATAACGTTGGAATACCTGCGTGAACGACAGCCGCCATTGGTGCTGTTCCTTCATATCCTTATTTTATGTCTGGTTCTAAGCCAGATAACCGTCAGCAACTTTATGGGGTTTACGCCTGACGGCGACATCAGCAGAAAGACCGTCCAGTACTATGGCACCTTGATACACATGGGTACCGGATTATCCCTGTTGCCCATCGGCATCCTCTTTATTTTCATCGAAATAAGTCGGCACGGGATTCCCTATTTTTTCCCTTATCTCTATAACAATTTCTCCCAAGTCAAAAAGGATCTTCAACAGCTCCTGCGATTTCAGCTGCCCGAACCCGAACGCCTATGGCCTTGCCGCAATCGTGCAGGGTTTGGGGTTTGGCGCATTGGCCGTGGTTGTCCTGTCAGGGGCTACCTGGTTTCTTTTATGGGTCTTGGGGGTGCCATGGGCAGACAGCATAATGGAACTTCACAAAACGTTAACGGGGTTGATCGAAGCCTATGTTATCGGCCACGGCGGCATGGGCGTGCTGCATCTGTTATTCCGGCTGAGGAGTCGGAAAACGCGCTAAAAAAAGACCTGCGCAACCGAAGGGCAAAGGCTGTGACTGTAATGGGCACTCGGTTCAACAAATTATTGATGAGAATGAATGAATATTTTGATTACGGGAGGTCCTTATGTCTTCAAGCATCTTCATCACCGGCGCGACCTCCGGCATCGGCAAGGCCCTGGCCTTTGAAATGGCAAAGAAAGGGTATTCGCTGGCCCTGACATCCCGGAGGGACGGATCTTCTGAAACAGATCCGCGACGATATCCTTTTAAGACAAGACCCGCCGCCGGTTGCCATCCGGCCCCTGGATGTTACGGATTATGAAGATGTGTTCAGGGCGGTCAATGAAATGGCCGATGAACTGGGCGGCCTGGATATCGTTTTCGCCAATGCCGGTATCGGTCTGGGAGAAAGGGTCGGGGCCGGGGACTTTGAAAAGATGCGGCGTACCATTGAGGTGAACCTGCTCGGGGCCATGGCGACGGTGGATGCGGCCGCGGCCCATTTTTTAGGTAGGGGGAAAGGACACATCGTCGGCGTCAGCTCCGTGAACGCGTTTCGAGGGACGCGGAGAAGTTCGGCCTACAGCGCGTCCAAGGCGGGATTGGCCGCGTATCTGGAAGCAATCAGGGTGGATCTTTACGGTAAAAATATTGACGTGACCGTATTGTATCCCGGCTATATCGACACACCCCTGAATAAAATGCTGAAAAACAGGCCGTTTCTCATCTCTCCCGAAAAGGCGGCAACCATCATGGCACGCCTGATAGAAAAGAAGGTGAAATCAAGCACCGTGCCCGTATTTCCCTGGAATATCGTGGGGCGCCTTTTGAAGATATTGCCCACAAGCGTTGTCGCCAGGATGTAGCTCCGATCTTTTACAGCTCCTTTGGAAGTTCGCCCGGCTGATCCACTTCTTTTGTTCGGATCTGATGTTCATTCCCTGTCTGAAATTGTTTTTTGTCCCATATCACAGGAATTTTTGTCCATCAGCTTTTTTGATGAAGAATAAACAGAAAAACCATATAATTATTGGACTCCTTTGATATCTGAACCAACGATTTTCTATAACAAAATAATGGAGGGCTGAAGATGGCTGATCGTATTGTACACACATCAAAAATGGCTTGGGTCCTGGATCCGAAAGAACCGATGGCGGGTCCGGTGGCGGACGGCGGCATGATTGTGGCCCGCGTTTCGCCGGGGTGTTGGGGAGCGATGATTACGCCCGATTATGCCAGCGGGCACGAAGTGACCCACCCCATTGCCGTCGAAGGCGCTGAAATCGGCGACAGCGTCTGTCTCAAGATAAAAAAGATCAATGTATTATCCATGGCTACCACGTCAGGGACCGATAGTTTTCTGGAAGGGAATTTCGTTGGCGACCCTTTCGTAGCCAAAAAGTGTCCTGGTTGTGGTCTGATCAACCCCAAGACCTATCTTGACGGCATCGGCGAAGACGCCATCAAATGTGAAGCGTGCAATACGTCCGTTAAGCCCTTTCACCTGGACAATGGCTATACCATGTTATTCAATGCCGAAAGAACCATGGGCGTTACCGTGCCACCCACGGATGGCTGAGGATATTGCCCGCCAGGCCCAGCAATTCAGCGCCATTCCCGAGGGCTCATGCCAGTATTCATCCAATCTGCTGGCCAAGGGTGATTTGTCGGGGGTCCTGGCGCGGGTTCGTCCCATGGTGGGCAATATCGGGATCCTGCCCGGCAGTAGCAATGCCCTCATCACACAATGCCGGCGACTTCGGCAGTTTTTTGGTCAACGCTCCCCATGAATACGCCCTCACCGAGGAACAGCTCCTGCAGCGCACCGACGGCCATATGGATATTAATGAGGTCGGTGAAGGCGCAATGGTTATTGTCCCGGTGAAGGTGGCCCGGGCAGGAATCTATGTGGGTGATGTTCATGCCATGATGGGTGACGGCGAAGTTGCCGGCCATACGACGGACGTTTCCGCGGAAGTGATTATCGAGGTTAAGGTGATCAAAGGTCTTGTCCTTGACGGCCCCATTGTGTTGCCGTGCCGGGAGAATCTGCCGTCCCTCGCCCGCCCTTATACGATTGAGGAAAAGAATGAGGCGGCCCGGCTTGCCGAAGAGCTACGGTTTCCCGATCGAAACAGATGTGTATCCTTTACAGGTGGTCGGTTCCGGTACGGATCTGAATGCAGCGACAGCCAATGGACTTGACAAGGATGGCCGCGCTGACGGGATATTCCATTGCGGAAGTCAAGAATCGCGCCACGATTACCGGTGATATTCAGATCGGCAGATTGCCGGGCGTAGTCCAGGTAACCATGTTGACGCCGTCGGCAGTTCTGGAAAAACTGAACCTTCTCGATCTTTATCAGGAGCAATATCAGGGCTGCTGACATATCCCCGGACGGGGATGCTGGTGAAAAAGTAAGTGGTTAAGGATGGTGGCGGAGGAGCCCCAGGTGAGGTGTAGTCCTGGGGGAGAGGAAAACGCTTCCCGAACTAATCGAATTTTCTCGCTGGTAAAAAAGCCAGGATGACTTCTCGTTTTGCGCTAATATCTTCTTTGGTTCGCTCCAGGAGCCCCATGTTTATCAGCTTGTTGACGTCCCGAACCATGGTTTTTTGGTTTTTTTGGCATAAGCACCGGCCATGCGTATAATGATTTCAGGTATTTTTGATATCCGTATCGATTCATCCGTTGAAAAGGATAGATCCAACGCCAAACGCCTTTGACGGACGGCGGCCTCCGAAGTTTGATCCTTGAACATCTCATGAACATAATTACGCCACACATTATCCCGTTGTTGGCGGCGTATGATATCCAACTGTTCTCTTAATTGATCCACGAAACCGCTGGATGCGTATATTATGAAATCGGGCATGTCGAGTCGGGGTAAATCTTGGCATAAATTTCTATTGTCCGTTTCTCATCATCATGTCGAGTTACTTACGTAATGATGGAACGTCCCCCATCCCATTTCACGTATACCGAATCTATCCTTCTCAGGAACTCAGGAGCCTGTGAAGGTCGATGTTGTACTTACGAATCCGATTCCACACGGTCACCCGGTTTACCCCGAGCAACCGGGCGGCCTGAGATTGATTGCCCCCGCACTGCCGCAGTGCCCGGATTAGCGCGTTTTTCTCCGGAGAATCCTCCTGATCCAAATGAAAGCCGGAATGCCTTCCTGTCTCGCCGATTTGCGGGGGCAAATGCTGAAGGGTGATCAGCCCGCTTTCCGCTATGACGAAGGCGTATTCCAGCGCACTCTTCAGCTCTCTTATGTTTCCCGGCCACCTGTAGGACATAAATCGTTCCATGGCCTGCGGCGTCATCCCGGTGATCCTTTTGCCCGTCCTCGAATGAAGACGGTTGATGAAGGTATTGACCAGCAAAGGGATATCCTCCAAGCGTTCTCGCAGAGGCGGAAGTTGGATGGGAATAACGTTGATGCGAAAGTAGAGATCTTTCCTGAATTTCTTTTCCCTTATCAGCGCCTCCAGATCTCTGTTGGTGGCCGTGATAATTCTGACATCCACCCAGATGGATCGATGATCGCCCACGCGCTCAAACTGCTTCGACTCCAGCACTCTCAGCAGCTTCACCTGAATGGAAAGAGGCAGGTCTCCAATCTCGTCAAGAAAAATGTCCCCTCCATGGGCGGCCTCAAATCGTCCGAGACGATGCTTGTAAGCGCCTGTAAACGCTCCTTTCACATGTCCGAAGAGCTCACTTTCAAGAATGGACTCATTCAACGCGGCACAGTTGAATTGAACGAAAGGCGCCTCTCTTCTCCGTCCGAGTTTGTGAAGCGCCGCGGCCACCAGTTCCTTCCCGGTTCCGCTTTCTCCACAAATGATTACAGGGGCGTCGCTCTGGGCCGCCTTTCCGATCACTTCAAAGACCTGTTGCATCTGCTTGGACTTGCCGATCATGCCATAGAAGCCGCCTTCGCTGTCCATTCGGCGGGAGAGTTGGCCGAGTTCAAGGTCCCTCCGTTCCAATTCGCTGATGTCGGTGATGGTTTCCACTGCTCCTATGGTTGCCCCTTCGGGACTCTTCAGGAGGGATGCGTGCTTGATAGCCTGAAGGTAAGTCCCGTCTTTTCTCATGACGAGACAACGTTTTTTCACATCTTTCCCTTGTCTGAACAGGGCGCACCAAGAATTGTCCTCACTCTTCAAGTCCTTTTCGCAAGCATCGCAGTTGAGCAGGGTGCAAGGTTTCCCAAGCATCTCACTTGCTGAAAAGCCCATCATTTGTTCAAAGGCACGATTTACCATAACGATGACGCCGTCGGGACGTACCAGCATGAGGCCGTCATTAATGGTATCGATTATCCGCTTCCAATGCTCTTTTACCTGTGACTCTTCCATAATTTGCTTCCTGTTTAAACAGTTGTTTAAGCAATATTAAACACAAAGAGATCGAATTTCACGGCTAAAATCTTTTATAGTTATAATATCAATATGTTATAAGCTAATAAAAAGTTCGGCACGTATATTGCTAATTGTTGGACAAATCAGGGGAAAATAAAGTGAAAAAAAAGGGAATAGAATGACAGCCCTGAACATGGCCCAGGTGAGGACATAAAGTTGTTCCGTCCAAAAGCGAATCACGAAAATTAAAAAACGGAGGAAATTATGAAAAGAAAAAATCGTCTATATTTTGCCACGGTGTCAGCCCTGTTACTTGCGTTGCCAACCATCGCTCCGGCTGGTGTTACCATCGATCAGGTCAAGACAAACGTTGTGAACATGTGGAAGCCACTTAAAGAACATCAGCCGCACGTTACGGCTGAAGCGTTCAAAAAGATTGTGAACAGCGGCAAACCGTTCATCCTGGTGGACGTGAGAGCGCCTGAGGAGTATGAGGCCGGTCATCTTCCCGGGGCCATAAACATCGATCGCGGCCGGCTCGAATGGGTCGTTCCAAAAAGGATTAAGAACACGGATACCACCATCTACATCTATTGCCGCACCGGAGCCCGCGGCGCTTTTAGCACGCAACGACTCATTGAAATGGGCTATCCAAACACTTTCAACATTTATGACGGCTTTAAAGGTTGGGTTGAAGATGGATATCCCGTTTACAACAGACACGGTGAATTCCTTCTCGACAAAGACGGTTTTGAAAAGGCCGACATAGCTCAAGTAAAAAACAAGTAAGTTGAAATCATTCACTGCTTCCTTACCCGGACCCGCGGCCTTTGGAGCCAGTCGAAGACAACAATTCGATTGTCCTTTTTCAGACGTTCGGGTAAGGTTTCCCTCCCAATCTTTCAGGGACCATCTTCCTCAGATCGTAATCATATCGAAGAATGCCCACGATCCTTTCAACGGCTTGATTTCCGTCGCTTTCAATCCGCCTTATCCATTCGTCAAGTTCGTTGCAGGCCCATCGCTTTTCGTGTTCCGATACAAGTCTTAGCGCCGACAGCGTTTTTTTATCGGGGTTTGGCCTCCAGTTTGAACTCGATCATGATAAGATCCCGCACGCTGAGCAGGCCGCCGAGCGCGCTGAACGGTTCGCTCCCGAAGACGGTCTGCCGGAGCACAAAGGTTCCGCTTACCCACAGCCCGGCATCCGTGGCCTTGACCGTTACGGGGATCGAGAACTGTTTCCGGATACCATGCAGCGTACGGTCGTATCGAGGACCATTTTCGACAGTTCCCCATGGACGTTGCGCGAATTCGACCCCACGTTCGGGAACTTGATGGTCTTTATCGGGATTTTGGGGACGCCCCATGGCGCTGGTGGTAACTAATTGATCTCACAAGATTCTGCCATCGCCGATTATTGTTAGTCTCTCAATTAATCACAGGTTTGACGGCGGAAAAGCGGCCACAATATGTGGTATTCGGCCCCTACACTTACAAGGTCTCCGGATGTAAAAGGAGGAAGGGGACGCCGCGAACAAGTGAAGGGGAGCATTCGCGATTTCTGACAAATGCGGCTGAACCCGCACCTACAAGGGCTTTTCGATGATGAATTGCGCTGGTAGGTGCGAATTTATTCGCACAACGTGCTTCCAAACCCGGGGGAGGCGAGCGAGCCATTTATGGTTAGCTCGCCTTCCCAACTCTGTCCCCTTCTCTTTCTTCCTCTGGAGGCGGTGGCTGCTTCATGGATCCGCATAGGGGTATTTTCTTATGAAAATACATAGTTAAACCCATTGAAAAGAAATACCTGACTGCTACAATAATTCCTGCCTTTCGTAATCCACGAATAACCGAAGAAAAGCAGTCCCATCCATGAAAGCGAAGCTTCATCAGCGGGGACAACAGCGCGAGTGCGGAGGGCATGCAGCACGGCGCGCCAGCGGGATGTTGTCGTTCAATGGCATCGAACTGCCCGTGGCTGAGCGGATGAAATGGTGCGATGTCTGGGCACTGACCAGACTTATACTCTGTTTTGTGGTGTTGGTTTCGGCCTTGGCAGGAGTGGTGAAGTGGCCCACCGGCACTTGATGGGAGGTCTATTAATGCAATTCGTATTCACCTCCATCCGGTTTTAAGGTGCATCTCGCGGTTTCTATATTCCTGCGTGGATGCTGTTATGGAAAGGAAATTTTGATTAGAAACACTTTAGATCGAACTGACCGGGACCTTTAAAAAACAGAACATTAAGAAAAGGAGATCAAAATGAAAAAATTAAAACGTGCCTCACTCTCAAGCGGAATAATCGTTCTTATTTTGGCCGTGTTACCTGTTTTGGGAATCACAGGCAGCGGATCGTTTGCCGCCGAGCCTTTTCCCGTGTTTGCTGCAGTTTCCACAACTACTCTGAACATTACTGCAAATGGTATGCAAGGTAATGTGAAAGTCCTACCGTCCGATTCCGTTTCGATTGCCATCAGCGTTGATCCGGGCGACGATGTGGGCGTGAACGCCGATTGGTATGGGATTGGGGACGGGCATAAATAAATAATTAACTTCATAAATACGGGGTGGATGTCGTTTTAGTTATATGCTTATGCCCGTCCCCCATCCCACATACGTCCTTCGCCTGGAGCAATTCCAGGCAAGCAAACCGCAATGGAAGGGGGACACTGGTAAAAAAGCAAGATTGTTAATCAATCAAAGGGTGTCCGCCCTCATGCGCAATCCTCTCTCCCCTTTCCACAGAGAACCCCACTGCAGGGGGACTCATTTCCAACCGCCTGGCCAGTTCTCTGAGGGACATTTCCAACTCGCTGACAACAGCCCGAAAACAGCATAGGCTTCTTGCCTTCACCTTTCTCCGTTGCTTGCCCCTGGACAGTACTTCACGCGGCTCCATTCCATGGATTTCGGCCACCCTTTCGGCTATTCGATCCAGGTCATAACCGTGGCGCTTTAGTTCGTAACGGCGCTTATATCTTTCCGTCGCCTGCGAGAGGGACATGGGGATCGCATCTTAATTGTTAGCTGTTTGATATGAATAATTAATATTTAAGATGCGATCCTCCATCTTTTGGATTTGAATCCACCTCTCAATAACCCAAAGATTGTTAATTTGTGATCTCTTAATCAGTCCTTTCGCAAGTCGTGTTATGCGGATCGGCATAAAGAAGACAATCATCGCTATCTCATAACGTTCCCGGAAATGTAAAACACCACCCATCCACCACCACAGGTAATGTCTTACAGTTGATTTACTTTGCAAACTCATAGGCATACCAGGCTATCCCCTCGTATGAAAATACGGCAGAATAGTTGGCAATAATGTAATCCTTTTCCTCTTCGCTGATCGTATAGAAGTGTGATCCGTTCAACGGGGAATAAAATCGGTAGACGGGAAGAGTGTCTTCCGGATGATTAGAGGTTTCGTAGGCATACCAGGCTATCCCCTCGTATGAAAATACCGCAGAATAGTTGGCAATGATGTAATCCTTTTCCTCTTCGCTCATAGTATAGAAATGTGATCCGGACGTCGGGGAGTAGAAACGGTAAACGGGCAGCGTGTCTGCTGGATATTCAGAGGGATCATAGGCATACCAGGCTATTCCCTCGTATGACATTACTGACGAATAGTTGGCAATAATATAATCCTTTTCCTCTTCGCTGATCGTCCAGAAATGCGTCTGAGACACCGGGGAATAGAAACGGTAGACCGGTTTCAATGCTTCGCCGGATTTTACCGTTACGGTGACTTCATCCGCACTTTTCAGGCCCGTCTCATTGGTTACCTCCAGCTTAAAGGTGAGCGATGTTACTCCAGGCGGTGCGGTAAAAGTGGGCTTAATAGCATTAGCATTTGACAGAGTGACTGTTGTGCCGATATGAGTCCACAAATACGTCAGAGGGTTGCCTTCAGGATCATATGATCCAGAGCCGTCCAAGGTTACCGTGGCGCCACTTTCAACTATTTGGTCAAATCCGGCATCAGCCGTGGGTGTGGACGGATCATATTCGTACGCCCCCATATCCACGATTCCACCTGTTATTCGAGGATTACCGTCCTTATCTGTATCCGGAAGATCCGGAGCATCATTGTCGCCTGCGTTGATGCAAGGGGAGTCTGCTATCAGGTGGTAGTTGTCATCACCGACGAATAACGGATCTTCATTGTCCAAATTTGAGGCGTCGATGGAAAATGGGATTTGAATGTAAGTTCCAGCAGCACTTTGGTCGAAGTCGTTGTTGTAGAGATTGACGGGGGAGGCGAGAAGATCGTCGTCGCCGTCGTTGATAATGTAGAGGTCGTAACCATCTGTATCGGCCTTATTGTTGAATATAATATTGTTGTAAATCCTGGCTGTATCTGAATTGCCATAAAGCCATACGTAGACACCTCCAGAGTCTGCCTCAGCCGAATTCTCGCTTATAGTGTTATTGGTTAAGGTTACTGTAGTGGGTCTATAAACATATACCCCGCCGCCGGAGCTGCCAGTCGAATTTTTAGTTATGGTATTGTTGGTCAGAGTTACTGTTGTTGAATAGCTGGCATATACCCCGCCGCCGTAAACACCAGCGGAATTTCCAGTTATGGTGTTCTTGGACAGAATTACAGTGGGACCATTAGCATATACCCCGCCGCCGTAAATACCAGCGGAATTTCCAGTTATGGTATTGTTGGTCAAGGTTGCTGTAGTGGATCCATAAACATATACCCCGCCACCATAGAGCCAACCACCCGAGTTTTCAGTTATGGTGTTGTTTGTCAGGGTTACAGTGGAACCATTGGCATATACCCCGCCACCGGAGCTGTAAACAGCCGAATTTCCAGTTATGATGTTCTTTGTCAGAATTACAGTGGAACCATTGGCATTTACCCCGCCACCGGAGCTGTTAACACCACTGGAATTTCCAGTTATGGTATTGTTGGCCAAGATTGCTGTAGTCGATGCATAAACATATACCCCGCCACCAGAGCCGTAACCACCCGAGTTTTCAGTTATGGTGTTGTTTGTCAGGGTTACAGTGGAACCATTGGCATATACCCCGTCACCCGAGTTTTCAGTTATGGTGTTGTTTGTCAGGGTTACAGTGGAACCATTGGCATATACCCCGCCGCCGGAGGTCCCAGCCACATTTCCGCTTACAATATTGTTGGTTAGGGTCACTTCCCCGGATCCTGTCAGAGTGAACAAGCCGCCGCCGGATCCGGATGTCTTTCCATTCTGTATTGTCAAGCCATCAACCACAAACTCAACCGCTTGGTCAGGAGATGACAAAACCAGCACGCTCCCCGTTGCATTGCCGTCCAGTACGGTATTATCCGGATCAACCTCGCGGGATGCGCATCCGGAAGCATAGCCGCCTTCTACACTAACACCATAGGCTTCCGTGGAAGCATAGGCAAAATTCCCTGAATACGTTCCCTGAACAATCTGAACGATGTCATCTTCACCGTTGCTGGAGGCTGTGGTGAGCGCGGATTGCAGCTCCGTTGCGCTGTCCACACAGAAGGTGGCCCCGAAAGAAAGGGCCACCGAAAATAGAATTGTTAATGCCGTGACAACACTAATGATTGATCCCTTCAGCAAACCTCGTTCAGCCTTCATGATATCAGCCTCCCTCTCGATCGGCGGGGTGGATATGATAAAAATCCAATGTAGAAGTAGATCCTTCATCTACAAGAAAACTTCTTATGATTCATAAGGAAGGGGGACGCTGGTAAAAAAGCAAGATTGTTAATCAATCAAAGGGTGTCCGCCCTCATGCGCAATCCTCTCTCCCCTTTCCACAGAGAACCCCACTGCAGGGGGACTCATTTCCAACCGCCTGGCCAGTTCTCTGAGGGACATTTCCAACTCGCTGACAACAGCCCGAAAACAGCATAGGCTTCTTGCCTTCACCTTTCTCCGCTGCTTGCCCCTGGACAGTACTTCACGCGGCTCCATTCCATGGATTTCGGCCACCCTTTCGGCTATTCGATCCAGGTCATAACCGTGGCGCTTTAGTTCGTAACGGCGCTTATATCTTTCCGTCGCCTGAGAGAGAACCGCACCTACAAACTCTGAATCACCCAAAATCCGCTCGTCACTCATCACATGGTCTTGCCCCTGCCTTGCGACCTTTGCGCCTTTGCCCTTGTTTAGCCGGGGTTCAATCCGATTCGAGTTTCACACGAGAATAGCGGGGCACTGCGCACGGCTTTTGAATTCTTTATTTTCATATAGTGGATGGGAAATCATTTGTACACATTCAGGCTACAAGATATTACCTGATATATATATGCAGTCAAGAGAAAAGATGGATTCGAATCATCGTCTTTCGGCTCATGCTGTAAATCGGGACGCTGTTTTGTTTTGGGGATTTTGGGGACGTCCATAAAATTATTAATTTGACGGCGACCGTGCCTTTTGTTATGTTTTCAGCATGCCCAGACAAGCCCGAATCGACGCGCCAAGTGCTCTCCACCACATCATCATCAGGGGGATTGAACGAAACAAAATATTTCAGGATGATGTGGACAGGGATGATTTCCTGAACAGAATTGGAAATATACTGCCTGAATCCAAGACCGGATGCTATGCGTGGGCCTTGCTTCCAAATCACGCACATATTTTACTTCGAACAGGGCTTGTTTCCATTGCCACGATCATGAGGCGGCTTCTTACCGGATACGCAAGAAGATACAATCGCCGTCATCATAGACACGGGCAGCTTTTCCAAAATCGCTACAAATCCATTCTGTGCCAGGAAGACGCGTATCTCCTTGACTTGGTACGATATATTCATCTGAACCCGTTGCGTGCCAACGTTGTGAAAGACCTCAAGGAGTTGGAGAGGTATCCGTACTCGGGGCATGGAGTTCTGACGGGAAAAGAAAAAAACGATTGGCAGGATGTTGGTTATGTGCTCGGATATTTCGGCCCGGATTTTGGGATCGCTCTCAGGCGATACAAGGCATATGTTAAGAAAGGGGTTGAGGCCGGGAGACGGCCGGAACTTACGGGAGGGGGACTGATCCGGAGCGTCGGGGGCCGGACAAGAGCCAGGCAGATGGCAGGAACAGGGATTCGGTTAAAGGGCGATGAGAGGATTTTAGGGGACAGTGATTTTGTTCTCGAAACACTCGATGCTTCCAAGGAACAGTGCGAGCGGAAGTTCAGGTTGAAGTCCCGGGGTTTTACCCTTTCCATGCTTTCGAAAAGGGTTTCCGAACTTTTGGGGGTTGCCCCTGAACGGATATACGCATCGGGAAAATGTCCCGAAAACGTCAGGGCCAGAAGTCTGTTTTGCTACTGGGCCGTAAGAGAACTGGGTATCAGTGCAACGTCCCTGGCAAGAGAATTGGGCCTTACCCAACCCGCGGTGAGCATTTCGGTAAAGCGGGGGCAAGCGATTGCCGATGAAAATGACTTTCAGCTTCTCGACGAATGATATTTTATGATTTTCCGGACATAACGCGGACGTCCACTGTAATTTCCATCAAGGATCTTATTGACTTGAAGCTTTACTCAGGAAGGAAGCAGGATCTGTCGGATGTTTTTCTTCTTCGGTCTATTTTGGAGGAATGATGGGGTCGGATCCAAAGGGTTTCTGGTACACCGTCAGCAGGGGGCATTGGTTTCTCCTATGATTTTGTTTCCTTTTAGACCAATAGGGTCGCATTTTATTCTCTATTGACAAGGTTATTTCGTTTGGATAGCCTGCCATAAGTTTCACAACCTACCACATAGATTTTCCTGCAATCAAACACAAAAGGGTGTTTTTAAGATGGCACGGGCTTTTCGAATAGAATATCCGGGTGCTTTTTATCATGTGATGCATCGCGGAAATGCGGGATCCGTGAAGCAAATGATCGCCCCTGCATAAACGGGATACTAAATGATTGAGGGGAGGGTTATGTCACATGACAGGGCAAATACCGGGTCTTACCGCCGACTTTTCTCATACTGTGCTTCCGGTCGTGAAAAAGACTGTATTTCGTATGGGTGTCGCTGGTTCCTATGGCATTGATTCCGCTGATATCAGATGGGCCGCCGACCACGGGGCCAATTACTGGGTCTGGGGAAGAGGTTTCAGCAAAGTCACTGACGGGATCAGGGAAGTCATTAAGGGTGATCGCGAAAATCATGTGGTCGGCATGCTGGGGTGGGGCTATTTCGGCCGGCAGGTGAGGCGCAGTGCCGAAAATGCCCTGCGGAAACTTGGAACGGACTACTTGGATGTTTTCAAGCTGGGGTGGCTTGGGAGGACATCGATTTACAGTAAGGGAATAATCGACACCCTTCTGACGCTCAAGCAAGAAGGTAAGATACGAAGTATCGGCACCAGCATCCATGATCGGATGAGGGCAGGAAGGCTGGCGTTGGACTCGGAAATCGATCTGTTCATGATCCGATACAATGCCAAGCACCCCGGAGCCGAACAGGATATCTTCCCTCACCTGTCAAAGAGAAATCCAGCGGTGGTCAGTTATACGGCATTGGCCTGGGGGCAGCTTATCAGGCCGTTGAAAGGAATCGTTATGCCTCCCTGGCCTGGCAGGGAGGGATTCAACGGTCCGCCTCTTTCTCCGGAACTCTGTTACCGGTTTGTTCTGACCAATCCGAATGTGCACGTCGTGTTGACCGGGCCGCAAAACCGGAAGCAGCTCATTCAAAATATGGATGCAGTAAGACAAGGCCCGTTGGAGCCGGATGAAATGAACTGGATCAGGCACTATGGTCGATTGGTCAAATCAAAGAAAAAACTCGATTACGTGAAATAGAGGTAGTGCCAAATGTCAAAAATTAGAGAAGATCGATCTTCAGTTCATATGATTTCTGAAATCCGGTGCTACCGGTCTCCCAAAATCGAGGTCCGGCCCGGTGACTCGAAGGGTCGAGGGGTGTTTGCCACGAAGAAGATTGAAAAGGAGGAGGTGGTGGCCGTCAAGGCAGGTCATATTGTGACTGTCGAGCAATTGGTTCAGATTACACCCACCGTTGGAGACTACGCTCTTCAGATTCATGAGCAATTCTATTTGAGCCCTACCTCCAAGGAAGAACTGGACAGGATGTCGATATTTATAAACCATTCCTGTGATCCCAATGTTGGGTTCGACGGTCAAATAACCTATGTCGCCATGCGCGCCATAGAACCTGGAGAGGAACTCTGTCATGACTACGCCATGGAGCGAAGCGACAACTATTCTTTAGATTGCCTGTGCGGATCAACCTTCTGCCGAGGTAAAATCACGGGAGAAGACTGGAAAATCCCTGAACTCCAGGAGAGATATGGAGACTATTTTTCTTCCTACATTCTGAAGAAAATCAAGCATCTCAAGGAAACCATAGGATGATAACCACGGCATTAAGGGCGGCGGAAAAAGGGGCCATTATTCGCTTGAAAAGCAGGTTTCTAAATTTTAAAAGAGCGTCCCG
>CAVVFZ010000005.1:0-184828 GCA_963747555.1 uncultured delta proteobacterium
CCTTATTTTTAAGATATCCATGCTTATTGAAGTCGGAAATCAATTTCTGCTGAACTCTATAGGTTGTCTCTGGACACTCTTGCCACCAAACCGCACGGGCGTCTGGAAAAATTACTTGTGGGTTCTTCAAGTATTTCTAGAGCCGAAATGTCAGTAGACCAACCACAGGGCAACGGACGGCATATACAGTCCGTTGCCCTGTTCTTTGCTAAGAAGGGCGATAAAGATCGCGGACTTCGATGACCTCATGAGGTTTTTAATATCTTTTTTAAGAACGTTCAGATCACCGGGATTGTCTCCATGCTCCACCTTGATCTTAAAGGGCGGGGTCGCGGATGGGGGAGGCTCATCTGATTGAATAAAAATTTCCCCGGTCACTCTGGGCAAAAGAGGACCTTAACTACCACATCCACATCGTAGAACTTCATAACACCGGTCCCACAAAGGCCATGACCCTCACCGCGTTTGTGGCCCTCTGTTCCGCCGTATTGGGGAAATCGGTTCAGTCCCAGTTGGTGGTGTTGGGGAGCATGAGCCTGGGCGGCAGTATTGTGCCGGTCCAGAACCTGGCTGAGTCCCTTCAGGTGGCCTTTGATGCCGGGGCAAAACGGATATCTGTTGCCCATGGCCAGTGTGGGGGATATCGCCAGTATCCCGGGAGAATTGTTTGCCAAGTTTCAGACAGGTTTCTATGCAGATCCGCAGGATGCGGTGTTTAAGGCCCTGGGGGTGGAGTGAGAGAGATTTTGTCTTTCTCTCAAATACCGGTGAATGTCGTTCAGGCCAAAGGTTCGACGATTTCGCCGACCACGTCGTAATCGTGGGCTTCGGTGATGCGGACCGGCATGATCTCACCGAGACGGCCCACCCCTTCGTTGATCAATACCCGACGGTCCACCTCCGGCGCCATTCCCGCCGTTCTTCCGCACAAGAGCAGGTCTGTTTCGGGACAGGGGCCTTCCATGAGTACAGGGAAAACCTTTCCTATCATTTTCCGGTTCTTTTTCCTGGAGATGCGGGCCTGGAGAGCCATGAGTTCCGCACGCCTATTCTCCGCAATATCCGGGGCGACGAGGGGTGTGAGCCTCGCCGCCGGAGTTCCTTTTTCCGGGCTGTACACAAACACTCCGAGATGGTCGAATTCAGCCTTTTCTACGAATCCTCGCATCTGCTGGAACATGGTCTCCGTTTCCCCGGGAAAACCGACCATCAGCGTGGTCCGAATACTCATCTCCCTCTTTCTGCGCCGTATTCTCGCGATCAATTGCGCCGGCGTTTCCCCTCCGGGATCTCTTCCCATGGCGCGCAGGATGCGGGAATCGCTGTGTTGCAGCGGCAGATCCAGATAGGGGGCTATTCTTTCCCGCGATTCCATGAGATCGAGAAGCCTTTCCGAAATCCCTTGTGGATGAAGATACAAAAGCCTGATCCAGGCAATATCGTCAAGGTCGGCCAGTTTTTCCAGGAGGTCTTCAAGAAGAGGACCGTTTTTCATGTCTTTCCCGTAGTAACTGGTATCCTGCGCGATGAGATTGATTTCTTTGACTCCCCGCGCCGCCATTTCCCTGGCTTCCAGGAGCAATGATTCTATCTGCCGGCTACGAAAAGATCCCCGCAGGTTCGGGATGATGCAATAGGAACATTTGTGAGAACATCCCTCCCCGATCCTGAGATAGCTGGTATAAAAAGGCGTTGTCTGGATTCTCGGCAGCCGATGATCCGGCAGGCGGGTGGGCTTTCCGATATAGAAGGGGATCGTGCCCGATTTCGCTTCGCTAACGGCCTGACTGATCCGGTCTATCTCCCCCGTGCCGATCCAGGCATCTACTTCCGGGATTTCCTGCAGGAGTTTGTAGCCGTAACGCTGCACAAAACAGCCGGCGACGATCAGACGCTTCAATTTGCCGGTGGTTTTCAGTTTGGCCGTCTCCAGGATCGTATCGATGCTCTCTTCCACAGCGGTCTCCAGAAATCCACAGGTGTTGATGAGGACGATATCCGCCTCTTCGATCTGTTCCGTGGGTTCCAGTCCGGATGTGTGGAGCATCCCTAACATATGTTCACTGTCCACAAGATTCTTGGCGCACCCAAGACTGATCAGGAAAAGTTTTTCTTTATGCATATCGGTTCCGGGTTTTCGAGATGATGGTTCCTGTTTAAAAGGGTTGAAATAGCCATCGGAATTTATATATTAGGACGCATGTAAATACAATATCCTATTTCGGAACCACCCGAACGCCCCTCATGTCAAAAGCTGATAAATGGATGGATAGCCCTGCTCCGCGAAAATGCTCTTCTGCATCCCACCGTGATCCCGAACGGTTGCTCTCATCGGACGACAAGGCGCTTTTTAAGGAAGCGTGGGAGATTGCCAGAGCCGAACACGGCAACGCGTTCACATTCTATCTCCCCGGGATGGTCAGATACGGCAACCTGCGCGGGCGATATCCGGCCCTCTCCATAACCGGGGATAAATGTCTTTTGCAATGTGAACATTGCCGCGGAAAACTGTTGACGCCCATGCTGAAAGCGGATCAGCCCGAGGCCTTTCTGAAAGCGGGTCTGGAACAAGCCCGAAAAGGGGCCAGCGGTCTGCTTCTGACCGGTGGTTCCGATGGTAAGGGACAGCTCCCCTGGGAACGGTTTTTTTCGGTTATTCAAGAACTCAGCGAAAGGACAGGGCTTTACCTCTCGGCCCACACCGGCTTTCCGGACCTTGATTCGTGTATCCGGCTGAAAAGAGCGGGTGTACGGCAGGGTTTGCTGGATGTAATGGGCGATGATAGGACTGCTGCCGACGTATATCATCTGGAAGGGCTCAAACCGGTCCTGCGGGGTCTGAAAGCCGTCAAAGAAAGCGGTCTTGAGCTTGTACCGCACGTGGTAGCGGGTCTCCAATATGGCAAAATTGCCGCGGAAAAAGAGGCGCTTGAGATCATCCGGTCCTTCAACCCCAATGCCCTGGTGGTGGTTGTCCTGACCCCCCTGAAGGGGACTCCCATGGAGGTGGTATCCTATCCCGAACCTGTGGAGGTAGCTCGTTTGATCGCATCAGCGAGGGTGATGATGCCCCATGTACCGATCTCGCTGGGCTGTGAAAGGCCGAGAAACAGGGATGGATGGCTGATGGAAAAGCTGGCCGTCCGCGCAGGCGCCACCAGGATGGCCGTATGGTCCGACGGGGCCATTGAGGAAGCCTGCAGACTTGGTCTCAAACCGAGGTTTCAGGCCACCTGTTGCTCTGTTTCATTTCAAGGGAATTTTTCGTTTGATTTCAGGAAAGAATCATAAAGGAAACCCTCGAAAACCAGACAGGAATCATTCTGGACAGCATCACCTAAGGCGTTTTAACCACGAGGACGGCCGTTCCTTCAATGGCCCTCACGAGCTTTACGCTGATATCCCCTTTGACGAATTCTTCCGCTTTGGAGAGTTTTTTTCTTCCGATGACCACCAACTGGGCCTGCCTGTTTTTTACTTGCTCGATAATCCCCTCTGCGATGGTGGCATACGAGGTGGTCACCAGATCAATTTCGATGCGGTCGGGTGGACATCCATTCTCGATTAGTTTGTCTCTGGCGTTGTTGAGAAGACCATACATCCTTTCCGGTTGCTGCCGGGTGAATTTCCGTCCCATAAGCTCCTCGGAGGCCATTGGTTTCCTGTAAAAATGCACCAGAACAACGTTCCATCCTCCATTGCAGAGAGCCATATTGGATAAAAAATCCAGTGCGGCGTTCGAACTGACCGAATCATTCAGTGCGACAAGAGCGCATTTTTTTACCTGTTCCAAAACTGCCTCCATTCTGGAGCGTCAAGTCCGCGACGTATGGCCTGCCGTCTCATTCAAAAAAGGAATCAATGCACCGAGCTACATCTTCGATGATTTCATCCGCAGATTCATAAAACAGTTCCGCACCAACCGAAAAGTGTGCCAGAATATCATTAAGCGGCATGGGGATGTATGGGTAGAGTTTTCTCAGGTTCAGAAACCGCCACTGATGTAAAATGGAAAAATCGTTCGTGTCCATTTGTTCTCTGAGGTTCCCATAGGTAGAGATGTCGTTTTGAATCATGTATTTATCGTGAAAACCCTTTCCCACGGAATACAGCAGGATATTGCCGAGTCCATAGAGATCCAGGCTGAATGGGTTTTCACTGGTTTCATAGTCGTAATCAAAATCGATCCACACGTAATTTCCGGAATCCCGTTCCATGATAATGTGATCATTGCGTATGTCGCCGTGCCTGTAGCCGTTGGCGTGAAGGAAGCGAATGCCTTTAAAGGCTCTTACTATTTTTTTGAGGATTCCGGGAAATATTTCATGAAAATAGGGTTCGTGTTCCATGGCGAGCGATTCGATGTAGTGATAAAAACTGGGCCCCTGCACGATATCCAGCACGCGGACATTATTGTTCATGCTGTCCCTGCAGGACGTTCCCTGCATGAAGGACGGCTGATCCCGCACAAGCTCCAGAATACGTCCTTCCTTTTCAGGATTTCTGAAACACCGGATTCTTACCCCGCTCAGAATCACATCGAACGTTTCAAAAAACGCGAGTTTAACAATTTTTTTCTCTCCGGATTTCAGATCTATGACCCTCTTCACCCAATACTTCGGGTCGGTCATCCCGAAACGCCGCTCCTGTTCATGGCCTTTTACAAGATAATTTCGGCCTCCAACAAAAAGGACATCACCATAATCGATGGAGGAAAAATCGGACGTGTCTGTTATAACGGTCTTCAGGTCTTCCAACGATACCCCTCAAGCATTCTCGAAGGAAGACATTCAATGGCGCTCCGGACTTGATCCAGAAAATTCTTCAGACCGTTGTTTTCAATGACCAGTCCGAGATGCTCCGCCATGACGGCCAGGGTCTCCACATCTTCATCATGGAGAGGGATGTTGTCCGTCAGATAGATCCTGATCAGGCCGATTGCTTCGGTCCTGAACTGAATGGGTATGGACAGCATGGAGACGATGCCTTCTTTCGCCGCGGCTTCCGGGTATTGCACGCGCGGATCATTTTGCATATCCTGGATGAAGACCGGAGAACCGGTGACAAAGGATGTATACCTTTCATCTACCAGGAGGGGACCTTTATCCAGATAATCTCCGCTCACGCCGTAGCTGCTCACGGGAAAAAGCTGCTTTTCATTCTCGTCGAAGAGCATGATGGTGCACCCTTTCGCGTCGAAGGTCCTGGTTGTCCCTTCCGCCAGGTGACTGATGAGTACATCCGGATTCTCATAAGTGGAAATGGCATGGCTGATGGCGCGGAACTGTTTCAGATAAAATTTTCGTTTGGGACTTTTTTCCATCGCTTGATCTCCTGTATTTGGAACCGGTTCAATTTTACAAGATCAAAGCCGAGTTTGTAAATAACTACTTGAAAAAATCGATGAAGCAGGAGTAAATAACAAGGGAAAGATGACGATCTGTATCTGTCGAATATTTTCAGAAATCGATCGGAGAGATTGCGGTATGAAAGTTTTAAAGAGGAGCATTGCAGGGGTGATCGTGTTGGTCTTGATTGCCGGAGGCTTCTTGCTCAAAACCTATTCCGACGCCGGGGAATTCAAGGAGATCAAAGCCCGCTTCAACGGCAATTGTCACACAATAACAGGGGTTCTAAGCTCCGAGGATATTGCCGTGGATAGGAAATCCGGCATGGCGTTTATCTCCTCTACGGATCGAAGGAGCCTGTGGTCCAATGGCGGCAGGGCAGGGCGGGGCAGCATATTCGGCCTTGATCTGAACAGTCCGGATTCCAAGCTGATTCCTTTCCCTACGGGTTTTGCCAGGGAATTCAACCCCCATGGAATCGGGTTATGGCGCGAAGAAGACGGAAAGCTGATGCTCTTCGCGGTAAATCATACTCGAGAAGGGCATTTCATTGAAATTTTTGAAAAAGAGGGAGATAGGCTGATCCATCGGGAATCGATCACCGATCCTCTCATGCACAGCCCGAACGACGTTGCTCCAACCGGGGCCCGAACCTTTTACGTTACCAATGATCATGGCTACACGACGAGATTTGGACGAATGATAGAGGAATATCTGCCATTGGCCAAGAGCTTTGTTCTCTATTTTGATGGGAACGCTTTTAAAATGGTTGCCGAAGGACTGGCCTATGCCAACGGCATCAACCTGAACACCGATGGCACGGCGGTGTACGTGGCCGCAACCGTGGGGCACGAAGTCCTGGTGTATGACAGGGAGAGAGAAAACGGGAACCTGACCCTCCGGCACACCATTGGTTTGGGAACCGGGCCCGATAATATAGATGTGGATGAAAAGGGGGACCTGTGGATCGGTTGCCATCCCAAACTTCTTACTTTTGTGGCCTATTCCAAAGATGCTGAAAAATTATCGCCAAGCCAGGTGATCAAGGTTGGATTACAGGGACCTGGAAAATTCAACGTGGAAGAAATTTATCTGGACACCGGGGAATCGCTCTCGGGATCCAGCGTGGCGGCCGCTTTTGAAGATACACTGCTCATCGGATCTGTTTTCGATAAGAAATTTCTCCGTTGCAGCCTTCCGAAAGCGCTTTAAATTATATTTGTAAATATATTATTCGAACCCTTGTATCCGGGTGAAGGGATATTTTTAAAATGGAAAAGGAATCGATCATTCGGCTGGGTTTTTTTGTGGGAATATTCCTTGTCATGGCCCTCTGGGAGATGCTGGCCCCAAGGCGAAAGATGACCACATCAAAAGCAAAGCGGTGGACTTGGAACCTTGGTATCACGTTCCTTAATCCTATAATCCTCAGGCTGGTCTTTCCCGTTGCCGCCCTGGCCGTCGCGGTGAAGGCCCGGGAAAACGGGTGGGGTCTTCTCAACCTCTATGACCTGCCCTATTGGGTAAAATTTGCAGCCGGCATACTTTTTCTCGACATGGTCGTGTACCTGCAGCATCTCATGTTTCATGCCGTTCCGTTGTTCTGGAAGCTCCACATGGTGCACCACACGGACCTGGACTACGACGTGACCACCGGATTGCGGTTTCATCCCATTGAAATTATCCTATCGATGCTCATCAAGATGATTGCCGTTGCCGCCCTGGGGCCTCCTCCCGGTGCAGTGGTGACCTTTGAAGTCATTCTCAACGGCATGGCCATGTTTAACCACGGCAACGTTCGTCTGCCTCTCGGGCTGGATCGCATCCTGAGAGGTCTGGTGGTTACTCCGGACATGCACCGGGTTCACCACTCCATCTATCCACAGGAAACCAACAGCAATTTCGGATTCAATCTGTCCTGGTGGGATCGCTTATTCGGGACTTACAAGGCCCAGCCGACCGATGGGCATGAAGGCATGACCATCGGGCTCCGGCAGTTTCGGAAATCAAGTGAACTCACCCTGCCCAGGCTTCTTCTTCTGCCGTTTACAGGCAAACAGGGAAGTTATGCGATCAATCGGCGAGGCTCCTGAACAGGGCAAGCCTGCAGGGGAAAAGCGTTTGGCCGTTAGCTGTAAGCTCTTCACTGTTTACGCTAACGGCTGAGGGCTAATAGGCGGGTCACGGCTTCACCTTTCCGCTATTCCACAAGCACCACGGAAAATCCTTTTGCCAGATGAAGGACTTTATGGGTGACGCTTCCGACGAAAAAATTCGGTGAGCGCCGAGAGGCCTCGTCGGCCCATGACAATCGTGTCATACCCTGTCTTGGCTTCCTCCACAATATCCCTGGCAACGCCCTTCTTCAGGACCTCCATTTTTGTCTGGATACAATCCTCCCGGAACCCCGCGTCAATCAGGACTTTTTTCGCCTTTTCCATGGCCACGCACATCAGTTCCTTCCGTTTTTCCTCCATTCCGCAGAAATTCATCTGTTCAGAGACAAAATACGGGGTCAGACTGGGATTATTCATATCACACATGGTTTGGATGTCGGGGAGCACACTGAAGAGCATTATACGATGGTCTAGCAGAAAGGATTTGGCCGTAAATTCCACCGCCCTCATGGCATTTTCCGAGTCATCAAAGGCTAATAGGATATTTTTTTCCATCATCTCCTCCATTAAAAGCGAATGTTATTTTTTTTACCCTTACGGGCTGTGGAGTCCTGCGCATGGATTCTGTTTTTCTATAGGGATGAATGTATCATGAAAAATTTGCCTGTGAAAGAACGATTTTTCTTTTTGAACGGAATTGTCCTTTTAAAGCGTGTTTTCTTATGCTATTTATAACAAATTGTTGGTTAACAAGTGTACAGGTGTTTTATGTCTGACCCTAAGAACAGCCCACCAAATGCCGCTTATAAGGATAAAAACCTGCTCATCCATGGGTTTACGAATGACAATAACGTGTGCATGCAGGGAACCGAATTTTTTGCCAGCATTTTTCTGAACTCCCCCATCGGCATTTTCATCGTGGAAGAAGGAAAATTTCGATTTGTGAACCCGGAATTTCGCCGAATCTCAGGATTTTCGGAAGAAGATCTCCTGGGAGTAAATTCGCTTGAGATTGTCCTGCCGGAAGACAGGCCCATGGTGCGGGACAATGCCCGGAAGATGCTCAAAGGGGAACATTCCAGTCCCTATCATCACCGGGTTGTCGGAAAGGACGGGGAGATCCGATGGATTGTCGAAGCCGTTGCGCCCATTGATTTTGAGGGCAGAAAGGCGACCTTGGGGTTTTTCCTGGACACGACCGAACAGGAATTGGCCAAGGAAGCCATCTATCTGTCCGAAGACAAATTCCAGAAGGCCTTTCGCTCCAGTCCCGACTGGTTCGTAATATCGACGATGGAATGTGGTTTGTATCTGGACGTCAATGAGGCATTTTTGCGAACGACCGGATATCGCAGAGAAGATGTGATCGGGCACACCTCCACCGAACTGAATATCTGGGCCGATCCCGATAAACGGACCGAAATGCTCCAGATGCTGGAGGAAAAAGGGGTTGTGCGTAACATGGAAGCGCAGTTTCGCACAAAATCGGGGAACATCCGGCACGTCCTGTGGTCGGCGGAAGTAATCGATTATGGGGGCGAAAAATGTCTTATTGCAATGGCCAAGGACATCACCGGACGTATCAAGGCCGAGGAAGAACGCCTGAAACACGAAAAGCTGCAAGGAGTTCTTGAAACGGCAGGAGCTGCCTGTCATGAGCTGAATCAGCCTCTTCAGTATATCTATCTTCTACTAAGCGAAGCCATGGAAGAAAGCCCCGAAAGCAGCAGTCTTGCAGAGATGAAAAAACAATTGGACCGCCTCAGGAAAATTACAAACAAACTGGAGCAGGTTACGGTTTATCAGACGAAAGACTACATTAAGGGGGAAAAGATTATCGATATTGACAAGGCCTCGAAAACGGATTGAAATCGTTCACTGAAAAAAATATCGCAGCTTCCGTTTCAAGAAAACAACTCCGTGTGAAGAACCTCCCGAAAATCTCCTATCCGGAAAATCTGCCCATCACTTCCCGAAAAGACGACATCATTGACGCCATCCGTAACCATCAGGTAGTCATTATCGCAGGAGACACCGGATCCGGAAAGAGCACCCAGATCCCCAAGATGTGTCTGGAGGCCGGCCGGGGAATTGAAAGGAAGATCGCCTGCACCCAGCCAAGAAGAATTGCAGCCACCACCATCGCGGGCCGCATTGCGGAAGAACTTGGCGAGGAAATCGGGCATTCCGTGGGGTACAAGATACGCTTTAAGGATCGAACCAGCCCGGACGGATATATCAAAGTCATGACGGACGGCATGCTGCTGGCGGAAACGCAGCAAGACCCTCATTTTCACGCCTACGACACCATTATTGTGGACGAAGCCCACGAGAGAAGCCTCAATATCGATTTTATCCTTGGTATCCTGAAAACTCTCCTTCGAAAGAGACGAAACCTCAAGGTGATTATCACTTCGGCCACGATTGATACGGAGAAATTTTCGACAGCCTTCGGAGAAGCACCGGTTATTGAGGTCTCGGGACGTCGATACCCTGTAAGCGTTGAATATCTGCCCGTTGATGACAGGCTTCAGGAAACGGGTGATGTTACCTATGTGGATATGGCGATCAAGGCCGTAGAAAAAGTTTGCAACAGAGGGGCCTTTGGCGACATCCTGATCTTTATGCCCACCGAGCAGGATATCCTTGAGACATGCGATCGTCTGGAGGCGAGACAACTGAAAAACGCCATCGTACTTCCGCTTTTCTCCAGGCTTCGAGGTGCACAGCAAAGGCGCGTTTTTCAGTCTGCGGGTGGCAGGAAAATTGTTGTCGCAACGAATGTGGCGGAAACCTCTCTGACCATACCGGGAATCAGGTTTGTCATTGATACGGGTCTTGCAAGGATTTCACGATATCTTCCGCGAACCCGGACCACGAGTCTTCCCATAAGTCCCATCTCAAGAAGCAGCGCAGACCAGAGAAAGGGTCGCTGCGGGCGCACTGAAAGCGGTGTATGCATCCGATTGTATTCCGAGGAAGATTACGATTCGCGCCCTGAATTCACTGAGCCGGAAATCCTCCGTTCCAACCTTGCTGAAGTCATTCTGCGCATGATTTCCCTGAAACTTGGAGATATCGGGGCCTTCCCTTTTCTGGATTGTCCGAACCCCAGGAGCATCAAGGACGGTTTTGACCTCTTGGTGGAACTGGACGCAGTAGTAAGGAGAGAAGGAGTCGTTTTTCTGACGGACAAAGGGCGCCTGATGGCCAGGATGCCTGTGGATCCAAAAATATCCAGAATGATTATTGAGGCAAGGAAAGAGGGCTGTGTCCGTGACGTCGCGATCATCGCCTCCGCCCTGACGGTCCAGGACCCCAGGGAAAGACCCATGGTCAAAGCGGCACATGCCGACCAGATGCACGCGCGTTTTAAAGATGTCGGTTCCGACTTTGTGACCTTGCTTAATCTCTGGAATGCCTATCATCTTTCGTGGGAAACTTTGAAGACACAGAACAGGATGCGAAAGTTCTGCAGGGAACACTTTCTCTCTTTCCCCCGCATGGCCGAATGGCACCATATCTATCAACAGATTTCTCTCATACTGAAAGAGCAGGGCATTTCAAACAGCAACAACAGAAAAGAAGCATCCCAGGAAAGCAGATATGACGGCATCCATAGATCCGTCCTGAGTGGTTATCTGTCCAACATTGCCGTTAAGAAGGAAAAAAATATCTATCTTGCCGCGAGGGGCAGAGAAGTCATGATCTTTCCCGGTTCCACCCTTTTCAACAAAGGCCCTCAATGGATCGTTGCAGCGGAGATGGTGCAGACATCCAGACTTTTTGCGAGAACAGCCGCGAAAATTGATCCCGGTTGGCTGGAAGAGATCGGGGGTCGTCTTTGTAAATCGTCCTATTCCAACCCCCACTGGGAGAAAAATCGGGGCGAGGTTCGTGCTTCAGAGCAGGTGAGCCTCTATGGCCTGATTATTGTTCCGGAGAGGTCGGTCGCTTACAGCCCCATTAATCCGGATGAAGCCCATGAAATTTTCATACGATCCGCCCTTGTAGAAGGCGAGGTAAAGAAAGAATTGCCCTTTCTCGCGCACAACAGGGCTTTAATCGAGAGGCTTTCAGGGGTGGAAGATAAGATAAGACGTCGTGGAATGGTTGTGAGCGAGGAAGCTTTCGCATCGTTTTACTCGGAGAGACTGCGGAGAATCAGCGATATCCGCAGCCTGGAATCGGAAATCCGTAAAAGGGGCGGGGACGATTTTTTGAAAATGACGGAGCAGGATGTCCTGTTGGCTTCCCCGGATGCCGATGAGCTGGCCCTCTACCCGGACGAAACCTCCATCGGGCACGGAACCTTCAAGTTCGCCTACAGGTTCGCGCCTGGCAAGCCTGACGACGGTATTACCATCAAGGTTCCAGCCTCCCTTGCGGCCCAGGTTTCTCCGGAACATCTGGATTGGATCGTGCCCGGTCTCATCCGGGAAAAGATTACCGCATTGATCAAAGGACTTCCCAAGCCTTACAGGAAGCAGCTTGTTCCTGTTTCAAGTACGGTGGCTGTGATTGTCTCTGAAATGCAAAGGACAAACGAACCGCTTGTTACAGCCTTGGGGGCCTTTATCTACGAGCGATTCGGCATCGACATTCCTGCCTCGGAGTGGCCTGCAGACCAGATCCCAGAACACCTCCAAATGCGTGTTTCCGTAACGGATCATAAGGGCCGGGAAATCCGTTCCGGACGCGATCCGGAAATTTTACGGGAAGGTGTGACGGGGGGCGCTGGAAAAGAGCCGAGACCGGACCTGTGGGAAAAGGCCAGGATGCAATGGGAAAAATCAGGGATACCCTCTTGGAACTTCGGCGCATTGCCCGAAAGCATTCCCCTCACAGACAAACTGTTTGTGTATCCCGGCCTGGAATCTGGAGAGAAAGGGGTGAATCTCAGACTATACAGGGACAGGAACATAGCGCTTAAAGAACATCAAAAGGGTGTGAAAGCACTATTTTTGATCCATTTCAGAAAGGATCTCAATTTTGTGAAAAAGCTGTTGAAATTCCCCGACAGGCTTTCAAAGGCGGCGGGTTATTTCGGCGGTGCCGGCGCGGTTGAAAAAGCCATCTGGGAAAGCCTTACCAACCGTCTTTTCCGTCTGGATCTGAGAGACGAAAAAGCCTTTCTTCAGCATGCGGCTGCAAAAAGTCCTTTGCTGCTGCAGGAGAGCCGGACATATATGGAGTTAGCCACGAGTGTCATTGAGGCCTATTCACAAACCAGGCAGGCGATTCATGGAATAGAAACGGCAAACCGGAACAACCGGCCTGCCCTGGATCTTTGCGCTCAATTGAGAAAAGAACTACACGGGCTGGTCCCCGGTGATTTTCTGGAACGCTACAGACCCGATCGACTGGCGCAGCTCCCCCGTTACCTGAAGGCCGTAGAGATGAGAGCCGAGAGAGGAAGCTACGACAGGGAAAAAGAGCAGAAAAAAGCGGCTGCCATTGCCCCGTTTACGGAAGCACTCCGGAAAAACATCCAAGAGCTTTCTCCGCGGGCCTCACTTGATAAGCTCGAAAACCTTGAGGAATTTTTCTGGATGGTAGAGGAGTTCAAGGTGTCGCTTTTTGCCCAGGAATTAAAAACGCCTTTTCCTGTATCGGCGAAACGTCTCGAAAAGAAGCTGCGGGAACTGGAGCGGATGATTTAGAAATTACGCGCTTTCATGCAGGACTTTCAACTTGGCATTGATCAGCTGGCTGTCTGTAAGCCGCAGCAGTCTCGTGAGCTTGTGCATGAGGTAGTCTTCGTATCTGTCCATCTTTCCATCAATAAATACGATCCGCCAGAGCAGTTCGATAATATCGAGTTTTTCCTCGATGGAGCAATGTTGGTTGATAAGACTGGCGAATTGCCAGAGGTCAACGCTGTTGGCGCGCCCCTCCTCCGCCTCCTTTATCAGGGCATCCGCATATTCCCGTGATAAGCCGTATTTATCTTCCAGGATGGAAAGGATGGTTTCCTTTTCCTCATCCGTAAATTGATTATCAATTTCCGCCAGTTCCAGAAAGAGGGCACATGTGGCAATCTGCACATCGCGGTCCTCTTTGCGGGTGTTGTCTTCACCAACTCCCGATGTGGCTTTGTTGAAAAAATCCTTTAAAAAATCAAACATATGTGACCTCGTAATCCGGGTTCTTGCGACATTCAGAAGTTTCTCCCTCCCGCATCATTCACAGGATCCTTATCCGTTGAAATACATAAAACATAAAGAAGCCCCTTGCATTGCCTTTACTTTTTCTGATGGATCATGTCTTTGGTTTGGTTAATTCGTTTGGTGATCTTGATGGAACGGGGACAGCAACGCGTGCATTCAAAATGGTTCTTGCAGGGCCATACGCCATCGGGTGCGTCGAGAACGGCCAAACGGGCTTGAAACCCATTGTCGCGACTGTCCGCCAAAAATCGAAAGGCCTGAACAATGGCGGCAGGACCCAAGAAAATCAGGAGAAGTTTCCAGTATGGGGCAGGCGGAAAAACAGGATGCGCAGAGGATGCAATTGGTGGCATCGTCAAAGGCCATTCGTTCTTCCTGGCTCTGAAGTCGCTCCCCGGAAGGGGGCGGAACGTCATTGATCAGAAAGGGGCTGACGGCATCGATAGCGTTCGAAAAACGCTCTTTGATCCACCATCAGGTCCCGTTGAACAGGGAGGTGCCGCAGAGGTTCAATGGTTATCCTGTCGCCCTCTTTTTCAACCACATCGCGGATAAGGGTTTTGCAGGCCAGGCGGTCTTTTCCGTTGATTCGCATGGCATCCGATCCGCAGACCCCGTGGGCGCAACTTTTTCGAAAGCCAAGCGTACCATCTTGAAAGCGTTTCACCTGCATCAGGGCATCGAGGACGCGATCGGTGGGCTCCACCGAAACCAGGTAGTCCTGGTCATAGGGCTCCCTGTCAATCCCCGGAGGGCATCGTTTTATTCGCAAGGTAATCTTCATACCATAATCCTCAATATTTTCGGGCCTTGGGCGGCCAGATGGAGGTATCCACTGCCCTGTAGTCAATCCGCACCTCACCATCATTCAGAAAAGCAAGCGTATGTTTCAGCCACTGAGCGTCGTCCCGCTCGGGAAAATCTTCCCTGGAATGGGCCCCGCGGCTTTCTGTGCGGTTGAGTGCGGAAACAGCCGTAATCAAGGCCAGATCCAAAAGATTCCCCAGTTCCATGAGGTCCGGGAGGTCTGTGTTATATGCCCCGCCGGGATCCTGGACACGAACTTCAAGATATCGTCCTTGAAGTTCCCGTATCTTTTCCACGGCGCGCGTCATATCCTCTTCGTTGCGATAAATTCCCACATTCTCCATCATCACCATCTGCAATTCTTCCAGAATATGGCCGCCGTGCGGTCCTTCTTTACCGTCCCGGAGACGGTTGACCCATTCAGAAGCCGATTGCGCGGCATGCTCGGGAAGAGTGGGGCTGTCTGTTTTTATCACATAATCCGCCATATGCAAACCCGCCCGCCTGCCAAACACCACCAGATCCAGCAGACTGTTTGTGCCCAGACGATTCGCCCCATGCACCGATATGCAGGCGCATTCCCCTACAGCGTAGAGGCCATGAACCACATTGCCCTCGGAATCGGCGATTACACGCCCATGCAGGTCCGTGGGGATGCCTCCCATGGCGTAATGGGCCGTGGGAAGAACCGGAATCGGCTGTTCGGAAGGGTCTATGCCGAGGTAGGTCATACAGAAATCCGTAATATCGGGAAGTTTGCTCAGCAACGTGGGTTTTCCTAAATGCGTTGCGTCGAGGTGAACAAAATCGTCAATTTTTCCATCTCCACGAATGCCCCTCCCGGCCCGAACCTCGGTCATGATGGCCCTTGAAACCATATCTCTCGGCGCCAGATCCAGCAGGGTAGGGGTATACCGCTCCATAAACCGTTCTCCGTCGCGGTTCCGCAGAATGCCGCCTTCCCCCCTGACAGCTTCGGAAATAAGGATTCCCAGGCCTTTAATGCCGGTGGGATGAAACTGGAAAAATTCCATATCCTGAAGGGGGATGCCGCGTCGCGCACAGAGAGCGGGACCATCACCGGTGTTGGCATAGGCATTGGAGGTGATCCGGAACATGCGTCCGAATCCTCCGGTGGCGAAAAGAACGGCCTTTGCGGAAAAGGTATGGATTTCTCCGGTGGAGAGTTCGAGCGCGATGACGCCGCAACACCGGTCTTCTTGAAGGATCAGGTCAAGAACGTGGAATTCATCATAAAAAGACACATCGTTTTTGATGCACTGCTGGTAAAGGGTTTGCAGGATCATGTGCCCGGTCCGATCAGCGGCGTAACAGGCGCGATGCACGGGGGCTTCTCCAAAATTACGTGTATGCCCACCAAAACGACGCTGATCGATTCTCCCCGCGGGAGTCCGATTGAAGGGCAATCCGCGGTTTTCCAGATCGTAAACAGCCTGGATCGCTTCTTCAGCGAGAAGGACGGCGGCCCGTTGGTCAACAAGATAATCCCCTCCCTTGACCGTATCGAAAGCGTGCCATTCCGGCTTATCCTCTTCCACATTGCCCAGTGCGGCGCTGATCCCGCCCTGAGCCGCCCCTGTGTGGCTTCGCACCGGATATACTTTGGAAAGCACGGCGGTCTTTCCATTCGCCGCAGCTTCCAGGGCCGCATAAAGACCGGCGCCGCCGGAACCAACGATAACAGCTTCAAATTCGTGTTTCAAAACAGACCTCCTGTACGAGTGTGAAAAAGGCTCGACGACAGTACATTTTTAAATACCATAATGGAGAAATTCGATCCAGAAATTTTCTGCAGCATAACAAAGTGAAGGGGCGCTGGAGTTCTCTTGCACTTTCTGTTATCGTGCTAAAAATAGGCTATGGAAGAAAACGGGAGATAAGAATCAAAGAATGCATAAACCATCCATTTGGAAGTCCACACGGGTCAAAGTCCTGTTTCCATACGTTCTGCTGCTCATCCCTCCCCTTTGCTGGGGAGGAAATGCCGTACTGGCCCGTGGTGTGGTACACATTCTTCCTCCTGTGAGCTTTGCCTTCTGGCGCTGGTGTATCGCATTCGTCATTCTTTTCCCCTTTACGCGACATACGGTGAAGAAGGATTGGGGAGCAGTGGTCCAATCGTGGAAAATGATCTTCGTCCTCTCTTTTTTCGGCATTGCCTGTTTCAATACCTTACTTTACAGGGCGGCCCACACCACTACTGCTATCAATGTATCCCTGATGCAGACGATCATGCCTGCCATGATCATCCTGATTTCATGGGTCATTTTCAAAGAGACCATCAGGGGACTCCAACTGGTGGGCGTGATCCTTTCCATTTTCGGGGCGGTTTTTATAGCCCTGAAAGGAAAATGGAGCACCTTGATCACCATGTCTTTCACGGAAGGGGACATGCTGATGCTCCTGGCCGTACTGACTTACGCCCTCTACTCGGCCTTGCTGAGGAAAAGGCCCGCAATAAATCCCCTGAGTTTTCTTACCGTAACCTTCGGAATCGGAACCCTCATGCTTCTGCCCCTGTATGTTGCAGAACTGGTCTACACCGGTTCTTTTCCTATCGAGCATGCGGCGATTCTCAGCATTTTCTATGTGGCTCTTTTTCCATCGATCATTGCCTATTTCTGCTGGAATAAAGGGATTGAATTGATCGGGGCAAACAGGGCGGGACTTTTTATGAACCTGACACCCGTGTTTGCCACGGCAATGGCCATTATTTTTTTGGGGGAATCGCTGGAGGCATTTCACCTGGTTGGGATGGCGTTTATCTTCGGAGGCATGATCATATTCAACCGCCGAGGCTGAAGATTCTCAAGCCCGTGACCGTGTTCTTCAGATTTCCGCTCCTGTGGGCATTTTTTTGATAAATTCAGCTTTTCATTAACAAACCATGGCTTATCTGATATATTGGACAAGTAAATTTCAAGACGCCTGAGGAGACCATTGAAACTCTCTTTTCCAGTTCTCATAGCTGAAGATCACCCGGTATCGAGAAGACTCCTCGAGGCGATATTGATCAAAGAGGGGTATGAGGTTGTAACCGCGGAAAACGGATACAAGGCCCTTGAAATATTTGAAAAGCGATTTTTCCCTATCGTCATTACAGATTGGATGATGCCGGAAATGGACGGACTTGCGCTGACGAAAAACATCAGGAGGAAGGAGACATCGGGGTATGTTTTCATTTTCCTTTTGACGGCCAAATCCTCCAAGGATGATATTATCGCGGGCCTGGAGGCAGGCGCGGACGATTATCTGACAAAACCGTTCAATCGTGGAGAACTCATGGCGCGCCTGAAGACGGCCTCACGCATTCTTGAATTGGAAGAATCTCTGAAGAAAGCTAATGAGGAGATTCGCGTTCTATCCATTACAGATGCCCTGACGGGTTGTTTCAACAGGGCCTACATGAACGAAAACCTGCCGAAAGAGGTCAAGCGCTGCCTGAGGTACGGACGTCCTCTCTCGCTGATTATGGGTGACATAGACCACTTCAAAAAGGTCAATGACACCTATGGTCACCAGGCGGGGGATGAAACCCTAAGGAGATTCATCACCTGTCTGAAAAATGACATCAGGAAAGAGATAGACTGGATCGCCCGCTATGGAGGAGAGGAGTTTCTGTTGGTTTGCCCTGAAACGGATTTCGACACCGCCATGTTGCTTGCGGAAAGATTACGTTCAAAGGTTTCCAAAATGCTTATTGAGCATGAAGAACAAATGAATTCAATCACGGTTAGTTTTGGAGTGACAGGATTTCCTGCGAAAATGAAGAATAAAAATATTTCTTCTGAGGAAATTATCGGTCTTGCCGACGAATTCTTATATGAGGCCAAAAAGGCAGGAAGAAACCGGATTATCGGACATCCCGTAAAATGCGCGCAGTAATATTCGACGGAGAACTGCAACTGAAATCAGGAATTCCCGTTCCGGAACCCCCCGCCGGTTGGGCGCTGATCAGGGTGAAAAAGGCCGGCATATGCGGAACCGATCTGGAAATCATAAAAGGATACAAAGGGTTTAAAGGGATTTTAGGTCACGAATTTTGCGGGATTGTAGAAGAGTGCGACGAACCGGTTTGGAAAGGAAAACGCGTGGTCGGAGAAATCAATGTCGGTTGCGGAAAATGTTCCTTCTGTGTGGACCATATGGAACGTCACTGCGTCGACCGGAGGGTCCTTGGCATACGCGGACTGAACGGGTGTCTGGCGGATTACTGCATCCTGCCTGTCAAAAATCTGCGAAGAATTCCCGATTCCCTGGAAGATGATCGTGCTGTCTTTCTGGAACCGCTTTCAGCTGCTTGCGAGATTCTGGAACAGCTCAGGTTGAGGGGACCTGAAAAGGTTTTGGTCCTGGGGGATGGCCGGTTAGGGATCCTTTGTGCCTGGGTGCTTTCAACCGTCTCGCGGGATGTGACCCTCATCGGGCGCCATTCAAGAAAATTGGCAAAAGGGAAGTGGCGCCACGTAAAGACGGAAAAAGGGTGCGGAAATCTCAAAGCAGGGGATGCGGACATTGTTGTGGAAGCGACGGGTTCATGGAAGCGGTTTGAAAGATGCCTTTTCCCTTTGCCGGCCTCGCGGAACCATCGTCCTCAAATCGACCCTGGCAGCCGCGGAGGCTATCGATCTTGCGCCGCTTGTCGTGAATGAAATCACCCTCTTGGGATCACGATGCGGATCTTTTGACGCAGGACTTGAGATGCTCAGGACCTATCCGAAAATGCCTCTGGAGCGCCTCCTGTCGGGAACCTATTTTATGGAAGACGCCCTTGCGGCCTTTCAGCGCGTAGAAGAACGGGATTGTCTGAAGGTCTTGATTGACATGACGATATCCAGGATAACTCCAACCTAAAAAAGAAGGATGTGTGCAGATGTTCACCGGTCTCATTGAGGGTGTTGGGAAAATAAAGGATGTGCGGCGCGCTGGTGGGGATATGCGTCTAAAAATACTGCTTCCGGCAGGGATTGACGGATGCGCCATTGGAGACAGCGTTGCCGTCAACGGGGTTTGTCTTACCGTAACGGAGATTAACCATGGCTCAGTAAGTTTGGATGTCTCCGCGGAATCCGTTTCCAGAACCACGCTTGGTTCATTGCAACCGGGTACACACGTGAATCTTGAACGGGCACTGCGTCTTTCTGATCGTCTGGGGGGCCATCTGGTATCCGGCCATGTGGACGGAATCGGCATTGTCGTGGACAAGGAATCGCGTCATGGGTCATGGTTTTTCAGAATTGAGATACCTGAAACGCTGTCCCGTTATACCATCGAAAAAGGGTCTATCACGGTAGACGGCATCAGCCTCACGATTAATGCTTGTGGAAAAAAGTTTTTTGAGGTAAACATCATTCCCGAAACAAGAAAGGCAACGACCCTTCTGACGAAGAATAGAGGGGATCAGGTGAATATTGAAACGGATCTGATTGGAAAATATGTGGAAAAATTTTTAACCGACAGGGGACCGCATCAAGCCGAAAATAAGTCTTCCGGAATTGATATGGAGACCCTCCTAACTCACGGATTTGGTAAATGATATGCCTATTTCAGCAATACATGATGTTATAGAGGATATGAGAAAAGGAAAGATGATTATCCTTGTCGACGACGAAGACAGGGAGAATGAGGGCGATTTGACTATTGCAGCGGAGATGGTCACGCCTGAAGCGATTAACTTTATGGCCAAATACGGGCGTGGTCTTATATGCCTTGCCCTGGAACCGTCTCTGGTTGAAAAACTGAAACTGGCCCAGATGGTTACAGACAATCGATCTTCCTTTCAAACGGCTTTCACCGTATCGATTGAGGCGGCTCACGGAGTGAGCACCGGCATTTCGGCGGCAGACAGGGCGCACACGATTCTGACAGCCATCGCAGACGACGCAAAACCCGAAGATCTGGTTCAACCGGGCCACGTTTTTCCCTTGCGGGCAAGAAGGGGTGGCGTCCTTTTCAGAACCGGGCAGACGGAAGGCTCCGTCGATCTGGCACGACTTGCAGGGTTTAAACCCGCAGGCGTGATCTGCGAGATTATGCGGGATGATGGTTGTATGGCGCGCCTTCCCGATCTGGAAAAATTTGCAGAGGAACATGATCTGAAGATTGCCTCCATCGCCGATCTCATAGCCTACAGAATGAGAACGGAATCCTTCGTACATTCTGCCGCCGAGACGATTCTCCCGACGCCGTATGGAGAATTCAAGGCCATCGCCTTCGTCAATGATATCGATGACTATGAACATCTTGCCCTGGTAAAGGGGGAGATCGATCCCGAAAAGGAGATCATGGTTAGGGTCCATTCCGGATGTTTAACCGGAGACGTCTTTTCTTCTTACCGCTGTGACTGTGGCGAGCAGCTTGCCATGGCCATGAGGATGGTACAGGATGAAGGGTTGGGGGTAATCCTTTATCTACAGCAGGAGGGAAGGGGCATTGGCCTGGCCAATAAATTGAAGGCCTATGCGCTGCAGGACAAGGGGTTCGATACGGTAGAGGCAAACGAGGAACTGGGTTTTGCTCCGGACTTGAGGGATTATGGCGTGGGCGCCCAGATACTGGTGGCCCTTGGGGTCAAGAAAATGAGGTTGATTACCAACAACCCGAAAAAGATCAAAGGTCTCGAAGGATACGACCTCACAGTGACAGGACGAATCCCCATCGAATGTGATCCAAGGCCGGAAAATATAAGATATCTTTCAACAAAATGCCAGAAACTTGGTCATCTTCTGAAAATGGCTTCGAGTTAGGAAGGAGAGCAATATGCCCACTGTAGTGGAAGGGAAACTTTCAGCGGAAGGATTGCGCTTTGCGATTATCGTAGGCCGGTTCAACGACTTTATAGGCGGCAGGCTTCTTGATGGGGCCATGGATGCCTTGATAAGACACGGGTGTTCCGACGACCGGATCGTCGTAGTACGGGTTCCCGGCGCCTTTGAAATCCCTCTTGCCGCAAAAAAACTGGTTCAAAGCGGCGGAAATTATGACGCGGTGATCTGTCTTGGAGCGGTCATCCGAGGCGCTACACCCCATTTCGACTATGTGGCGGCGGAAGTCTCCAAAGGAATCGCCGCGGTTGCACTGGATAGCAATGTCCCTGTAACCTTCGGCGTACTCACCACGGACAACTTGGAGCAGGCCATTGAAAGGGCCGGTTCCAAAGCAGGGAATAAAGGATGGGAAGCAGCCATGGCAGCCATTGAAATGGCGAATCTTTTTAAAGCCATTGGTCCTCCCGCTTCCTGAGACAGCGATTAGAAATGGGCGATAGAAGGCGTGCCCGCGAATTGGCCGTGCAGGTGCTTTTTCATCTGGAATTCAATCCTGGCGATCCTGAGGAGGCGTTTAAGCTGATTTGCGACAATTTCGATGCGAAAGAACCCGCCAGGGCCTTTGCCAAGCATCTGGTCTTGGGTGTTTGTCTTGAGACGAAGGTGCTGGACAGACTTATCGCGAAGGCATCAAAGAACTGGCGAATGGAAAGAATGGCCGTAGTGGACAAGAGCTATCCTCAGGCTGGCTACGTATGAGATGCTCTATATGGAAGATATCCCCCCCAAAGTATCCCTGGATGAGGCGGTGGAGATCGGGAAAAAGTATGGCGCCGAGGAGTCGGGCAAGTATGTAAATGGCGTCTTAGACAGCATCTATGCGTCCATTATAGAGAAACAAATAATCGGATCGATAGGATCAGATTACGAAAGAACCGGGATTAGATTACGGAAATACAAGGTATGAAATACAACCCTCATGAAATTGAGCCGAAATGGCAGGAATACTGGGATAAAAATAGTATTTTCAAGGTATTGAAAGATACTTCGAAAGAAAAATATTATCTTTTGGAGATGTTTCCCTATCCCTCGGGAAAAATCCACATGGGCCATGTGCGCAACTATACCATCGGTGACGTGGTTGCCCGGTATAAACGGATGTGCGGAAAGAATGTACTTCACCCCATGGGATGGGACGCTTTTGGAATGCCGGCTGAAAATGCCGCCATCGAAAACAAAACCCATCCCGCGGCCTGGACCTATGACAATATACGGACCATGAAGTCCCAACTGAAGCGAATGGGTTTCAGTTACGACTGGGATCGGGAAATTTATACTTGCCATCCCGACTATTACAGATGGGAGCAACTCATCTTTCTCAAGATGTATGAGAACGGTCTGGCCTACAGAAAGAAAACCCAGGTAAACTGGTGCGAGAAGTGCCAGACCGTATTGGCCAATGAACAGGTGGAGGACGGTTGTTGCTGGCGCCATACCAATGATGAGGTCAGTATCAAGGAAATGGATAGCTGGTTCCTCAAAATCACCGATTATGCGGAGGAAATTCTTGAGTTCTGTGACAAACTTCCCGGCTGGCCGGAAAGAGTTCTGACCATGCAGAGAAACTGGATCGGGAAGAGCCACGGCGCCGTGATACGCTTTCCTCTCGCAGGTTCTGATACGGTAATAGAAGTTTTTACCACGCGCCAGGACACCGTTTTCGGCGCCACCTTCCTTTGTTTCGCCCCGGAGCATCCACTGGTTCGAGAGATGGTCGCCGGTCTTCCGCAGGAAAAGGAGGTCCTTTCTTTTATCGAACGCACGATGAAAATGGAACATTTTGTTCGTACGGCGGATCTCACCGCCAAAGAGGGCGTCTTCACGGGAAGGTACTGCATAAATCCCCTGACCGGAGAAGAAATCCCCATTTATGTGGCCAATTTCGTGCTCTATCATTATGGAACGGGCGCCATCATGGCTGTTCCAACCCATGACCAGCGGGATTTTGAATTTGCAAAGAAATACGGCCTGAAGCTCAGGGTGGTGATTACTCCACCCGATCGAATCATTCAAGAGGACTCCATGACGGAAGCCTACGTAGATGAAGGGATCCTCGTCAACTCCGGTCCTTTTGACGGGCAGGCCAACCTGGCCGCCCAGGACAGCATCGCGGATTATCTCGAATCGAAAGGGATGGGGCACAAGACCGTTAACTATCGGATCAGGGATTGGGGCATATCCCGACAGCGATATTGGGGGGCGCCCATTCCTATCCTTTATTGCGACAAGTGCGGTACGGTTCCCGTTCCGGAAGAAGATCTTCCCGTGGTCCTGCCGTTGGATCTGGATATGAGGCCCAATGGAGGCTCACCGCTTCCCTTTGAACCCCGTTTTTATGAGGCAACCTGCCCCAAATGCCAGGGAAAGGCCAGAAGGGAAACGGACACCATGGATACGTTCGTTGAGTCTTCCTGGTATTTCGATCGCTATACCTGCCCAGACTATACCGAAGGTCCTCTGGATCCTGAGAGGGTCGATTACTGGATGCCGGTAGATCAGTATATTGGCGGTATTGAGCATGCCATTCTGCACCTCCTCTATTCTCGGTTCTACACAAGGGTCCTGCGGGATTTCGGCCATTTGAAGATTTCCGAGCCCTTCACCAATCTCTTGACCCAGGGTATGGTCTGCAAGGAAACCCAGGAATGCCCTGAACACGGATATCTTTATCCCTATGAGGTGGTGGACGGGGGTTGCAGCAAGTGTGGCAAAGAGATTATTGAGGGCAGCATCGTAAAGATGTCCAAATCGAAGAAGAATGTGGTGGATCCGGAAGAACTCATCAAGGGCTATGGTGCGGATACCGTGCGCATGTTCTGCCTGTTTCGCCTCTCCTCCAGACAAAGACCTGGAATGGAGTGATCGCGGCGTCGACGGTTCGTCGAGGTTTCTTGGCCGGGTGTGGAGACTTGTGGACGACAACCTGGACTCCTTGCGCCTGGCCAGGCCTTTTAGCGGAAATGGGGAACTTTCAGGTCCCCTGGAGTCTCTGCACAGAAAAACCCATGCAACGATCAAAAAGGTTACCGAAGATATCGACAAGCGGTTTCACTTTAATACAGGAATTTCCGCGGTCATGGAACTTGTTAATGAGATCTACAAATTCCTGAATGAAGAAGAGGAAAAAGAGGGACCCGGCATGGGCAGTGATCCGGAAAGCCGTTGAGACCGCCATAGTCCTGCTGTCTCCCGTTGTTCCCCATATGACGGAAGAGTTGTGGCAGAGATTGGGGAACCAGGGGCTTCTCCTGGATATCCCTTGGCCGGTCCATGATGAGCTGGCCCTGAAAGCGGAAACCAGACTGGTGGTGTTGCAGGTGAATGGAAAGGTGAGGAGCAAAATTGAAGTGCCTGCCTCCCTCAACGAAAAAGAGATCGAGGCAGCGGCCCTCGCAAACGAAAGAATTCGTCAATTTATTCAGGAAAAGACCGTCAGAAAGGTTATTGTGGTTCAGAAAAAACTCGTCAATATTGTCCTGTAAGATGGTAGAAAAGGCCGTGCAGAAATCTCCCATGATGAAATGTTTTCTTGCTGTTATTCTCTTGTTTATCATGGCGGGGTGTGGTTACAGCCTTCAGGCCACCGGGCAGCCTGCAGGAATGACGATTTCGAGCCTTTCCATTCCCATGATGACGAGCCCGTCTTCCACATTGGGATTCGAAGGGGATTTCACAAGGGTCATCCGTCGGGAATTCGTAAGCCATTCCCAAATCCCGCTCGTATCCAGCGACAAGGCAAACATGCTCCTGACCGGTGTGATCAACAAGATCAGCACCGACCCTTTGAGCTACAGAGTCGGGGAGGATAAATTCGAGGTGACAACCTCCCGATGGTTGATTATTCGGCTGGATGCAAAACTGGTGGACAGGAAATCGGGGAATATCGTTTGGCATGATCCGAACATGGAAGAAAAAGTTGCCTTCTCTGTAAGCTCAGATCCCATGATTACCGCTTACAACGAAAGAAAGGCGGCTGAAGCAGTCGCCAAATTGTTTGCGGAGAGGATTTACATGAAAACCATGGAAAGGTTTTGATGGCCTCCGATCTGAGTCCTGAACAGGTTCTGAACCGGCTGAAAAAGGGGGAAGCTGGCCCTGTCTACCTGTTTTATGGAGAAGAAGTTTTCCAACTCGAAAAGCTGCTGGAAATCTTTCGGGAGACCTGTCTCGGAGAAGCGGCAAGGGATTTCAATCTCCGCATATTTCAAGGAGATAATGCCTCCCCGGCTGATATCCTTGATGATGCCCGCTCCCTCCCGTTCATGTCTTCAAGCCGGTTGATTATTGTACGAAGGGTAGAAAAATTTTCTGCCTCGGATCTCGATAGCTTCCTTCCCTACCTGGAAAACCCGGTAGATACCACCTGTCTCATTTTCGTTTCTATCAAGACCGATTTCAAAAAAAGATTTTATAAGAAATGCAGAGAACTGGGGGTGGCTGTTCATTTTAAACCTCTCTACGACAGTCAGGTCGTCCCTTGGATAAAAAGGGATGCCGGGGTTCTTGGACTGAAAATTACCGACGAAGCCTGTGAATATCTTTACGGGATTGTCGGAAACCGGTTGCGGGAAATTCATACGGAACTGGAAAAGCTACATTTGAGACATAAAGACCGAACAATCGGCGTTGAGGAGATCAAGGAATCCGCCAGGTACAGCAGAGTATATACGATCTTTGAACTGATGGATCACATCTCGTCCAAAGACCGGAGAAAACGCAGTTTCGGTTTTGAACCGCTTTTTAGAAGAGGAAGGAAGAGATGCCGCTTTTGGAATTATCGGCATGATTAACCGGCAGATGCGCCTTCTCCTTGAAACAGGGACCATCCTGAAGGGTGGCGGAGGGCAGGCGGACGTAGCAAAGAAAATAAAGGTCCCGCCATTTCTCGTAAAAAAAATCGTCCAGCAGTCCAAAAAATGGACGCTGGACGAGCTTGAACGGGGACTGTTTTACCTTTATCGTGCGGACGGACTCTTAAAAACCGGATCGCAGGCCCGTCTTGTTCTTGAAATGCTGGTTATATCGTTGTTAAATCAACCTTCGACGGCCGCTGCAAGCTTATTGACCTGAAGTTCCAGTCGGGAAATTTTTCTAGATGCCTGGTTCTTGTGGATCACGCCCTTGGAAGATGTCTTTTGAATGATCGACACAGCCTTTTTCAGGCTCTCCCGGGCCTCTGGTTCTGAATTGCTCGCCACTGCCGCCCTGACTTCTTTCACTGCCTTTTTTACCCTGGTCTTGTAACTCTTGTTTTCCACCCGCTTGATTTCGTTTTGTTTTGCCCTTTTCAGGGCCGATTTGTGGTTAGCCAACTCAGTTCCTCCTTAGGAATTTGCTTTTATTGGAGTCATGCTGTCTCACAATGACCGATAGATTTATTCTTTCCGGCCTAAGGGACGAAAACTCCATTTATTAATTTAACTTTTTATTTTAAACCTTCAGGAAGTTATGTCAAGGATTTTCTGCGATCTCGAAGGATCGGATGGTTCTGAAACGAGCAAAATGAGCCGAGCTGCCGGCGTGGTGGGGTTTTTTACCCTTGCGAGCCGAATTCTGGGGTTGGTTCGAGATATGGTTATTGCCGCCATGTTCGGCTCAGGGGTGGCGGCAGACGCTTTTTTTGTGGCGTTTAGAATACCGAATCTCTTGCGACGTCTTTTCGCCGAGGGATCGTTGACCATAGCGTTTATTCCGGTATTCACCGAATTTCTTTCCCGAAAAGGAAAACGAGAGGCCTTTGAACTGGCCGAGACTTTTCTTACCATACTCTTTCTGATTCTATTGTTTCTTGCGGTCGCGGGGGTTCTTCTGGCGCCGTGGATCGTTAGGATACAGGCATTCGGGTTCGGCGGCACAGGGTTCAAGTACGATCTCACCGTATTCCTAACAAGAATTACCTTTCCATATATATTCTTTATCGGCATTGTAGCATTTTTCATGGGGGTGTTGAATTCGTTAAGGCACTTTGCCGCACCTGCCGCCGCGCCTATTTTTCTGAACCTGGGAATCATCGGGGCAGCCTTTTTTATTGCCCCCCATTGCTCCCTGCCCATTACCGGGATTGCGGTCGGTGTCCTTATCGGAGGCCTCTTGCAGGTAGCGCTTCAAATTCCTCCGGCGGTAAAGTCAGGGGTCCGTTTTTCCCCGCGTTGGGAACCAAGTCATCCCGCAATAAAGAGAATTGGGCTGTTAATGGCGCCGGCGATCTTTGGCTCTGCCGTCTATCAGCTCAATCAGTTTCTGGGCACCCTGTTGGCGAGTTTTCTGCCGGAAGGCAGCGTTTCATGGCTTTATTACGCCGATCGTCTTGTTCAGTTCCCTCTGGGCATTTTCGCCATTGCCATCAGTACGGCAGCCCTTCCGTCCCTTTCCATCGGAGGCCGCCCATGGAGATTGGAATCGATTTTTTAACACCTTGAATCATGCACTGTGCCTGGTTTTCTTCATTACTCTGCCTTGCATGATCGGCCTGATTGCTCTTGGAAAACCGATCGTCGAAATCCTTTTTGAAAGGGGTGCATTTGGTTTTCATGCCTCCCGAATGACTTATGAGGCACTCCTTTTTTACACTTTCGGGTTATGGGCCTTTTCCGGTGTCCGGGTCATGGTATCGGCCTTTTATGCGCTTCAAGATACCAAAACGCCTGTAAAAGTTGCCGTTGTCGCCCTTTTTGTAAATCTGATTTCAAGTCTCCTTTTGATCGGTCCTCTGCATCACGGAGGAATTGCTCTTTCTCTTTCCATTGCTTCGAGCGTTCAGGTTTTTCTGCTGGCCCTGTTCTTGAAAAAGAAGATGCCTTCACTTCTCTATAAACCGATCTTGAAATCGTTTGTAAAGTCCCTGTTCGCTTCTCTGATCATGGGCATCGGGAATCTATTTTCTGCAATCTCTCTGTTTCTCTACAAATTCCGACCTTTCCTCGGGAACAAAGATTACGAACCTGACAATTCTGATATTCTCCGGTATAATCATTTTTTTCCTGATAGCCCGTGTTTTACGGTGCGATGAAATTGTGTCCATCAGAGATATGATTAGATTACGGTTGAAGAGATGATACCCTACAAATCTATTTACGACATCACCGTTCTATTGGGAGAAGAATCGATCACCTATCCGGGCGATCCGGTCTTTTCGAGGGAATTGGTGGTGACCTTGAAAGATCAGGGGGATTGCGAACTTTCCAGACTCAGCATGAGTTCCCATTCAGGAACCCATATAGATGCCCCTTCCCATTTTATCCAGGGGGGAAAGTCTATAGACCAGTATGGACCGGCGGACTTCATCTTTTCCGCGCTCATTCTTGAAACCGAGGACGACCGAATTATCCGTCCGGAGGAAATGAAAAACATCCGGATCGACCCGGGAGATGCGCTCCTTTTTAAGACGAATAACTCAAGATCAGGCCGGTGCAAAAGTGGTACTTTTTCAGAGGATTATGTGCATCTCTCTGAAGAGGCGGCGGATCTTTGCATCGAAAAAGGTGTGGGGTTGATAGGGATCGATTATATTACCATAGACCGATACAAGGATGCCACTTTCGCCATTCATCATAAGATCCTTGGAAACAATATCCTGATCCTTGAGGGAATTGATCTTTCGGAAGTCCCGCCGGGACATTTTACGCTGTTCTGCCCTGCACTGAAGATCAAGCACGGAGAGGCTTCTCCGGTGAGGGCTTTTTTGCTGGCATAAAGAGAGGATGCTAAAATATGACAAAAAATCTTCCTGCTGCAACTTCCAGCCAAATGGTGTCCATCGATTCCATCGATTGTTCTCCCGGTCCCTATTGCATGAGTTTCGGATATGATCTGAATCCTTTGATCCTGTCCATCCAAAACGCTGGACTCTTGAACAGTCCCATACTCCTTGGCTCAGGGGATTCCCACAAAATGCCCATCATTGCGGGTTATAAAAGGATACAGGCTCTGAAACACCTGGGTCTTCACACATTCCCCTGCAGGGTCCTTTCGAACGCGACCTTTGACCCGCTTCATGGTCTCCTGATGAATCTCTACGAAAACCTTTCCATCCGCAAATTGAACGACGTGGAAAAAGCCATGGTCCTGACAAGGATGGAGGATCTCCTTCCTGAAAAAACCATTATCGAGCAATACCTGCCGGTCCTGAACCTGGCTCCACGCAGAGACACATTTCGCCTCTATACAAAGATGGCAAGTGAATTGGGAGAAGCAGACAAGAGGGCACTCGCGGAAGAAAGATTGTCCATTCAGACCGTCAAAATACTCCTGGACCTGGACAAGAGCACGAGAGACACGATCCTGAAATTCTTTTCACATCTCATGTTAAACATGAACCAGCAAAGACAGCTTATTGACTTTATAATGGATTTATCCATTATTGAAAACCGATCGGTTTCTGATCTTTTGTCTGATCCGTCCATCGGAGAAATAGAAACGGACAGCCAAATGAACGCACCCCAGAAAGCGAAAGCCATGATGACATTCTTTCGAAAGAGGCGTCTGCCCTCCGTGGTCGAAGCGGAGCGAGGGTTCAAAAAAAGCGTTTTAGCGCTGAAACTTCCAGCGGGAGTCAGGATTACCCCTCCTCCATTTTTTGAGGGATCTGATTACAGGATGGAAATCTCTTTTAGAGACGGTCCGCAATTGACAAAAGTCTTACATGACCTTTCCTCCATAAAGAGAATTGCGCGCGTTGGCAATCCCTGGGAGAAAGAGTGATCATGTTCAAGTTCCCTGTAAACAAGGTGATTATTGAAAAAAAATCCAATGTCTTGAATCGTTATATTAGACAGTTAATAGAAGAAAATAAAGCAACAATTGAAGAACAGGAAGAAACAGAAAGAGGGGAGGGCGCAAAGGAAAATGCTTCTTTTTACATGGGGAAGGATGTGCTCCATTTTCTCTCCCATAAGGGAGAATTTTTAAAACCTTGTCCGGGAACCCGGGAATATATCTGTTGTGGGTACCAGATTCTGAACGTTGGGACGAATTGTCCGTTGAACTGCAGTTATTGCATCCTTCAATACTACTTTAATAATCCCCATTTGAGGGTGCATACAAATCTTAAAGAAGAACTGCCACGACTCCTTGAAACCATCGATTCACAACCGGACACTATTTTCCGGGTGGGGACGGGAGAGTTTACCGACAGTCTGGCCCTGGATCCCGTCGCCCGGTGGACAGAGCTCTTGGTTCCGGCCTTTTCAAAGAGAAAAAATGCAGTGTTGGAGCTCAAGACAAAGACCACCCAGATCAATGGACTCCTTGCCCTTCGGGAACGGGACCGTATTATTGTTTCGTGGTCGCTGAACAGCCCCTATATTTGCGCAAGGGAGGAACATGGCGCTGCAAGCATTGAAAAGAGGCTCGAAGCTGCCCGGAAGTGTCAGGAAGAAGGGTTTAAAATCGGTTTTCACTTTGATCCCCTTGTCTATCACGACGGATGGAAAGAGCAGTATGCCCGAACCTTGGATTTGATGGCGCATTATGTCGATCCGAACACGATCATCTGGATCAGTTTCGGTTCGTTTCGATTCATGCCCGGGTTCAAGACCGTACTTCGAAAAAGGCACCCGGGAACCTGTATCCTGAACGGTGAATTTATCATGGGATTAGATGGAAAAATGCGGTACTTCAAACCCATGCGCATAGAAATGTATGCCTTCATGAAAGAACAATTGGCAAAATGGCACCCGGATCTGGGCCTCTACCTCTGCATGGAGTCGGACGAAATCTGGAAAAAGAGCATGGGTTGGTCTCCCCGAGAGAATTCCGGTCTTCGCCGGTATCTTGATGAGCGGGTTAGAAGGATTTTCGGGTAGCCTTTTTTTCCGGAATATGCTAATGACGAACAGTCTTGAACAACGTGCATATAAATACCAAGCAAACAGGAGAATTCCTATGACACTAAAGGAAAAAGTGAATGATGCTCTGCAAAAAGTCAGGCCGTCGCTCCAGGCGGACGGAGGGGACGTGGAACTTGTGGACGTCAATGATGAGGGGCTGGTAAAGGTAAAGCTGACAGGCGCTTGCGGCGGTTGTCCCATGTCACAAATGACATTGAAAATGGGGATTGAAAAAATTTTAAAACAGAATGTCCCCGAAGTAAAAACCGTGGAATCTGTTTAAGCGTGAGGGAAACAATACCTATACAACTATTATGAGGAGAGATTATGGACATTAAGACAGTTGGCGTAGTAGGCGCAGGAACTATGGGAAATGGAATCGCGCAGGCAGCGGCTCAGATCGGTTGTGACGTGATCATGCGCGATATAAAAGACGATTTCGTGGAGCGAGGCCTGAAAAATATCGACCGTTTTCTCTCAAAGAGCGTCGAAAAAGGGAAAATGGAAGCTGCCCAGAAAGATGCAATTCTCGGCAGGATAAAGGGAACAACGGACATGCAGGCCCTGAAAGAAGTCGATTTCGTCATTGAAGTGGTCCTCGAAGACATGGCATTGAAAAAGAGCGTATTCAGCGAATTGGATGAAATTTGCCGTCCCGATGTCATCCTTGCTTCTAATACGTCCTCCATGTCCCTGACTGAAATCGCGACGGCAACCAAGCGCCCGGACAAGGTCTGTGGAATGCACTTCTTTAATCCCGTTCCGCTGATGAAACTCGTGGAAGTGATCCGGGGATACAGCACCAGCGACGAAACGGTGGCCGTTACAACGGCTCTGGCAAAGAAGATGGGGAAGATCACCGTTGAAGTAAAAAAAGATTCTCCCGGATTCATCGTCAACAGAATTATGATTCCCCATATGCTGGAGGCCATCAAGATCGTTGAAGAAGGGATTGCCAGCATCGAAGATGTGGACATAGCTGTGAAAAACGGCTTGAATTATCCCATGGGGCCGTTTCAACTGATGGACCTGACAGGGGTTGATATCTGCTACTTTGTAACGGAATACTTTTACAAGGAACTCAATAAGGAATCTAAATGGGTTTCGCCGAATCTTCTCAAGACCATGATTCGGGCGAATAAGCTGGGAAAGAAGACTGGAGGAGGCTGGTACGAATACGGCAAATAATTTCAAACCCCCTCGGTTCAAAGATAATCCAGGATAAGGGGATCTGAAAAAGGATACAATAAAAAAGGCAGCTCAGAGAAGAGCTGCCTTTTTTATTGCGGACACAGGCCCGAGGGAAAGACCTATTTGTTTTTATGACGCATTTTTTTCCGCAGCTTTCGATATTTGTGCTTGGTGATCTTTTTCCGACGTTTCTTGACAACACTGCTCATAAAAATGACCTCCGATTAATGATGCTTTAACATTATTCGCCTAAAATCAATATGTCAACAGATATCTTCCAGTATCTTCTTCTAATCTGAAGCGCGCATTCCTTTTAGTTTACATAATATATCTTATCAGACGTTGGAAACATCCTTGATTTGTTCCCAGGATGCGGCCTTCTTGCGTTTTTTGTTTCTGTACAATGCGTCATCCGCCTCTTGAATGAAGTCTTCCATAGTGGTTTGGCCGGAAGTTACCGCATACCCTGCACTTGCACGAATCCCACAATTTTTCTCGATGGAATCCGTGATGCGCTTCGACGTCAACTTCGCAATCTCCAGTTTTCCGTCTATCAGAATGACGGCGAATTCATCCCCACCGTATCTGAATCCGGAATCAACACCCTGGCGAATATTCTGGGTAATAATAGGTCCAATGCTTCGCAAAAGATTGTCCCCTGCCAGGTGGCCGAATTGATCATTGAATTGTTTAAAATTGTCCAGGTCCAGAAGGATAAGGCCCAAGTTAGACCGCTGCCTTTTTGCACGCATGAGCTCATCCTGGAGCTTGCTGTAAAAATGCCTTTGATTATAAATTCCCGTAAGCGAATCGGTAATGGATAACCTGTTAAGCTCCTGCCTTATATTCCTTTCTATCAGGGCTCTCTTGAATTTGGCTTCCAGTTCCTCCATGCCAAAGGGCTTGTTGATGAAATCCGTTGCCCCTGCATTAATCACTTCCACATAACTGTATTCCCGGGTGTACCCTGTCATGGCAATCGCAAAAACGTCGGGAAATCGTTCTTTGATCTGCCTTATCAATGCGAGTCCATCCATCTGCGGCATACGAATGTCAGTCAGCAGAAAGCTGTAGGGCTTTTCCTCAAAGGCGGCGAGAGCCGTCAGGGGATTGCCGGTACTGTCGGCCTGGAAACCAAGACGTCGCAGCATCTCGGTTACGGGTTCCCGAACGTCCGCTTCATCATCCACAACCAGGACTCCCTCATGGCTGTATTCAATATTTTCTAACCCATAATCCATTGCTTACTGTTCCATCTCGCCCCGGAATGAATTGATGAAAGCTTCTTGAATCCGAACCATGACAAGCTCACCGGCCGAACTTTCTTTACAGCGAAAATTGACGATCTTATTGGTAGCCGTCTTTCCGGTCTTCTGCCCGCCTTTTCTGCTTTCCCCTTCTATGAGGACTTCCAAGATTTTCCCTTCAAGTTTTTTGTTTTTCTCCCTGGTTATCTGCTCCTGCAATTCCTGAAGGATGCACAGACGCGAGGTCTTTACAGATTCCTCCACCTTGTTCCCCATTTTCTCCGCGGCGGTACCGACTCTGTCTGAATATTTGAAGGAGTACAGAGAATCAAACCGAACATGCCGGATGAGATCGAGGGTATCTTCGAAATCGCTGTCGGTTTCTCCGGGAAATCCTACCATAACATCACTTGTGATGGCAATCTCGGGATTGACATTTTTAAGGCTTGCGATCAGTTTCATATAATCTTCCCGGGTATAGCGTCTCTTCATGGATTTAAGTACCCGATTGGATCCGGCCTGAAACGGGAGGTGTATATGCGGACAGAGGTTGGGGATCTCCTTGAAACAATGAATGAGAGTCAAAGAAACATCTTTCGGATGAGAGGTTGTGAAGCGGAGCCGCACCAGGCCTTCCACGCCACCAAGTTTTTCAAGAAGATCGGGGAAATGCCAGGTCCTGTCTTTCTGCTTCCAGTTGTAGGAGTTGACATTCTGCCCCAGGAGCGTGATTTCTTTTACTCCCTGAGAGATCAGCGAACGGGCTTCTCCAAGAATGTCATCCATTGGTTTTGAAATCTCCCGACCGCGTACGTAAGGAACGATGCAGTAACTGCAGAAATTGTTGCACCCCTCCATAATGGAGATAAATCCCGTTATTTTCCGAGCGAAATACCCCGGACACGAGACGTAGCCGGATCGAAACGAATCGAGATTCACCGCGGCAATTCTTCCTTGATTTCGTTCAATTTTCTCCAGGACTTCCATAAGGTGACTTAGATCCCTCGGACCCATGGCAAAATCAAGCAGATGAAACTGTTTCAGTATCCTTTTTCCTTTCATCTGGGCAAGGCATCCAACAACGCCTAAGACCATGTCAGGGTTTCTTTTCTTGAGGGCGCTCATGCGCCCTAAAAAACTAAAGGTCTTCTGTTCCGGTTTGGCCCTCACAGCACAGGTGTTCACCAGAACAAGGTCGGCTTGATCAGGCATATTTGTCCGGGTATATCCTTCCAGAATCAAGGATTGGGCCAGAAAATCAGAATCATACTCGTTCATCTGGCATCCCATGGTTTTTATATAAAATTTTTTCGACAAAAATCCTCTCCAGGGGGTTGCAAGACTTCTATGATTCTGATCCCTTCATCCCTTCGAAAGGATTCCAAGAGTTCCAGGATCATCTCCTCGCAGCCCGGTGATATCTTCAGCTCAATCATGGCCATATGGGGATCAACCGTGGAAACGAGAGCCATCCCATCATAGGATTCTATAGTAAACCTGATATACCCGATTTTGCTTCGTTCCGTTACGAAGCTACGCCTGATGCTTTTCATATTTCCCGATGCTGGGTTGCGGTTCGCCGGTTTGATTCCTTCGATTTTTCATCTGTGAAGGGATAGCCGTAAACCATGAACGGTTATCAATCCATGCTGTGTGTTGCCCCACCCCACATAAGTTTTGTCCTGAGAATTTTAAAGTAGCTGGTGTCGGGCGGCTTGAACAGCGTGATTTTTTCACGGGATTTGCAGATTTCCAGCCTGTCCTCGTGGAGGAGATCAAAACCGACCTGCCCGTCGAAGGTGAGAACGACCGTCTGCTCACTTTCCTTTCCCATTCTTATGCGAATCACCGCGCTGTCCGGAAAGATTATGGGGCGATTCGTCAGGGTAAACGGACAGATGGGCGTTAGAACAAAAGTCTCCATTGTGGGGTATAAAATAGGGCCTCCCGCAGACAAGTTATAAGCGGTGGAACCGGTGGGTGTGGATATAATCAAACCGTCCGCTCTGAACGTTGTCAGAAATTCGTCGTCGATGGCGACATCGAGATCGATAATTCTTGCCAGGGTGCTCTTGTTTATCACCACATCATTGAGAACCTGGAAATGGAAAACCATTTTCTCTTGGCGAAATACCCGAGTCTCAAGCATGATTCTGCTTTCCATCTCTAAGTTCGCCATTGATCATCGCTTCCATGACAGGATACATTCGATCAAGCGGAATGCCGGTGAGAAACCCCAGACCGCCCATATTGATTCCCAGAATGGGCACGCCATAACGACCGATCCGACGCGCGGCGCCCAGCAGGGTTCCATCTCCACCGAGTACAACCACCCAGTCAACGGATTCGGGTATATCGCAGATCCCCTTTGCCCTCCCCTCATGCGGGCCACTCAACCCCATTTCTTCAGAAAATACAGCGATGCCCTTTTGAATAAACCATTTTTCCAGATCCCGGGCGGCGGCTTTGGCTGGGTCATGGTGATGTTTGTAAATAATTCCCGCTGATTTTGCAGACATGAAACCTCTTATTTAGACTTTCTCGAACAGAGGGACAATTTCAAACCGGTTTACATCAACCAGGCCCCTATCGGTGAGTTTTAACTCAGGAATTACAGGAAGAGCAAGAAAGGAAAGAACCATGAAAGGATCAGGGATCCCACAGCCGAGCTCTCGTGCCATCGCTTTTGCTTTTTCGAGCTGTTCCACCACTGTATGCAGGGGGTTTACAGACATGAGCCCGGCTATTTCAAGGGGAACTGAGGCGAGAAGATGATTTTCAGAGAAAACGGCAATACCGCCCCCCATGTCACTTACCGCTTGAACCGCCCCGCAGATGTCAACATCATCGACCCCTACCACGATGATATTATGAGAATCGTGGGCGACAGATGAGGCGACCGCACCCTTTTTTAATCCGAAACCCCTGACAAGCCCATGGCCGATATTGCCCGAGGCGCTGTGTCTTTCCACAACAGCCATTTTCAGGATATCGGTAGCAGTATCCGAATGGACCCATCCGTTCTCGGCATGAACGGACTCATGGGACGCGACCGTGACGATTTGATCGGGAATGAGATTGATAACGCGTGCGATTCCCCCAGGATGTCTCATGGCGAAATCCTCCGGTGTAATTTCGGCCATATGCATGGATCGGGGAAGGGGATTCGTGTACGCAGATGGCCTACTGGGAAAATTGATCAATGCTCCCTTTTGAACAACAGGCTTCCCATTTTTATACACGGCGTCTATTTCAAAGGCCGGCAAATCGTTTAAGACAACAATATCCGCCCGCCATCCCGGTGCAAGGGCGCCCTGATGATATAACCGAAAGTAGTTCGCGGGATTGATGGTGACGAGCCGAAGGGCGACAATCGGATCAAGTCCCAGTTGGACCGATTTCCTGAAAACAAAATCCAGGTGTCCTCTGAAATGGATATCTTCCGCTTGCAGATCGTCCGATACGAAACAGAAACGACCCTGGTTTTTTTCATTGACCAACGGCAGCAGATCTTTCAGATTTTTTGCGGAGGTCCCTTCCCGAATCATCACCATCATGCCGTTTTTCATTTTTTCCCGAGCTTCTTCCAACCGCATGGATTCGTGATCGGAGCCGATGCCCGCAGACAGATAGGCCTGCAGATCGTAACCACTCAGAAGAGGGGAATGACCATCAATGACTTGATCCCTGAAGGTCCGAATTTTTTCCAGGATCTGCTCGTCTCCTGAAATGACTCCGGGGAAATTCATGACTTCGGCGAGACCCAAGATGCGGGGCTCGTTTTTCAACACGGCAAGGTCCTCCGCCATCAACCGTGCTCCTGCTGTTTCCAGATGGGTGGCGGGGACACAGGACGGAGCCATGAAATAGATGTCGAGAGGAATAGAGTCGGAGTCTTGGATCATGAAACGGATGCCGTCAATTCCGTGAACATTGGCAATTTCGTGCGGATCGGAAACGATGGTGGTGGTTCCATGGATCAGCAGTGCTCGGGCAAATTCCGAAGGAATCAGCATGCTGCTTTCCACGTGGATGTGCCCATCAATCAGTCCGGGAGTAAGCCACTTACCCCCAACGTCCACTTCTTCTTTGCCATGGAACTCGGGACCTATTCCTGCAATGACCCCGTCACATATGGCCACGTCGGCTTTTTCGATCGTGGCGGAAAAGACGTTCACCACATTGCCGCCTTTGAGCACAAGGTCGGATGGAATTTCCCTTTTTGCAGCAAGGATTCTCTTCTTCAGGTTGTCCATATCACACAATCCTTATCGCGTAACTTTCTGTGTGACAAACCATTCCTCGGTTCGATCCGATGAGGTGTCAACAACCAGGTGGACTATGCTGAGGTCCGGAAAAAGAGTCTTGAGTTCCTGAAGGTCTACGGGTTCGAATTTCTTCACATTGTTCGTGTACGCTTGTTCGGTCAGGGCATTGGATTCATAATTTTCCTTGGTCCTCAGAGATATCCTTCGAAGAGAGACTTCTTTAGGGCATTGGGTCTGCTGGATCACAAGCGTTTTGCCATATCTGGCTGCCACTTCAGCAGCCCTCCGTCTCAGGCTCTGGGTTACAAAAGTGGCATCCAGGATGATGCCCTGCCCTTTTCCGGCCAGTTCGTCCGCCATCCTGAACATCTCATCGTATACGAGCGTTCGTTTGTTCATGTTGGAGGCCACTTTTTCATCAAAAATGTCTTCGCCTTTCAACACGTCACGGCGGATCAGATCAGACCTGAGAATGGTGTATCCCTGCAACTCCGCAATCACTTCTGTTGTTTCCGTCTTGTAGGATGCAGGCAGGCCGCAGGCGATAAGTACGGTTTCAGGCCCCAGTTCTTTACGCATAAAGTCCACAAAAGGTTCTTTCATAAACATACTCCTTTACATCCGAGGTTAGCCAAGATTGACGTACGACCGGGCGAGTTCGAAATATTTTCGTGCCCGTTCCGCCGCGGCCGATTTTTTCGCGCTGTCTATGGATGGATCATCCAGCTGAAAACTGTTCACCTTACCTCGTACAAACGCCCTGTAAACCTTGTAAAAAACAAGCAGGAGATCCACTCCACCTTCTTCAGCCCGATCTTTGTAAGCCTTCCAGAGAGTCTGCGCAAGGTCGAAACCTCCATGATACTCCAGATCCATCAAGAGAAAGGCAATGTCTGCTATCGTATCACCATAGCGAAAGCGCTCGTTGAATTCTATGCAATCGATAATCGGAAGCCCCTCCATCAAGCAGATATGCTCCATGTGGAGGTCGCCATGGCAATCCCTGATCCTTCCCTTGCCCACCCTCTCCAGGAAGAGAGCCTTGTTTGCTTCGTAAAAAGCCTCGGTCCATTGCGATATTTCATCAAAAGCGTCTCTTGGGATGGTTTTTCCTATATATTTTTTCACCTGATCGAAATTTTCATCCGTATTCACTTTGAATTGTTCCGGAAGCCCGAATTTGTCGATCTCTTCGTTTCGCAAAGCCTTCCGATGAAATGTGGCCAGAACCGAGGCGACTTCCTCCAGGTGCCGCCGGGTAATCCGCCCTTTTTCAAACACAGTTTTCATCAGGAAGGATTCCGGGATCCGTTTCATCTTGACGGCATATTCCACCGCATCACCCGGCACGGGTTTGAGTGTATATTTCGTTCCGGTATGCTTTACAGGAAGAACGTCCAGGTAAATACCCTTGGAGAGCCTTCGGTTCAGTTCCACCTCCTGCCTGCAGAAAAACTCCCTTTTTTCGAGTGTCGAGAAATCAAGAAAGCCGAAATCCACCGGTTTCTTCACTTTATAGACAAAATCATCGCCGATGAACACGATCGAAATATGGGTTTGCACGACCGACACGCGATTTGTGGGGTCCGGAAGAGATGCGGGATCTTGCAGATCGTTTATTATTTCGTTTTCAAGCATTTTCTATGGCCTTTCCAGAATGAACTGTTCCGCCACCCAGGATGGGATATCCATGTCCCCCATGACCGTAGGATCCTGGTGGCAATCGGATCCCCCTGAGATCAGGAGTTTTTCATTTTCCGCGAATATTCTGTAGGAGGTCACGGTTTCCGGGGTATGTCTCGAGTGCCAACATTCAATCCCGTCCAGATAGGGGAGCATTGTTTCCCTTATGATGCCCTGCTGTTTTTGAGATCAGGGGTATAGGCCCTGAGGGATGTGCCGTTTGGATCATCGGGGTGGGCCAAAAACAGCTTACCCCCCGCCCCTCTTACGAGATGCGACGCTTCCTCCAAGGAAAGAGGCAGTTTCGGAACGTTACATTGAACAAGATAAAGATCAAATGCCTCCTGTCTGCTGGATACGATCCCTTTTTCAACCATGTAAGCGGCGATGTGAGGGCGACCGATGGAGCCTTCCACGCTCTCTTCGATGGCCTCCATATCGCGTTCTGTAAATGCAGGCTGTCCGTTCTCTTTAAACGCCTGATTGATTTTTTCGAGAATCCGTTCCGCCCTGCTCCTTCGATATTCTTGTATTGCTTTAAGTTTATTAATTATCTCTTTGTTATATATATCATATCCATAGCCAAGAACATCCAGGGCCGCGGCTTTTCCTTTCCGGTAATCAGGATGTGAAAAGGTAATATTGAATTCCACCCCCGGCAGATAATCGATGCCGTATTCTCGGGCCAGTGCCAAGGCTGTTTCCTGACATTGAATATTATCGTGGTCTGTAATGGAGACAAATCCGATATCTCTCTTTTTAGCCTCAAGAAATATCCGCGACAGAGACATCTTTCCATCCGAACAATCCCTTGAGTGAATATGCAGATCAATTTTCATACATCCCCTCTCAGTAGTTCTCTAACCAATGAATTCCCGTCCCATTGCAGTGTTATGAGCGAAGCAATTCCCGTGCCCTCTCCAAGGGATATTGGTTAAAGGCTGCCATTTCTATTCAGGAAAAACTTTTTATTATTATCGTACAGAGTACTTCAGGTCAAGGGTAAAAGCGACCCTATAGAAGAATGATAGCTGTTCTTCTCCGGCCCCACTCCAATTTGCTGAGCATGCATGAAAACACAAGATATTTCGGGAAAAAAGTGCTATGTTGGTTTTCTTCATTTAGGGCGTTGTATATCTTTTAGAAAGGAATGAAACGATGTTTTCAAAGATCGAAGAAACCGCTGATTTTCTTGCTTCCAGGATGGGTGAACCACCGGAGGTGGGCATGATAACCGGTACCGGACTGGGCTCTCTCACGGATAATATCGTGCCCGATTTCAGACTCCCCTACGAAGAAATACCGCATTTTCCAAAATCGACTGTGGAAGGACACAAAGGCACGCTTGTTGCGGGAAGATTGGGAGGCAGGTCGATTGTAGCGCTGGAGGGCCGTTTTCATCTCTATGAAGGCTACACCCCTGGGGAGGTGACATTTCCCGTGCGGGTTATGGCCATGCTCGGTATCCGCTTTTTTCTCATGTCCAGCGCCGCGGGCGGATTGGACCCCTCGTTTAAAAAAGGGGATCTAATGATTGTCACCGATCATATCAACCTGAAAGGGGTGAACCCATTAACAGGTCCCAACCTCGATCAATTCGGTCCACGCTTCCCGGACATGAGTCAGACATATGACCCCCGACTCATTGGACTGGCAAGAGAAAAAGCGATGCAATCCGGTCTTTTTATCAGGGAAGGAGTCTACGTGGGAGTTATGGGGCCGTCCCTTGAAACACCGGCGGAAACGCGCTTTCTCAGGGGCATCGGGGCCAATGCCGTGGGAATGTCGACCGTTTCACAGGCTATCGTAGCAGCGCACTGTGGATTAAAAACGCTGGCCATTGTGGTGATTACCAATGTGAATATCCCGGATTGTATGGGGAAAACAACGATCGAGGAGGTTATACAAGCGTCCAAAAACGCAAGCTCTACCCTTTCAAGCCTCTGGGAAAAGATTATTATCGATCTTCCCGATGATAAACAGGATAACCCGTAATCAGCATAGTCCTCTCCAAATCTCCTGAATGTAACGTTCTCAAGGGTCGTGCAGTCCCGCATTTGCTTCACACCGGGACCGCTGGCCATGGGAACCCCGTCGTTTCCTCCAAGAATTTTAGGCGCCTTGAAGATGTGAAATTTATCCACAAGTTCTTCCCGGATCATGGAACCCAGAACAAGCGAGCCGCCTTCCACGAGGACACTCATGATGCTCATCCGACCCAGCTTCCCCATCAAAGCCGGCAGGTCCACACGGCCGTCCTTTGTTGGACACGGGAGAATGGAAACTCCTTTCTTTCTGATCCGATCGAGCTTTTTCACCAACTGCCTCTTCACCGACAACGAGCAGCGTCTTTTCAGGAAATGGATCGTTGAGAATCCTGGCCTCTTCAGGGGTTCTCAAACAGGCATCAAGAACAATCCTGAGGGGATTTTTCCCCCTTCCGTTTTCAAATCGCGTGGTGAGAGAAGGGTTGTCCGTCACAATTGTTCCCACCCCAACCATGATGGCATCCACGCGATCTCTCAGTCGATGAACATAACGACGTGACTTGTCATTGGTAACCCATCTGGAATCCTTTAGCGATGTGGCGGTCCAGCCATCCAAGGTCTGGGCGGATTTGGCGATCACAAAGGGCCTTCCGGAGGTGATAAAGGTAAAGAAATCCTCATTGAGGACTCGGCATTCCTTTTCCAGAACACCGCTCCTGACTTCAATGCCGTTTTGCGCCAATGATCTACTTCCGCCGCCTTTGACGCCCGGATTCGGGTCCATTGCGCCTACAACCACTCTGGCAATTCCAGCGTTGAGAATTGATTCCGTGCAGGGGGGAGTCTTTCCGTGATGATTACACGGTTCAAGGGTAACATACAAGGTGGCTCCGGGACAGGAGTGACCGACCTTCTCAAGGGCGTCTATTTCAGCATGGGCTAAGCCCGCCTTTCGGTGATATCCCCGGGACAAAATGCGGTCATCCCTTACGATCAAAGCGCCCACCGCGGGGTTGGGAGAAGTGCGACCGACACCTTTTTTGGCTTCCACCAAGGCGAGTTTCATATATTTTACATCGGTATCGATCATCCAAACCGCCTGGCCTAATTATCTTCTCGATGGTTTTGCCTGGCCTTAAGTATATCTTCAAGTTCTGACATAAACTCTTTGATATCTTTAAATTGTCTGTACACAGACGCGAACCTTACGTAGGCTACTTCATCCCATTCCCGAAGTGTATTGATGACCATTTCTCCCACCTCGGAACTGTCGATCTCTTTTTTACCGAGATCCTGGAAGTAGGATTCCATGCTGTCGGTAAATTCCTCAATCCTGGAAGTGCTTACAGGTCTCTTCTGGCAGGCCATCCGTATCCCTGAAATAATCTTATGCCGATTAAAAGGCTCCCGCCGACCATCCTTCTTGACAACGAGTGGAAGAACATCTTCGAGCTTTTCATAGGTGGTAAATCTTCTTTTGCATTCCAGACATTCCCTTCTTCGCCGGATTGTTCTGCCATCCTTGCTCAATCTGGAATCAATCACTTTGTTGTCAATCTTGGTGCAGAAGGGACATTTCATGGGACAAACCTCTCGATTTGAACACCTGCCTCCGTTAACATTTCGTCCGCCAGCCAATCATCATATCCGTCTTTGTAGAATATTTTTTTTATCCCTGCATTAATCAACATTTTCGAACAGATGACACAGGGCTTATTGGTGCAGTAAAGAGTCGAATCTTTGATGGATATACCGTGATAAGCAGCTTGAATGATGGCATTCTGTTCCGCGTGAAGCCCCCGACAAAGTTCATGGTGTGTCCCCGATGGAATCGAAGAATTCTCTCTAATACAGCCGGTTTCTTCACAGTGCCTGAGGCCTGCCGGAGCGCCGTTGTATCCAGTTCCTAAAATACGTCTTTCTTTCACGAGCAGAGCGCCAACGGATCTCCTGATGCAGGTGGATCTGTTCGACACCATCTCGGCTAATGCCATGAAATATTCATTCCAGGATGGTCTTGCCAATACGGACCCCCTCAGGTTAATATTTGTCAAGTTGGGGATAGATAGGATAATTATCGCACAGTTCCAATACCTTACCGCGAATACGATCTCTAACGCTCTCCGATTCCGGATCATTCAATATATCTCGAATGAAACCGGCGATCTCTCTGATCTCCGGTCCTTTCATCCCGCGCGTTGTCAAAGCCGGTGTTCCAAGCCTCAAACCGCTGGTTATCTGCGGTCCCCTTTTGTCAAAGGGAATGGTATTTTTGTTCACCACGATTCCCGACCGCACGAGGCTGTTTTCGGCATCAAGACCGGTTATCCCTTTTTCAGAAAGATTTATCAGAAGCAAATGATTATCGGTTCCTCCCGAAACCAGGTCGAATCCATGTCTCTTCAATTCTTCCGCAAGCACTTGCGCATTAAGAAGCACCTGCTGCTGGTATGCTGTGAATTCTTCGTGCAGTGCCTCCTCAAAGGCCACGGCCTTGGCAGCAATAACGTGCATGAGAGGCCCCCCCTGGATTCCCGGGAAAATACCCTTATTAAGTCTTTTTCCGTATTCTCCTCGTGCCAGAACAAGGCCTCCTCTGGGCCCCCTGAGTGTTTTATGGGTCGTTGATGTGACAAAATCGGCCAACCCTACGGGTGTGGGATGCAGTCCCGTTGCTACAAGACCCGCTATGTGAGCCATGTCGACCAACAAGTAGGCTCCCTGTTCACGCGCGATTTCCGCGAATCTTGAGAAATCGATCAAGCGCGGATAAGCACTGGCCCCCGCAACGATCATCTTCGGCTTATGCTTCCTTGCCAGATCAGCCACCTGATCATAATCAATCTGCTCTGTCTTCGGATGCAGACCATAGAAGACGGTCCTGAAAAGTTTTCCTGAAAAATTCGCAGGACTCCCGTGGGTCAAATGTCCCCCATGAGAGAGATCCATCCCCAAAATGAGATCACCCGGATCGAGAAAAGTGAAATAGACAGCCATGTTGGCCTGACTCCCCGAATGGGGTTGGACATTGGCATATTCGGATCCAAATAGCTTCTTGACGCGGTCTAATGCCAGTTTCTCAGCCGTATCAACAAATTCGCATCCGCCGTAATACCTTGCACCAGGATATCCTTCCGCATATTTATTGGTCATTACACTGGCTTGAGCCTCAATAACGGCCCGGCTGGCATAGTTCTCCGATGCAATCAGCACGAGATTTTGCTTTTCTCTTCTGATCTCTTTCCGAATAGCATCGTAGATCTGCGGGTCTTCCTTTTTCAGATCCCGATCATTTATCCATGTGCCTTTGGTCAATTTGATCAATCCTTATTTTATGTCGGCCCCCATCAAAAGGGGTCTGGAGAAAAAGATCCACCATTTCCAGGGCAAGCGCCTCCCCGATTACCCTACCCCCCATGACGAGTATATTGGCATCATTGTGCTGTCTGCTGAGGCGAGCGGTAAAAAGGTTGTGGCACAAGGCAGCCCGCACTCCCTTATACCGGTTTGCCACAAGACTCATTCCGATTCCTGTTCCACAAATGAGTATTCCGCGTTCGAATTCTCCGTTTGCAACGGACTGGGCGACCAGATGGCCGATTTTCGGATAGTCAAAGGAATCGAGATTGAAAACTCCCGCATCGCTGAACCTCAGAAATCCCTTTGCTTTTCAGATGCGCTCTGCATTCTTCTTTCAGCCCAAAACCGCCGTGGTCGGAGCCGATAATAATCCTCATGATTTTTTCCACCGTCAAAGAAGAGAAGATAATCGTCATCGTATCTGAACAAAAACTGTGCTCAGGTACGATATCGTCCGCCTGCGAATTTGGATCAGCGGCAAAGAAGAAAACCCATGGCGAAATGGTTATGTCTAAATCCGCAACCCATTGCCAGATAATTTGAATAGAATACGATCACTTTGATTCATAGGCCTTGAAAATCAAAGAAGCGTTTGTTCCTCCAAAGCCAAATGAATTGGACATGGCCGTTACCAGTTTTGCCTTTCTGGCGACATTGGGGACATAGTCCAGATCGCATTCCGGATCAGGGGTTTCATAGTTTATGGTTGGAGGGATGATACCATGTTTGATGGTAAGTAACGCATAGATCGCTTCAATTCCGCCTGCGCCGCCAAGGAGATGGCCGGTCATTGATTTTGTCGAGCTTATGGCTAATTTTCCGCGCATGATTCCCCGAATACCACTTTAATGGCATTGTTTTCTGAGAGGTCATTGAGTTTGGTGGAGGTCCCATGGGCATTAATATAATCAACGGCTTCAGGTTCGATGTCCGGCATAATGAATGGCGCCCTGCATACAGGCAATTGCGCCGACACCATCAGGTTCAGGAGCTGAGACGTGATAGGCGTCTCCACTCAGCCCATAACCGATAACCTCTCCGACAATTCGAGCACCTCTTTCCAGTGCATGTTCCAGTTCTTCAAGGACCAGGATTCCGGAACCTTCTCCAATCACAAACCCGTCACGATCCAGATCAAAAGGTCTGGAGGCCTTTTCAGGTTCGGTATTTCTCGTGGAAAGAGCCCGCATGGAGCAAAAACCGCCGACTGCCAGCGGCGTAATTACGGCCTCCGCACCCCCGGTGATAATGGCGTCGGAAATGTCTTCTTGAATCAGCCGAAAGGCCTCCCCGATAGCATGGGTACTTGCGGCACATGCGGTAGAGATAGCAAGGTTGGGTCCTCTTGCTCCGAACTCAATGGCAATCTGTCCGGGAACCATATTGGCGATAATCCCGGGAATAAAAAACGGGCTAATCCTCTTGGCCCCTTTTTCCAGGAGCACAGAATGATAATATTCAAGCATGCCGAGGCCGCCCAGGCCACTGCCGGTAACACAGCCAACCCGATGGCCGTTCTTCTGGTCTATTTTCAGACCGGAGTCTTCCACGGCCATTCTTGCGGAAGCAATCGCATAATGGATGAAGATGTCAAAACGCCTGATCTGTTGTTTATCCAGGAAGTCGCTTGGGTTAAAGTCAGTGACTTCCCCCGCGATTTGAGAGGCAAAATCCGAGGTATCAAATCTTGTTATGCGGACCTATTCCTGATTTTCCGGCGCAGGCCGCATCCCAGTTTTTCTAAACGCCGGTCCCGAGAGGCGTCACCATCCCCAAGCCTGTCACAACAACCCTTCTCGTCATCTTAATTTCCCTTCCGTAAGGCCAGGACTCCATTTGCCCATAACCGTAAAATCTTCAGGAATGAAAATACTTCAGGTAGAATCGGTACGGGCGACCAGCAAAGCGATTATGCACCCATCGCATTCATCACATAATTCACGGCATCCTTAACCGTTGCTATCTTTTCCGCATCTTCATCAGGAATGGATACATCGAACTCTTCTTCCATCGCCATGATAAGTTCTACCTGATCCAGAGAATCGGCACCCAGATCATCGACAAAGGATGCATCCATCACCACATCTTCTTCAGGGACATCAAGTTGCTCACAAATGATCTTCTTTATCTTTTCCTCAATACCCGACATAAACCTTTACCTCCCTCATCAATTTCTAAATTTTGAACCCTGAAGTTGCAGCCTCATATTGTGCTACATATACATACCACCATTCACATGAATGATCTGCCCGGTGATATACTTTGATTGCTCGGAACACAACCAATAGATTGCATCCGCCACTTCCTCCGGCTGGCCCATCCTGCCAAGGGGGATCTGCTGCATGAAATGATCCTTGATTTTATCAGGAAGGATTTCCGTCATTTCGGTCAGAATGAATCCCGGCGCTACGGCATTTACCGTTATACCCCTGGGCGCTACCTCCTTGGCAATGGTTTTGGTAAGGGCCATGACACCGGCCTTGGAAGCGGAATAGTTTGCCTGACCCGGATTCCCTATCTGACCAACCACCGAAGAAACATTAACAATCCTTCCCTGCCGTTGTTTTACCATGGCGCGAATGACGGCCTGTGTGCAATTGAATACACTCTTCAGATTGATATTTAAGACGGTATCCCACGCCTCTTCGGTCATACGCATAAACAGGGCATCTCTTGTAATTCCGGCATTATTTACAAGGACGTCGATCTTTTCAAATTTCTCGTAAATTTCAGAAAAGAGATTTTCGACCGCTTGAAAAGAAGACACATCCACCCGATAACTCACTGCCTCCACCCCTTTTTCAGACAGTTGCCGTAATGTGTCCAGTGAAGCGGATTCGTCTGCGTCATAATGAACCAGGACGAGCGTTGCCTTTTCCTCCGCAAATCTGTGCGCTACTGCACGTCCTATCCCTTTGGAACCTCCTGTGATAACAACAACCCTGGAGTCAGAAGCCTTCATGAAATACCCTCTTCCTTAAAAAAAATAATCTGTTATTACTCTTCCGTAACCGCTCCCAGTGCAAGACTCATCTTCTCTACGATGCGGTTGCTGGCATATTGTGCAGCTACCCTGATGGCGTTTTTTATGGCCTTGGAAGAAGAACCACCGTGACACACGATTCCCACTCCCTTAATTCCGAGTAGCGGCGCTCCACCGTATTCTTCGTAATCGAGTTTTCGCTTGAAACGATTAATCATATTCTGGCACAATAAAGCATCAGAAGGATCTGTCTGAGGCGTCTCAAGTTCATCTTTCACGTGTCTGCTGATGGCCGCAACGACTCCTTCAATAACCTTCAGGGCCACATTTCCTACAAAACCATCGCAGACAATCACATCCACGTTGCCGTCAAAGAGGTCACGGCCTTCAACATTCCCCTTAAAATTCAAGGTACTTTCTCTGAACAGCCGATGGGACAAACGCACCTGCTCGTTGCCTTTGCTTTTTTCCTCGCCGATACTGAGCAAGCCGATCCTGGGGTTCTCGATTCCCAGGCAGGAATTTGCAAATGCCTGCGCCATGACACCGAACTGAAAGAGATGTGTCGGTCTGCAATCCACATTCGCTCCCACATCGATAAGGATGCCAGGTCCTTTTTTGGTGGGAACAATGCTGGCAATGGCAGGCCTGTCGACACCCTTAATACGGCCGAGAATGAGGACTCCGGCAGCAAGAATCGCGCCGCTGTTCCCCGCACTGACCACCGCATCTGCAACCCCGCTCTTCACGAGATCAAAAGCAACCCTGATAGAGGCATCCTTTTTTTGCCGAACCGCTTTCAGTGGCGTCTCATCCATTTGCACCATATCTTCACAATGATGCACCGAGATCAAATCCGATTTTTTGTGGACGTCGAGAATTTTTCCCAGTACTTCCCGATGCCCTACGAGAGTGACGGGAATGCCCAGTTCAGAAACAGCCTCAACTGTGCCCTCAACGACCACTTCGGGAGCATTATCGCCTCCCATGGCGTCAACGGCTACGTTCATGTCAGCTCTCTTCTGTCTTGATTACGGTTTGCCCTTTGTAGGTCCCGCATGCAGTACATACATGGTGGGGGAGTACAGGTTCATGACATTGTGGACACAATACGGCACTGACCAATGAAATGGAGTCGTGCGAACGACGACTTCCGCGCTTTGCCTTGGATCGTTTTTTCTTAGGTACAGCCATAATTCACATTGAACTCCGCTCAACCGTCTTCGGCATAGGATAAAATCGAAGGCCATTAGACGGCGCATGTTTAAAATTCATATTAAAATCTCATTCCTTATGGAATTCGAGCTCCTTAAGCTTCAAAAAAGCCGAATGCCCCGTATGCTTTCGGCAATCGCATTTTTTTCTGTTCAAATTCGCTCCGCATTCAGAGCAAAGCCCCAGGCAGTCCTCCCTGCACAGAAGCCTCATGGGCAAGGATAGAAAGATTTGTTCCATGACCAGTTCTTGCAGGTCAACCTCCCCTTCGTCTCCCCCTGCAACCGTGAAATCTTTCTCTACAAGTTCTACGTCCGTGTTTTCAACACGAGGACGGAGACGCAAAGGACACATGGAGACTAAAATCGGGTTTGAGCGTATAATCAAACAGTTCAAGACACCTGCCGCACTCTACGTTGACAGACCCTGACACGGAACCCTGAATAACATAACCGGTTTGGTCTTTGCGTACCATTACATTGGCTATGACAGGTTTTTCAAGACCCATAACCTGGTAATCCGAGATTTTACTCTGCCACCAGGCAGGAGTAAGCGTAACAGTGAACTGATGCGTCCCCTGTAAAAGCGCTGTAAAATCTACGATCATGGGATTCAACCTTCGCCTGCGCAGGAGCCAGCGATAACCATTTTTGAAAGAAAGAAACTGATTACATAAAAAACAGACGATTTGTCAAGAATTTTTCTAACCAGCCGACAATTCGGCATGCTCGTTTTATCTGCAAATCCGAGACCGGATATCTCGCCTGTATCTGGTGAGATTTCAAAAAGGCGTTTTCAATTTCGTATTCTATAAGCATCTTTGAACGCTTTCGCAACTCCTTCCACCGATCCATCGCTATTTTAAGCATAAGAATTCGTAAGTCAACGTCCCCGGTACTTGGGAGAAGGAGTTATCGCTCTATCAAAATTATCTTTTTTGTTGACATCTTGAGTAATTAATTGATATTTTTATATATACTGAAAATGCCACGCGACAAAATCAACCTCTTTGGCAGGTATGCAAGGATCTTTGTAAACGGTTAACTTCCCGGAATGTTTTACTGAACCAAAACTCAATCCAACTCGAGCACTGACGGACTATGTGGAAATATAGAGAACAACTCAGTTACTTTGGCAAATTGAAAAGATCTATTTACGAAGTCCTGAGAGACAGTCTGGAACGTCGCTTATTAAAAATTGCGCTGATTGATTCCTTTTTGAAATTCAAGGAGCACAATGCGGAATATTTTTTCGTGGAAAAGTCCGAATTAAAACCAAAATCAAAAAGAATGGAAAAGGAATCTGATTATTTCAACACCTTTCTCGTTATTTTATGTGAAGATACGATCAGTGATTACCTGAAGAATTATATTCGTTTCTTCCCGGAGAACAGCGTAATTAAAGAGAACATGAAATACCTTGCGGAATTTCCTCTATACAGGCAGTTTCGGCAGAACCTGAGGCATTTCGACAATCCGAATTTCTTTGACCTCATAGAGCAACTTCTGGATGTGGATTATGCTCTCCTCATTCAACAGGATCCGGGTGTAAAAAAGAAGAACCGATATTCCCTTACTCATTTTCACGTGAAAATTGACTGGCCTATTGCGGATGCTGCCCAGGATCTGGCAAAATCCCTTCGATATATTCAATCCAATCTCTATGAAAATGGAGATAAGGAAGGCCGCATTCTGCAGAGTAAATTATTTGAATATTACGGCTGTCATCATACCGTTGGAGGCCGTCGGACCGCAGGGCTCATTGCCGCACAGCTTTTGAGACAGCTTCCATTTGTTTCAACGGTATTTATGTCCAGCTCGGAATCAAGGCTCATGTACAGATATTCTGAGAGAGGGGTATCCAAATTTTTCCTGATTCAGTTTTCGGATGAGCAGCTCCAGTGCATTGCCGAACAACAGAACTTGGAAAGTCGGTCTTTGAAGTCTGATTACCTGTATACGATCGGGGACGTTCAGATCGGCATTCTGGAGGTGTATTATAGCCATACACCCCATTCCAGACCCCCGAAGGACGGAAAACTGAGGAAGGTTAAAGCGGCCTACAATTGGTTAAGACTGGAACATGAACAACTCCATCCCAGATTCGATGCCCCCAATGCAACACCCATACGCTGTAACTGGGTGTATTCATCGGACTAAACTTTTAACACGAGGAGGTTCTTTTCTCATCTATGGACAGTGCATCTATCGTAACCCGTTTTCCACCAAGCCCCACCGGATACCTTCACATAGGCGGCGCAAGGACCGCTCTTTTCAACTGGCTTTACACGAGACAGAAAGGGGGAAAGTTTATTCTCCGAATCGAAGACACGGATGAGGAGAGATCATCAGAAGAGGCCACAAAGGCAATTATCGAATCCATGGAATGGCTGGGGCTTTCGTGGGACGAGGGGCCGTATTTCCAATCGAAACGGTATGACCTATACAATATCTTCATTGAAAAACTCCTGAAAAAAGGCCTCGCCTATCACTGCCACTGCTCTCAGGAGGAGCTGAACAAACGCAGAGAAGAGTCCAAGAAGGAGGGGATTGAAGCCGAAATATGATGGAAGATGCAGGAATCTCGGATTGGGCCCTGCCCCCGGTTCCGTGGTCAGACTAAAAACCCCTCTGACCGGAAACACCCGCTTTGTGGATCTCATCAAAGGACCCATCAGTTTCGATAACGAAGAACTGGACGATTTGATCATACGCAGATCCAACGGAAGCCCCACCTATCACCTCGCCGTGGTTGCCGATGATATCGACTTGGGGGTAAACGTCATTATCAGAGGAGATGACCACGTCAACAATACTCCAAGGCAGATTCAAATCTATCATGCGGTTGGCGAACCATTGCCCCAATACGCCCATGTGCCCATGATTTTAGGGAGTGACAAAACCAGGTTGAGCAAACGCCACGGCGCCATGTCCGTGCTTGAATACAGGGAAATGGGATATCTCCCGCATGCACTGCTGAACGCACTGGTGCGCCTGGGATGGTCTCATGGAGACCAGGAAAAATTCACAATGGATGAGCTCGTTGAAAAATTCTCGTTGGAGAATGTCGGGAAAGCAGCAGGCGTCTTCAATTATGAGAAACTTCTGGACCTGAACGCGCAATATATACGAGAGGCTTCGGATGATTTTCTCGCGGAGAAACTCAAACCTTTCCTCCAACGCCTCGGTTTTGACAACCTGGCAACGGATAAAGTGAAAGAGGTGGCATCCCTCCTGAAAATAAGGAGCAAAACCCTGGTTGAAATGGCGGAAGCGGCACGCTTCTTTTTCGAGAAGGACTTGCTGTTTGAGGAAAAAGGGGACAAGAAGTTCCTGAAACCTGAAATTTTGCCCTATCTGGAAATTATGCGGCAAGAACTTACGCGGCTTTCTTCTTTTGAAAAGGAAGACCTTGAAAATTGCTTTGAACGATTTCTGAAGGAAGAGAATGTGGCATTGAAAATAATCGCACAGCCGCTCCGAATGATTTTGACGGGAAAAACCGCAAGTCCCGGACTCTTTGAGGTGATGGAAACCTTGGGAAGGGAAAAGGTCTTGGAGCGAATGGAAAAGGGGATGTCCCATATTCGAAACAAAGGATTGTGATGAATGCACACTGAATCGACGTCCTCCCGGCTACGGGAAAAGATCAGAGCCGGCCGATGGAACGCGCCTACCTCCGGGGAGGCGCCAGGGTATGTACAGGCGAATCTCGTGATGCTTCCGGAGGATGCGGCTTTCCATTTTTTACTCTTCTGTACGCGCAACCCGAAACCGTGTCCAATCCTGGACGTACTGGAGCCGGGGGTGTGGGAGCCCGATATCGCAAAGGGCGCCGATCTTCGAACAGATCTGCCCCGTTACAGGATTTTTGAAAGAGGAAAATTCAAAAATGAGACCGATCAGGTGTACGATGTAGCCCATGAAAAACTGGTCAGTTTTCTTTTCGGGTGCAGTTTCTCTTTTGAAAGTGCCCTTCTGAATGCCGGAGTTCCCGTGAGGAATCTTGAAGAAGGTAAAAATGTTTCCATGTATGTCACAAACCGTAAATGCAGACCGGCCGGTCCTTTTTCTGCGCCGCTCGTGGTCAGCATGAGACCCATGAAACCCGAACAGGCGATTCGCGCCGTCCAGGTGACAACACGCTTTCATCTGACCCATGGCGCCCCTGTCCATGTGGGATCATCCGAAGTACTTGGCATCAAGGATCTGGCTACTCCCGATTTTGGCGATCCCGTAAGCATTCTCCCCGACGAAGTTCCTGTGTTCTGGGCATGTGGAGTGACCTCTACGCTGGCTGCAACCTCTGCAGATCTGCCTCTGGTGATTACGCATGCGCCGGGACACATGTTTGTCTCGGATCTTAAGGACGATAGACTGACATTACTTTAACAAAGGAGGGTACTGTATGAAAAAGCTGATGAAAAGCTGGATGTCTGTTTTTGCCTTGCTGACAGGGTTGGGGCTTGTATTGCCAACCGGAGCATTGGCTGTGGAGGAAATAAAGATCGGCGTTATTTATCCGCTTACCGGGGGCGCTGCGGCCGCTGGCCGGGAACTCAGAGCCGGAGCGGAATTGGCTGCGGAAATCGCGAATAATGTGATGCCTGATCTACCCATGACCATGGCGCAGAACAGCGGGATAAAAAGTCTCGGAGGAGCAAAAATAAAACTCATATTCAAAGACCATGAAGGGAATCCAACACTTGGCGCCGACCTTGCCAAGAAGCTCATACTGGATGATAAGGTGGATGGGATTCTGGGGTGCTATTTCAGTTCGGTGACCAAGACGGTAAGCGCCGTATGTGAACAGTACGGCATCCCCATGATCAACGGATCTTCCACCTCCCCCTCCCTTACCAAGCGGGGATTCAAATGGTTCTGGCGAACTACTCCTGATGATACGTGGTTTACCAAAGACCTTTTTGAATTACTCGTTGGCCTCACGGAAGGAAAGGTAAAAGGGGTTGCCGCCGTCCCAAAGGAAGAGATTATGAATCTGGCATCCGCTTGCGAAAAAACCGAATGGGGTTCCCACGTGTCGGGGCTGATCGAGGAGTTTGCCAAGGAATATGGATTCAACCTGAAAAAGTCTCTTTTATACGCAGCCAAATCCGCCGATCTTTCCAGCGAAGTCAGGTCTCTCAAGGCCTCAAGAGCGGACGTGATGCTTTTTGCCTCCTATACCTCCGATGCCATTCTTATGGTGAAGACTCTGCAGGCCCAAAAAGCCCACCCAAAAATCATATGGGGGCAGGATGCGGGATTTGAAAAACCCGAATTTCGCGAAACGCTTGGAAACGACATCGTGGGAATACTAACCCGCACAGTTTTTCTGCCAAAACTTGTTGAAACCAAGAAATTGGCAGGCCAGGTCAACGCTCTGTACAAAAAAATGACAGGTAACGATCTGGGTGGCGCCTCTGCAAGGGCCTTTACCGGCCTCCAGACGTGGGTAGCCATTCTTGAAAAGGCAGGATCCACAAAACCCGCTGCTATTCAGGCTGCTGCCAACTCCATTTCTATCCCCGGTAAGGAGCTGGTTGTGCCCTGGCAGGGCATAAAATTTTCCACGAAGGGCGATGAACTGGGACAGAACATCCTGGGTTCCGGATTGATTGGCCAGTATCAGAAGGGAAAAGATGGAAAGGTGGGATTGGAAATCATCTACCCTTTTGACGTCTCTTCAGCAGATATGATCTTTCCCTTTGCAGGATTTTAGTTTGGGTATGGCTCAAGACGCCCACCCCCTGAACATTTTCGTTTCGTAATTGAGGGGGTGGACGTTCTTTTTTAGGTTCCTGGTTTATCATGGATATCCTCATCGGATCTATTTTTGCGGGGCTGCTCATCGGGATGATTCTCGCCCTTGTGGCATTAGGACTGACCATCATTTTCGGAGTGATGGACATCGTCAATTTCGCCCATGGCGAGTTCCTGATGATCGGCATGTATACAGGTCTGCTAACCGCCCAGACTTTAGGAATCGATCCACTCTTCACCCTGCCTGTGGCGGCCCTTGTTGGTTTCCTCCTGGGTATTATCTGCTATTTCGGATTCATCAAATATCTTCTTAGAGGGCCCATGGTAGCGCAATTGCTCGGGACCTTCGGACTGATGCTTTTTCTCAGGAACCTGGCGCTACTTATTTTCGGCTCTGAAGACCGGGCCGTTCATTCAGGCATCCTCGTAGGGAAGAGTTTTGACGTGGGGATGGGAATCGTTGTTCCGGCGACCAAGCTTGCTGCAGCAGGTCTGTCGGTCGCGGCTTTCTTCGGCGTCTGGCTCTTGATGAACAGGACGAAAATCGGCAAGGCACTGACAGCCACGGCCCTGGATGCCCAGGGTGCCCGTTATATGGGAATCCCGACAGAACGAATGAATGCCCTCGCCTGGGGTGTCGGCGGTGCTTCCGTCACGGTCGCGGGCGCGCTTCTGGTCAATTTCTGGTCGGTCAATCCATTCATCGGCCTCCTTTTCACCATGATTGCTTTTGCCATTGTTGCGTTGGGTGGATTCGGCAGTATACCGGGCGCTTTTTTCGCCGGGCTGGTGGTAGGGATCATCACGGAGATTCCCGGATTCTGGGATTTTTTCACGTATACCTTTGATGTGGACTGGATGATGAAGGTTCCCATGACCTCTTTTAAGTATATGTGGGTGTATGTGGCCTATTTTGTGATTGTTGTCCTGCGACCGAGGGGTCTGTTCGGATGGAAGCAATAAGAAACGCCTTCGATTTTTCCGATTTCCCCCGTTTGGACATGCTTATCGCCGGCGCCGTGAGCATCGCTCTTATTGCATTTCCCGTTTTCCCCCATTCCTCTTTCGCCATGGCGACCATGATTCAGTTCCTCATGTTTTCCCTTTATGGCATGGGTTGGAACACCATTGGCGGCTACGGGGGGCAGGTGGACCTCGGCAAGGCCCAATATGTGGGAATCGGCGCCTACACAACCGCCGTTATGCTTATTCGTTGGGATGTCCCTTTCTGGTTCTCCATGCCCGTCGGAGTCTGCCTGTCCGTGGGTTGGTCCTTTATCATCGGGTATCCCCTGTTTCGGCTGAAGGGGCACTACTTCGCCATTGCCACCATCGCCACCTCCCTGGTTTTGAAAGATGTCTTTGAAGTCTGGGACTTTGTGGGAGCTGCCAGAGGGCTTGAAATTTCTCCCATAAAATATCCTCCCCCGGATTTCATGCGGCTTATATTCAAGGACGACATCTACTATTTCTACGTGATTCTGGTTTTCTTCTTCATCGGTATTCTCTACATCAACTGGTTTCGTAAATCGAGACTGGGTTTTCAACTGCGTTCCATCAAAGACAATGAAGATGTTGCACGATCGCTGGGCATCAATGTCCATTGGGCCAAGATAAAAACATATGCCATCGCCACGGCGTTCGTCAGCATGGTGGGTTCTTTTCATGCCTGTTACATCAAGAGCATAGAGCCTGAAGATACCATGAGTCTTGATATCTCCATACTGATCGCCCTGATGGCCATGCTTGGTGGAGCAGGCTCCCTCTGGGGACCGATCATCGGGGCTGGCATCCTGATCCCCCTCAAGAGTTATCTGAAAGAATGGCTTGGCGCCCAGGCGGGTCTGGTAGGAATTGATCTGATTCTTTATGCCATTATCATCATGCTCATTTCCGCGTTTGAACCGAGGGGTGTATGGGGCATCGTGGAAAGGCTCAGGCGGAGAAAAAGGAATTAATGGCATTTCTGGAAGTCCATAACCTGACAAAGAATTTCGGCGGTCTCAGGGCGAACGACAACATTTCTTTTGCCGTTGAGAAGGGAGAGCTGGTGGGCTTGATTGGACCCAACGGAGCCGGGAAGACCACCCTTTTCAACTGTATTTCAGGACTGCTTGCCGTTACTTCCGGTCAAATCATTTTTGACGGAGAGGACATTACCGCATTGAGTGCCCATGAGGTGGCTCGCCGCGGGCTGGGAAGGACTTTTCAAGTGTATGTTGCCGCGGGCGATCTCACGGTACTGGAAAATGTTATGGTCGGCTGTTTCATGAAAACCCGTTTCCGATCCCGCGCAAAAGCTCAAGCCATCAGCATTCTAAAAGATATGGCCATTGACAACCTTTCCGATTTTCTTGTTAGCGAACTCCCTGTAGCCGCCCAGAAACGGGTTACCATGGCAACCGCCATCGGATCAGCTCCCAAACTCCTTTTGCTCGACGAGGTGGCTGCGGGTTTAAACCCCAGCGAAATAGAGGGAATCATGGGAAGTATCCAGCATATCCATGATCAGATGGGTATCACGGTAATTTTAATTGAGCATGTGATGGAACTGGTCATGAAGGTCAGTCACAGGCTTATTGTACTTGACTATGGGGAGAAGATAGCGGAAGGCGATCCTGCGACCATTTCAAAAAGCCCATTGGTGATAAAGGCCTATCTCGGGGAAAGATATGCCAGAGAACATCAGGAAGGGCCGGCAAAGGATTGAAGGGGAACATGGGAGAATACATTCTTGAAGTAGATAACATCAAAGTTCGCTACTCCGGTCTGCCTGTCCTCCACGGGGTGTCTGTAAAGGTGCACCCCGGTGAAACCGTGTGCGTTGTAGGCTCCAATGGATCGGGAAAATCGACCTTACTGCGTGCTATTATGGGATCACAGAGAGCCTTTGAAGGAAGAATTTTATTTCAAGGGAAAGAAATTCACAGGCTTCCCACAGAAGATATTGTTCGGATGGGCATTATCTATGTGCCTGAAGAAAAAATGCTCTTCAAGCCTTTAAGTGTAGAAGAAAATCTGTATCTCGGAGGCTTTATCATCAAAGACAAACAAAAACTCGAGGAAAATCTCCGGTATGTTTTTCACCTTTTTCCCAGGTTGAAAGAGCGCAAGGCCCAGGCGGTATCCACCCTCTCGGGCGGAGAGCAGCAGATGGTAGCCATTGGAAGAGGGCTCATGTCCAATCCAAAGGTTCTCATGCTGGATGAACCTTCGCTCGGGCTTGCCCCCATTTTGGTGGATGAAGTGCTGGATACGGTGAGACGTTTGAAAAAAGAAGGGATTACGATCCTACTTGTGGAGCAGAATGTTCGGGAGGCGCTGGATCTCTCCGATATGGGATACGTCCTCCAGACCGGAAAGATTACTGGGGAAGGCTCCGGGCAGGAACTGCTTCAAAGCGATATCTTTCGTTCAGCGTTCTTAGGGATCTGAACGGGTCGGAGAATATGCAAGGGAGGAATATCATGAGCAAAAAAGCGTTGGTTGGGCTCGAATTTGAACTGGGGAACGGACAAAGTCTTCCGGAAAAAGAGATCACCCGATGTTGTTTTCGGGTTCCCGTGAGCAAGTCGGATCGAGTCTCGATCCGGATTGAAGACATCATATATCCCGTGGTCAACATGCAGTCTCGTGGGGTAGCCTTTCGAACCAGGACAGAGAGCGAGTATTTTCCCGTTGAAAAGCAGCGAATCAACACAATGCTAACCTTGAAGGACAAGGTTTTTAAAGTGCAGGCTCAGGTTGTGCATGTCTCCGATGATGGAGAAGAAAACCCCCTGTGCGGATTGCGATTTATTGACCTTGACAAAGAAACATCGGGCGCGCTTTCAGCGTTTTACGAAGCCTTGAGACAACGCTTGCTGATGAGTAAAGGTAGATCAGTATGAAAAAAAGAGAAGAAAAAAAAGACATACTGGCTGAAATCCTGAGCGGTTCCGGGGAGCACGTCATCGAAGAACTGGAAGAGTTGTGTGAAATTATTAATTTGGAAACCATTTCTCCCAATGGATCGAAGAGCTCCGGAAAAGGTTCAATTTCCGAAAAAAAGGGCGTCCGCAAGCCCGGAAAAAAGCAAGCATCTCACTACTTGACAGAAAAAGTGTTGGAGGAACTGGGTGAAACCAAGTCCGAACTGCGGGAGCTTTTCCCCTCCATACCCAAATCAAAAGTAACCAAATCACGAATAGTTGATCTCGCATTGAGAGCCATTCTGGAAGAATACAAGGAGAAAGGTCTCGAAAGCGATCTGATCAGGAAGCTTATAACAAAAGGCGCCGGCACAAAATAAACGCTGAAGAGGGAGACTGCTATGGTTATCACCTGCCCATGGTGCAAGAAGGAACATAAGATTGATGAAAAGAAGATTCCAGAGAATGTAAAGGCTGCCCGTTGTTCGTCGTGCCAGAAAAAAATCCTGTTGCGAACCGGTGAGCCTGAACCGGCAGACTCTCCAAGAACGAGTCCGGAGAAAACATCCCATCCTGTTCGCAGGATTGCCGTCTCCCTGAGTAAGGGGGGAGTAGGTAAAACAACAACGGCCGTGAACCTTGCAGTAGGATTGACCCTGGCAGGGAAGAAAGTGCTGCTTGTTGATACGGACACGCAGGGGCAGACGAGCTTTATGCTGGGAGTGAAACCCAAAACAGGGCTCACAGAGCTGGTGACAGGAGAACTTAGCCCTGAGGAAACCATATGTAAAATTGGCGATAAACTATCCCTGCTTGCCGGTGGAAGATCCCTCGCAGGTCTGAAGCGCCTTATCAGCAGAAAAGATTTCGGGGGGGAATTGACCATGTTGGAAGCCTTGACTCCCGTCGAAGATCAATTTGACTATGTAATTCTGGACACCTCTCCCGGATGGGATGTGTTGACTGTCAACGCACTTTTTTACACACGGGAAGTACTTGTCCCCGTCTCCCTCGAAGCCATGACGCTGCAAGGGCTCACGGAATTCCTTAAAAGTGTCAGTTCCATAAAAAAGTACAGAAAGGAACTTGAAATTAAGTATGTATTGCCCACATTCTTTGATAGGAGGCTCAAGAAATCGGAGACGATACTGGAGAAGTTACGTGAGATATATGGCCAGAAGCTTTGCTCTCCGATACGCACGAATGTGCGCGTTTCAGAGGCCCCGGCATCGGGAAAAACGATCTTCGAATTCGCCCCGGGATCCCCTGGAGCTGAAGACTACCGTGAGCTAATCAGAAAAATTGAAGGGAACAACAATCTCTTTAAATAGATCGATTCACTGCCGGTTGGATATCCTTTTGAAGAAATATCCATAGGGATAATTATCGTTGCGGCTGCTTTATACTTGACAATGCATGCAAGATTTGTTAATGTTCCAAAAATTATGAAGGCCCGTCTCTTTTGTGGCGGACCGGTTTGTTCTAAGGGAAAGATCCATTTGCAAAAGTGGCAGCCTGAAGCTTGGAACGATGAAAACTTTTTGAAAGGGGGATGTCACTATGGCTAATGGAACAGTAAAGTGGTTTAATGACCAGAAGGGCTTTGGCTTTATCGAACAGGAAGACGGGCCCGATGTATTCGTTCATCACTCGGCAATCAATGCCAGCGGATTCAAGACGCTTAACGAGGGTGATCGCGTTACCTTTGATATCGAGCAGGGACAGAAAGGTCCTGCCGCTGCAAACGTAACAGTCGTCTAGACTCGTACCAGTTTAACAAAAGGGCATGCCGGAAAATCCGGCATGCCCTTTTGTTCTTCGGTGGAGACGCTCAGGGAGCGCTTTTCTTTTTTTGTTCGCTTTCGATCATACCCTTCAACGATTCTAAACTTCTGTTTTTTACACGCCTGCCATTTATAAATATTGCCGGAATACCGGTCACCCCGATACTCTTTCCTTCTTCGTAGTCTTCATTAATTTTGCGGAGAATCTCGGGATCTTGCATGTCAGCTTCAAACCGGGGCATGTCCAATTTCAATTTTTCTGCGATCTCCTTTATTTTATTATCATTAATCACCCTGTAATATTTGACCAGTTCATCGTGAAATTCCCAGAATTTCCCCTGCCGTCCGGCCGCCATAGCAGCTGCGGCAGCCTTTGCCGCATACGTGTGATTGCTCAAAGGAAAGTTTTTAAAAACGACCTTTATCGTTTCAGGGTACTGCTTGAGCAACTGCTCAAGTGTCGGCGCGAGCCGTGCACAGTAAGGTCACTGGAAATCGCCAAAAACAGCAAGAACTACCGGGGCATCTTTAGGCCCTTCATATGGGGATCCGGAAAGGTTGATGTCCACAACAAAATCAAAGTCCAGCCACTCAATGGTCCCTGACTCATTATCCGACAGAAAGATCTGCCCGCCATCCGCACTGAGCGCAATGTGGTCCGCAGCTTTTCCCGTTGCAATCGTTCCCACGGATTTTCCGTCTCTTTCATATATGGAGATGTTGCCTCCTTTCGTAAGCACAAAAAAGTGCCTGCCGTCCGGACTTACCACGAAGTCAAGAATAGGATCACCCACTTTCAAAGCGCCAGAGGCAGCCCATTCCACCCGGGCAAAGCTGTAAGAATAAAAACCTATTACGGCCAACAACCCAAGTAGAACTCCAATGTGTTTTGCTTTCATACGATTCTCCTTTACTACGTTCTCTTCCTACACTTTTGCCGCAAAAACCCGGCTATAGAGGCCAAGCCAGTTGAGGCCCATGATTTTCTCGACAGCGCCCCTGCCATAACCGTGCTTCATCATTTCCTCGACCAGAAGTCCGATGCCGGTGATGTCTTCCATTCCTTTGATGGAAGCATCGAAACCACAAAGATCTGAGCCGATCCCGACGCCGTCAGCCCCAAATTTTTGCACTACCCTATCCATATGAGCAAAAACGCTCCCAACTTCCGCCTTTCCTTTGGGAGCCAACATCTCCGGATTCACGGAAATTCCCACCATGCCTCCCCTTTGAAGAATCTCCTCCACCTGTTTCATGTCGATATTTCTCTGAATGTCAAAAACCTCTCTGATACCGGTATGGGACGAAATGATGGGAGTCTCCACCAGATCGAGCAAATCCCGGAAACAGGCAGGATGCAGATGGGCCACATCCAAGAGGATCCTCTTTTTACTCAGTATCCTGGCGACCTCCCTTCCCGCACCCGTAAGGCCTTTCGAAAACCGGATACTATTTCCATCACCAAGGCGATTTTTTCCCGCATGGGTCAAACCAACCGCAAAAATGCCGTTTTCTCTCAACCTGTCAATCTCAAAAATGTCACCGGCAAGGGAATCGGCATTTTCCAGCAGAAAAACCGTACCGAGTTCTTCGGAATGATTTTGCAGTTCGTGAAGATCCTCTTCATTCTTAAGAATTCTCAAGGACTCCAAGGAGCGTTGGGCAAACGCTAAAACTTGTTGATAATGGTTGAACGATTCCTGTCCATTAAACAAGTCCTGACAGTAGATAGCCGTGCAGAAAAGCCTTATTCCCGAAGACATCGCCTTTTCGAAAGTAAAGGGTCCTTCTTTCAGGTCCCGGAACGATCCTCCATGGCCGGATTTCATTAGAAAATAGGGAAGATCCACATGTCCGTCAACGAAGAAAGTCGCCCCCGAAACGTTCTCGTTATTTCTCGTCATGCATTGCCTCGTTCTTTAAGGGGAATTCTGTCTAAAAAGGCCGTATAAAGAAAGGACCATTTGACGGAAGCCCATTTTCAATTTATATTGAAACAAAAAGGAGGCCGCCTATCGGTTGGACCAGCGCCTAACGAACAGGCCTTTCGGATGATTCGACCGGATTCTGGGGTCTCTAAAAGAACCTACATCAGCAAAAACGCGCGAAAGGATCCCATGAAAATCGTTTTGGTTTTTCCACCCTTTTACTTGCAAGGTATGTACAATCTTCCGCCACTCGGCTTGATTAATGTAGCTACTTCCATCAAGAATTCCGGGCATCAAATCGTTCTTTTGGATCTCGTTCTGGCAATTCGCCAGAATACCTTGGCCATGGGAAAAAACATTTATGACGAATCCGCTGAAATGATCTTGGGCGAAAATCCGGATCTGGTGGCCATGTCGGCGCAGTGTACCACTTTCCCCCCTGCTCTTCAGATTTCCAAGAGAATAAGGGCCAGGGACCCTCATGTCAAGATTGTTTTCGGAGGGCACAACGTCTCCTTTACCGACAGGACAACTCTTGAAAACTTTCCTTTCATCGACTGCATGGTGCGTGGCGAAGGGGAAACCATCTTCCCTGAACTCGTTGCGGCTTATGCCGGCGGCGATGATGAATCCGGAATAGCCGGAATCACTTTCCACCGAGGAAAGGAAGTCTTCGTCGGTGCGGATCGACCTCTGGTTTCCGACCTGAATGACCTCCCACTGCCCGATTACAGTTTTTGTCCACCACTTCACGCTTATCGCGACGCGTGCGAATTACCGAGGAGCATCGCGATTCTTGAAGTGGGCAGAGGATGTCCGCATCGGTGCATCTATTGCTCTGAATCGATCATGTGGAGGCGCAGATCCCGAACCTATTCCATTGACAGGTTGGTGAAAGAAATGGCCGCACTGCATCGCGACTTTGGCGCCGAATGTTTTCTGTTAGCCTACGACCAGTTTACGGCGAGGAAAGAATTTGTAAAGTGTTTTTGTCAGGAAGTTATTCGAAAGGGATTGAACTATCTGCCATGGTATTGCATTTCACGATTGGACAGTGTGGACACAGATCTTCTGGCCCTCATGAGGGAAGCCGGCTGTGAATCGATGTGCTACGGAATTGATTCGGGATCGAGGCGAACTCTGGCCTTTATACGCAAAGATATTGACGAGACCATCCTTTACAAGCGTGTAGCCGAGACAGCTGCACAGGGAATCGTTCCCACCCTGAGTTTTGTGATCGGTTTTCCAGGAAGAAATAAAGCAGGACATCGATGATACCCTTCGCATGGCATTACGAACCGGGATTCTGGGGAACAGCAACCCGCTTATTCAACTGCCCACACTTCTGCCCGGGACGGATCTTTTCAAGCGATACGGTCATTGCGCCGTGCGTCGGGTCGATACCTATTTTGCCCTTGGACTTGAATTTGAGCAAGGAAAAAGACTGGGCTCGGATGAAGAAATGATCAACGGTTTTCCAGCGATTTTCAGCAGTTTTTATAACTTGCCCTGCCCTGCCTATCCTTTGGAGGAACTCAACCTTCTGGCAAGCTTATTTTCCGCTCATGGTGCGTTTCTATCCCAAGACCCTTCTTCTTTTGAGTCTTGAAACCCATGAGTTCATCGCCGACCTGTTTATTCAATGGCTCAGGTGGCTGAAAGATAAATTGAAAAGAGAATCCGTTCTGTTGACTCCCAACGACTGTTATCTCTACTTCAAGGACTTTACCGGCGGAAAGATTGGCACAGATTGAAAAGCTGACGCGGCCTTACTTTCAGGACATTTTGGAGTATGAAAACCTTTCTTTAAAAGTTGGGAAACCAGCCCGCACAGAGAAGATTTTGCTATAGAAATCCAGGACCCTCCGTGGATTCGTTGCGGTTAAAAATAGGGATGCCATTGTGAAAGAATTTGATTTTGACGTTCCTGTGATTATAATGGATCTCAAGGCAGGGTGTTTCCAGGAAACCTATAAGCCCCAAAAAACCCTTCTGCTCTTCAGGCAGGAGGAGGATATCCTGGAGGTGGTGGAAATCAATGCCTTTACAAGAGACCTTCTTGCACTTTGTGACGGAGAATCGCCGATGGAAACTGTATCCAGTGAACTTTATGGTCGATACGGTAAGGATATGACCAGGGAAGCATTTCTTCATTCTTGTTTCGAGGCGGTTCAGATTTTAGGAAAAGAAGGTTATTTGACGAAAGGAGGTGAAACTCATGGTAAAGATCACGAAAGTTGAGAAGAAAGTGTCCTATGCAGCAAGCTGTCATGCACCTGCATGCCACGCTCCGTCTTGTCATGCGCCCGCATGTCATGCACCGGCATGTCACTCCCCGGCCTGTCATGCTCCGGCATGTCACGCACCGGCATGATCAACGTGAAAATTGTCCGAGCGAAAGGAGAACCGTCTTGGTCTCTCCTTTCGCAACGACTCAGAGATGTTTTCTTCTCAGAATAAGGAATTTCTTGTCCCGAAAACATCTTATTCAGTGACCGCAACGGTGCACACAAAGATTATGAAAAGTCGTCTCCTTGAACTTTTGGTCTGCCCTTCCTGCCTTCCCGACGAAATTCCTTTACACCTTCAAAATCAGGACATGGATGGCGATGACATCCTTGCAGGTAGCCTCCACTGTGGAAAATGTGGAATGATTTATCCCATTTCCGAAGGAATTGCGCTGCTTGTCCCGATTCAAAATCCCATGCGCAACTTGTCCGGCAAATATGAGACGCCGTCGGTTGTGTCATCCTATCTCTGGAGCCATTACGGTGACCTTTTCCACGAAGAGGACGCCGCTCAGGCCTACAGGGAATGGGCCGATCTTGTTGATCCGTGTACCGGATTGGCCCTGGATGCAGGCTGTGCCGTGGGTCGGTTTACCTTGGAAATGAGCAGGAAATCCGATTTTGCCATAGGCGTGGATCTTTCTTATGCATTTATTAAAACCGCAAGGGAATTCATTGCCAAAGGCTCCCTGGATGTTTCTCTCGTCGGTTGGAGGGAACTCTTACGGAAAAAAAAACGATCCCTATGCACAAGGATTGGAATACTGAGAAGATAGAATTTCTGGTGGCGGATGTTCAGGCTCTACCTTTCAGGCGCGGTTCTTTTAGCACTCTCTCATCCCTTAACCTGATAGACAAAATCCCCCTGCCCTTACTTCATCTGAAAGAGATGAACAGGGTGGCTAAAAGGAAAGATGTGCGGTTTTTGTTGTCCGATCCATTTTCATGGTCCACAGAAATTACCGGCGAAGAAAACTGGTTGGGTGGGGTAGACAAAGGTCCGTTTTCAGGGTATGGCGAAGAAAATATCCCCTCTTTGTTGTGTGGTAGAGACGGTGGAATCGCACCGCCCTGGTCTATTGCAAATCAGGGGCATGTCTGGTGGAAAATTCGCAACCACCGAAATCATTTCGAATTGATTCGAAGCTGTTATCTCAATGCCTTTCGATAACCGGTCTTCAAGTGCGGCGATGAAACGTATCCGTTTGACAGCATTGACGTTGACGATCTCTCTCCTGAGTTTTTATTTTTCCTGCGGTCGTCAGGACATTTTTGACGATCCAAGGGATTCCTGCCAAACAGAGAACCGGTACAATGTCGCACGAATTTCTCCACTCTTTGTTGTAGGGGATTTCTCAGCGAGAGGCAAATCGATCAAGGCCTTCGAAAAACAGGGCCACATCATCAGGGTTGTTGTAAAAATGCGGCGACAATCTGATCATGCCATTTCTTACGGAGACGATGATATCCCGTTCGTTCAGAAAACGATGCAAAATTTCAGGGTTTCCTTCGGGACAGAAGCTGAGAATTCCGGAACGCTCGTGCGCTGCGAGGGAGGAGGCAATTTCGATCTTTCTATCCTGTAGACCCAGGATGAACAGGTCGTTTAGAAATAATATCCTTTGGTGTACCCGTTCAAAACCTGCTTCATTCAGCAACCTGATGGCGGCCCCAAGGGCATAAATCCCTGCTACATTCATGCTTCCCGACTCAAAACGGAGGGCATCCGGCTTCAGGTGAAAATCCTTTTGGAAAAAGTTTTCCTCGTCTACCACGCTTTTCCACCCCACCCGATCCGCATGTACCAGATGATTAACCTCCTCGGAGATATACACGATTCCGCACCCCATGGGACTGAGCAGCCATTTATGCGCCCCGGTGGAAAGAAAATGTATTCCATATTTTTTGACATCCATGGGAATAATCCCCAGGCTCTGAATCGCATCCACACACAAGAGGATACCCTTTCTTCTGCAGAGATCTCCCAGGGCTTCCAGATCGCAACGAAAACCTGTGCAAAAGTCCACGGAACTCACGGAAACGAGACGTGTCCCGGGTTCCAGCGCCTTTTCCACATCCTCCACATGGAAAGCGCCGTTTTTTCGCTCGATTCGTTTCGTGCGCACTCCCTGAGATATCAGGTTTTCCCAGGGATACAGATTGGCGGGAAATTCCGGGGTAGGGATGAGCACCACATCGCCATTTCGCCACTTCACGCCCGACGCCACCATGCCCAGGCCTTCAGAAGTGCTCCCCGTAAATGCCACTTCGCCCGGTTGGCAGGAAAGGAGGGCAGCCACAAGCCTTCTCACCTCTTCGATTTGCTCCATCCATTCAGAATAGCGCCCTCCCCCATATCGAGCCATTTGCCCCAGAAGCTCGTCCACCACTTTCACAGCGCACAAGGGTATGGGTGCAATTGCCGCGTGATTCAAAAACGCGTGGTTTTCAGTAACAGGAAACTGGGAACGGATTGTCTTGAAAGGTTCCAATAGATACCCCTATTCGGGTTCAAAATTCCGTTTGGCGGCAAGGAAGATTGGAAGATGTTTTAAGAAATGCCAGATGCTCCACCGATGTTGCCAGAGGTGTTTCTGAAACTTCTTTCTCCACTTCCGATCACTGTAAAATCGTTTCACATGCCGGTTGTAGAATTCATCAAGCTGCTCTTTCGACTCGAGTCCTTTTGGAACAAAGACGAAATTGAGGCAATTCATTTTACGCCAGTCATTATCAAAGGCGCCCTCCTGGAAAATTGTATCCCAGACAGGGGCGCCTGGAAAAGGTGTAAATTTTGACATGTTCATATCGTCAAGGCCGAGCGAAATCACAAGGTCACTGGTTTTCCGGATGGTCTCAGGGGTTTCGCCGGGAAGCCCCATTATAAAAAGGCCTTTTGCCCTCAAACCCATCCTTTGAATGCGGCTGACCGTATCCCGAACTTCGTGTAGATAGACCCCGGGTTTATGGACCTTCATGAGGTTAGGATCACCGGTTTCAATTCCCAGTGAAAGCTGAAGAAATCCGGCTTTCTTCAGCATTTTAAGGAGTTCATCGTCGCAATGGCCGACCCGCACGGCGCAGTTGAACTGCATACCGAGAGGATTCGAAATAAGCAGCTCGCAGAGTTCGGTAATCCGTTTTCGATTGGCCGTAAAGAGATCGTCATAGATATTGATATGGCGAACCCCGAATCGCTTCCGCAGGTATTTGATATGCTCATAAACATATTCTGCTGAATTATAACGAAATCCCCGCTTAAAAACCGAACGGTCACAGAACGAACACTGGTAGGGACAGCCCCGGCTGGTAACCATGGTAGCGCCGGGGGTAAGTACATAGCTGAAAAGAGGGAGGTTGTAGCCTTTCGGAAAACCTTCCAGCTTTTCATATGCAGGGAAAGGCAGGTCATCCAAATCGGGGATTTGCTCTCGCGGGGCGTTCGTTACCGGCCCGCTACTCTCTCTTCGCGCAAGGCCCGCAATGGAAGCGGGTAAATGACCGTTTGCCAGTTCCGCCATCGTCATTTCCCCTTCACCAAGACAAAGGAAGTCGATAGCCGGATAATCGGTCAGGAGGGAGGCGCCCAGGGAGGATATGTGTACTCCTCCGAAAACAACGGTGATTTCATCTCTCGCCAACTTGATCTGTTCAGCCAGTTCATAACCATCAAGAAATCCCGACGTTGTAGCCGAAAATCCTACCATATCAGGTGAATAGCTCAGGATAGCTTTGACGTGTGCGCGATTGAACAAAGGCTTTCCAGACCCCAGACAATCATAAACAAAGACGGTATGCCCGGCCTTTTCAAGATATGCCGCGATAGAAATCAGCCCCAGGGGGGCCATGCGGTTTGCTATGGCCGTGATATCTTTTTTTCCCGGGACCCAGTTTGAACCGGCAGGATGTACAAGTACGATACGCATGGAGGCAAATATTGCACAAATTCGAGAGCCCGTAAAGATGTAATACAGACAGCTTGGATTGTTAACAATGCGGAATTCCTGTTGCCGGGTTGCATACCATCCACGAAATAGTTCGCCCATATTGACTTGATGTCGCTACAAGGGATATAAAGGACGCAAAAGATGGAGTGTAGGGGAAATTGGAATGAAAGTTTTCGTGACGGATTGTGCCGCTGTTACGGGCCTCGGTTCGAATCTTGATGAGCTGTGGCAGAGTTTGATGGCTGGGAAATCGGCTATTGCACCGATTCAGAGGTTCTCTGTGTCCCAATACAAGAGTCGTTTCGCATCGTGCATTGAAGGTCTTTCGGGGACAGGCGAATCTTCCATGACTCACGCCCTGTTGAACCGCCTGACTTCTCAGGTGCAAGACGTGCCGGCGGATGCCATGCTGATTACCGCCTCAACAAAGGCCGGTATCGACAACCTTGAAAAATTTAAGAGAGGTGAATTTTCCGATAGAAACGATATCTTTCTCTCTTCAATCCCCGCGATCCTGTCACGAACCTTTGGTCTGGAAAATGCCGGCGTAAATATCAGCGCAGCCTGTGCCTCCTCTTCCATTGCCGTTGCCAGAGCAGCCGCACTGATTAGACAACGTAGGGCAGACATGGTCCTCGTATGCTGCATCGACCTCGTTACCGAATTTGTCTTTTCGGGATTTTCCGCGCTCGGGGCGCTGTCCGCCCTGCCGGCCATGCCCTTTGACAAGGACCGAAGCGGCCTGAGTCTCGGGGAGGGCGCTGCCTCCATCCTCCTGATGAGTGAGGCCCGAGGCCTGCGGGAAAAACGGCCGGTCCTGGGTGAGATAGCAGGGTGGGGCATATCGGGAGACGCCTTTCATCTTACCGCCCCCGCTCGGGACGGTGCCGGCCTTATCAGGGCAATCCGAAAAGCCCTGACTATGGCCGGGATTGAGGTGGACGATATATCCGCGGTTTGCGCCCACGGCACCGGCACAATCCATAACGACAGTATGGAGTTGGCGGCCTTTCATTCCATTTTTGGCGCACGAAAACCACCTGTTTATTCCGTAAAAGGGGCCATCGGGCACACACTGGGGGCAGCAGGAGGGATTGAAGTGGCACTTGGAGTAAAATCCCTTTCAGAAAAATGCATTCCTCCCACAGTAGGGCTCGTCTCCCCGGAAGATGGAGCAAAGGGCATGGTATCTTCTCAGATTCAGAAGCATGGAGGCAATTATCTCCTTACCACCAACTCAGGTTTCGGTGGTGTAAATGCTGCGGTAATCTTGAAACGAGGTTAGGCCTTATGACGTTGTATGTCACCGGGTTAGGGTGGACTACGGCTGCGGGGATCGGTCACGGCAGACAAAGGAGACCGTTTTCCATACCTGACGGCCCGCTTCCCGCCATCACCAGAAAAGCGGTTTTTGATACCCCCTACCAGCATTTCGGCCGACTGGACCAGTTTTCAAAACTTGGTCTGGCATCCATTGCCATGGCACTGAAGGATGCGGGAAATGACACCTGGACGGAACTTCGGGATATGGCCGTCATCGTTTCTACCGTCTATGGTTGTTTACAAACAGATCTGGATTATTTTGATACGGTAACAGTCGATGGGGGAAAATCGGCCAGCCCTGCCCTTTTCTCGTATACCCTCCCGAATTCTTTCCTGGGAGAGGCATCCAGCCGTTTTGGCCTTACAGGGGCATCCTTTGTGATGAACGAATCTTCGTCCATGGCGCTCTCCGGATTGAAAGCAGCCATGGACGGAATTACCTTTTGCGAGTTTGAAAATGCGCTTGTGGGTTCTTGTGATCCGGACAGGCCTTCGGGTTTTGAAACCCATCCTGACGTCGTACCGGGAGCCCTTTTCTTTATGATTGAAAAGATCCAAAAACCGGCACATCCTTCCTATGGCGCGGTTGCGTTAAACAGGAAAAACGAGGTGGTTTTTAATGGGAAGCAGATCCGTGACTTGATACATCTGGCACGAGAATGTCTTTCGCTGGAATGCTGATGGAATTCCGTAAACAAGAATCAGATAGAAAATATTGCCCTCCATGAATTGTCTCTGCCGGTTGCAATCCGTACGGCCATTGTGATTCCCGTTTTCAACCACGGCGCCACCTTAAGAGAAGTCGCTTCAAAGGCCAGGCAGAACAATGAAACCGTAATCGTTGTGGATGACGGAAGCACCGACCTCGCATCCCATATGCTTCAAGATCTGGAAGTACACCTGATCCAACACAGGATAAACAGGGGAAAAGGCGCGGCGATCCTTTCCGGTGCAAAGAGAGCGCGTGAGTTGCACATGACCCACATCGTCACCATGGATGCGGACGGACAGCATGATGCGGATGATTTCCAAAACTTTTTCTCGATGATTGAACAATATCCCGACGCAATCATTGTGGGAAAACGGGATCTCAAAGAAGCGGAAGCTCCCCGGTCTTCGCGCATAGGAAGGGAGATTTCCAACTTCTGGCTTCGCGTTGAAACAGGAAAAAAGCTGGGAGATGCACAGAGCGGATTCAGGGCCTATCCGGTTTACCTCCTTGAGGCGCTGAAGTTAAAAGAACGGGGTTTCGCTTTTGAAATTGAAGTGCTGGTCAAGGCCGCATGGGCGGGTATTGATTTGAAAGAAATCAACATTGCTGCATACTACCCCCCAGGCAAGAAACGCATATCCCATTTCAGGCTTTTCAAAGACAATGTGAAGCTCAGCCGACTGAATACCAGACTGTTTTTCAGATCATTGATCCCCCTGCCTCACAAGAAAATATAACCTTAGGCTGGGTACATGGATGATTAACCGGCAATATGAAAGGAACGAAACATGATTGAGCTACTCCGAGCCCGTAGAAGTGTCAGAAAATATACTTCCCGAAAAATTGAAGAAGACAAAATAGAGATACTGAAGGAAGCCGTATTGCGCTCCCCCACATCGCGAAACTTTCGGCCATGGGAATTCATTTTCGTCTCTGACAGCGATTTATTGGAACGTCTGTCCCGGGCCAAACCACACGGCGCCGCCTTTTTACAAGGGGCGGCCCTTGGCATCGTTGTCTGTGGGGATGAAGATCGATCGGATGTATGGGTGGAAGACTGTTCCATCGCCTCGATCCTGGTGCAGATGGTCGCCCAATCCCTGGGTCTGGGAAGCTGTTGGATACAGATCAGAAAACGAACACATGCCGATGGAAGGACCGCGGAAGCCTATATTCAGGAACTCTTGGGATTGCCCCAAAATCTGAAGGTTGAATCGATCATCAGCATCGGATATCCCGCAGAAAAAAGGGACCCGGTTCGGAAAGAGGAGCTGGAAACCCGCAAGATCCGGATGAAGTGAAGATCCGAATCGGGAAGACTCGGCGTTGCTATCCCTGCAAATTCGGGTTTTTGATGGCAGGGTGGAGTGTGAGGTTGAAAATCCAAATGGAAGACATAAGAATAAAAACCGGCTACCAGCCCGGCGTTATCGGGCGGGTGACCCAGATGCATGCGGCATATTATTCATGCAAACTGGAATTTCGGCGCTTTTTTTGAGGCCAAAGTTGCTTCGGAAATGGCGGAGTTCATGCAACGATATCGGGAAGACAGGGACTTCCTGGGAACCGCGGTAAGGAAGGGGCAAATCGAAGGTTCCATTGTCATCGACGGGTTCCATGCTGAAGAAAGCGGTGCTCACCTCAGATGGTTCATCGTATCGGATACTCTTCGATCAAAGGGAGTCGGTACCCTTCTTGTGCAAAAGGCCATGGAATTCTGCCGGAAAAGCAGGTATAAAAAGGTGTACCTGTGGACATTTGAAGGGCTTGAAGCAGCCAGACATCTCTACGAAAAGGCCGGATTTCGTCTTCAGGAAGAAAATATCGGAGACCAATGGGGAACAAAAGTTAAAGAGCAATGCTTTGAAATGAAGTTGGGATAGATATGCCTGTAACGGGCCGTTTCCTATTTCTGAAACAGGGGAGTCGGCAGAAACGGCACTCCAACCGTGGGGTCTTCATGGTGGCCGGGGAAAGTGTTCTTTTGAGTTTAAAAGAAGCTGTTGAGGCCGTCTGCAAGGATTTTCAGCAGTATCCTCCTCAAATTCTGTTGTTTTCTCAAGTTATTCAAGAACTTACTAAAGGCAAAACCATCGTGAAAAGGGAAGGCCAAAAAAACGGAGCTTGGGTTACCGATAGAAGGGCATCAGAATATGCGTTGGATGGAGGGACGGCAAATGGTCGGATATTTTTGTAACGCCCTTCAGAACGCAGGATCCGGATCCTGCTATACTATCCTCCATATGCGCCATGGTTTTTCACACACGCGCCTCTCTTGCCACCCACCCGGATACCGGTCGGCCGGCCATACGGATTGAGACCGGCATGGAAGATTTTGTCTGCCGAAAGTGTGGGCAATGTTGCGTCTCCCTGGATTATCATGGGGAACTTACCTCTGAGGATGTTGCCCTCTGGAAAAAGCTCGAGCGGGACGATATCCTTAAATGGGTGCGGAAATTAAAAAAGGAAGACGGAAAAACAGAGTTATCGAATATGGACTATCCCGGGCACTACCCGTCTGGCGGATGTGTGTCCTTTCTTGAATAAGGAACCGGATGGAAATTGTTGGAGGTGCCTGATACAGGATGTAAAACCCAGGATCTGCCGCCAGTATCCGGCAAGCCGAAAACATGCATTCATGACCGGCTGCCGGGGCTTTGAATAATGATTTTCGGGTAATCCTGGCTCTGGGAAAGGAACTGAACCCATCTATCTTTTCAGGGCTATAAAAATGCCCTGAAGGAGGACAAGGAAAAATGAATGATGTGCAAAACGTCTTGATTATTGGATCCGGAACAATGGGCCAGCAGATAGGGCTTCTCTGTGCCGGTTACGGATGTCGTGTGAATTTCTACGACATCAGCAAAGACATTCTCGATGCAGCCAAAAAACGCATCATAAGGAATGCTGATCGGATGCTGGAAAAAGGGAAATTCACCGCTGGACCAGAAAAACGATGCTCTTCAAAATCTCCATTTTACCACCGATCCGGAAAACGCATCCCGGAACGTGCAGATTGTCAGTGAGTCCATACCGGAAGATCCCGAACTGAAAGGGAAAACCTTTAGGCTGTTCAATGATTTTTGCGATCCTGCCACGGTTTTTACCACGAATACCTCTTCCCTCCTTCCGTCCATGTTTGCCGAGGCTTCCGGGAGGCCGGACAGGTTGTGTGCTCTTCATTTTCACGATGCGGTTTTCTCCAATATTGTAGACATCATGCCCCACCCGGGAACGTCTTTGCAAACGCTCGAAATTGTGAAAAAATTTGCGGCAAAAATCGGTCAGGTTCCCATTGTTCTCAAACGGGAGCATAATGGCTATGTCTTCAATAACATGCTTATGGCGGTGCTGGATTCAGCCTTGACGCTTGCGGAAAAAGACGTGGCCTCTATTGAGGATATTGACAAATCCTGGATGGGCGTTTTGCATACGAACTGTGGGACCATTCGGCATCATGGATTCCATAGGACTTGACACCGTTCATAAAATCACGGATTATTGGGCAAAAATCAGAGGCGATAAACAGGCCTTGAAAAATGCGGCCTTCTTAAAAAATTATCTGAAGGAAGGGAAAACAGGCATCAAATCAGGAGAAGGTTTTTACAGATATTCGAAGGCTCTCACCTCAACAAGCTCTGATTCGTTATAAAATCAGGAGACATTTGATGCCCTGTATTTTGAAAAGAAAGGATAACTATCATGGTAAGACTTGAAACAAGCATGGGTGAAATCGTTTTGGCGCTCGACGAAGAAAAGGCGCCCAAAACCGTTGCCAACTTCCTTGAATACGTAAAGGATGGACACTATGACAACACCATTTTTCACCGGGTGATCAATGGTTTCATGATCCAGGGCGGCGGACTGACACAGGACCTGCAACCCAAACCAACGAAGCCGCCCATCGAAAACGAGGCAGACAACGGCCTTAAAAATGAGGCCTATACTGTAGCCATGGCACGCACGGCAGATCCCCACAGCGCCACTGCCCAGTTCTTTATCAACGTGAAAAAGAATGAAACCTTGAATCATACCTCCAAAACAGACAAAGGCTGGGGGTACACGGTATTTGGAAAGGTTCAGAAAGGACACGCGGTAGTAAACAAGATTAAAGCCGTGCAGACCGGCTCCAAAGGCGGTTTCGACGATGTGCCGGTCACCCCGGTGACCATCATCAAAGCCGAAATAGTAGATGCCTGACAGCACGGGGTTTACCGTTTTCGGCCATTTGTGGATGGTTTTCAATATAGGCGAATAAACAGGAATCACCCGTCCGGTAAGCTGTGTAGTAAGAATACATGAATAAAAAAAGGGTTAGCTTTTTAGGCTAACCCTTTGATTTTACATGGTGCCGGAGGTCGGAATCGAACCGACACGAACGCAAGGTTCACTGGATTTTGAGTCCAGCGCGTCTACCAGTTTCACCACTCCGGCACGCATCGGAACTTCGTGATGAAATTTAAACACTGATTATAGAAAATTTTTTAAATTCTTGTCAATATCATATTGACATGTTCTGATTTTTTTTGTAAAAGTGTCCAGAAATTGAGGGGCTGTAGCTCAGTTGGGAGAGCGCATGACTGGCAGTCATGAGGTCGTCGGTTCGATCCCGATCAGCTCCACCATAAAATTCAAGGACTTAAGTCTTTCCGGCTTAAGTCCTTTTTTTTATAACGCCTCTCTGAGGATTATGGCAATCACTTTCCCGATCATTGTCCATATCCATTTGGATCTCAAGCGGTATTCGTACGGGAGCGCGGATGCAATGCCGGCACTCGCAAACCGCCTTGTTACTCAGTTTAATCCATGGAGACGTGTTCGTCCATTTCCGACAGGTTAATCTCCGTCTTACCCGCCTTGTCAAATTTCAACGCCCGATTTTGAAAGTCCTTCGCGTCGATTTTTTCCTTAATCCATTTGCTCCAGTTTTCTCTCTGGGATGAGACAATCGCATCAAAATTTTCGGATTGATCAAACCCGGATAAAGCTTCCTTCTTTATCCAAACACAATAATTGCTTTTTTTCTTCCCTTTCTCAGAAACAATGAAAGAAGTATCTAAACTTTGAACTTCCCGGTTTCAATCCTTCCTCGATCTCATATTCCTTATAGGTCCATTTTTTGAGCATTTTTTCCTCCTTTTAATTGTCCATAAGAAGACAGATTGTTCTACTGATAAAGATCACTTTATGAAACTATAAGCATTAAGTAAATGAAAACCGGCCCCTGCCATAGAAAGAGTGGTCGTAAAATTCCCGCGCACCGCTTGGAAAAAACTTGAAATATTGCTTCCTCATCGACTAACATCAATCTCTAAAAAAAAATCACTGGTAAAATTATAAAGAAAAAAACCTGCAACCGAGGGCGGACGGAACGGATGCCGACGGTGACGACCCCCCGTTTTCAAAAATAGGCAGGTTCTGGAACGGGTCGATTACGATCCCGATAACGATTTCGAAGTGACACCTGCACAAAGTTTACTGAAACAAATCTGGCAATCGCTCGACCCTTTGACAAACTCTATTCCTAAACAGTGAAAGGCGTTCATTCACGGGTATTGGAGTTAAAACCATGCCGAGAATAATGATTGTAGAGGATGATTTCTACACCGCAATGAACATTAAGAGATGCTTACTGCTTTGGACTATGAAGTGTGGGTAAGGCTGAAAGAGCGAGGAAGGCCATTAATGTAGCTCGGGAGTTAGAGCCTGACCTCATCCTCATGGATTGTCATGCCCGGGCAAATGGACGGCATTACCAAGGCGCTGAAAAACGAAGAGGGAAAGGTCACACCAATCGGATTCTGATAATTTTCGAAAGTTCGCTGTAAAGCCTGCAAAGGTCGGAATCCCAGTACTGGCGAAGCAATCAAGATCAAGGCATCCAATGCCGTTCGGTTCAAAGCAGGGAAAAAACGGGAGTGAATTAACAGCTATAAACAAAGTGGGAGGTGAGTCAAGAACAGACCTGACCCCATAAATCCTTTCACCAGACACAAAAAAGGTTCTTGTCAGATATTTTAATAGCAACCCAACACCAGCAGGAGGAACACAAACATGCCATTGGTCATTATTGAAGCGGATGAGGGAAGAACAGTCGATCAAAAGAGAGGGCTTGTAAAGGACATCACCGAAGCAGTTTGTAAAAATTTCAATGTAAAACCCGAAGCGGTCAGCGTTCTCATTCACGAAGGGAAAAAAGAAAATCGAGGTAAAGCCGGTAAGCTGGCTATCGATTAGCAAAGGGGCCAATGTCGGTGTACCCTGAAGACTGGGCTATCTTGTATTCCAATTCGGCAATACCAATCGCACGTTGTTTTTTATCGCCCTTTGGTACGTAAGGCCTCTTGGTTGGTTTCGTCCGTTAGCGGCCATTTTGAACCCGGTCATGCAGGTCGGCTAATCAGCTTTCCAATTCATTGCCATATTCCGCCCATGTCACATCATCCACGCCTGGTGCGGCTTTCGGGTTTAACTCTCGGTAAGACTCCCTCAGAATGGGCTCTGCTGTATCCTATTTAAATTGCCTGGTGCTATTTTGGGGTCAGCGAGCCATTGCGTCACAGCGTCCGTTTTGCTGCCACATCTAATTACTGTGGAGCACCCCTCCTCTTAGGCATATCTGGGGCGCTTTAAAGTAATTTCATAATACTGCTCCACACCTTTCTCTCTTATGATCTCGTTGATTCGTACCCAGGCCTTTTGAAGGTCTTCGTCAAAATGGGTTCTGGTGCAGGGAAACGCATCGCACTTGTAGCAAAAATCAACCCCTTTTTCCTGGTGGCAGGAACGCACCCCCAGTCTTTAAACAACTTACACTGCCGTTGCGGCAGCCACGGCAGTTTTCCGAAGCAAAATAATCAAGCATTTCCTTGAAATCGGGATATTTTTTAAACGCCGGTTCGCCCCGTACGGCGTCAGGAATATCCTTTAAACCCTTTCTGTAGACCTTGAACGGAGATGGAGTCAGGGGATGGATCATTTGGCCGAAACAATCAGACTTGCTCCCAAGAAGAATGTCTCGGATATCAACATGTTTCAGGATGGTTCTTCCAACTCAACATATTTTATGCTGTATGCTTCAATACGATCAACAGCACTCATCAGGAATGGTGTCAGCGATAACACCCTCTCAAAAATTTCCAGAATGGTTTGCCTTTTGTATTCGCGGGCAATCTCATTCCGAAGCATCCGAATTTCAATATACTTATCCTCGGATTCAATGACTTTGCGCCGACGGCAGCTCCCACCCACACTGGCTGACATGGTCGCCGGTTGATCTTCCCGATCCAATTTTTCACCATCCTCAGTCTTTTGGTATATTGCAATTCCTGCGAAGCCCGAGGGATGGATATCGAACCACAGGCTCAACCTACGTGAAACCTGGAATGCCTAAGGGGATAATAGGGAATAAGCAAATTATTATTTTTCATGCCAACTCGAATTTGTTACAAAGGCGTTGAGAAGCGGGTAACAAGATCTGTAAGGGTTCCATTTTGCATTGCGCCTTCGAATTTTCCCTTTTCTTTTCTTTGCGATTTGACGATAATCCCCATATGCCCCAATGCAGGAACCTGTTGCTTGAAAGCTTAAACCGATCATCCTTGCTGTGAAAATCTAAATCCGAAAGTTGGCCAATCATTTAACTTGGAGTTTTTTCGATGTCTATGGAGTATTTCTTTTTCGCTGTATTCATTATTGTAGCAATTTTCTTCATCAGAGATTTCATAAAAAATTATCGTTCACATAAAGAAAAGCAAAAACAAGAGAGTAAAGATTCGGAAACAGGAAGGTAGGTGACTTGTTATGCTATTTGGAATTTGAAACCGAACAACAGGGAAATATCTATAGAGAAGAGAAGGTTCTTTAAAAGTACAGGTAAAGTAAAAATGAATTGCCGAACCTCAGCTTTGAAAGGGCTGCCCGTTTCGCTACGCTGCATTCGCACCTCTCAAGTTGGAAACACTCACATTCTGCAAGGAAATTGCGAAATTACGGAAGGACTACCCCCATGGAGATTGGGCCGAAACCTAAAGGAGAGGCCCTTACAGGCACGTTCATGAATACACTCCTTCATTACCGCCTCCCCCTTCCGATAAAGAGACCAACGTATGTTTTGTAAGGCAACCAGAACCGAGAGCTTTCCGATGGAGGATTCAGCCTGGGATGGGTTTCCGTGGAAAGGACATTCCATCCGAGGTGCTCCGGAACCACATGGGGAAGAAACCCGACCATTTCCCGAAAGTGGAGGTGAAGATCGCTTACGACACCATGGCTGTATGCGTTATGTTTCGGGTCGAGGACCGATACGTTCGTGCAACCTCCACGGCACATCAGGATAATGTTTATAAAGACAGTTGTGTCGAATTCTTCTTTACCCCGGGTTCCGATGTGTCCAGGGGATACTTCAACCTGGAGATGAATTGCGGCGGCGCCATGCTTTTTCATTTTCAGATGGAACCAAGGAAACACAGGATTGTAATTCCGGAGAGTGAATGTCAGCAAAATAACAAGCGCTCCATTCGTTGCCGCGCATTGTTGATCCGGAAATAGAGGAGCCTGTCACGTGGACCCTTGCCTACAAAATCCCCATCCCCTTGTTGGAAAGATACTGCCAGGTGATCTCACCCGCTCCACGGGCTGTCTGGCGGGTGAATTTCTACAAATGTGCCGACGACAGCTCCCACCCGCACTGGTTGACATGGTCGCCGGTTGATCTTCCCGATCCCAATTTTCACCAGCCACAGTCATTTGGTATACTGCAATTCCAATAAAGCGCAGGCTGCGGATGTGGGCCCGATACATGATCCAATTGGCCTTTTATAACCCATTACATTTTGTCTTATAGAAAGTACTTTGTCCACCAGGTCAAGCTATTTCAAGGTGTCGGATTTCTTTAAATTTTTCTTTACGTAGCCCCAATGCCATAAAATATGTATCGCAATCGTTACCATAAACGCCAAGGCGGTCCATTCATGGACCTCAGTAAAAAAATGCCTTAACGTAATCAGGAAGCTTCCTTTTGCAGCATACCCTTTTGGCAACAGGAGCCAGTTTATGAGTCCCGTACCGGACAGCACGGTGAGAAGTATGAAAGAAACCACATTTGTCAGCCAGAGTTTGGAGATTTTCCTATTCATCATATTCTTTGCCCCTCCTCGATAGATAGCCTAAACGATCACGGCTACTGTACCATGTCTTGATATTAAGGTATAGGAGACAGTTCTGAAATGTTCAACTGATTTCTTCGGTCCCCGTATCAGGGGGTATTTCGCAAGCCCCGGCCATAAGTTCCCTTACGGTGAATTTCTCTCTTGGGTGAATTGTGTCTCTATGATATGCTTCAGCATAATCACAAAAATGATCGGTTAGAGATCAGCGATTAGCTACACTAAAGCAGGTGGTGGAGTTTCTTCAGTCGCACTGAAAGTGTGGACACACATAATTCCGATTTAGAATCACAAAACTGTCGGGAGAGAAAGTTGACTTTGAGATCGTTGAGCCGATCCGACATTGAAAACACGCTTCACCATCTCAATTATCGGTGGAACCTGGAGGTCTCTCCCTCTGGAAAGGCGACAAAGCGCCTTTCAAAGACTATGAAATCTATGAAGGCTACGACGGGTTCATTAGCCTGGAAACCCTGTCTGCCATTGACGCAATGGATGGAGGCAACGGAAAGAGACAGTTGCGTTTTGCCCTCATTGATCATTATCTTCAGCGCGCCCTCCTTCCCCACGAAAATGAGATGCGGTCATGGATGCGCGGTGCCGCGGCGAACGTTTCCGGGGAAAAAATCTATTTCAGGGACATTATTTCATGGTGTCAGAAGTTCAGTACCTATGAAAAAAGGCAGATACTTCAGAAGGAAAGCGGTCCCCTGTGCAAGTTTCTGAAACCGTTTGCCCTCAATTACTGGAAGATCCTCCTTGAAATGCTCTCCAGGCGATCTGGGCTTTGAGAACTATATCGCGGTACTGCGCTGAAAAAAAGGGAATCGATTACGCTTCCTATTATGACGCGTTAAAAAAGCTCCTTCTGGACACCGATGCCCTCTATTTTGAAGCCATGGAGAGGTGGTGCCGGGAACGCTTCGGCATGCCCCTGGCGAAACTTACCCGGTTTGACTCCATCAATATCTTGAGCCTTCGTCAGTTTGACGACTTATACCCGGTAAAACGGTTGGAAGATCTGTACCCATTTTTCGGATACTGGGGCATCGATCCTGAAAATATTCCCGGGCTGACTCTTGAATTGGGTCGGGAAAAGGGAAAGAGCGCCCAGGGCATCTGTTTTGTCCTTCAAGCCCCCGATGAGATCTATATCCTGATGAGACCCGAAGGGGGATGGATCGACCTGGAAACCCTGTGGCATGAATTGGGCCACGGATTTTCTGCGGCCTATACCTCCCCAGATCTCTCCATGGTGGAAAAGGATATGGCCACCTCTTTCAGCCTGTCGGAATCCTTTGCCTTTCTCAATCAGAACCTTGCCCTTTCCCGCCTTTTTCTCACGCGACAGCTTGGACTTCCGCCCCGGGACGCGGAAAACCTTTACACCCACAAAGTCCTCAAGGATTTTTCGATGTTTAGGAGATATGCGGCTAAATTTATTTCGGAATATGAGATGTTCCTCAACGGCAATCTTTCGGATGGAGAACCCTACGCGAAGACCATGAGCCGATATACGGGCTTTTATTATCAGCCCGAAAGTCACCTTTTCGATCTGGTTCCGGAGCTGTACTGTCTTGATTATATCCTGGGATGGATGGGGGAGGCGGTCATGGAGGACCAGCTGCGAAAGTTGCTTGGAGAAGAGTGGATCTTTACACGGGAGGCAGGACATATCCTCAAGCAGTGGTGGTCACAGGGAAATCAGAATGATCTGCCCGTATTTTTAGAGCGAAATGGAATGGGGAAAATGAGCATGGAACACATGACAAAACGTTGGGAGACGGTCCTGGGATAATGAACGACGTCTATTTCCCCTCTACGCTGTCCAGAACCTCCCACCTCAGATAGGTTGTCTCGATCTCCTTTTCCAACACCTCCAATCGCGCACTCGCTGCGGCCATCGCCTCTTTCCCCTTCTTGTAATAGAGGGGATCGGACATGGATTTGAACAGGTCCTCTTTTTCCCCTTCCAGCAAAAGCAATCGATCGGGAAGTTCAAGGAGCTCTTTTTTTTCCTTATATGTCAGTGTTCTCTTTTTATCCGGTTTTTCCCGTTTTTTTTCCTTTGACTCAACGGCTTTTGAAGATCAGGCGCAGATTTTTCTTTCACAGGCCTCTGCAAAGCCAGTCATCGTATCCACCAGCATATTCTCCGATATGCCCGTTTCCCTCGAACACGAGCGTGCTTGTCACCACGTTGTTGAGGAACTCCCGATCATGGCTCACCAGCAGGAGCGGTTCCGTCGTAATCAAATAGCAATTCCTCCAGAAGTTCCAGCGTTTCCGCATCCAGATCGTTGGTGGGTTCATCCAGCACCAGGATGTTTGCCGGTTGTGTAAAGAGTTTGGCTAACATCAGTCGGTTCTTCTCTCCACCGGAAAGAACACGCACGGGGGTGATACATCGTTCCCGGGAAAAAAGAAAATCACGCAGGTGCGTGATCACATGACGTTTCCGGCCATTGAATATAATAAAGTCGTTGCCTTCTCCGATGTTGTCGGCGACCGTCTTTTCCTCGTCCAGCTGTTCCCGGAGCTGATCAAAATAGAGGATCTGCAGATTCGCTCCATGGCGTACGGTCCCGCTGTCGGGAGGCATGCCTTTCAGGAGAATTTTCAAAAGGGTTGTTTTTCCCGCGCCATTCGGACCTATGATCCCAACCTTATCTCCGCGTAAGATTGTTGTGGAGAAATCACTGACAATGGGTGTTTCTTCATAGGAAAAGCTTACCTCTTTTGTTTCAACAACAAGCTTCCCGCTTCGTTCTCCCTCTTGGATCTGCAGCTTAACATTGGCCGTTTTTTTTCGACGTTCCAGAAATTTTTCCCGCATTTTCAAGAGGGCCTTTACCCGCCCCTCGTTGCGGGTACGACGGGCCTTGATACCCTGCCTTATCCAGGCTTCCTCCGCGTCTCGCTTTCTATCTGATTCTCTTTCTTGGTTTTCCTCCGCCTCCATGGCCGCCTTTTTTCTTTCCAGATATGTCTCGTAGTTGCAGTCGTAAGAAAAAATCCGGCCACGATCAATTTCCACAATTCTGGTGGCAATCCGTTTCAGAAAAGCTCGATCATGGGTAACAAAAAGGAGGGTTTTCACATGGCGAAGGATCAACTCCTCCATCCACAGGATGCTGTCAATATCAAGGTGATTGGTGGGTTCATCCAAAAGGAGCAGGTCGGGTTTTCCAACCAGGGCGCGGGCGAAGAGCGTCCGGCGTTTCAAGCCTGCGGAAAGTTGTTCGAAGGGCCATTGACCTTCCAGACCCGTCAGGGAAAGCGCTGTTTCAACTGCCTGCGATATCCCCCATTCATCATCGGCACTGAACTTTTCCTGTATTGTCCGGCACCGTTTCTCGTAACTCTGAGTCGAGGTAGAAGGGGGTCTCCGTCGCAAGGCCTGGTATTCTGCAAACGCCCTCCCCTTTTCACCAAGACCCTGGGCCACCACGTCAAAAACCGTTCCGGCAAACCCCTCCGGAACCTCCTGTTTGAGCGCCGACACGGCCACCTCCTTTTGCCGCCAGACCTCGCCGCTGTCAGGAGTCATTTCCCCGTACAGTAATTTCAGCACCGTGGATTTTCCGACCCCGTTCCGCCCTAACAAACAGACCCGTTCTCCCCTTTCAATCTGCCAGGAGATATTTTCGAGCAGCGGAGGGTCGGCAAACCCCCAGGTTACATTTCTCATACCGATCAGAGCCACAGGCATTTCCTCATTAGCCGGTCAGGACATGGATTCGGTGGAAACCCATTATCACTGAATATCCAGGGTCTTGGAGAATTCGATATCCGGCCACTGCTCCATACAGTATTCTAGCTGCCACTGGCTGGTGGTCATAAAAGAGAGCCTTCCTTCCGCATCATGGGCCATATTTGCCATATTCTTTTTTTCAAATTCGTTCATTTTCTTCCGATCTTTGGAGGAAACCCACCGGACGACTTTGAAATCGATCGGTTCGTAAATGGCGTCAACGCCATATTCGGTCTTCAGCCGGGCAACGGTTACGTCAAATTGCAGGACTCCCACCGCCCCCAATATATAATCGCTCCCCATAACGGGCCTGAAGAACTGCACGGCTCCCTCCTCGGTGAGTTGGGTCAAGCCCTTCTGGAGATGTTTCATTTTCAATGCGTTTTTCAGACGGACACGTCTGAAATGTTCCGGGGCAAAATTCGGGATTCCCGTAAATTGGAGGGCCTCCCCTTCGCTGAAGGTATCCCCGATTTTCACGGTTCCATGGTTATGAATTCCTATAATATCGCCGGGAAACGCTTCCTCAATATTCTTTCTGTCCTGAGCCATGAATATGGTCGCGTTACTCAGAGAAACTTCCTTCCCGGTCCGGTGATGAAGAACCTTCATTCCCCGGTTGAATTTTCCGGAACAGACCCGGATGAAGGCGATTCTGTCCCGATGGGCGGGGTTCATATTGGCTTGAATTTTGAAGGCAAAACCTGAAAAAGCTTCCTCATATGGGGAAACCTCCCGGGAAGTTGCCGCACGCGGTCCCGGGTGCGGCGCCATTTCCACAAAGGCATCCAGCATTTCCTTCACCCCGAAGTTATTGATGGCGCTTCCAAAGAAGACCGGCGTCTGGTTTCCTTTCAGAAAATGTTCCATCTCAAAAGGATCCGCGGCGCCTTCAAGCAATTCGATGTTTTCCCTCAGTCTGTCGGCCTGGCTTCCAAGATACTGATCCAGGGTTGGATCCGATAGGTCGTGGATCACGACACCTTCCTTTCCGACCGTTTCCCTCCCCGCTTCAAACAGATGCAACTGTTTGTGAAAGAGATTGTAGACCCCTTTAAACCGTTTTCCCATGCCGATGGGCCAGGAAAGCGGCGTGCATTCAATCTGCAGTTTGTTCTCGATATCGTCCAGGATATCAAAGGGGGCCAGACCTTCCCGGTCCAGCTTATTGATAAAGGTGATGATCGGGGTGTTGCGCATGCGACAGACCTCCATCAGCTTCTCGGTCTGCGGCTCCACACCCTTTGCATTATCGATGACCATCAAGGCGCTATCAACAGCGGTGAGCACCCGGTAGGTATCTTCGGAAAAATCTTGGTGGCCGGGTGTATCCAAAAGATTGATTTCAAAATCCCTGTAATTAAACTTCATGACGGAGGTTGTTACCGAAATGCCTCTTTCCTGTTCAATGGACATCCAGTCACTGGTGGCGTGTCGTGCGGCTTTCCTTGCCTTGACCGCCCCTGCCTGCTGAATAGCCCCGCCGAATAGGAGGAGTTTTTCCGTCAGAGTCGTCTTTCCCGCATCGGGATGACTGATAATCGCGAAGGTACGTCTTCGATTTACTTCTTTTTCATTGTATTTCATCATTCCTGTTTTCTATACTGCTCCCTTAAAGAGATTCGAGGCCCCGGAAAATCAGAACCTGCGGGATTTTGTTCTGGGCCGAGAGTTCCCAGTCCGCTACAATAGGGAAGAATGAATCGGCAGACTTACGAAAACCCCGCGATTTCGGGGGAAATATAATGGTCAAATGGGCGTTGTCAACTGTCGGAGGAGGATGGAAAACCCAAGGAATTCGTGAAATTTCCCGCCGGATCAATCGATGATATAATTTAACATACAATAATTTATCAAACACTTAAATGGAGCAACTATGAAAAAACTTGAAGGTTTTCAGCGAAAATTTCTAAGGGGAGTGGCCCATAGCATGAAACCCGTGATCTTCATCGGGCAGAAAGGACTTACCCCCCAGGTTATGACTTCCGCGAAAGAGGCCATTGAAAGCCACGAACTTATCAAGGTGAAATTTAACGACTTCAAAGAAAAAGAACAGAAAGAGGAGATCTCCACCCGCCTGGAAAAAGAAACCGGCGCCGAAAATGTGGGCATGATCGGGCATACGGTCATATTTTTCCGGCAGAACACGGACCCGGAAAAACGCAGGATCACCCTGCCTCACCGTGAAGAAGGGGTTTGATCGTCAGTGTCTCATAAAAGTTCATTCACTCAGGAGTTTCTCCAGGCCTTTCACCAGCAAACCGCACTGTTCATCCGTCCCCACCGTGATACGCAGGTACTGCTCAATGCGTGGTTGTTTGAAATGGCGAACAATAATCCCCATTTCTCTCAACCGGAGTGCAAGCCGGCCCGCATCTCTTGCCGGATGCCGGACAAAGAGGAAATTGGCGGCCGAAGGGATCACCTGGAAACCAAGCCTTTCAAGATCCGTCACAAGGACCTCCCGGGTAAAAATGATCTTCCTCCTTGTCTCTTCAAAATAGGTGCGATCTTTCATGGCTGCTACGGCTCCGGCAAGGGCGAAACGGCTCAGGGGGTAGGAATTGAAACTGTTCTTGACCCTTTCCAGGCCCTCTATAAGCGCTGGATCGCCTACGGCAAAGCCCACTCGAAGACCGGCAAGGGAGCGCGATTTGGACAGGGTCTGGATGACCAGCAGATTGGAAAATCGATCCATGAGAGAGATGGCGGTTTTACCGCCGAAATCAACATAGGCTTCATCTACCACCACGACGGATTCGGTGTTCTGTTCCAGGAGCTTTTCTATGGCTGAAAGGGACAGCAGCCTTCCTGTAGGGGCATTGGGATTGGGAAAGAGTATCCCGCCGTTCGGACGAATAAACTCTTCGGGCTCCAAGGCAAGATCCTCCGTAAGGGGAACCGTTTCATAGTTGACGCCATACAGACCGCAGTAGACCGGATAGAAGCTATAGGTAATATCAGGAAACAGGAGTGGTCGCGAATGCTTCAGCAACGCCTGGAAGGTATGGGCCAAGACTTCGTCCGAGCCATTGCCCACAAAAACTTTTTCTGGCGTCTGTCCGTAATAGTCGGCCACGGCCTCTTTCACGCGCTCGGCGTTCGGGTCCGGGTAAAGCCTCAGGCTGTCCGCAACTTCCTTTTTGCAGCGCAGCCAGGACCATCGGAGAAGGCCCATAGGGATTTTCATTGGTATTGAGTTTGATCAGTCGGGGGTGTTTGGGCTGCTCCCCCGGAATATAGGGAGTAAGTTTGTGTACGATGGAACTCCAGTAAGAACTCATAGATAAACTCCATTGCTATTAGACAAGAACTTTATTTCCGTTTGCCGGTTTTCACTTGCCGGTCCTCGTTTCGCTGAAACGTGGGTACGAAGAGAAACGAGGATAATCAAAACCCTTTTCAAATGTCAAGTTCCGTGACATCCGGATTGCGAAACCATCGTATGCGGTTCATCAAAACAAAGATTGAGGACCTATGAATATCATTTTCTTTGCCATTGTACTCATAGCTTTCGTTTCCGCTGGATGGCGCCAAATCCATTGGCTCCCGGCATCCGGAATGCTTTCCCCCATGGAAGGGCTCACCAAGGCCATGGTGGAATCGGCAGCGGGTTCTGTTGAACTCGCTCTGGGCCTTGTAGGGGTCATGACCCTTTTTTTGGGCTTGATGAAAGTGGCTGAAGCCGGGGGAATGCTGACCATCCTTGCACGTCTTATCCGCCCGCTTATGGTGAGACTCTTTCCGCGAGTCCCCCCTGAGCATCCCGCCATGGGCAGCATGATCCTGAACATGTCAGCCAATGCCCTGGGACTTGGAAATGCCGCAACTCCTTTTGGAATCCGAGCCATGCAGGAGCTGGATAAACTGAATTCCAAGCCTGGAACGGCCACCGATTCCATGGTTCTTTTTTTGGCCATAAACACCTCCAACGTAACCATCCTTCCCACCGGAGTCATGGCCATCAGGGCCGCCGCTGGGTCCGCCGATCCGGCAGGAATCCTTCCCACGACGCTGTTTGCGACCCTGTGCTCCACCCTCGTTGCCATCCTCGCCGCAAAGGTCTATGGGCGAATGTCGTTTTTTCGAAAGACCCGGCCGGAGGAAGAACCGGAAACGGCAGAAGGAGGAGACAGGGAAGGCATGGGCGACCAGAATAACGGAAGAAGAGGCCATTGGGAATTCGTCCGAAAGTTATTCCTCCTGGATAAGCTGGGTTGGGGTAAGCACCCTCGTTTCCCTTATTCCGATCACCATATTTTATGGAAAAACTATTTCGCCGTGGATTATTCCCGGTCTCATGCTGGGCTTTTTGATCTTCGGGGTCGCGAGAAAAGTTCCGGTCTATGAGGTGTTCGTGGAAGGGGCAAAGGAAGGGTTTCAAGTGGCGATCCGAATCATTCCCTATCTTGTCGCCATTCTCGTGGCCGTCGGCATGTTTCGGGCCAGCGGCGCCATGGACGTTATGGTGGGCCTGCTGGGACCCTTCACCGGAAAACTGGGCATGCCTGCAGAGGCCCTTCCCATGGCGCTCCTGCGACCCTTGTCCGGATCAGGAGCCTACGGCATCATGGCTTCCATCATCAACGACCCGGCCATCGGACCGGACAGCTACACCGGATATCTGGTTTCGACCCTCCAAGGATCCACGGAAACAACCTTTTATGTCTTGGCGGTCTATTTCGGGGCCGTTCAGGTCAAACGGATTCGTCATGCCCTCGCAGCCGCACTGACAGGGGATCTGGCAGGGATTGCCGCAGCCGTTCTTGCTTGCAGTTTTCTCTATTCGTAAATTGTACTGTCCGGCGCCTTAATTGTTGACTTCCAGCAGTTGGTTCCTGTATACATAAATCAAGAACCTGAAGCATGAAGCTTCATTTGTACCGTGTAAAATATCTATTTTCAATTTAAAGCCACGAAGGCCGATCGTTTCTGAAAACAGGAACCGTGCCGTCGTGGCTTTTTTTTGTGCCAGAAAGAGGATCTTAGAGGAGGTTCACATGAAAAAAAGAGCGGTTGTGGCTTTGAAGAAAGGAATAGGCATTCTCTTATTTATCCTGGTAGCCGGTATTTTTTACGTTCCCCATCTACCCGCAATGGAACCCATGGACGAACTTCGCATTGGAGACGGAAAAGGCGACTGGGGGGACCCCAATCCCTATCGGCACTATGCACGTGGACCGGGTTATGTTCGTATGAGCTGGGTATTTGATACGCTGGTATGGAAAGACCGAAACGGGTATATCCCCGGACTTGCCAGATCGTGGGAATACAATCCCGAAAACCAAAGCTTCATATTTAAGCTGCAAAAAGATGTAAAATGGCACGATGGGAAGTCTTTCAGTTCCGAAGATGTAGTATTCACCGTGGAATATTTCAAGAAACACCCATACCAATGGGTGCCCATGGAAGCCGTGGCGGGCGCTGAAGCAGACGGACCCGAAAAGGTCATCATCAAGATGAAAGCGCCCTACGCCCCGTTCCTGGCCTACGTAGGCGGGACCATGCCCATCATTCCCAAACATATATGGGAAAAGGTGGAGGATCCTGCCAGATTTAATGATCCAACCGCATTTACAGGAACAGGTCCGTATAGGTTTGTGGATTTCAACAAGACAAAAGGGACCTATCTGTATGAGGCCAACAAGGAATATTTTCTTGGGGAGCCGAAAGTCAGGCGTCTGATTTACATGAAAACCAGCAAACCGATCATGAGTCTCCTGAGCCACAAGGCCGATCTTGTAAACATCCAACCCGAAATGGCGAAAATCCTCAAGGAAAAGGGGATGACGGTTCTTGAGGACCAAAGGGGATGGAACAAAAAACTGATGATCAACCACAGGAAACCGCCCTTCAACCAAAAGAAATTCAGAAAAGCCCTGGCCTACGCCATCAACCAGCAGATAATCGTCGACAAGGCCCATCGCGGTTTCGGATTTCCCGCTTCCTACGGACTTTTGTCCCCTGATCACGAGTTCTACAACCCGAATACGCCCGTCTACAAACCCGACTCCCTTAGGGCAAGGAACTTATTGGAATCTTTGGGGTACACAAGAGGTTCAGGCGGATTTTATGAAAAGGATGGCAAGCCCCTGCAGGTGGAAATTCTTGCATCAAATATCTCCGTTGCTGGAGAATCGTCCACGGACAGAGACGGCGAGATTATCAAGAAACAGCTCGAAGATGCCGGGATTGGGGTGAAACTCACCAACATGGAACAGGCCACAACCGATGACCGTGTGAGAAAATGGGATTTTGATTTGGCCATTTCAGGCCATGGGGGTCTTCTGGGAGATGCAATGATCCTCGACAGGATGATCAATCCCCGGTTCAAAGGGGCTGTTAATTCGGCCAGGTACGGGGCCAACCCGGAATTATTGAAGCTGCTTGAGGCCCAAAACGTGGAGATGGACGTTGAAAAAAGAAAAGCCCTGGTGTGGAAAATCCAGGAAATTCATGCGGACGAACTCCCCTCCATCCCTCTTTATTATTCCGTCTCCATGTCGGCCTATAACCCGGGAAAGGGAATTCAATGGTATTACACCAAAGGGGGCATTGCACTGGGGATTCCCATTGCTCAGAATAAAATGTCTCTGGTGGAGTGAATGCGTGTGAGTCCAAAAAAACCAAAATCGCGATGGCTGTCGGCGGCCCTCACCTTTTCATCGGCCGCCCTGATAATGGTCTATCTGAGCTATGCGCTTCCGAGAATTCTGCCGGGCGACTATGTAACCGCGGTTTATGCCGGTTCTCAGGTGACCCTTACAGCTGAACAGGAAGCCTCTCTTCAAAGCTTCTATTCCCGGGACACGAGTTTTGGTGCCTATCTGCTGCGGCTGTTCACGCTGGACTGGGGATATTCCCATGCTTTTTTAGCCCCCGTATCCGAACTCTTTTTTGGCGCCTTGCCGTGGACATTGCTCCTGTTGGGGGTCGCCAACGTCCTTGCCATGTCCGCCGGATTTATCATGGGCGTGGAAGCTGCCTGGAGACATGGGACGCGCACGGAAAAGGGCCTTGTCGCCGGAGCAACGGTTCTTGAAGGCATTCCCGAAATTTGTACCGGAGTCATTCTCCTGGTTATTTTCGCGTTGAACCTTCAATGGTTCCCTGCCGCCGGGGCGGAAACCGCCTATGGGCAAGGAGATTTCTTCACCCATTTCATGGATATCCTGCACCATCTCGTCCTTCCACTGTGCACCCTGATCCTGGCCTATCTGCCGGGTAATTTCCTCCTTACCCGGAACAGTATGATGATGGTCATGAAAGCGCCCTACATCGAAACAGCCAGGGCAAAAGGGCTTCCCGCCCGGCGCGTTCGCTATGCCCATGCTGCAAGAAATGCCCTTCTGCCCGTGGTCACCCGATTCGGGTTAAGGCTGGCATTCATGATTACGGGCGCTTTGGTGGTGGAAAGGATCAATTCCTACCCCGGCTTGGGAACCCTTCTTTTTAATGCCATTCAGTGCCGTGATCTGCCCGTGATCCAGGCGGTGGTTCTTTTCTCTTCCCTGATCGTTCTGGCGATTATTTTGTCCATGGAAGGTGTGTATCGGATCATCGACCCAAGGATTCGCCATGCACGTTAAGACACTCGAAGATCTCCGGCACAATGGGTGGTTCCTTACAGGCATAACGCTTATCGGGGGTTTTTTCGTCCTTGCCATAACCGGTCCGCTACTCGCCCCGTTCAATCCGAAGGACTTCTCTTTCACCCCCCTGTCGCCTCCTACCTTCCAACACCTGCTGGGTGTCAACGATGGCGGGCAGGATATTCTTTCCGAACTTCTCTGTTCGCTTCGGAATACCGTCGTCTTTGGTCTGCTCAGCGGATCCGCGGCGCTTGTGATCGGTGTGTTGATTGGAGCTTTTTCCGGATGGTTCGGCGGGCTTCCGGGAGCACTTTTGATGCGTATGGCGGATATTTTGTTGGCCATTCCCGCCATCATGATCCTGATTATCGTCGCCGCCGTTTTTCGTCCCTCCCCATCGGTCCTGGCTCTGATCCTGGCCGCCATGACGTGGCCTACCATCAGCAAGGCAATAAGGGCACAGACACTGAGCCTGAAAGAAAGCCTTCACGTAAAGGCAGCCGCACAGATGGGTGGGGGAAACTGGTACATTATCCGGCGTCACCTTCTGCCCGAGATGTTTCCTCTATACCTGATCGGTTTTGCCTCCAAAACACGCATGGCCATGTTCATGGAGGCATCGCTGGCGTTCCTGGGGTTGTTCGATCCCGCCCGCAAATCATTGGGAATGATGATCTCGTATGCGCTGAAATATTACTATCTGGATATCTGGTGGAACTGGCTGCTGCCGCCGATCCTCTGCCTGTCTTTGGTCATCATGTCCATCACTTTCGTTGCCATAAGTCTTGAAAATGTCCTGGACCCCCGACTAAAAGAAGGGAACCTGAAAGAGGTTGTTATGGAGAAAAGCCCATGAGTCTGGAAATCAAAAACCTTGATGTGATCTACGGAAACGGAGGTCACAGCATCCAGGCCCTCGAAGAGATAGATCTCACTATTGACCGTGGACAGTGTCTCGCCCTTATTGGAGAGTCCGGATCAGGGAAAACCACGTTCGGGAAGGCATGCCTGGGACTCCTTCCGGAAAACGCCCGCATCCATGGAAGCCTCTCCCTGAACGGTGGAAGAATTCCTTTCGAAAACAAGGAGCTTATACAAGGCATCCGCTGGAAAAAAATCGCCATGGCGTTTCAGAACGGCGCGACCACTCTCAACCCCTCACACAGAATCATCGACCAGGTTGCGGAACCTCTCATGGTACATGGGATGGAAAACAGCTGCAACGCAAGGATGCGTGCCGCCGCTGTGCTCGAGCGGATGGGAATCGGGTTCAACCAACACGAAAGGTATCCCCATCAGTTCAGTGGAGGACAGGCCCAAAAAATCCAGCTTGCCATGGCCATGATCCTTGATCCCGATGTTCTTATCCTCGACGAACCCACGTCCGCGTTGGATGCCCTGAGCAAGGGGCTCGTTCACAGGCTTATTATTGAGAAAAAATCCCATGGAAAGATCATTGTCCTTATTACCCATGACCTGGAATTTGCCGTCGGGTGTGCCGACACGGTGGCGGTTCTTTATCTTGGCCAAATCATGGAAAAACTTCCCCCGAAGCAAATCTTTTCAAACCCACTCCACCCCTACACCCTGGCTCTCAAGAGGTCCTACCCGGCCATGAACAATGTCAGGGATCTTGGCGGAATTCGAGGCGATGCCTTTTACAGGACCGTTCACCAGCATGGTCGCGGGAAGGAAACAGATTATCTGCATTCCCATATCCAGGTCCCGGAATCCAGTCACAAGGACGGCCATGCTCCTCCAACCGGATGTCTCTTCGGCGAGAGGTGCACCCAGGCGATTGAAAGATGCAGACAGGGGCCTATTCTTTTAGAGAACGTTGAAGATCACCAAGTTCGATGTATCCGTCGTGGCATAGCCGCAAGGCTCGTTTTGAATGATGTAAAAAAGAGATACGGCGTCACACGGGCCTTGCATCCGGTGACCCTGATCCTTAAGGCGGGAGAGATCTTTTCCCTGATGGGTGAAACGGGATCCGGCAAAACGACCCTGGCTATGATTGCAGCGGGTGTGCTGCCTCCGGATGCAGGAACTCGATATTTTGAAGAACGAGACATGGATCAATGGATCAAAAAGGAGTACAGATCCCTGGCCGGGAAAATCGGCGTCATCTATCAGAATCCGGCACAATCGGTCAGTCATCGCTTTACGGTCGGAGAGATTATTGCGGAACCCTTAAATATCCATAGGATTTTCAAGGGAAAAAAAGAAAGGGAAAGGCGCGTCAAGGAGTGCCTTACGGATGTACATCTTTCAACAGACGATCATTTCCTGGAACGCTATCCCCATGAACTCAACACGGGAGCGCTTCAGCGCATCTGTATAGCTCGCGCGCTGGTTCTCAATCCAACCCTTCTCATCGCCGATGAGCCAACCAGTTCCCTTGATCCGAGTGTTCAGGCGAAAATTCTAAAACTCCTTCTTGAGCTCCAGATTCAAAAGGGCTTGACCATGCTCTTTGTGAGTCACGACGTGGGTCTCGTTCGAAAAATCAGCGACCGCATCGGAGTCATGTATCAGGGTCGCATGGTGGAGACGGGCCCCGCTTCCATTGTCCTTCAGCAACCCCGTCATCCCTATACCCGACTCTTGATCCGGAGCGCCAGGGGAGAGTTTTCCCAAGAGAATACTTGTGAAGAACCTTTTTCCTCCACGCATTGAAAATTTTCTTGACAAACAAAACTGCCCGACCTATGTAGAATAAAAAAAATCAACGGTACGCCATTTGGCCTTCACGCGATGAAACGAGATGTCCGTTTTTGAATCTGAAGACTCTTTGCATGTTCTTTCGGAATCAGGAGAAATTTCATAATCTTATGAAGGAAGATCTGTGAATGCTTTTCGACCCTGAGAAGGTAAAAAAACTTTTTGAAGCCGATATGGGGAGAAGACGGTTTCTGAAAATCGGCGCCATAGCTGCTGCTGCCGGACTTCTCCCATTCCCCGTTGTTCAAGCCCACTGTTTCTCCCCTACACGCTCTCTTTCGCTGTTCAGCCCCAATACGAGAGAATCGTTCAACGGCGTCTATTATGCGGATGGGAAATATCTTCCGGACGCCATGGAAAAAATCGATCATATCATGCGTGACCACAGGACGGGGGATATTCATTGGATTGATCCGGATCTGCTGGATATCCTTTTTGCCATCTCTCAGAAGGCCCGAAGCGCATCTCCACTGAACGTTATTTCGGGATATCGCTGCCCGGCCACCAATGCGTGGCTGCGAAAACGATCCAAAAAGGTGGCCCGAAAAAGTCTGCATATAGCAGGACAGGCGGCTGATATAAGGGTTCCGGGTATTCGAACCTCTTCTCTGAAACAAGTGGCGGTGAGCATAAAAGGCGGCGGCGTTGGGTATTATCCTTACTCGCGTTTTGTTCATGTGGATACCGGCCCTATCCGTTACTGGTAGACACTGCCCCGTAAAAAAGAAAAGGGAAACCGCCTCTCTTGTCTGAATCCTCCCATCGCGAATTGCCTGAGTAATCGTTTCTTCTCAATTCCCGGTTTCAAATGTCCCAAGCCAATCGCTGATATGCTCTTGTATTCAATTGCAATTTGACATGAAAATGTTGTATACATGGACTGACGTGTGATGTTCGTTGGATGCGGGGTCTCGCATATTTGAAGGTTGGCTTCGCGTGTTTCTATTGAAACGGCCAACGACGTCCAACTGTTTCTGGAAAGGCCGGATTTTTGGACGAACCATTGCCTTCATAAAAATGGAGAAGGGTCATGATAAAGGAACTTTCCTTATTGTATGTCGTGCTGATCCTGCATCTGCCGCCACACCCCGCTCTCGCACAAAAATCGGCGCCAGTGCCTCTAATTGTCTCTGCGCGCGGCATGATGGATACACTGTCATCCTCCCCGAAAAGCGGTGATGGACAGCTTTTCGAAGTAATTGCTCAAGTCAGGACCGAACCAGAGGGGGTGGAAACAGTGGCATCAGCTGAAGACGACAGCGACAGCGATAGTGGGACGGAAACATCTTCCGGCGACGATGACACCGATGCGGACACGGACAGCGACAGCAATGACGATGCGGACAGAGGGGACAGCTCCTTGACGCCTGCCGAACAATAATAACCTCTCGCTTGGTTCTTCTCAGCCGGACCGACAATGGAAAACCGATGAAAAACATCTTTCACCTTTTCAGGCGGAATCCGGATCGAAAACGTTATGAATCTGAATTTCATGCCACTTTAAACCTCCAGGCGCGGGCTCTCCAAATGCCCCTCGGATTCCTGGCAAGCGTGGCCTGGATCAATTTTGCGTTTACGATTGATCCAAAGTTACACCCGGAATTTCCTGAACTTTTTTATTTCAGGATGGCCCTTACCGTGGTGGGAATCATTGTTCTTCTATGTTCCTTTTTTGAACGTTTGAGAGGAAAGGGGTTAGGACTCATCTATGTTCTGACAGCTTTCTCTTTGTTGTCGTGCAGTTTTTTTACAGGGAGAGTTGCCGATGATGCGGGATATGTATCCGGGCTGCAGCTTCTCATCGTGATTATCATCGCCGTACCGTTCACCCTCAAGACCATTGCCATCTTCTACGGAGCTTCCATCCTCCTTTTTCTGATTGCGGTGCAGATCTACAGCCCTGTCCTGAATACAGCCTCGGCGGAATATTCCATGAATAATCTGGCATTGGCCTATATGGTCGGATTCCTTCTGGCCTGGGTCATGGATCGATACAGATTCACGATGTTCATCCATCAGTTCAAGCTAAACCGCGCAAAAGAAACTGCAGAGGAAACCGCAATAGAAAAAAGCAGGTTTATCGGGAACATAACCAGTGAAATCAGCGTTCCGCTCAATGCCGTCACCGATTTATCCAGTACGGCAAAACGACAGGAAACCATCATGGCCAACCACGCGGAATCCACCAGTAAAGTTTTGGGTTCGGTGGACGCGATCACCCGTGTTACGGAGGAATTGGTTGAGACCATGCAAAGAGTGGCAATCCTGTCTCAGGAAGCATCCGTTTTTGCCGACACCTGCCAGCAAGACCTGATTCGCATGAAAACGGCCATGAGAGAGATGGGGAACGCCTCTAAATCCATATCAGGGAGACTGGAAACCATCAATGAAAAGACAGAGAATATCACCAACGTGGTTACGACCATATCCAAGGTGGCGGAACAGACAAACCTCCTTTCATTAAACGCCGCCATCGAAGCTGAAAAGGCAGGTGAATACGGGCGAGGCTTTAAAGTGGTTGCAAGGGAAATCAGACGGCTTGCAGACCAAACAGCCATCGCCACGGTAGACATCGACCAGACGGTTCATGAAATGCACAAAGCCGTATCAGCCGGCGTCATGGAGATGGATAAATTCATCATGACGGTAAAGCAAAGTGCAGCAGATGTGGATCTGATCGGAGACCAGGTCACCCATATCATAGATCATGTTCAAACCCTTTCTCCCAGTTATGACCGCATCAATGAAACCGTGCAGCTTCAATCCGTTAATGCGCGGGATATAGGAAAAGCGATGGAACAACTGAGCCAGGAGATTGGGCAGATTACAGAAACCCTACATAACACCTATGCCGCTATTGAGCTGCTTAGTGAGGCGGAAAAGCGCTTGCAGCAAGAAGTTTCAAGGTTTGGGGCCACAGCCGAAAAATTTCGCGAATAGGAGGAAGCCGGAAGTGAAACGGTCCCCTAAGTGAGCCCTTCCGGTCCACAAAAAAAGGTCAGCTCCCACTCAAAGGATGTTGAATCGTGACGAAGAATATAAACTGATCCGTCCTCTCCGGACACCTTGAAATAACGGTGATCCGGAGAAAGCCACCGATCCAGAACGTCCCTGACTTCAATGTACTTTTCGCCCATCAGAAAACGCCTCGGGGTCTCCTCCCCCCGATATCCCGCGTAACACTCAACCTGAATCCCCATGGGTCCCGCCAATTCAGCTTGCTTGAATTCGATGCGCCAGATTATCCACCGTAACAGGACAAATCATATATTGAATCTCCGGAGGGGACCCATATTTCTCAGTCACCACAGCCTGCCACTCCGTTGTGTAACAGGCCTCTGCATCTGACTTAGATCGCCATAGATAGATTCCACCGGCCTGATCTCCCTCATCGTTTAGAAAGTAATGCTTCCGAATCAGCCCTTCTCTTCCGAGATATTTCGGAGCCGTTTCCTCGAAGACCTTCGTTGCCTCCACAATGCTCCAGACTCCCCGCAGTTTAAACGTGACCATAACAATAATCATAATCTCCCCCCTATTTTAACATTTCACCCTTGCCGCTCTGAAGGAGTCCTCACAGTTTTCAAAATGATGTAATATTGCTGCCACACTTGACTATAACGGAAAGGTTTTGAATATTCCACAAAATCGCTCTGCCTGCAAGGAATTTACCATGTGAGATGGTTTTTCTGGGTGGCAGGAACGGGAAAGGGGGACCAGATGTTCGAAAGGATTTGCCGATTTCTTTGCCTGAATGCAATAGCATATTCAGGACGGAAAGGATTTCATGAAAAAGGGGGGAATGGAATAGGTCCGGACGGAACAATATGTTTTGGATCAAAATGAATTCCCGGATCACTGGGGGGAATCCTCAAAAAGCCTCTATTCGTCCGATAGCGGATCTCTATCTACCGTATCTTCCTCTCTGTTGCAGTCGGAAAGATTTCCGACCAGCATCCCATTCATATCGAAGATGAAACAACCTTCCTGCATGCCCGCTTTGAGACCAACGTCGTCATATATAGCTTTTTCCATTATTGTTCCACCTCCTGTTGTTTACTTTGCAACTTAGCATAGCAAAATACATGCCACCCTTTTCTCAATAAATTTTCGTGAAATCAGGAACCATTTCCACTTCTTTTCGAATCGGAGCAAATTTTTCGCCGAATTTAATATCTTTTCGGTAATTTTTTTTCGAACGGCAGGCAAATTTGCAACACCTCTGGTCATATTTAACCAAACCCTTCCAGAATCTAAAAACAACTTTACAAATGCTTCAATCACGAATATCTTTTAAACCCATGGATGATGAAAAATATTTTCCCTGTCTTCACTACCAATCGGCCGCCACGGATAGACCATGAAAATAATCCTGAGCATACTGTTTATCCTGATAGCGTTTTTCCTTGTATTTTATTTCTGGGGATCTTCCCCGAACCTTTCGAAGGACGAGCTCGCTGAAATAAAGGAATACGCGGAATTCCACCCTCCCGATACGGATCGCATTTTTTCAGTAGTTACTTACAATATCGGATACCTTTCCGGCATGACAAACCAGAAGCCGGTAAGACCGGGGGAAACTTTTTACAAAGATAACATGGAAAAGGTGGTCTCAGGACTCAAACAGTATAACCCGGACCTCATTGGTATTCAGGAAATTGATTTTTATTCAAACCGTTCGTACCAAGTGGACCAGGCCGAAGAGATCGCCCATAAGCTTGCCTTTCGCTATGCGGCGAAGGCCGTCAACTGGGACAAGAAGTATGTTCCCTTCCCCTATTTTCCTCCCAGCGCCCAATACGGGAGAATGCTTTCCGGACAGGCTGTTTTGAGCCGTTTTCCTATTTTGCTACAGGAGCGCATCGTCCTTGATAAGGTGGCTGCCAATCCTTTCTGGTACAATGCCTTCTATCTGGACCGCCTTCTGCAGGTTGTGGAAATAGAAATCCACGGAAAAAAAGTTATCGTAATGAATGTACATCTAGAGGCCTTTAACAAGGAAACCAGAAAGGCCCAGACCGAATTTGTACACAAGAAATTTCAGGCATTCGCTAAAGAAAACCCTGTGTTGATGATCGGAGATTTCAACAGCCCCGCTTCCCATGGAAATGATCCCGCCCCAACAGTACGCCCGCTGCTCAACGACCCGGCTATCGGTACGGCCTGTCCTCCTTCCGATTACAACAACCCGGATGCCTTCACCTTTCCTTCGAGTCAGCCCATTGAAAAGATTGATTACATTTTCTTTAATAAGAGCAGAATCAAAGCGGTAGAATACAAGGTGTTGCGCGATTTCGGGCAGGCGTCAGATCATCTCCCCGTTTCGATGAAATTTATCCTCAAATAGCGAATCGTCATGAAACACCCCATCCCCCGCCCGAGTCGAGAAATGCGTGTTCCGTTGTTTTCAAGTGAGCCCAAGTGAACAGAATCGCCTATTTCATATCCCCTCACGGCTTCGGACACGCTGCCCGCTCCTGCGCCGTAATGGATGCCGCACAGGTGCTGTCGCCCCGCTTGAGATTTGAGATTTTTACCACAGTTCCGCGATGGTTTTTCCAGGACTCTCTCTCCCACCCGTTTGGGTATCATCTCCTCCTCACCGACATCGGCCTTATGCAGCAAACGCCACTGCAGGCGGACCTCTCCCTGACGCTGGACCAGCTCAACAGCTTTTACCCATTCGAGGGAGACTATTTGGAAAGATTGGCCCAGGAGATCACCGCTTTAAAATGCTACCTTGTCATCTGCGACATTGCCCCATTGGGCATAGCCCTGGCCGAAAAAGCGGGTATTCCCTCTTTATTGGTGGAAAACTTCACCTGGGACTGGGTTTATCAGGAGTATGCCGAACAATGGCCGGATCTCAAGCGGCACAGACATTATCTCCAATCTCTCTTCCGTTCCGTGGGTTATCACATCCAGACGGAACCGGTATGCTTTGATTGGCCATCACATCTCTGTGTCGGACCCATTAGCCGTTCGCCGAAAACCGGAAAACAGGAAATCCGGCGCCGTCTGGGGATTCCACCCTCCGCCAGGCTGGTGGTCATCACCATGGGCGGTATCCAGGGAAAATATGACTTCCTGAAGAAACTCAACTCCCTGAAGGGGCTCTTCTTTGTGGCGACAGGAGGGCCGGTTGAGGCATGTATACAGGACAATGTCATCCTGCTTCCCCATCGTTCGGAGTTTTTTAACCCCGATCTTATCGCCGCCTCGGATGCCGTGGTGGGCAAGGTTGGCTACAGCACCCTGGCCGAGGTTTTCCGGGCTGGGGCGCCGTTTGGATACGTGAAACGGCCCTATTTCAGGGAATCGGATTTCTTGGAGGCGTACCTGGAAGCGCGGGGAAGCGCGGTTCCCATACCTCCCGAAGAATTCGAAAGCGGGGCATGGATTTCAAGACTCGACCAACTCCTCTCTCTTCCCATTCGCAAAAGCGACGTTACCGATAATCCTCTAACGGTGGCGCGCTTCATTCTCGGGATCAATCAGAATTAAGTTTGGGGACAAATGGTTGGCTCGGATCTTTTCGTCACAAAAAATCCGTGATATACGGATTGGTTTCCTGTTCCTCAGCCAGGGTGGAAAAAGGGCTTTCGCCGTAATTATGTCCTGGCCAGATGGTGGTTTCCGGGGGAAGTGTAAGGAGTTTTTTGAGCGAAGCCAACAGGACCTGGAGAGACCCTCCCTTAAGATCGGTTCTGCCTACGGCCCCCACAAAGAGCGTGTCGCCCGTAAAAAGGTTGCCGCCCCCGTACAGACAGATAGAACCGGGAGAATGACCCGGGGTGTGAATCACGCGAAGCGTCTCCCGTCCGATCTCCAGGATATCTCCTTCCCGCACCAGGATGTCGGGTTTGGGGGTCGGTTTCTTCCCAAGGGCGATACTGAACGCCTTGTTTTTGGGCCCGACCATCTGTGCTGCATCATCCTGATGAGCCACGAGTTTTGCATGAGTCCTTGCGAGGATGGCGCTGTTTCCACAGGTGTGGTCGGCGTGGGCATGGGTACTGACCACATACTTCAGGGTAAGCCCCATCTCTTTCAGTTTTTCGAGAATTTTTCCTTCGGAACCGGCAGCGTCTATTACCAGGGCCACCTTTTCCGTTTCGCATCCCACAATATAGGCAAAGACCGCCATGGGCCCCACCTGCATCTGTTCAACCAGCATGAAATATCTCCTTATTAATAGACGATAAATCAGGAATAGGGGTACTCCAGTGTGTCCCCGGGAACCGCCCTTCCGCATAAGATTTCATCTGTTTTTTGCTTGTGGTTAGCACAGAGGCGGTTCGCAGTTCAATAACAAAACCGGCTTTGCCCGAAAAGCCGGGAATTTTTCTTCGACATTGACACTTCCCTTCCAATTGGGTATTCATGGACCGGAACTATAGTCAAGGTGACAAACATATCCAGCACACTTTCGAACCGCAGATTTAGACATGAAATTTGAACAATATTACATAGCACAGGAAATCAAGAATAATCTGGCCCTGCTTGGTTTCAAAAGACCGACGGACATTCAGTTTAAAGCCATCCCCTCCATTATGAATGGAGAAGATGTCCTGGCGATCGCTCAGACCGGAACAGGCAAAACGGCAGCCTTTGCCATCCCTCTCATCGACAAGATTCACAAAAACAAAAGCAGTAAGAGAACGCGCGGGATTCAGTGCATCGTCATGGTGCCTACCCGCGAACTGGCATTGCAGATCGGCGGGGTCTTCAGGACTCTCGCAAGAGACACGAGGGTAAAGGCATTCTCCCTGCACGGCGGTGTGGATCAGGACCCGCAGATCAAGAGATTGCAGGACGGCATAGACATCCTGATTGCCACCCCCGGGCGCATGTTCGATCTTATCAGTCAGGGGTATGTCCGCGTCGATCATGTGGACACGCTCGTCCTTGACGAGGCCGATCATATGCTGGATCTGGGCTTTATCAACGACATCAAATTCGTAAAAACGAAACTCATCCGGAAACACCAGACCCTTTTCTTTTCCGCAACCATCAGTGACGAAATCAAAAAACTTGCCTACTCTCAGGTAAAAAGCGTTGCCATACGTATCCAGCTGTCCCCGGAAGATCCCGTATCAAAGAATGTGTCTCATTTCGTCATGTTTGTGGAAATGGAAGACAAACGCCTTTTTCTGGAAAGATTCATCAAGGATCACCCTGACGGCAAAATAATCGTGTTTGTCCGTACACGGGTTCGCGCTGAAAGAGTGGGAAAAGCCATGGAGAATCTCCATATCGCTTCCCTCGTTATCCACGGTGAAAAGGACCAGGCCGACAGAACGGAAGTGATGAAAAAGTTTCGGGAAGGGGAATGCAATATCCTTATCGCCACAGACCTGAGCGCCCGGGGAATCGATATTCCTGACGTGGGATATGTGATTAATTTCGACCTGCCTGAAAAACCCGAAAACTATGTACACAGGGTGGGCAGAACCGGAAGAGGCGTACGGAAAGGGATCGCAATCTCCTTTTGCAGCACGGACGAAAGGGACCTGCTTCAGGAGATACAGGAACTCCTGCATAAACCCATTGAGGTGATTCGAATCGGAAAAAAGGATTATGCCGAAACGATCCGAAAACCGAATCAAAAAGCGGACGTACTGGCACTCATTCGCGACCAGGAGCTCTGGGAAGAAAAGAAAAAGAAACGAAAGGAGGCCAAAAGACGTGGAAAGCGAAAACAGTGATCTCCGAAGCAATCCGAAAATGCCCCGGATGGGTTACCCTCCAAAATCGGGATGAATGAATTCCAGCGTATCGCCCTCACGGACGCGTAGGGTTTCGTATTGTTTTGGATAAACAAAACCGCCGTTATATTCCACAACGAGGTGAACGTCCTGTTCCTCGCAAAAGTCGATTAACTCCAATATGGAGGCCCTTTCCGGAACCTCCTGTTTCATGCCATTTACTGTGATTTGCATAGATCAATCCACCAATGATACGTTTTATTATTCAAGCTAACCCATTCTCAGTTCTTTCAATTGTCAACCGATGCCTGTCAATTTTGAACCTCGGAAACCGACCCGCATACTTCACAGTCCGGATTCTTTTCCATCGCTACTTCGTGGAATCTCATGCGTGCGCCCTGTATGCGCAGCAACCGGCCGGAGAGGAGTCCCGACAGCCCCACAACAATTTTCATGGTTTCAACGGCCTGAAGCGAGGCCACGAAACCGGCTACTGGTCCGATAATGCCCAACTCTTTTTTTTCGGAAGACGTGGAAAAAGGAAAAAGGCATTCTAGGCACGGTCCTTCTCCGGGAACGAAGGTGCTGACCATCCCGTTGAACCCTTCCACCCCTCCAAACACATAGGGAATTCCCCTTTTAAGGGATGCCCGATTCAACACTTTGCGGGAGTGCAGATTGTCCAATCCATCCACAATCACCGAGGCATTGCCCACAAGATCCAGGATAGTATCTTCCCTGATCTCCTCCACAAAAGCCGTTATGGTGCATTCCGGATTCAGCCGTTGCAATTTTTCTTCGGCGGAATGGCTTTTCCATACCCCGATATCATCCGTCCAGTGGAGGATCTGTCGATTCAGGTTGCTTTCTTCCACACGATCCCGATCCACAATCCTCAGGTTTCCGATACCCGCGGCCACGAGATAGTTCGCAATAATGGAGCCCAACCCCCCCAGACCCCCTAAAAAAACCGTGGCAGCTCGAAGCCGCTCCTGCCCTTCAGGACCTATTTCGGGCAAGATGACCTGCCTTCTGTATCTTGCGGAAGTTTCTTGTTTCATGACCTATCCAGAGTAAAATGCTTGATCAAGCTCAGTACATTTCGCCCTTGAGAACTGCTGTATTTCACCTCATCCATTACCTGGCGCATGATAAAAAGCCCCATACCCCCTTCAGGACAATTTTCACGATCTTCGGGGTCAAATTCAAAGTCGAGCTTTCCATCCCATTGCATTTGCCGTCCCGTATCGCTAATGTGAAAGAAAATCCGTTCCTCATTTACGTCTACCAGCACTTCCACATCGTGCCCCTTTTCTTTTCCATAGGCGTGTTTGATGGTGTTGTTCACCGCTTCCACAACGCACACCTCTATCTGATAGGCCTGAATCTCACTAACGGGAATCTCGAGGCATATCCTGTTTATGGAGAGACCAATCAGCAAAACGTCAGACAGGTCGCTGTCAATGACCAATTTGATCTTTCCATTTATCATGGTAGATTCTCAACACGCCAATGCCTCAACGGCTTCCTTTTCCGTGGCAAACATCTGAAAGACGCGATCCATTCTTGTCAGCTTAAACAGACTTTTGACCGTCTCCCCTGCCCCCGCAATCACCAGATCCCCTTCTTTGCCCACCATTTTCAGGCTGGAAACGATGGCGCCGAGTCCGCTACTATCCACAAAAGCGATCTGGCCGACATCAAATACGATCCATCGGTTGCCTTCGTCCACAATCCTGCCGATCTCTGTCTTGAAATCGGCGGCAACCTTCGCATCCATTCTGGTTTCAAGAGACCGAACAACCGTCACTCTCCCCAGCTTTTTTATTTCCAAACGCATTTGTCATGCCCTCCCCTGAAAGATATCTCCTTATTCCCGCTCCATAATCTGCGAAAATGCTCAAACCGACTCCATGGCGGATATCTCGGCGGACAAGAGTCGCACACGCTGGGAAAGGCCCTTCCCCACAGCGTAAAGAATGCGCGTTCCCGTGGAAACATCCTCTTTCATAAGTTTTCTTAGATTTTCCATCGAAAGTACATACACATCGCAATCCTCATCCGCCACCGCACGGGCCGAACGGACCGACCGTTCCAGCAAGGCCATCTCACCGAAATAGAGCCCCGGCCCAAGACACGTAAAGCGGATCTCTTTTTCTAAACCGGACGATCTCAGGATACTTACACATCCCGATCCGATCAGGTACATACAATCTCCTGGTTCTCCCTCATTGAAGATGATTTCCCCTGCCTTGAAGTGCCTTTTCTGCATCACACGTTTCACCCTGTCCAGTTCCTCCGGCTTCAGATCCTTGAGGAGGGCGAAATCCGAAAAGTTCATGGGGCGATGGGCTTCGGCGGTTTGCGGAAGATATTTCCGTATCAAACGGTTCTCCGCCGCCTCCATCGCCCTGTCGAGATCCGGAAAGATGTTTTCCACTCCTATGCTCTCTAAAACGCCCAAATCCCGCAGATACAAGCTCAGCTTTTCACGCCGGCGAGTACCGGAAAAAAGCCGCGAAAGCATGAACGTCTTTCCACTGGCTTTCACATCATCACAGATTCGCTTGATGAGCTCGGCGCCCGTAATATCAATCGTATCCACCATTTTCAGATCAAAGAGAATCACTCGAGCACTGCCCATTTCTCCTTCAACATCATTTGAAAGCTTGTCCGCGGTCCCGAAAAACAGGTTTCCGGATAGCTCGTATACCAGGATTTCGTTGCCATGCTCTCGTAACACCCGCATTTCCATTTCGGTACGAATCCGTTTGGAATGGATTGTATCGCAACGGTACTTTTTCCGGTACACTTTCGCGCTGATCAGCTCCCTGAGAAACAGAAGGACGGTAATCAGGAAACCGATTCCCACTGCAATCATGAGATCAAAGACAACGGTAATGACGGTCACTACTCCGACCACCAGCAAATCCATAAAGGCGGTTTTTTTTCGAATAAGGCTGAGGCTGTAGGTATCCAGCATGGAAACGGCGGTGACCATGAGCACAGCGGACAGCACGCACATGGGGATCCATCCTGCCACAGGCCCCAGTGCAACAAGAATGAAAAGGAGTAGACCGCCGTGAATCATTCCGCTAAGTCTCGTTCGACCTCCGTTGTTAATGTTTACAACGGTCCTTACCGTGGCGCCCGCGCCCGGCATACCTCCGAAAACGGCAGCCACGGCGTTCCCCACCCCTTGTCCGAAAAGTTCGCGATTCGATTGATGTTTTGTTTTGGTGCTCACATCCGCCACGAGCGAGGTGAGAAGGGAATCAATGGAGCCCAGAAGGCCTAACGCCAACGCAGGAGCGATAAATGCGGCTGGATACTGCAGAATAGTCTTGAGGACATCCCCGATGGGAACGGAGAGATAATGCAGCGGCATCGGAAACCCAGCAGGGATGGCCCCGATAATAAAGGGATTTCCATTAAAACTGGCAAATTCCGGAAAGATAGTCTTGCCCAGAAGAAGGTAGAGACCCGTCCCCAAAATCAGTCCAATTAGGGAAGCCGGCACTTTTCGCGTGATTTTGGGCGCCACCAGAATCACAACGATCGTAACGATCCCTATGGCTAAAATAGGAATGCTGCCTATACCTTCATGGAGCCTGATGGGTAAAAAGACTCCATCGGCGTCGAAAAAAGTTTTCAACCCCAGCATGGGGGCTATCTGGCCCAGAAAGATGATCACGGCGATGCCGTTCATGAATCCTGCAATGACCGGATAAGGGATGAACTTTATGAGCGTGCCGCAACGCAGAACCCCCATGATGATCTGGACTGCGCCACCCATCAGGACAACCACCGCGGTCAGAGTCAGAACCATGGGTAAAGGATCGGATTGCGCGTGAACCACAGGATACTTTAGCGCCGTTGCGATAAACTCGGTGATCACCACCGTCATGGGGCCGGTAGGTCCCGTAATCTGCGAAGCCGTTCCTCCGAAGAGTGCCGCAAAAATCCCGGTAAAGATAGCGCCGTACAGCCCGGCCGCCGCACCCATGGCCATGGCCTCGGGCGTACCAATGGGGGCAAACGCCGAAACGCCGAAAGCAAGGGCCAGGGGCAGCGCAATCACCGCAGCTGATATACCTCCGGAGAGATCGCCTTTCAAGTTACTGAACATGCTAAACTTTCCTTGTTCTTCCCATCCTGTGAGTCCGAAATCGCTGTATGCTGAAAGACCATTTTTAAATGAGGGAGTATACATTTTGCAAACCCATTAGACAACAAAGATCCGCAACTTCAGTTATGGGGATCTCTTTAATCTATATACCGTTCGCTATTCCATGCTATGTTCATGAGGCGCGTCTCAGGCTTTCGAATGCACACTTTTTATTCTTTCATTTTTCCTTAATCTGGATTATCTTTTTTCATATACAACATGGCGTTTTTGACGGGGCAAAGGTCGCGAATGTCCTGGACCCAATTTCTGTCGGATGACCGCCATCTCGCCACGATGTTAACACTATGCATGAAAGAAAAGGAGTAAGCATTTGACACCAATTGGTATTATAGCAAATCCATCCTCTGGAAAAGATATTCGTCGTATGGTGGCTTTTGGTTCAGTTTTTGATAACCATGAAAAGGTGAATATCGTCCGGCGGGTGCTTTTGGGTCTGGAGTCCATGGGAGTGAAGGATGTATTTTTCATGCCGGATCCTTTCCGAATCGGACCCCGGGCACTGGAAGACCTGGACGTTTCGCTGAATGTATCGTTTTTGAAAATCCCCATGGAAGGGACCCAGGAAGACAGCACAAGGGCGGCCGAACTTCTCCATGAAATGCGGGCGGGATGCATTGTGACCCTCGGTGGAGACGGCACCAACCGTGCCGTGGCCAAGACTTGCGGGGATACGCCCCTCCTCCCCATATCAACGGGCACCAACAATGTATTTCCTTTCATGGTGGAAGGAACCATGGCCGGCATGGCAGCCGCAGTTAGTGCAATGGGACGGTTTCCCCTGAAAAGCATCACCAGACAGGCGCCGGTGCTGCACATTCTGAAGAACCAAAACCCGGTGGATATCGCGCTTGTGGATGTGGTTGTCTCCAAGGCAGGCTTTCTGGCCTCCCGCGCCGTCTGGGATGAGACGACTTTGTTGGAAATCTTCCTAACCCGCGCGGAACCCGGAAATATCGGTTTTTCTTCCATCGGAGGCCATCTCTGCGCGCAGGAACCGGGGAATGGAAGAGGAGTGCACATCACCATAGGCGAGGGAAACAGTCTGGTAAGAGCCCCCATTGCCCCCGGGCTTGTACGTGACGTACCGGTTGCCTCTCACCGTCTTTTCGAGCCGGGAATGGAGATTGGTGTTTCATTCGGCCCCGCTGTCCTTGCACTTGACGGGGAAAGAGAACATTTAATCAAGCAGAAAGGCGAGTGGTCCATCCGGCTCAGTCTGGAAGGCCCTCTGGTAGTGGATATCCCCAATGCGCTTAAAATGGCTTCCCAAGACTGTTTGTTCATAAAAAGCCAATCGTAAAAGTCGGCATTTACGGTTCAAGGTTAAGAGGAATATCGGGCGCCCGTCCTTTCAGGCATAAGACATCGTTCCAGAGGATGGGAGTTGTTTAATTCGAAACCAAAGGAAAGGAGAATGGCAGATGCAACTACCAAAAGAGAAACTGCTGGAGATGTATGAGAAAATGTTTAAAATCAGGATTTTCGAGGAATCTCTCGCAGAGGGCGTGGCTGCGGGGACTCTGCCCGGCTTTGTGCATCTCGGAGTGGGCCAGGAAGCCGTCATGGTGGGGGTGGCCTCGGCCCTTCGCCCCACGGACTGGATATCGGGAACGCACCGCGAACATGGGTTGATGATTGCCAGGGATGCGGATATGAATCGCATGAGAGCGGAAATCTATGGAAAGGTCACCGGATATTGCAAAGGGAAAGGCGGTTCCATGCACCTCGCCGTCTATGAGAAATGCGCTCCCGGTTGCAACGGCATTCTGGGTCCCAACCAGACTATCAATAACGGAATCGCCCTGGCCCTGAAGAAGAGAGGGCAGGGAGATATCGCCGTGGTCATGTTCGGGGATGGGGCCTCGCACCGGGGGGAATTTCACGAAGCCTTGAATCTGGCGTCCTGCTGGAAACTTCCATCCCTGGCCATTTGTGTAAACAACGGATATGGAATCAGCGGCTGTGTGGACGATGTCTGCTCGGTGGAAGATATCTCTGCAAGGGCCATAGGGTACGGTATCCCGGGACTCACCGTTGACGGCAATGATGTAATGGCCGTGTATGAAGCGGTGGCGGAAACCGCTAAAACGATCCGTGCCGGAAAAGGCCCTGCCCTTCTTGAATTGAAAACCACACGCTACAGGGGACACTTCGAGGGTGACCCTCAGGCCTATCGAACCCCCGGGGAACTGGAGGAATTGAAAAAGAGGGATGCCATCGCCCGTTTCGGCAAAGAACTGATAGAGCAGGGCATCGCCACCGAGAAAGAACTGGAAGCGCTTCAGGAACAGGCCAAGAAAGCGCTTCAGGAGGCCATCGAATTCGAACAAAAGAGTGATTATCCTCCATTGGAAGAGATCTTTACCGATATGTACTATGAAGAAGGGAGGGCCGTCTAATGCGCGAAATTACTTTTCTTGAAGCCGTTCGGGAAGCGCTGAAACAGGAAATGGAACTGGATGAAAACGTATTTATCATGGGAGAAGATGTGGGTGCATTCGGTGGCTGTTTCGGAGTAACGGCCGGCCTGTTTGACCAGTTTGGCGAGGAAAGGGTCAGGGACACGCCCATCTCCGAATCGGGTATCATGGGCGCGGCCCTCGGCGCAGCCCTCATGGGCCTCCGTCCCGTTCCGGAACTCATGTTTATCGATTTCACACCTGTCTGCATGGATTATCTTACCAACCAGGCGCCCAAAGTCAGGTATATGTGCGGCGGACAGGTGAAGAAACTCCCCCTGGTCGTTCGAACCACCTCGGGAGGATGGATTCGGGCTGCGGGCCAGCACTCCCAGTCATTGGAGGGCTGGTTCACCCAGGTCCCGGGGCTCAAAGTAGTCATGCCCGGCACTCCTGCCGACGCAAAAGGCCTTCTTACCGCGTCACTGCGGGACAATAATCCAGTGCTTTTTATTGAACACAAAGTGCTTTACGGTGTGGCGGGTCCTGTTCCGGAAGAGCAGTTTGTCATTCCATTGGGCAAAGCCGAAGTAAAAAGAGAAGGAAGCGACATCACCTTGATTACATACGGGTACATGCTCCAGAAAAGTCTGGCGGCGGCGGAAGAGCTGGCTGGAGAAGGGATCAATGCGGAGGTGATCGATCTGCGGACATTGTCTCCACTTGATCACGACGCCCTGGCGGAATCGGTTCACAAGACCCACAAAGCCGTAGTTGTTCAGGAGGCCTATGAATCGGCGGGGTTGGCCGGCCAGATAATTAAGAGCCTGATGGAAAGCTCCTTTGATTATCTGGATGCCCCCGTAAAAACCGTGGCCGCCTACGACACCGTAATCCCGTTCAGCCCGCCTCTTGAAGACGACATGCTGCCCAACGAGGCAAAAATTGTGAAAGCGGTCAAGGAAATTATGGGGTAATTCCGAAACGCTGTCGTTCCCGCGCTCCGCGTGGGAACGTTTATTAATATTCTTCCAGTGCAACCGCGTTGTTGCGGAAAACTGGAAACCGACGACCGTGAACTGTTTCTTTCCGGTTCACTCGGATCAGGAGGATCTGTACCGTGCCAGTCAATGTCGCCATGCCCAAATGGGGCCTTACCATGAAAGAGGGAAAGATCACCGCCTGGCTTGTCAAAGAAGGGGACACTGTCCGGAAAGGGCAGGAACTCTTCGAGGTGGAGACAGAAAAGATCACCAACGTCGTTGAGTCTACGGCCGCCGGGACTCTTTTCCAGATTGTCGTTCCAGCGGGGAATGTAGTACCCACAGGGACCATCGTAGCCATTATTACCGAACCGGGAGAGCAGGCGGAACGGATTGAAGGAATTCAAATGGGAGAATCCGAAGAAGCCGCCCCCGCAAAGGCAGTCGCTTCCGGCAAAAAGCCCGAGAAGACCGAGACCAAAGGCTTCATACCGGCGAGCCCCGTCGCAAGACGGCTTGCAAAGGAACTGGGAGTAGACCTGAGCCTTGTTCCGGGGTCCGGACCCGGAGGGCGCGTTACGGAGACCGATGTTCGTAAATACCATGAGGAAGGACCGCCAGCCTCCGAAAATAACCCCTCTTGCCCTGGAAATGGCCAGGCAGGCCGGTCTCGATATTGCCTCTATCACCGGAACCGGAGAGGACGGAAAGATTACAAAGGCGGATGTGGAACGGGCACTTGAGAAAAAAGAGGAACCCGAGGAAACCGCGCCTCCGAAAGTGATCCCTTTTACCGGTATGCGCAAGGCCGTTGCAGACAATATGTATGCGAGCCTGCAGAATGCCGCGCAGCTTACCTCCTTCACTGAAGTGGATGTCACCGAAATGGTCCGGTTCCTGGGGCTGGTACGGGAAGAATACAAGCGGGATGAGAGCGTGAGGGTTTCCTACAACGACATTATCATCCTGGCCGTTTCACGGGCGCTTAAACGCTTTCCCATCATGAACTCGACCCTTGTCGGCGAAGAAATCCTTCTTCACGATTCGGTGAACATGGGCGTTGCCGTGGCGCTTAAGGATGGACTGATCGTACCTGTATTGCGCGATGCGGACAAAAAAGGCCTTCTTCAGATTGCAAAGGAGACAAGGATCCTCGCCCTCAAGGCAAGAGAAGGAAATCTTTCCGTGGATGAGGTGACCGGAGGGACCTTTACTATCACCAACGTAAGCATGTTCCAGGTGGACGGCTTTACCCCCATCCTCAAGCCGCCGGAGACCGGTATTCTCGGCATCGGCCGGATAAAGGAAAAACCGGCGGTATACCAGGGAGAGATCGCTATCCGTTCCATGATGTTTTTAAGCCTGACTTTCGATCACAGGGTTGTGGACGGCGCCCCTGCGAATGCTTTCCTGGAGACTGCCGCCCGCTATCTGCAGCATCCGAACCTGATCATGAGCTGAAAGATACGTGGATGGGACCTGCATTTAATCGCCAATTGCTTTTTTGAGGAAATACCATGTACGACGTAATCGTGATCGGCGGCGGTCCGGGTGGATATGCCGCATCCATAAGGGCCTCTCAATTAGGGGGCAAAGTGGTCCTCATCGAAGGGGGAGAAATCGGAGGAACCTGCGTGAACCGGGGGTGTATTCCCAGTAAGGTATGGCTCCGTGCGGCCGACCTGCTCCAAAAAATACGCAACGCCGGGGAGTTCGGGATCAAGGCCACCGTGGAAAGCCTGGATTTCAGCGCCATTGGGCAAAGAAAAAATGGCGTGGCAGGAGATATCCGTATGGGCATGGAGGGCCTGCTTGCAAATAATGGGGTGGAAGTCATGAGCGGAAGGGCCTCGCTTAAAAGTCCGGGCGAAGTCCTGGTGGATGGAAAACTTTTGCAGGGAAAAAAGATTATCCTGGCAACGGGAAGCCTTCTCGACATTCCCTCCATTCCCGGGATTGAAGATGCCGCCCTGACCACGGATCAGGTTTTCGATATGACCGAGCCTCCTTCTTCCATCCTCATCTGGGGATCAGCAGGTCCCATTGAGGTGGAAATGGCCACGTTGCTGAATAGTTTCGGATGCAAGGTCTATTCTGGCCTCGGAAACCCGGCGGATCCTGCCCAGGGAGGACGGGGATACCAGCCAGCGCATTGCCCAGGCACTCAGGGAACAGGGAGTGGAAATCATCCCGCGAGCGAAACTTGCTTTTGTGCGAAAATCTGAGAAGGGTTACACATGCATCCTGGATGACCCCGATGAACGAACCGTGGAGGTGGAAAAAGTTCTTATATCCGGTCGCAAACCCAACACCCAGCATATGGGCCTGGATCAGGTGGAAGTATCTCTAAACGAAGAAGGCGGGATTCAGGTAAATGACAAACTCGAAACCACCGCAAAAGGGATTTATGCCATAGGCGATGTCACGGGGGGCTGGTTCCTCAGCCATGCCGCTTCTTCCATGGCCGTTGTTGCCGCAGAAAACGCCATGGGCGCGGCGAAGACATTCCCGCAACCATCTGATACCAAGGGGAATATGGTCCATTCCCCAGGTGGGATCGGTGGGTCTTTCGGAAGAGGATGCGGAAGATCGGGGCCTCGATGTGGAGGTGGGTGATTTTCCCTACTCCATTAACGGACTGGGGATGTGCCGAGGGGAAATGTCGGGCGCCGTAAAGGTCGTAACAGACTCCCGTTGCGGGGAAATTTTAGGGGTTCACATTGTGGGAACCAACGCGACGGAACTGGTGGGGGAAGCGGTCATGGCCATGCAGCTGGAGGCCACGGTCAATGAACTGGCCGCAAGTATTCGGGTTCATCCCACTTTTTCGGAGAGCGTGGTGGACGCTGCCAGGGATGCAAGAGGCTGGGCACTCTATCTGCCGAAACGGTAAGAATATAGGGGAGAATCAAGAATGGCGATGAAACGTTTTATTGTGGAGCTGGGCACGGGCGTTGATCTTCATGGAGAAAATGTAACCAAAGCCGCCTGTAGAGCTGTGAGCAATGCCGTATCAAAGAGCTGTCTCTGCGGACTCGTGGAGATCCTGGGACTGAAAGACCTGGGAGACGTGTTCGTGGATATCCTCGTGGCGGTTCCCCGCCCGTCTGAAATGGACGGGGAGAAGGTCAAGGAGATGGTGCCTATCGGTCGCAAAACGGTTCGGGCCGTTGAAGGGGGGATGACAACCCAGGGCCTCTGCGTAGACCGATTCGGTCCGGATTGCGATCAGATTGTGGTAGCCAACGCCTCTATCACGGTCTCCGTAGACCGTTAAGTCAACGAAAAACTCAGAAGAATTTTCGTAAACCTCCAAGGTGATTTTATGATTTTTTTGCACCCCCGCGTCTCTGTGTCTCTGCGCGAGGCATAGTGACTGGGGCGAAACAGAATGGGCAACAACGAATACCCCGCAACCCCGCGGGTTGCCGTGGGCGGCGTGGTTTTTAAGGATGACAGGGTCCTCCTCGTGCGCAGGGGAAAACCCCCGTCCGAAGGGGAATGGGCGATTCCCGGCGGGAGCGTGGAATTGGGTGAGACCCTGCAGGAGGCGGTTGCGCGCGAAATCCTGGAGGAAACCGGCATTTCCATCCGCGTCGGGGAACTGGTTCATTTATTTGATGATGTCAGAAAAGACGAAACGGGTCGGGTGCGCTTTCACTATGTGATTCTGGATTTCGCCGGAGAATTTTTAAGTGGAAAAGTGAAGGCGGCGGATGACGCAAGGGATGCCGGCTGGGTATCCCCGGAGGACTTCCGCCACCTGAACGTCAACAAAAACACCATCAAGCTAATGCGAAAACTGGGTTTTCTAACGGGAGACGAAGGCCCGTAGCCTCATTGATCAAAAGGCCCCCACGGCGCAAGGGACCACTGCTCTCCGGTTACGATATCGGGCTGGTCCATATCATAGACGCTCGAACTCTGCTGGACCTCCAGGGCACGGTAGTGCTGCATGGCGGTCTCGTCTCCGTAAAAAAGGCATTTGCAGTAGGTATCGTCCGCATAAACAAAATATATTTTTCCATCCCGGGTGTGACGGCTGAACTTCCGCTGGGGCAGCGTTTGCAGATGGGCTACTTTCTCCGGCGTATCGGCCTCCATCTTCTTGAAACCTGCCTGTGTGAGCAGCCCTTCCACATCGGCGGCGTTATTTTTTTGCAGCGCCGCGCAACCAGCAAGCACCACCGCCAGAATCAGTGTCGCCACAAAACATATCGACCCGTTCCATTTCTTTCCCATTGCCTTCTCCTCCTCTTTAACACTGTTAAGTATAGCATGCCTCTTTATCCTAATAAAATCCTGCTCCGAAATAATGAAAGAGCCTTACCTCCTTTGGGCTCCCGCCATACAAATACGGATGACGGAACCAGGGGCCGACCGAACCCCTCCGTTCAGATTCAACCCCCTAATTACCAGGGGCAACCCCCGGTGCAGCAGACCCCACGGAAGGGAAACTTCTGCTGTGATCAACACGGGAACAGACGTTTGCGCTGGTGCAACCATTTCCAATGGGATCGGGCTGCTTCTGCCCGGGACAGGGCTACGGCTACACGTGTTCTAAATGAGGAACGACAAGTAACAGGTGACCAGTGACGAGTAACAAGCTACTGGTGACGGGTGAGAAGGGTTACGTACCTGAACAAAAGGGCTTAGAGGGTAATATTCTCCCTGCGCTCTTTCAGAAACGGCATGGCCGAGCGAACCTCTTTCACCTTTCCGGGATCGATATCGGCAACAACCAGACCTTCCTTGTCCCTTTTGAGGGCCAGCACTTCTCCAAGAGGATCGATGATCGCGGAACCGCCGGTAAAGAGGTGACCGCCGCCCTCCCCTACCCGGTTCACTCCCACCACATAACACTGGTTCTCCACGGCGCGGGCCTTCAGGAGGATATCCCAATGGGCCTGGCGCGCCGCCGGCCATGAGGCCACCACGATCATGAGCCAGCACTGATCGGTCAAGACCCGAAAGAGTTCCGGAAACCTCAGATCAAAACAGATCAGAGTCGCCGCTCGCGATCCGGCGAGATCAAACGACACAGGCCGCTCTCCCGGTGCATAATGGTTGTTTTCGTCCAACAGGGCAATCTGGTGGATCTTGGCGTACAAGGCCAGGTCCTTTCCCGACGAATCGACGGTTAGACACACATTCTGTGGCCTGCCATCTTTCCGCCCAAGAACAAATCCCCCCGCAACCACCATTTGATATCGGCCGGCCAGCTCCCGCAACAGCGTGGGCGTAGGCCCATCCAAAGGTTCAGGCGTAATCGACGTATCCATGGAAAACCCGGTGGGAAACATCTCCGGAAAGATCAGCATGTCGGCCTTGCGGCCATGGGCTTCTTCTGCAAACTCTCTGGCTCTTTCGTGGTTCGCCGATCTGTCATGCCATGCAATATCTATCTGGGCACCTGCTATTCTCATTTCATTCCCCTCATTTTATCCATCTTCTCAGGCGAACTCCTGCCTCATTCAATGTTTCCTCTTTCTTACAAAAACAAAAGCGCACAAGATCACGTCCCGCCCGCCTATTGTCCCAAAAAACGGAACAGGGAATCGCCGCAACCCCAGCCTTTTTCGTGAGCGTACGACAGAATTCCACGTCGTCGCCAAGTCCCAGCTGTGCGATATTGACCAGGATGTAGTAGGTCCCTTCCGGATCATATGTGGTGAACCCCAAGTCTTTGAGGGTATCCAAAAGCATGGTCCTTCTTTGCGTGTAGTCGGCCAGCAGTCCCTCGTAGTAACTGTCCGGATAGTCAATGGCAAAGGCCATGGCCTCCTGCAGGGCGGACTGTCCGCAGAAGACGATAAACTGGTGGCTCATGCGAACCGCTCGGGTCAATTCGGGAGCCGCCATCACATACCCGATTTTCCAACCCGTCATGGAGAAGGTCTTGGCAGTGGAGGAAACCACGAAACACCGATCCCGCAGCTTGGGGATGGATAGCAGGGTAACATGTTTCCGTCCGTCATAGACCAGGTGTTCGTACACCTCATCGCCGATCGCGAACGCGTCATATTTTTCGCAAAGATCACCGATAAACTCCAACTCCTCCCGCGTAAAAACCTTGCCGCAAGGGTTCTGGGGATTATTGATCAAAATGGCCTTTGTTTTGGGTCCGAAGGTCCTGGCAAGTTCTTCTCTCGGAAGAGAAAAATCGGGCGCCTTCAAAGAAATATATCGGATTTGCGCCTGGGCCAGGGCCGCTATGGGAGAATAGGTCTCATAAAAAGGTTCCAGGATGATCACTTCATCTTCGGGTTCCACAATGCCCAGCAGGGTGGAACACAACCCTTCCGTGGAACCTGAAGTGACGGTGATTTCCGTATCCGGATCGAGATCCACCCCGTAAAACCGTTTCATCTTTGTGCTCACCGCTTTTCGGAGCGCGGGGATCCCATAAGAAAGGGCGTATTGGTTGGGTCCCCGCATAATCGCTTCGGCCGCCTTCGCCCGAACCTCTTCCGGGCCATCAAAATCGGGAAATCCCTGCGAAAGATTCACGGCGCCATGCTTGTTGGCCAGCACGGACATCTCCGTGAATATGGAGGTACCGAAAGGCCGCAGGGCCTCCACGACCACCTCCTTGTTTGCATTCCTCTTTTCGTTCACTGAAAAACCTCCTGAAACTCGAGATCTGGTTGTACGCAATGGAAAGGGAACATATCATCCTCGCCTGTAATTTGCAATATCGGAAAAGAAGCGAAGCTTGGAAATGAACGAGGAGAGCGGAGCTAAATACGCATTGTGACCAACCTCTATTGATTCAAATCCCGCTTTCTCTTCCAAAAAGGCATTACTTGCCGCGAGAGCCATTTCCATGTGAAAAAAACTTCCATCTCATTATACCCATTTCCAAATTCCCGTGGTGAGCATTTTAAGACAGGAGCGGAAAAACTCAGAAGAGCAATCCATTGGCCATCCAAAGTAGCGACATACCACAGAGTTTCACTGATCTTGGGAAGCGCCGCTAAGTAATGATGCGTTTGCATCAGGCACTGAAAACGCTGCCCGTCTTGCGCGCGCACGAATTGAATACGGACTTCCTTAAGTCTCAAGATTGTTAACCCCGGATTAAATTGGTGTTTGGCTCTCTATAACAGGATCCGAGGGCGTTTGTTCATATTTTAGCTCAACCATTTGTTCTTTTTTGCTTAATGGGACAGAATAATTTCACCCCGAGAGCGAATCTGACAGTGATGACATCAGCACCTGCAGTGCATATCGAATACCAATCTTGATCGTTATTTGAGCAAAGTTGACCGATGATTGGCACGCCCGATACCAAGACATCTGCTTGACTCTTGTCATTGTTCGGCTCGGTTTCGTATGAATCAGCGTAGCAAATCGTTCCGAAGAAAAAAACAAACAAGAGAAATGCCAAAAATGCCATTGTTCTTTTCATAATAATCTTACCTCCTTCATGCCTACCGTCGTCCACGCCAATAGTAACCGCCGCCCCCGCCGAATAATAGAAACAAAACGACAATGATAATAATAAGTGTTGTAGTACTCATGGTAATTCCCTCCTTTCCTCTTTTTTTTACATCCGTGCAGTTGCGGATTCTTCCGTTGGTGCATGATACGCCGCTTTCACTACTTCCCCAAAACCTCTTTGGCCTGACCGATCTTTTTCTGAACCTTGCCGGCTATATTTTCATCGGTTCCTTCAGCTTCCAACCCGGGATTATCGCTGAGTTTCCCGGCACCCTCCTTGACCTTACCCTTCACTTCATGAAACGTTCCTTCCACCTTGTGCCTGATGCTCGATTTCATTGCATTCCTCCTTTAGGATTTCGATTTGGCAGCTGGGCCGGCATGCTTTCTCGGTCCTTGTGGAATGATCCGCAAAACAATCGCCTATGACAGCTCCAGGCGCTTATCAGAAAAGGCCTTTAGTCTTATAATGAGCAGACTCATGCAAATAGTTATCGCAAATGTCCTGCGAAGAATTTGGGAAAGGCAGAGGGCTGTATTCATCCTTGAATAACGATTGGTTATATGAATAGGATGGAAGCGTGGTAAAGGTTGAGATGATGGGTTAGCCCTCAATATTTGGCGGAACCTCCATATATTGAGGTCGACCGTTGGGGAGCCTCAGATCTTAATCCGGTCTTTTCGTCTCTTGGCAGACGATCCCGAGCTTATGCATCCGCGCTCTTAAGGTACTCGGGTGGATGCCCAGAATCTCCGCGGTCCCTCCCTTTCCCTCGATGCGCCATCGGGTTTCCAGAAGGGTCTTGAGGATCTGGTTCCGCTCCATCTCTTCCAGAGTGCTGACGCCAGGGGACGGAGGAAAGGATGAAATCACCAGTTTATCCGCCAGGTGCAAGAGCGGTCCGGGGCACAAGATCACGGCCCGTTCAATGATACTTTCCAGCTCCCGGATGTTCCCGGGCCACGGGTAATCCTGCAGAGCCGAAAAGAGCGTTCGCCGTGGTAGTATTCCTTTTTCGCGCGAACATCTCCGATTGAACCACATCTGATTCAGATGCGAGGTGTAAATAACGAAGCTCTTGGAGGCGTCAGCTAATTACCGCGATTGAAGATCCGTTCCAGATTTCAGGCATTTATAAGATATCTTGGGCTCGTTTCCAAATGAGAAGCTAACACGATATTCAGAATAAGAAGTGGCGCCTTGAGTTCTCAAAATCAGAATGACGAAAATACTACATTGCATATACGATACGAATCCGTGTCGTGATAAGCTATGAGCCGTAAATCGGACTCACCCCATATATTGTTGTCGGGCGAACTTCGGACTTTGCCCATTTTCTCGTCCCTGGGGTGGCGTTTCTTATACCAATACTTGACATATTTTTGCCGATATGAGAAGTGCAACCTAATAGTTGGATTTGAATATTTTTGAGGATCTGACAAACCAACCGGCTCCAAATAAGATGATACTTTTTGATTTCAAAGGATGTTGAGCCTTGACAAAAGAAGAAATTATAGGAAAGATCATGGAGATTCTGAAAACGGATCATGATTTAAGCTTCTTACTTCAGCTGAAGCAAACAGAGATTGAAACTCTGATTGCCTGCATAAGGGACAGAGTCGATTATATGATTAATTCTGCTAAGTAGAACAAACTGATTCTCATAGTATGGTAGGGAAGCAGTTCCTCAATTCACATTTGTGACCCTATCGCCTCGGTCAAACAGCAAAGAAATCGCTGGTTTTCCGCATAAATTTCTTGTTGAGAAAAAGGAGTGTGGAGGTTAACCAATGCAAACCTTTGGAGATTTTTTGAAAGGACAAAGGGAAGCTAAAAATATAAGTTTGAAGCAAGTTGCTCATTCGACAAATGTCACAGAACGGTATCTTGATTTTATTGAAAAGGACGAATTTGAGAAAGTACCTAAAGGACCGTATATCAGAGGATATATCTCTCTTTATGCCGGGGCCATTGGAATAAATGCACATGAAGCCCTCGACCGATTTGATTCACAATGCCAAAAAGGAAATAGAGCCGAGGACATACAACAAGAGATATCGAAACACAAAATTAGGGAACGGCCCCTAATTTTGTCATTAAATAAGGGGAAATGGCTTCTTCTTTGTTCTGCCATGCTAGGCCTACTGATTTTTGTAGTTTATCACTTTTCATCTGAAGATGGAAACAAATCACTTGTTCTTGCCAATGTTCAAGGCCCAGAAAGCAAAGGATTGCAAACGGCCCATACCATTAAATCAGAAGACAATATCCCACCATTGACAATAAATGCCTACTCTAAGTCCTCCAGCGGACCAAAGGGTCTCCAAAAGGATATGGAAAATAGAGACAATGAAAGTGTACGCAATTTTCCCTCATTGGGGAAGGGGCCAAATCCGCAAGCCAAAGAGTTTTCAAAATCGGCAAGTCTGCCATCTTTGCTTCTAGATCAACGGCGGGAAGAGCTATCAAAACAAACATCAGACGAGCAAGAAGTGGTTGGGCATTCTCAAAATTTCTCAAAGGTTAGGAACGTTACCGTCACAACGCTCTCGGACTCTGAATTGACACAGAAAAGTGCAGATCAGATTGTTCTTAAGACTGGTGTAAATGCGAAACTTCAGAAAACACCAGAGCCTTCAAGAGCGGTTATGGAGGTTCCGTCCGATGAGCGAAGAGCGAAAGAAAGCCTGGATCATGAAAAGAACATAGAAGTTGTAGCGACTGCTGTTTGTGCTGATGTAAAACGCAGAAAGCCCTTTGGAAAGAATGATTCCTTTAAGTGGTCGACGGACAGAGTCTACATATGGAATTCGATAAAATGCGATAGCCATCTTTCTTCGATCAGACACATTTATTATTTTGCTGGGAAAAAGGTCAGCGATATCGTTTTGGATATTAGGTCACCTACCTGGAAGACTTGGAGTTATAAGTCAATTGCAGACAAAAGTTTTATCGGTCCTTGGAGGGTAGATATAACCACAGCGGATGGAGAATTGCTTAAACGTGTGTATTTTGAAATCAGCTGAGAGAATGAACGATAATAAGGGGCAGGAAATTACTCATATCCAGGAATGAGAGAAAGCCATTTGGCAGGACTCTGCCAAGTGACAAAGGCTGCAGACTGTTGGATTAGACCCATTAGTGGTGGTCATGTTGCATAGAGGAAGCACGGGAAGTTGGAGTCAGTGAAAAAAGGCCAACACTCCGGTGACGAATAGTGAATAATTGATCTGGCAGCCTTTTATGAACATGATCCCTATAGCATGCCTGTTTTAAGCAAGCAATTTCTTTCATGCGATCGGGTGAACGGCAAATCCACCGACCCCCATATTTTGTGCCTGGCAAAACATCAATCAGATCGGTATCCCCTGTCACACTTCCGAGTATTGCAGACGATACCTCGTTTTTTTGACATGTGCGACGATTTCAGATATTCTCAATATGAACGAAACCGCTACGCAGTAGCTTTCGAACCGCTCCGTCCAACAGCTTTACCATTCTGACAGCAATTCTCATTTTGGATTCTCTGTAATCTGAGGCCATGGGGGTCTGTCTCGAAATGGCGCCATTGGTCCGCTTCGGACACCTTTTGCAGAGGCATAATTCCATTTTAACATTACACAACAGGCGGTAAGACGGTTTTTGCACAGGACTCCTTTTACAGGTGTCTGATCTTAGCCAAATTTTGAAGCTTTACCGCCGTGCCATGGAATGACCAATGGATTTTGGCGCCGTTTTGAGACAGGCCCCCATGGCCGGTTTTAGGCAAAAAACCAAAATGAGAATTGCTGCCATTCTGATTTTTCCTTTGATGTTTGTTTAAAACTGTGGGAGACTCTCCGCTGTAACTTAAATGAAAAGAAAGATTTGGATACTGTACCCAACTGAATCTTTCATGCCACGCGGCTTCGTTCATATTGTTTTATCAATAATCCCGTTCCTGCGTAACACAATCCCACTTTTTAAGAAGGTCTGTGCTTAATTTCGGAAATCCTGCTATTTTTTCGGCGGGATATTACAAAAAATGGTGCGTTAGATGGAACCGATACTATTGATTTTAACAAAGGCGATAAACGAAGGTATGAACCTCCAAGAATTGGTTCAAAAATATCTTGAAACTATATCGTGGTCGGTTGATCGTCTTCCCAACGTTAGGTTTTGACACACTTGGATAAATCCGCCATTTCGGAATTGCAGGTTATGATACGTAAGTTATTTGGGTATCCCTCACTTCTCGGCTTCCCCACCTTGCATTTTGGAGCCTTTACCAAATGAAAGCTATTCAGATGCTACATCGAAATATAGATTTGTGAATCAGTGGGAGTCGAAAAAGGATCAACACGATCCATGCACGATCATAAAAAGCATTCTCAAACAGAACTTGCAAGGAGGGATGCAATGAATAAGGACCATCTAGCGGTTATGATTAGAGAGAGTGTAGAAAAGTACGGGAGCAAGACCGCAATGCGCTACAAAGAAGAAGGGCAGTGGAAATCCATCTCGTACGAGGAGCTTGGGGAGCGTATCCGGGCAGTGGCGAAGGCCCTGCTTGAAGAAGGCATCAGAGAAGGGGATATGGTGGGCATCGTTTCCCAGAACAGGCCTGAATGGTCAATTGCCGACTTTGCCATTTTGAGTATCAATGCAACCTCTGTACCCATATATGCCACAAATACAGACAAACAGACCGAGTATATCGTGAACGATGCCGACATAAAGCTAATCTTTGCGGGAGACAGCGTTCAGTACGACAAGGTAAAATCATTCATGGCCGGTCAGAAACAGCTCGGAAGGATCGTGGTATTTGACCGGGACATCGACCTCAAAGGGGACGACAGCGTGACCCTCGATGATTTCATGAAGCAGGGGCAACTCTCGTCAAAGGATGATGAGCTTAAAAAGAGACTCTCAGACGTACACCCTGACGAGACAGCGACCCTGATCTATACCTCCGGCACTACCGGTGACCCGAAGGGTGCGATCCTGACGCATTCAAACTTTTTCAACCAGTTCTATGCCATCGACGAACGGTTCGACGTGGGCGCCAATGACAGAAGCCTGTGCTTTCTGCCGCTGAGCCATGCATACGAGAGAACCTGGTCGTACTACATATTCAGATGCGGTGCTGAAAACAATTATGTCGCAGATCAGAAGGAGATCGTTGCTTACATGCCGGATGTAAAACCCACCTGTATGGTAAGCGTGCCCAGATTGTATGAAAAGATTTACGGGACAGTGTATGACAGACTTGACAAGGCGTCCGGGTACAAAAAAAAGCTCTTTAACTGGGCCATCTCTGTAGGAAAGGAATATGAATACAGCAAGAAAGACCATAAACCCGTCGGAGCTGTTCTGAAACTCAAACATGCCATAGCGGACAAACTCGTGCTCGGCAATATCCGTGCAGTGGTCGGAGGGCCAAAGAATTTCTTTTCTGCCGGTGGAGCACCGCTTTCTCAGGAGATCGAAGAGTTCTTCTTTGCTGCCGGACTGCTCATCTGCCAGGGATACGGTCTGACAGAGACAGCTCCCATGATCAGCTGCAACTCACCAGGGGCATTCAAATTCGGCACCGTGGGCAGACCCATCAAGGGATGTGAAGTAAGGATCGGTGAAGACGGTGAGATCCTGGCCAGGGGCGGAAACATCATGAAGGGCTACTACAACAAGCCCGAAGAGACCCAAAAGGCATTTGTCGACGGATGGTTCAAGACCGGCGATGTGGGCGTTGTTGATCAAGACGGCTTTTTGCGCATCACCGACCGCATAAAAGATCTCATCATCACCGCGCAGGGGAAGAACATCGCTCCCCAGCACGTGGAAACGGTTATCGGTATGGACCATTATATCGAGCAGATCGCCACGATCGGTGACAAGCGGAAATTTCTGACCGCCCTTATCGTCCCGTCATTCCCGGCACTGGAGGCGTATGCAAAGGATAATAATATCGCCTATTCCTCCCGGGAAGATCTGGTAACAAAGCCAGCGATCATCGATTTCTACAGCAAACGGATCAATAATCTGTCGGTTGACCTGGCAAAATATGAAAAGATCGTACGCTTCACCCTGATTGCCGGCGAATTCACCCAGGACGGCGGCGAGATCACCCCCACCATGAAGATCAAGAGAAAGATCGTTGCCGAGAAATATGAAAATATCATTGATAAGATGTACCAGGAATAGTTCCGCACCGGAACAACAGGGCCGGCATTCGCCTGTAAAACGTGATGTTGCCAATTGAAATAACAATAAAATATAATACTGACGTATGAGCCACAATGTATGTGATACTAAAAATTCGAACAAAGTTAGCTGGAAATGGGTAACACTTTTGTACGTATCCATGAGACAATGCTGACTGCACTGGGATGCCGAGCTACTTCACGAACCAGCCCTTTAGAGGCATTGGAACTGTTCAAGTCCGACCCGGGGCGCTTTGATCGGGTTATCACAGATATGACCATGCCTCAGATAACAGGGGATTTGCTGGCGATCGAGATGAAAAGGATCAGGCCCGATATTCCGGTGATTCTGTGTACAGGATACAGCAAACGGATGTCGGATGAAGTAGCAAGGGCAATTGGAATCGACGCGTTTTTAATGAAGCCGGTCGTGAAACTGGAAATGGCAAGAACGGTAAGAAATGTTCTGGATGAGGCCAAAGGCCCGACTCAAGAATAATCGTATATTGAGTCAAAGACCAGAAAGACGCATCTTATTCAAAAAGTCTGGCAGCAAAAAAGACCCTGTTGCGGAATGGCTTTGCTGACTCCAAACTTATTACCAGGGAATTTGAATAGGATCCAGAAAGACCACGTTTCACGCCATGCCTTTGGCCGCATGACCGCTTTAAACTTTGGACTCTTGAGTTACACATTTCATATCCAGAAAGACAGGGAGTTATTCGCTAAAGACAATTCCGTCTGAAGGCGAAAGTTTATACCCTGCCCTTTGGAAATCAACCGAATTTTTTCACGGCTTTTTCAATACTTGGCCCTGCCTTCAGGAGATCCTCCATCTTCATTACAGGCTGGAATTCCACGGTGGCATCCACGGCCAGGAACCAGGGTTCAGCGATAGCCGGAATCTGAGAAGCATCGTCCATGTTGACAAACAGGATCGCCGATCTATTGCCTTCCTCTGCAACAAAGTAGGCTGCCTCGGGTTTGATCTCATCCAGAATGGTTTGGGCCATCTTCCCCAGATCTCCTTTCCGTGCCAAATCATTTCCTTTCTCCACATCCCAAATAACCTTGACCATGAATCTCATGTGACCACCTCCATTTTGTTAAGAACACACAACAATGCAGAACCCATCTCGTAATTCCTTCACTCTTTGTGGGAAAAGATACCTGTAAATCAGGAGAAACAAAATGGGGTGATGGATGTATTTTCATGCCGAAATGCAATTATCTTGTGGCATTCGGATGCACGCCTGAACAGAAAACCTTGATGGGAGGAATAATTCTTGACACCTTCAGCTTATCAAGCTTAGGTGTTGGGATAATATTTTTTGAATTGACAAAACAATACTTATAGTTTACGTAAACGTTAAGTTTGTGAGTTTGCCTTTATCCATTCTTGCTCCAGGAAACTGTTACATGACCGACGACAAGAAAAAATGTACCTATACGATATCCCAGATCGCGGAGGAACTGGACATCAGCACGCGAACGCTGCGGTTCTACGAAGAAAAGGGTTTGATTACTCCCGAAAGGACGGCAGGCAACCAGCGAATATATACCCCAAGAAACAAAGCGAGGGTGAAACTGATCCTCAGAGGGAAGCGATTTGGGTTTTCCATGGACGAAATCACGGAAATGATCGGGATGTCCAATCTTGAAACCAATGAAATCCAACAGATCGAAAAAAGTCTCAAGTTCGGAGATGCAAGGCTCAGGGATATTGAGGAAAGAAAGAATGAGCTGGTGCTTTTGGAACAAGATATTCTGGCAACAAGGGAAAAATTGATCAAACGGCTGGGAGAACTCAAACAATCAGATATTTCAAATCCAAAGGAGGCTGGGAAATGAGTGTCATCGAACTTATTGATGCCAATGCTGAACGGTATCCGGACAAAATCGCCTTGTCCGGTATGGACATGGAGATTTCCTTTAAACAGGTAAAGGAAAAAAGCGAGCAGGCCGCAGCCTGTTTCCAGGCCAGGGGGATAACAAAGGGAGACGCAGTTGCTCTTATGAGCCAGAACTCCTTTGATTTCGTCTTCTCCTTTTTTGGGATTTTGAAGGCTGGCGGCGTTGCCGTCCCGGTCAACCATAAACTGACGGCTGGAGAGGTAGATTATATCCTTGAAGATAGCGGATCTGTTCTTTTCCTTTTCGACGGCAGCTTAAGCCCGGTGGCGAAGAGTCTCACTGCCGGTATTTCAAGAATGGCCATGGATAGCAGGGCCGATGGATTTGATTTTCTGGGAGATGCCATGGATAAGGCTCCTGCCTTTTCCGTAGTTGACGTCCGGCACGACGATCTGGCTGAAATCCTCTATACCAGCGGGACTACCGGCAACCCGAAAGGCTGCGTGCACACCCACGAAAGTGTCGTTTCAGCCGGTCGCACGGGGGCGGGAGTGCTTGGGCTGGAAAATACGGATATTATGCTTATCGCAATGCCTATCTGGCACTCTTCTCCCCTCAACAATTGGTTCATGGGGATCACCAGTGTGGCCGGCAAAAGTGTGCTGTTAAGGGAATATCACCCCCTTCACTTTCTTGAAGCCATACAGAAAAAGTCCTGTACCGCCTATTTCGGAGCCCCCATATCCTATCTGATGCCCCTGCAGATGCTTCCAAATTTCGGGGAATTTGATCTCTCTTCCATGAAAGCCTGGGTATACGGCGGGGGCCCTATCGCCCCCGAAACCGTAAAGAAACTGGAGAAAGCCTATCAATCCGATCGGTTTTTCCAGGTTTACGGAATGACGGAATCCGGCCCAACGGGTACGGTTCTGTATCCGGAGGACCATGCGGAACATGCCGGTTCCATTGGGAATAAGGCACTGCCCGGCGCTGAACTGAAGGTAATGAAGGACGACATGACACCGGCCGGGCCAGGCGAAACAGGAGAAATCTGGCTCAAGGCCGCCTCCATGATGAAAGGGTATCTCAATAACCGTGAGGCAACAGAAGACGCTTTTTATGATGGCTGGTATCGGACAGGCGATATCGCGCGGATCGATAAAGACGGATATCTTTTTATTGTGGACCGAATCAAGGATATGATCGTCACCGGCGGAGAAAACGTCTATTCAAAGGAAGTGGAAGACCGGATCATGGAACATCCCGACGTCGCGGAAGCCGCGGTTATCGGAGTGCCCAATCCCGACTGGGGTGAAACGGTCAAGGCGATCATTGTGCCCGCCAAGGGCCAGGAACTGACGGAAGATGACCTAAAGGATTTTCTTTCCAACCGCCTGGCGAAATTCAAGATTCCCAGAAAATTTGATTTTGTATCGGAACTTCCCCATACGCCGTCGGGAAAAGTGATGAAATACAAACTCAGGAGGGATGTTTGATATGTTTGACTATCTGCTTAGCGATAAACAGAAAAAATTAAAGCAGGAAGCCCGTGATTTTGTCAAATCCATTCCCAAACAGATGATCCTGGATATGGATGCGGACAAGATCCGGTTCCCAAAAGAGTTTTTACGGGAAGCCGGGAGACGTAATCTCATGGGCTGCCGTTATCCCGAAAAATGGGGCGGCAGGGGTATGGACTGGGTTTCCACCTGTACGGTTATGGAAGAAATCGGCGTCTTAGGCTATATCTTTGCCTGTACCTTCGGCGTCGGCGCAGAGCTTGTCTGTGACGCCATAATACTCCACGGCAATGACGCCCAGAAGGAAGAATATGTGAAACCCCTGCTTAAGGGAGAACGTTTTGCCGCGGAATGCCTGACGGAGCCCCGGGGCGGATCTGATTTCTTCGGAACCACCACCATGGCAGAAGACAGGGGGGACCATTTTGTCCTCAACGGCCAGAAACGCTTCATCGTGGGCGGAGAAGGCGCGGATTATTTTCTGGTGTACGCCCGGACCGATGCTGACGCCGAACCGCATAAGTCCATTTCCTGTTTTATCGTTGACAGAACAGAGGGTGTTAAAACGGAATACCTTTACGGGCTTATGGGCTGTCGCGGAGGAGGCGCCGCGCGAATGGTTTTCAAGGATGTAAAGGTACCCAAAGAAAATCTCTTAGGTGAACTCCATCAGGGTGTCAAAATTTTCAATACCATGATGATCCCTGAACGTCTTGGCACTGCCGCCATGACCATCGGCGCTGCCATTCCGGCTGTTGATGTGGCAACGGATTATACCTCAAAACGCAAAGCCTTTGGCCAGCCTGTTGCAAATTTCCAGGGAGTCTCTTTCCAGGTGGCCGAGGCAGTCACCCTCTTGGATGCGTCCCGCTCCATGATTTATACTACCGCGAGGGCGGTGGATGAAAAGATGGATGAGAAACGGATCCGGCGGATGGTTTCCCAGTCCAAAAAGTTTGTTACGGAATCCTGCCAGAAGGCGGTTCATAATGCCATGCAGGTCATGGGCGGCATCGGCTACACCAATATTTACCCCGTGGAGAGAATTTTCAGGGATCTGCGGTTGGCATCCATCTGGACGGGAACCAATGAGGTCATGTCCATGATTATTGCGAACGAATGGTACAAGGAATACTGGAAAAACAAAAAAATCGGCAAATTCCGCGATATGGAAACCGATGCAGCAGAAGCCGAGGCAAGGGACGAAAAAATATTTGAATAAATCAAGGTCCTGCAAATACAGCATGAGCCTCCGAAAAAAGTAAAACCCGAACAGTGGCCCTGCGTGAAAGATAAGGTCTTGGTGGCAAGACATGTCAGAGAAAAGCATGCTTAAGGCTGGGCCGACCGCTACGCGGATTCAGAAGTTCGTTATCATATCACACGCATTTTCAGGGAGAACAACATCGAGATATCCTTTCCACAACTGGATTTACACATCCGCTCGGCGGACGGCCTCAAGGATCTCCAACCAAACGATCCTTCGAAAACATAGTGAACGAGGTCTGCCATGAAAGCCATAATCGCTGACGGGAACCCTTCCTTTGATTATCCTGGCTCAGCAAAGGAAGCTTGCCCTATTCGGCTGAGGGCTCGTCATCCCGGGTAAAAGCCTCCCAAGGGAGATGAATTTTACCGCAGCCAGGTGATTTGATACAGATCCCTGCGACGGCTTTCCAGGTTGCGAACAGTGCCGTGCTTTCGCAGTTCCTTTAAAAGATCCAGATCGACATCCGCGATCAGGGTCATTTCCGTGTTCGGGGTGGTCTCCGCCGCCACCGCGTCATGGGGAAAGGCAAAATCCGACGGGGTAAAAATAGCGGACTGGGAATATTGGATATCCATATTCTCCACTTTGGGCAGATTGCCCACGCTGCCGGAAATGGCCACATAACATTCATTTTCAATGGCCCGCGCCTGGGCGCAGCGTCGAATCCGCAGATATGCATTCTTGGTGTCCGTCCAAAAGGGAACCAGGAGGATTTTCATCCCTTTGTCCGCCAACAGTCGGGAAAGTTCCGGGAATTCAATATCATAGCATATCAGAATACCGACCTTCCCCACATCCGTCTCGAAGATCTTGAGATCGCGTCCTCCCTGGAGCCCCCAGTATTCTCTTTCGTCCGGTGTGATATGCAATTTATACTGCATATCCCAGGTTCCATCCCGGCGGCATAAAATCGACACATTGTAGAGTTGTTGGTTCTCATACAGGGGCAAACTGCCTGCCACGATGTTGATGTTGTAGCTGACCGCCATCTGAAGCATTTTATCCCTCAGTTGATCGGTGTACGCGGCCAGAGATCGCATGGCCTTGGGCGGGTCCTGCTGATCGAATTGGGCCAGAAGCGGAACATTGAAAAGCTCCGGGAACAGGACCAGGTCCGCTTTGTACCCGGCCACCGTATCCACAAAGAATTCCACCTGTTGCAATAGATCCTCAAAGGATTGAAAGATGCGCATCTGCCACTGAACCGCACCTAATCGAACATTGGATTTACGTCCCCAGATAAATTTCTTCTTGGTCTCGTAGAAAATATTGTTCCATTCCAACCATACGGCATAGCTTCTTGATTTGTTGTCTTCAGGGATATAGTTGCGAATCGACCGCTTGGGATGAAAGTCATTGGCCAATTGAAAGGTCAGGACCGGGTCTATGATTTCCCGTTTCTGAACCTTCAGAATGAATTCCATGGGGCTCAACTCACCTGCATATTGCGCATAATTGGGAATGCGTCCCCCCACGATTATCCCTTTCAGGTTCAATTCCTCGCAGAGGGTCTTGCGGGCATCATACAGGCGGCGACCCAAACGCATGCCCCGGTGTTCATCATCCACGAAAAGATCGATGCCGTAGAGATAATCCCCGTCCGGATCATGACTCTCGAAACTGCCGTCCGACACGATGTCCTCGTAGGAATGGTCATGTTCCAGGCTGCCATAATCGATGATCAGCGCCAGGGCGCAGCCCACCACTCGGCCCTTGTCCTCTATGCAGATCTGACCTTCGGGAAACAGGTCCAAAAGCGTCTTGAACTCCTCCGGACTCCAGGCGCCTCCCATGCCCTGATAGGCCTGTTCCATAATCATTTTGACATCAGTGTAATCCTCGATTATGAGGTTTCTGATTTCAAGAATATGGTCGTAATCTTTTGTTTTCATTGTACTGATTCCTCTCAGTCGTACACCGACATAACCCGCGAAAAGCGGCTCGGCTCGGAAAATGGGCTATCATTCCTTTTACCTTAAGCTGTTTGGTTTTCATGGCCGCCATGACCTGACAGGGTGCTCGCCCTGATAAATGATGAGGGACATCAAACAAAATCGAGTACCGGATTCAACTCCGGTTCCGGATAGATCTGCCCGTGGGCGGGCGGCATGGAATTATACACCCATGTGATGTCTATGGTTCCAAGTTTGAGGCCCATAATCCGTTTAAAGCCCTGAAAGACGCCTCGAATAAGCACGTCTTCCATTTTCATGGTCAAACCGAACACGGCTACCATCGTTTCTCTCGGAACGCGCAGGAGTTCATTTTTGAAGGCCATTGGATAAAACGCCAACCGACCGCTATCAGCTGCCTGGCACTGGATCACCGGCACAATGACCGGAAAGTTATCCGAGCCCACATAGGCCAGAAATTTCAGCGAATCAAGTTGGTTAAACAGATCCTCCGCAAAGGGCTTGAGAATTCGATCCTTCCTTCCTGTTGCTGCAAAACCCTTTGTCAGTTTGGTCAGCATGGCGGAAAGGATGACCCTGGACATGGGAAGCTCCTGGCCTTCCGAGGTCTCGATAAGATCCAGATAGTGAACGGTATTGATACCGAAATAGGTGTTGTACCGGAACATGGGCGTCTCATTATAGCGCTCGTATTCCGGACCTTCCTGTTTCAGGTAGGTCCATTTGGCTTTCCCCCGCCACATCTTTTTATCCATGGTCATGATTAGGAAGGCAACATGAGGGTTTTCCTGAATATATTGTTTGCTTAGCCCTTTGCAGAACTGTCCGAGTGTAAGCTTATCGGGTTTGGGGGCCATGATGGAAGTAATGAGAGAAATATGCGGCAGTCCTTCCGGGTTCACACAGGCCACCAGACCGATCTTTTCGGCCGGCTCAAACGCCTTCATTTCCTGTTCATTGAAAAATGTTTTCATAAATCCATTCCCTTTCAGCACTCCCTTTCCCTTTTTGAGCTTTCAGCCCCGCAAACAGCACCCGGGATCTTCGACTTTCACCTTTCAACTCCTCTCCTCCAGTTTCGTTGAACCGCTCCACATAACGATACCCGGATCCACACCCGACTTTTTTGCGACAGCCGCCATTTCTTCCATCACCAATTTATCTAACAGGTCCCGGTCCTTGTAAGTCCAGTCAAGATTCAGGCGAAAATATTTGTCTTTGCAGAGATTGTTGAAAGCACACAGTTCCCATCGATCTACCAGACCGTTCAGGTTGGCAGCGATGAACTTTCCGATCCCCCGGATGTTTTCGCTGGTAGCAGTTGCATCAGGAATGATGGGCGTCCTGATCCACAGCTTACGGGGGCGGTCATTGGATTGCATCCAATCGCGCACATGGAGAATGTTTTCCAGGATTTTTTTGTTGCTCGCTCCGGTAAATTCCCGGTGTTTCAGGGGATTCATTTCCTTTAGATCAAACAACAGCAGATCCGCATAGGGCAGCAGTCCCTCCAGGGCATCGGGGGAAGACATGCCGCAGGTATCCAGCGCCGTATGGATTCCTTCTTCTGCCAATCTTTTTAAGAATTCCCGGTTAAATCCGGCCTGCATGGTCGGTTCTCCCCCACTTATGGTTACGCCACCGCCTGATTTCTCAAAATAGGTCCGGTCCTTTATCACTTCGGCAAACAGGTCATCCAGGTTCCATGTCCGCCCCAGGAGTTCCAGGGCGTTTGCCGGGCACTCACGGGCACAAAGGCCGCATCCGCTGCACCGATCACGGTCCACCCTATTGCCTGCCGACGTGAATGTCAGTGCCCCTTCCGGGCACACCTCCAGGCAGGTCTTGCAACCGATGCATTGGTTGGAGACCCAGTGCACCTGGGGATGGGGAGAAATACTCTCGGGGTTGTGGCACCAAAGACAGTTCAAACTGCAACCTTTAAAAAACACCGTGGTCCGGATGCCCGGTCCGTCCTCCGTGGACATGCGCTGTATTTCCAAAACCGTTGCTTTATTTATTGAAGCTAACATATGGTTTATGAATTGGTTTTAATTGCACATAAAAGTTGAAAGTCGAAGATCCCGCGTGCTGTTTGCGGGGCTCAAAGCTGAGAGCCTTCAGCTTTCAAAACCGTCCATGACTCACCCTTTGGATCACCTCATCCTGCAGCTCTTTGCCCACCGACATAAAATAGGCGTTGTAGCCGGTTATTCTGACCAGCAGATGGCGATAGTCTTTAGGATGTTTCTGCGCATCTCTCAGCATATCCGGATCGAGCATGTTGATCTGCAAGGCACTGCCTCCATTTTCACAATAGCCCCTCAAAAACGCCTTGAACTTTTTTTTGTGCTCGGTATCCCGGACAATCGAAGGGTTAAAGGTGATGGTGTGGCTCGCCCCGTTGGGCAGACAGTTCAGATATTCGTCCCAGTCACCCTTGCCGTCGGGGGCCTTCCCGCCCATCACCTTGCCCACGGAGTTGGCGTTGGACGTGGGGCCTTTTGTGTCCGCACCGTTTGATGGACAAATGGCATTGGAGAGGAACTGCCCTTTGGGTCGGCCGTCGGCACTGGCGGCCATGATGAACCCGTCCCCGGCCCAGTAATTCCAACTGAGCATGCCGGGCCTGAATTGTCTCCCGGTGGAAACAGTCTTACGCTTCCAGGTCTCCTTACACCATAAATCCATAACCTGCCGGGCCATGGCGTCGGCCTCGTCATCATCACGCCCATATTTGGGGGCCTTATTTTTGGCCATGGTTTGAAGCACTTCATGCCCCTGCCAGTTGTCTTTTAAGGCCCTCACAAGCTGGTCCATGGTGCATTTTTTCCGGTCAAAGACAAGATATTTGATGGCCAAAAGGGAATCTACGGTGGTTGCGTAGGTAACGGTTTCGAGAGTGGCAAAATTGATTTCAGCGCCCCCGCGGGTGACATCCAGGCCTTTTTCCGCACACCCCCTTACCAGACAGGAAAGATACGGAGTTGGGAAATATTTTGCCCGGAGCGATTCCGATCTCTCATAAACATCGACGCTTTTTTCTATAATATATTCAGTCTGCCGTGCGTACGCCTGCCAGAAATACTCCCAGGTCTCACACTTGGCAGCCTTGCCGGTATCCGGTCCGTCCTGATGGATCGGTTCTTCTCTGCCCGTCATGGGGTTCAAAAACGGATTCATATCCCTGCCGCCGGTAAGGGCCAGTTCCACCGCCTTGAGCAGGTTGAGATTGACGTCTACCGTGCCGGACCTGTCGTTTCCCACCATGGTATTTTCAAGACAGCCCACCGGTGCATACTCATGAACCGTGTTCTCGTTGATCAGATGACCGAGGCCCCCCTTACGCGCTTCCAGCATCATACCCGCCATGGAACGTTCATCAAAGTTCAGCAGAAAAGGAGATCCCTGACTGACGGAGATCATGTCCACCACTTTATTCAGCAAGGCTTCCGGAGAATTTCGATGCAATCTCACGTTTGGCTTGGGCTCCAGGATCGGCGTCATCTCGTCGATGACTTCCAGAATGGCATAGGTCAAATCATTCGTCATATCTGCGCCTTTTGCCCCCATACCCGACAGCGTGATCAATTGACCGAAGCCGGAAGTGATACCCTGGTTGCCGTTGCGAATCATGGCGTCATAGACCGTATTGCAATGCATCCAGAAGCATTTCAACATTTCCTTGCCGAATTCGCGGGTCATTCCCCGGGACAGGGAGTACTCCCAATATGGTAACAGATATTGGTCGATACGACCGAATGAGACACCGGGCCCAGGATAGTTTTCATCGCTCATGATCAACATGTGATTGATCCACAATGCCTGCAAGGCATCCTGGAAGGTTTTGGCCGGCTCCCAGGGCACCCGTTCCAGAATTTCCGCCATCTCAAGGAGCTCCTGTTGTCTCTGCAAGCCGTTCTGTTGAACCGCTTGCTCGCGGCAAACCTTTGCATACCCAGAGGCCAGTTCCCCGGGCATGGCGGCAGCCGTCATCATAGCCTTCAACTGCGATCCCTTTTCCGCCCCTTTCTCACGGTCGATCAAGCTGTTGTATCGGGATTGCAGATCGGACAAAATCCCTTTCCACCCGATTTCCAGAACCCGCGCATGGTCGGGAATCAAGTGACCGCTGGTGGCGCCGGCATTGCCGTAGCCGTGGTCATGAAACCATTTCATGGCGGCCCGGGCCCCGTTCTTACCCAACAGTGCACGATCAAAGGCCTGCTGTTCTTGTTTGTTCAGACACAAGGATGTCTGGATGTTGAACCGACCCCCGGCAATCAGATCGCCCGGCAGAATTTCTTTCGGCATGTACCGGACCATCACCTCTTTGACAAACCAGGCCCGACGCTCCACCTGACTCCAGGTCCAGAAATCCTTATCCAGCTCTATAGTTCTGGCTGCCTGGCGATAGGAACTCCGCAGCGTCTGCATTAAGGCATAGGTCTCCGGCACGATGTAGAACGTCATCTCGTTGAATTGCACATCCCATGACGTCCCGGTGGACCAGGCTACAAATTCGTTGTTCCAGGAGCGCTCTGTCCCCTTGAAATAGTAATCCCGCAGCCATTGAATGCGCGGGGATAAACCCCCTGGTTCTTTGATGCGATGATCCATTTGAGGGAGTCTGGCGGCAGTCATGGTGTTTCCTCCTTGGCATTCGAGATGAAAGCCTTTAAATTTTTTCCCATCGTCTTGACGAACAGATCAAATTTCTCTATGCTCCCTTCCCAAAAAAGGGCTTCCGTGAATTTTTCAGGCAAAGAAAGAGAGGTAGAACCTTGCGTATCGAACCGGATTGTATTCCCTGCATCGCAAACATGGCTGTTTCGACCCTCAGACGTCTCTCCCTATCGAATGAGCGGCGTCGGGAGATCTTCAGCGCAGCCCTTCAAAATCAGGTCTTTCGAGGGAAGTCGTGGCATTTGACCAGCCCGGAGATCATTGAAGAGGTCTGGCAAACGATCTGTCGGGAAACAAACCAGGCCGATCCGTTCCTTCGAGAAAAAGAGCTCCAGAATCAACGGGTTACGGCTATTCTGCCTTTTCTCCAGGATCAAATCGAAAAGGCTGAAGATCCCCTTCGCACAGCCGTTCACCTTGCCATTATCGGCAATGCCATCGATCTGATGATCGACAACCATGCCACAGATATTCAACAAACAGTCATTCAGGGGTTGAGATTGCCTCTGTCGGATCAGGCTTATTCCATTTTCTTGAAAAAGTTGCAGCGGAGCCGGAAGCTCGTTTATCTTGGCGACAATTCGGGTGAAATAATCTTTGATAAGCTGCTCATGCAAACCATCCGGCAAAACACGCAAACAGAGATCCACTTCATCGTTCGATCGATTCCCACAATGAACGATGTCACACTCCGGGAAGCAGAATCAATGGGGATTCCGAAAGTGGCAAAGGTCGTTGAAAACGGTGTGGATGGTCCCGTCCCTGGTACACTGTTTTCCAGGTGTTCCCAGACCGTCAAAGACCTGCTTCACTCTGCGGACCTCATCATCTCCAAAGGCGGCGGCAATTTCGATGCCCTTGAGGAAGATGTCCATACCCTGGGAACAGACGTTTCCTTTCTCCTTTTGTGCAAATGCCCTCCCTATTGCCGATATTTCGGTCAGGAGCTGCACAGCCCGGTTCTCTGGAACGTATTTCCGGACCAAAAACCGTGAGAGGTTCGTGGTGAGGGACAGCGCTTATTAATCGCTAACCGTGGCCCATAACATAAACCGCTTGCGTTTGATCCTCTCATGTTACTCGGCTTCACATTTGCCCTCCTCCCTTTCCTGTAGCCGTTTTTCGATCGCCTCCCGCGCTATTCGTTTAGCGGAGTCCGTCAAAAACCATGGCTCGATATTCCTGAGCAGTCTTTCAACCCCTGCTTCATGGGAGAGCTGAAACCTGTCCATATTTAAATAAAACGCTTCTTTAGAATATCTCCATAACTTATCGGCATCTTTTACTATTTTATCATTTAAAGAAGAAGGCTCTTTTCTTGAATCGTGACCATCGATAATGTGAACGATTTCCTCTGCCTTTTCCGGATCGTAGCCCACCTTCCCAAGGATCTCTCCGGCAATGCGCGCCCCCTCCACCTCATGCACCCGGTTCCATTCCAACAGACTTGCATTGGGACCAAATGCCTTTAGTTGCAGATCTTCGGGCACTTTTTTCCAACCCACATCATGGAGAAGGATGGCCGGGATTACGACGTCTTCCATGCCCCCTTCCAGGTCCATCAATTGATACGCAAAGCGCGTGGAAATCTTCGTATGGATGTCATTTTTTCTTGTATCCAGGTAAGGCCTGGCCAATTCCCGGATTTTTTTATATTGATCTTCCAATATGCACTCCTTATTTGTATTTGCCTTTGTTCCGAACCGAAAGAAAAAGACCCCGGCTCCCGATGAAAAAGGCGATTCATGATCGGAAATTAACACAGAATGGACAGGTTTGTAAATATTGGGAATAGAGAGCACCCGTAGGTAAGCGCTCTTTCCAACCCTCCGCCCGATTATGGCGCATAGGATAAATAAGATACCGCAGAACTCATTCGTGACATTTGAAACAAATTCTTTATAATTATTCTTGACCACTTACCGTATCTTTCATATTATTTTTGTAAGATCATTTCGATACAGGTAAATTCTAATGTGACATTGGGTTTGGGATGTTATCATGGGGAGAAATTCCTGAAAACCTCTTCCGAAGAAAGGAGGGACAAGAACATGGAAAACAAAGAAATGCAATACTATCGGCTGATTCTGGATGTGTGCAAGGTAATCAATTCATCGCTGGATGTGAAAGAAGTATTAAAACTCCTCTCGGAAAATGTGGTAAAGGCACTGGATGCCAAAGCCTGCACGATTTTCTTATGGAACAGAGAACAGGATACACTGGAAGTGGGCGCTTCCTATGGGTTGAGTGATGAATATCTCAAAAAGGGCCGCCTCCATGCTGACGATATGTTGAAGGAATGTACCGCAGATAAATCCGTTCTGATCTTTGACGCCATTACAGACCCTAGAACGCAATACCCGGAAGAAGCGAAAAAAGAGGGGATCGCATCTATGTTTTCCGTTCCGATCTGCGCAAAAGGAACCACGCTCGGAGTGCTTCGAGTTTATTTGTCACAAGCTCGTAAATTTACTGAGGAAGAGTCGGAATTTGTCCATGGATTGGCTGAAATGGGTGGGATCGCCATCGACAACGCACGCATGTACAGCCATTTAAAAGATGAACACGACAGTTTGATGATGGCAGCCCATCAGTGGTTTGAATTCGGAAGAACAGAATAATCAAGCAAGAGAGGACCCTTGCCCTTTTGCATCCGGACCCCTTTCTCCCCACAATTCTTTTCGGCAAAGAGGGTCGCTGGAGAAGATTGCATCTGAATGATCCCAGAGTGCGGTAAGCCAAAATGTCGCACTCCTTAAAAGACTCAACGACAAAACATGCCCCCGGCGAACCGGTTCCCAGGGGAATCTTCCATGCCAACGGCAGAGAATTTTTTATCTTGAGCAGCCAGACACGGCCGATCATATGGTGGAGAACTGGTATACACTCAGCATAGCTTCACTTTTTTTTATGGGAACCCAACGGTTCCTTTACAAGGTCTCAGCCCAACGGGGGTGTAATGCGGCAATCACGACCTACACCTTCATGGGGACAGTCACCTGCATCAGTTTTATTTTCCTTCTCTTTTCGGATGTCCATGTAAACCATCTCCCCTTTCTGGTTTTCATTTCTCTCGTCAACAGCCTTTCCTTTACCGTCGCCACACTGACGCATATGGAAACGCTCAAATATCTGCCGGTAAGCGTCGCGTATCCCATTATCCGGCTGAATCTGGCAGTGGTAATCATTTTTTCTGTTTTTTTCTTCCGCGATACCCTGTCGGTATGGCAGGTTACGGGTATTCTGGTGGCTATTGGCGCCATCCTCACCCTGACAAAAAGCGCCGACACCCGTAAAACAGGAGAGAAAAATTCACGTAGGGGTTTTACCCTTTTGCTCGTCTGTGTTGTTTCCGGCGCCGTAGCCTCCATTTCAAGCAAATTCGCCGCGATGGAAACCAGTAAGTGGGCTTTTATCGCCCTTTCTTACCTCCTTGGCACCTCCTTTGCCTTCGCGCTCAGAAATCGCATGGAGCAGAAAACAGCCCATGGCGGCCAAAGAGACGCCGTGATCATCGGTCTGTGTATGGGGTTTTTAAACCTGATCGGCTTCTATCTATTTCTTCTGGCCCTGGAGAAGGGACCCCTTTCCATCGTCGTATCGATCATCGGCCTTCACTTTGTCATCCCGATCGTGTTGTCCGCTTTGTTCTATGCGGAAAAGCTCAAAAAGGCGCATTTCATAGGAGTCGGTCTGACGATTGTTTCCGTCGTTTTTCTCAGGATGTAGGCTCTCCCGCCGAACCGCGATTCGGGAAAAAATGGGAATTTGGATTTATATTGTCGCTGCTCTACACTAAAAGACAGGCACAGCGGGACCAGGAAGATATTGTAGCCGGATGTTTTCTCCGCACTCTGAAAAAGGAAAGGAGTCTATCATGCCTATGAAAAAAGATTTTCGATTCAATCCTTTCCTGATGTGTTGGGTGCTTGGTTCGGCTACTCTCCGCCTGCGCAACCCTGCCGGATTCACTGAAACCTACTGCTCCTCAAGCCGGTAATCACATGGTTTACCGTGTCCTGGAAAAAAATGTCCCGATGACGGCCCGCAAATACGTTGGGATTCCTTATCAATGGGGGGCGGATCCGGACGAGACAAACGGCTCGGATTGTTCTCACCTGATATCCGCTGTTACCAGAAACAGTCTTTCGGGATCAGGATTCAAGCTCCACACCAGCTATTTCAAAACGGATGACATCAAAAAGAACAGCTTTCCCATCAGTGCATCTGACGTTCGGGTGGGAGATATCGTTTTCTTCAGAAATAAAGACGGACCTTCAGACGCAAACCACGCGGGGATTGTCACGGATAGGCAAGGCGATCAGATTTTCTTCATCCAGGCATCCAGTTCCAAAGGGGTCATGGTGCTTTCAAACAAAGCGGAGAGCTGGAAAGAATACTGGCAGCAGCGCTTCGATTCCTACAGACGGTGGAAAGCGTCGGTGTTCGCGCGGATGTAAATAAATTCAAATTCTTTCCAGGTATTTTCTGATCCCTTGTGCGGCCGTCCTGCCATCGGCTATGGCCTTTACGACCAGCGATTGCCCCAGACACATGTCGCCGGCGCCAAATACCCCTGCTACCCCGGTCATACCGCCGGGACTCACCTTTAGATTCCCGCGGCCATCCTCTTCCAGTCCAAGGTTTTCTACGATGGGATTTCTTTCCGGTCGCTCAAAACCCATGGCAACAAGCACAAGGTCCGCCTCCAACACAAATTCCGTACCGGGAATTTCTCTTGGGACGGGAGGAGAGCCGTTTCCCGGGCTCTCCCACCGTACTTCAGCACAGCGAAGCTTCTCCAATCGGCCATCATTCCCCAGAAATTCTTTGGTCATCACACCCCACCGCGGTTCTTCCGATTCTTCGTGGGCATGGGTTTTACGCAAAAGAAGAGGCCACATGGGCCAGGGGGTCTTTTCCGATCGCTTCACCGGCGGTTTGGGTAGAATCTCAAGCTGTACGACCCCCAGTGCGCCCTGGCGCAGCGCGGTACCTACGCAGTCCGAGCCGGTATCCCCCCCGCCTATGACCACCACTTTCCTGCCCCTCGCGGAGAGCTCCTCGCCAGAAGTCACCTTTTCCCCTGCAATAATCCGATTCTGCCTGGTGAGATAGTCCATCGCAAAATAGATTCCCTTCAGTTCCCTGCCGGGAATCCGAATATCCCGCGGTCTTCTAGAGCCGCAGGCAAGGCAGACCGCATCAAAATGCCGCGTGAGGTAGCGATAAGAGATGTCTTCTCCAACCCTGATCCCTGTCTCAAAGAGCACACCCTGCTCCTCCATCAGCCGGATACGGCGCTTCACCACCCATTTTTCCAGTTTGAAATCAGGGATGCCGTAACGCAGAATTCCTCCAGGCCGCAGATCGGACTCATACACGGTTACCGGATATCCTGCCCGGTTAAGAGAATCGGCCACGGCAAGCCCGGCCGGACCGGAACCTACAATGCCTACCCGTTTTCGGGAACGGGCTTTCGGAGGATCGGGCAGGATATAATCCCGTTCAAAACCGATCTCAACAATGGCCAGTTCGATCTGCCGAATGGTTACAGGCGCGACAACAATTCCCGCCACGCAGGCCGGCTCACAGGGAGCCGGGCATATTCGCCCTGTAAATTCGGGGAAGTTGTTTTGCGATAAGAGAATCTGAAGGGCTTCCCGCCACATGCCCCGGTATACAAAATCGTTAAATTCGGGAATCACATTGGACACGGGACAACCGTAAGCGTGGCAGAATGGCGTGCCACAATCCATACATCGGCCGGCCTGTTCGAGAATTTCACCATGGCTGAGGTGTTTCTCCACCGCCTCAAAATCCCTTACTCGTTCACTTTTCAATCGGTAACCGGGGTCCTTTCGAGGGATTGTCAAAAAACCTTTTGGCTTACCCATCCTGCACCTCTTCTCTTTCCGTCGCCTGGTCTTCCTTGCTCATTTTCCCCAGAACCCGTCTGTATTCCATGGGGAAAACCTTTACGAAAAAGGGTAGGTTGGCCTCCCAATCGTGCAATATGCGAGCGGCCAGTGCACTTCCCGTATGTTCGTAATGCCTTTCAATCATTCTTTTTAGCTCCGCCTCGTCCCGCATTTCTTCCACCAGTTCCAGGTCCACCATATCCAGGTTGCACCGGCTGTCAAAACGCTGCTCGGGGTCGTAGATATAGGCGATTCCCCCACTCATCCCTGCGGCAAAATTGATCCCTGTATCCCCCAGGACGACAACCCTTCCGCCTGTCATATACTCGCAACCATGATCTCCCACGCCTTCCACCACGGCCGTGGCCCCGCTGTTCCTGATGGCAAATCTTTCGCCCGCCGTACCATGAAGGTAGACTTCCCCGGCCGTTGCCCCGTAAAGAATCACATTGCCGGCGATAATATTCTTGGAAGGATCAAAGCCTATGGCTTCCGGTGGACGGACGACGATCTTCGCACCCGACAACCCCTTACCCAGGTAGTCATTGGCTTCTCCTTCGAGTATCATGGTAAGGCCTTTGACGCCGAAGGCCCCGAAGCTCTGCCCGGCGGCCCCGTGAAACCGGCAGGTAATCGTATCCTCCGGAAGGCCCGCGTGTCCGTATTTTTTGGCAATCAGCCCTGAAAGCATGGCGCCCGTTGTCCTGTTCACATTCCGAATGGGTTTTTCAATCACTGCTTTTTTTCCGGAATCAATAGCACCCTTCGCAAGAGCAATCAGTTCCCGATCCAGAATGTCTTCCAGATTGTGCAATTGGGGCTCAATGCACCGTATGGGGCTCTTTGCTTCGGTTTCAGGCCGGTAAAAAACCTTTGTAAAATCCAGTCCCCTAGCCTTCCAGAAATCCACGGCCTTGTTCGTTTCGAGAAGGTCTGCCCGGCCTACCAGGTCCTCCAGTTTCCTGAATCCCAGGTCGGCCATAAGAACGCGCACCTCTTCGGCAACAAAGGTAAAAAAATTCTGGACATGTTCAGGTTTTCCTGCAAAATTTTTACGAAGTTCGGGATCCTGCGTTGCGATGCCTACCGGGCAAGCGTTCGTATGACATTTTCGCATCATAACGCACCCTAACGCCACAAGCACGGTCGTGGCGAAGCCGAACTCCTCAGCCCCTAAAAGTGCCGCAATGATTACATCTCTGCCGGTTTTTAACTGACCATCCGTCTGGACCTTTATTCGGCTCCTGAGTCCGTTGAGAACAAGTGTCTGCTGGGTCTCGGAAAGTCCAAGTTCCCATGGGGCCCCCGCATGACGAATGGAAGAAAGTGGCGACGCCCCCGTGCCTCCATCATATCCGCTGATAAGCACCATGTCGGCATGGGCCTTCGCCACTCCGGCCGCGATAGTGCCCACACCGATCTCCGAAACAAGTTTCACGGAAACGTCCGCTTCGGGGTTTACATTTTTCAGATCGAAGATAAGCTGCGAGAGGTCTTCGATGGAATAGATGTCGTGATGGGGAGGAGGGGATATGAGTGTGACTCCCGGCGTGGCATGTCGGACCCTGGCAATTTCATCGTTCACCTTGTGGCCTGGCAATTGTCCTCCCTCTCCTGGCTTGGCACCCTGCGCCACTTTGATCTGCAATCCCCTGGCATTGACGAGGTATTCGGTGGTAACCCCGAAACGACCGCTTGCCACCTGCTTGATGGCGCTGGAGAGGTTGTCGCCGTTGGGAAGCGGTACATACCTTGCGGGATCCTCTCCCCCTTCCCCGCTGTTGCTCATCCCTCCGATACGGTTCATGGCGATGGCAATGGTCTCATGGGTCTCCCGGCTGATGGAGCCAAAGGACATGGCCCCTGTGACAAATCGTTTCATAATCTCCGTGGCGGGTTCCACTTCCTCCAGAGGAACAGGTCGGGTTTTCTTGAACCGGAACATTCCCCGCAGGGTACACAGCTTTTCAGACTGGTCGTTGATCAACTCCGCATACCGTTCATATATACGGTGATCGTTTTCCCTCACGGCCCGCTGAAGAAGGGTGATCGATCCCGGATTCAGCAAGTGGCGCTCCCCATCCGTCCTCAGCCGATAATGTCCGCCGCTTGGGAGGATCTCCGAGGCATCAGGTGCATTGTTGAGGGCCTGATCATACCTGGCATTGGCTTCGGCCGCAATCTCATCCAGGCCGATCCCTTCTATCCGGGATCCGGTCCTCGGAAAATATTTCTCCACCAGGCTGGTCTTCAATCCTACCGCTTCGAATACCTGGGCGCTCCGATAGCTCCTCAGGGTGGATATTCCCATCTTGGACATGATTTTCAACAGTCCCTTGCACAAGGCCTTGATATAGTTTTCAATGGCAAGACCTGTGTGCTGTGATTTGGTCAGTTCCTGCCGCAATCCCATGGCGGCAATGGATTCAAAGGCAAGATAAGGGTTTACGGCCGTGGCGCCATAGCCAAGCAACAGGGCCATATGCATTACTTCCCGAGCCTCCCCGGTCTCCACAACCAAGCCCGAACCGGTGCGAACCCCCTTTCGGACCAATAGTTGATTCACCGCCGAAACGCCTAACAGCGATGGAATGGGCGTGGTCTTTTCGGGAAGGTTTCTGTCACTCAGGATCAAAATGGAACATCCCCTCGAAAGTGCCTCATCGCAAAGCTCGCCCAAATGTTCCAAGGCCATTTCAAGCCCTCTTCCAGAACTCCCCGCGGGAAACCCCATGGGCAGGGTCACCGCCCTGAAACCCTCCCTGTCAAAATCTCGGAGTCGGTTCAGGTCGTCATTGGATAAAATGGGGTGACTCAGTTTGATGAGGCTGCTGTTCTGAGGCGTTTCCGAGAGGATATTTCCCGGATTTCCGATAAAGGTCATGAGAGACATGACCAACTCTTCCCGCACAGGATCGATGGCCGGGTTGGTCACCTGGGCAAAGAGCTGTTTGAAATAAGAAAACAGCGACTGATTTCTTTCTGAAAAAACAGCAAGCGGGGTATCCGCCCCCATGGACCCTACCGGTTCCTGACCGTTTGAAGCCATCGGCTCGAGGATTACCTGAATATCTTCCCGCGTATATCCAAAGAGTTTTTGCCTGACCAGGAGGTTTTCCAAGTCCGGTTCGACAGGCGCCACATTTCCGTAAAACCCTCGGAGGGTGATCTTGTTCTCTTCTACCCACCTCCTGTATGGCTGCTTCCTGGCACAGAGCGTTTTTACTTCGCCATCCTTGAGCAGCCTCTGTTTTTCCAGATCAGCGACCAGGATCTGACCCGGGCGAAGCGCACCTTTTTCCATCACTTCCTCAGGATCAAAATCCAGCACCCCGGTCTCCGAAGCAAAAACCACGAATCCGTCTTTCGTAATGGTATATCTTGCGGGCCGTAAACCATTTCTATCCAGCATGGCACCCACCTGAAGCCCATCGGTAAACGCCAGGGCAGCCGGACCATCCCATGGTTCCATCAATCCGGCGTGGTATTCAAAAAAGCCTCTTTGATCCGGTCCCATGGGGTATTTTTCTCCCCACGCCTCCGGCACGAGCATAAGCATTGAATGGGGAAGCGTTCGGCCCGCATTCGTAAGAAGCTCCAGTGCATTGTCAAGGCAGGAGGAATCGCTGAAACCTTCCTGGATGATGGGTAACAACTTTTTGATGTCTCTACCGAAAAGTGGTGATTCCAACCTCGATTCCCTCGCGCGGATGAGGTTCAGATTTCCCCTGAGGGTGTTGATCTCCCCATTATGGGCCAGATAGCGAAACGGCTGCGCAAGCTCCCACGAGGGAAACGTATTGGTGCTGTATCGCTGGTGAACCACAGCAATAGCGCTGATCATCTCGCAATCATTCAAGTCCATGTAATAGGCGGGGAGCTGTGCCGCGGTAAAGAGCCCTTTATAAACGATGGTCCTGCACGAAAGACTGGGGATGTAAAAAGGCTCCTGTCCACTACATTCCATGACCCTCTTTTCAATCTGTCTTCGCACAACATAAAGCTTCCTTTCAAGGACAGCACCTTCAAGCCCCCTGCCGTGCAAAAAACATTGCAGAATTACAGGTTGCCGTTCTCGTGCCTGGCCTTCAATGGCTTCACTGCACACAGGAACCTCGCGCCATCCAAGGAATTCCAGCTCTTCATTGACTACCGTGTCCACCAAGACTTCCATAAAGGCTTCACGCAAGCGGGAAGACCGCGGCATAAAAATCATCCCGACGCCATATCCCCCGGCCGAGGGCAGGGAAATATGGGCTCCTTCACATTCCTTTCGAAAAAAACCGTCGGGAATCTGAAACAAAATGCCTGCGCCGTCTCCGGTCTTGAGATCGCCCCCAATGGCGCCCCTGTGGGAGAGGTTTTTTAAGATTTTTATGCCCTTTTCGATAATTGCATGGGATTTGAGACCGTCCATATTGGCAGCAAAACCTACACCACACGCATCGTGTTCATGGGAGGGATCATAAAGGCCCTGGCGGTCCGGCATCCTGGAAAAGCTGTTTCTACTGTGCTTGTACATAGAAAAGAGAGATCCTTTTTTCCTTTTAAAGATTCAGATTCTGTGTTTTTATAGCAATTTTTATGCCAAGATGGGTTGAAACACTGGGCACACAGATTTCCGGGAAGTTTTCAACACAACGAAAATAGCTGCATTGCCAATATCCTTACATTTCTGTGCACATCAATGTAAACAGCGAAACAATTTTGTCATCCGTAGGGAACATGCGAGAAAACCCTGTTTCGTAGGTTCTGGTCAATCTAATGGGAAACGTGGCTCAAAGGGTTGAAAGGTCGGGAAGAGAGCAGAAAGGTTCGCAAAGGTTATCAGAGATGGGTATTTGTACAATGGGACCATGTGCCATCCTCACCATATGCTTACGGGATCCCCTTATCAGCAAAGAGAGGAATGCGAACAACAAAAGTCGCGCCTTCACAGGAACTGTTTTCCACATGGATGTCGCCCCCGAGTTTACGAACGATCTTCCGGCATATGGGCAGACCCAAACCAGTCCCCTTTCCGGAGGGCTTGGTAGTAAAAAAAAGTTCGTAAATTTTCTTTTGATCTCCGGGGGCGATTCCGATACCATTATCCGTAAAAGAGATGACCACGGATCTCTCCTCCAGCCTGGTGCCGATGCATATATGACCGGCGCGCTCCCCCTTCTCTTCAATGGCATGAATGGCGTTCGTGAGAAGATTTACAAAGACCTGCTCTAACATCCTTGCTTCCGAGTGCATCCGCAGCGGGCCTTCCACAAAATCAAAAAGCACCTCTATATCTTTAGATTTCAATTCCGGAAAGAGGAAACTCACGGAGTTTTTCAAAAGTTCGTGAAGATCGAACGAATCCGCGGAAGGGCCTGTACCTCGCACAAAACCCAGCATATTGCGGGCAATATTCCTGCAGCGGTTTGTCTGTTCGCCGAGTTTGGCGATGCATGTTTTGAGCTCAGCCCTGTCATTTTCGTTCAATCCTTCCGAATCGGATACGACAACCTCCATCCAACCGGAAATTTCATTGATAACCGAAAGGGGATTGTTGATTTCGTGAACGATACCTGAAGCCGTACGCCCCACTTCGGCCAATCGATCGACCAGGATCAGTTCTTCCTGAAATTTTTTCCACTCGGTAATATTCCGAGCCATGACAACACTGCCCGAAAATTCCCCTTTTCCATTCTTGAGGGCAGCAATGGAAACATCACAGTAGACCAAATGCCCGTCGGCATGGCGAAAAGGAAAATCCGATCGACTTACCACCCCCCCCTCAAAAAGGCCTTCCCTCATCCGCTCAAATTCCATCGGATCCTTGGCCAGTTCTTTCGACGGTTTTCCCTTGATCTCTTCCCCTTGGTATCCGAGAGCCTCTTCTGTACTCTTGCTGAACGATACGATAACGCCATCAAGGCCAGTGGAAAAAACCAGATCATAAGCATTCTGCAGAACGCATTTAAGAAACTCCTCCGTGTCCATCTGTTTAGACTTCGATTCGGAAAATTTCCGGGAGATCTTCTTCCGATGCTGTGGAGAATCAGTCAATTCCATAAATCTTTCTTAATCTGTCCATGGCTCTTTTGATGCCCCTGGAGCCAAGACCCGATTTATGAATACCCTCCACTTCTTCCCTGAATTTGGCGTCTTGGATCTGAACCTTACGTTCGTAGGCTTTTTTTATGGTATCCACGAGGGTGTCGTATTCAATTGGTTTAAGCAGATACTTGAACGCCTCATGCTTTCCACTTTCAAGAGCCGTATCGATTGCCCCGTGACCGGTGAGTACGATGCACTGGAGGTAAGGCTGTATTTTCTTTAGCTGTCTTTGCGTCTCAACACCATCCATCCCAGACATTTTCAAATCGACAACGGCAACGTCAAAGACGTTTTCATCAGCCACCGCAACAGCCTCTTCTCCCGAAAATGTAGCCTTGACAATGAATCCTTCTCTCAAAAGGCGCTTCGAAAGGTATTCGATTAGCGTTTCTTCATCATCAACAAGCAACACTTTGATATCTGCTTTTTCGCTCATGGTCGGTCCCTCCGGCTAACCAGCTGCCAAGATATAATTTTCAAAAGTTAAGAAACGGTTCGATTGCAATCGTTGGTTGAAGTTGAAAATGACAGGCTTTCTTCTTACACCAGAAAATACGTGGATTTTTAGAAACATAAGCGTTATTTCCTTTTTACATTCTTCGTCAATTATTTGTCAACCCGATTTTGTATCTCATTCAAAAACAGCGGCGGGAATGCAGTCATAAGGTCTTTTTGCCGCTGCATCTTGGATGCCCCTTCACCGACTGTTGATAGATCCTTTACAGATCATCCCTGTTTTTGGGTGCCATAGACGGGACTCCATTTTCATCCCCCCAGATCTTTACCTTTTTCTTCCTTCCTTCTCTCCACAGTATGGCATTTTCCATTCGTATTTTCACGATCCCACCATTAAAGGATTGACATTAAGGCTTATATTATAGTCCTATATCAGGCATGGCTTTAAAAAAAATGAATGGCTCGGAACAAAATCTTTACGCTAACTTGAAGAAGGGAGGTTTTGAAAAATGGAACTGAGTAATGAAACATTGATCAGTCTTTACAAAACCATGAAAAAGATCCGTTTGTTTGAGGAGAGGGTCTCCGAACTGTTTGCTGCGGGAAAATTTGGAGGTTTCGTTCATCTCTATATCGGGGAGGAAGCTGTGGCTGCCGGTGTGAGCGCGTCCCTTCGCGAAAGCGATTACATTACCAGCACCCATCGTGGTCATGGCCATCTTATTTCCAAAGGAGGAGATATCAAAAAGATGATGGCGGAACTCTTCGGCCGGTCGACCGGGTACTGTAAAGGCAAAGGAGGCTCCATGCACATCGCCGATCTGGACCTGGGCATTCTGGGCGCCAATGGAATTGTGGGCGCCGGCAGCCCGATCGCGGTGGGAGCCGGTTTCGCAGCCAAATACAAAAACACGGACAATGTATCCGTCTGCTTTTTCGGAGATGGAGCATCCAACCAGGGAACAACCGCGGAAGCCATGAATATGGCATCCGCATGGAACCTGCCTGTCGTTTTTGTCAATGAAAACAACCTGTACGGCATCTCCTGCTGCACCAATAAATCTATGCGGGTTTCTGATGTGGCCGACAAGGCCGCAGCCTACGACATCCCCGGAATAGTGGTGGATGGAAACGATGTTGTGGCCGTATATGAAGCGGCCGCGGAGGCCATTAAAGGCGCACGCACAGGAAAAGGCCCCTCCCTGATCGAGTGTAAGACCTACCGTCACAAAGGCCATTTTGAAGGGGACCCATGCGTTTACAGACCGGAGGATGAGGTCGCGGAATGGAAGGCAAAAGACCCTGTGGCCAGATTTGAGGAAAAGCTCCTCAGCATGAATGTCCTTACCCGGGAACAGGTGGGAGAAATCGATACAGCCCTGCGATCTGATATCGATAACGCCGTCAGATTCGCCGAGGAAAGCCCATACCCAAAACCGGAAGAGGTAACTACCGACGTATACACGGTTTGAGGAATGACATTTCCGTGGTTCCACTTTTGAACGTCCCGTAAATGGAGGATTTGAACATGCCTAAAATGACATTTTTGCAAGCGATAAATAACGCCCTTGACATGGAACTTGAAAGGGACCCGAATGTGTTCATCTCAGGAGAAGACGTGGGCTGTTTTGGGGGGTGCTTCGGGGTAACTCAGGGGCTCTTCGACAAATATGGAGAAAAACGCATCATCGATACACCGATTACCGAGAGCGCCATCATCGGCGCTGCCGTTGGAGCCGCAGCCGCCGGCTTAAGACCCGTTGCCGAGCTCATGTTTGTGGATTTTATCGGTGTGGCCTTTGACCAGCTCTTCAATCAGGCGGCGAAAATGAAATACATGTTTGGCGGAAAGGCAAGACTTCCCCTTACCCTGCGGGCATCCTGCGGGGGCGGCATAGGGGCCGCCGCCCAGCACTCACAATGTCTCGAAGCCTGGTTTATGCATGTGCCGGGACTCAAAGTGGTCATGCCGGCCACCCCCTATGATGCAAAGGGGCTCCTGCTGACCTCTATTCGGGATGACAACCCTGTAGTATTTCTTGAGCATAAAATGCTCTACGGCGTGGAGGGTGAAGTCCCGGAAGGCGATTACACCATCCCGCTTGGCAAGGCGGACATCAAACGGGAAGGGACAGACATCACCATTGTGGCTACCGCTCAGATGCTTTGGCGAAGCCTGGATGCCGCCGAAAAACTCGCGGCTGAAGGGATCAGCGCGGAGGTTGTTGATCCGAGGAGCCTCTCGCCACTCGATGGGGAAACCATCATTGAATCGGTGAAGAAAACCCACCACCTTCTGATCGTGCACGAAGCCGTGAAATTTGCCGGACCGGGTGCGGAAATCGCAGCCATGGTGGCTGAAAATGCCATAGACTATCTCGATGGACCGATCGTCCGGGTTGCGGCCCCCTTCGCACCCGTTCCCTTCTCTCCCACCCTGGAAGAGGAGTATATCCCCAGCGTAGACAAAATAGTCGCCGGTGCGAAGAAGGCTCTGAGCTGAGGGAACAAAGATCCAGTGTCCACCGTAGGAATCATCGCCAATCCTGCTTCCGGAAAAGACATCCGAAGGCTTGTCGCCTTCGGAAGTTCTTTTGACAACCAGGAAAAGGTACGCATCGTTCGCAGGATACTCTTAGGGCTCACTGCCATGGGAGTCGATCGCATCACGTACATGCAGGACTATTTCGGCATCGTAGAAAGGGCACGGGAGCGCATGCCGCATCCCATCCCGGGCGCTCCCGTAGCATTCAAGCCGGCACATACCCAGGAAGATTCGATCCGTGCCGGCCGCATGATGGCCGAACGTAAAGTGGCCTGTATCGTCACCCTTGGTGGGGACGGCACGAACCGGGCTGTAGCCAAAGGATGCGGAACAACACCCATCCTGCCCATTTCCACGGGCACTAACAATGTATTTCCCACCATGGTGGAAGGAACCATCGCAGGTCTGGCTGCGGGCCTGCTTTCCACGGGCAGGCTGACTCACGAAGAAACGGCCTATACCTCGACAAGGCTGGAGATTCTTAAAAAGGGCGAGCCGTTTGATATGGCCCTGGTGGACGCCGCCGTCTACGATGACCCTTTCCTGGGATCCAGGGCCATATGGGAGATGGAAAAGGTCAGACAACTTTTCCTGAACAGAGCTGCGCCTTCCAGTATCGGACTTTCAGCCATTGGAGGCGTTTTCTGTTCCATCGCGCCCGATGAGCCATTGGGGCTCTACCTCGGGCTGGGCGACCAGGGCCTGTCCGTCCTGGCCCCTGTTGCGCCCGGAACCATTCTCCAAGTAAAAATCGAGGAATGTCGTTTCCTCAAATTAGGGCAGGAAATACCGGTAACCTGTTCTCCGTCCGTTCTTGCCCTTGACGGTGAACGTGAAATAGATATTCGGGGAAGCGAAGCCTTCAGTGTTCGTCTCGCATTGGATGGCCCGGTTGTCATCGACGTACACAAAGCCATGCAGGCCGCCATGAAGAAAAGACTTCTGGCGCCTGACATCGAAGAGGTGTGCTTCCGGATCAACCGGGAACAAGCCTCTTTTTGAAGTTTCGTCTGAAACAGACCGACAGAAAAGCCAACCCACACATTCCGGAGGAAACAGATGGAATCAAAGTTAAAAGCTGCGTTCATTTTTGTTGCACCCAACGGCAATCCCGAAGAACACAGATCCTGGGTTAGTACCCCTGCGATTGATCTGCTTACGGTTGCCGTTAAAAACTATGAGGACGCAGGAAAGCTGGCCAAAGAACTCGTGAATGACGGCATTCAGGCGATCGAGCTTTGTGGGGGTTTCGGAAACAAGGGGACCGCTATGGTGACCCAGGCCGTGGAAGGTAAAATACCGGTGGGCGTCGTCCGCTTTGATATCCATCCCGGGCTGGGAGGAAAGAGCGGGGATTCCATATTCCTGCTGTGAGTTTGGTCTCGCGCAGAGAGGCGAAGACCCAGAGAAATCGGATCACTGATAACCGAACAACAGGGTTCTACGCCAATTATGTCCGGGGCCCCACCAGGGCCCCGGGCACCACACTCTTTTCACCATGTCTTCGGTAAACAGAGTCCAGAGCATGGTGAAGCCTTTTCCGTCTTTCCTCCGAGCCTTCACGCCCGAAAAGGGATAATTGATCCCCCCCGGATTGGTAACAGAGCAGGGAGACGGAAACGCCCAGAAGCCGAACAGGTTTTTTCCCGGCCTCTGTTTTTGTCAAAAGTCTGCACGCCTCGGCATAGAGAAATGGACCGTCATCGCTGTATGTATCCAGCGTTCCAGACCGGGTGATCTGTTTAAAATCGTGGTACTTCACTTTCAGGCTCAGACTCTTTCCGATCAGTCCTTTTCGCCGCATCCGCCGTGCCACCTTTTCAGTCAGCAGAAGCAAATTTTTTTTCAATAGCTCCAGGTCTACGAGATCTTCGCTAAAGGTCTCCTCATGACCGATCGATTTCACAACGCTTTCAGGCTCCACATCCCTCGCATCTATCCCCATGGAGAGGAAATGCATTTTACGCCCCTGCAAACCCAATTTTCGTTCCAGTACATCAACCGGAATACGACTCAAATCCCTGAACGTGAACACTTTCATTCCCATGAGTTTTTCCTGTGTCACTTTTCCCACACCCCACATCCTGCTCACAGATAGCGGGTTCAGAAACTCCCTCACCTTTTCCGGCAAGATCACGGTAAGTCCGTCCGGCTTCTCCATATCTGATGCAATTTTCGCTACAAATTTGGAAGGGGCAACCCCTGCGGATACGCGAAGTCCGATCTCTTGAAAGACCTCCTGTTTTATCCGAACAGCTATTTCCACCGCACTTCCGTACAATCGCCCCGATCCGGTCACGTCGAGGAAGGCCTCATCGATGGACAAAGGTTCCACCAAGGGTGTGTACCGTTTGAATATCTCAAATATCCATCCTGAAATCTCCCTGTACCTGTCCATTCTCACAGGAAGGAATATCCCGCAGGGGCATAAACGCAGGGCCGTTGCCATGGGTAATGCCGAATGCACGCCGAATTTTCGCGCTTCATAGGAGGCGGAAGAGACCACCCCTCTCTCCCTTCCACCCCCCACGATCACAGGCTTGCCTTTTAACTCAGGATTATCAAGAACTTCCACTGAAGGATAAAAGGCATCCATATCAAGGTGGATAATTTCCCTGCATTTCGCCATTGTCTTGTCGTTTCTGTATTTTTTCGTTTCCAATACCATGGTATTTATTATAAGATATCACATTATCGGTGTCATCTTACAATTAGAAAGTCAGAATCACAAAACGCAACCATAAAGGAGTATCCCTTTGAAAAAAACATCATCAACTTTTTGTCTTTCTCTCGCCCTGCTGTTGTTCTTCCTCATTTCGCCGGCGGTCTATGCTGACCTGTACTGGGAATCTACGGAGACCAGAAAAGGCGTTCCCGGACAACCGGATCAATCGGAAATCATCAAAACCTATGTGACGACCGATGCTTCACGGTCGGAAAAGAAGGGCGAAATAACCATCATGAATTTTGCCAAGATGACCAGTTACGAAATCAACACAGAAGACAAGACCTATACCCAGAGCGACCTCAACGAAATGCTCAAGATGCCTGAGATGGACGAGGCCCAGGCAACCCAGCTCAAAGACATGTTGAAACAGATAGCTGAGAATACAAAAATCGTTCCCATGGATGAGACCAGAAAAATTTCCGGCTATACTTGCCGGAAATATGACGTCCAGATGATGATGGCCAAAGGAGAGTACTGGGTTTCCAAAGATGTCAAGGGATACTTGGAACTCAAGGCTTTCAATGACAAGATGGCCAAGGCATTTGAAAATGCACCGATGGTCAGACTGATGAATATGTCTGGAATACTGGATAAACTGGATGGATTCCCCATCATGACCGTTATGACCGCCATGGGTGGGACGACTACCACAACGGTCAACAAGGTGGAACAAAAACCCCTCAACAAAGATCTGTTCACAGTCCCCGCCGGGTATAAGCTCGTGGAGAAACAGTAGAGGAATAGATCAGAGTTCAAAAGGCAATGCCCGGTTCAAGGCAATGCTTTTCAGGTCAAGCGACACATCGTACACCATTATTTCCACGCCGTTCATTATAGCCTTCCTGAGTTCTATTCCGTACTTTTTGTCAATCCGGTCCGCCGGCCGGAACCGTACCGCGTCCATTCGCTGCACCAGAAAAAACATCACGGACCGATCCCCCATTCGAACCTGCTCCTGCAGATCCTTGAGGTGCTTCAGCCCTCTTGTTGTAACGGCATCCGGAAAACACGCAATCCCATCTTCGACAAGCGTACAGTTCTTCACTTCAACGAAACATCGCCTTTTACCCTCCTCCAACAACAGGTCGATACGGGAATTTTTCCCATAGGGTACCTCCGTCCGAACACTGGTATATTCCCTCAGTACTGGAACTTTCCCGGCCAGGATTGCCGCATGTACCAGCCGGTTTGGCACCATGGTATTGACGCCCACGAGCGAGCCGGGCATGTGAATAATCTCCCAGGTGTATTTCAATTTCCGTTTCGGGTTATTATGTCGGGACAGATATACCGGACGGCCCGGCTCGCAGCAGGTGAGCATTCCGCCCGAATTAGGACAATGCGCAGTGATTAGATGACCGTTTCTCAATTTCACATCGGCCATAAAACGCTTGTATCTTTTTACAAGGACGCCCTGAAGGAGAGGAGGCCAATCCAAACTGCCAACTTTTTCGGCGGATTCGGAGGTGGATTTCATCATGGATTTTTCTGTAGAACAAATCTACAGCGCATATTCCTTAATCTTGCTTATCAGTGTTGGACGACTGATCTCAAGCAACAGGGCCGCCTGCGTTCGATTCCCTTGGGTTTTTTGTAAAGCTTTTTCGATAAGTCCTATCTCAAGGGACCTGGTGGCCTTTTTTATAGAAAGGGTTTTCAACCCTTCCGGACCCTGCTTCTTTGTATCCACGAGCAGCTCCGGAGGTAATTCTCTGGGCGTAATCAACCGGTCAGGCGCCAACAAAACCGCCCTCTCCATCACGTTTTCAAGTTCTCGGACGTTTCCGGGCCATCGATAATTCATCATTGCGGACATCGCATCGGAAGAAAGGGCTATTACATTTTTTTTCAATTTTTTGTTGAAAAGGTCTATAAAATATCCTGCCAGAAGAGAAATATCTCCGACCCTTTCTCTCAGGGGGGGCAGATGGATCGTCATTACATTTACCCGATAATAGAGGTCTTCCCGAAATCTGCCCTGTGCCACCTCCTGGCTCAAATCCTTTGAAGTGGCCACGATAAGCCTTACGTCTATCCGTTCCGGCTCTACACCTCCCAGGGGAACAATCTCATGCTCCTGAAGAGCGCGCAAGAGTTTCACCTGCAGCAGAAACGGCAGTTCACCGATTTCGTCGAGGAAGAGGGTCCCCTCATCGGCCTTGCTGAAATGTCCGAGTTTGTCTTTGAAGGCATTTGTGAATGCCCCTTTTTTGTATCCGAAGAGCTCACTTTCCAGGAGGTTCTCCGGAATGCCGCCACAGTTGATGGTGATTAGGCGCTTTGAAGCCCTGGAGCCGCTGGAATGAATAGCTTTGGCAATCAACTCCTTTCCGGTGCCGCTTTCCCCGGTAATGAGCACGGTGGTCTTATGACCGGAAACTTTCTCAATCAGCTCGAATACCCGGGCCATCGCCTCGCTGCGGGCCACAATACTCTCAAATGAATATCTCTCCTGTATGCGCGAAATTTGATCTTTAAGAAGAAGGTTTTCCTTGATTAATTCTTCCTGTTCAACCGTTTTTTCCATACCGATAGAGTCCTTTCTTTTACCCAAACAACCCCCAATACCAGTTCAGGATCCCCTCACCAAAGAAAAGACAAAGGATTGCCCCTAATGAAAGAAAAGGCCCAAAGGGGATCTGCATCCGATAGCCTTTCCGGGAAATCAGAATAAAAATGCATCCTATGAGCGCACCGGAAGATGAAGAAATCAACAAGACCATGGGAAGCTGTTTCCATCCCATCCAGGCACCGATCATGGCAAGCAGTTTAATGTCCCCGCCCCCCATTCCTTCTCGTCCGGTCATACGCTCATATCCGACAGCCACTAAAAAAAGAATGCCTCCGCCCGCAACCGCCCCTATCACTGAGTCGAGCCAGAAGATCGTTCCGGGCAGGAAGGAGACGGCAATCCCTGCCGCAAGTCCCGGGAGAGAAAGGAGATCAGGGATAATCCGATGGTCAAGATCAATAAACGTAACCACCACTAAAGAGAGTGTAAAAATAAGGTAGACAATGTATTGAAAATGTGCCCCATACTTGATATAGAGTAGGAGACTTAAGAATCCGGAAATGCACTCCACAAGCGGATAGCGCCACGAAATGGCATGGTCGCAATATCTGCATTTTCCCCTAAGGAGCAGGAAACTCAGTACGGGTATGTTGTCGTAAAACTTGATGGCCGTCCCACATTGAGGACAACTGGAGGAAGGACTGACAATAGATTTTTTCAAGGGAATTCTATAAATGCAGACATTCAGGAAGCTTCCCAGAATGAGCCCCAGAATGAAGGAAAAGAGAGCAAAAAGCAAACTCGGGTCCATCTTTGATGTAATGCCTCCTACACAGCAACCGGATCGGCCAAATCCCGGCATATAACTGCCGTACTGTTAACCCTGCATCACCGGTGTATGATCGAATATGGGAAATAAGACCGCAAAAAAAAAAGAACCACTCATGCTCTCCATCAACCCGGATAATCCCCAACAACGCCTGATTCGCCGCGTGAGTGAGATTCTTGAGGACGGAGGAGTTATCGTCTACCCTACAGATACTTTTTATGGAATCGGGTGCGATCTTTTTAACAAAAAAGCCATTGAACAGATTTACAGACTCAAAAACCGACCCCTTACCAAGCCGTTTTCGTTTGTCTGCGACAGTCTCAAGGAGATCAGCCGCTACGCTCTGGTATCCAATTATGCTTACAAAAACATGAAACGACTTCTTCCAGGGCCCTATACCTTTGTTCTGGAAGGAACCAGACTTGTTCCCAGGATTATGCTTACCAAAAGAAAAACCGTTGGTATCCGCGTGCCGGATAATCAAACCTGTCTGGATATTGTCAGCACCTTTGGAAGGCCGATCATCAGCACAAGCGCCGGGTACGATGATCCCTATTCCATAAAAGAAGCCTATGGTTCACAGGTCGACGTAATCATTGATGGGGGGGTGCTTTCTCAAAATCCATCGAGTGTGGTATCTTTGATAAATGATCAACCGGAAATCATTCGACAGGGGAAAGGGGACATCAGTAGCTTTCTTTAATCCGTGCGCCTGAAAATCCGGGCCATCGATATTCAATACGGCTCTTGAAGCCTTCCATGAACCGCTCCAGAGAGTTTGCTCCGGAATCCATGAGCCTTTCCAGAAGCGCCAGGCTTCCTTTTTCGGGGTATACCAATAGCACGTCGCCGCGAATTCCGGCCAACTCCTTCGTCAGTTGCACGGCATCCTGAAAATTTCCCAACATGTCCACAAGACCCAGTTCTTTCGCCTGCGCTCCTGAAAAAACGCGGCCATCGGCGATCTGTCGCACCTTTTCCAGGGGAAGCCCCCTTCCTGCCGCAATGGCCTCCACAAACTGTTTCTGCAGATCAAATATAATTTCATGGATGACCTCTCTTTCGCGCTCGGTAAGCTTCCTGTCCGGAGATCCCATGGCCTTGAACTCTCCGGTCTTTACGATCTCCAGATCGACGCCTATTTTATCCATGAGTTCTTCGAGCCTCAGGAATTCCATAAGCACTCCAATGCTTCCCGTTATGGTCCCGGGATTGGAGACAATCTTATCCGCGGCAGCGGAAAGGTAATAGCCTCCGGAAGCCGCAACGGCACCCATGGACACGACCACCTTTTTATACGGCACGGTCTTCTGGATTTCTCTATAGATTTCCTGCGAAGGACCCACAAGACCTCCCGGTGAATTCACTCTGACAATGATTGCTTTGATGCTCCTGTCTCTCGTAAATTTAACCAGTTGAGCCGTGATCTTATCAGAAGAGGTGATGGTTCCCTCAACCGTCACCACGCCGATTTTTTCAGTCAGGAATAGATTGGAAGAAGGCCCAAAGAGCTTCAGGACAAGGATACCCGTTACCCCTAAGAAAAGGCCAATCCCAAAAATTATGACCAGAACGAGGAGTATTGGACGTCCATTTTTTTTCATTTGGCTTGGATATAGATTAGAGGTTTGCTTTAAGGAATATTGCTAACTGTAAGTAACCCCACCTGATGTTTTGAACTGCATACACCCGCCACCGAGGTGGGGGCGTATGCAAGGCGTGAGGCCGGAGCCAATCTCCTTCCGGTGGATTTCCCGGATTTCAAGAGATTAGATAAGACTATTTTTCTTCCTCAGACTCGGAATCTCCCTGATCCTGCTGCTCCAGGTTCAACATTTCTTCACGCAACAACTCGCCAAGATTCGAAGTGGCTTCCTTGTTGTTGTTCAGATAGCTCCTGAAAATATCCTTCTCGCTGGTTTCTTCCAGTTTCCGAATGGAAAGCCCGATCTTTTTGTCCTGTCTGGAGACATTGATGACTTTCGCCTGAATGACATCGTCAATTTGAAAACGCGAAAGTGGATTCCCTTTTTTATCTCCCGCTACCTCTGAGATATGGACGAGGCCCTCGATACCTTCTTCAAGCTCAAGGAAAAGGCCAAAATCCGTGATATTTGTAACCGCCCCGGTAACACGTGTCCCCGGTTTGTAGCGGATGGGAATTTCATCCCAGGGATCCGGCGCCAGCTGTTTGATGCCTAATGAAAAACGTTCATTCTCCTTATCGATGCTAAGAACCACAGCCTGAACTTCCTGTCCCTTTTTATACACCTCGGAAGGATGCTTTATTCTCTTTGTCCAGGAGATATCGGAGATATGGACCAGACCGTCGATTCCTTCATCGATACCGATAAATGCGCCGAAATCGGTAATATTCTTGATCTTGCCCTCAATGGTTGTTCCAATGGGGTATTTTTCTTCAATCACGTCCCACGGGTTTGGCTCCACCTGTTTCATCCCGAGGGAAATTCTCTTTCGGGCCACATCCATATTCAGGACAATGGTTTCCACGCTATCCCCAACGGCAAGAATCTGTGAAGGGTGCCGCACTTTTCTTGTCCAGGACATTTCTGAGACGTGAATCAGGCCTTCAACCCCTTGTTCCACTTCCACGAACGCACCATAATCCGTCAGGCTGACAACCCGGCCTGAAACTCTGGCGCCAATGGGATACATCTCTTCCACACGACTCCACGGGTCAAGCGTTAACTGCTTTATCCCTAAAGACACACGTTCCTTTTCTTTATCAAAACTGAGGACTTTTACTTCAATTTCATCTCCGGCCTGATGCATTTCAGAAGGATGTCCCACTCTGCCCCAGGACATATCCGTAATATGCACCAGCCCGTCAATACCTCCCAGATCGATAAACAGGCCGTAGTCCGTAATATTTTTCACGGTTCCCTTAAGTACGCTTCCTTCTTCGATAACCTTCAAGGTGTCTTCTTTGAGGCTTAATCTTTCAGCCTCCAGTATCGCCCTCCGAGACAGAACAATATTCCCTCGGCGCTTATTGTATTTTACAATCTTGAAATCATGCACCGTACCCACAAGGGAATCCATGTCTCTGATGGGCCTGAGATCCACCTGAGATCCGGGCAGGAAGGCCTGCAAACCGATATCAACGGAAAGACCTCCCTTCACTCTCGATACGATCTGACCACTGATGGTCTCGTCACTCTCATAGATTTTCTTAACCTTATCCCATACCTTGATCTTGGCGGCCTTTTCCTTGGAAAGTCTGATGACACCTTCGTCATCTTCTCTTCTTTCAAGGAGAACTTCGATTTTATCTCCAACCTTGGCAGTCAAGTTGCCTTCCGGATCGAAAAATTCCTGGATGCGAATCTGGCCCTCCGACTTGTACCCTATATCCACCAAAACGTATTCCTTGTCTATCTGGACAATTTCCCCGGAAACAACTTCCCCTTCCTGGATGCTCTTGAGGCTCTCTTCATACATCTGCATGAATTCATTTTCTGTTTCATCCTCTTCGTCTTCCAAAAGTTCATAGGAAAGTTCCCCGTCCGATTCTGTCTTGTCCTGCTCAGAACGATCAACGTCTGCTTCAACGACAGGTTTTTCAATCATACTCTTACTTTCTTCGCCTGTGTCCTGCCCGCTTTCAACAGTCATATCAACGCCTTCAGTTTCAATGGTTTTGTCTTGGGTTCCAAAGTTTGTCTCTTTTTCCATTAAGCTAAATACCCCCTGATTATTTTTGCCCGCCAACAGATCTTCTAAACTTCTTAGTTTAGGAAATTTAAAAGCAAATTTCAAGTATTTATTTACAGATTTGTCGATAAAAGGCAAAAAAGCCGACTCCATGAGCTTCCTTTCGGTATTTTGCCGGCCGTAAAAGGCTATTCTTCAGCTTCTTCCCTGCTTTCATCCCCCATATATCTCATCATAAGCTTAATAACTTGTTGAATATTCAACCCGGTGGAATCGACCAGGAAAGCGTCTTCGGCCCGCTTTAAAGGGGCAATAGAGCGGGTCTCGTCTTGATGGTCTCGCTTTTTCAGTTCGTCCCTGACCTCATCGATATGCACCCGCTCTCCCTTCCCTATTCTTTCCTCATATCGTCTCAGTGCCCTTGCATCAAGAGATGCCGTGAGAAAAAATTTTGTTTTCGCCATAGGGAACACTACGGTTCCCATATCACGCCCTTCCGCTATCAGGTCTTCATGGAGGGACATTTTTCTCTGAAGGCTTTTCATGGAATCCCTGACTTCTTTTACCGAGGAGACCTTTGAAGAAAGCATATCGAGCTCGCGGTTTCTTATCAGACCTGAGATATCCTCTTTACCAAGAAAGAGTTTTTCAGTGCCGTCCCTGGCCACAAATCGCAACTGCAAGGAACCGCAAATATCTCCGAGCGCTCTTCCGTCATCAAAAGCAACTCCTTGTCGTTTAGCAACCAAAGCAACAGCCCTGTACATAGCGCCCGTATCGAGGCAGCAATATCCGATCCTTTTCGCAAGGATCCGGCTCACAGTGCTTTTTCCAGCTCCCGAAGGCCCGTCAATTGTAATCACATTCCCCATAACCACCCCGCCATCCGACGGACTCTAATAAAACCAAAACCGGACAATATTTCAAATGTGCATGATATATAGCGCACGATACAAAAAATGTAAATCCTCAGCCTTTCCAATGGCCCCTTTTTTATTCTGCAGCCTTTTTTTTCGAATTTGCGCTTGACTTACAGCCTTAAATCCATTATTTTCGACGAAAATGAGCAACCTGATTTCAATAACTTACTTCATGAACCAGCAGTGGGGGCAACAATGAACAAATCTCAGTTAATCGAAGCTCTTGCCAACGAGGAACATTTACCCCTTAAAAAGGCAGAAGAGGTGGTGAACACCGTTTTTGGAGAGATGGAAGCTGCCCTTATCAGAGGGGAAAGAGTAGAAGTCAGAGGACTCGGTAGCTTCAAAATAAAGAATTACGACGGCTACAAGGGGCGCAATCCCAAAACCGGAGAAATTATAAAAGTTGGAAAGAAGAAACTCCCGTTCTTCAAGGTGGGCAAAGAACTGAAAGAAAGGGTTGATATACAATAAACAAACCTTGGTCGTGCTAGATGGGGAGTTAGCGGTGCCCTGTAACCCGAAATCCGCTTACGCGGGGTTGAAACTCTTCATGAGGTGCTCGATTTGCGGCGGCCTCTCTGTCGAACCTGGAGACTGTGTGGACCTCACGTAACAGGCACTTGCAAACCCCGTCAGGTCCGGAAGGAAGCAGCGGTACGTGAGAAAGTCTGTGTCGTGATGGTATCTACATCATCTCTCCGGACGGCAAGGACGTCCATTTCGTCAATCAAATGAAGATGCACGGCCAAGGATCTTTTCTCAAAAAACCAATCGATGCAGCAAACGCTCTCCGCTCTATTTCACTGCCGGGCTCTCCTGCGCAACAAAACCGATTTCCACGAAATGACAACGAACTTCCGGTTCTTCAATATTCCGTATTATCCATATTCCCGGAACTTTTTCATGCAACCTTCACGCGACATGGCGGACAGAGCGGCCCTCCTTACAAAAGCCTGAATATCAGTCCCGGCGTCGGGGATGAGACCGACGACGTCACGGCCAATCTTGCCCTACTGAAGTCCGTCTCTTGTGCAAAGCATCTTTTCTACACCAGGCAGGTCCATGGTTGCGACATTCTTGTTGCGGAGCGAGGGAATGCCTTCAGGCAGGAAAAGATTCCGATAGGAGATGCAATCATAACCGATACCCCCGGTATGGCCATCATGGTCATGCAGGCGGATTGTCAGGGAGTCATCCTTTATGATCCTGAAAACAGGGCGGTTGCAACCGTTCATTGTGGATGGAGAGGCCAGGTACAAAACATCCTCTCCCTGGTTGTCGCGAAAATGCAATCGCTCTTCGGCACGAGAGCAACTCTCCTGCGCGCCGCAATAGGTCCATCTCTGGGCCCATGCTGTGCGGAGTTCAAAGGGTACAGAGATCTTTTCCCGAACTATTTCCGGGATTTCATAACCGAAGAAAACTACTTCAACCTCTGGGCCGTAAGCGTCAGACAACTGCAAATGTGCGGCCTGAAGAAAGACCATATCGAGGTGGCCGGGATCTGCACCAGATGTACCACAGATCATTTTTTTTCCTTCCGAGGGGAGGGCCGCACCGGCAGATTCGGAACGGTCGCTATGTTGAAAGAGATCCCCATGGCCTCAAACCCGGAAAACCCATGACAAGAACTGCCGTCCGTCCCTTTTACCACTTGACTAAAAATTTAAACGGGAATAGTTTTTACGCATCCTATTCAAATTTCATGGCAACCACATACGGATCTGGGATCCATTCCGCCGGGGTTTTTGAATAGGATACGTTTTTACCCTGTTTTAAAAACATCAACTTTTTTGAGATAAAAAGAGAATCATGCCTACAAAATACATCACGGTAACGGGGGGAGTGCTCTCGGGCCTCGGCAAAGGAATTGCGGCCGCCTCCATCGGGCATCTCCTGTCTTCAAAATTGAAAATAGTCCCCATCAAGTGCGACGGGTATCTGAACGTGGATCCCGGGACTATGAATCCGTTTGAGCACGGGGAAGTTTTTGTGCTGGATGACGGTGGGGAAGTGGATATGGACTTCGGCCACTACGAACGCTTTTTAGGCGTTACATGCAAGTCCAAATGGAACCTCACCATGGGAAAGGTATTCGATATGGTGAGACAAAAAGAGAGAAAGGGGGACTATCTCGGCAAAACCGTTCAATATATTCCCCATGTGACCAACACCATAAAAGATCATATTTTTCAGACCGCAAAGGAAGAGAAGGCCGATCTGGTTATTATCGAAATCGGGGGAACCGTAGGCGACATAGAAAACGAACTTTTCCTTGAAGCCATGCGCCAGATGAAAGAAGACGTGGGGCGAGGAAATATTCTCTACATCCATCTCACGTATGTACCCATTCCGTACGGAGTCAACGAACAGAAATCGAAACCCACGCAGCAAAGCGTGAATCTGCTCAAACAAAGAGGCATCTTTCCGGATATTATTATCGGGAGGTGTCCGGAGTATCTCACCAGAGAGATTAAGACGAAAATCTCCAATTTCTGCGACGTAAGTCCCGATGCCGTCATTACAGGTCTTGATGTGGAAGATATCTACGAGATCCCGATTGTTTTCGAAAAAGAGGGCCTTCCGGAAATCATCCACAAAAAGCTGAATATCTATAGCCCTCCTGATCTTAGAAAATGGAAAAATCTGGTGGAAAACATCAAAAATCCTCAGAAAGAGATCACCGTGGCCATGTGCGGCAAATATACCAAGTTGGAGGATTCCTATGCCTCCATCATCGAAAGCTTTAATCACTGCACAGCCCATTTGGGATGCAAAATAAACCTGGAATGGGTGGAAACAACAGAATTACATGACAGCTCGTTTTTGAAAAAGGTGGACGGGCTGGTTGTACCGGGTGGATTTGGATCGAGGGGAACAGAGGGCAAGATTGAGGTTATTCGCCTGGCAAGAGAACAGAATATCCCCTTCCTGGGACTATGTTTGGGACTCCAGCTTGCCGTCATTGAATTCGCCAGGAACGTGTGCGGGCTGACCGGCGCGAACTCTTCCGAAATGGACGCTCAAACCCCGCATCCAGTCATCGACATCCTTCCGGAACAGAAAGAGGTCACGGAAAAGGGTGGGACCATGAGGCTTGGAGCCTACCCTGCCCTTTTACGGGAAGGGTCCGTCGTCCATGAATTATATGGGAACAAAGAGGTTTCAGAACGGCATCGTCATCGGTATGAGGTAAATCCCGATTATCATGCTGTTCTGCAGGAAAAAGGGTTGGTTTTTTCAGGACTTTCTTTGGACGGCAGGCTGGTGGAGTTCATCGAACTGCCCGCCCTCAAATTCTTTGTGGCTACCCAGGCACACCCCGAGCTGAAATCAAGAATGGAGTTCCCTGCCCCGCTCTTTTATGGGTTCGTGAAGGCCTGCATGTCCTGCTGAGCTACTCAAGAAAAAGCGGCGTGCTCAGGTATCGCTCTCCGGTACTAGGCAGGATTGCTACGATCGTCTTTCCCTGGTTTTCCGACTTTTTTCCCACCTGCATCGCCGCCCATACCGCGGCTCCGGAAGAAATTCCACAGAGTATTCCTTCCAGCTTCGCTATTTTTCTTGCGGTTTCAAAGGCCTGTTCGTTGGTGACTGTAACGATCTCGTCAATAATTTCGGTGTTCAGCACTTCAGGCACAAAACCCGCTCCGATTCCCTGAATTTTATGGGGCCCAGGTTTTCCACCGGACAGGACAGGGGAATCCTGCGGCTCCACCGCAACGGCCTTGAAAGACGGTTTTCGAGCTTTGATCACCTCTGCAACACCGGTAATCGTCCCCCCCGTTCCCACCCCTGAAACCAGAATATCCACCGTCCCTCCAGTATCCGTCCATATCTCCTCCGCGGTGGTCTTCCTGTGTATTTCCGGATTGGCCGGATTGGAAAACTGGTTCGGCATATAGGCCCCCGGCGTCTCCGACCGAATTTCCATAGCCCTCTGGATGGCCCCTTTCATCCCTTCCGCCCCGGGAGTCAGAATCAGCTGTGCGCCAAGATGTTTCAGGAGCTTCCGCCTCTCAATACTCATAGTCTCAGGCATGGTAAGGACCAGCGGATACTTCTTTTCCGCGCACACAAAAGCCAGGGCAATGCCGGTGTTTCCACTGGTCGGCTCCACGATCACAGTGCCTTTCCGGATCAGACCTTCCTTTTCCGCGGATTCAACCATGGCAAGACCAATACGATCCTTCACGCTCCCCAAAGGATTTCTGAACTCCAATTTCACCAGGATAGATGAAGGAATACCCTGTGAAATCCAGTTTAACCTGACGAGAGGCGTGCAACCTACGGTTTCGGTCACACGGTCATATATCCGCTTTCCACCACGCTCTGTTGCATCAGGCATCGCTGAGTCTCCTCTTCTCTTTAAAAACCAGTTCAGGAGTTTTGGCAAAGACGAGGGTATCCGGCGGCACCGACTTGGTGATCCAGACATTCCCCCCGATCACCGAACGGGCGCCGATAACCGTATCTCCCCCTAATATGGTGGAACCCGCGTAAATCACCACATCGTCTTCAATGGTGGGATGCCGCTTTGCACTGCTCAGCGCCTTCACCTCTTCTTTTCGAATGGACAGGGCTCCGAGGGTTACCCCCTGATAGAGCCTGACCCGATCTCCAATTACCGTCGTGGCGCCCACAACAACGCCCGTCCCGTGGTCAATGAAAAAACTCTCCCCGATATGCGCGTTCGGGTGGATGTCGATGCCGGTCTTGCTATGGGAGTATTCCGTCATGATCCTCGGAATCAGCGGGATGCCCTGCTCGAAAAGCTGGTGGGCAATGCGGTACACCGTAATGGCAAAGAGGCCGGGATAGCTGAAAATAATTTCGTCATAACTCCCGGCAGCCGGGTCGCCATCGTAGGCAGCCCGAACATCCAGCGCCAGCAAGGAACGGAGTTCATGAAGTTTTTTACCAAAAAGAATCGCTTCCTCCCCACCCCTTTTCTTACATTGACTACATGGCTGGTCGTATCGTAGGCAGTCATGCCGTATAGCCAAAGTGATCTGCTCCGAAAGGATCTCGAAAAAGTGGGTCACCTCCTGACCGAAATAGTACTTGAGATTGAATTGATCCACCCGTTTTCGGGAATAGTATCCGGGATAGAGAATGCGAAAGGCCCTTTCAAGGATATCGATGATCGTTTCGCGGGAAGAAATCGGTTCCGGGCCCACATGATCAAAACACCCTTCCACACTGCAGGAAAGGACCAGTTCATCTACAATCTTTGGAATTTCTTCCCGAAACCGGCTGTTGTCTTCTACTTCGATAACACAAGCATCCAGTTCAGCCTTGGCATCCATTCGAAACGCCCTCCTTCACAGCTTTTGGGAATGGCTCAGCGGGTTGCACACGCACCCTTGCCTTCCTCCCAATAGGGAGAAAAGCTGCGAAGCTTTTGAATAATGGGAGGCAGTTTTTCAACCACGAAATCGATCTCCTCCTCCGTGTTATAGACGCTCAAGCTGAACCTTATGGACCCATGGGCCATGGTAAACGGAACCCCCATGGCTCGAAGCACGTGCGAGGGCTGCAGCGACCCGGAAGTACAGGCCGAACCCGATGAGGCGCAGATGCCTAACTCATCCATCTGAAGCAGAATGGCTTCCCCTTCAATAAATTCAAAACTGATATTTGTAGTATTCGGCAGGCGTTCCGACTTCCCCCCGTTGACCCTGGTATTTGGGATACGCCCCAGGATTTCCTTCTCCAGTTTATCTCGAAGACCTTTTACCCGGATATTCTCCTCTTCCAGTTTCTTAATGGCCAGTTGGCAAGCCTTCCCGAGTCCGATGATGCCGGCCGTATTTTCCGTTCCGCCCCTGCGACCCATCTCCTGGTGCCCGCCGACAATAAAAGGCGTGAATTTTATACCTTTCCTCACATAGAGTACGCCAACGCCTTTGGAGGCGTGCAGCTTGTGACCGGAAAGGGAGAGCATGTCGATATTGCTTTCCTTCATATTGATGGGAATCTTACCCGCGGCCTGCACCGCATCCGAATGGAACAAGATGCCCCTCTCCCTGGCAAGGGCGGCGGCCTCCTCCACTGGGAAGATAACCCCCGTCTCATTATTCCCCCACATGATGGTTACGATAGCAGTGTCCGGTGTCAGAGTTTCCTTATAACGGTTCATGTCCAGACGACCGTCACTGTCTACAGGAAGCTCCGTAATGCGGAATCCTTGTGCGGCAAGATGGCCGCAAAGAGACTTGATGGCGGGGTGTTCCACCCTGCTGGTGACAATGTGACGCTTCTCCGGATTCAATTCCACCGCCGATCTGATGGCTGCGTTATCGCTTTCTGAACCGCAACTGGTAAAAACAATCTCCTCCGGGGTGGCGCCCAGAAGCGATGCAACCTTTTCCCGCGCATCCCGGATTTTTTTCCCCACCTGCCCGCCAAAAGAATGCGCACTGGAAGGATTCCCGTAATACTCCCGAAAATAGGGCAGCATCTCCTCCAGGACCTCTTGGGCAACCTGGGTGGTTGCGTTATTATCAAGGTAGATCGTCTTCATTGGGTCACCTCCTCAACAACCAGTTCAGGCCAAACCATCTCTTTAAGCTTTGCCTCCACAAAGTTTTTCAACGTCTGCTGCGATGCCTTGCAGGCGGCGCAGCTTCCCTGCAATTTAACCAGCACACGGTTGCCGATGACATCCACAAGCTCTATATTTCCACCATCTTTTTTCAGTGAAGGCCTGATCTCATTTTCTATGGTCTCATCGATCATTTTCATCTTCCGGATATTGGAAAGCGGCGGACGGCCCACGGGTTTTTCTTCAGCGCGAATGTCTGCAATGATTCCCCGTATGGCGTCATGACATTTTTCACAACCTCCACCGGCCTTTGTGTAGTTGGTCACCTCCTCCACGGTCGTAAGATTGTTTTCTCGGATGGCTTTTTCGATCTCACTGTCTGTTATTCCAAAGCATTCACAGACAATCTCCCCCTCTTTTTCCTGGATTTCTTCTCCTCTGTAATTGGCAATGGCCTTTTCAAGCGCCTGCTGGCCGAGCACGGAACAGTGCATTTTCTCTTTGGGGAGTCCGCCCAGATAATCGGCGATATCCTGATTGCTTATTTTTTCCGCCTCTTCAATGGTTTTTCCTTTGATCATTTCCGTAAGGGCGGAAGAGGAGGCGATAGCGCTGGCGCATCCGAAAGTCTGGAATTTGGCATCCGTTATTCTGCCTTGGTCATCGGTCTTAAAACTCAGTTTGAGGGCGTCGCCGCAAGCCATGGAACCCACCTCCGCAACACCCTGTGCATCTTCCACCACTCCCACATTCTTTGGGTTGAGGAAATGTTCTTTCACCTTATCCGTGTATTCCCACATGGGGTCCTCCTTATTTTATGAAGTGCTTCGTTAACTCGTTAAGAAGAAAGGTAATGATTAATGATGTCTCTTCCCAGTCTGTTGGACCGCCTGCCCAGTTTTTTCCCATGTACGCCCAGGATGGCAATGCAGATGCTCTTTGCATTCTTCCCGGGTGGTATGGCATAGGCCGTCAACCAGTCATATTTGTATTGTCCGGTCTCATCGTTAATGGTTCCGGTTTTCGCCCCCAGTTCCACACCTTTAAAAACCTTTTTTCTTTTCACACGGGAAAAAGAGGTCCTGCAGGTACCGCAATTCACGGTATCTTTCATGAGCTCCCTGAGCGCATCCGCCGTTTCCGTGCTTATGGGGGAAACAAACTCCCGGGGTTTCGTTTCATAGAGGATATGCCCGTTGGCTTCTGAAACGCTTTTAATAATCCACGGTCTCATCAGAACCCCGTTGTTCACGATCATAGAGGAGATCAAGGCGGCATGAAGAGGGGAAACCATGGTCTGTCTGTTGAAACCGGAGGAAATTTCCGCCAGGCCGTAATCATCTTCAGGAACATTCACTACGCTGGTCTCAACGGGAAGATCGAACGGTATGGGGTGGTTGAAAAGAAATTTTTCCGCTGAATCGTTCAACCCTCTCTGCCCTAACCAATAGATTCCCAGCTTGCCGAAAACAGGATTGATGGATGCGCCAAAAGCCTTTTTAAGGGTCGTCTTATTGGTATATTTCCCGATATCCCTTCTCAACTGCCTCTTGTACAGGGTATGTTTTCTCCCGTTAAAGTAAACATTCTTTTCGGGAGTAAACCCCTCAGATTCAAGAACACCGGCAGCAGCCACAATTTTAAACAGGCTGGCTGCAGGAAAGTCGGCCTGCAGGCAGAGATCGCCTTCTTTCCCCCCCTGGTCGTAACTGACCATGGCGAGTATCCGCCCGTCATCGGGACGCAGAACAACTGCCGCAGCCTTCAAAGTCCCGGAGGTTTGAAGCAGATTTGAAATGTAGTCCTGCAAATCCGGGTCAAGAGAAGACTCAACAAGAAGAGTCTCGCCATTTTCCTCAACAGAAAACCGGCTGGAAATTTTGCTGATGTCTATATGCAGATCCTTGAGTTGGAAAGGCTGAGGCTGTATCACCATTTTCTTATGAACGGAAACCGCTGCCTTGTTCACGGACGGATCGTTGCTGGCCTGGCTGGTCTCACCGAAAATCCATCCGCCCACAAAAAAGAGAAAGGCCGCGGCCGATATGCCGGCAAACAGGACCGCCAAAAGGAGCAACGGCCGTTTCAAAAGAATTCTGATCCAAGAACCTTCTCTCTGTTCGTTCCTGGTATCACGCCATCCGGAGGAATAAGGAGTCTGCGTATTCATAATGCCCTTTTTACGTCTCTCTATTAATCTTTTCCAGCCCTCCCATATACGGCTGGAGCGCACTGGGTATTGATACGGTCCCATCCGCATTCTGGTAATTTTCCAGAATAGCGACCACTGTTCGTCCAACGGCCAAACCCGACCCGTTCAACGTATGCAGCAGTTCCGTTCCGTTGCTGCCTTCCCTTTTGAAGCGAATGCCTGCGCGCCGGGCTTGAAAATCGGTGAAACAGCTGCAAGAAGAAATCTCCCGGTAGAGGCCCTGACCCGGCAGCCAAACCTCCAGATCGTAAGTCTTTGCAGCAGAAAAACCGGTATCGGCGCTACAGAGCATAATCACCCTGTAGGGAAGCATGAGACGTTTCAGGATCTCCTCGGCATCGGCGGTCAGCTTTTCCAGTTCATCGGCGGAATTTTCAGGCTTACTGAATTTCACCAGCTCAACCTTATTGAATTGATGCTGCCTGATTAATCCCCGCGTATCTCTGCCATGGGATCCGGCCTCGGAACGGAAACAAGGCGTATAGGCCGTATAATAAATAGGGAGATCTTTTTCTTTGAGGATTTCATCCCTGTGAATATTTGTGACCGGAACTTCCGCGGTCGGGATAAGATAAAGATCCCTGTCCCTTATTTTAAAAAGATCCTCTTCGAACTTCGGAAGCTGGCCGGTTCCTGTCATAGATGCCGCGTTCACCATGAATGGAGGCAGGATCTCTTTGTATCCATGCTCTCCGGTATGGATATCCAGCATAAATGAAATCAGGGCCCTTTCCAGTCGCGCACCCTGACCCCGATAGAGAGCGAAACGCGCCCCGGAAAGCTTTGCCGCACAGGCAAAATCAAGAATTCCAAGATTTTCCCCAATTTCCCAGTGTGGAAGCGGCTCAAAATTCCATTTCCTGATTTCGCCCCATTCCCGCAGGACAGGATTATCCGCTTCATCTTTGCCCACGGGGACCGATTCATCAAGCATATTCGGAATGACCATTCTCAAGGCATCGAGTTCTTCCTGCACCTGCACAAGCTCTTGTTCTTTTTCTTTAATGCTGGAAGAGACTTCCTTCATCTCGGCAATTTCCCGGGAAGCATCTTCCTTATTTTTCTTCATCCGTGCAATCTCTTCACTGACGCTGTTTCTCCTGTGCCTCAATTCTTCAAGAATGGAAAGTTTTTCCCTCCTGTCCATATCCAGGGATTCGAACTTGGAAAGATCCAGGTCGTATCTCCTTATCTCGATGTTCCTTTTCACCAGCGCCATATTAGCCCGTAAGTATTTCAGATCCAGCATAGAATTCTCCTGAACGATGTTTCGTATCCGCTAATTTCGATAATTTTTATTGAATCTACATGATATGGTGGAAATCGTCAAACTTTTTGAATAGACTGTAACAATTCTCGTTATGCATCCGCTTTCACCAAACAAAATCCTTGCAGAATTGTCACACGTATTTACATTGCTTTTACATAACCCACATGGTCAGGCATGAATAACTCTCGCCTGCCGGACGTGAAACGGAATAAAGACCCTAACTGAAGCTATGGATAATTATGAACAATTCTAAAACAAAAGAGGGGCAAAACCCTTTCTGGAAGTTTTTCAGCTCCATCAAGCTCACCATTGTTATTCTGATCCTGCTGGCCATTTTTTGTATTATCGGAACCGTGGTTCCGCAGAATGAAGGAGCCAGAGAATTTGCACAGCGACTAAGTCCTCAAACGCTCAGTATTTTCAACACACTGAACCTGTTCGACATGTATCACGCCCTCTGGTTCAAGGTCATTATTGCATGCCTGACACTGAACCTCGTGGTCTGCTCCATCGATCGTTTTCCGGGAACCTGGAAAAAATTCAGGTTACGCCCCGAACCGGACAGGAGCAAACCTTTTGAACACTTACCGGAAGATCAAACCGTTGTAACAACCAGGGAGTTTGCAAGCGCCGCCACCGATGTGGGGAATCTCCTGCGCTCGCGCTTTAAGAACATGAGGGAAAAAGAGGGGAAAGGGTCTCGTTATTTTTACGCGGAAACAGGACGCTTTTCCCTTTTCGGTGTGTATATCGTTCATGTAAGTGTCCTCCTTATCCTGATCGGCGCCCTTATTGGATCCTTTTTTGGTTTTGAGGCCTATGTAAATATTGTTGAAGGGGAACAGACGAATCAGGTCATGATCCGAAAGAGCATGCGTCCTCTGGATCTAGGTTTCAGCGTTCGCTGCGATAAATTCACCGTGGATTTTTATGCCAACGGCGCACCGAAGGAATTCCGTTCCGTCTTAAGCTTCCTTGTAGATGGCAAGGAAGTCAAGAGGACTGATCTCCTGGTCAATCATCCGGCGGAATTCATGGGCATCACCTTTTATCAGGCAAGCTACGGAAATGTTCCCGCAAAGACGGTGGATCTGAAGATTTCCTTAGAAGGGAATGAAACCCCACCCCTCAATGTGGTTGCCGAAATGGGAAAAGACTATCCCCTTCCCAAAGGAAAGGGAACTTTCCGGGTGACCGATGTCAGGACAGACATCATGCGCCTGGGGCCCGCAGTCCTGATCACCGTCCAGCCGGAAGGAGGAAAACCACTGGACTTCTGGATATTTGAAAACCACGAAATGGTCATGAAAAGACTCCCGGCACCCATGGCGAAGTCCCCCAAATTCAATCCTTCGTCCTTTAAGCCCTACACCTTTTCTTTGAAGGGAATTCAAACGAAATATTATACCGGCCTTCAGGTGAATAAAGATCCGGGTGTATCCACTGTCTGGGCAGGCTGTTTCTTCATCATTGCAGGCCTTTTCGTCTCTTTCTTCATGTCTCATCAGAGGATATGGGTGCGCGTTGAAAAAACGAGGAGGGGAACCAGAATCAGTGTCGCAGGAACTGCGAGCAAGAACCCGGTTGGCCTGGAGCGGGAAATCGCAAGCCTGGTACACCGAATGGAAAATTTCTCGTAAATGATCTCTTGGAGCACTGGAAGGATCGGTTATCCAATTAACCTTTGAGGACTGATAAGTATGATAAACGCCACTATCCTGAGTTATACCACTTTCGTCTATTTCGCAGCATTCCTGTTTTATCTCTTGTATATGGTGATGCGCAGGCCTTTACTGGGACGACTGGCCACATACACCTCTCTGTTGGGTCTCGTCGCCCAGATGATAGCCATGATCCTGCGGTGGATTGAATCCTACCAGTTGGGTTTTGGTCACGCACCGCTCTCCAACATGTACGAGTCGTTGATCTTTTTCTCCTGGACCATCATGCTCCTCTATCTCATCGTGGAGTGGCGGACAAAGAACAAGACCCTGGGGGCCTTTGTGACTCCGCTGGCATTCCTTGCCATAGCTTACGCCTCTTTTTCACCCGACGTCAACAGTCACATTCAGCCCCTTATCCCGGCCCTCAAGAGCAACTGGTTGATCAGCCACGTGATTACCTGTTTTTTCGGCTACGCGGCATTCGGACTTTCCTTCGCCCTGAGCGTCATGTACCTGATCAAGGGGCTTGAAAAAGAAGGCTCAAAAAGTATCTTCGTGAAGCTGGTTCCGGATCAGGAAATCCTGGATGATCTGAATTATCAAATGATCGTCATCGGCTTTCTCATGCTGACCCTGGGGATCATTACGGGATCCGTCTGGGCCCATTCCGCGTGGGGCACCTATTGGAGCTGGGACCCGAAAGAGACATGGTCCTTGATCACCTGGCTTATCTATGCATCCGTCATCCATTCCAGGATGGTCAGAGGATGGCGCGGGAAAAAAATTGCTATTTTTTCCATCATCGGTTTCTGTTGCGTACTGTTCACCTATTTCGGAGTCAATTATCTGGCAGGTCTTCACAGTTACGCCAAATCGTGAGGGATAGCTCATGACCGATAGCTGGTGTCCACTTATTAATGAACCGGTGGGCGCTGCGGGTTTCCATTTCAGGAATGAGCTTTTTTAAACGAAAACCGAATGCGGTAGGTGAACTGGAAACCGTCAACTTTCATACGGAGTATTGTGGGGAGTTTCTTTCATGGAGGATCTCTACACCAGAGGAACGGAATTTATACGATCCAGTCGAAATATACTGATTTTCACCGGCGCCGGACTCAGCACCGATTCCGGCATTCCCGATTTCAGAAGCCCCGGAGGGGTCTGGGATAGATACGACCCTTCCGATTTTTATTTTCAAAATTTTGTATCAAGCCAAACCTCCCGCGAAAAATACTGGGAGATGAGCACGGAAATGTATGCAACCATCCGGGATGCCGAACCCAACCGCGCTCACAGGGCCGTCAAGAAGCTGGAAGAGATGGGCAAACTGCTGGCAATCGTCACACAAAATATCGATCACCTCCATCACAAAGCAGGAAACTCCCCTGAAAAAATCATTGAGCTGCATGGAACGGCTGTCACGGTTTCCTGCCTGAACTGCAAAAAACCTTACGGCAGAGAGGATATTCAGGGGCGAATCCGAGCCGGAATTAAGGCTCCCACCTGCGACGACTGTGGAGGCATTTTGAAACCGGACACCATTTCATTCGGCCAGGCCATGCCGGAAGAAGAAATGAACAGCGCCATGTTGTATGCCCGGCAAGCTGATCTGTGCATCGTCTTGGGATCATCCCTGGTTGTTTATCCGGCCGCCTCGGTCCCCATCCAGGCAGTAAGAAGCGGCGCCTCGCTCATGATCATCAATCGCGATCCCACCCCCCACGATGCCGAGGCGGATCTGGTCATCCACGATTCCGTGTCGGATACCCTGGAACAGATGCTAAACGCCTTATAGTCAATTCTCGCTCACATGAAATGATGGAAAGTTTTGGATGTTATACGAAGAATTCAGGCCCTCCAAACCTTCGCGGGAACAATCCATCGGAAAAACAAATTTTTGCTTGAAACGAAACAAAAGAAGAAGTAGATTTCACCGCTTTATAAATTGCACCGCTTTTAGAGGAGGACGGATATGTTGCGCGTTGGTTTTGTAGGTTGGAGGGGAATGGTGGGCTCGGTACTCATGGGCCGGATGCTTGCGGAAAAAGATTTCAAGGGCTTTGAGGCGGAATTTTTCAGCACAACCCAGATGGGGAAGGCGGGGCCGGATGTGGGGATGGATATCCCCCCCGTAAAAGATGCCTATGATATAGAAGCCCTTTCCTCACTGGATATCATTGTAACCTGTCAGGGAGGAGCTTACAGCAAACAGGTTCACCCCGATCTTATGAAAGAGGGATGGAACGGCTACTGGATAGATTCCGCATCCACCTTCAGGTTGAACGACGACAGCATTATTGTCCTGGACCCCGTGAACAGGTCCGTCATCGATGAAGGACTGTCTTCGGGCATCAAGATCTACGTGGGGGGAAACTGTACGGTCAGCCTCATGCTTATGGCCCTGTCCGGTCTTTTTTCCGCAAACCTCGTCGAATGGATTTCCTCCATGACCTATCAGGCCGCCTCCGGGGCCGGCGCCAACAATATGCGCGAGCTGATCGCCCAAATGGGCGTTCTCGCCGATGCCGCGAGGCCTCTTTTAAACAACCAGGCCGCTACCGCCATCGCCATTGATGAAATCGTAACGGCGGAAATGCGAAAAAAGACTTTTCCGGTGGACCATTTCTTGGCGCCCCTTGCCGGCAGCCTGCTTCCCTGGATTGATTCACCTATGGAAAGCGGTCAGACAAGGGAAGAATGGAAAGGATTTGTAGAAACCAATAAGATCCTTCAGACGGAAACGCCGATACCGGTGGATGGCATGTGCGTTCGCGTGGGCGCCATGCGCTGCCACAGCCAGGGTCTCACGGTCAAACTGAAAAGAAATCTGCCCATGGATGAGATAACGGACCTTCTAAAAAATGGAAACCAGTGGGTAAAGCTTGTGCAAAACGACAAGGAATCCACTATTACGAGAACTGACACCCGCCGCCGTCAACGGTACGCTCAATGTCCCCATCGGTCGTCTTCGGAAACTGATGATGGGACCCGAATATCTCGGCGCATTCACGGTGGGAGATCAATTGCTCTGGGGTGCGGCCGAACCTGTGCGAAGGATATTGAAGATCATCATCGAGCACTTGTCGTGACCTCCTGGGAGAGGAAGCCGAATCATCTATTGACAAAATCCTCACCATGAGTAGAATATCTCGCAAACAATGTTTCCGGAAGTGGTAAGCTCACTGGTGGGGCTCCCGGACTTCAAATCCGGTGTATCGGGCTAAAACCTCGATAGGTGGGTTCGATTCCCATGCACTTCCGCCATTTCCTGCAAAATTTCAATGATTTCAGGGTAAAAAAACTACCTACCTTCTACCTACTATTTATTTACTACCTACCCTCTTTTTCTGTTTGATGGGAACCACTTTGGTTTCCATCAATTCCAGTTTTCTTGTCATTCCCGTTTTAGCGTATTTCCTCACTGAGTCTAAACGGGCATGATCTGTGATTATCTGTAATTCACTCTCGGATAATGTTTTTTCATTAATAAACTGACAACATGAAGAATGTTTAACACCTGCGTACAGTCTAACAGTGCTACCATTTTTCTTTGCTGCTTCATTCCAGGGTTTATTTAGCACTCTATGGGTATATCTTCCGCCGGATCTGGAAGTCTTACAATAAAAGAAATAAGGTGAAAGGACATCAGTCATTCCGATTGCGTATCATACCAAAGGATTGCGTCGTCAAATTCCCTGGCAGCCATTTCATGGATGTGAACTTTCATTTGTAAAGATCCTGAAAATCCAGCAGCTTTGCCTTACCTTCCCGGACGGCCTTCATTCGGTCCTGAACTTCGGAAATCCAGGTCTGCCGGATTTCCTCTTCTTCATGATCGATACTGGCCAGGATCAATTCCGCAAGGGCCACTCTTTCGCCGGGCGGCATTTTCAACGCTTCTTCCAGAAGTCTATTTTCCATCATCATTACTCCTTCAAATGTCAAGGATTAAACGCTTCTTTAAGTTTCGAGAAATATTGTCCACTTTTTCCTTACGAAACGTCAAGCCACTCTTCATTGTAATCTAACCATGCTTGAATTAAGAAGAACCATTTTCCTGACAAAATCTTAGACCGCCTCTTTCAGTTTCTTCCCAGCTTTGAACTTAACTGCGTTTGATGCCTTAATTTTGATAGGCTCGCCGGTGCCGGGATTCCGGCCTTTGCGGGCTTTTCGGCGGACTTTCGAGAATGTGCCGAAACCGACCAGGGTGACCTTTCCGTCCTTTTTCTTCAGCGCACTTGTGATGCCGTGATAAAGGAATTCAGTGCAGCATTGGCAGCGGATTTGGAAATGCCTGCATCTTTCGCCATTTGTTCAACCAGTTCAGATTTCGTCGTGTGATGGTCTCAAATACAAATAACGGTGAAATTGAATGAGGGCAATCAATATATCCAATACCCGTCCCGCATATTCCCCAAAATCGGGTTGCCATTATTCATCCATTCGGGATGGACCTTCTTGGGGTAGAATGACCTTCCACCGGCCACCTTTCTGGGGACCGATTCGTTTGAGGAGCCCTTTTTCTTTCAGGACATCCATGTTCTTTCGAATATTCCGAGGCGAAATTCCGATACGGTCCGACAATCTCTTCTGGGTAATCCATTCACTTTCAATGACTGCGCAAATAATTTCCGCCTGGATTTCAGAAAGCCCCTTGTTTGTTATTAGGTCTTTTTTTAGGTCTTTCACATTGGTTATTAGGTCTTTTCTTAGGTCTTTCACATCGGTTTTCAGGACGTCCGTTGTCTGATGAAAGAGCTCGGCAATAAAAGCATCGCCGGATTCCCGAATATCATATTGAATTTCGGGATACGTCTTCAACCACTGGCGGATCCGGATAAAGCCCGTTCCGTATTTTTCAATATCGCCTGTCAGATAAAAGGACTCGGCGAGGAGTTTGTTCCGAATGGATGAACTGTAATCGTCCCTCTTGAGATCCGCAATGGTGAGTTTTCCGAATAGCCTGCCGGGACTGGTGATGAGCATCCGTTCGTCGAAGATTTTGATGACAATGTCCGAAGCATTTCTGTAGTCCCGATGTACCACGGCGTTCAGCAGCAGCTCCCGAATGGCCTCCAGTGGATATTGCCATCGTTCTTTTCTCTGAAGACTTCCGTCAAAATGGAAGGAAAGATTGATGTGCTTTTTGATAAAGACCATGACCTCTTCCAAGGCGCTTTGAAGAGGGGCCTTTGTGTAGAAATCATCGATGATGGTTTCCGGAGACTTGAAGCGGCCTGCATGGATCGCGTGTCCATGGTTGCCGAACAACAACATGGCCGCAAGTGTGGGTTTCCCGTTTTGAATAAGTCGCAGTTTTATCAAATTGGTGAACAAGTCATCTTGCAAGTTGACCCGGCCAGTTGCGTCCGCCTTTTCCATGAACCGGGTCATTAGCGATTGATCCAGCGAAGCGGGATTTTCTTCCAGGGGATAGGCATCATAGGAAACATTGAGGCTTTGCTGTCGCAGGTCAATTATTTCGTCCAGCGCGAGCAGGTGGTTGCTGTTTTTCACTCTCTTATATAGGCTTTAAGAAAAACTTTTTGGGGTTCTCATCATTTTTTTAGAGACAGTGTAAACAAAAAAATGTATGAAGGTGATTAAAACTGTACTCAGTAAGGAGGCCTGCAATGAAAAAAATCTCAGAATCACCTTGAAGAACCGGACCAAGAAAAGGCTTCACAAAACGCTTCGACATGCCCAAGACATAGGCAACCTACCCATGGCAAAGCGAATTCTTGCCATACTCGCTGTAGGTGATGGAACTCGTTATGCCGTGATTGCAGATACACTCAAAGTCAGCGAGGAATCAATTCGCTTATGGTTCAAATCATTTTTATTCAAAGGCTTGGAAGGTTTGAAATCCAAAAAACCCAGTGGAAGGCCTTCCAAACTGACCAAAACACAACGCAAAGAGCTTGATACAATTATCACCGAAGGTCCCATTAAGGCCGGTTTTCCAAGCGCTTGCTGGCGCAGTCCCATGATCCAACTGCTTATACATGAAAGGTTTGGGGTTTACTATTCTGCGTATTACATTTCACAACTACTTAAAAATATGGGGTTTTCATTTCAAAAAGCGAAATTCGGCTCAGATCATAAAGATCCTGAAAAGCGAAAAGAGTGGTTGGAAAAAACATGGCCCGAAATCTTAAGGATATCTAAGGAGAAAAACGCCTATGTCTTATTTGGCGATGAAGCCTCCTTTCCCCAGTGGGGATCTTTAAGCTACACTTGGGCGAAAAGAGGGCAGCAACCAGTAGTCAAAACATCGGGACAACGCAAAGGTTATAAAGTCTTTGGACTGATTGACTATTTCTCCGGCCGATTCTTCTGTAAGGGATATGACAAAGGCCGTCTCAATTCAGAATCCTATGCGGAATTTTTAACAGAGGTTCTCTTAAAAACTACAAAACACATTATCCTCATTCAAGACGGGGCCAGATATCACACCAGCAAGGCCATGAGGAAATTTTTCGCCAGATGGGCTGATCGCCTTACCGTTTACAATTTGCCGTCATATTCACCAGATTACAACCCAATCGAAAAACTGTGGAAAAAAATCAAGGAAAAAGAAATCCACCTTCATTATTTCCCGACCTTCGAGTCTCTAAAAAATAAAGTCGAGGAGGCCCTTCTTCATTTCAAGGATTTGAGAAATGAGGTCCTCTCACTCTTTGGATTCTACTGGGGACAGTCTGAGGCATAGGACTCATTACCCCAAAATCTTTTTCTTAAAAACTATATAATCTCATATTTGAAAAACCTTAGATCAAACCAACTACCCATGTCTTCATTTATCCCACCGCTTGTCATGATAATATGCAAATGAGGATTATAATGACCGGATCGACCATGCGTTTGAACAACGACAATCGTCCCTATTTTCAGTTTCCGCCGAAGGACGGTTCCGACAACATCTTCCAAACATTCGTACCCGCATCTCATAAAAGCCGATAACAAGCCTTTATCATTTCGGGCCTTATAAAAAACGATTCTCAGTTGTTCGGGAATCGTCAAAACAATGTGACGATAATTCATGCCCCCATGAAGCACTCGACTCACTTGACCGACAAAATCGTCAACATATTTCTTGGCGCAGGATAAACAAAAACAGCTCTTGCAACTAAACCCTATCCGGCGAACATCACCACCGCAATAAACACACCGGTGCTCGCTATATCCCGCGCTTTCCTTTCCGCAACCAAGCATCTTCTGAACCGGATCTTCATATTGCGAAGTATCATACCCTGGATGATGATCTTTGAATGATTCCCAATGATCAATAAAAATAGTCCGGAAAGTTTCCTTATCAATTTTTTGGCTTGATGGCATATGCATAATGTGTCTTTTTTTGACGCATTTAATGCCATCATTGCAACAACTATTTGATATGCCAGATCAAAAATGGAAATTCCTATGCTTTTAAATTATCGGATGTTAGACTTTTTGGCCCGTGGAAACGAGGGGAATTTGGAAATCGGTGATTTCCTTTTCATGCTCATCGGCGGTCATCCACACTTTCACTCCAATACATTCCTGACCTTGTTAGGATTCTGCACACCGTGAGGCGGTAGGTTGGGAAGAGCGGAACGAAACCCAACACAACGTCCAGTCCGGACCGATCCCAAAGATTGCCCAGTTACGTATGTAATGTGCGACTTGGACTTGCCGCCTCCTTTTTTTCTTCCTCGGAAGAAGGGAATTCCTCAGTTTTCTGCCCGCTAACCCAACCTGCGGACTACTGAAGGGATGCTATATTTTCCCTTATAATGTTGCTCGCAAGATTTTTTACGGGCTTATTGACTTTTTTGGCATATGCATTCAAGGCCAGGAATGTTTCTCTGTCTACCTCTATCTCAAATCGCCTTTGCTTGATGTCGATGATCGCATCGACAGGCTCCAGATATTCCTCATAGTCGGAAGTGCTGTGCGTGTCCCAGAACTCCCCCGCCTCATCCTCCGATGCAAAAGCCTCGGGCAGCGGCTCACACACTTTATGCTCGTTGTCTTTCATAATATCTCCTTTCAGAAGAATCCATGTCTCGGGCGGAAATGGGTAAGGCTCTATTTCCCCCAAGCACCTCTTCGGCTTCTTCAATAGAGACTCGATGCTTGGATGAAAGTTTTTCCACAAATTTTTGCTTCCATATGATCTCGTAGATTATCAAACCAGACTCCTTTTGAAAACACAATACACATCCCTATACATGTGTGCATAGACTATACAAAGCGTGTAGAGAGTGCATATCATTTTCCCCCTTCTACCATCCTTTGGACAACTTTTTGACTCCAAGAAGTCAGTAGGTTGGGAAGAGCGAAGCGAAACCCCGCTCTTCCGATATTGAAGAAACAGGGTTTTGTTTATCCGTGAGCCATATGCCAGCCTTAACTCTGCCGAAAAAGGTCTGTTGCTGCATCACGTTTACAGATTGCACACCTCTATAACTTAAAAAGAGCATCACCTGAGCGCTGGCGTTGACGGTATAATCCCGGCGCGCAACCGCGTTAACAATGGCCTCGGTCACAGCCTCATCAGGCAATTCACAGGTCGCCGGGGCCTGTAAACTGTGTTCGCAAGTCCCGATGTGAAATGAAACGTGTCATCGAATTATCTCCCCAGGCTCTTTTCTGCCTCGCTCGGTCTTATCAAAGTCCCTGTCAAAACTTATGAGCTGCAAATCATGCACCTCAGCCGCCAGATACTGGTAGGCATCGTCAAAATCGAGCCCGAATTTCTGAGCGATCTCAACCATGCCTTTCAGATCCTCAGGCCCCAATGAAATAATGCTGATCCCATCCTCCACCAAATCATCCAGAAATGCTGAAAACAGGGAGTGCGCCTTTAACCTGAAAAGGATTATGCCAATGGAGTGCAGCGCTAAATCGGTCATGAATATGTCTGTAAGATTGGTTTTTTCAAGGAAGAGACGAACATCTTCTGCCTTTTCCTGGTCCAAAAGGGCTTCCAGAAAAATATTCGTATCGGCTAAATACATCAATCCCTCCATTTCGACGCCATTTCCTGAAGTTCAAGGGCGGAATACTGGTTACGGTATTGCTTCAGCCCCCCTATCCAATGAAGTTTTGGTCTCTTTTTCCCCGTGCTCTTTGTCTTTACAAGCAGAAAATCAATAAAGTCCACCACCTCAGCCTGAAGATGGGGCGGAAGTTGCCGGATCTTTGTTTCAATCGCTTCCATGGTGTTCTCCTTTCATCTTGTTGCCGCTGACCATAGTTATGCTGCTTTCGCCCCTTTTGTTCCATGTTGCGGATGACCAGGTCCACATTTTTGCCCATATTTTTCCGTTCGTAAAGCCGAATCGGATCTATGGGCTTCAATAACCCAGTCTCATCTGTCCGGTATCACTTGAGGTTCCGCCAACCGGGCTCCAAAGTCCTTCCTTTTCTCAGGACGATCTTGTTTTAGCATGGGATAGATGCTTTTTCCAGCATTTCAGGCCTCAGTTGTTCGGTTTCTTCTCCTTTGCGTATATCTTTCTATCCTGGATGTCTTTTTTGAAGAGTTTTGGCCATCTGTCCGGGAAAAGCTTTCAGTATATCTCTCACAGAGTTCACAGGGATCACGGAGAGGAAATCACATGGTGAAAAAGACTCACCGCCTTTGTCGCCTCTGCCTGCCCCGCCTGCCCTGTGGAATACGAAGTCCATTCCTCCGGGGTAGCTTCGGAAAATGGTGCTGGGGTGAGAGCCAAATAGGTTAACGCACGATTTTGACAGAAACGGCCCCCCCATTTTGGATTTCGGACTTGTCCGCCTGTAGCGTGATGGATTGCGGAATTCGTATTTTTGGAAATGAATTAATGGATGATTTTGCCAGGCAGCAGATTTACAAGGATATGGGTATATTTTAAAGCGGTAAAAATTGAACTCGATTCAGCAGGTCTTCCGGTTTGCCGGCATTTGAAATAAGCTCCAGGTCGTTTATGCAAGCGCCGATAGTCGTCTCCATTTGGTGGACATAAATCACCCCTCTAATAAGGAATGCCATTTTGTTGTCGTTTTGTCGCCTCAGCGATGAGATCGTCATCGTGTGTGAAAAGCACGCGACCCAATTCAGTCGATCGATTCAGCAATGCCGAATCATCCATATCGTCGGCGCCATCTTCATAGGCTGTTATGACATCTACGCCACGAAAACGCAGACCCACGGTTATGGCTCGCGGCACATTATGGTCCATATAGAGCGCAATCAAGATCAGGTCAATCCTTTGGATTTCAACCGGACAGCAAGAGGTGTTTGTCCGGCAATTTTCCGGGCCCGACTCACAAGGGCACGCCTTCTTTCAATATCCCCATCAAGCTCATCTTGATGATCCCAGTAGTAGGCTAATGCAGAGTATATCTGGCCCAGCGTGAGATGAGGGTGTTGAAAGTACAGTTCTTCAGGGCTCCACCCGTAAGCGGTTTTTTCCAGGACAATCTCAATTACCTTCATGTTGGCACCCACTATGACAGGTACCCCCTTGTCATCCAATGCCACATGTTCGTAATTTGTTTTTTCAGAAGTCAATGACATGACCGACACCTCGCATCCTAAAATTCACCAGGATTATAATATAACACGCTATTCGATATCTATCAAACGCAATAATCAAGATCATCTACCGGGTTATAAGCTCAATACATAAAGCTGGGTGTGCAAAAGAGGGAATCCTCTGGCTTATCTTGCGGCTGTCCTGGACTTTGTTGGCTTATTTCCAATCCCGATTCCATATCTTTTACCATGTCTGGTCTCAGCCTATTCAACGGAAGTCGGTGCCCAGGCCCACGGATGGGCGGTCTTCGGCATCAGCTGCAAGGGTTGCCTTCTGGAATCTGGTGACCTCGCTTTTATGGGTTTTGGATTCCTTTTCCGGGTCATACCAGTCGATGGCATCCAGAGTGTAGCTTCCAAGGAGCTTTTTAAAAACAGTTGAAAAGATTTCGGGTTTTCCTAAGGCATCCAGCCCTGCTACTCTGCCGTTTATCATGAAGATGACCCCTACCTGGGAATCGATGAGATGGAAGGGTTTTACATATTCCTCGATAGAGGGTCTTTCCTTGTCGTAAATCGCTGTCATGGCGCTGGTGGGCGAGGAGGCTTCCATCCTTTCCGCTTTCTCGACTTTGTAAAACTTTTTCCGGCCGACTTTGAGCTGTTGCAGATAATTCTCGATTATTTTGTCCATGAGTTGCGCCTCCTCTTGTTATTGGTTTTTTTGGCACGGATTACACAGATTTCGCGGTTGTTTTTTGATGTTGCACGAAAATTCGGGCAACCGAATTCTTCGTGCGAACAATCCTTCGGAAGAAAACCGCATTACAAAAATTACGCTTTTCATGGTTTCCCCTCCTTCAGAGCGTTTTCATTTTTGATTGCGGCCTACGCCCCGAGGGAATTTCAGCTTATTTACCGCTCAAAACTCCCGATTGATGGGGACCGGTTTTGAGGGTAATTTTCTTCCTTTGGATTTATGATATCAGAGACGATTGTCAGATACGTTCACAGCCCAGGAACTTTTTTTCGTAAAAATGATTTTTTTCTGATATTTTTGTGGGAAAGGGATTGTATTGTTGTTGATAAATTAATTTTCTTTCTGTTTAATTGCTTTAAAGATTATCTCTCGCAGAGTTCACAGAGAACGCAAAGTTTTTGATCTGAATTCCTGAGGGGGGAATTCAAATCAACATGCAATCCTTTTTAGAAGGAGCAGTCATGGAGCCTAACGAGCTGTCGTCGAGGATTATCAAAGCGGCGATTAGCGTGCACAAGGCATTGGGACCGGGGCTCCTCGAATCTGTATCAATCCTCCATGGTCATTGAGCTAGTTTCCATCCATAAATGGCCCTTTTCCGCAATCTCGGCGTCAAACTGCGGGTTTCCTTGTGCGACGTACTATCGTACGTCTCCGCGCAAACCCTTGTTTTCCTTGACCTTGCTGGAAAATTGCTCATTTCTGAATTGGAAACCCACAGTGCCCACAGGTTCATTAATGGATGGACACGAGCTAAACCATCTCGACATCAGTGCCCAACCTGAAGTCGCTCTTCCGGTTTTTTATCGGGGGCAGAAAATCCACCAAGAAGGGTTTCGATTGGACTTGCTGGTTGAGAATAGGGTGATTGTTGAGCTAAAATCAGTTGCAAGGCTGGAGGATATTCACAAAAAACAACTCTTGACATATTTACGTTTGGCAAAAAAGCCATTGGGATTGTTGATAAATTTCAATGAAATCCTGCTGAAAGATGGAATAACAAGAATTATCAACAGCCCTGATTGACTATCTCTCACAGAGCGCACAGGGTACACAGAGTTTTTCTCGGCGATCTCCGTGAGCTCGAATGACCGAAG
>CAVVFZ010000006.1:0-57547 GCA_963747555.1 uncultured delta proteobacterium
ATGCTGCGACATATTCAAATCCCCTTTGCGGTATTGTTCGTATCCTCTAAAACCTTCATGCTATTCACGGTCCGTCCAGGTGCGATTTGAGGCCTTGATTCGACTGCTGCTCCAGACGCTTTACGAACATTCTAATTAATGAAAGGGCTTCATCACGGTCCGCATCCAGAATCGCACCTTTCATTCTCAAAAATTCCTCGTTGGAAATGGTCAGAACCATGAGTTGTCCTCCAAATCGCTATTTACAATTCTCTGACCTTTAGCCTCCGGACCTTTCCAAGGAAGGTGCGGTAGAACAGATAGAATGCCGGGATCAGGAAAAGACCGTCCCTTAAAATATACCACACCATGGAAACGTTGCCCCGTCCCTTCCGTGCTTGTACTTAAACAACCGCAATGGATATTCAGACCCCGCGCCAGGCTGAAAATCATGACTCCCAAAAATATCAGCATAAGAATCGTCGCCATACACACGCTCCCTTCCCGAAACAGGCCGATCATCAAAAAAACGACCAAAACAAGCTCCAGCCAGCCACGGCAGAACAAGGCCCGTGATATTGATCAGGTCGCCTGGAAGGATCTGATAATTATAGATAACCTTTGCAAAGGCTGCCGGGTGAAGAATCTTGTCGATGCTCGCATAAATGAAAACGGCCCCTAAAATCAGGCGTGCTGCAGGACAAGAATTCCTTCCTGTTTCCATTGGTTCTTGAGAAAACCTGTACGACTTTCACCCATTCACAGCGCCTCCACAGGAGATTTCGCAAAGCACTCCGCCTTTTCCACAGGTTCCGGTCTCGAACTGGAGTATGGGGTGATCAATCCCGAATCGATGGAAAAGCTCGTGACGGATTGTCTCCCCAAGCTTCTCGGTCTTGCTCACCCGCTGATCCAACACCTCAACATGACAGGAAAAACCGATACTGGAAGTGGAGATGTTCCAGGCGTGGAGATAATGGATGCCGCATACGCCGGGAATTTTTTCGATAAGATTCTTGATCTCTTCAAGATCCAACCCTTCGGGAGTGGCATTCATCAGTATCCCGGTGCTCGCCTTGAGAATAGACCAGCAATTTTTCAGGATAAAAAGGACGATGAGGATGGAAAGCATGGGGTCCAGCCAGTACCAGGGTTTGAAGAGAAGGATGGTTCCGCTGACCAACACCATGACGGAAGTCAGAAGATCTCCTATCATGTGAAGGAAGGCGCCCCGGACATTGAGGCTGTGCTTTGAATCCCGGTGAAGCAGCCAGGCGGACAGACCATTGCCCAGGATGCCGACACCGGCCAAGAGAATGACCACTTTGCCCAAAACGGATTCCGGGTGATAAAATCGCTCCACTGCCTCGTAAACGATGAAGGCGGAGGCGCCTATGAGAATGGCCACGTTTATCGTGGCGGCCAGGATCTCGGCCCGTTTGTAACCAAAAGTGTTTTGAAAGGATGCCCCTTTCTTTCCGATGCGATGCGCAATATAGGCAAGCAGGATGGCAACGAAGTCGCTGAAATTGTGGGTGGCATCGGAGATAAGCGCCATACTGTGGGCATAGACCCCTCCGATAACCTGGGCCACGGGGATAAGGAGGTTGAGCGCCAACGTCAATAAGAGCCGGGACCCGCTGGTGTCTTTGACATCCATGTGATGATGCGGGCAGGCGCTGGTTGATCCATGCACGTGCTCCACCATTTTTAGGCTTTCAGGTCGATTTGCATTTTTGTGGGGTGTTACCATCGTTAACCTTTCCTGCCATCCAAATGGCCGGCCTCTCCTTTTTCCACGGGAAGCCCGGCCTCCAGCCACCGGGTCCAGCCGTTCAACAGAATATTCACATTTTTGTAGCCCAAGGAAACCAGTTCTTTGGCCAGGTCTTCACTCAGGGAACAGTGTTCCCCATCACAGTAGGTCACAATCCGGACATCGTCCGGGATAGTATCGAAGATGCGGTCGATATAATCGTTGAAAGATTCCCAGGGGATATTTTGGGCGCCTAAAATATGTCCCTGCTCATAATCCCGGGGAGGTCTTGCATCAAGAAATACAGCCTTCTTGTCAAGGTAGAGCCTCTTTGCCTCCTCTAAAGAAACGACCATGTTAGCCCCCGTATCGGTAGTTAAGCGGGCCTCGGGCGTCCAGTCTGCTACCAGTGGGAGGCTGTTGGAACGGGCCACATTCGTCAAAAGGCCCATGACAGAAGCTAAAACAAGAATTCCCAGCGATTGCCGGATCGTCCGCCATGTCTTTCCGGAGTTTCGATCAATCCTCATGGGACATCACCTCCAGGCGCACGTTTAGAAACATAGGATGGACAAGAGGTATGCGGATCGCCACAGGTCTTTTTCCCTCGAATGATAAGGGGTTCATGGGTGTGTTCTTACTCATTGCTGCTCCATCAGAATTTCCATGGTCTGCAGATGAATCGGATAAACATCCCCCGGCCGTAGTTGATAATTCAGGTCCACGGTAACTTTCACCTTTTTAACACCCTTTGGAATTGGCGCTTCGAAGCTCTCTTCCTTTGCCATGAATGGCTGGATGCTCGTGTCGCGAATGAGTCCTAGTTTCTCAAGGGGCCCATAGACCATGACGTTATTCAGGGAGTTGGTGGATTGGGGCATGTAAACCCTACTGTTTTCATAAATCTTTTTATTTTGGTCATCATGTATGGTCACCTCCAGGACCACCCGGTTCTTGGAAGGTCAGCCGTCCGGTATCCGGTGACCGGCCTTGCTGGTTATTCTGGTGTTTACCACCACGGTGGGAACAAATTTCCCGGGGGTGATCTGAGGCCGGTAGGACAATGTTTCAACCTCCAGAGCAAGAGCCCGGGCCAGTCTCCTGGAGACATCCTTTCGGTCCTCAAAGTTGGGGGGACAGAGATGGTCGGCATTCTCCATATGACATTCCTGGCAGGTCTTTGTTCCGCCGGAAGGAATATAGGCATGGAGATAGCTGCCGTAGAGGGTAGCGCACTGCACCGGGTATTCAAACTCAAGGTTCGGCCCCAGTCCATGGCACTGGCCGCACATGACGGACCGCTTCATGATAGGGCTTTTCCGGGACGATTTATAACCGTCATCAGGGTGTTCCTTCACGCCTTCGGGACCATAAAGCATCCCCGCCTCGGGCAATCCGTGGACAATTCCCTTGTCGTGGTGACAGACCAGACAGCCGATGTTTAGCTTTTTCATGGTCTTCTTGTCTTTGTTTAAAATGGCCTCTGCGATCTGGGAGGCCACCCGGTCGGAGGCCTGTTCGATCTGTGGAAAATGGCATTTGAAACAGGGGAAGTTCTTCCTGGTGGCATCTGCCGCGTTTGGGACCGACAGGACGCCCTTTGCGAGATAACGGTCCATGAAAATACCCATGATGGATCTTGCATGGTGAGATTTCTCCCATTGATTGTAAATCTCCTCATGGCATTCCTTGCAGCGGGACGTATCATAGCGGCTGATCAACTCCTGAAGGGTCTGGGCCTGTTGATCCGAGGCACGGCCTGATGGCGTGCCTATGAAAAGGACAAGAGACAGCAATCCGAGAAATAAAATCCCCGTAGTTCCTTTCTTTCCAATCAGCGACATGATAAAGGATTTGAAAGGATTGCTGTTTTGGCTTACATCCATAAAATTATTCCCCTTGCAACAATATTCCGAGGATTCAAAACCGGAAAACTATATGGTTTGATTCAAGACATCCGAAATTCAGTTATTTTTTGACCGCCTTCTATTTCGTTCACCACCCGGCGAACATCCAAGAGGCATCACCGCCCCTTTGGATTTTTGGTGTCGCAATCACATGCGCCACCCTTCTTCTCATTCCGGAGACGTTCCATAATGGTGGAACGGCCATTCTTGAAAAAATCCTTTCGAATGTCTTCAGTGGAATAACCGAAACAGTAGCAAATGGTTTCCCGTACACTGTTTTCTGGTCTCATTCTTCCCCCGGCTGTATTTCAGTTCCTTGTATGTTCAACATCCATTCATGCGTCAAGAGAAAAATCGCTCATGTAAGAGTGTAATTCACGGGCCTTCTCCGGTGTCAACTCCGAGCAGTCTTCCGACCCTTTCACGCCCTGGGCCACCAGGGTGGCAAAGACCAGGCACGTGGGCTGTCCACATTTTCTGCAACCGGTGCGGCGGGGGAGCAACTTGAGAATTTCAAGGATCTTTGGCTTTGGCGCTCCCTCGTAGGAAGGCTCAATCTCCTCTCGACGTTCCCAGACGTCATTGATCTCGCTTTTGAGCCACTGTATGATCTTTTCCGCCTCCTCTTCGTCCTTGAGGGCATTGACGGCGATCTGTGTTGCATGAACCGCAATGATCTTACCCTGCAGCTTGAAGGTCACAGCCGGTGGATCGCGAAAAAATTCGAAGCCGCCCAGTTCCGTGTTGAGGTATGGAATGACCTCTCCCACGTCCTGATCCAGGTGGGCGATACAGTGAACGGACTGGAAACCGGGGTTGCACTTGGGCCGGAATATTTCTTTTTGGTAGCTTTTGAGCAACATGGCGTCCTCCTTTTTCAGGCATTTTTTGAACCCAATCGCCGGATTCCAGGTAAAACCGGGAAATCCGGCGCGTATAACAAAGTTGGGTCAGGGAGCCAACAAATGTATCCTATTTAAATTCCCCGGGACTATGTTTGGATTCAGCAAAGCCATTACTGCCAGGGTTCTTGAATAAGATACGGGCCAAAAAGATTACCGTGCGCAGCACTGCGAACTCTTGAGGCCCTCGGCGATGAGGGCCTTGTAGTCTCCCAGGGCATCATGGGTCCAACAGTCGTCTCCGCCAGCCGCTTCTCTGAAGGTCAGGGCCATGATATAACTGAGCTCCTTTACGGTCGCGCCTGCTTCCAATGCCCCCATGAAATGCTTCAACAGACACGGTTTTGACCGGGCCTTGATGGCCAGTGCGAAGCAGATGAACTGATAGGTCTTCTCATCGATGGTTCGCTTTTCCTTGTAGGTTTCATCCATTTTGTCCAGATGCTCAGCGAACTCCGGAAACCATTCCGCCAATAAGCGTGCTTCCGACATGGTGTTTACCTCCTTAAATAGGTTAGGCTGAAAAAAAAGGGTTTAAGACAAAATAAAGCCCCAGGCATCCAATGACAACCCCGGCCCCTTTTCGAAACCAGTTGCCGGCCCCCTGCCAGCGGCTGCTTTCCATGACGCGTTTCACCGCGGCGGTGGAACTGCCTGCCACCACGATAGGCAGGCAGTGACCCAGGGCAAACAGCAGGATGAACAAAACCCCCGTTACCACTTTCTCCTGCACGGTCACAATAGCCAGAATCGGCGCAATAAACCCAAAGGTACAGGACCCGGAAAGGACCCCGTAGGCCAGACCCAGAACCAGAGCCCCACCCATACCGCGCAGGTTGAATTTACTGAGAAGGTTTCCGGACATGGAAAATTTGTCCACGCCCAGCATCCCCAATGCCACCCAGACCAGGATCAACCCGATGAGGATTTGCCAGTAGTTCCCCACATCTCCCAGCATTCGTCCCAACCATGCACAGAGAACCCCGATGAACGCGATGGTGATAAAGAGCCCCAGGGTGAAAGCCACGGAATACCAGGCGGCCTGCCGAGGTCTCAGTAGCGTTTCCTGCCCCCCTACGTAGGCGACTATCAAGGGTATGGACGCCAGATGGCAGGGGCTGAAAACCACGCTGATCATGCCCCACATAAAACAGCCCACGGCGGCGATGGCCGTGCCGCCTGTGATCCAATTGTTCACTGTCAGAAAAAATGTTTCGAGCATCAAGATATACCTGTTAGCTTCTCTTTGCTGTGCCTTTAGTGGACGTCCATTTTCTTCAACTGTGAAACGATGTCCGCTTCAGCCATGAAGCCAACATGGCGATAGACCTCTTTGCCGTTTTTGTCAAAAAAGATCTGAGTGGGAATAGCCCTGATGCCAAATCGTTTGGCCGATTCCTTATCCTTCCAGACATCAATGAAGATGACGGCTGCTTTTCCTCTGTACTCTTTCTCCATCTTTTCTATGATCGGCGCCATCATTCTGCAGGGGATACAGGAGCTCGCGCCCAAATCCACCAGGGTCACCATCCCCTGAACGGGGACAACGCCGGCCGGTTGCGAATGGGATGCGGCGGATTCATCCGATGAACTCCAGGAAAGTTGAGAACTCAAGATACCGATGATACCCATCAGGGCCACCACGCCAAGGGCTATGGTTCGTATTTTCCTTGTCATTTTAATTTACACCTATCCTTTTCAAGATCCTCTCTTTATTAAAATTGGAACCTGTAAGTACACTGCAAAAAGAGACGTTGGGCATTATTGTCTTCAACATTGTATTTCACGAAATCTCCTGCCATGAAATAGGCATAGATCAGCTGAAACTGCAACTGTTTTGAGTAATCATACTTTACCTCCAAGTCAATTTCGTCCCCCAGATGCGTATATCGGTTTCCGGGTTTGTTTTGATACCCGTAATACTGCCATTTGTCCTGCCATTTATCCAAATTGAAATGGTGGTAGGCTATTTTTACGTGAAGGTCTTCCAGTGGAGCCAGAAAAAGGTTAACCTGGTTATCGATCAAATTGCTCCAGGACATAATGTCCATGCGCCCATAGTGCTCCCCATCCGTGGAGCCAAAAGCCGTGTGAAAGGTTTTCGCAGTGTTGTCGGTCAGGTTGTCATCTCCACTGCCGAATACCCGACCTAAAACAAGGTTCGGTTTCATGGGCATCTTTTCAAATCGATAACCCAATTTGGCAACATAGCCATAGGCTCGAACGGACTTATCCCCATTATCACCGTACTCTCTCGCATAGGTAAAATCGCAGTTGAACCCATGGAAGTCATTTTCATAGAAGCGGGCGCCGAACCAGTAGAGTTCCTCTTCGGGAACCACATCATGAAACAAGTTGTTTTTCCAGGCAAAAAATGGCTCGATGGCGCATTTCTCCGCTACCTTGTAATGGGAATAGAAGCCAACACCCTGATAGGCATGCGTATGGTACAGGCTAAAGGAGTCGGGATCTTTTGTCTTTGTTTGCCCATACCATGCATCCATGAAATTCCCATCCTTCTTATAAGAAAACTTTCCTGCATCCCAGAGCCAGCCGATGGAATTTCCCCAATCGCCCGGTCCGAAGATACGTTTGTCCCCATACCATATCTTTTGCCGGCCCAGCATTGTGGAGAATCCTTTTACAACAAGGTCCGTGACCTCTATGTTGGCGTCATAAAGTTCAAAATATTCTTGATCCGGATCCATGACATATTCATCCGGGGTATTCGGATTCTTCACGAAGTCGTTAGAATTAAGCGACCACCCCCATACCCGTGCGTCATATATGTGAAGGTGGTAACTGATCCGTTCATTTTGTTTATAAGAAAACCCTGCAATAATACGCTGAAGGAGCAGCCGGTCATCCGAGTCTCCCACGACTTTTCCCTTGGCATCAACGGAATTATCGCCGTATGCCAGCTTGTTCATGCCGTTCAGGGTCTCGAATCGTTCTCGAATCTGCCCGTCAAGAATAAACTCCCCTGCCTTCAGGGATTTCGAAAGAGAAACCAGCAAAAAAAGGACCAGACCTGTCAGGAAAAATCCTTTTCCTGCTCCATGGAGGGAACGTGTAACATAGCCGACCATCTGAATTGCCATTCCCGTTTTTCAAATTCACGAAATCCATTCCGTCACAAGAAAAGCTTCCACAAGAGCTTGACGGCGACTGCCAGCAACACCACCGCGAACATCTGTTTGATCCAGCGGGCCTTCATCTTCTCCTTCATCACCCTGGCGCCGATTTGGGAGGCGATGATGACGGCAATGGATGTGGCGATCATCAGCGGCCAGTTGAAATGCCCCTCCGCAATATGGCCGGCGAATCCCGAAAAAGAGGAAAAGATCACCACAAAGGCGCTTGTTGCGGCTGCCTCTTTGGTGGCATACCCCATAGCGATCATCATCGGGACGAAAAGGAAACCACCCCCCACTCCCAAGAGCCCGGCAATGAAGCCGATAAAAAATCCCCCTATGCTCATCAGGACCATCCGGGGCCCCAATTCCATCATCTTCTCTTTATCAGCCCGTCCCGAAGTCATGAGCATGCGGCCTCCCGCAAAGACCATGGAAATAGCGAAGAGGAGAATAAGTGTCCGGGTCGGCAGCAATTTGGTGAAATAGGCGCCCACCGGCGCCCCGATAAAAGAGGAGACGATGAGCGGAATGGACCCTCTAATATCCACCATCTTTGATCGAAGATAGAACACCGCGGCGGACAGCGCCGTAATCCCGTTGAGCAGCAACCCCGTTGGAATGGCCACGGATTTGAAATCATAACCGAACCAGTGAAATACGGGGATATAGAGCATCGCGCCTCCCAGTCCCAGCATGGAGAAAATAAATGCAAGGACCAGAATGGCTCCTGTAACCAGAGCAATAATCATTTATATGCCCTCCCGATTACAGGGGTGAATCCCTCCCGGCCAACCGGGGGAGGACCACCCCGTCTTTCCTTTCCTGTTCGACTACTCACCATATTTGGAACAGGGGATGCAGAGCATCTTTCCATCGACCCCCATCCTCAGTTTGTTGACGAATGTGATTTCTCCACAGCCTTCGCAGCGTTTGGCTTCGAAAACTCCCTTGCCCGACTTGAAATCCACGTTATGAACTTCGCCGATATCCAGAAACTTGGCTTCAGGCAAACCTTTAATCCGTTCCACCAGCGGATCCGTGATCTCCGGTTCAATGTCCTGGGGCGGTACGCCGGCCTTGCGTTTCTGTACAAAGGGGGAGTTGAGCGCCATTTCAAAAAAATCCGGTTTGAGCGACACCCGCACCGCTTTACCGGTTTTGGTATCGATCAGGGTAAAAGCCATCTTATTATAATAGAGTTTCTCGATATTGGATTTGCCGTAGGTGCAGCCGGTGGCGGTCATTACGCCATCCAGGAAACATCCGGCGGCATGTCCCTTGCCGGTCTCTGATTTGACATAAAGCTCTTTGTCCTTGGATCGTTCCACGCCCAGCGCTTTCATGGCCGCCAGACCGGCTTTGAGTCCCATGGGCATGGCCGGGCACTTGTGGCCGTGAAATTTCAAACCGGTTTCAAAAATTTCCTGAAAATTTTCCATGATAATACCTCCTTGAAGCGTTAAGAATTTGAGTTTTTTTGCCCGGCGAGCATACCGTCGGACATCTTGGAAAAAGATCCCTGGTCAGCCCATAAGCCAGCCATAACCCATTCCCGCAATGGTGGATAAAACCACAATGATGCAACAGAAGACCGCCGTCTTTTTCGCTCCCATGATCCCTCCGATTACCAGCATGTTGGGAAGCGAGAGGGCGGGTCCTGCCAAAAGCAGGCTGAGGGCAGGCCCCTTGCCCATGCCGGCGCCGATGAGGCCCTGGAGAATGGGGACTTCCGTAAGGGTGGCAAAATACATCAGCGCGCCCGAGACCGAGGCAAAGAGGTTGGCCCACAGGGAGTTTCCGCCTACAAGGCTCTCGATATACTGATCGGGGATCAAGGCTGCATGACCGGGCCTTCCCAGCATGAATCCCGCCACCAGGACGCCCGCGGCAAGGAGTGGAAAGATCTGTTTCATGAATCCCCAGGTGGACTGCACCCACGTTACTCGCTCCTCCTTGAGGAACCAGGCCTTGAGCATAAAGCCCAAAACAATCAGGAGCACGGCGGTAAAGTACCATTTGGCGGCAAAAATAGCCGGCCACAGTCCGGTTGACCCTTGGGCAGGTCTTGCAAAAGCCGCAAAGACGAGGATAAGCACCATGGTGAGCATAAAGAGGGCATCCTGGGTGAGGGTTCGACCTGTCTGCTCTTCATCCGGCAGGTAGATTTGCCCTGCTGCCCGGGCGGCATCATCTTTCCTGAAGAAGAAGGCCATGAGCAGTCCGGTAATCACTGCGAAAAAGACCGCTCCGATGGCACGGGCCAGACCCAGTTGCCATCCCAAAATTCGGGCGGTCAGAACAATCGCCAAAACGTTGATTGCGGGGCCGGAATAAAGGAAGGCCGTTGCCGGTCCGATCCCGGCCCCGCGCGTGTAGATTCCCGCGAACAGCGGGAGCACCGTGCAGGAACAGACTGCGAGCACGGTCCCCGAAATGGAGGCTACGGAATAAGACAGTATTTTGTTAGCCTGTGCCCCGAAATATTTCAAGACCGAGCCCTGGGAGACAAAAACAGCAATGGCCCCTGCGATAAAAAAGGCGGGGATCAGACAAGTGAGCACATGCTCCCGGGCGTATTCCTGAAGCATAAGAAAAGCCTCCAGACCCGACCGACGAATCACGGGATTTGCCCAGGGTACATAGTAGGCTGCTGCAAAGACCAATATGATCAGCAATAGTTTCCATCGTTCCTTCATGACGTGAACTCCTTTCCACAGCCGGGTGGCGGCAATATGAATTTATGAATCCCTATATGTCGATATATCAATCAAAAAAACTACTTTTTGCAGATCTCTTCTCGTCGAAACGAGGGTAGTTTTTCGATAAGCGGGGCAACCGCCTCGTCATCTTCAAGCCAATGTCTCAAATTTCCGAGAAGGACACCAACGTAAGGACTTTCACTTCCATCAGCGAGAAAATAGTCCGCCCACAGGCCATCTTTTTTGAAACGAACAAAACCGGCCCTTTCCAGTATCTTCAGGTGTTTGGATACAGTAGGCTGAGAAATGCCCAACCCTGCCTGAAGCTCGCAGACACACATGGAACGGTGCTGGAGCATCTTCACGATTCTCACCCGGTTGGGGTCGGAAAGGGCCTTCATCACTTCTATAAATTTTTTCATTAGACCTCCTAAATTCCTTTTCAGCAATATATTGTTGGCCCATTGAAATGTCAAGAAAGTTTTTTTGTCGTCAGCGATTTTGATTGTATTATAGGGAAGAGATCCGACGATCAAGAAGCCTTTACCAGGCCTCTTCCGGGAAGAAACCCGACGAGAGCGGTGGTGAGCAGCGGCAACATGGCCACGACCATGAGGACCGGTCGAATGGTATATAGATCCCCCAGTTTCCCGGTCAGAGGGGTCAGCAATCCTCCGGTTCCGAAGGCCAGACCCATCATCAGGCTGGATACCATGGATTTGCCTTTGGGCGCCAGTTCCTGGCCCATGGCCACACCCAGCGGCAGGGTGGCCAGGGCCATGAATCCCGCCACAAATGCGTTAAGAAAAACCCAGTCTCCGGGAAGAACCAGCAGGAGAAAGAGGCTGACGGTGGCCAGGCCATGGCTGACAAAAAAGATCGGCTTATACCCCCACCTGTCCGACAAATGACCGGCCAGAAGCCCGCTGATGGCTCCTCCCACCGTAAACAGGGAGATCATGGTCCCGATGGAAATCAGGGAATACCCCTCCCTGTCGTAAAGCACCGGGATAAACGTCATAAAGGACTGTCCCACAAAGGCCCGCAGTACCATAATGACCCAGAGAAGTGCTATAGGTTTCCATGAGGTTCCCAGGACGTCGCGAAGGGATCCAATAAAACCCAGCTTTGAGGCCGCCTCCTTTCCGGGATTGGGCACGGTTAGAAACAGAAAGACCATGACCCCGAGGCCAAGGACCATGGTATAGGGGGTCACGTTCAACCCGTAAAGCTGCACGATAGAGGTGATGAAAAGGGGTCCTGCGCCAAAAGCCAGCGTGCCGCCCAGGATGAATACCGACATGGACAAAGCAGGGCGTCTGCCTGCATAGGTGGAAACCATGCCGGCACACGGTGGATGGTACATGGATGCCCCGATGGACCCAAGCGATATAAAGAGGACAAGCAACAGAAACGAGGGTGCAAGACCCACCAGCGGGAAAAAAACAATGGCCAAAGAAAGACCAGCGAAGATAAACAGACGTCCGTGGTAACGATCGGCCAGGTAGCCCACGGACGGCTGGACAATGAAAGCCAGGATTCGAGCGATCCCCGTAATGAGACCTACCTCGGCAAGAGTGAGGGAAAATCTTTCCACAAACAGGGGAAGAAGCGGGTTGATGAAGGAGGCGTAAAAATCTCCTATGAAATGGACGAGGGTCAATGAAAAGATGACCTTCATATCGGCCCCCGAAGTTGCCCTCTTCCCGCTTTTTCCCAGATTCCCTTCCAAAAATTTCCTTCTCCCGCCCCAACTGCAAGGGTCGATTCAAATTTTTCCGGTCTCATTCAATCACTTTATTCGATCTCCCGGGCAATATGAACCAAAACCTCACGGCAAGTCAACCAACCATAAAAAAAATCCTTGTCATGGATAATATGACAGGCGTGAGAAACCTGGCTCAAAAGAAGCTGGAGCGGTTGGGGTATGAAGCAAAGACTGCAAAGGATGGGAAAGGCGGCAGAGCCCGATGATAGGGCTCTGCCTGAGGGTGGGGAGGATAAGAGGAGGGGGAGATTACGTCTAATCGATAATCAGCGGAAAGGGTTATCATTAACAAGAGCTTCATGAAATGCCGTTATTTTCTTCTGTGCAACCGAATTTTTGCTTCTTGTAGATTGCATGGAAAAGATGCACGTACACCCGAGAAGCCATTAGATTAAGCACCATCCCAACTTTCCTTTTTTGATTTTGACCTTTGTAACGGTTTCGTTCCGCACAGGTCTATCTATAGGTGTTAAAGTTGATCTCTGGCGCCTAAAAATCTAAGATATACCCTTTTTCGCTATCACGTATTCTCCCTAACGATTTGGCAATGAGTTATTGCAATAACCATGCACAATTCATTCCAGCCAAACAAATATTTTTTCCCTATGGCCGAAAACATGTTAGATAGTGTCCATCCATTAATGAACTTGTGGGCACCGCGGGTTTCCAATTCAAAGATGAGCAATTTTCCGCAAGGTAACTCGAGGATCCCATACTTTTAACGTGATAAAACAATGAGTTGAGCTGAGACGTACAATAGTACGTCGCACAAGGAAACCCGCAGTTTGACGCCGATTTATCCCTATCCCACCGGGGGATTGTGGAAAAGGGCCATTTATGGATGGAAACTAAATAGCGGATCAAAAAAGAATTCGAACCCCACGGTTCCAACGAAGCATGTGGATAACCGGCGGGCAAAATGCCCAATATGCCCGACAAAATGCCTCATTGGAAAAAGCATCAAGCGCGTTCTACAAAAGCTTCCCTTACTGCCACAAAAAGATGGGGACCCAATTTCACTCCCTCAGGGCAAAGGATCCGGGCCTTCAGCATCCTTAACGCCCTGTCCATGATCTATCGGCGCTCTGCCCTGGTGCTTTTGCGAAATACCAATTTCGGAAAAGAAATGGGACACTCCGTGTTGGCAATGACCACAAGCCGGAAAATCGCTCCCTGGCCATAATTTGGAAAGCTGAATATGGCGTCAAAAGGCGAAAAAGCCATCCCGTCAATCGGGCACGTTTCGGGTTGCTGACGATTCTGTTGACTCCCGAAATATCTTTCTGTTAAGACTCTGCTAAAAGGCGATGTGGGAACTGAACATCATGGATCTTTTTTGGCTTGTTAACCTTGTGTGAAGGTGGAGGTATGAATGGTTAAAGATAAGTTAGTTTAAGTTAGAAAAGGAGAAATAAAGTTAGGAAAGGAAAGAACAACGCTGTTTTCAGACGATACAAAATCAGAGAGGCTGATTCGATCTTCTTTCTTTATGGAACCATGGTGGGGGCTATCACCTGTACATCAAGTTCCGCAGCTTTCTGACAATTCTCATCGCTGCGTAAAGACTGTCTGCAGGACCTCTTCAGGAGAAAGATTGGCTGTTTCACAGATTCAATGGCCGGAATCAGAGCATTCGCGTCGCTTTAGTGAGAAGGCTCCACTTCGATGTGCGTAATCAAATTCAGGCACTTATCACTTCCGCCTTCCTTGCAGTAGGTCTCCATAACCTGGACCTGATATCCTTGCCCTTTGTGGCCGCTGTAGGTCGCGTCAGGGTCTGAAGGATTCTGAAGAGAATCGGAGGGAATTTCCTTGGGTTTTTTCACTTCAACTTGTTTTCCGTCGTCGGATACGTTGCATTGTTCGTTCAAAACGCGCTCAAGCAATTTGAAACTGTGCATGCTTTCGATTTCCGGGCAACCTTTGAATTGTCCAACCAAATCAAAAAGGTCCGAGCTTACGGAAGCAAGTGTTTTGGATGATTCGGAAGGTTTTACCATGGAGAAACATTGCAGGGATTTTTCAGAGACATATTTATCCCGGATGTTTGCATCTATCCTTCAAACAGCTCTTTGTGATTTCGTTTTAGATTGGCCAGGAACTTATGGATGGTGGAAACAAAAATGCCAATTCGACCCAAACGGCGCATATTCGATTTGATATGAACAGAATCAATCCTCTGGTTATCGATATTGCAGTTAAAGCGTGGCCAGTTTCTCGGCAAAACGATCAAACACCACCGTATCCAGAGATTTTTCAGCGACGATATTACGCATATTCCATAAGGTTTTCGGACACATATACTTTGATGCATCCGATTCATCTGTAATGTTAAGGGAATAATTTTTCATTCGAGTTCCAAAAGAGATAAAATGCTCTTTGAAAACAAGAATAGAGTGAATTCGAGCAAAAGCCCCTCCTGAATGAGGTGCCTTGGCCCTGTTTATGGCCTTTTGAACGGCAGTTGCCCTGAAGAGATTAATCGCAGCGGCTTTTAAGGTGGCACAAAACCGTACCGCTTTAAGGCCTCTTACTCTAAGGTGCTTAACGCCGGTTTTTCTGTCAAATTCAGACATAGCCGCTTCGACACCCGCACGCCATCTATAATCATCTTTAAATTCATCTGTTTCTTCATAAGCTCTTCGTTTTGCCAATCGCATCTCTTTGGTTGTATAGCGAAAATAACCGTTCTTTTTTCCTTGCTTTACTGGGCATATTCCCTGAAAAGGACACCCTGTGCATTGCTGAGAATCGAAGGTGGCGGTATGCCTGGTTTCAGATTTGTTTGTTTTTGTTTGAATCGGCGCATTACCGTTAGGACAGGAAAGAACAACGCCGTTTTCAGACGATACAAAATCCGAGAGGCTGATTCGATCTTCTTTCTTTATGGAACCCATGGTGGGGGCTATCACCTGTACATCAAGTTCCGCAGCTTTCTGACAATTCTCATCGCTGCCGTAAAGACTGTCTGCCAGGACCTCTTCAGGAGAAAGATTGCGCTGTTTCACAGATTCAATGGCCGGAATCAGAGCATTCGCGTCGCTTTCGTGAGAAGGCTCCACTTCGATGTGCGTAATCAAATTCAGGCACTTATCACTTCCGCCTTCCTTGCAGTAGGTCTCCATAACCTGGACCTGATATCCTTGCCCTTTGTGGCCGCTGTAGGTCGCGTCAGGGTCTGAAGGATTCTGAAGAGAATCGGAGGGAATTTCCTTGGGTTTTTTCACTTCAACTTGTTTTCCGTCTTCGGATACGTTGCATTGTTCGTTCAAAACGCGCTCAAGCAATTTGAAACTGTGCATGCTTTCGATTTCCGGGCAACCTTTGAATTGTCCAACCAAATCAAAAAGATCCGAGCTTACGGAAGCAAGTGTTTTGGATGATTCGGAAGGTTTTACCATGGAGAAACATTGCAGGGATTTTTCAGAGACATATTTATCCCGGATGTTTGCATCTATCTCTTCAAACAGCTCTTTGTGATTTCGTTTTAGATTGGCCAGGAACTTATGGATGGTGGAAACAAAAATGCCAATTCGACCCAAACGGCGCATATTCGATTTGATATGAACAGAATCAATCCTCTGGTTATCGATATTGCAGTTGAAAAGCGTGGCCAGTTTCTCGGCAAAACGATCAAACACCACCGTATCCAGAGATTTTTCAGCGACGATATTACACATATTCCATAAGGTTTTCGGACACATATACTTTGATGCATCCGATTCATCTGTAATGTTAAGGGCATAATGCCACAGGATATTGAAAGCCAGCTGATATACGGTTTCATCGTCGGTTAAGTCGTGCGCTTGCTGAAGGAGTAGAACACCAAGTACGTATGGAGTTTGGGCCGACCGAAAGGAGATCTGTTTTTCAACCATCTAACGCGATCGCAGGGAAAGGAGGTGATAAAAAGGAGGAATCGTCTTTACCCGGTTTCGAGTGAGCCGTTGCTTCTGTTCAGAGTGCCGATCCACATAGGGGCAAAGGACGTCCTGCTCACCCCACACCCCCATAACAACAGACATTTTCTAAAGGAGGTCGTTATGAATAAAAAAAGATGCTCTATTGGAATCAGTATTACCATGCTGTGCCTCGTATTTTCTTTGGGCATGGCCCTTGCCGAAACTCCCCCCATTAAAATAGGCGCCATGTTTATTTCTTCAGGCAAGGTAGGCGGGTATGGAAAGCACGGTCGTCAAGCCATTCAATTAGCGGTGGACGAGATCAACGCAAGCGGCGGAATCCTGGGCAGAAAACTGGAAGCGATGGTAGAGGACACCAAGCTCAAAAAGGATGTGGCGCTTGAACTTGCAGAAAAATTTATACACAAAGACAAGGTCGATTTCCTTATGGGTCCAACCTCCAGCGGTCTTGCCATGGCACTAAGCGAGTTCGCCAAAAAGAATAAAAAGATCCTGATTGTCACCCAGGCTGCAACCGATGCGCTGACAGGAGAAAAGTTGCATCCCTACATCTTCAGCACCCTCAGCAATGCCATGATGCACGCCCGATCAGGGGCCTACCTCTTGGCGCCCAAACCGTACAAGCGGTATATGTGTATTGGTCCCGACTATAATTATGGGCACTCTTCCTGGAATATGTTCAAGGCAAAGCTGAAGGAGCTTCGACCCGATGTGGAGTTTGTCGGAGAACTGTTTCCCAAGTTTTTTGCCACGGACTACACGTCGTATATCAAACAGATCCAGGAGGCCAAGCCCGATGTCGTGTGGTCTCCGTTGTGGGGTGAAGACGCGGTTAACTTCATAAAACAGGCATTGCCGACCGGGCTGTTTAAGGAAGTAAAATTCGCCTTTCCCTGTGCCGGGGCGCTGGAGGTCCTGGTCCCCATGGGCAAGGATATGCCCGAAGGGATCTATGTATCATCCCGATATTTCTTCCCCTCGCCCGATTCTTCCCTGAACAGGAATTTTGTAAAGGCTTACCAGGAACGTTACAAGGAATACCCGGATTATATGGCGGGAGAGACCTACGCGGGAGTCTATTTTATCAAAGCGGCAGTCGAGCGTGCGGGTACGATCGATACGGAAGAAATCATAAAGGCCGTGGACAAAGAACCCCTGGCCTGGGATACCCCGGAAGGCTGGAAAATCATGCGGCCACAGGACCACTCGGTGGTTGAGGACTGCCTCTGGGGCCTGACTACGTACAATGAAAAATATGGATTTGCCATGCCAAAGACTTTTGACTCTATCCAAGGGGCCGAGATCTGTCGAACAGCCGAGGAATTGAAACAGCTGAGCGCCAAATAGGATAAGGAGACCTCTCCTCACCCTTCGGGATGCAGCCAAAGCAGCAGGGGTCGGTTGATAGCACCATCTCTCGGATGTGGTATCTTAAAATGGATCACATTCGGGGGCTGGTGGAGGGTTTTTCATTTGGGGTACAACTTTGTCCATGCGCAAGCTTACCCCCTCGAAGCTGGGATGGGAAACTGTGAAATTATTCAGGTGGTTAACAAGTTAAGGGCGTCCCCTTTCCTTTACACATTCCAGAGCCGGTATTCAGTTATGTTTTATACTGTTTCAACCGGTAAATCATGAATCCCGTAAACAGGGAAGCGCCCGCGACCAGAAAGAGAGATTGGTAGCCTCCCCATTCCCCAACATATCCAAGAAGAATAGATCCGAAAAGAACTCCCGCATCAACTCCTCCTGTAAAAATTCCGTTTACTTTGCCTCGAATATCTTTCGGTTCTTCTCGAAGCGCAAAAGCATTCATGGAGGGATAAAGAAAACCATGTCCGCAGCCGCTCATGAGACCGGCTATAATGAGTATGGTATTCCCTCCCAGCGCCATGAGCACCAAAAACCCCGTTCCTGTCATAATAAAAGCGTAAGGGATAATCCTTTGTTCACCGATCCGGTCGGCAAGGCGCCCGCCGAAAAACCTTGTGAAGGCGGCAGCCGACGAGTAGGCCAAATAATAAAGAGAGATAAAGGAGATGTGCTGTTCTTTGGCGAATGGGGAAACAAAATTGCTGGAAGCGGCCAGGCCAAAACCAAAAAGCACGGCCAGACGCGGTTACCAGCAGCATCTTCTTCCTTTTCAGGACCGTGAAAAAAGAAACCTTCGGCCTGCTTAGCCGGTGATCATAGGACTCTTTCAAAGGAAGATGAAGAAGAAAGCCCAGAAATGACATGCCGGCCGCGGCAAGGAAGAAAAAGACAAATCCCAGTTCCCGAATCACAATCTCCGCGATAACGGGTCCGATGGCCATTCCGACGAGCGCCGTAACGCCATACATGCCGATTCCTTCATTTAATCGCTGTGGGGGAATAATATCCGCAACGTATGTGAATCCGGCCGTAAAACAAAGGGCCAAGCCCACTCCATGCAATAGTCTCACCGAGAGAAGCTGAAGGTAAAAGCCGGAGAGCTCTCCTTGAAAAAGAAGATAACCGAGTGCCACAAGACCGCACATCATGCAGCCGGCGCCGTAGCATCGTTTCCGCCCATACCTGTCGATCATCTCCGAAATCCACGGGCGGCAAAGGACGGAAGATAACACAGGTGCCCCCATGATAATCCCGATATCCGCTTTTGAACCCCCGTGGTACGTGATAAAAAGGGGAAAAAGGAAAAAGCAGCCAAGACTGGATACCGTAAAGAAGTTGGCGATGGATATCAGGACAAAGGACGAGGTATATACGGCCGGCTGGGTGTTTGATTTCACTTTGATCCGAAAATTAAGTGTGCGTGGTTGGATAACATTGTCTAAGCATAGCACGAAGTTTTGGTGACCGGCAACAATTCTCCAAGACGCTTCAATAGATTATCACGTGTTTGCATTGCGAACGGCTTCAGATAAGAACTCAAAAACCGGAAAAGCCGATTGCGGTTCTCAGGCGCCAAAGGGTGCGCGAAAAAGGAACACTGAAATGCAAATGAGGTTGGGCTTGGATTTCTAAAAAAAAGTTTGAAGAAATCAAAGATTGTGTGCTATACTGTTTTTGATTTGCTGAAATGCCATGATGCAAGTTGGTGTGGCTGAGCGTGACGGCTTTAACCTTCCTACGGACACGTCGCAGGCTGAATCCTCGATTTGAGATGATATTCCGGTTTTCTTCCCACCTTTGGGTGAGGGGGTTTCCCCCTAATCCTTCCTTGATGAACTGGTTTCTACCGACCCACCGTAAACGGTTTGCTTGCGCTGAAAAGAATTCATATAAAAGACTAAAGAGAGATACCATATGTTCTTACGAATTGGGCCAATGGGGCTCCTCCTCGTTCTATTGTTTGTCTTGAACGCCGGCGCGACACAATACCCACTTAATCAGAAAAAAGATCCCCTCCTCATCCACCAAACCAGCCCCCCTCTTTTTAAGGACGTGGCGGCTATGTGGCTTTACGTAGTCAATGAGAGACAAATTACCAAAATGGCCCTTTCGAAGAAAACACTGGCAGAGTCCTCCATCATTTCTATCGATGGATATGTAAACGGTGTGGTCCTTCTGAGCACGGCATCCATGAACGTTTCCATAGACCACCAAATCATGACTCCCATAAGGAACGACAAGGAGGGGTACTTTCAATTACAAAACTCCCACAGGCTGAGTCGGGATGATTTCTGGGCCACATTCCTGCCTTTGGATTCTGAGAATGTAACACCCGATCGAATTAAAGGATGTTATTCCTCTTTTACCGAAATTCCAGGCGATATATTGAGCGCAACACGGGAATTTCAAATTACCATGGATCAACCAGGCATTCAAAATCACCTGACGGTAAGGCAGAATGCTCCGTTAAAGCTCCAGGAAGAAAATCTTGTCCCCGTGGAAAACAACGGGCCGGACGTATACTATCTGGGCAATGATGCAAAAGGATTTGAAAAATCAGGACCCGCTTTTGAGAAACGTCTGAAGGCAATCCTTTCCGGAGTTAGCAGGATTGAAAACAACGTTGGAAGCAAGATTGTCGATCAAATCCGCATTCTCGATTTCGACGGCCCTCACAACGCCTATACCTCCGAAAAGAAGAATGTGATATGGCTTTACAGTCATGTGTTCTGGGGTGAAGACGAACAGGAATTGAAAATCATTGCTGAACACGAGACCCTGCATATTGTGAGCAACCAAATGGGTTTGCCTACCAGCGGTCCTATCCGGAATTTCTTTGCTGAGCTTAAAGGGTATACATCCTTGTCTTGGGGCCGGTTTCAAATTGTCATGACCGGTCAACCCCCAAAAAATGAAATCCCCTCCGATGCCGGTTGCCTGTTTGATTTCATAAACGAGAGGAATTTTATTCAAGGGGCAAAAGGAGGTCATTCTCAGGACAACCTGGGCGAGTTTTGCGCGTCTTTTCTGCACACGCTCATCTACCTTGACCAATTGGAACATAGGTTCCATACCCCGATAAGACTGTCCGATGGCTCTCTGTTAACGTTGTCCACGGACAAAAAAAACCGTTTATTGAAAGAATATGGCGCACTTTTAAAGATGGTTACGGATGGAGTTACCATCCGATCGTCCGCGAAATGGCACACCTTTTTTCAGGTGTGTCGCGAGAGGATCTGTCGTTTGACAGAGCCGGCGATTCCAGTGGAATCGCCGGCCTTGCCTGGGAGTTAATGAAGACCTGGCGCCCCTGCGAATGCCGGGGCGCCTGTTTTACAGAGGTTACTACTCATTTTGCTTTTGCCGCTCCGTTCCTTTCATCATCTGCTGCCGATTAGATCCTTCCATTCCCTGTGAGCGAGGCTCACCAGGCTGCTGTCCATAGTAGCCATAGATCTTATTCTCCATGTCTCTCTGTTCAAGGGCGTTCCGTTCCTTCTCGTCAAAGCTCGGCGCCTTCTCGAGCGTTTGCTTGTCTACGTTCGACAAGATAACAACTTTTTGCCCTTGATTTACTTGCGCCATCTGAAACGGGATCGGAATCAACTTGTTACCGATTCCAAGCACACCACCGTGCGACAGAATGAGATACTGCGCCCGACCGTTCTGGCTGATTACGATATCCTTCACCTTGCCCAGCTCTTGCCCTTCATCATTCTTGACGGTGCTTCCGATAATGTCGCTAACCCGGGTGGCTCCCATGCTTTGTCCCACCGACATTCCCATTTGGGGCCCACTTTGGGAAGTCCGACTCATCGATCCCATTTCCTGTTCGCCGGCAATAGCCTGTACTCCTGCAAGAGAAAGCACAAACATGGTCGCCGCAATCACTGAAAATGACCTTCCGTTTCTTATCTTGGTTCTCCTTTCTTTCGTTTGTCGGTCAGTTTTTTCAGCCAGTCCGATCTGTTTTTTCTGATTCGGAATACTGCTGGTATGTTTCAGGAGAATGGATACAGCAAATCAGAGCATTATCTGAGATCCAATAATAATATCATGCGTTGGCTGCCCAACCACCACTTCCCGGGGGACACTTTTATGCCACAGGATCAGAGCGTTTCACCTCAGAACAGAATTCCCTTTTCTGTACTGACACAGGGTTGAATGTTGGCAGGACGCGATCATGTGCGCGAGATTTGCGACCTCGACACATTGGCTGATAACGACCTCCGGAAGGTTTGGGTGTGTACACTGCATGGCTGAAACAAACTTCGAACGAAGTTCAATGACCTTTTCATTCAGATCGTCCAGAATCGCCACGGCACACTCTGTTTCCCAGGCTAACATAGATTGATCAACGACCTGCAGTTGCTTTTCCATTTCTTCTGAAAACCAAGACAGGCTTTCCCGGATTCGCAATGGTTTGACATCTCTTTTAATCCTGGATGGAATTGCAACAGGTGCCTTACTAACGGAGTACGGCTTTTTAAATGGGTATTCGATATCTCTTTTTCTGGCGCTCATTTTGCCTCCTTGCTTCGCCCTTACGAAGCATCACGCTTATCAGACATCTAAGATTGAGATGAACCGACTGGATAACACTTATGACCTCTCAGACTTCAACCTTCAAATAACTTCCAGGACTCATTATTCCACAGCGGTAAGATCGGATTCTTGGCCCGTGTGTGAGATAAACAGTAAGTGTAATTACCTTTTAAAGCTATGGGGTACCGAACGTATTTGAACGAGGAGCGGGACGTATTAAAAATTACATATCACCTTGGAAATAAGGTCTTCTGCCGCGGGATTAGTACTCACCAGTGGTCAATTTGAAAAGCGCAAACTGCCAAGTTTCTAATGTCACCAGGGCCTTAGGCAGCCAGAAGATACCATCCTGGCGCCTGACACCTGAGACCTGTCTTACCCTGCGGGCAAGGGTTCCCGTGTTGGACTGCAATGGAAGCAACGACGTCCTATTTGACCTGAAAGGTTGTGTTCGCCTTTTCGGTCTTGCCCGCGGCCTGCAGGGTTGTTGTCACTTCGTAGGTTCCGGGTTCCGCATTGCCCGGCAGGTGCAGGGGTACGGAAGAGGTAAAAGTGCCGTTTCCGCGGCGCACGTTACCCTGAAGATCCCCAACCTGTTTTCCATTATGGCTTACGATGGTCCGCTCCGCAACGTCCGTCTCGGCTTGAGGATCCGGCGTAATCAGGGCGTAGGTGGTATTCAGATTTACGGTACCTCCGGGATTTACCGTAGTGGGAGAAGCCGAAGTCTTTTCAATCCTCAATACATCTCCCTGGGAAGGTTGATATCCGATGGCGTTTGCCGTCGTATCCCTGCTGTCTTTCTGGCCATAGGCGTAGTGGCCTACGGCGCCACCCGCCAAACCGCCCAAAAGCCCGCCTACCACCACACCGGTGGTGTTCCCGCCGATCAGACCCCCCAGCACCGCCCCTGTTGCGGCGCCTATTCCTGCTCCGGTCCCCGTCGGATGTTCTTTTGCAAACTCCTCCGTGCTCTGGCATCCGAACAACAGCCCTTCCAATGCGATGATCATAATGATTGCGATAAATTTGTTTCTCATGGTTTGGTTACCTCCTCATTGTTTTTTTTGATTGGACGGCGAGACAAACGACCTCTTTGCCACCATCAGGATCAGATAAGGGAGGACTCCAAATTACGCCTCCCGGTAATATTTCATAGCCTCAGGGAGCCATTTTTCTATGTCCGCGATACGCTGTTTGTCAGCCGGATGGGTCGAGAGAAATGCGGGCGGTTTCCCCCCACTTTCAGCCGTTTCCATGCGCTGCCAGAATTGGAGGGCCTCTCCCGGATCATACCCTGCCTTTGCCATCAGGATCAAACCGATGTGGTCCGCCTCCGACTCCTGAGTTCTACTGAAGGGCAGAAGGACGCCCACCTGGGTTCCGATTCCGAAGGCAGTGAGAATCGCCTGCGATGCGATCGGTGAAGAGCTGCCGAGAGCCGTGGCCAGCCCCTGTTCCCCGAGCTGAACGAGCAACTGCTGGCTCATCCTCTCGGATCCATGGCGTGCCAAAACATGGGCGATTTCATGAGCCATGACCGCGGCCAGTCCGCCCGCATTTTGTGTATATTTCAGGATGCCGTTATACACGGCAACCTTGCCGCCGGGCAGGGCAAATGCATTCGGTTCAGGGTTATCGATTAGGTTGAATTCCCACTTGTAATTTTTGGTGAGTTCCGGAAATTCACGCTCCGCAACCGTTGCAATTCGCAGGCCTACCGTTTTTACCAGATTAACGGCTGTCCCGTCGTTGGAAAGCTTCGAAGTCTCCAGGACCTGGTCATATGCCCGGGTTCCCAATGCAACTGCCTGCGGCTGAGAGACAAGCATGAGCTCTTCTCTTCCCGTATAAGGAGCGGTTGCGCAGCCACTCAGGATGAAAAGCAGAATAGCCGCACCTAAAAGAAGCGCCATTTTTATTCTCTTAATTTTCGACACTTTCCTTCTCCTCTACATGAAAGATCGGAATGATGGAAATACCTTGGACAGCAGATCAAAATGCGCAGCCAGTAATCAAAATGCGCTTTAAATTCTAATCTTTCACCTCGCTATTTCCACAATCTGCCCCCGCATGCAGTTCCCGATTCTTCATATCATTTTGCCCCTGATTTCCCTTTTTGTGAATACATTGCATCCAGTATTCAACGAAGAAAACGGTATTATTCGGACTTCGTTGACTTCACCGGCAAACATGGGAGAGGTGACTGGAAAATACACTCTTCACCCCATTCCATCGTTATTGGCTATGGCTAATAATACAGATTTCGGAAAGAGGTGAAAAATATGCGCGAACACAATATCATCGTTATGGGGGCTTCTTACGGCGGCATTGAGGCATATCTGAAACTGGTTTCCTTACTGCCGGAGAAATTTCCCGCATCGATATTCATTGTTCAGCACATTCCCGCCGACGCGGTAGGCTACCTGCACAAAATGCTGTCTCGCAACGGGCCCCTCCGCGCGGTTCAGGCGGAAGACGGGAAGGAATTCGAGCCCGGTATGATTTATGTAGCCCGACCCAATCACCATCTTCTCGTTAAAGAGCGTCATATAGCCACGCCCATGGGGCCGCGCGAGAACCGGATGAGGCCCTCCATCGATGTTCTTTTCCGATCCGCCGCGGTCTTCCATAATTCCAGGGTAGCCGCCCTGCTCCTTTCAGGTTTCCTTGACGATGGCGTGAGCGGCCTCGAGGCGGTTCAGAGGTGTGGAGGGATCACTCTTGTGCAGGACCGGGCTGAAGCGGCGGCGCCGGAATTAGTCCGCAACGCAATCAGACGCGTCAAAGTGGATCATGTCCTTCCTCTGGAGGAGCTTGCCTTGGAACTCGTGAAAATTGCAGGAACTCCCGCGGGGGAGGAGCAAAATATCCCGGAGGAGATCGTGGAAGAGATGAGAGTTTCCGAATATCCCGTGCAGGATATAGAGCGGTTTGACAGACTTGGTGAAAGAACCATTTTGACCTGCCCTGAGTGCGGAGGTCCGATATGGAATCTTAAGAACGAGCCCATTCCCCGATACGTATGTCATACCGGCCATTCCTTTACTCCTCGCGCCTTTCTGGAGGGACAGTCCAAAATGATCGAATACTCCCTCTGGTCGGCGATCCGCTTGATGGATGAGCGCGCAAAAGTTCTTGAGAACATAACGGAGAGAGATCGCGAAAGAGGGAGGACGAAATCAGCGGCTTATTATGAAAAGACTGTCCCGGAACTTAAAATGCACTCTCGGATCATACGCGATTTTATCCTGTCCGGCGCACTTGCGTCTGCAATGGGCGAGGATGGAAATGACACTGGGAGCGGTTCCTAAGCCCAATACCCGTAAATGAATATAATTCATCCGGCTTTAGGACATAGGGCCTCCACATCTTGCAGATACTAAGGTTTCAGGCTTAATGTTTGTCATTCTGAATTTTGATGGTCTTGTAAAAAGTCCTAAGGCCGTCATTCCCGCGTTCGTGGGAATGACGGAATCAGAGGTTTTTCGACTTTTTACGGGAGCATCAAATTTTGGATCTTAAATCATATCTTCATATCAATGGCAACTGACCGATGGTGAATATGGTTCTCGAACATATTAATGTTCTTTTTACCTGTAAATACGCTGAATCCCTTATTGTCAGCCAATCTCTTAAACGTTATTTTATCGCGTGCTATCAGAAAGAGAGCTCTCTCTGGTCGTTAGCAACGTGTAACTCATATCATTAATATGTTAGAATAAGGAGGAAACCATGAAAAAAATACCTACTTTCAACCGGCTTTGCCGAAAGGACACCGGGAACCCGGCTGCAACTCAATACAATGATGTTCAACGGGTGCGGAAATCCCCCATGATTTCGTTTTCAGTGGCACCTGTTTTCCGCGGGGTCTGCACCGCTTGCATCGCGGTTCTTACGGTCGCAACGGCGACCGCCTGCGCCCCGGCCTACAAACCGCCGCAGGAGGTGGAAAGCAGGCCGCCCAGCGTTAGTTACAATTACAGCTCCGATGAGGGGCTGGTCGAAGCCAACACCAAGGCCCGCGCCTATTGCAGCCAGTATGCTTCCACGGCCAGTATGAAAGGAACGATTGCCGAGAATCGGGACGGCAGCAAGACAGTGACTTTCGAATGCGTCAAAACGGCTGCAATAAGTCCGACTCAGCCGGTTCGGCCGGTACCGCCGCCTCCGTCACCACCCATGGAGTATGTCTACCGCTCCGACAACGAGTTGCTCCGGGCAATTGAGTCAGCTGATGCCTACTGCGCGGAATCCGGTCGGGTCGCCTCGACGAGGATTGTCACCAATGCCGACGGCTCCAAGACTCTGACGTACCAGTGTATTCCGCGCTGATACTGGATGCGCGATAAGCCGACTGCCTGAAATGATGAATCAGGGCGGTATGCATAACCATTGCCATGGCGAGACGGGCAGGTTCTCCATGGCCTCCTCCTCATCGGGTTGAAACCGCTCATGACAGGACGGCAGACGGCAAGCGCGGCTATTCAATGTCAATGCGGTCTTCTGTTTCAGCGTCAAACAGGCTCAGGTCTTTTTGCCGACGATGACTATGGATATATGATTCTCGCGATACCAATGTGAATATTCCCGGATATCAGCAGCATCCCTGCTGAAATCATTGTTTTCAAATAAGATCCTGGACGATCCATGAACCGGCCCGATTCCGTCAATTTTCTCAAAGCGTCTATTTGGGATTTGGAAACGTCACATGAAAATCAGCGACTTTTATGTGATGGGACATTTGTGGCTGAAGGTTTCTCTCGCACGAAAGGGGCGATGGATAATATAGACCCCGATCTGCAATCAGTCACACTGTGAAAAGAGGACGTTCTTGTAGAAAAAAATCGATATTCGCCATACTAAAAAGTCTCTCACATTTTCATCTACGTGTCCATAATTTCAAAAGACCGCCTCGGAAGCGTCCGGGGGAACTGGGCAGTTCCCCCGGATTCAGCCAAAACGCCATAGGAAGTCGACATCCGTGTGAATCAAGAAAATGCCTCTCCGGTTCTGTATGGCTGAAACAGAGCCTTCCCGGAGAGGCATTGCATCCTTATCTAAACAGACCGGTCGATCTTCCATCAAATACGCCGGAGGTAATCGTCGACTTCTTTTTCCGTGGCCTCGCGTTCCCAGCCGTAACGTTCCTGGAGTTTGCCTACGAGTTGATCCCGCTTTCCAGCAATATATTCCAGATCATCGTCGGTTAGTTTACCCCAGTTTTCCCGAACTTTTCCTTTCATCTGCTTCCATTTGGCTTGGACTTGATCCCAGTTCATGACAGACCTCCTTCCCAAGCCTTTTCGCGGCTTTTTAAAAGTTTTTGCAGCTTTGACGTGACTTTTCCTCACCTCAGCAGGAGAACCAGAAGAACGACCAGTAGAACCAGCCCAAGCCCTCCGCTGGGATAGTACCCCCACCCTCTGCTGTAGGGCCACGCTGGAAACGCGCCGATAAGCAGAACAATTAACAGAATGATAAAAAGGGTCCCCATTGCTTTGCTCTCCTTTCTTCTATTCCTTGGTTAGCTCGAATATAAGATTTCAACGCCCGGAGGGGCAATGGGGTAGAAGCGGTATTCGGCATCCCGGATGTGCGTATCTTGTATCTGCGGTGGACCCATGCCGAGCAAAAGGTTTTCAACGGCGTTCCCTGTCAGTTCTCTGAGGACATTCGTCTGTCCGTCAAGCAGGGACTATCCGTTTCTTCTCTTGCATCATTTTGCATTAGCCCATACATCAATAAAACGTTGCAAATGGTATAAACACCCTATTTACCGGATCTCACGCAAACGGTAAAATTGATTCTAATGCACTTTTCCACGGCTGGTTACACAAACTTTGCAGTACAGGAGATCAAATTTGCCATGCTGGACCGTTGGCTGGATGCACACGAACATCTTGTCTGGATCATGAGCCTGTCGTCGATCCTGATGTTCTTTGGGACGATGGCCGGTTTGGCGATTACGATCGTATTCCTTCCGTCCGGTCATTTTGTTAAGGAAAACGACAAATCTCTTTTCATAAACGTAAAGAATCCCTGGCTGCGGATTTTGTATCGGATACTTAAGAATGCGATCGGGCTGCTCTTTATCGTTGCGGGTATTGCCATGTTGCTGTTGCCCGGTCAGGGATTGCTCGCACTGCTTGTCGGACTGTCCCTTACGGACTTTCCAGGGAAACGTCGTGTCATTAGATTCATCGTCAAAAGGAAAGCCGTTATCGAATCAGCCAATTGGCTTCGGAAGAAATTCGATCGATCACCCCTTCAGGAACCCCGGTAGCCTTTCGCCCGGCCTCCATGATGGGGTTTGAAAATTTGGATGCGCTCCATATAGTTGAAATAAGGAGGAAGGGAAGGTGCAACTTTTCATGTGGATTATTCCAGCAGAGGTGTTTTGACAATGACGTGAAACTTGATGGCAACCAAAATGAAAGAAGACATGGTCATGAACAAGACAAGAGGAACGCTAGCGCCATTCGTGTTGATAATTTTTTTATTTGCATTGGGGGCGTGCCAGACGCCGGCGGGAAGGAGTGCAGGCACGGTGGTCGACGATTCCACTATTACGACCAAGGTAAAGTCCGAGCTGCTCGCCGATAAACGGGTGAGCGGACTCGCCATCAGCGTAGATACCTTTGAAGGAGAAGTAACGCTAACCGGCGCCGTGGATACCCTCGAACAGAAGGAGGCCGCGACTGAAATCGCGAAAAACGTGGCAGGTGTCCGTGATGTCAACAATTTGCTGAAGGTCCAGCCGAAGAAGTAGGGAAACAAGCATGGTCAACAGACGGAGCAAGAAGTGGGTCATCCTCGGCGCGGGGTCCTTTTCCTCCTCTTCCTGGCGGTTGTTGCAGGTCTCCAATTGGTTAAAGAGCCTTTGCGACGCTATTTCGAAAACAGGATGAACCGAGACCTCGCTGGGTATACAGTCACCTTGGGCGGCCTGGATCTCCGCCCGGTTTTCACGATGAATTTTCGAAATCTGAGGATCTCCCAGAACGCACATCCTGATCCTCCTGTCGCGTCTTTTCCTGAATTGCAGGCAAGCATTCACTGGAACGCACTCCTGTCCGGGCGCCTGGTTGGAGACATGCTCATCAGGAATCCTGTGATCTCCTTCGGCCTGAACAAGATAGAGAGTGAAAGCAAGGATAAGGTCCCGATGGAAAAGCGTGGATGGACGCGCCTGGCCGCGATGTACCCATTCAAGATCAACCACCTTCAAGTTGAGCAGGCGAAAATCACGTACACGGAGAAAGATGCGCCCCATCCGCTTGAAATGAGCGAGATCTATCTGGAAGCGAAGAACATACGGAATGTCCTTTCTCCGGAAAGGGTCTACCCTTCTGAGATCCTTTTCAGGGCACGCGTTTTTGGGAAGGGCTTGCTGGAGATCGACGGTCGAGCCGATTTTCTGAAAGAGCCTTATATGGGCATAAAAGGAAGCGTCAGGTTAAGGAACCTGGAGTTGGGCAATTTCCAGAATATCCTGAAGGGCTCTCCTGTTGCCGTAAAGAGCGGTATTCTGGAATCCTCCGATATCACAATGGAATATGCGCCCGGGAACAAATGGATTCGGGTCCATTCGGCGGCCGTTCGGCAACTGAATGGGATGTATGTCTATCCTCGACAAGGCCAGGAGGAGCTCAAAAAAAAAATGGCGAAAAAAGTTGCCGAAAAAAAGAAAGAACAAGAGGAATTCCTGGTCCGGATCGACCGGATGCGTATAGAAAAAAGTACGCTCGGGTTCAAAGATACGAACGCGAACCCAACCTATCGAGTTTTCGTGCAGGACATGCGGGCGGAGGTGGAAAATTACAGCAATGGTTTCAGAAACGGGAATGCCCATATCCGGCTGAAAGGCAAATTCATGGGCTCCGGTCCACTTGTGCTCTATGGGACCTTTCGCCCCGAGGAAAAGGGGGCGGATTTCGATCTCAATCTCGTGATCGAGGATACCGCGATGCCGGCCATGAACAACCTCTTCCGCGCTTACGGCGGCTTCGATGCGGCGGCGGGCAGGTTTTCCCTCTACTCGGAGGTGAAGGTCCAAAATGGCCGAATGGAGGGGTATGTAAAGCCCTTGTTTCGAGACGTGGAGATATACAACAAAAACCAGGAAGAAAACGACAGCCTTTTCCAGAAGATATATGAAGGCAGTGTAGGGGCGATAGCACAACTTCTCGAGAATCAGCCTCGTGAGGAGATCGCGACGAAGCCCGATCTCTCGGGCACATTAAAGAACCCTAAAGCCAACACATCCCAGGCGATCCTGGAACTCACTCAGAATGCCTACTTCAAGGCCATCCTGCCGGGCCTGGAGAGCCTTCCGGCCTCACGGAAATAGTTGTTTATTTGTTTATAAGTCTCCTCATGGCTATCCCTGCAATCCCGGTTACTGCCAGGGTCACGAACCAAATCAGCATGATAGGCCCAAAGGCCCAACCTACCCTGGACGTTCCCTGTCGCTGAAAAATAAAAAGCGGGATCTAAATACCAATGGTTATAGGCAGGATGAAATTTTTCATTCCCGGGTTGGCAACTTTCAGGCCCTTCGACAGCCGACACGATCCGCAATTGAGCCCCGAAGCTTACCTGGTTGTTCGGACTCGATCTGTTCGGTTTGCTTTTTCGCCATGCACAATTCCGTTGTTTCTAAACGAACGGAAAGCCGCGGGTTCAGCTTTGAGATGACGATCCGGTTTGTTTTTCGGGCACTTTTCAAGAAGAAGGACTGCCGGGCGCCCCCAAGGCGCCCGGCGGATTGTGTTTCGTTCGATGTAGAAACCCACCTCCTTTAGGCGGGGATCTTTACTGTGATACCGTTATTACTTGGTTTACTGCCTCGGCACGGGTCCGCCCCCGCCGGGGGTTTCCCGCGGAGTTGTGCTCCCGGGGGTTTTCTGCAGAGTTTCCTCTCCAGGCGTTCCATGAAGGGCTCCTCCTCCGGGTGTTGTTTCTTCCCCATAGTAGCTATAAATCTTCTGCTTGAATTTATTCTCATGCAGTTTATTCAATTCACTCCAGCTGATCCTGGGAGCATTATCCAGTTTTTGCCGATCAATGCCGCTCAGCACAACCTGATCTCCCTTCATTTGAGCTTGGGAATAGGGGATCGGAATCAACTTCTCGCCCGGTTTCTCGGAGATGAGCACATACGCAGGCCAGCCGTCACTTCCGGTGACAACCTCCTCCACGGTTCCGACCTGAACGCCGTGGTCGTCCACGACGGTCTGGCCCATCATCTGCGCGGCGGCACCCTTCATGGCGGGCGGTTCTCCCATCCCTTTTTTCCCTTCCGCAAAAGCCATACCCGCAACAACCAGAAACATAATAAGAACAATGCCTGATGTAAAAATAGCTTTTTTCATTTTAATGTCCTCCCTTATTTCTATGTTTTTGTTATCGGATGAATGAATGCTTTCGGTCCTTTCTCATCTTTCAATTTTTTCACCCCTTTCTTTTCAAGACTAACCAGATGATCCATCATCCTTCACGCAAATTATGCGCATTCCGTTGATTGAAATCCATAAGGTAAGGACGGTAAAATCGGCAAATAGACAAAGCACTCGATAATTCATAATGTAAGCACATATAAGGTGGCATATCTCATCGGACGTAATCCGCTGAAAGGGAAGAATTGAACAGAATGGTCCAATTCGCAGGCATATTTCATAAGAAAGTCTATCGATTCGGAGGGGATCTGAAGTAGCCCGTCTCCGCACATGGATATCTCCATGAAAAGATGTAGGCTATATTGGGTCTGTTGAAGAAGGCAAAAAAAAGGAGGGAATGGGACGCTGTAAGGTTCTCAACTTTTGCCCGTGAATGAACGGTTCCGGTACGATAAGAGTTAGAAACCTTGAAATCTGAAAGCGTCCCACTCGCATATTACACGGGCGGCCGTCGACCTCGAAAAGCTCCGAAAAGCAGCGAGATAAGGAACACCACTATGAATACGATGAAAAGAATTTTCGCTATTCCGGCAGCAGCCCCCGCAACACCCGTGAACCCCAGTGCCCCTGCTATCAGGGCGATGATCAAAAAAGTGATTGTCCATCCAAGCATATCGTGCCCTCCTGTTTTCTATTTTTCTCCGACTTTTCCATCCCTAACTTCCGCTCTTGCTCGGCTTGATGCCCGATACCAGCAAGCTTCCCTTCTTGTATACGTGTATGTGCCCCGGAAAGGAATGGGGTTCGTTTGGTATTTGTAAATGAAAAACGATGTATTCGAAAAGGCCTGTGTGCTGGGAATCTGCCGTAAGGGGCGGAACGTAAGATATCCTTGTTTTCCATTTTTCGTACTCTATTCAAATTCCTTGGTACTATGTTTGGATTCGACAAAGCCATTCCGCCACAGGGTCTTTTCTGCTGCCGCATCTAATTCCTATGGAGCACCGGACCTTTTAGGCTGGTACGGAGAGGTCATTTAAAGCTCAGCATCATTTTTTGTACCAGTCTAAAAGGACCTATCAACGGACCGTGAAGTTCGATCCAAGATGCGGCAGCAGAAAAGACCCTGTGACTCCGTTACTGCCAGGTTTTTTGAGTAAGATACCATTTTTTTCTGATGACGAGGTTTATTTCAGTTGGCCATACCTTCGCCCGGCGGTCAGAATACCAGCTTCACCGTATTTCCAACCGGCCTGTCGGCCATTATAGTGACAAAATCGACAAACACCACGGCAGGGGAGAAATGACATCTTTCATCATCAAGGAAGGCAAAGCAAATGACCCGCTCGATCCGCCCCCTCTCTGGGCGGCAAAACTCTTCCGGCCACTGCTGGGACTGCTGATCCTTGCTATTCTGTACAGCATCTATTTCGTCGGCCCCGTCCTGCTGCCGCTGGCCATAGCGCTCCTGCTGTCGGCCCTGCTTCACCCTCTGGTCGGCCTGCTCGGTCGGGTGCGCATTCCCGATGCGTTAGGCGCCGCGATGGTTGTAATGGGGCTGGTCGGAATTCTGGGATTTGCTTCCTACCGCCTTTCCTTACCGGCGGCAGAGTGGCTAAAACGGAGTCCCAGCCTGTTATGGGAAGCGGAGTTTAAGCTCAGGACCTTGAAACAGACGCTCCTTAAAGCAAAGGAGGCGACGCAACAATTGGAAAAGGCGGCTGAATTGGGCGGGAGTGAAGGAAAGAAGCGAATCGTTCTTCAGGAGCCGAGCATGACGGACCGAATTATTTCCCACGCAAGGTCTTTTCTGTTTAGCGGATTCATAACCCTGGTGCTCCTCTATTTTATCCTGGCCCGCGGTCGATTGACCTTTGAGCGATTTATTTCGAGTTTGACCGTTCCTGAACAAAGTGAATCGTGGAAGAAGCTGTTCTTCCATATCCATGATGAGATAGCCCGCTATCTTGTCACCATCACATTGATCAATGCGGGACTCGGCATTGCCACAACCCTTGTCCTTGCCCTTCTGGGAATGCCCAATCCGGTCCTGTGGGGCGTATTGGCAACTATTCTCAATTTTATCCCTTACCTGGGAGGTCTGATAATGACCATGATCCTGGGCATAGTCTCTCTGATTTCATTCAATACTCTCGGCAGGATACTCCTGCCCCCTCTTATATTTCTGCTGCTTACCGGGCTTGAAGGGCAGTTCGTGACCCCCATGCTCCTGGGAAGACGTCTGAGTCTCAACCCCTTGGTCCTGATGATATCCCTTCTCTTCTGGGGGTGGATCTGGGGCATCCCGGGCATGCTTCTGGCGGTTCCTATTCATGCATCTCTCAAGATAATTTCCAAGAATATTCCCTCCATGAACTCCATCCGAGAAATCCTGCGATGAATCAACCCTTCCTCATTCAGCGTCTCACGCAATCTGGGTCTCCTACGCATCCTTATAACCAATATGCAAAAAAATGGGCAAACCAACTCTCAAACCGGAGAAAAAGGGAGCGTTTTTCCCAATTCTTCGCTTCTATCTCATCGGAATCTTCCAAATCTTTGCGAAACAGGCCGTTCATCTCTTCCGCAAAATCTTTTCCGAGAATCACCGTATTGACTTCGTTGTCTCTCAAAAGACTCCACATGTCCAGATTGGTGGATCCCACCGTGGACCAGACGCCGTCAATGACCGCTGTCTTGGCGTGTAAAACTGCCCCGCGACGCTCATAGATTTTCACTCCCGCGTCCAGCAACTCGCTGTAATAATACCGGCCGGCGCTGAACACAAGCGCGGAGTCGCTGGTGCCCGGAAGCACGATTTTAACATCAACGCCCCGTTTTGCGGCAGCTTCCAAGGCGTTTAACAGGTCCTCGTCCGGAATAAAATAGGCCGTGGTCAGGTGAATCGATTCCTCGGCAAAAAGGATGGCTGCGACATACATCATATAGGTGATGCGGTTCATCCGTCCCGGCGTGCTTCCCACGACCCGGACAATCTCTTTTCCCGATTTTTGCAGATGGGGGAAATAATCGGCCTCCGGAAGGTCGGGACCGTTCTGGTTTTTCCACGTTTCGAGAAACAGTTTCTGGAATTCGGCGACCACCGGCCCCTCCACCCGGATGTCCGTGTCCCGCCAGGAAATTTTCCCAGTGCTGTCACCGTATTTCCCATAGATGCTTTCCGAATAAGCATGACCGATGTTGACGCCGCCGGTGAACGCAATTTGCCCATCTACAATAAGGATTTTCCGGTGATCTCGATGATCGGCATCGAAAATACTACTGGAATCGATGGGATTGAACGCCATGACATTTACCCCGCTGTCCCTCAACCGCTGAAAAACGGCCGGTGGAGTGCTGACGGATCCCACGGCGTCATAAATTAAGTTGACCGCAACGCCTTCGCCCCGCTTTTTAACAAGCAGATCCGGGAGCCGGCGCCCGGCTTCATCGTCGTTGAAAATGAAGGTCTCGATATTGATGTGATGCTTTGCCTGACGGATGGCTTGAAACATGGCGTCATGAGTGTTTGTATCGTCGAGGATCAATGTCACCTTATTGCCCTCCACCAGGGGAAGGTCACTGATAGCTTCCATAAGGGGTATTTGACGTTGCAAAAGTTCCGAGGTTCCGGCTTTTCTTTCGATTCCGTCGATAATCTCCTTTCTTTTATCCGCTGGAAGCGCACCTTTGAAACTGAAAATTTCAGGAGCAGGATCTGTATGGGGGATGCGCTGGATCAAGGAGTAGGTATCCGGCAGCGTAGCGCACCCAGCCAGGAAGACCGGCAAGAGGGACAGAATAACCAGCACTACTCTTTTCAGGTTTTTTCGCAAGACAGTATACTTTCTGGTGGGATAGGAGAGAGCATCATCCGTATGAACTCCGGCGAATTCTGGGCATAATTCCGCATACATCTTCTCATTCCGGGAGATCACTGATCTTTTATACCAAGCCTGAACCACTTTTAATGCCAGCCCGGTTCCAACCATAACATCACCCTTGCCTCTAATGCATGTTCCAGCAACACTTCGTCTGGGGTTTTCCGGTTTTTGGGGCAATCCCGTTCGAATCGGATTCAGATTCACATATGACATTAATTCAAGGCAGGCCAAATCTGATAGCGTCCATCATTAAAGAATGTCCGCGAAAAACTGTTTCCTCTCCGGGCAATATGGTGAGGAGAGCGATACGACTGCTATCACCGCTGACTCTTGAGCGTCTTGGTTCCTTCAAACGTGCGCTTGGCCGCATTCGCCACGAACATCAGAAGGACCATCGACGCCCCCGAGGCGCCGATCAGAATCCAGGATATCTCGTCCCTCATCATCGCCCGGTAGATAGCGAATGCCCCCAGGACCAGCACGGCATTCATGGGAATAAACACCAGTTCGGAATACAGGAGATATAACCAAAATGATATCCTCGTCAATCCCAGGGCATAGTTGTTGATGCCAAACGGTAAGAATGGCGCAACTCGAACAAAAACGATACTGATAAGCGCATTCTTCTCCACCATCATTAGAAGTTTTTGGAGCACTCCCGTGCGGGAAACCATCTTTTCCACCCGGTCTCGGGCAGCGTATCTTGCGATAAGGAACGCCGACGCAGCAGAGAGGGTGGTAGCCGTTGCCATGATGATATATCCCCAAAGACTGCCGAAAAGAAAAGCCGCGAGCAATGTGAAGGGTGTGCCAGGCAGCAGAAGAAGGGTGGCGCCCACATAAATGATGATGAAAAATATGCCTCCCCATGGCCCCAGGCGCCCAATCCAGCGCTGCGCCAAAACCAGGTATTGATCCAGATCGATCAGTCGTCCGATAATGAAAACCAGGCCGATCAGAAGCAGGGGAATCATAAACTTCTTCCATTTTTTCTTATCTCCCAGCCTGGATTGAATCGCCTTCCAACATACCCGTAGCATTCGAGGGATGGATTCCACGGCATGCCTTGAAGACACAAGAATCCTTCGCAGGAGAACCTCGCTTAAGAGGCGAAGAGGTCTCTTTTCATCCTTATTATCATTATTATCATTGCGCTTTAGAAAGCTCACATCGATATTGCCGCTACCGCACCTCACATACGGGCGGTGCTTATCTTGCCATCAGGCCGATAATAAAGAAAAGAATAAAACAATCAGAAAAACGGAGAAAAGAATCTTGGCGATTCCCGCCGCGGAGATCACCATTATGGAATGCTCTCTCGTTTCGCAACAATTGAAAGTCGCGCATATTGTATCAGGGGCCGGTTAAAGAATACGGCGGGCAACATGCCACTCTTTGTGATCACAGTCTATTTTAGCGGACGGTAGGCTCAAATCAAATGGGGGCAATTGTGTATTCGAATCGATATCCCCATGTAAATCACGAGCCGTTTGAATAGAGAAACACCGGCAAAAGACCGAGAAGAATCAAGGAGTGGGGCAGAGCAGAAGAACGCATGTCCGCATCCCCGCCGTGAGGGAGAAGCCAATTCGTAAGAGCAAAATACAGCAGGTCAAAGACGCAATAAACCAGGCCCATAGTCTACCGGATGGTCTTCAACGTGAACAGCCAGACGTTTTTCTCCGGGATCCAGGCTCGGACCTTTTGGCACTGCCCAGCTTTTTAAAACGCCGCCCAACTCCAGCCTGAAATCATAATGAAGTCTTGTGGCGGCATGTTTCTGTATCAAATAAAGATTACCGCCGTCGTTTGAATGCACGTTTCCCTTTGGTTCTTTGGTTTTGTTGAAGTCTCTTTTTTTTGAATATTCTCTTGAGATCATGTTTTAAAATTCAAATGATCTGCCATTACTTTTATCCTCCCTGATTAAATAGTGCCTGAACGAAAAGTACTTTTGGCGGCATTTCGCATGGTTACCATTTTTGCATTGACGAAAAACTTCCAATTTCGTGTATTCTGTGCTGTCTTTTTGCTTCCCTCTTGAAAGGAAATGTGTTATTATCTAATTGATTTGGTTAATAAAACTTAGTTTTCACATTGAAACGAAGTTCCTTTCAAGATTGACTGCAAGTCAATTATTCATGGAGAAAAAATGCGAAAAGTAATCGACATGCAGATGAAGTTCGGCGAAGTTGACATTGCAAAAATCAAGTTCGATCTCCGGTCTCGCGATGAGATCCCTAAATTGCTGATGGGCCTTCAAGAGATCTATTGCAGTCTCAACGTGCGGAACCAGGTTTTCGCAGTACTGCGGGACTTAATCCCCGAAGGTGTGGACGCAAATAATGGCCGCATGGGGATGGATCTCTGGAAGATCCTGGTTTTAGGCACGTTACGGCTTTCCTGCAATTGGGATTACGACAAACTGATGGAGATGGCAAATAACCACAAGACATTGAGGCTGATGCTTGGCCACAGTACCGTGTTTGACGAATCGCATTATCCTTTGCAGACTCTCAAAGACAATTTGTCTTTGTTTACCCCTGAGGTTTTGGATCGTATCAACCAGATTGTTCTCCAGCATGGCCTTCAGCTTATCGGTAAAAAAAAAGACGAAGAGCTAAAAGCGAGCTGTGACTCGTTTGTTTTAGAAACCGATGTTCACTACCCGACAGATATCAATTTGCTTTTCGATGCCATGCGCAAGGTGATCCTCTTGATCATGGCTTTATGCGATGATCTAGGCGTGTCGGGATGGCGAAAGGGTCTATACAACCTCAAGAAGGTTAAGAGATACTTTCGCAAAGCCCAGCAACTAAAACGCTCGACATCGAAAGACAAAACCAAGCAAGCCAAAACAGATCAGTTGATCATCGATACACATATGGCTTACCTGGAGTTGGCTAACTCTATCATTGAAAGAGCTAAAGAGACAATCTGTTTCATCCGATCTACGGATTTGATGGTCCATTTGAGGATTGAAGAGATCCAGAAATATATTGCCCATGCAGAAAGGCAAATGGATCAAATTCGTAGAAGAGTGGTGGAAGGTGAAACCATTGCGCACCACGAAAAGGTCTTTTCACTCTTTGAAGAGCACACCGAATGGATTAACAAAGGCAAGGCCGGTGTCTCCCAAGAGTTGGGTCTCAAGGTTTGTGTTGTCAAAGATCAGTATGGTTTCATTCTTCATCATCGGGTGATGCAGCACGAAACAGATGATCAAATTGCTGTGCCGATCATTAAGGAAACCAAGGCGCGTTTTCCGCAGTTGACCAGTTGCAGCTTTGACAAGGGCTTTCACAGTCCAGAAAATCAGAAGCAACTTCGAAGCATCTTAGATCAAGTAGTCCTGCCCCGTAAAGGAAAGTTGTCTGCTATCAACAAAGAAATCGAGAACTCCGAAGCGTTTTGTGAGGCCCGGCGAAAGCACTCGGCCGTCGAGTCGTCCATAAACGCCTTGGAAAACCATGGCCTGGATCGTTGCCGAGACCACGGAATAGACGGTTTTAAGCGCTACGTGGCGTTGGCCGTCGTAGCGAGAAACATTCAAATCATGGGACACGCTCTTCAGCAAAAAGAACTGAAGCGAGTTCAACGCCTTGAAAGAGAGCAAAGGCAACAGCTTGTCGCGTAGTCCTGTTTGCGCCCGATCTTGACCAGACCTGGTGATTCTTTACTCCTATGGGGGAGTGTGCCTAAGTACTGCCGCAGAAAGACGTTTTTTCGCACAGCCATTAAAAAGGCTCACGTTGGCATAGGAAAAGCCAATCCGATGCCTGGGGTATCGCCGATATCCCTTCCAGGTCAGCGTGAAAATTCGGGGTTTTCGTTCAGGCACTAAATAGGATAAAATTATCATTTCGAATATCGCTCTGTTTCCACGTCCGGGTGTAAAATAACGGAAATTCGAAATTGACGGAAGGGCGCGGATTGCCGGCTTCTCCGTTCTTTTCTTCGAAAATTCAACACCTGAACTCAACCTTCAAAACCAGGGAACGCATGTTATGTTAAATAGTCCCTATATAATCGTCCGCTTCTTTTTCCGCCTTTTCACGCGCCCAGCCGTATCTTGCCTGTAGTCTCCCTACAAGCTGATCCTTTTTTCCGCTCGCTACATCCAGATCGTCATCCGAGAGTTTTCCCCATTTTTCCTTCATTTTTCCCTTGACTTGTTTCCAGTTGCCTTCAATCTGATCCCAGTTCATGTTTATTTCTCCTTTCTTGTTTAAGTTTCCGTATTATACCTGGCGGAATCGACTGACCACCGCATCCCATTGAATTTTTAATTCCGGAATTTTAACGTCGCCCATGGATACTTTATAATTCTAATTTTAGTTCTTCAGGCATTTAAATAAAATGGGTGGAAAAGTTTATTTTGAATAGGTAAGTTACGTATTTACTCCACCCATGGGATGTGATTAATTGACACAAGAGGCGAAATAGTCTATTCGCAATCAGCCCAAAAAGCGGATTCTTACCACCCACCACGGACGAGGTATCCTTTCCCGCATTCAAGTGCCCTCCATTTGCGTCCAGTCCGGCGGTAATCGCCTTTGAAGCACCCGTTCGGCAGACTCCGGAATCAAGCTTGACACGGAGGATAGGGTGATTTTTCGGGAAAAATACGACCTCCGCCTGATTGTGCCACGTAACGATTTTGGTAGAGTTGATTTGAACCAATGAATTCGACGTGGTTGTGATCTGCTCCGGCGCGGCGGGAGGCCATCCCCAGCCCTTTTCATGACGTGGTTATCCCCCCGGCGGCGCATGACCGGTCTTAATCGTATCAATTGCCGAAGATCACCGGCGCGATGATTGATTCCTCATGTTTTTGTTGTCCGGGGCTTTGGAACGCCCGGCCCGGAATCGCGGCTCATGGTCACCCAAGACATCCTCCACGTAAAGCAGTTTTGTCAATACGATGGCAACGGCGACAAGCGGGGTAGCCAGGAGGACACCCAGAATCCCTTGGACCACGCCCATAATGACCTGGGCGGACAGGATCAAGGCTGGGGGCATGGCGATGGTCCGCCGAAGGAAGTCACTTTATTATGGGACTTCATCCAGCGAAATGGACATACCGTATTCCTATGAAATTCGATTCTTAAAGACTGTATGTTTGCCTGAAGAAGACCTGAACGCGACAATCCGTTCCCGGCCAGACGGGATTTTCCGAGGGGGAGACCGGGGATGATGCATCGGGCCCAAGGGCGCCATTCGGGTATGACGTCGCTTTGGAGGAGGGCTCAGGAGGACTTATGAAGACAAGAGGCCACAAGGCCCTTTCTCAAGGGGTCAAGAAAGAAGCCGGCGACGCCGGTCTTACCGAATCGGGAAAGGGTCATTTCACGGTTTATGCGGCGCTTGGGGCAAATCTGCTGATCGCCGCAAGCAAGTTCACGGCGGCCTTTATCACGGGAAGTTCGGCCATGGTCTCCGAAGGCATTCACTCGGTAGTCGATACAGGGAATCAGTTCCTGCTTCTTCTGGGAATCCGCAAAAGCAAAAAACCGGCGGATGCATTGCATCCCTTTGGCTACGGGAAAGAGGTCTATTTCTGGGGATTAATGGTGGCTGTGATTCTCTTTGGCGTCGGCGCCGGAATGTCCTTCTATGAGGGAATCATGCATCTTAAACACCCGGTGCGAATTCGGGAGCTGACCTGGAATTACATCGTATTGGGCGTCGCTTTTGTGTCGGAAGGAATTTCGTGGGGAATTGCGCTAAAACATTTGCTCGCAAGCGTCCATTCCCGTGGATTCTGGAAGACACTGCGCGACAGCAAGGATCCCGGCATCTATACGGTGGTTTGTGAGGATTCTGCGGCCTTGTCCGGATTGCTGGTCGCCTTTTTCGGGGTTTATCTCAGCCATCGCTTTCAAACGGAGGTCTTTGACGCCGCGGCATCCATCGTTATCGGTCTGATCCTGGCCTCCACCAGTGTTTTTCTTGCACGAGAGGGCAAAGGATTGCTTTTGGGAGAAAGCGTGGATAAGGATGTGATCAAGGGCATACAGGAAGTGGCCGAATCAGATCCGGCCGTGGTCAAGGTGCGTCGCACGCTCACCATGCACCTTTCACCCGATCAGGTATTGCTCAACATCGATATCCGGTTCAAGCCGAGCCTCACAGCATCCGAAATCGCCGAGACGGTGGATCGCCTGGAAAAAGAGATCAGGAAAAGATACCCCATAGTAAGGCGGATCTTTATTGAGGCCGAGGCCTTGAATTAGGGCGGGGCCCTGAATCCTTTTCCACTGGTTCGGACTTTGAAGCAATACCCTGAATGGATATAATTCATTTAACTCTAATGTGCAGGACTTCTGCGTCGTGCCGATACTAAGGTTTCAGGTGTCAGGTTTCGGGTTTCAGAAACTGATTTTTGTCATTCTTCATTTAAGATCTTTGAATATCAAACTATATTATGCTCATCCGAAATCCGTCGAATGTCATCAGAACACACTGACGCCTGAAACCTGGAACTACAACGGACTATCACCCGACCCGCGATATACCCTGTTCGTAAATGGTGAATGCCATTCATTCACGGGCATGGTACCTTGAAGGAGAAACCGAGCCTCAAACTTTCTTCTTCCCCTCGGATTTGTCTTCGGCCCGGGAAGACGATAACTCGCTGTCAGACTCGCCAGACCTGCAATCCGTACGTTGTCGTCACTGCTTCCGGTATTCGGGTCTTGGCCAGTATCTTTAAATACATAGGCTCCGAGCCCTGCGCCGAGTTCGAGCCGTTCATCAAGGAATCTTTTCGCGGCCCATAGCTGGGTGGTGACCCCTTGTCGGTCCGCCGCTTTCGTGTCTGCTTCGTGGATTCATCCTATTGTCCAGAAAAGGCAACTGAAAACAGCCCTTCGGTATTCAACCGCCGCTGAAAATTCCCTGTCTGAGGACCCATTTATTGCCGAAACTCCTAAAAATACAGTAACTTCATTCTCTGTCTTTTGTTGCGGCGCCTCCTCAGGCCCGGAAGAATCATGGGGATCCTGAGAGACATCAGGGGCCAACTCATATCCCACGCCCAACAGAATAGAGGTTGTATCGAAGTGGCCGTCAATCCACACATTCTCAAGCCTGGTCTGAAGAAACCAGGGTCTTTTCACATATCACGCCGCGGTCATGGATAAGAACCCCCCAAGTTTATGAACATTTTCATAGTCGCCTCCGCCCATCCCTTCCGTGTTGGTATCAAAGGAAAGATAAGGGCCGGCTCCCGCGGCAAATAGCAGATTCCGGTTCAGGACATATTTGCGCACCCACAATTGCACGGAAGGCCCGTCGCGGCGATGATTATCCAAATGCCCTTCATTGAGCCAGGAAATACTCCAGGCAAATCGCTCGTCAATCGTCTGGGAGTAGGAAACCAGCCAGCTGTAGGATTTTTCTCCGTCATCATTGCGGTTAACCAATCCTCCCGCAAACTGCAATTCTTGAGGAAAAGCCGAATGAGAAGGAATCATAAAAAGATAAACCAGACGGTAGACATGGGTTACAACGCGGTGGAAAAACTTGAAAAGGAAATCAGGGATTTTTTACAGGCCGGAGGTCCCTCTTGCATTGGTCATCATGAGGCTGATCATCATGATATAGTCATCGGTGGATACTATTAGGACGCGTCTGACAATAGCGGGCGAGTTCCACATAGGCCCGACCGCTCACGTCGCCCGCGACTATGGCATCCCCCTCCCAGTAGGTAATGGGATAGGGAATTTCCTGATCATTCTGAACCGGAGTAACGGTAATCGAAAGACCTGAGACAGAGATAGCCCACCCGGAGGGATAGGTGCAGTCAGTAACCGGACTCGTCCACTCTCCCAGCGGAGAGATCGTGAAATCACCGGCTTTCAGTTCCCGTGCATTTCCATCGACATCCTCAATGGTCCCAGTCAGAAACGGCTTGCCGTCCACGCCCTTGAATACGAAAAGCATGATCTCTTTTCCATCGTCCAACTGGATGCCGAACCACTCCCATCCCAATTCGACAGCATTGAAAAGATCGCCCCACTGGTGGTCGAACCAGGCGCTGCCGGTTACCGGGAGGACCTTCCCGTTCACTGCCAATGTCCCCTTCGCGCTCATGCGCGGCCTTGAGTAATAATAGGTAAACCCGCCGAAATCAAAAGCCTCGTATCCATCTCCGAAGTGAAGGACCGGGGGTTTTTCTGAGATGAGATCTATATCCATGACATAGCTTCCGACTTCCCCGTGCAGGACATCGTGCCCATTTCCGCCGGACGCGGACCAATTATCAGAAACAAGAAAAAATCCGTTTTGCACCTCTTCTATCGGTCCCTTTTTAATCCTGACGTCGTAGGTAAAGGTTCCGGAACAGATGTCGGTGATCGCTTGGTGGGCCATCACAGAATCCGAGCCCGGAAGATTTAAATGGAAGAAGACCTCTTCAAACCCGTATTCGCACCCGGAAGAATCAACGAGGTGTCCGGTCCAGTACCACCACTCGACAGGTGCAGTGTGGGCGGCGTCGTCTCGGGGAAGTAAAATCTGAGCGCCTTCGATGTCAACATAGGTCTCCCACAGATAAAAGTGTTCCAGGTTGCCCGGCTCGGTCACGACAAGGTAGAAGGTGTACCTTCCCGAAGCAAGCTGGCAAAACGAGAGGTTCCCGAAGGGTGCCTCACTCACTTCCAGCACACCACTCTTCCAAGGCTCTAAGCCTGAGGACAAGGGCTGGAAGCGGTTTTGGCCTGTGAGTAAATAAAGCGAACTCGAATCGGGAGCAGGCGCAGAGATGGCAAGATAGATGTCCACCGGGGCCTGGAAAGGCTCTAATTCGACCGTGAAGTCCAGAGCGTTTCCCCCAACCGCGATCGGTCCCACTCCCATGGGCCTCGCCTTGGAAGGTTCCGGGCTCAGCACCGGATCACGGGCCGGGGGGTACGAATACGCCTGCTCTCCGACCGGGGTGGGCATGACCGCATAAGCGATCTGGATGTTTATGAAAACAGGGGAAAAGAAGATCAAAGCCAAGAACCTGAAAAGCGAACCTTTCATGGAATGCACTCCTTTCCTCCAAAAGAATATGACTTTGGTTTCAACCCTTGAGGTTGCCGGCATGCACCGACCCCTTCTTTCATAGGCGTGTGTTCCCCGGAAGTAAATGGGGTTGGCAGCGTATTTGGAGATGAAAACGAATGTATCCGAAAAGGCCTCTTTAGTAGGAGTCTGCCGTAACGGGGCGGGACGTGGAATTTTCCTGCTTTGCATTTTTTTCTGATGACTGGCTGTTTCAGCGGTCCATACCTTTGTCCCGCGGTCATAATACTTGATTCACCGTATTTTCAATCGGCTGTTCGGCCATTATAGTGACCTGTTGAGGATTCGAGTGGCTCCAGTAAAGGCATGATTAAGAATGGAGGTTGTATGCGTGAAAAGGAAGTCCCGGACTATTTCCGGATCGATGAACTGCTGACAGATGAGGAAAGAAAATTGCGGAACGTAGTTCGTCGGTTTGTGGATGAATCGTGTATGCCGGTGATCGCGGATCATTTTGACAAAGGGACATTTCCCATGGATCTCATCCCTGAGATGGCCGGCATGGGACTTTTCAGAATCCATGGGGACGGATACGGGAGCAGGAAGTTGAGTGAAACGATTTATGGCCTGGTTTGCCAGGAACTGGGTCGATGTGACGCCGGATTGAGGGCCATGTTTTCGGTTCAAAACTCGCTTGTGATGCTGCCCATTTCCCTCTATGGATCCGAGGAGCAGAAGCGAAGATGGCTTCCGGGTATGGCAGCGGGCGAGATCATCGGCTGTTTCGGGTTGTCCGAGCCGGAGCACGGATCCAATCCCGCGGGCATGCGGACCATAGCGGAGAAAAGGGGCCCGGAGTATGTCTTGAACGGGAGCAAGATGTGGATAACCAACGCGCCAATAGCGCATGTGACCATCATCTGGGCCAAACTGAACGGTGAGATCAGTGGTTTCCTGGCAGAGGCGGGCACGCCCCGGTCTCCATGTCAGCCCGATCCGGAAGAAATTCGCCTACAGGACATCCCCGACCGGCTTCATCACCCTGAAGGACTGTGTTGTTGCCGGAGAGAACATTCTGCCCGGGGCAAAGGGACTCAAATCCATCCTCATGTGTCTCAATGCCGCCCGATACGGTGTGGCCTGCGGGGCCGCGGGCTCGGCCATGGCTTGTTATGAGTCGGCCCTGGAGTTTGCGCTGAAAAGAGAAGTCTTTGACAAGCCGATCGCCTCCTATCAGCTTGTCCAGGAGCAACTGGTACGTATGGTGATGGAGATCACCAAGGCCCAGCTTCTGGACTATCACCTTGGAAGACAACTGGACCAAGGCAGGGCAAGGCACACGCAGATATCTCTGGCCAAAATGAACAACGTCAGGGAGGCCATGAAGATTGCCCGTATGGCCAGGGACATGCTGGGGGCGCGAGGGATACTGGCGGACCACCATGTCATCCGGCATCTGTGCGACCTGGAGGCGGTGAGCACCCTGGAAGGTACGGAGAATATCCACACCCTGATCCTGGGACAGGACCTGACCGGCATATCGGCATTTGCGTAGAAATGCGCGAAGTGCGGAGAGAAACCCATATGGCGGACGAAACCATGAAATACCCTGAAATTAGATTGCCGCTGCCGGGACCAAAGGCTGCCGCCCTCATCCGGACCGACAGCACCTACGTGTCTCCATCCTATACACGGCCCTACCCTCTTGTGGCAGACAAGGGTCAGGGTATGTGGGTCCGGGATGTGGACGGCAACCTCTTTCTGGATTTTACCGCGGGTCTGGCCGTAAATGCCACCGGCCACTGTCATCCGAAAATCGTGGAGGCCATCCGGAATCAGGCAGAGCGTCTCCTGCACATGTCGGGTACGGATTTTTACTATGCACCCCAGATAGCTCTCGCAAAGAAACTCTCCTCACTCTATCCGGGCAAGGGCGTTTGCAGGACTTACTTCGGCAATTCCGGCGCGGAGGCGGTTGAGGCGGCATTCAAACTTGCCCGATGGCACACGCGACGGGAACTGAACATTGCCTTCTTCGGCGCCTTCCACGGCCGTACCATGGGCGCCCTCTCCCTTACCGCGAGCAAGACCATACAAAAGAAACACTATTACCCCTTGGTTCCGGGTATCACCCACATCCCCTATGCCTATTGCTACAGATGCCCTCTGAATCTATGCCACCCCCAATGCGGTGGGGAGTGTGCCTACTGGATAGAAGACACCCTGTTCCGGACCACTTTGCCGCCTGAGGAAGTGGCGGCCATATTCGTGGAGCCCATCCAGGGAGAAGGCGGTTACATAGTCCCTCCGCCGGAGTTCCACAAGCAGCTCGAGAGGATTTCCAGGAAGTACGGGATTCTCCTTGTGGCCGATGAGGTTCAAACCGGTATGGGCCGAACGGGAAAGATGTTTGCCATGGAGCACTTTGATGTGACCCCCGACATCATCGCCGTTGCAAAGGGAATCGCTTCGGGTATGCCTTTGGGGGCCATGCTCGCGCGGTCCGAGATAATGGACTGGGAGGCAGGTTCCCATGCATCCACCTTCGGCGGCAACCCCGTCTCCTGCCAGGCGGCCCTGGCAACGATTAAGCTCCTCGAAGAGGAGCTGATGGAGAATGCCGCCAGGCAGGGCGCCAGGCTGATGGCAGGACTTCGTGAGCTTCAGAAATCCCATGAGTGCATGGGAGACGTGAGAGGAAAGGGGCTGATGGTGGGAGTAGAACTGGTCAAGGACAGGGAGACCAAGGTAAGGGCGACTGAATGGAAGACCGAAATCATCCAAAGGGCGTTTAACAGGGGTCTGCTGCTCCTGGGGTGCGGCGAGAATACCATCCGGTTTTCACCACCGTTAATCGTGTCGGCGGATGAAATCGACGTCTGCCTTTCCCTGTTTGATGAAGCGGTCCGGGAGGTCGCGGGATAGATCATGAAAAGGAGAACGGAAACCATACTGCGAAAACTTGACCTCGTGGGTGAACAGAGGGGAGCGGGTACGGGGACATGGCTTCGTTGCGCGGGCAAGATGATGGAATCGGTTTCCCCCGTGGATGGGCAGGTGATCGGCCGGATAAGGTCCGCCGGGCCGGGCGACTATGACGAGGCAGTCCGTCTTGCCGTCTCCGCGTTCCAGGAGTGGAAAAACGTACCGGCGCCCAAGAGGGGCGAAGTCATTCGGCAGATCGGGAATGCATTGAGGGAGAATAAGAAGGAGCTGGGGGCCCTGGTGAGCCTGGAAACGGGCAAGATTATCCAGGAAGGGGAAGGCGAAGTCCAGGAGATGATCGACATCGCGGACTTTGCGGTGGGCCAGTCCCGTATGCTTTACGGACTTACCATGCACAGCGAGCGACCCCGGCACCGGATGTATGAACAGTGGCACCCTTTGGGCCCCGTGGGGGTGATAACCTCCTTTAATTTCCCGGTGGCGGTATGGGCCTGGAATGCCATGATTGCGCTTGCCGCCGGTGACACGGTCATCTGGAAACCCTCTTCCAAGGCGCCCCTGAGCGCGATCGCCACCATGAAAATCGTGTGGGATGTCCTCGACAGGAACGGTTTGCCCGAGGGCATACTTAACCTCGTGACAGGCGGCAGGGAGGAGGCGGGAGAGATCCTGATCAATGATCGACGCATACCCCTCATCTCCGCCACCGGCAGTGTGAACATGGGCCGATATGTGGCACAGGGCGTGGCTGCAAGATTGGGCGGAACCATCCTGGAGCTGAGCGGGAACAACGGTGTTGTTGTGACGCCAAGTGCCGACAGAGATCTGACCGTGCGGGCCATCGTCTTCGGGGCCGTGGGAACGGCGGGCCAGCGCTGCACCACAACACGCCGCGTCATCATACAAAAGGAGGTTCAGCAGGAATTTGCCCAACTCCTGATCCGGGCGTACAAAGAGGTAAAGATCGGCGACCCCCTTAAAGAAGACACCCTGATGGGACCTCTGATAAGCCGGACCGCCGTTGAACGGATGCAGCAGGCCCTCCAGGCATTAAAAAATCAGGGCGGCCGGATTCTTTATGGAGGGGAAGTCCTCTCCGGCGGAATATTCGACGTGGGGACCTATGTCCGGCCATGTATCTGCGAAGCCGGGGCGGATTTTCCCATTGTCCTGGAAGAAACTTTTGCGCCGATCCTCTACCTAATCCCCTACGACACCCTTGATGAGGCCATTCGCTATCATAACTCGGTTTCACAGGGGCTCTCTTCCTCCATCTTCACCAATGATCTCCGGGAAGCGGAGCGATTTCTAAGCCAGACAGGAAGCGACTGCGGCATCGCCAACGTGAATATCGGCACTTCCGGAGCAGAGATAGGAGGGGCGTTTGGCGGCGAAAAGGATACGGGCGGGGGCCGGGAAGCCGGGTCGGATGCGTGGAAGAATTACATGCGGCGCCAGACATGCACCATCAACTGGTCCGGGGAGCTGCCGCTGGCGCAGGGCATCCGTTTTGAATCGTAATTATAGCGTAACCTGTAACTTCTCCAAATAACTTCGGGCATCGGTATCGGGCAGGTCAAAAACGTCCGGATCAATTACAAAAGGCCAAGGAAGCTCTTCGCTTTGACTCAGATGTCCTCGCTGTCTTGTGTGTTGTGGTGGTGCGCCTGAATGACGATTACGTCTTCCTGCAGGGACACTTTGGCCAGGCCGCCGTTCTGCAGTTCACCGAAAAGCACTTCTTCGGACAGTGGCTGGCGGATGGTGGTCTGAATCAGCCGCGCCAGCGGACGGGCGCCGTATTGCCTGTCGTAGCCGTGCCGGGCCAGCCAGGTTCGGGCCGGGGGATCGAGATTCAGCACAATATGCCGGGCGGTAAGCTGGGCGTTTAGTTCGTGGACGAATTTGTCCACGATCTGTTCCATGATCTCCTGGCTCAAGGCGTCGAAGAATACGATTTCCGACAGGCGATTGCGAAATTCGGGGCTAAACAGACGTTCAATTGCGTGTTTGCCGGCCGACAGATCCATGTCCTGATCGAACCCGATGGACCGCTTGTTCATATCCCGCGCCCCTGCGTTGGAGGTCATAATCAGAATCACGTTGCGGAAATCAGCCTCGCGGCCGGTGTTGTCGGTAAGCGTGGCGTGATCCATCACCTGCAGAAGAATGTCGAACAGGTCCATATGGGCTTTTTCGATTTCATCCAACAGCAGAACACAGTGCGGATTCTTGCGAATAGTTTCGGTAAGCAGTCCGCCCTGGTCAAAGCCAACATACCCGGGAGGCGCGCCGATGAGGCGCGAGACCGCGTGTTTTTCCATATATTCGCTCATGTCAAACCGTTTGAACGGCACACTCAGGCAAAACGCCAGTTGTCTGGCGACCTCGGTCTTGCCCACGCCGGTGGGGCCGGCAAAAAGAAACGCTCCAATAGGCTTGTCCGGCAGGTTCAGCCCGGCACGCGACAGTTTTATGGCCGACACCACGGCAGCAACAGCGTGATCCTGACCGAACACCGCGGCTTTCATTCTGGTGTTCAGGATCGCCAGCCGGTCGCGCTCGGTTTCGCCGGGGTTTAAGTCTGGAATGTTCGCCATCGACGTAACCACTTCTTCAATATCCCCCACATCGAGTTGCGCTTTCTTCTGTTCCGGCTCCCGGATTTCGTTCAGGGCGCCGGCTTCATCGATCACGTCAATGGCCTTATCCGGCAGAAAACGCTCCGCAATATGCTGGAATGCCAGTTGCGCCGCGCTCTCCAAGGCATGGTCTGTGAAGTGAACTGCGTAGTATTCCTCGAATCGGGGTCGGAGTCCTTGCAGAATTTGAATGCTCTCCGCCACAGACGGCTCATTCACCTCGATTTTTTGGAACCGGCGCGCAAGGGCGCGATCGTGCTCAAAATGGCGGCGATATTCTTCGTGGGTTGTGGCTCCGATGCAACGCAGACCGGTAGTTTGCAGGGCCTGCTTGAGGAGTCCGGAGGCATCCACGGAGGTGCCGGTGGTTGTGCCGGCCCCGACAACCGTGTGAATTTCGTCCACGAACAGAATCGCTCCCAGGGCGGATTCCGCCTTCTCGTTCAGTTGTTCGATCGCCCCTAAAACGGCCTTCAGACGCTGCTCGAACTGCCCCCGAAATTGCGTGCCTGCCAGAAGCGCCCCGAGATCGAGGGAAAAAATCTCGACCTTTTGAAGAATCAAAGGCACGTTCGCGCGCACGATGTTCTGCGCCAGCCCTTCCACCAGGGCGGTCTTTCCGACCCCGGGCTCTCCTACCAGCACAAGGTTGTGTTTGAGCCGGCGGCACAGCACCTGGGCCATGCGTTTGAGTTCGCTCCCGCGTCCGATAAGGGGATCGAATTTGTCGTTGCGGGCCAACCGGGTCAGGTTCGCAGTAAAGTTCTCCAATTTGAACCCCCGCTGCTGTCGTGGCGCCGTCTCGGCGGGGGCGTCGTGGGCTTCGTCCGCCTCGTCACCGTGTTCTTCGGTGGTCCAGGAAAGATCATCCCCCTCTTTGGCAATGCCGTGGGAGATGAAATTCAGCACATCGATCCGCTCGATCCCCTGGCTTTTAAGCAGATAGACCGCATGGGAATCCTGCTCCAACAGGATCGAGGCCAGCAGATCGCCGACGTCCAGATCGTTTTTGCCGGACGCTGCCATCTGCTGCAGGGTGCGTTCGATAACGCGGCGAAAGCCCAGGGTTTGCACGGGCGACAGGGCTTTACTGATTGTTTCGCCATCGTTCGATCTGGAAGGAAATTCCGGAACGTGCTTAATAAAAAACTGCAGCAGGTCTTCGAGCAGTTCGTCAATATCTCCCCCGCAGTGATCCACAATGGCGCTGCCCGTATCGTGCTGCAGAATGCTGTACAGCAGATGTTCCACGGTGATATATTCATGGCGGCGTAATATCGCTTCGCGGATCGCCGCATCGACAACGGATTGGACTTCTTGACGGCTCATAACGGACATCCTTCTTCAGGCCGGTTCGGCCACGCATTTAAGCGGGAATTTGTGTTCCTGCGCCAGGTTTCGGGTTTGCAGCGCTTTGGTCTCGGCAATGTCGCGGGTGTAGGTTCCGGCCACACCCTTGCCCTGCTGATGCACGTCAAGCATAATCTTTTCGGCGGCCGGCCGGGCGTGATGAAAGATCGTTTCCAGCACAAGCACCACAAATTCCATGGTGGTGTAATCATCATTATACAAAACCACATGATAGGGCCGCGGCTGCTTTACATCAACGTGATCTTTGGTCAGCACGTCGCTTTCGAATTCGTTTGCGATATCGCTCATACTCTTTCTTCTTTTATGACTGCATTCGCTGCCGCGGCCAGGCGATCAAGAATCAGTCCGGTTAATTTTTCCGCCCAGCGGAAACCCCGCCCGGACAGCCGCATTTCCGGCAGATGCCGTTTCGTAAATAATAGCCGGGAACCCACGTGTTATCGATGACCTCGTGTACCAGAACGTCGGCGCCTTTTGCCAGCTTTTGAAGGTTCCCCCTGGTATCGGGACCTGTTTTGGTATCTTAAGCGGAGGCGTATGCTCCTCTGACCCCAACGTTCATCAGTGGGGCCTAAGCCAGAGCTCCCGCCCCCTTAAGCAATGACCGCCGCGAAATCTTTGGCCCCTTTTCTTCTTTGGAATCCACTGAAACTCCTCATTCTAAGGGCAATATCTTTCTAATTTTTATTTCTTCCGCAGTTGAGGCCACAAAATATGGAGTATATTTTGAACAGTCTCGGGATTCAACAAGAATCAATCCCCGGGGAGGATATTGCTGTATAAATAGAGGATGAAATACCAGCTCGGAGAAAAAGGATTCAGGCGTAGAGCCTTGTCAAGAAGCAAAACCGCTTTCGCATGGTCACCATAAGCAAATAGAATCAGAAAATATATTAAAAGCTTAACATGCGTGAGCATCCACCAAGTTCGGGTCAAGCACAATACTCCTTTCCGCCGATATAGGGGACGTCTTAACTTATAAACTTTACGTAACGGTTTGCTCTTGGTATTGTTTCCCACTTGCTCAGACAATCACGCATTGGCACAACAGGCCCGCTGCACCATATTATTATATTATTGCGCGAGGTATAGAGCGCCGCAAGATATTCGAGGATGACCAAGACCGCTATGACTTCGTTAAAAACCATGGTTTGGTCCCTGGAACAAACGGAAACGGCGTGCTATGCCTGGTCATTAATAATTCCAAATCATTTTCAGCAGGAATAGATGAGGGCCGAAGGGTCTTAGAGCCTGTTTAAAATTATCCCTGCTGCGGTCGGCTGTGGCTTCCGATGGCTGCGTCAGCTGCCAAAATGGGTCTTCACCGTAGCTCAACTATGCTTCCAGCCCCATTTTTTTGCTTCCTTGCCCTCGAAAGCCTCGCTCAACCGCGCGACGAGATAATTTTCAAACAGGCTCTTAGATTTTGCTTCCGAGATCTTATCCGGAACCCAGGAATTTTTTGAACGACGTTATGCGTTGAAAGCGCGTGGGGTGGATATAAATTTTATTGCAAAAAGAGTGGCGACTTTGCTGGATATTACGGAGAATGACGTCTGGCGCGAGTGTAAATGTAAGGATCTTGTATGTGCCCGCAGCCTACTGTGTTTTTGGGCGGTACGCGAGCTGGGCATAAGCATGGCTTCCATGGCGCGTCGGCTGAATATTTCGGCAGATGCGGTGAGCAAGTCGGTGGCCCGAGGAGCTGACATCGCCGAGAAAGAACGTCATGAACTATCTTAAGTTAATAAATTAAGGGTGTTTCCCGTCCCATAACGACTTATAAACTGGCGGACGTTCCGTCCCTTACAGGAGCAATGCAATGAACACGTCTGAAGACCGTTTGGACGAAAAATTCCAAATGATTGCAAATACTTTAGTAGAATTAGCCAAGGAAAATAACCAGCTAACGTCGAATCTAATCAACCTGGCCGAAAAACGAAATACGATGGCCGAACGGCGCACAGCTGACGCCGATAGAAGGACTGTTTTCGCCGAAGAACGCACAAAGCTCACCAAGGACCAGTCAGAATTCAGCCGCCGAAGCACCGATCTTGCAGAAGAGCGTACTCGACTGAGCGAGTGTAGAACCGAAATGGCCGACAGGCGCACCCACTTTTCCGAGAACCGGACGGTACTGGCAAATAAACGGAACGACTTGGCTGAGTCGCGGACCGGTTTTTCCAGGTATCGTTCTGTTATGGCGAGGGGTCGGACTGAGTTGGCATTCATTCGAACCGGCATAGCATTTGTTGCCCTGGGAATTGGCATGATGCGATATTTCGGTTTCGGGCATTGGACGATACTCGATGCCGGAATCGCGATATTAGGCGCAGTTTTGACCATCTACGGCAGCAGTTGCTTCATCACCACGTTAAAGTTCCAGCGTATTTACGAACGCAAAATGAAAGACTGTTTTGTCCCTGAACCCGAGGTGATGGGTGAAAAATGAGAGGACATGTGCCTTCGAGGAATGTGGGTCTGTGGACGGACCACAGCAACTGTCCAACCTGAAAAGAACAATCGCTATTCTGGACCTCTCAAATGGGCCTATAGGCTGTTTCCAGGTTCCAAAAAAGGCCATATGGGAGTTGAAGGCACCTGTTGTTTGGTATAGACACCGAATAATCAATCCCTTGCCATGGGCCGATCCCCAGCGAGCCGCCTTCTATCGAACCCGGCAGGATTTCATACGATGACATCGGTTTTTACGGCACGCTCAGGACCGCTCATCATAGGCCATCCATGTCGTCGGTTTGCGCGGTCTCCACTTTCGACCATAGATGAAATTGTCCACATGGGGAAAGAGGACACGGGCCAGGGCGGAACGTCTCAGCACCCAACGGACCAGTTTGTGAATGCTGCGGTACGATCTTGAAAATGGACATACCGCCATGCAGACACAGCAATCGGTCCCCACTTTTCCCCAGTAATCGAAACAGCCGTCCGCGTTGAGACTCCAGCGCAGGATTCCCCTGTCAACAGTCTTTGGACGTTCACGGGGGATGGAACGGGAAGGGCACGATTCGGCACATTTGAGGCATCTTTCGCAGAACTTCTCCGCCCCCAGGTCCACCGGCGCATCCGGTATCAGGGGCATGTCAGTCTGAACCGCAAAGAGCCTTACACGGGGACCGTATCGGTCGGAAATGAGGTATCCGTGCCGCCCCAGCTCTCCCAACCCCGCATCAACGGCCAGGGGCACCATGAGCAGATCATAGTGCCGGTTGTGCTCCGCCACGCCCCGGTATCCCATACTGCCGAACCACTGGGCCATGATGGTTGTGATATAAGCTCCACGGGCGTAATTGTAGCCACTTTCCACCACCGCCGGGGTGTGGGGGGCGGTTGCCACCATCTCCCCGTCCATGGCCGTTGCCACCACCACTGCATAGGGGAGCGGTTCCGGCAGGGACCGGCCCCATTCTTCCCACTCACCGTAGTGGATCTCGCCCCTGTGGCTGTAGGCCCAACGGGGATCTACCTTGCAAATCCCCACCAGATCGGCCCCCAGGTGACGGGCCCACTCTTTCACGATATGTGTGGCCTTCTCCGGTTCCATGGAAAAGGGGGGCGTCGTTTCGCCCTTATGGGCATAGGTGCTCCGGGCGCCTGCCGAAACGGGATCTACCCGGGCCTTTTGGCCTACCATATTGGGAAGCTCAAAGGAGGAGACCAGCATGGACACGTTGGGACGGTACCCGCCGTCAATGGATCCCGGACGGCCTAAGGGGCCCCCTTTCTCCCGCCTGAGATCGTCGCGCTCCTTCCGCTCGGGGTGTATTTGGTAATATGTTTCGTATTGCTTCGAACCGGGGACCAGGCACCGATTCCGGGCAAAGGCCATATCCCTTTCATCGGCCTGCTCAAAGGCGCTGCCGTCTGCGGCCAGGTATCCGGAAGCCCCCCGGAGGGATCGTGCGGTCTTTCGGGGCGGAATGAACAACAGGGCGGAAAACGCGAGGAGGATTCCAAAAAACCAGGCCACAGGGATCCGAATCCCCGGTACCCAAAGAATGGCCACCCCCAGCAGAAAATGAAATCCCGCCGCCCCCATTCCGATCTTCCGGGCCCTCAACTCTCCCTCCCGGCGGGATTCGTAGGTGAAAAGCAGCGCCAACGCCAGGAACACCAGATTAAAAAGGAACAAGAGCCAGGTCAGCATGTTGATGCTCCTAACTGGACAACACCCGCATCGTACTTTTTTATGTCTTTAACAATGGGGTGGGCAATGAGGACCCGATCAAATGGATCTTTGGGAATCGGAGATAATTTGCTGGTGCAGGTGGTATGAGAGATGCTAATCGGCATCGACAGCCTCCTTCGTAATTTTTCTTTGATGTGCCCATCAGGGCGTTCCGCATATCGCCGCGTCTTATACCATTTTGTTTGAGACAATGTCCATAAATCACACAAGACTTTGGAAACATTCGATGAAAAAGCCTGTTCAGCAGAGATGGGATTCCCGCACGTTTCCATTGCCCGGGCGGTCAACGCCCTTCCCACGTCACACATCCAGATATGATCGCCGCCACTTTTCTCTCTTGACCCTGCGCTTTTCTTCTCCTAATGTCTTGAAAATCCTATATCTGCCAAAAAAAAATCCACCTATCGCGTTCGGACGGATTGAGAGCGGTGTTAAGTGCATAGTGGACATCTTACATAAAAAGCAGACTTGACTCCTGAAACGTGAAATCTCATGTTTGAGCAATGTCTTTCGAAGAACAAGATAGAGTTTCACGTTAATCCGTGATGAGCCAAGAATAATGAATAGGAGCACAAATTGTTGCTGCTGCAGACCGTTCTTCGCCTGGTGTCAGAGTAGCGGAGAATCGAATATTCGGGGATGGCCCGGAACCGGCAATTCTTTTTCACCCATTTTTATTCGAGGGGGACATCACGGTAGAAATCAGCAAAGAGGTGTTTGAGATCGTTAACAAACCCGGCAGGGTTGGGGTCCTGGGCACCGCCGCAAGCAGGGGCAGCCCGACATTGCGGCAGTTTGCGGCTTATGGAGGACGAATCGCTGGTGTTGGTCTGGCCAACAACCGAAGCCTGAAGAACCTCAAGGCAAACCCGTTGGCCGTTCTGTGTCACTGAAAGCCCTGTGGGATTTCAAACACCCGGCGTGCGGCTCTACCTTAATTGAAGGAGATTCAAAAAACAGGTCCGTTGTATGAGGACATCAAGTCTGCAGTTGTCGAACATGCCGGTGCCGCTGCACAAAAATAATCGTGGCGGCCGCCGCTTTCGAGGTAACGGAAATCCGGAAACTGGTGGACTGGCAAAGGTAGTTGGCCCTCGCAAGCCCTGTGATCCGTTTTCCGTTTTCAGCTACGTCGACTGATAATGGATCACCCGGTTTTCCCCGTTGATATGCCTTCACCCAATGTTGTGGAAGGGGTGATATGACCATGCTGTTGCCTTGACGCGCTGACACTGAAGGTCACTTTCTCCACCCCTTCAATGTGCAGGGACAATCTCCTTTATCTCAGCTTCATCCGGGCGTTCCCGGCGTCTTATCCATATTACTAATATGGATGCTGCCGTGATCGGCCGCAATTTCAAATTCTCCGGTGAAATTTCAGCCAAGGCTCGCTTTGACCTTTGCCGCCAGGGCAAGGTCATCGACCAATTTTCGGGATTGCGCTGTCGCCTGGAAATTTGGCTTTTTGACTGTATCGTAAAGGATGTCCACCGCATCGTCCACGGTCAATCTGCCGATATGCAGAACGATATCGTAAGGTCTGGCTGTCCCAGGTATCCGTACCGTATACCTGTAACCCCCATTTACGACGTTCTTCGTCGTCTTTCTGTAGAATGTAAAGCGCTTTCTCCTCTGGAATATTTTCACGCCTCATCTCTTCTTTTACTCTGTCCTGCATGTCCGCTATTATCCGGACTTTTAGAACATGCGGAATATCGCGTAGAAAATACTGGCCAGCCAGGCCATGATAGACGATATTGTCTTTGCGGACGTGCTGGGAGAAGTGCGGCGTAGAGATAACTGATATATCTCTCCTTGCCATGGGTAAAACGTTCAAGGACCGATGCGGGGTCATGCAGAGCCCTGATAAGCTTTATTTCCGGAATATTGAATTCATGGGAGGCTTCCAACAGTACATCCCGTGAGATGCACTCATAACCCAGTTTCACGGCCAGCTTTTCCGCGACTTCCTTGCCTCGGCTATAGGATCCCCGGTTAATGGCAATAATAGACATTTTATTCCCTTTCATGTTGTTTACGCGCAAATTTGTTGAAAAGTTGCGCTATCGTTTGATTGAATACTCCAAGATTCTT
>CAVVFZ010000007.1:0-47052 GCA_963747555.1 uncultured delta proteobacterium
TAATCTAATCCGTTGAAGAGTGCCAATATTTTTGTGACGATTGGACAGAACAGAATAAAAGAGAGGATATTGGAAAGTAGGGCTGGTGATATGAGAGGTGCTTCCTGGCATTTTCGGATCTTAGCGAGATATGCCCTGTTCCAGATCCCCGGAATCCTGATGGCGCTTCTGGGAGCGGGGCTTGTGGTCACGTGGATGGAGTTGCCTCTTTGGATCGCGGTGGCTTTTGTTTGCGCGTGGGTCGTCAAGGATATGGTCATGTTCCGTTTTGTGTGGCGTTCCTACGATCGTCGCATTCGTCCGGGGGACCCGTTTTCCATGATTGGGTTGCGCGGCACCGCCCAGGAGAGACTGGCCCCGTCGGGCTATGTCCTGGTGAGAGGTGAGCGGTGGAAGGGGGATGTAACCGGCCATGATGGTTTTGTTGAAAAGGGAGAGATGATTCAGGTTCGGGAGGTGAAAGGACTCACCCTCCTGGTGGAGCCTGTGGCGGTCGAGAGGTTGAAAAAGGAAGGATAACCCAGCACAAAGGAGAATGCGATGTTATTTGAACTGCGTCAGTACCGGATTAAGGATGGCCTGCGGGATGAATGGGTCAAATTGATGGAGGAGAAGATTATCCCTTTTCAGACTTTGAAGGGGGTTGTGGTGGTGGGTAGTTTCATCGCCAGCGAGGAGGAGGATCTCTATGTGTGGATACGGCGCTTTACGAACGAAGCGGAAAGGAAACGGCTGTATGATGAGATCTATGCAAGCGAATTCTGGGCCAAGGAAGTGAAACCGGCGGCAGACAGGATGCTGGATCGGGAATCGATTATCAATACCGTTTTGGAGGCAACGCCCAAATCCGTTATCCAATAAAGGGGTGGGTGAGCAGGAGAAAGAGCGTGGCCCAAGATCTGCCTGAAAAAAAGCGGGATATCCGCATCTGGAAATTTGTTCTCTGGTATATCCTGCTCATGGGCGCCTTTGTCGTTCTTATCGGCTATAAGCCTGTGAAATCCGTTTTGGACATCAACGGGGCCTATACCAGAATGATCGTCTACTTTTCCTACCTGGCCCTCAAGCCTTTCGGTATTGTTCAGGGGGTTGATGGGTCGGTGATCACGCTGAAAGGGTTGGCTCTGGATGTCCGTTTCGGTTGTAACGGATTGGAGGCTTTCCTGATCTATTCCATTGCCATACTTGCCTTTCCCGCCAGGTGGATTGTGAAGATACTCGGTGTCGTCCTTGGATTTGTTGTCCTGCAGATCGTCAATATTCTCAGGATAGCGGGACTGGGACTGACCGGCATCTACCTGCCTCAATACTTCCAGTATGTACATATCTATGTGGCTCAGGGAATGATGATCGCCGTGGCGTTCGTCCTTTTTTTGGTATGGGTCGGCTATGCGTCTAAGAAATAAAATTCTTCTTGCCGTGCTGACTTTTTTGGTCGTCTACGTTTTTTCGCTTATCTTGTGGATACAGGTCAAACCCTATTACGGCTATGCCCTGACGCAGGTGGCGGCAAGGCTGGCTGCGGGGTCAACTGGGCTAAGAGTCAGATCGATTGGGCTGGAAAAAGGGGTAATCCCTGTTTGTCTTGCGGGGCCCGTGCTTACGCAAAAAGGACTGGGAGAACTTATTGTCGAGCTTAAAATTGATGTGTCGCACTTCACCTACAATGTGCCCCTTACCATTGCCCTGGTGGCGGGGCTTTTCCCTTTCTTCAAGTGGCGCAGGCGTTACCTGGTTGAAATCGTTTTTCTCCTGATTTGCATTCATCTGCTCTACATCTATCTCTATTGCACTTTGCAGGGATTCTATAACCTCTGGCAGTCCGATGCGAGGGGGCACTCGGATTTAGTTCAGTTGTTTCTGGAGTTTATGTGGACGTTTACCCAAAATCTGATCATTCCGTTCGAGCCTTTTCTTGTGGCTGTATACCTCTGGCTCAGAGGAAGAGAGGATTCACGTTCCGATAAAAAACAGGTTTTTGAAAGTAGAAAAAAGAAAAGAAAGAAATCAAAGAAGGTGCGGTGATGCCACTCTTTTTTTTACTCCCGCTGCTTTCTCTGCTGCTTTATCCATGAGTTCATCCACGTCGATAGTCAGAAGTGCCCTGTCTTCCATGACCAGTCTGCCGTTGATGATGGAATGGCTGACATCATTGCCCCTGGCGGAATAGACGAGGACGGAATAGGGACTGTAAATGGGCGTGAGGTGCGGTTTGTTCGTGTCCACAATGATGATGTCGGCCCTTTTTCCCTCCTCGATGGAACCAGTGATGGGCGAGAGCCCAAGGGCTTTTGCGCCCTCTATGGTGGCCATTCTCATTACGGTCTGTGCATCCATGACAGTGGGATCTTCCATCCTGACTTTCTGGAGTTTGGCAGCCATGTCCATTTCCGTGAAGAGGTCCAGATTGTTGTTGGAGGCACAACCGTCAGTCCCCAAACCCACCGTTATGTTGCGCTCCAGGAGTTCCGGTATGGGGGCAATGCCGGAAGCCAGTTTCATGTTGCTTTCCGGATTATGAATGACGTTTACATGGTGTTTGGAAATCCTTTCCATCTCTCCTTCATCAAGATGAACACAGTGGTCGGCAATCAGGTGTGGGCCTAAGAGGCCAAGAGATTCCAGGTGCTCGAAGGGCAGTTTGCCGTACCGTTCCTTTACCTGCTCGACTTCCGAAGTGGTTTCGGCCACATGGATGACGAGGCGGGTTCCATGGGCAAGGGCCAGCTTATTGGCGGAAATCAGGAGATCCGGACTACACGTGAATAGCGAATGGGGCTCCACCGCGATCGATATGAGGGGATCATCCTTCCAGCGTTCAATCAGATCTTCCGTATAAGCCAGACCTTTTTCAATGGGACCGTAATTGGGTGAAGGGAAATCATAGAGGACTTCGCCGACAACCGCTCTCATGCCGGTGTCACAGGCCGCTCGCGCGGTTGCTTCTTCAAACAGGTACATGTCGCAGAAGGTGGTGGTCCCAGACAGGATCATTTCAGCGCAGGCAAGCAGGGTTCCCGTATAGACGAAATCGAAGTCCAATCCCTTCTCCGCGGGAAAGATGTAGTTGTTCAGCCATTCCATGAGCGGCAGGTCATCGGCCAGGCCCCTGAACAGGCTCATGGCCGCATGGGTATGGCCGTTGACAAGGCCGGGTAAAACGATTCCTCCGAGGGCGTCAATCGTTTTTTTGGCCTTTAAAGCCTCTTGAAAGCCCATTTCTTCCCGGGGGATGATGCGGGCGATGGTATTTCCTTGGATGCAGATCGTCCCGTTTTCAAGGACCCTGTTTTTCCCATCCATGGTGAGGATGGTTCCGTTCGTAATGATGATATCAAACTGTTCCAATAGGTTCTCCCAATCAGCCGAGGTTGTATTTTTCGCGAAGTCGTCCGGATAATTCCTGAATCATCCGAAAGCCCTTTTCAACGGTTCTTTCCTTGTCCGGATTGATCAGGCAGCAGGTGGCGGGCGAGAGGAGACTTCTTGAAAGAAGAAAAGGGGCTTCCAGTCCCGATTTTTCCAGCGTTTTCCAGATTGTTTCCAGCCTTTTCTCGAGAGATTCCATGGTTTCTTTTTCAAAAGGTTCAAAATTGGTGGGTACAATTCCCCAGACCAGGGTCCCTCCCCGATCGAGAAATTTCTTTATGGCGGAGGCGTAGGAGGCGAAAACTTCCCCGTTGGAATACACATCGAGGGAGAGGATATCCAGATCCATGCCCAGAAGAAAATCCCAGTCGGGATTACCGCACAGATGCACTCCGCGGGGCCGTTCTATCATGGAAAAAAACAAGTCCATGTCCGCGCGAGCAGCCATATCGCTGTATCCCGACATGGCGCTGAACAGGAACTGGAGCCCAGGCTCATCCACGAACATGAAGGCATTGGGGTTTATTTTCTTGAGCCTTTGGAGCTGAACGTTTACCCGTTTGGCCATGAATTCAATCATAAACGGTCTGACCGTGTCGTCAAAAAGGATCGGCCGGTCATTTTCATCCGCAACATTGAATCCGAAACTGATCGGCCCTTCCAGTTGGCCCCGGATGGCCGGCCGTTCTGAAAGGTCCAGTTCAAGAAAACGCTTGTAGACCACCGAATAGGTGTCGCTGATATCGAAATAGTCCGGCTCCTCGAAATGGGCCATGGCCTCTTCCAGCTCGATGGCAAATTTCTCCATGGAGAACCGGAGCGTCCGCTTTTCCATGTCCAGCACAATCCCCGGAAAATGTTCCGATGCCTGAACATACATGTCTTCATAATAGTTATAATTCGGGAGCTGTGGCCAGAAAGGTATGTCCATGGAGAGGGCTACCTCGAGGGCACGATCCACATCGGTATGGGGCATGACGGCCATGGCCGTGGTAAGCAGGTTTCCGGGAATGGGCATGGCAGGTATTTTATCCTTCCCCCTTTTCAGATGTCAATCTTTTCAAATGGGTGGCGCGATAGTCACGAGAACACGCATGTCGCTGTTGGCTTTGATCCCGTGAGGTTCGCTGATGTCTGAAATCAATACATCCCCCTTTTTGGCCGGCAGTACGGTATCTTCTCCCAGAAACTCCCCTTCCCCGTCCAAGACCGCGATACTGACCTGCCCTTCGAGATCATGGTGATGGATAGGCAGTTGCTGGCCCGCCTTAAAATTGAAGTTAAGGATCTTGAAATAGGGTGAATCATGAACGAGCAGCCTGCTCATGTGCAAGTCGTTGAAACCGTTTTCTTTATACATGTCAATTAGTTTCATGGTTGTTCCCTCCATGTTCTCAATGGTTTTTTAAGCAGCCTTTCTCCGATCCAGTATGGCGCCCCGCGTGCTGATCACGATCCGTTCCATGGGAATCTTCTTATCGGCTGCTTCCATTGCTTTGTTTAAAATACCGGGCAGTCCCGAACAGCACGGAACTTCCATAATGAGCGACGTGATGCTTTTTATGTCGGCTGTTTTGAAGATCTGCGTAAACTTGTCGATATATGCCGGTAAGTCGTCAAATTTCGGGCAGCCGATCATCAGCACTTTTCCCTTCAGAAGACCCTGAAAGCCGGGGAAAGCCGCCATGACGCAGTCCGATGCAACCAGGAGATCAGCGCCCTTCAGAAAGGGCGCCGAAGGCTGGATCAAATGGATCTGGACAGGCCAGTGGGAAAGTTGAGAATCCGATGGCTCCCGGCCCCCGTCCGTCATCGGCGGGATGAACATCTGAATTTGTGATGAAGGGCATCCTTTCGGGACGATGGATTCGGCCACTTCTGCCCTGTCCGTCTTTTGCTTCAGGTAGGCTTCCACTGCTTCCTCGTCAAAATCGTCTGCCTCTCTCTCAATAATTTTGAGGGCGTTGTTGGGGCATTCCCCCATGCAGGCGCCCAGACCGTCGCAGTATTTCTCCGCGACCACGCGAGCCTTTCCATCCACGACCTCAATGGCGCCTTCCGCGCACGATGGAACACACTGCCCGCAACCGTCGCAGAGTTCCTCATCGATTTCAATGATTTTTCGTTTTACTTTCATGGTTCGCTCCTTTAAAAGACGTTACAGCAGCACTTTTTTGGCCAGGTTCCGGCCGCTTTCCGTCAAGAATGTCTTCTGTATGATCTTTTCCAGTTTCTCAGGATCGGAAGGGCTTTCCTTTTGATTTTCCTCCAGATTAACGATGAGATCCGCATCATAAAGGCACCGGAAATTGATTGTTTCATCCGGTCCAGGGTGATGGTGATGCGCTATGATTTCACATACTTCTTCTATGAGTTCTTCCTTTGCACCTAATTTAATCAGGATTTCTCTTGCGATGGGCGGGCCTTCGGATTCCTGATATCTTGCGGCCGTACTCTGGTACTTCCTCTCCGCCTCCTTGATGCCGATGTCGTGCAGGTAGGCGGATACGAGAACCACGGCGAGATTTCCCCGTTCTTCCCGTCCTATCTGTTCCGCATGCCTGGCCACTCGAACTGCATGTCCTACCCTTTTGAAATCCTGTTTGAAGTAGCGTTTCATCTCGATTGCGACCCGGTCTTTGAGCAAATCCTCTTTCTGGGCCAGAAGTTCCGGGGGGATATTTCCTATGCACTGCTCCGCATACTCGCAGTAGGAGGCGCAACCGAAATCGAGGTTGGGGTTCAGGAATTTGTGACCGCAGTGAGAGCACTTTCGTGAAGGGTCATCTTTAAAAAACTCCACTTCATTGCCGCATTCAGGGCATTTCACGTTAAAGATGGCTCCCGGCTTCCAGTACTGGCTGTCTTGTCCCGGGCATTTCATGGGTCTTTCCTTTCAAGCGTGATGTCGTTCTCCCGCGTGAAGACGCAGAGACGCAAAAAGAGATATAAGGCGTCCTATTCAAATTTCCTGGCATCTGATTCCAGACTCAGAGATCCCATTCCGCCATAAGGTCTTTTTTGCTGCCGCATCTAATTCCTATCGAGCCCCCGGTCCTTCTTTGCTGGTACAATCAAAACTTGGTTCAAACCCCCAGCCTTTTTCGTTTCCGATGGATCGCGCGCACGAAGAATTCAGGTGTCTGAATTCTTCGTGCAACAAAAAAACAACCGCGTAATCCGTTCCGAAACCATTTTTTTCAGCAGGGCCTTTATCCAAGAATCGCTTTCAGGTCCGCATCGGGCGTGCTGATGGGCATGATGTTGAAATTCTTTACCAGCACATCCAGGACATTGGGCGTGATGAAGGCCGGCAGGCTTGGCCCGAGTCGTATATCTTTGATGCCGAGGTAGAGAAGGGTCAACAGGATGGCACAGGCCTTCTGCTCGTACCATGAAAGAATCATGGAGAGAGGCAGGTCGTTGACTCCGCAGTTAAAGGCGCCCGCCAGAGCAACGGCTATCTGAATGGCTGAATAGGCATCGTTGCACTGTCCGACATCCAGCAGCCTCGGGATGCCTCCGATGTCTCCCAGGTCCTTGTCGAAAAAGCGGAATTTTCCGCATGCAAGGGTGAGGACCACGCAGTCATCCGGAATCTTTTCTACGATTTCCGTATAGTAGTTTCGACCCGGTTTTGCTCCGTCACAACCCGCCACCAGGAAAAAGTGTTTGATGGCGCCGCTCTTGACGGCCTCAATCACTTTATCGGCTACGCCCAGAACCGCGTTTCTTCCAAATCCCACCATGACTTCTTTGCCGTTGGTGTCTTCCGGGAATCCGGGCATGGAAAGGGCCTTTTCAATCACAGGTGAAAAATCGGGGCCTTTCACATGGGTTACGCCGGGCCAACCCACCAGGCCCGTGGTAAAAATGTTGTCTTTGTAGGAGTCCCTGGGTTTCTGGATACAGTTGGTCGTCATCAGGATGGCGCCCGGAAACTCGGCGAATTCCTTTGCCTGATTCTGCCATGCCGTTCCGTAGTGCCCGTAAAAATGGGGGTATTTCTTCAGCTTCGGATACCCGTGGCACGGAAGCATCTCCCCGTGTGTATAAACATATATCCCTTTTCCTTCGGTCTGTTTGAGAATCTCTTCCAGGTCCTTGAGGTCGTGTCCTGAAACCAGTATGGCCTTTCCTTTCTTTGCGCCCAGCGGGACCTTTGTGGGGACCGGATGCCCGTAGGTTTCGGTATTGGCGGCATCCAGCAGCTCCATGGCCTTCAGGTTGATTTCCCCGCATTTGAGAACCAGCCCAACCCACTCATCCAGGCCCAGTTCCTTGTTCAGCGTAGCGGCAAGGCCTTCATGGATGAAGGCATAAACGGCATCATCTTCTTTTCCCAGTATCCGTGCATGGTCCGCATAGGCGGCGAGCCCTTTGATTCCGTAGATAAGGGTCTGCTGGAGGGACAGGATGTCCGGATTGATGGAAGGGTCCGATTGAACTCCCACGGTTTCCCCCTGTTTCACGAGTCCTTCAAGGGTGGCCTCGGGCTTAAAGTTGGCCGAGGCTTCCGCAAAATCCACTTTTCCCCCTTTTTTTCCGATCTGCCCTTTCAGTTTTTCTCTGAGTTCCACGGTCTGATTGATGATGGGGATAAACCTTTTCGGATCAAATTCCACATTTGTAAGTGTGGAAAAGGCTGCCCGGCAGGTCAGTTTGTTTGCTTCGGGATCACTGATCCCGAATTTTCGCCCTTCAACGGCATACAGAGAGAGCCCTTTGAGGGCATAAATCAACAAGTCCTGAAGGGCAGCCACGTCGGATGGTTTTCCGCATACGCCGATTTTTGTGCAGCCTTCGCCTTTTGCAGTCTGTTCACATTGGTAACAAAACATGATATTTCCTCCTTAAAGTAGGGGTGAATAATTTGTAGAGGGCCAGTTGGGAAAACTTCTTTCCCGAAATGCTTGGATTGCATTCTAAGCGATCGTTCCGGAAATATCCTTGACCTAAGTCAACCAATCTGATTTTTTTATTTTTTTTTACTCAATTTTTGTGAAGAGCAGCTATGCCTGTTTTCTCAAGAATTTCCCCGAAGCGTTCGCCATGCTCACAATGCTGCTGATAGTGATCAAGGCACCGGATCACTACTTCACGGATCTCTTCGGGAGCGTAGATGCCGCGCAATTCCTGCCCGAGTCTCGGATGTCTCCCAAGCTTTCCCCCTACCTGGATTCGGTATCCTCTTCGCTTCTCGTTCAGTGTTCCAGTAGGGCAAATCTTTATGCAGGCGCCACAAAAGAGGCATTTAGATGGGTCTATTTCCGGGTATTCATTGCGTAGCGAAAGGGCATTTTCCTTGCAGATTTCTACACAAGCCCCGCATCCACTGCACCCGGTGCCTGTGATAAGGGGTTCGCACGCGCCGATCAGGCCAAGGTCCACAATCTGGGGACGGGAACAGCTATTGGGGCAATCCGAGATGGAAACACGAAACTCATGATGCATTTTAAGGGGACCGTCCACCTTGTCTCTGAGAAAACCCAACAAATTCCTTTCCGCCAGTTCAGATTCCATTTGTTTTGGTAAATCATCGGAAATGATGGCCCTGTTAGGACATCCCCCTGATCCGAAACAATTTTCCACCTGGAAACCCCGGACCTCTTTTTCCATCTGATCCAGGAATTTATTGCGGCAGGCATCCACATGGTCCATGGAGACGACAGGGGCTTTGCATCGAACAGCTTCCTCTTCCACACGCTTCTTCACCTTTTTCCGCACGAAAAAAGGCACGCGTGAAATGGCCTGCTCCGCGTCATGGTTCCACTTCATTTATTTCCTCGACAGGTTAATTGTATCCTATTCAAATTCCCTGGCACCGAATTACCGGTTCTTGAAATCCATTCCGTCACAAGGTCTTTTTTGCTGCCGCATCTGATTCCTGTGGATGCACCGGTCCTTCTAAGCTGGTACGGGAAAGAGGATTGATAACAACGGTTTTCTTGTACCAGCTTAGAAGGACCTCTCGACGGTATGTGAAGGGTCATCCAAGATGCGGCAGCAAAAAAGACCTCACGACTCCATTCCTGCCAGGATTTTTGAATAAGATACAGTTAATTTATGTATTTTCGGTTTCTATTTAGGTCAAGATAGGGGTATGGCGGTTTATTTTCAAGACAGTGAAAAACGATTTATTTTAAGGGTCCGGGTATGCTTGGACCAGTAGTCCGGCACATTAAAGATTGCCCTATGTGAATGATCCGGTCTGGGTTACACAGGGAGGAAGTCACATCCGTGTCAGGTTATATCAGGAAATTCTGCAAGGAAACGATAAAGGGTTGCTCTTCCCACTCCCAATATCCTTGCCGCTTTTGCTTTATTGCCCCCGCTTTTGACAAGGGCCGTTTTCACGCTTTCTATGTCCAGTTTTCTCGAAGGGCCCGGGGAAGGACGCTCGTCTTTCCATTCCAGGAGTTCTCGCGGAAGGTCTTTGGGATAGATGACGTGGTTCGCCGATCTGACCATGGCAAAGCGAACGGCGCTCTGCAGTTCCCGGACATTGCCGGGCCAGGCATAATGGATCATCAATTCCAGCGCCTCTTTTGAAAAATCGGCAGGCTCCTGACCTTCTTCCACCGCTTTCTTGATGAAATATTCCCCTAAAAGCGGAATGTCGGATTTTCTATCGCGCAACGGGGGCAGGTGGATCGGTATCACGTTGATTCGGTAGTAGAGATCCTGGCGGAAATGGCCTTTTTCCACTTCCTGCTTCAAGTCGCGGTTGGCGGCACTGATGATGCGGACGTCCGAGGAACGGGTCTTTTCATCTCCTACCCGTTCAAACGTGCCATCCTGCAGTACACGGAGAATCTTCACCTGGACAAGTTTGGGCAGATCGGCGATTTCATCCAGAAAGAGGGTTCCCCCGTTGGCCAGTTCAAATCGTCCCTTCTTGTCCCGAACCGCCCCGGTAAAGGCTCCTTTGACATGTCCGAAGAGCTCGCTTTCGAGAATGCCTTCAGGAAGCGCGCCGCAGTTGACCGGTACGAACGCCCCGCCACCACGGCGGCTCTGATTATGGATCGCCGTTGCCACGAGCTCCTTTCCCGTGCCGGTTTCACCGCTGATATGGATGGGATAGTCGTTTGTGGCCATCTCCCTTATTTGTTTGTAGATTCTAAGCATCTTCGGATCTCGGCCGATGATTCCGGCGAAGGAGTCCAGCTTGCCCATCTGAATCTTGAGTGATAGGAGATCGGTCACGTCCCTGAAAGAGGCGATGACTCCCATGAAATCCCCACCCGCATCTTTCATGCCGCCTACGTTCATCTCAACGGCCCTTGGTTCTCCATTTTTGGTAAGGATATTAAGAGGGTAACTGATATGGTCCAGGGATTTGGGAACTTCGCCGCAAAAGGAGCACCTTCCCCCGCAAAAGGGCGTCCCGAAGACCTGATGACAGTCTCGTCCCAATATTTCTCGCCTGTCGTAACCTGTAATTTCCTCGGCCGCGCGATTGAAAAACAGGATGCGTCTTTCGGTATCGTGGGCGATAATCCCTTCAACGAGATTGTCTAATATCCGTTCCAGGTTTTTTTTGTCAGACAGCAATCTATCGAGAGAAATGGTCTTCATGAAATCATCCTTACACGTAGAAACGGCAAAAAAACCATGCCATTTGTTCTTATACCAAAGGTCCTCTCAGGCGGAATTCCCGACTTCATGACCTCTTTTTGGCAATAGTCCCGCTTTTTGAAGGATCCGTTCCAGTTCCTGATGCTTTTCCCTGTCGAGGGCAAACAAGGGAGACCGAACCGGGCCGCCATACATGCCCATGAGATCCAGAGCCGCTTTCAAACCCGGTATTCCAAAACGGGTCGTTACGGCCGCATTGGCATCAATGAGTCGGAGCTGGATTGCCCGTGCCTGTTCCAGATCTTTGGCCCTGAAACGTTCAACAAGGTCGTTCAAGGCATGAGCGGCCACCGAAGCCAGTGCCATAACGCCACCCACGGCGCCTACGGACAGAGCGGGAAGCAGGAAACTTCCCGAACCGGCAAGCACTTGAAAATGATCACCGGCGCTTTCAAAGACCTTCGCCATTTTGACCACGTTGCCTGAGCTTTCCTTGAGCCCTATGATATTCGGATGGGAGGCAAGCTCGATAATGGTGTCTGCATCCAGATCAATTCCTGTAAACCCTGGTACATTGTACAGGATGAGGGGAATCGGCGAGCGGTCAGCGACAGCGGTATAATGGGCGCAAAGGGCTTTTCGATCCATCCTTGGTTTGTAGTAATGGGGCGTTACGATCATCGCGGCATTTGCACCCGCAGCTGCCGCTGATTCAGTAAGTTCCAGGGTTTCCATGGTTGACTCACATCCGGTCCCCGCGATGAAGATGCGGTCGGAACCGATCACCTGCCCGGCGGTTTTCCAGACTTCCACCTTCTCTTCCGACTTGAGCAGGACGGATTCTCCATTTGAACCCAGAACGGCAAACCCTCTAAGGGGGGTGTTCTGCCATTGTGAAAGATTGGCGGCGAGATGATCATGATCCACCTTCCCGCTGTCATCAAAAGGGGTGGGAATGGGGGGGAAGCACCCTGCCAGGTCAAGTTCCTTGTTCATTGTCGTATCCCTTTCCATGAAGGTTTTTACAGAAGGACCGGGCTGAAAGAGGCTCCGGATCAGGGAACATACAGCGTTATCAGGAGTTCGGCTTCCTTTTCTCCGGGATTGGAAAGATGGTGGTCAAACGCCGAGTTGAATCGATGCGATTCCCTTTCCCTGAGCATGGTCTTTTTCTGATCGACGGTGAGTTCCACCTCTCCCGAAAGCACATAAACAAACTCCTCTCCCTCATGTAGGTAGCCGACGCCCTCATGTTCTGTTTTCGGGGGTATTTTCACCAGGAATGCCATCAGGTGTTTGTCGGGTTCGGAAGGGGTCAGTGTCTGGTAGGAATATGTACCAGTCCTTTTTGCCTCTTCATCCAGGCGTTTGTGCCGAGGGTCGTCGGGAGTGAGAAAGGTGCTGGGATCGAGTTTCATCGATTTCGCCAGCCTTATGAGAAGGGCCACCGGTGGTTCTACCTGGCTATCCTCAACCCACTGAAGATATTCCTCCGAACAACCGGCCAGTTCCGCAAGCGTTTGAACGCTGATTCCTCTTTCATCCCTGCTCTGGGCAATCCGTTTTCCAACCGATTTGGTTTCGTCGAGGTTCATTTCATGGTCTCCTTTTCTGATTTTATGACCCGCAACCTGTTATATTTTATGAAATGTTAAAGTATAGGGGGGAAAAGATCGTGTGTCAATTGACAATTCCACTGGCCGGCAATTCTCATTGTGGAATGATAACGGAGTGGAAGCCGTTTTTATCCACTGTCCTTTTGGTGGGTGCCAGCGGCGGAACGGCTTTGCTGACTCCAAACATAGTACCAGGAAATTTGTATAGGATGCGGAAATACTTTACAGAAAAAACCGAAACTGCTACTGTTTTGCCTGCGTATTATGGTTGACGGCATAAAGATTTCTGCATGAATCAATGAGAAATGCCGAGTGACTAAGAAAAGAGGGAATATTTTGCGGGTGATATCTCAATTCCTCGGGGACGGACTGGCCGTCTGGAAGAAATTGCCGAAATTTTATTTTGTTCTGGGGCTTTTTCTTCTGCTGCTCGGGCTTTTTTCAGGGTTTTTTCTTTCCGCTTTATACAGGTCCGACAGATCTGCTACCCGCAAACCGGATAAGGAGATCATGCCCATCGGTATCAGGATCATCGCCGAACCGGAACGAAAGAGGGCGCCTGCCGTTCAGGTCTTTCCCATAGAGAAACCGGCTCCAACCCCGATTGCTCCGGCGGAAAATCAAAAAAATCCCGTGACAGGTTCCGAGACAGGGGCTGTACCTCCCGAAACAAAGGAAGGAACAGAACCGGTTGCTGAGGCTGTAAAACAACCTTCGACCATTCAAGCAGGAAACACCGTATCCGGTCGCGTTGTCGAGAGGGATTTGAAGAAGGTCTCACAGAAAGAAATCGTGGACCAGGATGGAATCGATAAAATACTGGCAACGGCGGATTACCGGATATACACCACGGCAAAGGAGGATACGCTGTGGCGCATTGCCGAGAAATGTTACGGTTCCGGGTACTATTTTCCGGTTCTCCTGGAATGCAACCCTTCATTGCACATCTATGACATGGAAGGGGGAACATCGGTAAGGATACTCAAAAACAAACGGCTGGTCCAGCGACTGTATAACAAGATAACCCGCTTGATTGGGGATCAACTCTATCTTTACTATCGAGTCGTTGAAGGGGATACATTCGATTCCATTGCGAGGAAATTTTATAACAAGGAAGGGCAGGCGGAACGGATCAAGGAACTCAACCCTCATGCTGAATTGGTTCCCGGCAGTCGAATAAAAATTGGCTTGGACTGAATGTCTCAAAGAAAGCTCTGTCGTATCCTTTTCAAAAACAATGGATTGAATGGAGTCACGAGGTCTTTCTTGCTGCCGCATCTTGGATAAACCTCCACCGACCGTGGGGAGGTCCTTTTAGGCTGGTACAAAAAATAATGCCGAGTTTTCAAGGACCTCGCCGTACCAGCCTAAAAGGGCGGTGCTGACATAGGAATCAGATGCGGCAGCAAGAAAGACCTCGCGACGGAATGGCTTCCTGATTCCGTATTTCGTTGCCAGAGAATTTGAATAGGATACGTTATTTTATTTTGGATAAAGGAGATTCTTATGAAAAAACGTGTGTGGCTCGTCCTGTTTTCTGTGATTTTTCTGCTGCCTTTTTCCTCCTCTGTATGGGGGAAGGTGAAGTCCATAAAGATCGGTATCAACGCTCCCATGACGGGCGACATCCCGAAAGTGGGAGAAGGGACCAAATTTGCGGCACAGATGTGGCTGGAGGCTGTCAATGCCCAGGGAGGCATCCAGGTGGGGGACACCAGGGTCCCGGTAGAATTGATCATTGAAGACAACGAGAGCAAGGCGGAATCCGCCGTAAAAGTCAATACCAAGATGATTACGGAAGACGAGGTCCTGGCCATCATCGGTCCACAGTCGTCCAAGCAGGCCGTGCCTGCGGGAGATGTGGCCAACTACTGGAAGACCCCCATGATCAGTCCGTGGTCTACCAATCCCGATACCACGAGGGACAGACCCTACGTATTCCGTGGATGTTTTCTGGACCCCTTTCAGGGGCCTGTGTTGGCGAATTTTATTACCGGCGAATTCGGCTTTACCAAGGCCGCGGTCCTGTACGATGTGTCCAGCGACTATCCGAAAGGGCTTGCGGAATTTTTTAAAAAAGCATGGGAAAAGCTTCATGGTCCGGGCTCCGTGGTGGCCTTTGAAAGCTTTACGACCAAGGATGCGGATTTCAGTTCCCAGTTGACAAAAATCATTCGCTCGGGGGCCCAGGTCCTTTTTGTCCCCCAGTATTACAATGAAGTTGCTCTCATCGTGCAGCAGGCCCACGAGCTTGGATGGAACAAGCCGATCGTCGGGAGCGACAGCTGGGGTTCCGCCGAAACGGTCAAACTATGCGGCAAGGATTGTTATGGGCTTTTCTACAGCTCTCATTATGCTGCTGCCGGGGCCGTGGGAAAAACCAGGGAGTTTATAGAACATTACAAAGCCAAATACGGATATGTGCCCGACGATGTGGGTGCGCTTACCTGGGATTCCCTGGGGATCGTTCAGAAGGCCATAGAGAATTGCGGCAAGCTGACGGGAAATATCGAAAAAGATCGGGAGTGTGTTCGGGATGCCATGGCAAATATCAAGAAGTATCCCGGAATCACGGGCGAAATGACCTTTACAGAGGAAGGCGATCCCATAAAGTGTGCCGTTATTGTCCGGATCAGCGACAAAGGGGAATATGAGTTCTACAAATCGGTCTGTCCGTGAGAGCGGACGGGAAGTTCGGAGCATAAGAGATGGAGTTTTTCCTGCAAAACCTGGTTAATGCCCTTCAATGGGGAAGTTTTTATGCCCTCATTGCCCTCGGATATTCCATGGTTTACGGTGTTCTTATGCTGTTTAACTTTGCCCATGGAGATATCTTCATGGTGGGCGCCTACATCGGATTCGGCGTGGCAACGGGTCTGACCACCCTCTCCGCAGCGGGCGCCGTGACGCTGCCCAACTGGCTGATTCTGGTGCTGACCATCCTGATTTCCATGTTTCTTACCTCCCTTCTCGGAATGTTGGTGGAACGGGTGGGATACCGGCCGCTGCGAGATGCGCCGCGGGCCTCCGCCGCTATCACCGGCCTGATGATCGGGATTATTCTGGAGACCGGAAATCTGGCCCTGCTGGGAGCTCGGAGGGTGCATTTTCCTTCTCTGATTGACTCCGTCACCTATAATCTGGGGGGCGTGTTCATTACCAACAAAAAAATCATGATCGTTCTGGTGTCCGTGGCGCTGATGATTGCCCTCGACCAGTTTGTGCGGAGGAGCAAATGGGGGATGGCCATGAGGGCCATGGCCTTTGATCATGTGGTCGTACCGCTGATGGGGGTTCCCATAAATCGGGTTGCCGCCCTCACTTTTGCTATCGGGTCCGCTCTTGCGGCAGCGGCAGGCATCCTGTTCGGGGTGGCCTATCCTGTCCTCGATCCTTATATGGGCATTGTTTTTGGATGGAAAGCCTTCGTGGCGGCTATATTGGGCGGCAGAGGCTCTATCCTGGGGGCCACGCTTGCCGGGTTTCTGCTGGGATTCATCGAGATTTTTGTGGCCATGGCATTTCCGTCGACCTTGCGGGATCTCATCGCCTATTCTATTATTTTACTCATTCTCGTCTTCAGGCCGCATGGATTTTTCGGCGAGTCGCACAGTGCCAGACTGAGGCTCTAAAAGGGAATTTCATATGGGGAAAGCAACGGGAACAGGAAAAATTGCAGGAGACTTTTTTTCTTCCGTTCCTCTTTTGGCCTGGCTTGCAGGAGCACTGAGCGCGGTAATCCTGGAGCATATATTTGGCGATAGCCTTTCCGGATTTCTGGGACTGAACAAAATCCCCGTCCTTTTCGGATGTGTTGTCATGCTGAAAGAACCGATTCGCATCCCCGGAGTCATCGGATACATTTTCCTCATTTATGCAGTTCCCATGATATGTATCGGAAAACTGACCGCGCCTCCAGCAAACCGGCTGGCTTCGGTTTTACTGAGACTTCCTCTGGGTGTCTCCGCGATTCTTCACCTCGCCCTGCTGTTTGCGGTGCTCCATTTCTGGTCGGATATCAGCGCCTACAGGGTTCTGATGCTCAAATTGACTTTGATTGCCGTCATGGTCACTCTCAGCCTCAATGTCATTAACGGTTACATGGGTGAATTTTCCTGCTCCCATCCGGGCTTCATGGCCCTTGGCGCATACGGGGCTTCGGTCTTTACGCTGGTGTTGTTTGCGAAAGACAGGGTTTTCGGCCTTCCGCTATTATCTCCTGAATTAGGCCCTTATCTTTTTCCGGTTGCCCTCATTGCCGGAGGTCTCCTGGCTGCGATTTGTGCCCTGGTGGTTGCCATTCCTTCCTTTCGTACAAGGGGGGATTATCTGGCCATTATTTCCCTCGCTTTCATGTTTATCGTAAAAAGCGCCCTTGAAAATCTGGAGGTTGTGGGAGGAGCCAGGGGGTTGGGAGGCCAGCCTAACTATGCAAATCTGGGTACGGTTTTTCTTTGGACGGTCCTCTGTGTGTGGATCATCAATAACTTTGTACGTTCCACTCTGGGGAAGGCCTTGAACGCCGTGCGTGACGATGAGTCGGCCGCGGAAGCCATGACGGTGAATACGAGGCAAACCAAGATGACGGCTTTCTTGTTCGGCGCTTTCTGGGCAGGAGTTGCAGGTGGTCTCTTCGCCCATGTGTTGAGATATGTCAACCCTTCCACTTTCGGGATACAGAAATTGGCCGAGGTATTGGCCATGGTCTATTTCGGGGGGCTCAACTCGGTGTTCGGATCGATCCTCGGTGCGGTAAGTCTCAATCTCCTCGGTGAAGCGCTAAGACCTCTGGAGATCTTCAAATGGATTATTATTCCACTGCTGCTGATTCTGGTCATGATTTATCGACCCACCGGTTTGATCGCCTTCAAGGAGTTCGATGTAAGAGCCCTTGTGAGTCCCAGAAAGAAAAAGGAGAAAACTCTCTAAAATGACGCTGCTCCAGGTGAAAAGGATGAGCCATCGATTTGGGGGCCTTGAAGCGGTCAAAAAGTACGACCTCAACATAGATTCCGGTGAGATCATCGGGCTCATTGGTCCGAACGGGGCAGGCAAGACGACCATATTCAATCTCATTGCCGGGGTGTACCGGCCCGACGAGGGCCGGGTTGTTCTCAACGGGAGCGACATTACCGGGCTGAAACCGCACGTCATCGCTTCAAAAGGGCTCGGCAGGACCTTTCAGAACCTTTGCCTGTGGCGCCACATGAATGTCCTGGAACACGTGAAAATGGCACGCTATTCACGAATTTCCTACGGTCTCGCGGGGGCCTTCTTCGGAACTCCCAAGTGCCGGAGGGAAGAGAAACAGATTGAAGAGAAGGCTTACAGCCTGCTGGAGGCGGTAGGGATCAGCCATTTCGCCCATCAGTCCGTGCGGAATCTTCCTTACGGTGCGCAAAGAAGGGTGGAACTGGCCCGTGCCCTGGCCACGGAACCCCGTGTGCTCCTCCTGGATGAACCGACCGCGGGCATGAATCAGGAGGAACTGGAGGAAATGATGGGGATCATCCACCGGGTGCATAGAGAGCTGAATCCGGCCATTTTCCTGATCGAGCACAGGCTGAAGTTTGTGATGGAATTGTGCGAGAGGATTCAAACCCTTGTTTTCGGGGAGGTGATTGCTGAAGGAACGCCTTCCGAGATCCAGGGCAATCCGGAAGTGATCAAGGCCTATCTTGGTGAAGAGGTGGATGCGTGACGCTCCTCAATGTGACAAATCTCCAGGTATCCTACGAAAAAATCCGGGCCCTCCACGGGATATCCTTTCATTTGGATGAGGGAGAGATCGTATGTGTCATCGGAGCCAACGGGGCCGGCAAAAGCACTTCTCTGATGGCCATATCGCGGTTGGTTCCGGTAGATGCGGGAACCGCAATGACCTGTGACGGCAAAGATCTGCTCAGATATCCCGCCGACCGCGTTGTGAGTGAGTTGGGGATTTCCCATGTTCCCGAAGGCCGGCGGCTGTTCGGGAGCCTCACCGTAAAAGAAAATCTGATGCTGGCTTCCTTTGCGAGGAAAAATAGAAAAGCAGTGGAAAGGGATGTAACGAAGGTCTTTTCCATTTTTCCGAGGCTTCAGGAACGTATCCAACAAAAATCCGGAACATTGAGCGGAGGGGAACAACAGATGTTGGCCATCGGCCGAGCCTTTGTGAGCGGCCGGCGGATCATGCTTCTCGACGAGCCCTCCATGGGGTTGGCGCCGCTTCTCATGATTGTGGTATTTGACGCATTGAAAGAGATTAATCATGCGGAGAAAACCGCTATTCTGCTGGTGGAACAGAATGCGCGATCCGCGCTCAAATTTGCTCAGCGGGGGTATGTGCTCGTAAACGGGAATCTTGCACTGGAAGGGCTCTCGGCCGATCTCCTTACGAATCCAGAAGTAAAGAAAGCCTATCTTGGAGGATGAAGCATGTATGGGTGAACACGTTTGTCCCTGGTGGCTGGCCTACACCTTTGACCATCGTCTGAGGAGATGGGTGCATAACCCGAAAAAGCTTTTCGGGGCCTATGTCCATCCGGGAATGACGGTGGTGGATATCGGTTGCGGGCTGGGATTCAACGCATTGGGTCTGGCGGGTCTGGTGGGTCCTGCGGGCAGAGTTATTGCGCTGGATATTCAACAGAAAATGCTTGACGGGGTCATGAGGAGGGCAAAAAAGCAGGGTCTCGATCGTCGGATAGAGCCGCACCTGGCAACAGGGGAGGATTTCGGTTTGAACGTGAAGGCGCAATTCATTCTGGCCTTTTACATGGTCCATGAAGTCCCCGATCGTTCTATGTTTGTGCGGCAGGTTCGGAACAACCTGGAGGAGGGAGGACGATTCATGATGATCGAACCTCCGTTTCATGTAACCGCTAAAGCGTTTCAGGAGAGTATCCATATCGCCGAAAAATCGGGACTGATTCTGAACGAGAGGCCCGAAGTTCCCTTCGGCAGGGCGGCGGTTTTTCGAAGATAAGATGTATCCTATTTGAATTATTCAGCAACAACATACGGATCTGGAATCCATTCCGTCACAAGGTCTGTTTTGCCGCCGCATCTGATTCCTATGGAGCGCCGGTTTTTTTTATGCTGGTACGGAAAGGTCGTGGAACCCAATAGGTTTCGTCGTACCAGCATAGAAAGACCTTTTAACGGTGGGTTAAGTTTTATCCAAGATGCGCCGGCAAAAAAGACCTCGTGACTCCATTCTGCCAGGATGTTTGATTGAGTTGCGATCCGCCGATGTTTGATCCAAAAAGGAGGAGAAAGGCATGGATTTTAAAAAGCATTTTACCAGGACGTGGGAACTGACCCTCGAATTTATCGCACCATTGATTTTGATGACGGTGGTCATGTCGCTGGCCTGTCTGGTGACGTTCGGCATCCTGACGCCGGTTCTCATGGCTGGATATTTTCAGTCCATTCTTTTGATGCTGCGGGAAAATCGCAAACCCAGAATCCAGGATCTGTTTTCACAGATGAGTCTTTTTTTTCCCTTGCTGGGATTCGGTATCGTCGTCTTGTTCGCGGTGTTTATCGGGTTTATGTTTCTTGTTGTTCCCGGAATTCTTATAGCATTGGCCGCATCTTACCTCTGTCTGTATATGTTGCCCCTCATGACTGATAAAGGATTGTCATTGACAGAAGCGGTGAAAGAGAGTTACAGGATGACCGCCAAGGGAAATATCGGAGATCAGGTGGTGGTCTTCATCCTTTTTATCGGGATCTCGGCCCTTGGAGGATCGGTTTTTATTGCATGGCTTTTCACGCAACCTCTGGCCTCGGTGTTCCTCATGTCCGTGTATGATGAGGCATGGTCCGGAGGTCCAATAGAAGGAAAAATATGATAGACGATAAGGATAGAACGCCCGTTGCCCAGAATTTGATGACATTCTGTACGAGATGTAAGATGGAGCTGAAGCATGTTGTGGTTTTCCACGGCGTGGACGGCATGGTGGAAAAGGTCAAATGTCTTACCTGCGGTAGTGAACACAAATACCACTCCGACAGGAAAAAGAAATCCGCGAAAACCGAGAAAGTGCGAAAGAAGAATCCGCCGGTCGCAAAAAGGCGGGATTCATCGGAATTTGAGGCGCTCTCCGAAATATTCGGTCAGAAGGAGCCCATCCCCTACAGCATGTCGGGGGCGTTTAAAGCAGAAGATGTGATTGAACACAAAGCCTTTGGCAAGGGTTTTGTTACCTCTGTTTCTTTTCAGAAAATGATCGTGGTCTTTTTAAGCGAAACCCGTACATTGGCCTGTAACCGTTAGGGGAGGCGGTTCTTGTCTGATCATTGAAGGGAGCGATCTCCGGTTCCAAAGCCTCAGAGGATACTATGCTCAAAATGGATATTTGGGAATACATTGTTCCGCTTTGTCCGGACGGCATTATTGGGGTCGACCAAAAGGGAGTTGTTATCGTTTTTAACAAGGCGGCTGAAAAGCTCATTGGCTACAGCATGGAGGAGGTGATTGGAAAGCTGCACATTACCCAGATCTATCATCCGGAAACCCTGGCTCGTCATATCAAAAAGCTGATTTACAGCCCTGAGCACGGGGGGGTAGGAGTGCTTGAGGGCTATGAGGTGGATGTTGCAACCAAGCAGGGCCTGACGGTTCCCATACGTCTCTCCGCCACCCTGATACATAAAGACGGCCGGGAAATCGGCAGCGTCGGTTTCTTTCACGACCTGACCCTGAAAAAGGAGATGGAAGCCCGACTCCTGGAACTTTCCATCACGGACGGACTGACCGGGCTTTTTAATCACCGGCATTTTCACTTCGTCCTTTCCAAAGAACTGGAACGGGCTCATCTCCTATTCAAATCCAATGGGGAGTTAAGGTAATGAGATAAATTGTAGATGAAAGAAGAACTACGCAGGCAGTGGCATGGCCTTTTCAACAATCAGATCAGAGAGTGCCGGCATGCTGAATTTTTTGGAAACCCTGTCGTTAATATATTTGAAAGCGTTGACCCCGAGTTTTTTGGCGGTTTGGGTAATGGTAAGGAAGGCGTCTTTTGCTGTTGTTCCCGCCTCGGATATTGTGTGCAGGCTCACATCCTGTCGGCGTTTCTCAACTCTTGCCCCCAACTCTGAATCATTGTTATGCAATGGCAACCATGGATATTTAAGAACCTTCAGAAGTTCATCCTTTTTCTTCCGGGTTTTTTCAATGCGCTCGTTTAATGCGTCATACGTTGTCTTGGTAGAAAACAGCTCGTCGAATTGGATGGATAACTTTTCCGCTTTTTCAGGATTGGGATCATTTTTGTACTTCAAAAGTTCTCCATAGAAATCCCAGAATCGTGTCTTGAATTCCTTGAGAGCCTCAACATTGCAGGGTGCGATTGGATCCAAACGATTGTAGTGACGTCCCTCATGAATCCAGCAAAGGGCAAGTTCCTCAACAATTTTCTTGAATTGAGGCGCATCGTCGGCTAACAAAATGTCTATTACCGGAACACATGTTTGTCGATGATAGGCGGCTATGGCAGCCGCTTCCATAATTCTGGTCTTTGTGTTTTTCCCTTTTCCATTTTTAAAAATCTTTTTCAGTAACACTTGCATTTCCGCTTCAGAAATTTCCTTGTCTTCGGTAAAATTCAAAAGCTGACCGGTAACCTTCTTTGAAACTTTGAAATCCTCCATCAGAGAAAATGCCTTCGAATCAAAACGGTATGTTCTTTCCTTACCGCACAGCAACAAATCAAGTATTGTCAGACGATCTTTACCTGGAACAGTGAAAAAGGACGTATAATACGGATTACAAAAAATTTGTGAATACTGATTATTCCCGTTAACCCTTACCGTGGTATCATCTATCTGGTGATAGGGCGTATGCTCCAAGGCGGCACGGAAGATGTCCATTTTCTCCTGGTTGAACCCGGTTTCATCATTGGTGAGAACTCGGGAGATAGTCGATTGGGAAATGAGAATATCGCAATTTTCAAGGAACTCCTGAATCTTTGGTTGCGACATATTCCCCACGTATTTAAGCGTACAAACCAGTGACCTTATCCCCGGACCAAACTCCCCAACAATCCCCACGGGCAATTCCCCTACATAGGTTCGATTTTCGGAAGGCGAATAAAAAATTTCTTTCTTATATTCTACATTGTCCGTGGTAATCAGGATTTCCTGCACAACTATACTCTGATATCCTTTGAACTCAGCGTCAGCAGGCAGTTTTGATCGATCAACCTCACATACTTGGCTTCGATTCGTTCGGATATTTTCCTTTTTACTCTTCGACTTTTCTTCTTTTTTCCCTGCTCGTCGCTTTCTTTGGTTTTCAGAAGATATGTTTTTGCCCTTGCCGCCTCCTTTATTGCCACGGATATTCGGTTTTCCCTGTTCCCCTTTCAATCGGTTGTTTTCATCACGCAGTTTCTGATTTTCAATCCTTAAATTCTCAGTTTCTTCGCTCAATCTTTCAATGAGATTTATCAAGATTGGAAAAGTTCGGGACAACGCCTCCTTGTCGAGAAAGCCTGGCCGAACATTCAGATTGTGAAGGATTTCTTTTATTTCTTGGCGGCTCATATTGTGAGCATAACATTATCATTTCCATTTGTCCCGCGAAAAATGAATTTTTTCAGATTCATCCCCTGTTTTTGAATCTACCACGGAATTTGAATAGGATACAACAGGCCATTCAGCCTTATTGTGCTGGATCTGGATCATTTCAAACAGTGTAATGACCAGTTCGGCCATATTGAAGGCGATAATATCCTTCGGATTGTGGGAGAAACGGCGAAAGAACTGCTTCGTACAACAGACAGCGCTTTTCGCTACGGAGGCGATGAATTTGTGATTGTTCTTCCGGAGACCATTCTTGGAAGTGCATCCACTGTCGCCGAAAAGCTCCGGAAGGCATTCAAGTCCAAATGCCCTTACCGGGCATCTTCGGAAAAGGCCGATGCATTTAGAGCCACGCTAAGTTTGGGAGTTGCCCAGGCCAGCCGTGGAGAAGAGGCCGAGTCTCTGATGAAGAGGGCGGATCTGGCCATGTACGAGGCGAAGAAAAGTGGCGGAGACAGGACCATGGAGGCAGGCATGAAGATTGGAAAATCCGTGGGTTGAAGGTTGATTGCCAAAAGGTATTTGCAGACTGCGGACGTATCCTATTTAAATTCCCTGGTACTATGTTTGGAGTCAGTAAAGCCATTCCGCCACAGGGTCTCTTTTGCCGCCGCATCTAATTCCTGGGGAGCACCGGTCCTTTTAGGTTGGTACGGAGACGCCGTTGAAAACTCGGCATTATTTCTTGTACCAGCGTAAAAGGACCTATCAACGGACCGTGAAGGTCGATCCAAGATACGGCAGCAAAAAAGACCCTGTGACTCCATTACTGCCAGGTTTTTTGAATTAAGATACCTTCGACTCTATTTCCGAATAGCGACGGAGATCGAAAAAGCCGGGATCCGTAAGGATGAGCCGGCGGCCAAAGACGGTTGTTATTGGTTTCTTGAAAGCCGTCCCACAATGATGCTCCCCAGGAGCAACTGAAGGGGATGATATAGCATCAAGGGAACAAGAATCAGTGCCAGATTCAGCCCTGTGGACGCAAAGATCGCGTGGCCCATGGGGATACCGGTGGACAACGCCTTCTGGGTTGCGCCGAAGAAGAAGGCAATTCCGTCCTCTCGGTTGAAGCCCAATCCCTTCCAGCACAGCCTGCCGGCAATCATCACAAGAATCAGCAAGATCAAGGTGGCAAGGAATATCATTCCGATTTCCTCAAGGCCCAGTTTCCCCCAGGTGTCACTCTTGACGGCGGCGCAGAACGTGGCATACACGATAAACAGGATCAACATCATGCTCAGGTTGGAGAGCTTCTTCTTCCTGGTGGCGGCCCACCATGCCAGCCAGTTTCTGAGGACCTGGCCTATTACGAAGGGGAGCAGAACAATGACCATGATTTTTAGGACAAGGTTTTCGGCAGGGGGAATGTCCACCTTCCCTCCCAATTGCCATGAAATCCACAGGGGAACAAGAAATACCCCCAGGATGTTGGAAAGAGAGGCGTTGAACAGGGCGATGGAGTTGTTGCCCCCGGCCTGGGTCGTGAACACTACGGAGGTGGAGATGGTTGTGGGAACGATGGCCAGGAAAAGGAATCCGATGGTCAGGTCAAATGGGAAAAACCTCTTCGTAAACAGGAGGCCCGTGTATATAAAGGCCGGAAGAAAGAGGAAAATAAAGGCCTGAATGGATGCGTGAACCTTGAATTGGGCCAGCCCCTTTCGCAACTCGCCTAAAGGGAGCGTCAATCCCTGAATAATAAAAATAATAAAAACCGCGGCTTTGGTTGTATATTCGGTATGCAGGATTCCCCCTTTTATCCCGGGATCGGGCAATAGAAAGGAGAGCACCACGGACAGGAGGAGCAGCAGGATAAACAGGATGGTTCCGTCTATCCGGAAACGACTTTTTTCCATGAAAGTTTTTCCTCATTGTGTAGGTTTTGGAAAATTTGCTGGGGAGCATAAACCTATGGAAGGTTTGGATCAACCAAATTCTCTATCCCATTCAAATTCCCCGGATTTGGATTGCAGATTTGGCGACACCATTCCGCGGCGGCACAGCAATTCTCATTTTGGCTTTTTCAGTAATCTGAGGCCATGGGGGTCTGTCTCGAAATGGCGCCAATGGTCCGCTTCGAACACCTTTTGCAGAGGCATAATCCCATTTTAGCATTACCCAACAGGCGGTAAGACGGTTTTTGCGCAGGATTCCTTTTACAGGTGTCTGATCTCAGCCAAATTTTGAAGCTTTACCGCCGTGCCATGGAATGACCAATGGATTTTGGCGCCGTTTTGAGACAGACCCCCACGGCCGGTTTTAGGCAAAAAACCAAAATGAGAATTGCGTGCGGCGGCAAAATCCACTTGACTCCATGTCCGTTTTGCATATGATGGCGCCACACATTCCAACCTTTGCGGCTCAGGCTAATGATTTCTGGAATAACGGGAAATGAAGATATTTTAAAAATAGGAATGCGGATGATTACGGACAATATTTTAGATTTGGTAGGCAACACGCCACTGATCCGGTTAAAGGGAGAAAGGGTTTTTGCCAAGGCGGAATTTCTGAATCCCGGCGGAAGCATCAAGGACCGGGTAGCCCTGGCCATGATTGAAGGGGCTGAGAGGGATGGCCGGTTGAAACCCGGTTCCATTATTGTGGAGCCCACGTCAGGCAATACGGGAATCGGGATCGCACTGGTGGGCAGGCTCAAAGGGTATGCGGTGAAGATCGTGATGCCTGAAAATATGAGCGAAGAACGCAAGAAATTGATCCGAACCCTGGGGGCTGAACTGGTGCTAACTTCCGAAAAGGACAGCATTATGGGGGCGGTAAAAGAAGTTCGCCGGATGGCGGCGGAAGATCCCAGGATTTTTGTCCCCCAGCAGTTTGAAAACCCGGACAATCCCAGGGTTCATTACGAAGGGACCGCCCGCGAACTGTGGGAACAGATGGGTGGAGATATCGCCTGTTTCATCGCCGGCGTTGGAAGCGGAGGAACCCTTCAGGGGGTGGGGAGTTTTCTCAGGGAGCACAACCCGAAGATAAGGATTGTGGCTGTGGAACCCAAGAACGTTTCCGCCCTCCTGGGGCATGAACCGGGACTTCACCAGATCCAGGGGATTGGGGATGGTTTTGTCCCCGATGTTCTCGACAAATCCCTTGTGGATGAAGTGATTGAGGTGACCGATGAGGACGCTATCGAGACTACAAGGGAGCTGGGCAGGGAGTTGGGACTCCTTGTGGGCATTTCGTCCGGGGCAAATGTCTGGGGCGCCAGGCAGATGGCGCGAAAGCTCCCCGGAAATATTACGACGGTGCTGCCGGATCGCGCCGAAAGATACTTCAGTACCGCGCTGATGTAAGACTTCAGACCTGTTTACAGGAAACCGCCTCTTCGATATCTTCCTGCGTGATCCCCAGGATATGGAAAATGTGCGTGAAACGGGCATGTCCGAGGGAGACGTTGGCGATCTCATCCAACCCTTTTTTGGCATTGTAGGCGATTCCGAGACCGGCCTGGCCCAACATGAGCGCGTCGTTTGATCCATCGCCCACTACTACGACCTGATCCATGGGGATTCCCAGATCGCACGCCGTTTGGCTGACAATGCGGGCCTTTTCCGCGGCATCGATAATCTTTCCTTCAACTTTGCCGGTCAGGACCCCGTGCTTTATTTCCAGCCTGTTGGCACGGGCAAAATCGAAACCGAGTTTTTCTTTCAGATGCTCGGCAAAATAATCAAACCCTCCGGTTACGATGCCCAGTTTGAATCCCAGCCATTTCAATGAAGTCACCAGTTCTTCCACACCTTCGGAGAGTCGGATGTCGTCTCTTACGGTCTCCAGGTCATTCAGACCCAGACCTTTGAGCAGCGCTACCCGCTGGATCAGGGATTCAGCATAATCAAAGTCTCCCCGCATGGCCTTTTCCGTCAGTCGGGCCACTTCTCTTTTGACGCCTGCCCTGTCAGCGAGCTCATCGATGATCTCCATATCCACCAGGGTGCTGTCCATATCGAAGAAAATCAGGCGTTTGTTCTTTCGGTACGCCTCCTGCTTCTGAAACCCCAGATCCGTATTCAGATCGCGGCTTCTGGACATGATCCGGTGCTTCAGTCGTATCAGGTCAGGTACATGTCCCACATCGAGAATCATCTCAATGGAACTGCCGCCATGATGGTTGGCGCTGGAGATGGTTTCTATATTGACCTTCTCATCGGCCAGGATCTTTGAGATTTCGGATAAAGATCTGGTATCTCCGAAAAAATGGAGAACAAAGGGGCTGTGCTGACGGGATCTCCTGACTTCCCTTGGCTGAAGGAGCTGGAAATGAAGGGTGAGGCGGAGATGATTGGCCTCCAAGAGAAGATCTTTCATGACGCTGTCTGCGGCATTTTCCCCCTGGCCGAGATCAAGAACGAAATACAGCCCGAGCATCTTCTGCAGTGCCGTCTGGCCCACATCCACGATTTCCACCTGATTATTCACCAGTACATTGAGGAACGTCGCCATGATGCCCGGGCGATCCTCGCCGGAGATGGTTACCATAAGCAAACCCTTTTCTTGTGCCATAATATCTTCATCCTGTTAGGTTAAAGGTTTTGTCTCCACTATAACAGGTTTTAACGCGGTTCGTCCATTCTGATTATGTTGGGACAGTATTTCTCCCTATGGCATTTTGCGTACAACGGGCCTCCATGGTATCGGATTGCAGATGATCCATAACGGGAATTGCTGAACGCCAAGCGTGATGGGCGATAACCTATGGCAGATCAATCCTTGAAAATATCGGGCTGAATTTCTATTATCGATAGAACTTGGGATGGTGATCCGTGCCAGAAGCCACCTGTTTTTTTCGGATGTGTGTCCATGGGCAGTACCGATTCTGGCTGGTAGGGCAAAACTTCAATCCAGCCAAGATCACCTATGTTCCAGAGAAAGACATGAAACTGTTTAAAAATATAAAGGTTCTTGGGCAATATTCACTTGCTGTACTTTCAAGATTTAAAGTGTTAATCTGCACGAAATGAAGACAAATCAGGGCCATGATGCATGCATGATGGCATCTGTGCGGCTTGAAAAGGTATAGAATAAAAAAATATGGACATTGGTCCCCTTATGTTCTTAGAAATCAATTTGAAGGGAAAAAAGCAGTGACTGCCCAAGTTCAAGCAGTCATTACGATATTAGGCTATAGTTCCTCCAACAGCTTACGAAACTCCGCCCTGTTAGCCCTTAGTACCCTTCATCATGTTATCGTTGCCAGCAACAATAATGAAAGCTTGAATGATTTGGAAGGTCCAGGCTTGACACTGCTCCGCGGTCCTTTGTTCAAAGACGAAGGCGCAACTATTTTGGCCAGCGCAGAGGAAGCCCGGAGGATGGGAATGTCCCACGTCGTGACGATGGGGATAGATAGCCTTCCTACCGCTGATGATTTTATCCATTTTACCTGCATGATACAAGAAAACCCTGATGCCATTATCTTGGGAAGACGGAACTTTGAGCGGGGAGATGAATCTGGATCAAACCATTTCTACCGTTGTCTTTCCAACTTTTTGCTGCGTCTCCAAACCGGCAAAAATCTAAAGGACACTCAGAGCAGATTCATCGTCTACCCCCTCAGTGTACTTGAAAGTTTGAAGTTAAGACAAAGAGGGCATGCTTTTAAATCTGAAGTGATAGTCAAAGCGGCTTGGGCTGGTGTGTCGTTTAAGGAGGTAGATCTCTCAGTAACGCTTTTACCAGAGGAAGAGAATGCCTATCGTCAACGCTTCTGGAATATTTTTTTAATTACGATCCTGAATATTCATTACACCTTTCGATCTATTACTCCTCTGCCGCACCGGAAGATCGTATCCGATCAGGAACAACCTATCGAAAAAATAAGTGTCCTGCGCCCCATCGAGTCCCTAAGAACCCTTTTGACTGAAAATACTACTCCTGCCCGGTTGGCAGCGGCTGGAGCTCTCGGCGTTTTTCTTGGAACGTTGCCGCTCATTATGTGTCATAGTATCGCCATACTGCTTGCGGCAAGTTTCTTCAGGTTAAACAAGGTTGCAGCATTAGGTGCCAGCCAATTATGTGTGCCCCCCGTGGTCCCGGCCATATGCATACAAGTTGGATATTTTATGCGCCACGGGAGATTTCTATCAGAGCTTTCCCTTGAGACGCTAGGGTATCAGGCTCTCGATCGACTTTTGGAATGGCTGATGGGTTCGTTTGTTCTTTCACCGATCTTAGCTGCTCTGACAGGCGTTATCATTTATGTGACTGCAAGGCGAATAAGAAAAGATAAAGAGGTATAGGAGGCCTGGAGTTCGTGTCCCTACCCATCGTGTTTGTACGCCATGCTGGTTCGAACTGGTCTTCTTGCAGATAAAGCGGTTGAATGCACTGCCCATAAGGAAAGATCCTTCCATTCCCAGCGAGGTGGCGGCCGTAAGATTTGCCTCCGTAACGATTCCTTTTTTCACTGACTGTAAAATAGCCGACCGGAGCAAAGTCATAAAGGCTCGAATAGCGATTCCGGGCCTCTTCTAATTCCCTCTGAACCCGTCGGAGCGCTTCGTTTTGCATTTTCAGCTCTATCTGGTGCACGCGAAGCTCATGAATCAGCTTTTTCCTTGTCCTCGGGGGAAATCCCTGAAAGATCTTCCTCTTCATCGGATGAAGATTCAAAAACCGCTTCGGCAAGTCTCCTCAGGCTGCTATTGAGCTGATGATGGTTTCCCTTTTTCGGCTGCTGGACGAACTGTGTACGACAACCTGCACCTATTGTCCGGATCCGTGCTGCTTTTCAGCCTATGCCTGGTTCGATTTCAAGGCCCTTCTCTTTGCTCACCTGAATGGTCTGGCGATTCCGCCGGCCCAGCTCATGACGGACCGGAAGATGATCTGTCGCTATCTTGGCAATCGGGGATGCACCCTTGAAAGGATTTCCCGTCCGTGGATTTGTACCTGGTATCTCTGTCCCACGCAGCTTGGCGCGTTGCGGGCGGACGCCGCCCGAGGGAAAAAGGCTTTTTTTCTTGAAACAGCGGCGGAAATCAGGAGGGAACGGAAAGAGATGGAAACGGCGTTTATTGAAGCCTTGGGAATTTTACGCCTTTGTCATACATGGCCTGAGAATGAATTGATTCGTGAGAAAGATCAATACAGCCGAGCTTTGGTGTCGTTGATATAGTCGCTGAAAATTCACACATAGGTTTGATCCATGAAATAGATTGTTCCGGGTTCTGGAATGAGACGGTCAAGAACCTTGATTTCATGGATCTTGCCCCTGGTGATCCATATGAAAGTTGGAATGTCTCCTCATTGTTTTGTTTACCGCTTTAAAACTGCAAATATGTGGAACGTCCCTGCCCCCCCCAGAAAGTACCGCGTGGGAATGGCGATACAGGGAAAGTGCGAAGATACCGTATTTCCATTCAACAAATACAGGATGGACCGAATTATCAAATCAAAAAAAAATCTTAAACTGCATTCAAAGGGAAAGGACGGAGATGACCGCATGGGAGGAGAGACGATTCGAGGAAGTAACCATTATAAAGCGAAGGAAAGGAGAGAATTATGAAAAAGACGTTTTGGAGAGGAATGGTCCTGATGCTTTTGACTGTGGCGTGGGCCATGGGACCGGCGGCTGCCGCACAAAAGCAGGCGGGGATGTCTGATGAAGAGTTTGAAAGGTTGCATAAGGCGGATATGCAGGCTGAAAAAGAAGGCAAGGTCTTCGTGATGTCGGGAAAAATTACGGCCATTAATCTACAGCACAACAACGTGGTGATCGAGTGCCCTGCCAACGGACAGATATTTACCGTGGGCGGCCCCCTCAGCACCAATGTCGAATTGAAAATTGGGGAGAAGTCAGTCCGTCTGAGCGACTTCAGTGTAGGGACTCCGGTGAACGTGAAATGGAAAGCCACCGAAAACGGGCCTGTGATACTGATGATGCAGGCCAAATAGACCCAGAGAGATGCAGAATGATTTTGGCCCCGGATTCAGTCACCTTCATCCTGATCCCGTTTGAGGGGCCGAACCCCTGATTCCCTGGCGGGAGGGCTGGCCGTGCGCATCACCTATCTGGCCGACACCCTGGCCGGAAGCGACAAAATGGAGTATTTCCCGGGCAACCCCGGTCAGGGACAGATACATCCCGTCGGTTCAGGCAAGAGAAAGGAGGTGACAGGCACATGAATCCCAAGTTTTTGGCGACCGGAAGCCCAAAGATGTCTCAAGACGATGCCAGAGGGCCTCCAGTTCAGAGAGAGCTCCGGTATAATCGAGGCTTAATACAGAGGTTAGAGAAACTTAAGAGAGAATAATGAGGAGGTACTAAAATGTCCGATAAACACGTATCCAGATTTATACTTATCTTCGCGGCGGTCATGTTCGCGCTAATGAGCGCACAGAGCTTTGCTTTTGCAGAGGACAAGAAGGCCGAAAATATCCTGGAGAAGGTCTCGAACGAAGCGGGTCTGGCCATGCGGGACGTGCGCTTTGCGCGGGTGGCCCTGTTCGAGGGGGATACCAAGGATGCAGTGCAGTATGTGGAGGACGCTAAAAAGAAGCTGGCCGCAGCCGAAAAAAATGTTCCCAAGCTGGTTGTCACAGTAAAGTCGGAGGAAAAATCCGGCGACAAGGCCGTCGCGTCTCATAAGGCATCTCAAACCGCCGAATTTGTACCGATTGACGCATGGCTGATGCTTTCCGAGGACTTCGTTCCATCCCAGGAAAAAAGTAAAAAAATCAAAGAGGCCAATGAACATCTGAAAAAGGGTGAAAGTGCCAAGGCCGTTGAAGTGCTCCGTACCGCTGACATTGGTGTTTCAGTTACACGCCTTTTGCTGCCCCTGAAACCCACAATGGACCATGTAAACAGCGCACTTCAATTGATGAAAGATAATGCTTACTACGAAGCGAATCTTGCCCTCAAAGGCGCTGAGGACGGGGTGATCACGGACACGGTCCTGCTGTATGAGCCTGTTAATCCGGCAAAAAAGAAATAATGTAATACCAAACCGGTGCCGGGGCTTCCTGCTTGGGCGCCCCGGAAACGGTTCTTGGATAGGTTGCCACGGTGCAGAATAGATCGACACATAAACGGAGACCCATAATGACGGGTATATTTAAAGCCTATGACATCCAGGGATTGTATCCTGGTGAGATCAACGAAGAAACCATGCGCAGAAGGAGATAAGGACTTACTTTTTCGGTAGCTGAAGTTTCACCGAAATTGTTTACTGTTTTTTTTCCCGCCCATCCGCAAGAGTGGGTCCACCAAAGATTTTCGTGGGAGTTTTTGCTCTTTGTTGCAAACGGCATTAAGGAGGATTGTCCCCTGACAATTATCCGCGAAAAAAACCTCAGACAGAGGGCAAGATGGATAAAATACTCAACAACCCCATTTCCTGGTTCAGGGCATGGGGATTTTTTTTTTGATGAGGAAGGGAAGCTTTCCGGATACCGTATGAAATAGGACATTATCCGGCGAAAGAAATGCCAAATTGCGCCATTTTCTGTTCAAGAAAATAATTTCTGAAAGAGCCGATCCGGAAACAGCATACTTATTATTATGTCACGAAAAGTAATTACGTAATAGAAAGATTTGGAGCGAATCGATGAAATTTAGGGTCCATCAATACAAAGATGTTGATCTGACTATTCATGAAGCGACTGAAAAAACCAACACACATGATATTATTTCATTACTACAAGCCTTCTATCATAGCAGAGTAACGACCTACCTGATATGGGATCTCAATAAAGGAGGGAATCCGGAATTATCAGAAAGTGATATAAAAAAGATTATAGGTATTTCAATAGAATATGGTTCTCGACGAAAAAATGGAAAAACCGCGATTGTAACAGATAATGATCTTTATTATGGGCTTTCGCGAATGTACGAAATGTATTCTGAAATGGAGATAGGTACGTTGCTACAAGTGCGTGTTTTCAGAAATTTTAAACAGGCTACAGCATGGTTTGGGATAAATTTTAAGGATAGTTGGGTTCCCTATTAAATATCAACATGGAAAAACACAAAAAGAAATCCCTTTCTAAACGATCTAAGGTTTAAACAGGTCATAACCTTTTTCCACGCCTGTGTGTATCATGGGGACGTTATGTTGCGACGTCCCCCTGGTCGCTCGGCCCTCTGGTCACTACGGACAACTTCACAATCGCGTTTAATAGAGATACGCTCTGTAAGCCTATGAAGATGGCAAGGGGTAATTCTCAATGGCTACCCGTCCTTGAATTCGCAGGTTTTCAAGCTCTTGTGCATACGTTTCCGGCGGATTTTCAACGGATTCTATCTGAAAGGCATCCTGAAAAAACAGGTACATGAGACGCTGGTAAATCGCCCGCCTGGCCGGATTGGTGCCGCCGCAAAAAAGCACACCCGGGAGATCCGTGGGGTTTTCCGGGTCCACATGGGTGGCGTTTACGATGAGCGCATCGGTGACTGGAAAAATGAGGGCTTTTAGAAGATCAAGCACGCTTCCATTGCTGTTGCACGGCGCCGGTTCCGATCGCAGAGAACAGAATTCCAATGCTTGAAGATCGGGAGCCCGAAGTAATGTCCGGTTCCAGGGAACCGCGTCCAGCAGGCAGAGGGCCGCGACGGGATAGCCGGACGTCCGGGCCCGGATGGCGGCCTCAAAGGAAACGGCGCCTCCTGCGCTGTGGCCTGCCAGACCCATGGCGTTCGGATCGATAAGGTGGTAAAGGACATCCCCTGGAGTTTCGGAACGGGTGATGAGCCATTTTACGTGGTCCACCGTATTTTCGATGTTCTTGAGCTGGGCCTTTTCACCACCCAGGAGGCTGGACATGTCAGGGGTCAAAACAAGTATCCCCCGTTTGGCCATATACCGGGCATTCTTTCGATGAAATTTCTTGTCCCGTGCGAATCCGTGGGTCAGAATTACGGCGGGGTAGGGTGGTTGGGGCAATCCGGGCCCGGGTTGCGGAATAAAGAGATCATAGTCCAGCGTATCGCCGGTGACGGTGGCGCGGGAACCGCTCTCAATGGCTACCGGGAAAAGGTCCGCCTGAACCGGCGATGCCAAGAAAAGACAGGAAAGCAGCGCACAAGCTATCAAAAAACAAGCGGGTTGGGGAGATATTGCCTCAAACTGCGGGGTGATTTTTTCTTTTCCTGTCATTGTGATTCCCCATGTGGAGGGACGGACCATCCATCTCGTAAACGAAAGGTAGCGCCCATGGGCGTATCAGTCAAGATGAAAGAATGTTGGTGAGGGTAAGGCGGCAAGATTTCATGCCCGGACAGACCAGATTAGGATCTCCGGGTACCCTGCATCATGCCATGGTTCGGGGATAGAAAAACGGCCTTGGTGGCCTCCCCGGATCGAGCGTACAATTCGCCAAAGATCCGGTCGAAAATCTTGGCTTCACCATGGCCGAAACGGCAAGGCAATTAGTTGTAAATACAAGCCCTTTCAAGGTGTTTATCGAATTCAGGCATTTCAGGGGTGTATTGATAAAAATCGGATTTTGCGGCGCTTAGGTTTCGGGTGTCAGGTGTCGGCGCTGCGCAACCCCTCTCCTGAAACCTGACACCCAACAAAAGTGGTAAGCAGCGCAATGTTCTCATAGCAAATTATGAACCGTTTGGCTGTCACCTTGAAAGGGCAGGTGTAACGACTCCCGCCATACCGAGGTTATTTGAAAGGAATTAATGGTTGTGAGATTGAGTTTGCCACGCTAATCCCCACAAACATTTCTCACCGATCGATACGCCAATAATCTCCACGGATTCATAAGCCTCACTAGTTCTCTGTGCCGGATGATGATCTGTCGCTATCTTGGCAATCGGGGATGCACCCTTGAAAGTGTTTCCCGTCCCTGGATTTGTACCTGGTATCTCTGTCCCACGCAGCTTGGCGCGTTGCGGGCGGACGCCGCCCGAGGGAAAAAGGCTTTTTTTCTTGAAACAGCGGCGGAAATCAGGGGGGAACGGAAAGAGATGGAAACGGCGTTTATTAAAGCCTTGGAAATATGACTCCATTGTCATGGCCGACAGGTATAAAAAATACTTGAATTTGTCAGTCCAAATCGATTATCCTGCCCCGGTCAGAGGGTCCCCTAACAAGTATCCGCGGAAAAATCCTCAGACAGAGGGCAAGATGGATATAATATTCAACAACCCCATTTCCTGATTCAGGGCATGGGGATTTTTTTGGTTAAGTTGGCAGGAACTGCTTGAGCAGGTATCAGGGATAGATCCTACACGGTGTGCCCATTGCAAAAAAGGCAGGCTTTTCCTGGTTGAAGTATTGGACCCGGTACGTGAGAGGTCTCCACCATGACCGACATTGGATCTTCTTTAATCTCCATTTTCAAGAATTCCTTTTACAGGCTGATGATGGAGTGTGCTTTTTTTCCAGGGAGGATGTTAATTGCATGCCGTTTTTCTTTTCAAAAGATCGCAAAGGGAATGGATAAGCATGAGAAATTGCGGCCTCTTCATCATAAAAAACCCACTGATCCCAAGGTCCAATCCCAAAGTCACGGTATTAAATCGCCATAGAGGAGCTGGCGCCACGGCTTCGTCCAACCCGATTGTATACGCAATGAAGCTGCAAAAGGCGCAGCAGTCCCACCATATTTTTTTGGCTTCATTCCGTATACAATCTTTATAAATCAAATAAACAGGGCTAATCAATGAACTTAAATTATAAAGAAGTCGAGGTTTCTTTGGTCGAAGAGATCGTAAACAATGTACGAATTGCGCAAGTTGAAGATGGCAATCAACGTGTTCCTTTATTAAGAGGTGAAAGCAGGTCAAGCTATCTCCCCACCGCTGGTATTTTTCGAAAGCATGTGAACCACAAAGTAGAGCAAGATATCTTCTGGGAATTCCTTAGAAATGTTCCCTCTTATTCTAATATTGACATTCAGAATCCATGGTTAGTTTTATCATTAGCACAACATCATGGCGTTCCAACACGATTGCTCGACTGGACAATAAGCCCATTAGTTGCAACTTTCTTTGCGGTGCTTGGTGAACATGGAGAAGACTCAGCCGTATGGGCAGTTTGGGGCTTAGGAGAAAATGACCATAAACTTCCAATCGATCCATTTAAAATCGAAAGAATTTACCAGATGACCCCTGTCACAATAAGTCCGAGAATTTCGGTTCAATCAGCAAGATTTACTGTCCATCCAAATGAAAATAGTATCGTGGACACGCTGCCTGGAAGCGGCAAGTGCTTGAAGATGATAATTCCATCCAATAAGAAATATTCCATTCTCCAGCGGCTAGACTTCATGGGGATTAACCATCATACATTGTTTCCAGATCTGAATGGTTTGGGCCAATGGCTTTCATGGAGAGCGAAACGACAAAATGTATAACTTTACAATACACCCGACCTCCTTCGTCGGCGGGTGATCTCGGCGTTCCCAATTAAAAACTTTACTTGTGTATACATTTGTGCATATTATGGGTTGCCATGTTTGAATGGGATGAATCAAAGGCTAACAACAATAATTCCAAGCATGGGATCTCGTTTGCGGACACATTTGCAGTTTTTGACGATCCAAATGCCGTTACCCTTGAGGATTTTCGGAACGGCTAACAGCGCTATGTCACTATTGGGATGGACGCCTTCGGTCGCATTCTGGTAGTGGTATACACATGGCGGGAGGAAAACATTCGTATAATTTCCGCACGAAAAGCCGTGCGTTATGAGGTGAAGCAATATGAAAGCGAAATATGATTTCAGTAAGGGGAAAAGGGGCGCCGTGCTTCCATCCTCCGGAAATAAAGTCCGGATCACCATCCGACTTGATCGTGACATTATAGACTGGTTCCGGTCTAAGGTGGAGGAACAAGGCGGGGGTAGCTACCAGACTATGCTTAATGACGCCCTGAGAAAACACATGGAACGTCAAGAACAACCTCTTGAAGAAGTCCTTCGTCGTGTCGTTAGAGAAGAGTTGCATGCCGCTCAATAATATAAATTGGGAACCTGCCGTTTGAGAGGGACCGGGAAAACCGGGGCCATTTTCAAAACCTTTGTTTCCGGAACTTTTTGTATCATCAACAAATTCTGAAAGGTAATGTTTCCCGGCCCCTCAACCTTTCGATGGCCCCTGGGGCAAGGGTCGGGAGGAACAAGGGTCGCATCTTAAATATTAATTATCCAAAGCAAACAGTTAACAATTAAGATGCGACCCCATGTGGTTACGCTACCGGCTTTTCAGTGCGAACCATTTATAGAGTGCGGGCAGCACGACAAGCGTGAGTGCGGTTGATGATACAAGGCCGCCGACCACAACGGTCGCTAAAGGCCGTTGAACCTCCGACCCGATTCCGGTGGAAAGCAGCAGCGGAAGAAGCCCAAGGACGGTTGTAAGCGCGGTCATCAGCACCGGCCTCAGGCGCATCAGTCCTCCCTCCACGGCGGCATCGTATACGGAGCGGCCCTCTTTTCGCAATTGGTTGATGCAGGAGACCAGTACGACGCCGTTTTGCACGGCCACGCCGAAAACCGCTATAAATCCGATGGAGGAAGGCACGCTCAAGTATTGTCCGCTGATCGCCAGCGCGACAATGCCCCCTATCAGCGCGAACGGCACATTGAGAACAATCAGCATGGCGTTGCGAAACGAGCCAAAGGACTGGAACAACAGAATGAATATGAGTCCCAATACGATGGGAACAACAACGGAAAGCCTTGCCTGAGCTCGCTGCTGGTTTTCGAATTCACCTCCCCAGGTCAAGACGTACCCGGGTGGAAGGGTCACCTTCTGCTGCACCGCCCTCCGGGCATCCGCCACAAAACCGCCTATATCCCGTCCTCTTACATTGCACTGGACCACAACACGCCTTTGGCCGTTCTCGTGGTTGATCAGGGGCGGGCTTTCGATGTAATGGATATTTGCCACGCGTGATAACGGGACCCTTAGTCCGTCGCTGTTGGCTACCAGCAAGTCTCCGATCGCCTGCGTGTCCTTGCGGGATGCTTTTACGAGACGCACATAAACGTCAAATCGCTTTTGCCCGTCGATCACCTGCGTCACTGCCTCCCCTCCAATGCCGTTGGACACCAGGTCCATGACATCCTGGGCATTGAGTCCGTAGCGGGCCAAAGCCTCACGCCTGACTTGGATAACAAGCTGCGACTCTCCGCTGATCTGCTCCATCTGCAGGTCGCTGGCCCCCGGAACCTTGGCCACGACACGCTGAATCTGCGTTCCCACACGCTGTAGTGTCTTCAGGTCTGCGCCGAACAGTTTGATCGCGATCTGCGCCTTGACGCCTGAGAGCAATTCATCAACTCGCATGGCGATGGGCTGCGAGAAGTTGAGCAACACGCCCGGGTACTCGTCCAGATCCTCGCTTATTATGCGAATCAGATCCTCCCGTGAATGAGCGGTCGTCCACTCGGATTGGGGTTTGAGATCGACTATGATCTCATTATTGGCGATGGATTCCGGATCACCCCCCACCTCGGCTCTCCCGATCTGGCTGAAAACGCTTTTCACTTCCGGATATTTGAGTAGCTTTTGCTCAAGTGCCGCGGCAATCCTTTTCGCCTCCGGAAGGGCAATACTCGGATTCATGGTGACCCGGACGTCCATTGTGCCCTCATCAAGTTCGGGGACAAACTCGGTGCCGAGCGTCGGGACCAGCGCGAGCGAACCGGCCAATGCAATGAGCGCCGTGCTGACGACAATCAGTCGATTCCGCACCGCCCACGTGACCACCGGACGATACAGCCGATCGAGAAACCGCACGAGAAAAGGCTTCCCTTCCCTAATCCGCCCTCGGAAAGAAAACGTAGTCAGCACCGGAACGATGGTGAGTGAAACAATCAGAGATCCGAGCATGGCGAAAGCGATCGTAAACGCCATGGGCCTGAACAGTTTTCCCTCGATTCCCTGCAGTGTAAACAAGGGCAGAAACACCGCCACGATAATGAGGGTGGCAAAAAAGACCGGATGTCCCACCTCTCGGGAGGCGATAAGCACGCGGTTGGTCAATGATTGCGGTTTTCCCTCCCGATCGGCCAGATGACGAAGGATGTTTTCCACCACCACGATCGACCCGTCCACGAGCATGCCGATGCCGATGGCCAGACCGCCCAGCGATTGAAGGTTTGCCGAAAAACCAAACCAGCGCATCATGATGAATGCAACGAACATGGACAATGGTATGGAACAAATTACAATCAGGGCCGAACGAATGTTCCAAAGAAAAAGGAAAAGCACGATGGCAACGAGCACCGCCGCCTCCATCAACGCGTCCGTCACCGTTGAGACCGCTTTCGTCACCAGGGTGGCCTGATCGTAGATCGGTTCGATGGATACTCCCGGAGGGAGGGATGGCCCGATATTGTCGATTTTATCCTTAACGCGTTCGATTACTTTTTTCGTATTGGCGCCCCGCAGTTGAAGAACAATCGCCATGACAATCTCGCCTTGCCCGTTCATCGTAACCGCGCCTTGCCGGATTTCAGGCCCAAACGCCACCGTCGCCACGTCGCGGACATAAACCGGAACGCCATCGATCGACTTGAGCACGATGGAGCGGATATCCTCCAATCCCTCCGAGCCGCCCCGGATCAACCCCTCCCCGCGAACAACACTCTGCTCATCGTCATTTTCAATATACCAGCCGCCGGCGTTCGTGTTGTTGCCGTGAATCGCCCTGTTCAGGTCAGCCAGCGTCAGACCGTACTTTACCAGTCTGTTGGGATCGACGTTTACCTGATACTGAAGGACTTGTCCGCCAAAGCTCAGTATATCGGCCACACCCGGAACCGTCCTTAATTGGGGTTTGACAAACCAGTCATTAATGGTTCGCAGTTCCATCAGAGACTTATCCCCGGCGACCAACCGGTACATGTAAATCTGCCCGAGCCCCGTGGAAACGGGCCCCATCTCAGGCTCGCCAAGCCGTTCCGGGATGCGGCCGCGCACCTCGAGCAGGCGCTCCTGAACCAGTTGCCTTGCGAAATAAATATCCACGCCGTCCTCAAAGGCAACCGTGATCTCGGATAAACCGGTCTTGGACAGTGAGCGGACTTGCGTTGAGCCTGGAAGCCCGATCATGGCGATCTCAATGGGGTAGGTCACCAGCTTCTCAACCTGTTCGGCGGCCAGTCCGGGTGCGGACGTGCTGATGCTCACCTGGATGTTGGTCACATCGGGAAACGCGGCCACGTTAAATTGCACAATGGCAAAGATGCCGTAGCCAACAAGAACAAGGGTAAGCAGTATAACCATCATGCGCTGACGCAAGGCTATTTCGATTATTTTATTGATCACGAACGGCTCCTGCACAAAATAGCGGCATTAATCATCGTCCCCGAAGGAACCCTTCTCCAACTCCGATTTCAGGATAAAGGCGCCCTTGGTCACTACCCTTTCGCCTTCGCTCAGGCCGCTCTTGATCTCGATGGATTGATCCGACCGAACCCCTGTATGCACACTGCGACGTTCGTAACGCCCCTTGTCCGTCTCCACGAAAACAAAGGCATCGCCCGATTCCATCTGCAGGGCCCGGGCGGGAATGATCAACACCCCTTTCCGCCGGCCGACGACAAGGTTGACGGTGGCGAACATGTTCGCTTTAAGGAGCCGCATGATCGTTGGGAACATCCAAACGGATCCGGAGCGTGTGCGTTCGTTGATCAATGACGTCCGCGATCCAGGTGACTCGACCACTGAATTTTCGATCCGGATAGGCCTGCACGGAAACGGTTCCGCTCTGTCCCGGTTTGATCTTGGCAACATCGTCCTCGTACACGTTCGCCATCACCCACAGATTCTCCATGGGCGTGAGCACGAAGAGGTCCGTGTCGGGTTGGACCTGCTGGCCTTCGGTCACCTGCTGCGCCACCAGGGTTCCCGCGAACGGAGCCCGCACCTCATATCTGGCTCAAAAGCGAACGGTCGGCCCGAGGCAGCGCCTCCACTGCTTCCGGGCTCAGCCCGAGCGTGTAGAGAGATTGCTCCGAGGTTTGAAAGGCAATCTTCGCTTCCGCCAGGGATAGCCGGGCGTCCAGATATTCGTGTTCGGCGGCAATCTTGTCTTTCCAAAGGCTTTTGATTCGCTCGAAGTTTTTCCCGGCCAACTCCAATCGTTCCCTTGCGGCCAGGTATTCTGATTTGGCCGAGGCCAACTCTCGACTGCTCAGAACCACCAGCACCGTTCCCGCTTCAACGCGATCCCCAGCCGTCTTCTTCACCTGACGGACAACGCCGACAACAAGGGATGTAATATGGGTGAGCCGGTTGTGATCGAAGGCAACCTCCCCGTTAAGACGCAAATCGAGGTTCATGTCGCCTTTCCCGACCGCCTCGGACGTGATCTTCGCAAGATCCACTTGCTTCGGTTCGAGATTTACAACAGATTCTTTCACCGGCTCGGGCCGATTTGTATCGCCCCGGTTGTCATCGGAAGAATCCCCTTTGCACCCGGGGAGCAAAAGAATAAGGATAATAATAAATCCAAGTAGCGCTTTTAAGCTCATTTTACCGTGACCTGCCATCTGGCGCGCCTCCTTGCTTCAAGAATTTCGCCGGCGCTTCCTCAAGTCCTTCAATGGATTGGCCGATAAGCCCTTCCACTTGAGCAACGGCGCCTTGGTACGCAGCCAGGGCGTCAACGTACTGACCCCGAATCCTGAACAGGGTGCGTTGCACGTCCAATACATCAAGGTAATCGAATTGTCCGCGTTGGAATCCGTCTTGAGTCTTGTCGAAAGATCGTTGGGCCGCGGGGAGCGCTTCATCGCGCAACGCAACCGCTTCGGTATAAGAGGCGGCCATTTCCTCGTACGCGCCGGTCAGGGCGGTTTTCACTCTCACCTCGGTCTTTCTCTGCTCTTGAATCGCCTTCACGCTTTCAAACCGCGCCGCCAATACGGACCCCTGATTGCGGTTGAATATCGGGATCGGCAGCGAAAACTCAAAAACCAAGGCCGTGTCATCGCTCTGATTGAAACGGCGAACTCCGACCCCCGTGGTCAGGTCCGGAATCCCCTCCGCTTCGGCCAGTTTTACCGCGGCCCGGCGCTTCGCGATCTCGGTGGCCCAGCGGGCGATGTCCGGATTCTGCGACACCAGGTCCGCAAGCTCCTGAATCGGCGGAATCGGTCGAACAGCCGCAAGGGCGCCGGTACGCTCTCAAACCTGGGAGTTTTGCTCCCCCACGTCGCAGCCAACCGATGCCGGACAACCGTTACGTTTCGTTGTGCACGTTCCAGGGCTATTCTCGCGGATACGGTTTCCACTCGCTGTTTATCATACTCGATCGGGGAAATTGCCCCGCTCTTGATTCGTTTATTAACAACTTCGAGCACGCGCGCGGCCAAATCAGCGTTTTGCCGCGCCAATTCCAGGTGACTTTGTGCCGCCAGAACATCGATGAAACGCAGCGCCACCTCCGTTAACACCTCTATCCGGCGCATTTCATAATCCCAACCGGCCGTTTCGGTCTCCAATTCGGCTACCTGCGTCCTTTTTTGCCGTTTGCCCCCCAGCTCCAGCAAATAGCTCATGCCGAGGGTGGTTTCCGCTTCTTCCGCCCCTCCAAACGATCCCGATCCCCCGATATTCTCAACGACAACTCCGATCTCGGGGTTGGGTCTCAAGCTCGCCTGCAAGGTCCTCGCCTCGGCCGCCCGGACTTCCCACGAAAATGCGGCCAATTCCGGATTGTGCATCAGCGCCATGGCCCAGGCATTCCGTAATGAAAGCGGCGCCGTCGGCTCATCAACTACGGTCATTAAATCCGTGGAGGCCGGCACGTTTTCACTCGCCTGGAACGTTGGCAGGCCTTTTCCGAGCGGCCGTCGGGGTGGTAAATCCCTTGCGGTGGAAGAAGTGGAACACCCGTTTGCGACCATGGCGCCAATCAGAATAATGATGGATATATAGTGCATCCCGCGGAATCTCCTCATTTGACGGATTCCTTCCCGCACCAAAGCAGTTACCATAAGCAAACAGGATGAAAAAAGCAGGAAGGGGCAAGTGCGGTTCCGTTTTGCTGAACCATCAATGTATTTCATTGTGATCATTCGGCAGCGCGGCATTATCCTCGCAGCCCGGGTGGGGATCATCCGGCCCGGATTTGTTGTGGTAGGCTATCCGGATAATGCTCTTTGGCGGGGGGGTGCAGGGCAGATCCACTTCAAAGTGGGAAGATCGATGATTTCGAGCCCCCGCTGTCTTGGCGAGTATGGCGGGCGTGTAGTCGGCGCTGGCCTTGCAGATGGCCGTCCCGGCCAGTGACACCACAGCCACATCCACATGGCCCTTACCGGAAAACGCGGAGTTGCGTCGACTCACGTCTCCTGCAATCACCAGTTCGTCCGCCTCCTGATCTGTGCTGATATTCGACATGCGCACCCATGAAGAGGGGATGATTTTGACGAACAGATCCCCCGCGGGGGCACTGGAAGAATATTTAGATGCGCATCCCCCCATGCACGCGCCGATCGCAAGCCAAAGCAGCACGAATAAGCACGGGGCGCTGTTGCCCATGGCGGTTCCAGTCCCGCTTGCGCTTTCTTTTCCCACATGTGCGATATGTTCTCCCAACGTCTCCTCCTCTTTCACCGCCGATAGGATCATTAATTCTGGGAAAACCTTCGGCCTTGCCGGAAGACTCCCAAGGTTTGCTATGTCCGGGATTATATCAAAGCCCCTCTAAAATTGAAACCTCTCAAAATTGATACATTCGTAAAAAAGCAAAATCTCGCGCAAAGACGCAAAGGCGCAAAGTCAACTGCCTAATCTTAAAAGGATTTTTCTTGGCGTTCTTGGTGTTTTTGCGAGAAAAGATACTTATTACGGGAGCATCAAGATCAGGCTTGTCATCCTTTTCCATGCTGCATCCAAAAACATTGTGCCGGACAACTGATTTTTCAGGCCGCGAGGCTCGGGGTCCAACAGAATAATGAAATAGGCATTATAGCATCGGAAGTTTCGCCGGGATTGATCAGCAAAGTTGAATTTCAGGGCAGCATAAGAGCGGCAACAGACAGATCAGTCCTTGTGAATATTACGACTGATGGTCTTGTTTTGTCGAGCAGCCTATCAGTTCATCATGGTTCACGATGTCAGCGCCCGTCAAGGTGGGGGAAGTGTCTGAAAAGCCGAGGCCATTTGGCCCCGGCTTGGTTTTCTTACTGGGCAACACCTGCCTGAATATTGCTATTTCTTCTTGCCGTGGCTCTTTTGAAGAATCACGGTCGCATTGTGATCGCCGTCACACCCCTCGCCCATTTCGATGTTGATAGTAAAACTGCCATTGTCAAGCTCGGAGACGTCCCAATTGTAAATGTACTGTTCCGCCAACAGGTCATAGCGCATCATGTTGCCAGTATCGGCCGCGCTCACCGACTCTGCCGGTATATCCGTAGTAGATACATCAGCAACGGTACCGCTCCAGGTGATATATATCGTGGCATCAGGTACCGAGTCCCCATTGGCGTCGGCGACCTTGATCTTCACAGGGATGACCTTGCGGGAAAACAGGCCCGGCCATTAACGTGCTGGCCATCGTGCTCACGGCCAGGATACTGGGTTGGCAGTTGGGTTTGGCCAGGGCTATTGGCGCGGTCGTTTTCGCGATCATTACCGGCCTGCTCATGGCGTGGCGGCAAGTTAGAAAGAACGCCGGAGCAGCTGGAATAGACAAGATGACGGTGGAAGCCTTTGAGCAAAGAGAGGATGAGCTCATAACTCTGATTCAGGAAAAGCTCAAGGCTGGAGTCTACCGTTTCAGGCCTGCACGAAGAGTGCTGATTCCCAAAGAGGGAAGAAGCAAGAAGCGGAAGTTGGGGATACCGGTGGTGATGGATCGAGTGGTGTCTCAGAGCATGAATTTGGTTTTGGAGGGGATATTCGCTCCGGGTTTTACGGAGTCCAATTTTGGGTTTCGCAGGGGCAAAAGCCAGCACCAGGCCATAAGACATGTTCAAGAAATAGTAAGGGATGGCTAGGATTGGGCGGCATCCATTGATCTGAAAAGCTTCTTCGATGAAATTCCACACGATCTCATCCTGAAACTTATTCGCGGCAAGATAGCGGATGAGAGGTTTGTGACGCTGATCGCGAGAGCGTTAAAAGCAGGTGTTATCATAGAAGGGAAAATGGAGAAGACAGTAAAAGGATGTCCCCAGGGTTCTCCGGAATCACCGATGCTGTCGAACATTGTTCTAAACGAGCTGGACCAAGAGCTGGAAAGAAGAGGGCATCGATATTGCCGATGGGCGGATGATTTTCTGATTTTGCTGAAATCTAAGAGAGCCGCGAAGCGGGTAATGGACGGGATAGTGAAATACCTGGAGGAGGAATTGAACCTTCCGGTGAACACAGATAAAAGTGGGGTGTCGGAGATCAAGACCATCCCTTTCTTGGGGTTTCAAATCCTACCGGGCAAAATCCGTGTGAGTAATAAATCACGGCTTAAATTCAAGGACAAGGCCCGAGAACTGACCCGAAGGAATAACCCCTTATCCATGTACCAGAACATCCAGGAGCTCAACAAATATCTTCAGGGATGGGTTGCCTATTTCGGGATTCAAGAGTTCAAGAAGTTATTCGGGGATCTCGATGGATGGATCAGAAGTCGCCTGCGGTCCATGCAGCTAAAGAAATGGAAAAATCCGAGGAAGTTTCAGCGAATTATGATCAGCTCCGGCTTCAAGCCCCACGAAGCTCACAAGGTCTGGATCAGAATGAACAAATGGCAGTCGGTTCATCGCAGGGCTGTCCGCTTCGTTATGACTCTCAAGTGGTTCAGAGAGCAGGGCCTGATTTTCTTAAATGATTTCAACAAGCGATCTCTTGAACTATCATTGTTCAGTCGCTAATCGAGGAGCGGCTTACCTGGCCGGTACGAGCCGTTCTGTCGGGAGGGGGTGGCCGCTAAGGCCGCTTCCTACCCCGAATTTTTGAAGGTATTTTATTCATATTTACTGTCGCTGTGTTGGGCAAAGCCATTCGGCCACAGGTCTTTTTTGCCGCCGCATCTGATTCCCGCGGCGCACCGGTCCTTTTAGGCCGGTACGGAAAGGTAGTTGAAAACTCGGCATTATTTTTTTGTACCAGCCTAAAGGGGCCTATCAACGGACCGTGAAGCTCGATCCAAGATGCGGCGGCAAAAAGGATCCCGTGACTCCATTACCGCCAGGATTTTTGAATAGGATGCTTTTGAAGTTTATCTTTTAGCACAACGTGCCGAGATTCGCCAGGCAAGGATCATGGGCACAGCAATTCTCATTATGGCTTTTTCGTACAACCGACCATGCCTCGCTGAAGCGGGACACGGCCTCAGATCGCAGATAATCCATAAGGAGAATTGCTGTCATGGGCAATCCTTGAGGTGTCATCGTGCCATTGTTTTCAAAAGCCAATTCCAATGCCTATGCCGAAGATGAGTCTCGGTTCCGTCTCAACAGTCTTTTCCACGGGCCAGAGATGCAGCTCGCGTCTTTCAATCATCGGATAGTCATATTCGATTCCGTTCAGTGTTCGCGCCTCTTTTCCCATAACCGTGCCCGCGACGGTTATCTTCCGTCCTTTTCCATAGATAGCCGGATCCAAAAATTCCGGAATGGAAACGATGAATCTGCCCTCTGATTTGTCTTTTCCGGTCGGCTTCTCCTCCGAATTGAGAGGACGTTGCAATACAATGATCAGCGTTTTGCCGGGGAAGTTCTCTGTCTCAATGATCTCGCCGCCCAGGAGCACCGTTTTCCCTCGAAAGACCTCCGGATCTTTCAACAGGTCCTTAAAAGAGATGTTTTGATCTACATTTGTCAAAACCTCTTGAGAGATCACGGCTCCACAACCGGCGACTCCTAACAGGCTTAGCATCAAAATAGATTCAAAAAATCCAATACGCCTTAGGATACCCATGATTCACCCCTTCTTGGTAATTCAATGATCGCGGCCTCTGACAAGGTTTTTG
>CAVVFZ010000008.1:0-110657 GCA_963747555.1 uncultured delta proteobacterium
ATATAGGTAGTATAGCATCATACTTTCAAAGAAATCGGACTGATCCTATGAACTATTTCTCATCCAAAACCTCTCGAAGCGATGAAGCCAGATTCCGCAAGTCTATGGGCTTCTCAATGTATTTGCGTACACCGAGGGCCTCCGCTTTCTTTGCCGACATCCTCTCACTATAGCCGGTACAGATGATCACCGGCATGTGCGGCCGAATTTTCAGAACTTCTGCGGCCAGCCTATCTCCTGTCATTCGAGGCATGGTCATATCGGTTATAATGACATCGAATTGATCCGGATCGGCTTTGAACCATTCCAGGGCCTCCACAGGTTTTGTGGTGCTTTTGACATCATAGCCCAACCTCTCCAAATGCCGGCGGTACAGGTTCACCATGGGCTCTTCGTCATCCACAAAGAGGATTCTTTCAGAACCCCCTTTGATTTCTCCAGCGGGCTCTTTTTCTTCCTCTTCCGTCTTTTCCAATGCGGGAAAATAGATCTCAAAGACCGTTCCTTTCCCACGCTCGCTCTCAACCAGGATACCACCACCATGTCTCTTCACGATGCCGTGAATTACCGAAAGGCCCATTCCTGTACCCTTGCCTACTTCCTTGGTGGTGAAATAGGGATCAAAGATTCGCTTCATAATTTCGGGTTCAATACCTTCACCCGTGTCCCTCATCCTGAGTCTGACGTAGGGGCCGGGGGAAAGAACCCAATCAAAGCATGCTTTTTCTTCCTGAAGAATAATCTTTTCAAGGGTCACTTCCAGGAGTCCCCCTCCTTCGGACATGGCATCGGCCGCATTAATTACCAGATTCATCACAATCTGATTGATTTGGGCGGCATCACCCATAACGCTATATGAATCATCCGAAATGTGTTGTTTGAACTCGACGCTGGTGGGGATGGAGGACCTGAGCATTTTCATGGATTCTGTTATGATGGGAGCAATGTTTAAAGGTTTACTATCTTCGTCGGTCTTACGGCTGAAAACGAGCAATTGCCGGACCATATCCTTTGCCCTGATGGAAGCTCGATGAATTTCCCTCAAAGACTCACTTGCGGGATTAGAATCGGGCGCGTCAGCAGAGGCCAGTTCCGCATTTCCGAGGATAATGGCCAAAATATTATTAAAATCATGGGCAATCCCCCCTGCCATGGTCCCGACGGCTTCCATTTTCTGGGATTGTTGGAGCTGGGATTGAAGCCTCCCTTTTTCAATTTCCGCTTGTTTCTTATCGCTAATATCCAACACGATACCCTCGTAATGCGTAATATCTCCCTTTTCATCTCGTCTTATCGATGTCATATCTTCAAGCCACTTTATTTCTCCGTTCTTAGTAATAATTCGATATGGATCGTGAGAAAATTCCTTTCTATCCTCTTCTTTACTGTAAGTTGTAACTTCTTGGGCAACTCTTTTCAGGTCATCCGGATGCACCGTCATTGCATAAGAGACTTTCCCCGAGGTAAATTCCTCCGCTGTGTGGCCAAAGAGTCCCACTACATTATCCGAGACAAATTCTACAGGCCATCCCTCAGCATTTTTCCAAACAAAAACAACTGTCGGGCTCCTGTTGATGATATTGTAAGCCTGCCGCAGTGCCTTCTCTGCCTGCTTGCGATCGGTGATGTCTTCAAAAATAGCCACAAAATAGTCTTTCCGGGGACTGTAAGCGATTACAGAAAACCATACTTTTAATGTATCAAGGTAAATCTCAAATCTCTTTGTTTCTCCTGTTAAGGCAACCTTTCCATAAATTTCAAATAACTCCGGGGTATCTTCTTTAATTCCAGGTATACCTTCCGTAACATTTTTACCTATGATCTCCTTTGTTAACCCGGTTATTCTTTTAAATGCATCGTTAACATCAAGATAGATCCAATCTACCGGTTTATTGTCCTTGTCATATAACATCTTACAATATGCTAAGCCATTGAGCATACTCTCAAACAATGAACGGTACTTCTCTTCACTCGCGCTGAGTAGCTCCTCCGCTCTTTTTCTCTCAGTGATGTCAGTTACAAACGCAAAGTATGACTCGACATTTTCATCTTTATCAAATTGGGGATGGACCAACAGTTCGACTGAGACCCTGGGGCCGTCCTTCTGGAGATACTCCTTTTCGTAGCTGACGGGATGTTTGGTGCGATGGAGTTCTTCCAGTTTGGCGGCCTCCTGTTCCCGCCATTCCGATGGCGTCAGAACCGTGTTCCAGTCTATTGCCTTCAATTCATCTTCACTGTATCCTGTCAACTTTTGAAAGGCAGGGTTACACATGCCGAGGTTGCCATCCGGATATCCTACCCCGATTGGCAAAGAGGCATCCCGGATAATATCCCCCAGAAACCTTTCGCGCCGGAGGCTGTTCCTTAAGCCCTCCTGTAGTTGCCTACGCTCAATGGCTTCCTTCTCTAATTCCTTGACCCTTCGCTCCAATTCCTCATAGGTTGGCTTTTTGGTCATCAGAAAATCCTCCAGATACCCTCAAAATTAGAAAAGCCCATACCTCGTTGCGTCTTATACAAGGTGTATGAACCTTTGCAATTCCCATTAGTCGTCCCCTTTTTGGTTTAGATCATGTCTTGATGGGCATTGTTTTTATCGCCAGAGAGATCACATTATTTTAACGTGATTTCCTCTCAAATCTGGGAGTTTTATTAAGGGTTATCGATTCCACACTTGCTTGCATTATGTTGTCAGTCAAGGTAAGTGCTTAAGATTCTGAGGTAATTTCAACTGCAATAGATATTTTTAACTGCTTGAAATTATGAATGAACCAGGGTGAATCAAATTGATAGACGGCATAACGAATTAATTCAATTAGAGAAATCAGACTAAGGTGATTTTACGCCATGCAAATCTTTCGACAACTCAAAGATATTTAGGAAAAGTGGGTGATATTGAGGCAATGAGATGGATTGACAATATTCATGGATAGATGGAAAGACAACCGGGTTGAGAGCTGAAGGTCCTCAGCCCGGAAAGATGAAGATTTGACCTGTCATCCTTTTCCATGCGGCATCAAGAAAAATCGCCCCAAACCGTTGCTTTTCCAGCTCTCCGGACTACAGGCCTGACAAAATCTTCATATACGCATTATGGAATATGGGATTAATGATCGATGAACGACGCAACCACAAGATGTGGTAGTCGTCACATCCTGATTTTATGGCCTCACTGGGCTACAGTTTTCTGAATATCCTGCCCGCTCTCATTTGAGACCGCACCTGAGATACGTTGGAGGTATCACAGGCCTTGAGTAATCCAAAAAACGGCAATTTTCATACATCTCTGGACCCTCAGTTGACCCTCTCCCAATGATGATATCACAGCACAACCACTCGGCTGCGAGAAATCGTTTGTGACCTCCTATGGACCGGTGCCCACCTGAACGCGCATCAGCGGCAGCAGGTCCGTGGACAGATTAGAGACCGCGCCCGACTCCGGAACAGCCGGAGGCAGGTCTGCCAGCAACTCATAGGCACCAAAACCGGAGACACTTGAAGCCATACATTGCGGCAACGTAATTTCATGGCTGCCGGTTTCTTCCACATTACCGTCGGCCAGGTCCAGGGTCCACGACCATTCGACATCTCCGCTGCATAGAAAGTCAGTAAAGGGTGACACCGGCACTCCGTTGTCGGAACCCCACAGTGACCAGTCCTGTTGGAGCTTTGCGGCGCGACCCGGTTTAAGCACCACATAGTCAATATCAATCGTATCCAACCCGAAGAAATCAAAGATATCCAGTATCCCCGTCGGGTCGCCCGGAAAGGTCACCGCCAGCGCCATATCAGTGCTGACCCGTTGTACAGGAGCCACCTCAAATCCCACGACCTCGTTGCCAAATATCGATCCCGCCGCTACCCAACTGGCATCCGGAGCCATTGCGGTTGCCGAAAAATATTGTCCCACCTCCTGGGAAGCGCCAAAAAGCCGCACCACGTCGTTATAGTCACGATGCAGCAAATAGGACAAATCCGTTGAACCGGAAAATATATAGTGACCGTCATCACTTATGCTCAGGTTTTCCAAACCGCCCTGAGGAGGACGACCTATCAAACCGTCCCAGGGTGATGACCAGCTATCCAGTGAGCCATACACCGAGGGTTGCTGATAGGTAAGCCAGTAATTGAAGGCCCAGTTATCCTGGGCTCCAAAGCTCGGCGGTTCAGCGGTGTTACGCACGTAATGGATAGTGTTGCCGGTAATGGCCAGGCTGTTGCCGTCCGCAGCCAGGGCCAGACTTGTCAGCATCTGACCGTCACCCACCTGAACAGTCCATTGCGGGGCGGCACTGGCGGTATTCCAGAAACGAACCTGGTCATCGCAACCGGCTGCGGCCAATTTGCTCCCATCGCTGCTCAGGGCCAGGGGCAGAAACACCTCATTCGCCGTACATTCAGTATCATCGGCCATCACCTGGCTCTGCCAACGCAGACCCCCGCGGTCAAGAAAATACAGGGTAGCTGCGCGCTGTCCATTCGTAGCCGAACCAAATTCCGTGGAAACCGCCAGCCGGTTTCCATCCTGAGACATCGCAAGACCGGTCAGGCGCAAGCTACCGCCACCTAAGGCCAGATGCAGAACCGGTTGTCCGCGGTCACGACGAAAAACATACAGGTAATGATCGGCAGTTGCGGCCAACCAGCGACCATCACCACTAACTGCCACATTCATGAAGTGGTAAGGATTGGAGGGGTCGTCCTGTTTACTGTCGTAACTCCAGGCGGGCGTGGATGCGTCGCATTCAAAGTAATACACTACACCTTCATCGTCCCCAGTGATAACAGCTGAACCGTCACGGCTCATGGCCACATCACGCAGGAGGCTCCCGGACAAGGCATGGACAATCGGCTGGAAACCGCCGCGCCGGAAGAGGTACAGACCATCACCTTCGGTGGCGGCCGCGGTTCGCCAACCTCGCAGGCTGGTGGCCACGGCCAGTACGGCAGAGGGTGTGGAATAGCTGAAGGAACGATAGTATCCAGCCGCAGGCCCCTCAGCCGGAGGTGATCCGGCGCAGACAGGCAGGGCCGGTTCATTTACATTAACTTTCACATAGTCATAATAAAGTGATTCTAAGTCAATATCACCATTCATCGACAAATCAATACCAAAATAGAAAATATGCGTTCCTTTTTGTAATCCAGATAGGCTTAGAATCTGAATATCTGCAAAGGATACAAGACCGGCCTGAAGAGTGGGCGCATAACCCCGCCACACCATGGACAAAGTCTCCAAATCAAAATAATACAAATTTCCATCAGGAGTCAGTTGTAAAATCCACCAGTCGGCAGCTTCATTCTCATGGTCTCCTGCATTAAGGCTTATAGTTACATTCAGAGTCTCACCGGTAGTCAATTCTATAGGGCCATCAGAGCCGTTTGCTTGAATATTGGCAACGGGGAGGGTATCAGACTGCGCAATCCCACAGAATACAAAGATCAAACTTAAAAGCATCAAAAAAAAGAAATTCTTTTTCATTCTTTTCTCCTTTTAATTCCCTTTAAAATTTCCATCCCCATTTTCTGACACAAAAAGACTACATATATGTTCCAAAGACCCGAGTTTTGTCGCCTTGATTTCTTCCTCTATTTGAAATATTTGTTAAGCTCCAACACTCTATATACACCGCCAAAGGACAAAAGGGTCACATTATTTTTGTCTACCACAAATCGGTCAAAATCGGTGAAAATGAACATCCCTGCTCTTCAAAAGAGATGGGTTCCCCAATACATATGAGATCTTTCATGTTTCGGCGTTACCCTAAACGCGCCAATGCTTGCATACTTCTTCACCTCAACATCGTCAAAATCGTGCAAGGCTGGCAGAAGAATCTTGCACTATTTACCCACTGAAATCAAAGGAATGTTGCATATAGTGTGAATGAGGATTCTTCAAAAGATTGATCAACAAATCCTTCGCTAAAGACCTGCCGACCCTCCATATTCGACAGATTCAGATCCAGCATGATTTGCGAGAATGGGAAAAGAAATTATATCTGGTTTTTCTTCGCCGGAAAGCTCACAATGAAGGTGGACCCTTTATCCAACTCGCTTTTCGCCGTGATCTCCCCACCGTGGCGCTCCACGATCTTTTTGCAGATCGCCAACCCCATACCGGTTCCTCTATAACTGCTGGTTCTCCCATGCAGCCTCTGGAACGGCATAAAGATCCTGTCTAAATATTTATCCTGAAATCCAATACCGTTGTCTTCCACGCAGATCTCATGGGCGCCGTTTTCATCTTTCATACGCCCATAGATTTTCACGTTGGGAGATTTATCTGGCTGGTGGAATTTTAATGCGTTTGTGATCAGGTTTTGGAAAAGCTGGATCATTTGTACCGGGTCGGTTCGTATTGTGGGCAGATCCCGGACTTCCACGCGGGCATTCTTCTCTTCGATCATGATTTGCAGGTTGGACAATGCGTCCTCAGCCGATCTTCTGAGATCCGTCTCCTTTAGTGGTTTGGCCTGAGTGACCACGCGAGAATAGGCCAGAAGGGAATCGAGGAGATCCTTCATTCTTGCCGTGGCATTTTGCATACGATCCAGATAATCCGTAAAGGGTTCTCCAAGCCTTGCCGCGTATTCGGCGGCCAGCATGTCTCCGAAGGTCTGAACCTTCCTCAACGGCTCCTGGAGATCGTGGGATGCGATAAAGGCAAAGTCCTGCAATTCCTTATTGAGCTCCCCAAGCTGACTGTTGTATTTGACGAGTTTGGCATTGGCTTTCTCGAGTTCGACCGTGCGTTCCCGTACTCGCAATTCAAGCTCATCACGGGCTTTTTGAAGCGCTTGATTGGTCTGGCTGTTTTCCGCAAAGAGTCGGGCGTTTTGTAAGGCGACGGAGGCCATAGCTGACAATTGGCGAACGAATTGAACTTCGGCCTCCATAAACTTGTGTGTTCCTGTGTGATAGTTGAAAAAGATCGCACCCAAAGGGACATCATGGACCACCAGCGGGACGATCAGCACCGCGCGAATATTATGCCGGCGAAAGTGTTCTCGGTTGAAACGGTGGTCGTGGAAAGCGTCATCCACCAACACGGGCTTACGGGACTGGAGGGCGAGGAGGGCGTGCCGTTCCTGGTCGTCCGTCATTTGTGCACCGATATAATCGTCCGGCATCCCACAAACATGGGTAATGGTCCAGCCACTCTCTTGCCGAAGTGAGGTAACGGCGCTTCCACAGCCGAGAGTGGCAATCCCCTCCGAAAGGATGTTTTGCATGATTGCATCATAGACAAGCGTCCTGTGCACCAACGCATTGATGCGGTTGACCGCCTGACTCACTTTCATCGCATAGCGCGTTGCCTCCTCAGCCTGCTTACGTGCAGTGATGTCCTCTGTGATAAACAGGAAATGCTTCACTCCTTTCAATGTCAGTGCCTGTGCCGATACAGACGCGATTATCACGCTGCCATCCTTGCGACGAAGCTGAACCTCTTGATTCTCCACCCCGCTCCGACCCAGTGCCAATACAATCCTTTGCCGATCCTTTGGATCGACCCAAAGGTTAGCGTCCAAAGCACTTTTCCCTATGACTTCTTCACGGGTGTATCCAAAAATGTCGAGGGCTGCCTGGTTGACATCGATCCAAACGCCGTCTTCCTGCCTGCCGATGGCGACGGAGCTTGGGTTTGCCAAGAAGGCAACACGAAAACGCTCCTCGCTCTCCCGAAGGGCCTCTTCCATTCGCTTGCGATCTGTAATATCAATTATTGAGCCTTCCAAGAACCCTTGTTCAGGGAAGATCGTTGCTGAAAAACTTATCCAGATACGGGTTCCATCGTTACGAATTATTTCCGTATCATAATCGTTGACAAACCCATTTTCTTTTACAAGCCTCAACATGTGGTTACGTGAGTTGAGATCAACCCATGCATCGGCGGCATTAAATTCTGCTATGCAATCCTCAATGTTCGAGAACCCTGCCATGTTGGCATATCGTTCATTTATTTCAAGTAGTTTACCATCAAAAAGTCTTGTCCTGAATAGTGCTACCTGGGCATTGCTGAATAACGCCCTATATTTCTTCTCACTCTCCTGCAGCATCTCCTCCGCCCGCTTGTGTTCAGTGACGTCGCCTACAGCCGCTCTGATCTGCTTACCATCGTCCCCTTTCTTTGTAATGACCGTGCAGTCTAAACGGGCATAAAACGCACCGCCGTCTTTTTTCACAAGCCGAAGCTCACAGGACTGAGATGTCTCTGTTTCCAGAAGTCGCTGCCTGTGCATATAGAAACTGTCTTGGTCGTCTCTCAAAACAAAGCGAGCAAAAAGCTGTCCGATCAAGGCGCTCCGCTCCACGCCTAACATGGAGGCAATGGTAAGATTGGCCTCATCGATAAACCCCTTTTGATTCACCGTAAAATAGCCGATAGGAGCAAAGTCGTACAGATTAGAATATTTGTCCCGCGTCTTTTCAAGGTCATCCTGTATGCGACGAAGCTCATCATTCTGCATCTTCAGCTCAATCTGATGAACCTGAAGCTCGTGGATGAGACGTGCCATTTCTTCAGGGGACATTTCGGATTGTGCTTCCGTACTACCGGCCGCTATCTCAAGTTCCTTCTCGGCCCTTTGCCTGAGTTTGGAGCCCTCAGGCGTGTCTTTCATCGTTCCCATCGTTTCCTCATCTATTTATCGGTCAACTACAAAAGATCCCGTTTCGCTGATAAAATTTCAATAAACAGACAGCTGTCACCCTTTAAAAATTGACTTCCAACGACATAAGCAACCGGTTTCTATAAAGGTCGTGGATGAGGCACAGAAATCTGCATAAGCCCATACTCGAAAGTGGCTAAAACTGTGCGAGGCTGACAGATCAATCTTACACGATTTACCAGTGGAATCAAACGAATGTTGCATGTAGGCAAGTGAGACAGCTATCTCAGATAGTTTGAGTCAAGCAAAGGATTATCATTCTTCCGTTGAGCCTTTGATCTCATCCAGAACTTTCCGGACCGTTTTGGCCAGTTCCGCCTTATCAAGAGGTTTGTAAGCAAATGCTTTGATCCCCATTTCCACAGCCAGTTCTTTGGTCATTTTTTGGCTGTAACCCGTACAAATAATGACAGGGATGTCGGGCTTTATTTTGAGCAGCTCAGCAGCCAGCTTGTCGCCGGTCATGTTCGGCATGGCCATGTCGGTAACGACCAGATCAAACCTTTCCGGCGCCATGCGAAAAGATTTCAGCGCCTCAACGCTGCTGTTACTTGTAGTGACCTGGTAACCCAGTTTCTCAAGAATCATTCTGTTCAGTTTGACTATGGGCAATTCGTCATCAACGAAAAGAATATGCTCTGTACCGCCAGGCAGTACTTGCTGCTGCACTAAATCGTTCCACGTGCACTCCGCATCCTCAACCATGGGAAGCAACACGGTAAAGGTCGCTCCTCTTTGCGGTTGAGACATCACCATAATGTGCCCTTTGTGTGCTTTTACAATCCCTTCAACAACGGCAAGCCCCATCCCGGTTCCCCTGGTGGAAAAATAGGGCTCAAAAATTCGTTCGATATTTTCAGGGGAAATGCCGGAACCCGTGTCGTTGACGCTGAGCTTAACGTATTTCCCGGGTGGAAGATTCGAAAGGTTCACTGCTTTCCCATCACCAAGGGTAACAGTGCCTACACCGATCGTCAACTTTCCCCCTTCCATTTCCATAGCCTGGGCGGCGTTGGTGCATAAATTCATGATGATTTGATGAATCTGCACTTCGTCTCCCATTACGCAGGGGTCCACTTCCGAGTTCATCTTTATTTCGATTTCGATATCCGCAGGTATCGTTACCCTTAACAGCTTAAGGGTTTCCTGAACCAATGAATGCAGCCATAATGGCGCTATCTTTCCGGGAGCCTTCCGACTGAAAGTCAAAATCTGCTGGACCAGGAGTTTTGCTCTTTGCCCCCCAATCAGGACTTCTTCTAAAATATCCGACAACGGGGTTCCCTTTTTCACATCCTCGAGCGCAAACTCCGTAAAACCGATCATCGCAGCCAGAATATTATTGAAATCGTGAGCAATCCCGCCTGCAAGGGTGCCAATGGCTTCCATTTTCTGTGCTTGCCTAAGCTGGTCTTCGAGATCCTTCTGTTCGGTCATATCGCTAACCACCGCTCTGATCTGCCTGGTGAAGCCATCCCCTTCTTCAATAACATTGCATTCCAGATTCGCGTAAAAAACGGTTTTGTCCTTTTTAACCATTCGGAGCCTGCAGGACTGAGGCTTTTTCACATCCATCAGCTGTTTCCGGTGTAAATAGAAAATATCCTGGTCCTCTTGCAGGATAAAACGGCTGAACAGGCTACCCATGAGGAAAGACCGTTCCATTCCCAGCAAGGTGGCAGCCGTAAGATTTGCCTCCGTAACGATTCCCTTTTCACTGACCGTAAAATAGCCGGCCGGAGCAAAGTCATAAAGGTGCGAGTAGCGATCCCTTGCTTTTTCAAGTTCCCCCTGAACCCGTCGGAGCTCTTCGTTTTGCATCTCAAGCTCGATCTGATGTACGCGAAGCTCATGAATCAGCCTTTCCTTGTCTTCGGGGGAAATCCTTAAAAGATCTCCCTCTTCATTGGATGAGCCTTTAAAAGCCGCTTCGGCAAGTCTCCTTAGTTCTGCGCCGTCAGGTAAATATCCTTGCTTTTCCATCCTTAGCCCTCCTGTTTTCAGGCCAACCAGTCCAGATCAGGTTCCGTGATGGCCACTTCAACCATTTGACCGTTTTCATCCGTTAAGGCGCTGGCGGTCAGCCATTGTTCGCTCTCGGTGGAACCCGCTTCAACCAAGGCCACGGCGAGGGCGATGCTGACAGACAAAATCAGCGAAGGTACAAACCAAAAGGCTTGACCGCAGGTCGCTCCAAATTTGCTTGGAGAGTTTATTCATGGGTCAGATCCCATTTCCAGTTCCTGAGCGTGCGAAATTCGTACAATTTCTCGAGCGATATCCTCCGGTGAAAGAACAAAATCTATGCACCCGCTTTCAATTGCGCTCTCAGGCATATCAGGCTGTTTGGCTGTATCGAGTTTCTGTGCAATGGTAATGCCCCCCACCTCTTTTATGCCGCATAACGCCGCCGACCCGTCTCCATCATATCCGGACACAATGACGGCGATAAGTTTGCCGTCCCAGTTCTTCGTCAGGGAACGCAGAAAAACCGTAATCACGTCGGGCCATCCCCTGGGCTTTGATATCGGCTTTAGACGGAACTTTCCGTCAAAAACGTGCAAATCGTGCTGTTCAGGGATGATGTACACATGGTTGGGTTCGATGAGCAAGTTTTCCGTGATCAGCTCAACCGGCATCTCGGTAAAATGCGGGAGAATCTCGTGGAGTGTGGTGGCCACGGTTCTCAGGTGATTCACGATGACAATTGCAACACCCATATCGGCCGGCAGATGCCGCAACAAACGGGTATACGCATCAAGGCCGCCTGCCGAACCGCCCACGCAAACGACAGGAAAATCTTTTGCAATACGCCTAACATTCATTGGCAACCACGCCCTTTATGTGAGAAAGCCGTTTGCTTCAACGGGAATTCTCCCGGGGAACTGATTCATCAACCCAGTATCCCTGGAGATGGTAATGTCCATGCAGTCTGGTCTCATAATCCCGAGTCAGCAGAAGCGCCTCCGTGTATTCCGGTGACTGCTTGATAGTCTCGCGGGAAAGATTGATGAAGACTTTCGACTCGCTCCAACTAACGCGTTCGATCCATTGCGGTGCAATCAGGGCCTTTTTTCCCGTCCGCCAGTTCCGCGTATCGACGATCAGATACCGAATCGCCCAGTTCTCGTCGTCGATGATAAAGTCCTCGACGTGGCCGATCTCGCCATCTGAGGCTTGGATATCGTTCAGATTCCTCTTCCGCATTGCTTGCAGTTAAGATGATTAGCCACCGGGACTTTCTATTAATTTTGGCAGAAGAGTGTTTTCCTCTCCAGCAAGGGTCCAGATGGTTACCCTCGTCTTCGTCCTTGAATCACTTGGATCAGCACCACGATAATGGCAATGACCAGCAGGACATGGATGACTCCACCCATCGTGTAGCCTGTCAACAAACCCAGCCCCCATAGAATTAGGAGAATTACAAATATGGTCCAAAGCATTTCAGCCTCCTCTCTAACGCCTCCAAAAGCTTTTTTATGGAAGCCTTTGTTTACTTGCCGCCGACCTTCTTGATCTCACCGATTTTTTCTTGAACTTTGCCGGTTTTGTTTTCCTTTTTGCCTTCGGCTTCCAAGTCGGGATTCTGGATGACTTTCCCGGCGATCTCCTTGATCTTACCCTTCACTTGGTCCAACTTGCCTTCTGCCTCGTCTCTTGTGCTTGATTTCATGATATTCCTCCTTTTGTGAACACTAATGTGGCCAACTCAGGTCCCTTCGCTTGAACAGAAAACAGCATACTGCCAAGCCCATACGTTCAGAATCCCTGCCTTATTTGAATTTTGAGGTCACCTCGTGATAGGCGGTCTTGACTTCAGCCCAGGCTTTTTCCAAACCTGCTTTGACGTCTTCCCATGCCTCATCACCGGCGGTTTTTAACTCCTGCAGCTTCGCCTTGGCTTCACCCTGTTTGTGCTCCAATACCTCGATGCTTTTGTAGTAATCAATCTTCGCATCGGCCTTGGCATTCGCAGCCTTGGCCCTGAGCAAAGTGATCTGCGCGTTCCATTCCTTCAACTGTGCATCTAACTTTTCCTCGTACGCTTTTCTTTTGTCCTTCATAACGACCTCCGTGATTGAAACGTTTTGCCTCCCGTCAAATCTTCCTTTTTCCCACGACCAGCAATACGATGCCGCCCACGGTAGGTGGAATCCGTCCCATTTCGTTCACGGCTTCTCGCTGGCTACGGTGTGAGACACCATTTGGTAGGGCTCCTGGAGCAGGTTCAGCGTCCCCCGAATAACAGTAAAACATGCTGATTTCAGGTGGGTGTCAAGGTCCTCCCGGGTATCCCATTCTTCAAAAAGGTAGAGTCGATTTTCATCCTCCATACTCCGGCAAAAGTCGCATCGCCGGCATCCCTTCTCTGTCCTTATGGAGCCGACCAATAATGCAATCGTCTGCGAAAGTTCCTTGCGCCTTTCCGCAAAAGGCTTCATTTGTAGGGTGATCAGAATCATAGGACTGGAAAATGCAACTATCCTGCCAACAACCGCGAATCGGAAATATTTTGGATTACTGACATAATAACAGTTGGTTAGGTTAACAGGACAGAGTAACGGCAGGGTATGGAATGGCTGATTTGCCCTCAATATTTGGTGGGGCCTCCATATATTGAGGGAGTTTTTGAGGATTTATAATTGTTGATTGAATAACGATTTGGAAACAAATGGATGATGCTGGCTTCGGTCAGGCCGGCCGCAGCGGGATAGGGAAGTAACCGTCAAATGCACCTGTTCCGATCCACCGGGGTAATGAGGGCAGCATGTCAGGAAGGTAATTTGGGCAACGTGGGAGGCCCGTCCCGGGTGCGGGGTAGCGACCCGTAACAAAGCTTTAGGTTCTGGCCTGGGCGGGAATCGGAGAGGGGCATAGTACCTGTGAAACCGGGTAATGCCGATAAGTCAAGAAAGTGCCTTCTTCGCTCGATAAAGTTAAAGAATTCTGTATAAGCACTGAAAAAAGCCGAGCCGGTGCGAACAACATTGATCCTTTATTCGCAGCGTTCCATTGGCATGATTGTTTATTTTTAATGAGATAACGTTCAAAGTCACCATCAGTCCGCTTGCGGGCTGTCCGATGGAGTGACGGTTTGGGCGCCACTCTTGGAATCAGATCGGTGGTTTCTACGACTCATCCATGCCAACCCGAGAAACAGCACGAACCAAACGACGGTACGAAAGGTCATTGCGAGTAGACTCTCAATTGCCACAGCATTCCCCGCTGTATACAAAAAGCCAATCGCTGCGAGCACGAGGAGATTGAGAACGAAGATCGTGACTGCGGCATACTTACCTCGAGCTATGTTGCGCCACGCAATCACACCAGCCGCAACATATACAATGCCCATCGTTGTGTTATATATCAGAAGCGGTCGATACACGATGTATCCGGGATCTGATCCAGAAAGGACTCGAGTGCCCGCGATAATCGTTACAAATCCGAATAAGATTGCCGCCAGTGCCATAACTCTATGACTAATTCTGACATACCGTGGTCGATTCATATCAATATCCAACTATACGCGCAACTCGCCCTGCTTCACCAGTTGGCTGCGTAAACCAAAGATTTGCTTAATGGTACAAGATTTGGCCCACTGATGAACGTAAAAAACGGCTCAGTACCGCCGGTCTGGGTGAAAGCGGTTGTTATATCAGCACTTTGTTCGAATCTGAGGGAGCTTCATTTCTATCAGATTCAGAATAATCTCTTAAAACTTCGGCTACACGGATTCTATATGAATGAAATAAAGATTCCTTCCCTTTCTTTTGAGCAACATGATGTTCCAGATTGTTACGCCATTTTTCCATGGCTGCTTCATCACGCCAAAAAGAAAGACTCAGAATCTTTTTTTCATCGGTAAGGCTTTGAAACCTTTCGATAGAGATAAAGCCATCTTGATTTTCCAGATATTTACGCAACTCTGATGCAGTCTTCAGATATTCCGCTTTCCCTTCAGTCCGTGGCTTAACTTCGAAAACGACAGCAAACATTATCTCTCCTAATAATTTATAATGACATAATGTGTTGGTAAACCAAATTATCAACCTGTTTCGCTTGCCTCAAAAAAACTTCCTGCGCATCTATAATGGTATAGAAGGCAGGGAGTTTTCTCAGGGGCGCAGCCTCTTTTACGAACTACTGAACTCTGGGCAAGACTTGAGGAGGCTTGTTTTTGTCTCCGGTAGCATTGGGGTAATCGGGGGCCTTGAAGGCCTTTTTATTGTTCTTGATGAGATCGCGGGAAAGTTCCATGAATTGGTTGTATCGGCCCTTGCACTCGAAAAAACCGTGCCACCACGCGTAATCAGGCGCCATCATGGCGGTTCCCATCCTTGCCCTTCGGCCTTCATGATGCCACAGGTAGTAGTACTCCAGTTCCGGCGCTTCATCAAAGAAGGGTGTTTTGTCGCAGAGCCCTTTTGCATAGAGCTCGTCCAACATCTTCTTCGCAGGTTTGAAGTAGACATCATTGTATTCCTGCACCGTCTTATCGATCTGAGCGTAGTGGTTGTCCACCCAGGTCTTGCTGTGACATTGCATGCAGATCGCTTTCATCTTGTCCCTTTCCGTTTTCCAATCCGTCTTGGCTGGAAAGGGTTTAAAATCCTGAGGTCTGACTGTGAGGGGGGCCTGGAGTTCCCAGGAGAGCCTTTCCGTCACATCATGAGTTGTCAGCGCCGGTCCGGAGCCCGACATGTGGCAGGAAGCACAAACAGGGGCGCGGTAATCCACCCCTGCGGTCCAGGTTCCCGGGGCGGCCGTCCAGTTGTAATCGTTCCCGTGGGCGGTGTAGATATCTCCGTGCTTGGACTCCATATAGATTTCTATCTGGGGATGATCCGGCCCGAGATGACACTGTCCGCAGGCCTCCGGTTTTCTGGCTTCCATGACGGAAAACAAATGCCGGGTATGGCAGCTGGAACAGGACCCCCGGCTTCCATCCGGATTGATTCTTCCCACCCCGACGCTGGGCCAGGTTTCGGGCGTCAATTTGCCGTCCTCCAACTTGATGATGCTGCCGTGGCAATGGTAGCAGCCGGTGGTCCTTTCATTGTCGCTGTTCATCCCGTCGTTGAGCCAGGGATCGATTTTCCAGATAATCTCCAGGGTATTGGCATGTTTGCTCCGGCTGTATTGTTTGGCTTCATCCGGATGGCAGCGGGAACAGTCCTTGGGGGAAACCACGGCCGAAATGGGAACCTTGTATTCCCCGGTTCCAAATGGCTGGTCCGAACGTTCGTACTGCTTGAAATGTTCCTTGCTCACATCCGGGTCGAATTCCTCCGCCTTGTGACAATCATAGCAGGTAATGTTTGCCGAGGCGTGGCGGCTATGCGCCCAATCAGTGAAAATGCCAGGGTTTTCCCGTTTGTGGCATTCAATGCACGCCACGGCCTCCTTGGGCATGCTCCTTTCAATACGGAATTCCTTGGATTTGGGCTCATTTTGGGCGGTCTGGGCATCGGCGAGGGTGGTTCCGGCCATTGTGAGTCCTATTCCGCTACAAATCAGGGCAACCAATATTTGCATCTTCTTGATCATGAAAAGCCTCCTTTTCCCTTAAAGTCTCTTCTTAAAGTCCCAGGCCCCTGTAGGGTTCGCTGAACTGTTTGTACTGATAGAGTTCTCTCTTATTGTGAACCAGATTCTTGTGACAATCCACGCACCTTTTCTCGTACCCCGGCCTGGCGTAAATCACCGAGCGGTGAGCCAGCATGGCCCCCCTTTTGTCCGGCAGATAGAGAATGTTGCGATGACACTTTTGGCACTGTTCGTTGTGAAAACCGGCATAGGCCTGTTGCCGGGCCTTTTCGTGGTCGTATTTTCCCCCCACGAGGTGGATGATGATATCCTTGATGCCGTGCGCCGTCTTGGCGTAGAAAAAGTTGAAGGTATCATGGGGAGCGGGAAGGTGGCAGTCCATGCAGTCCGCCACAAAACCCTGGGGGTTATTGACATGGGTGGACGTTTTCCAGGTGTTATAAGCGAATTGGATTTCGTGGCAGGAGGAACAGAACTGCGGGGTGGAGGTGCGGACCATGGTAAAGTAGGTCATGCTGAAGAGTGGAAAGGCAATGACAATGCCGATGGCGATGAAAATAATCCACTTGATGTGAGCTTTCATACCCACCCCCGACAGTTGCAGACTTTTACGGCAGGTTACGCCGCCAAGCCCTGCATGGTCATAAGCCTTCAAAATCCAACTGGTCTTGCGGTTATGAGAAAGTCGGATAGCTGAAAAAAGATTGAGAATCTTGAGGAAGCCTACTTTGGGCCATACAAACATGTCAATAAAAAAGCTCCCATCTCGTGGGTGGTGTGGTCAGATCGTTCGTTTTTTATAACTTCAGGACACCTTCGACGTTATTAAGAACCATTATATCCACCGATTTGGTAGACGATCCGCAACATACGGTGGTTCCTTTTCGCTTGACCCACAAACCCATTTTCTCTATGGTCGCCCCTGAAAAAGCAATGCCTTATCACCTTATCACCATCTCAATAAAGAACCTATCCAAAGAACTGAGGATGCCATTGAAGCCCAGGGAAAATCATGAGCAGTTAAGAAAGGGGCGCCCGCGGAGACTGATTTTAAAGCTATAGACCAACTGGCCGGCATGATTTCGGAAAAGCACAAGAAAAATGATCTTAGATAGGGTATGCTTGCGACGTCGGCTTTTCTGGGGGGCGAAAATAGACACTACAGCATACGCCCGGCTCCTAACGAGATAAAAATAGCTTGTGAGTTGTAATGGCACAGATGAATATTCAATCGAAGCGCGTCTATAGCCCAGTCGAAAAGGAAGATGGGATTCGCGTATTGGTAGACCGGGTGTGGCCCCGGGGCATGACCAAAGAACGACTTCGAGCGAATCTATGGCTGAAGGACGCGGCACGGAGTACAACTCTCCGAAAATGGTTCAATCATGATCGTTCCAGATGGGAGAAATTCAAGAGTCGTTATTTTTCCGAACTGGATACGAAACCAGAGCTGATGAATCAACTTCATGAACTCCTGGAAAAAGGACGAGTTACCATTCTCTTTTCGGCTCGCGACGACCAGTGTAACCAAGCTGTTGCCCTTAAAGATTATTTGATGTCAATGGAAAAAACTGAGGTGCATTTCTAGATCATAATGCCGAAGGATAGAGGTGCTGTTTCAAAATTACTGAGTAGCCAGACCAAAGGAGGTCTCAATGAAAGCGACAGACGAGCTTAGAAAAGAACACGAAGGAATAGAACTCATGCTACGGGTTTTAAAGGCGGTGGCAAATAAATTTAAACATGGTGAACAAGTTAATGCTGAACATCTCGATGGTATTTTGGGATTTCTGTCTATTTTCGTCGATAAATGCCATCACGGCAAGGAAGAGGAATTCCTTTTTCCGGCACTGGAAGGCGTAGGTGTGCCACGTGAGGGTGGTCCAATTGGGGTCATGCTGAGTGAGCACGAACAAGGCCGGAGACTGGTTGCAAGACTCAAAAACGCCGTAGCAGTATACAAATCCGGGGACAATTCAGATGCCGCGAACGCGCAGCTGACCATCAATGAATATGTAGCACTGCTGACCCAACATGTTGCCAAGGAGAATACGGTTCTTTTTCCCATGGCGGATGCCAAATTGGATTCGAATAAAGACACCGAGCTTTTTGAGGCGTTTGAGCAGCTTGAACGCGAGCGTATCGGTGTTGGAAAACACCATGAATTTCATGCTCTTTTAGATCAATTGCAGAACGCCTACCTGACATAATCGGAGGAAAATGACGATTGGTGATGGAAAATTATCTACTAACCACCAATACGATACTTTATTGTAAGGAATGGAAAAAAACAGTTGGGTTCTATAGAGACCAGCTGAAGTTGCCCATTATATTTGTCTCGGATTGGTTTTTGGAGTTTCGCTTAAATGCGATGTCAAGACTGAGCATTGCCGACGAAAAGCGATCTTCCATCAAGAGCCGCGGAGGTAAAGGCGTCACTGTTTCGCTTGAAGTCGATGATATTGAAGCCGTGCGAGAATATGCGGAGAAAGTTGGCATGGAACCGACGGAACTAAGGAAGCATCCATGGAATGCACGGGTGTTTTATATTTTCGATCCGGAGGGACACCGCATAGAAATATGGCAGTCCTCCAACCACAGTTAGGCGGGGGTAAGAATTCCGGCATCCTGATCTCCGGCCAGGCTTGCAATAAATGAAAGAGCTGCTCAAACGGACCGAAAAAACGGATGAGGGTGTTTACACTCACGGTGGTAAAGAAACCAAAAGACGCATAAGCGCAGCAAGGGAGCATACTTTATGGATCCTTATAGTCTGGATAGTTATTCTATCGGTTTTGGGACCTGTCATCGGCTCGGCGATCGGTATTCTGAAGATGCCTACATTCGGGTATATCTGCAATATGCTATGTTTTGCAGCCGGGGTAATGTTGGCTATTTCCTTCCTTGAGCTTATCCCGGAGAGCATGGCGATCTCATCACCGTGGATATCCGTCTCGGGTGTGGTTGTGGGCGCGTTGGTTATGTATGGCCTGGACAAAATGATTCCACAAATCCATCCGAGGTTATGCGCCCAGGAGCAAGGATGCAATCTTGAACGTACTTCGGTCTATCTGATCTTAGGAATGTTTCTCCACAACTTCCCGGAGGGAATGGCTATCGCAATCGGATCTGTTACTGAAACGAACGTTTCCATCACAATAGCCCTTGCCATAGCTATTCATAATATTCCCGAAGGAATTTGCACATCTGCGCCTTATTACCGTTCAACAGGAAGGAGATTGGCGGTGGACCCAAGGGCAACGGGAAGCATGCCGGCGGCAACCGCAATGGGTGTCATCAATACCGGCCGTGTGTGAATGCTATCAAGCACCTATGAAGTCAAAGAAGAAATCATCATCTTATGCTAATCTGGGATACATTCACTCTGTTGTGGCGATTGAGGACCTCCAGAGAGCTGAAACATGGCTTACGCATTCAAATATACATTCGCCTGCCTGACGTCAAATCTGAAATTCTCACGACTACTACATATTGTACCTGATGAACCCGCGGCCTAACAGGTTACGATAAGGGACTGCTTGCACCTCAACGACCTCAAAATTGCGCAAGGCTGACAGGACAATCATTGAAGTCGGGCCTGAGATACGTTGGAGGTATCACAGGCCTTGAGTAATCCAAAAAACGGCAATTTTCATACATCTCTCGACCCTCAGTTGACCCTCTCCCAATGATGATATCACAGCACAACCAATCGGCTGCGAGAAATCGTTTGTGACCTCCTATGGACCGGTGCCCACCTGAACGCGCATCAGCGGCAGCAGGTCCGTGGACAGATTAGAGACCGCGCCCGACTCCGGAACAGCCGGAGGCAGGTCTGCCAGCAACTCATAGGCACCAAAACCGGAGACACTTGAAGCCATACATTGCGGCAACGTAATTTCATGGCTGCCGGTTTCTTCCACATTACCGTCGGCGAGGTCCAGGGTCCACGACCATTCGACATCTCCGCTGCATAGAAAGTCAGTAAAGGGTGACACCGGCACTCCGTTGTCGGAACCCCACAGTGACCAGTCCTGTTGGAGTTTTGCGGCGCGACCCGGTTTAAGCACCACATAGTCAATATCAATCGTATCCACCCCGAAGAAATCAAAGATATCCATTATCCCCGTCGGGTCGCCCGGAAAGGTTACCGCCAGCGCCATATCAGTGCTGACCCGTTGTACGGGAGCCACCTCAAATCCCACGACCTCGTTGCCAAATATCGATCCCGCCGCTACCCAACTGGCATCCGGAGCCATTGCGGTTGCCGAAAAATATTGTCCCACCTCCTGGGAAGCGCCAAAAAGACGCACCACGTCGTTATAGTCACGATGCAGCAAATAGGACAAATCCGTTGAACCGGAAAATATATAGTGACCGTTATCACTTATGCTCAGGTTTTCCAAACCGCCCTGAGGAGGACGACCTATCAAACCGTCCCAGGGTGATGACCAGCTATCCAGTGAGCCATACACCGCGGGTTGCTGATAGGTAAGCCAGTAATTGAAGGCCCAGTTATCCTGGGCTCCAAAGCTCGGCGGTTCAGCGGTGTTGCGCACGTAATGGATAGTGTTGCCGGTTATGGCCAGGCTGTTTCCGTCCGCGGCCAGGGCCAGGCTTGTCAGCATCTGACCGTCACCTACCTGAACAGTCCATTGCGGAGCGGCACTGGCGGTATTCCAGAAACGAACCTGGTCATCGCAACCGGCTGCGGCCAATTTGCTCCCATCGCTGCTCAGGGCCAGGGGGAGAAATGCCTCATTCGCAGTACATTCAGTATCATCGGCCATCACCTGGCTCTGCCAACGCAGACCCCCGCGGTCAAGAAAATACAGGGTAGCTGCGCGCTGTCCATTCGTAGCCGAACCAAATTCCGTGGAAACCGCCAGCCGGTTTCCATCCTGAGACATCGCAAGACCGGTCAGGCGCAAGATACCGCCACCTAAGGCCAGATGCAGAACCGGTTGTCCGCGGTCACGACGAAAAACATACAGGTAATGACCGGCAGTTGCGGCCAACCAGCGACCATCACCACTAACTGCCACATTCATGAAGTGGTAAGGATTGGAGGGGTCGTCCTGTTTACTGTCGTAACTCCAGGCGGGCGTGGATGCGTCGCATTCAAAGTAATACACTACACCTTCATCGTCCCCAGTGATAACAGCTGAACCGTCACGGCTCATGGCCACATCATGCAGGAGGCTCCCGGACAAGGCATGGACAATCGGCTGGAAACCGCCGCGCCGGAAGAGGTACAGACCATCGCCTTCGGTGGCGGCCGCGGTTCGCCAACCTCGCAGGCTGGTGGCCACGGCCAGTACGGCAGAGGGTGTGGAATAACTGAAGGAACGATAGTATCCAGCCGCAGGCCCCTCAGCCGGAGGTGATCCGGCGCAGACAGGCAGGGCCGGTTCATTTACATTAACTTGCAGGTAGTCAAAATAAAGTGATTCTAAGTCAATATCACCATTCATTGCCAAATCAATGCCAAAATAAAAAAAATGGGTTCCCTTTTGTAATCCAGACAGGCTTAGAATCTGGGCATTTCCAAAGGAGACAAGACCATACTGAAGGGTAGGCGTCAAAACCCCTGCCATTTCTACCATAGACAAAGTCTGCACATCAAAATAATACAAATGACCATCAGGTGTCTGCTGTATCAACCACCAGTCGGCATCTTCATTCTCATGGTCTCCTGCATTAAGGCTTATTGTTACGTTCAGAGTCCCATCGGTATTCAATTCTATAGGGCCATCAGAGCCGTTTGCTTGAATACTGACAATAGGGCTGGTATCAGCGTGCGCAATGCCACAAAATAAAAAGATCAAACTTAAAAGCATCAAAAAAAAGAAATTCTTTTTCATTCTTTTCTCCTTTTAATTCCCTTTAAAATTTCCATCCCCATTTTCTGACACAAAAAGACTACATATATGTTCCAAAGACCCGAGTTTTGTCGCCTTGATTTCTTCCTCTATTTGAAATATTTGTTAAGCTCCAACACTCTATATACACCGCCAAAGTTCAAAAGGGTCACATTATTTTTGTCTATCACAAATCGGTCAAAATCGGTGAAAATGAACATCCCTGCTCTTCAAAAGAGATGGGTTCCCCACTACATATGAGATCTTTCATGTTTCGGCGTTACCCTAAACGCGCCAATGCTTGCATAACCCTCCTATCACATCGACCAAGAGCGTGCAAGGTTGGCAGAACAATCATTGAAGTCGAGCCTGAGATACGTTGGAGATATCTGAAATCTAACCCATTAGGATGCAAATTTAGGATCGGTCACAGTGCAGCCGCTGGTAATGCATCTTTTTGATTTCCACTAATTTAGATTTCAACCTCATAGAGGACATATTCACCAGACTTGCCTTTTAATGTGGTCCGATACATTTTATCGGTCCCCACCAACCCTTTTACTTCCTCATAGGCCGATTGGGAGACTAACAGCCGTGTGCCGAAATCCTTATTTGCAGTCTCTATCCGACTTGCCATATTAACGATGTCGCCGATAGCCGAAATTTTGCTCATCATGCCCGTGTCAAAATTGCCGACAATGACTTTTCCAAAGTTTATTCCTGCCCTGATCCCAAAAGACCGATCATACATTTGATTGAGATATTCGTTAAAATGGATCAAAGCCTTCTGCATTTCTCGAACTGCATTGATGGCATCCAATACAGGATTTCTGCTATCTTCCATTGCTCCAAACAACGCCAAGATACCGTCTCCCGCTACATCGCTGATAATGCCTCTATGTTGCACAATAATCTCGTTCATCGTTTGATAGTATCGATTTAGAACATGTACGACATCATACGCGGGAAAAGCCTCGGCAAATTGAGTGTAGTTCTCGATATCAGTGAAGAGAATCGCAAGATCTTTCTCTTTTCCAAGTTTGGTCCCAGAGTCATCCTCAAATTGCTTTAAGATGATTTTTACATCCAATTCATCAACAACCGGACGCTTGATCGTGATATCCCCACTTATTTTAGTTTGGCAGGCTAATCGAATATTCCGGGGAAATCCCAGCTTCACAGCTACCTGCTTTTCATTTTCATTTCTGGGGAGGCAATTGCTCAATCCGTCAATAACATAGACCCGGCAGGTTGAACAGCGGCCATTACAACCACAGACGTGTGTGTGATTGATTCCGGCTTTTAGCATAGCTTCTAATATCGTGTCGTCTGGTGACGCATGGATTGTCTTCTTATCTGTTTGAGAGGATATTTTAAGCATTACTTCCCCCGATTTTACCTGCATATTGATCATTGTATCATCCTACAAAACGATGAAGAGACATTCCTATAATAGCACTTCAGAATTGGCTTCTTTTCGGAATTCTTGTTGAGATGAGTAACCAGTGATCTTTATTCTTCTTGGCTATTGTGGTTATTAACTTTCCGGATCACATGCCATTTTTAATGTTATCCGTGGAAATACCCGGCGGCGTTTTGCAATTCAGATATATTGAGATTATCTGAAATTGCCATGCGTGTCAAAAAGAATAGGTATGGCTTACAATATTGAGAAATGTGACTGGGGTTACCGAACCTGATTGTTTGCCAAGCACAGCATATGGGGGCCGGTCGAATTGCCGCTCATTCGGTCATGGAAGAATGATTACATTAGCCCTCTTAGCACATCCGCCAAAAACGCGCAAGACTGACAGATCAATCTTTCAAAATGTCTTTCACAAATTCTCAAAAAAATTAGTGGGAGGTGTTGGCCCTGTGGTATAAACCACCTGACGAGCTGCTTTAATCTTGTCCTTACGATTCTTCGTTCTTCCGCCATGAATAAGATCCTTGGCATTGTCTAAACATTAACGTCATTTCTAAAAACAGCATCCAGTTCAAAACTGCAAGTTGCTACAAGTCGTCCAGCGGCCACATTTCGCTTGATACATTTGCTTTTGTTTAATATTTTCAAAAACAAAGGAAGGTATTCGGATTTTACGGCTTTAGCCCCTACTTACATAAGATATGTACTTCAAATACGGTATCGGGTGTATTGACGGCGGCATCAGATTTATTTAAAGATACAAGGCAAGATTGGAAATATCTTTTGTCAGATCGGGAGGACTGACTTGAGGATTGACTTAGAGGAAGGAGGGATGATGTTATGAAAGTTTTGATTGTGGACGACGATACAAATCAGAGGAAAGTGCTCGCATACGAGCTTAGTAGCGAAAACTGTATCACAGCGCAAGCCGAATGTGGTGACAAGGCCTTAAAGATGATCGAGAAAGAGGATTTCGATGTGCTTCTCTTGGATCTCGGTCTGCCTGACATCAGCGGACAGATGGTGCTCCAGCGGATAAAGAGCCAGGACATTCCGATCGAGATCGTGATTCTGACAGGCTACGGTTCTATTTCGACTGTTGTTGAAACGATGAGAATGGGTGCCTACGATTATGTGACAAAACCCTATGACATTAATCGGCTTGCTGAGATTATCAAAAGCGCCGCGGAAAGAAAAATGCTCCTGTCGGAAAATCAATCGCGTAACATGCAGGAAAAGAAGTCAAACAACCAGAAACTCGTTACGAACAATCGTGGCATGCTCTCTGTCCTTGAGAAAACAAGGACATTTGCACAGTCGGATTTTCCTGTGATGCTTCTGGGGGAGAGCGGTGTCGGAAAGGAATTGCTGGCGGAAGAGGTGCACAAAGCATCGCCAAGGGCAAACGGACCTCTGATTCCCATTAACTGCGGCGCGATACCCGAAAACGTGATTGAAAGTGAACTTTTCGGACACGAAAAAGGGGCCTTTACCAGCGCACATATCCGGAAGCTGGGATTGCTGGAAATCGCCGATGGGGGCACGCTATTCTTGGATGAAATAGGCGAACTTCCATATAATCTGCAACAGAAACTGCTCCGGGTTATTGATATAAAAAGGTTCTACAGGGTGGGAGGGACAAAACAGATAAAGGTTGATGTCAGGTTTGTGTCCGCAACCAACAAAGACCTTGAGAAGGAGATGAAAAACGGACGATTCAGGCAGGATCTCTTCTACCGGCTTACTACCCTTACCGTAGAGGTTCCGCCTCTAAGAGCAAGACAAGATGATATCCCCCTGCTGGTTGAACATATCATTCGGAACACGAACAATTATGACCTGCAGAAAAAGCGATTTAGCGAGAAGGCCATGAAGAAACTCCAGAATTATTCATGGCAAGGCAACATCAGGGAGCTTCAGAACGTCATCAACCGGACATTACTGTTGTCAGAGCGCGATCTCATCGGTCCCGAAGACCTTCCTCTCGATCTTCTAAGAGCACAGGAAAATAATAGTAGAAGTCTTCAGGATGTCGAAAGGAATCATATTGCTATGATTCTCAATGAGGTTGATGGAAAAAAGGGCGAGGCTGCCAAGATACTTGGTATAGATCCAAAGACCCTCTATAGAAAGATGTCAAGCTTCAGCAATGAAGTAGGGGCACCTGCAATAGTAGGGGCGTAGGTGCAAAGAATTGATTTGGTCAAGAGAGGAAAGGTTGAATTCACTCGGCATGATAGCCTCCGGGATTGCCCATGAGTTAAACGGTCCTTTGGCTACTGTAAAGGCTTGTTCGCAAGGACTTCTGAAGTAGAGCAATACCTTTCCACTTTTTGCCGCCGAATGTATCGGGGAGGATCTATGGAGGAATCAACAACGGGTCATGCAGATGACAGGAAGTGCTGTAATAGGGTGCATACCTTTTTTTATCCAATGGAAGACAGCTCAATGGAACACGGTGCGACAGGTCCGGAATGGGGTGGAATGGGTGTCCGGATTCCCCGGAATACGCAAGGGAAACAGTCTCAAGGAGAATTGCTCCGTACCATTTTGATATTAGAAGAGAAAATCGCTGCCAAGGAATCTGCAGAAAAAGAGTTGAACCGCACCATATTTGAACTGGAGAGAAGTAACCGGGAGCTTCAGGAGTTTGCTTTTGTGGCCTCACACGATCTTCGGGCACCCCTCAGGAAGATACAGTCCTTCTCAGAAGCGTTGGAGGAGGAATGCGGCCCAGACATGAACGAAAATTGCCGGATTTACACCCGGAGCATGAGGAAGATCGCCGGACGTATGAGAGAACTCATCGATGAGCTTCTTCAATACTCCCAGGTAACCAACCGCGAGTTAAAAATACAAGAGCTGGATCTGAAAGAGATTGTCCAAGAGGTCGTTTCCGACATGGAACCGTACATCTTGGAGGAATGTGCTCATGTGGAAATGAATATTGATGTCGGAGTCGAAGGGGATCCCATTCAGTTTCGACAAGTCTTTCAGAATCTCATCCACAATGCCATCAAATTCCGGGGCATTGATGCGCCCATCGTTAAAATCTCAGGGGAGGTCCAAATAGATCCCTTTGGAAGCAAAGGTGAAAAGGCGTTAGCGATGGTCGAGATCCGTTTAGAAGATAATGGTATTGGCTTCGACGAAGCCGATATGGAACAGGTCTTTGCTCCTTTCAAACGCTTACATCCCGTGCACGAGTATGAGGGCACGGGCATGGGGCTTCCTATCTGCAAGAGAATTGCCATTCGTCACGGGGGAGAGCTGACCGCCAGAAGCCAGCCGGGAAAAGGGAGTGTCTTTATCATGCGACTACCCCTAAAGCAACCCTCAGGACAAGCCGCAAATCAATCTGACCGCCATTTATGCTAAGGAATCTGAGCGCTTAAAAGACGGAAAAATCCCCCAATACTTCTACTGTGCCTTTCTATTGAAGCGACGAACTGACGACGGGGCACCCTTTTCAACGCTAAAAGGATATTTCTACTGTCCCTGATCCGAACTCCAAGCGTCATATGTCTGATGAGTTTCCTGGGCCAAAAACCGATAAATAATTACCAAGAATTGGGACTTTCGCTGTTTCTTTTCTAATAGCTTCAGGTCAGGAGTTCTTAACTCAACCCAATAATACGTCCGCTTTCCCTCCATACCGTGGTTTCAGACCGTTGATGGCATTGCTAAATGATTACAACCTTTTCATTTCAAAGATGCTGGCATGAATTTTCACACCAAATCTCCCAGAATCGTGCAAGGCTGACAGAACAATCTTACTCGATTTCCCTGGAAAATCTACTACATTTTCCATATAGGGATTGTAACATCGCATAATACCCGGGCAACAAAGGAATGGTCACAAAATATGGTTCATCACATAAAGTAGACATTGCTGAGATAAAAAAGGAAGCATCACCGCTCATGCTTAAATTGTGTGTACACAATTTTTCGTTCACGGTGGCGATTTACGGATAGGATAACGAAATTTGACTTTTAACACGGACAAATTTCGATGCAGATGATTGCCGAGTTCTTCTCTTGTTGCGATTTGACCGTCAGATATTGTGGTGGACTGAATGTCAATTCCATTTCAGATGATAGCAGTACAGTTTTAAAATCCAGTCGGGCACTCCAGCTGCATCGACAACAATAGCCTCATGAGAACTCTAACCCGGGACAGCGTAATAGATGGTGTTTTTTGTCCCAGCCTGATAATCAGATGCCAGCAAGGTAACCGTATGAATGATCTATTTTCCGCTATCCATTGTACGTTGGCGGTTTCCATTTGCGGACATCCTGGGATGAAAACGGTTCTGCTTTCAGGCTGGGAAATTGTGTTATCCCCTGGCATCCGGCGGAACTTTCTCTGTCCACCCGGACATCTTTTCATAAATATGGGCGAGCTGTAAGACGGCCAGGTCTTTTGCAGCAGGACCGATGATTTGCATGCCCATGGGCAATCCCTGACGATTGAATCCTACGGGCACGTTTGCGATTGGACAGCCGGAAAGCGTTCCCGGTATGGTTATTTCCATCCAGCGGTGGTAAGTATCCATGGTTGTCCCTCCCACTTCTTTCGGCCAATGAATTTGCGCATTAAACGGGAAAACCTGAGCTGAGGGGAGCAGGAGATAATCGTATTGCGTAAATAGGGCGGCAACTGCTTGATACCATTGCGAACGATTTACCGATGCATTATATACATCAGAGGCTGTAAGCTTGAGCCCTCCCTCAATTTCCCACAAGGCCTCCGGTTTCATTTTATCTCGGTTCTCCTTTTTATCGTAAATGGGGCCGAGGCTCCCAGCTATCAGCCATTGACGCAAGGTAAGCCAGGTCTCCCATAATTCTTCCATTGGATAATCGACCTTGAAAGTTTCCACGATACAACCCAAGTTTTCAAAGTGCGCCAGTGCACGCCGACACAGCTCCAGGATACCCGGTTCCATGGGCAAATAGCCGTTTAGATCATCGAGCCAGGCAATCTTTCGACCTTTCATGCGGCCCTTCAAACTCCCGGCAAACTGAAGTGGGTCTTCACGGATAGACAATGGAATGCGGGAATCAAACCCCGCCATGGTCGACAACAGCATGGCCGTATCTTTAACAGACCGTCCCATGGGCCCTTCATAGCCTAGCTGCTGCGAGAAAATCTCTATTGCAGGCCCGAAAGGTACGCGGCCAAAGGAAGGTCGGAAGCCGATGATGTTGTTGTAAGCCGCAGGGTTTCTGAGAGAACCCATCATATCACTGCCGTCGGCCACCGGAATCATCCTTGTGGCCAGTGCAACGGATGCTCCCCCACTGCTGCCGCCCGCACACAGTTCGGGATCATAGGCGTTATAGGTTGTGCCGAATACATTGTTGTAGGTTTGCGAACCAAAGCCGAATTCGGGCGTATTGGTCTTGCCGATAATAATCGCACCGGCTTTCTTTAATCGCTCTACAAAAATGGCGTCATGGTTTGTGGTCTCATTGGCAAATATTGGTGATCCCATGGTGGTAGGAATATCTTTAGTGGCGGCCAGGTCTTTTACGGCATGTGGAAAGCCGTGCATCCAGCCGTGATAACAACCTCGCGCCAGATCCGAATCTTTTTGCGCTGCTTCATAAAGGAGTTTATCACGGTTACGCAAAGATACGATTGCATTAAACTTCGGATTAACCCTGTCGATCTGCGCAAGGTAAGCGTTCATGACTTCCACACATGATACAACCCTGTGCTTTATGGCATCTGATAATTCCACGGCACTGAAATTGACAATTTCCGAAAAAGTCCCACTTCCAGTATCTGCACGGTAACCCTGCTTTTTTTCAATGCGATCCGGATTCTTTTTATCCATAGTCACCTATCCAATCGGTAAACCATACTTGCATGATCATGCACCTCAACATCACCCAAAATCGTGCAAGGCTGACAGATCAATCTTTCACTATTTCTCCAGTAAAATCAAATAAATGTTTCATATAGCCTTCAATAGCTGAGTAAAGGTTCGATGCCATGCAAAAAGTCTTGGTCCATCATTTTGTTTCAGAATACAAATCGAATTCAGGATATAATTTCTTTGCACAATCCGGACAAATGGAATGGCTGAATTCGGCTTGAGAATGAGCACTGATGTAACTCTCAATTTGATTCCAATATCCTTTGTCATCCCGGATCTTTTTGCAGTTAGTGCAAATTGGAAGAATTCCGCGAAGCTTTTTAATCTCTGATAAATAATTGCTGAACCGTTTGTTCTTCTCTCCTAAAATATAATTCATGTATATCAGTTCGAGATTACTCTCAATTATTTCGCGAAAATTTTGAATAAGCTGAATGAAGTTAACTGAATACGGGTTTTCTTTATTATCCAGAACGCAGATCGTTCCGAATGGCTTTCCTGTTGGAAATTGAATTGGGAAACCCAAGTAAGAGATCATGTTGAGTCTTACGTCAGGGTTATTCCTCCATTTCTTGTCAGAGAGGGCATTGGGTACAAGAAGATTTTCCCTGCTTTTGATGACAGCCTCGCAATATAGACCCGATCCAAACAAATGCTCTTTGTCTCCGGGATGATACGGATTATCTGAGGTTTTGCTGGAAACAAAAACTTCGATGTCCGATTCAACAATTCGCATGATTAGGCCAGAAGGAACGCCTATCAAACTTGCCATGTTATCGACAATAGTTTGCCATTTTTTCACAATATGATCAGGAATATCCATTTGAGCAATTTCTTCCCTTTTTTCCATCAATAGATTAGGTCTCCTTCAAGCGGATTGGTCGAAACTTGGCTTCAAAATTAAATCTATGAAGTTTATGCTGAAAACAGGACATCAAAGTGATCTGACATATTTCAATTACACAGGGATTATACTGCAGGTGAATCTTGTTTGCATTATGTTAGCTCACATATGTGTCAAAGCCACACAAGGCTGCAGATCAATCTTACACTATTCGCTAGTGAAATCAAACGAATGTTGCATATCTAAAACTTCGAGATAAGAAAAAAGAAGAGCCTTTGTTGGCCGTAAAGAAGGCCGCCTAAAAAATCAGGATTTTTTATCGCCCAGTGGTTCGGTGTACTTGGCGTGAACCTGGTCGCGGGGGATATTGAGTTCTTTTTCCGTGACACCCAAGTCCATTTTCGCTATTCTCACTCGCCAAAAAAGCAAGTTCTTATCACCTCACCTCAGCGATATTGAACCGGCAACGCCTGATGAAGCAAGACAAATATTGGGTTTGAAAGGACTGAACAAAGTTAATTTTTGAAGATGAGTTATGCTCTCCCAAACGCTTGACAAGGCAGGGGCATTTTTGATATGAATTTGCCACTTGTGAGACTATCTTGCGAGTCCTGTCGATATTACATGCATGATAGAGGTACGGATAGTATCAATATCGCGGAAACTGTTGAAACATAAGAATCCTCTCTGATGAAAAATTGTGGGGCCTGTGGCCTCGACCCAGTCTATTTATTGGTTTAATCACGAGGTGAGACCTTGATAATAGATTCAGCGGTGCAAATCCCGTCAATAAACGGCCATCCCCGTTTTTACCCTTTTTTTAATTCACACCATCCATCAATCAATACATTAACAGCAGTGTCGACGGAGTGTGCGCTATGTGCCCTGTGCAAGTGTTTCGCACCGTGTTTGTATGCGCTGATACCGCCCGGTTTTCTGCGGAAACAGCGACGCTGGCTGATTCATAGAGAAAGGAGGTGCCGATCCGAACAATACAGAAAAACGCCTGGATGATTAGATGATTTTTTTATTCATTTCTTTACCAATGTTTTTTATTAAAAAGAACAGGAGGGAAATATGTTATCATCAGCAGGTAAGTTTTTTGCCGACAAGTTTCGGAGAATTATTCCGGAATCTTTCATCTTCGCTATTTTGCTGACCTTTCTTGCCGCCATCCTGGCGATGGCCTGGGTTGATGCCAAACCCTTTGGCATTATTCAGTCGTGGTATAAAGGATTCTGGAGTCTGCTGGCATTTGCCATGCAGATGGTCCTCATTCTCGTGACCGGGTATGCCCTCGCAATTTCTCCACCTATTACACGATTTCTCGACTGGTTATCGACAAAGGTAAGGACGCCTGTTGGCGTATATCTTACAGTAACTGGTGTGGGTCTGATCTTTAATTTAATCAGTTGGGGTTGGATCGTTCTTGCCGCTGTTCTGGCACGCGAGTTGGGGCGGCGTGTGAAAGGTGTTGACTATCGGCTTCTGGCCGCGTGCGTGTACACCACAAATATCATATGGCACGGAGGTTTGTCGGGTTCTATACCGCTTGTCATCAATACCCCGGATAACTTCCTCATTAAAGCGGGTGTTTTGGATTCCGTGATCCCTACGACGATAACCTTGTTGAGTCCCATGAATATCACTGTTGCCGTATCACTCCTCATCATTCTTCCCATCCTGATGGTTATGTTGAAACCCAAGGATGAGGATGTGGTCGAATTCGATGATATGATCGAGCAAGAACACAAAGGGGCGAAGGAAATGTCTTGCTCGGAGGAAGCGGACGCTCTGAGACTCCCGGACAAGAACTTATCCGACTTTTTAAACAACAATTTCGTCATTCAGATTGTTATTTCTCTTATGGGCGCGTGGTACCTCATCTGGCATTTCTCAACGAAAGGCTTTGATATCAACCTGAATATTATGAATTTCCTCTTCATCATCCTCGGTATGATCTGTCATAAGACGCCTTTCCGGTATCTCATCGCCATGAAACGAGCCTGCGGTAACGTATCAGGTATCATATTGCAATTTCCCTTCTATGCGGGGATCATGGGCATCATGATACATACGGGACTTGGCAAGGCGATGGCAATGGCAATAGCCAGCGTGGCGACCGTCGGTACCTATCCGTTTATCTCCTTCTTGATTGGCGGATTCGTTAATATTTTCGTGCCATCCGGTGGTGGGGAATGGGCAGTTGTGGGTCCGACAATTGTTGAGGCGGCAAAGACCCTCGGTGCGTCAATGACGCCGGATCAGTTAACTTCGTTTATTGCAAGGAACGCCATGGCGGTTGCGTATGGTGATGCGTGGACGAACATGATACAACCATTCTGGACGCTGGCATTCATGCCCATCATTGCGGCGGGGACAAAGATGCAGGCGCGCGATTTTATGGGGTATACGTTTATTGTTCTGTTATGTACATTTTTTGTGTTCGCAATCTGCGTAACGTGGTTACCCGTCTAAATAAGATCAGATATTGTAAAAAAAGTCCCCGTCAGGGGGCTTTTTTTATTTTGGTTGGCGCTGACTGTCGGGCCAAGAGGTATGGCTTACGGTATGATGAAATGTGACCGGGATGCCGAACCCGATTGATGTTTTGCGAGGCACAATATGTGGGGGTTGGTCAGTTTCCAGCTCATTCCATCTCAGGTGAATGATGCATGATACTTCACACCAGTGTCACCGAAACCGTGCGAGGCTGGCAGATCAATCTTACTCTATTTGCCAGTGAAATCAAACGAATGTTGCATATAGGCATTCTGGAATATGGGATTAATGATTGAAGAGCGGCGCAACCACGATATGTGGCAGTCGTCACATTCTGATCTTATGGACTCACTGGGTTATAGTTGTCCCGACCTATACTTGAATTGACAGAACCGAAAAGCGAGTCGAAACACCCACTGGCAGAATGGTATCACAGCGAACCAGCAAGCCCCAAAACCGGTGATCGGTTGGAGCAATCACCGCTTTAATGCGGTCTATTGGGGTGCAGATAGACCAGTCTATTTTCAGGTTTTGAGGCAAAAAGGCCAACCACCAGATATCGGGGTTGGCCTTTGGGTTCTATGGGTTTAACCTTTCAGCTCTCAATTGCAGATAGAACCGGTTTTCGATAATTTTTAATAATATTTAGCACTCGTCAATTAAAACCGATACGAACCTCATTCAAGTTCCAAGACTTGAGGATTGAGTTTCGAAAAAGGTCTATCATGGCTTCGGTGTGAATTTTACAATCCGGTCTATCACGATTTCGGAATAGGCAGCCCCGACGTTGGTTTTTTTCTCCACATAAGCGCGAAAGCCTATGGCCAAAGGTTCATCCTGGAGAACCCCGCCCTTGCAAGTGTAACTCACCTCTCGACAGAACCATTGTTGCTTTTCCGTCAGGTCCTTACTACTGCAACCGTCTGGTCGAGCGATCACAAAAGCATACACCATGTCGGCGGCACGATCATCAAGGCCCAAATAAGCGCTTGCACTCCCGACCATATCTTCGTTGCCGATAAGAACCGGGCTGCACTTCCTTATCCACCCCTGGACGGATATGTTTGAGTAGATGGCCTTTCCTGAGGCCTTGTGGTTGACCCCATAGACGACATAGAACTCTCCCTCATTGAGTGCGAGGTCCTGATAGGGAATGTGGGTCAACGGGTTGAATCCGGGCAGGATGTATGGTGTATCTCGGTTGTCGCCCAGGCAGTTCTCGTTGTTTTCGATGCAATTGTAGCCCTCATACCAGTTGACCGTGGAAATGGGCTCGGCATTATAGCCTTTATTTTCGAAGGTATCCACGATAGCCTTTCCGAGTTGGTCGACAAGGGGCAGCAGACCAACCTCCGTGTCTCCAATGCCCCGAACTCGAAGCTTCGGAGGCGGAAAAGGATCTAGCTCAGACGATGGTATGGGCGGATTAGGGCTCAACCTGAGAAGCGTTCCGGGAGAAGCCATATAACTTTCAACGGCCGGGGTCAGTTTGGTGGCCATTCGGATGAGGAAAAGCAGGGAGTCGCTTTCTGAATCCAGACCGAGCCGAACGAGGTCCTGAGGGGCAACAATGGTGTTGATCATCCCATCGCCGTAGCCTGCCTTATGTAGTGCCTTCTTAACCTGGCGCTCAACCTTTTGATCGGCCGTCAGAATGAGGACAACGTCTTTTAGGAATGGATTCCTTTTAGCACCGGAGACGCGGACCGTGCGGTAGTTAACCGTGTCACCAAGACTGGCGAAAAGGGGAATCCGATTCAAGGAGGACCCGGGGGGCTGTCTCGGCGGTTTTCCCTCAGCGGTGCAATCGGGTGGATCCGGCACCCCCTCGCTGTAACGGTCGTAGAGATAACCAGTGAATCCGAAATAGGTCATTTCGGGTGGTGTGGTCCCCAGAAATACTACCGCCTCATCAGGTCTCAGCCGCCAGAACCAGCTCCCCCTGTCAGGATAGTCCTTTTGGTTTTCATCGTACCAAGGGTTATTTGGGTCGTTAACCTTATTCACTTTGAACCATTCAGCGTATGGGTTTGTAACCGACTCCGACTGATTGGGCGCAGGGGGCAACACAAAGACCCCATAGGGGCTGGACGGATTATTGGCGAAGCAACTGAAAATCTCGCACTCACAGCACATGTCAACAATGTCTGGAAAATCCACCAGTCCCTCTTGAACATTGAACCCCATCTGCTGTAAAGTCTCTTCGAAAACATCCAGACGACCCTTGGACTGTTTTTCCGCTGACGCCACGGCGGTTGAAAAGAGAGCAAGAAAAATCGCTACAACGATTTTAAACAATCCACTGCGTTTAAACATAGCTTCCCCTCCTCATGTGTAGGTTTTGTTCCTTTGGATGAAATTCGGATTGCCCTCGAATTTTAAGGGAGTGCCGCATAACCTGCTATATCTATATGTGAAAAAGGCGGAAGAGTGCCTCAAGGCTGCTGATCCAGTTGCGGCTTTAAAGCCTATAAGCAGTGCCATCCGACAATCGGCTCTTATTTGGAATAGAAGCGCTTTTATCTCCGCACCCTCACCGCTGGCTTTCCGACCAGGAAGGCCCCAATTGGCTCCTTTTCGCTCCTGGAGCCTTATGTGGGCATCTTTAGAATTTCCGTCTTCAGTTGACGCTCCTTTTCAGGGCTTTAGGGTTTGACAAGTGCCGCCGAAACCATGACAGGATCAATCGAGCGACCTTTTTACAACGCTCCTAAAAGGACGACCTTCATCGCCACATGACTCAATTGACAGGTCATTGATCTTATTCTTTATCAGTTCGAACAGATCCTGCGTCGACATATCTTGAAGTACCCTGCCGGACCAGACCCCAGATTGATGGCCGGGTTGATACCAATCAGTTGAAGGGTCGGGTAGGCTTTTACTTAAGCTCCATCCCCTTTATTTATGATTAAATATCTGAAAAATGAAAAGTTTTCAATGTCGAAAGGGACAAAAAAGGGACAGTCCCTTAAGAAAAGAGACTGTCCCTTTGGACAGGAGCTGCTTGAATTTCCCTACTTGGTCGGCTTGTTACCCATCAGGCCTATGCGTCCGGCAAGGGTCAAGACTTGGGCACGGTTTCCCTCGTGCGTCGCGACCGGGATACCATACCAGCTTCTCGGGATATCAGAAAATTTGGGCTCGTAGTGATCTATGGAGAATATTCCCAGCACGGGCAAATTGCAGATACCAAGACCTTTGGCTGTCAGGTATAGCCCATCTCGTGGCGCTGGTTTGTAAAGTCATCTTCGTGTTTTAACAGATAAATTGACTCCAGGGGGAGTGCTTGCCGCTCTTTGACAGTATGGATAAGTTTGTCGGTAACCGCAGAAAGAGTACCGGTTGAGACTTCAAGTCCATACATTTCCTGGAGGTGAAGAGAGTTACCCTTATAGCCCATGGCCAAGCCGTAGAGGGCGGAGGGCCCGTTTACACCTCGCCGGCCGAAAACCACCGAGGTTTCCCAAGGTCAGCCGAGTCGTCTGAGGAATTGCCATCGACCTTCCTGATAATGTTGCTCCTGGACACTCACCCTTGCGGACAAAGAATGAACAGTTGAAGCTGGAAATGGGCAAACAGGAGGGAGAAAAAGTCATTATGCCGTCTTGAATTACTCAATGAGCTTGCCTTCATCTCCATAAAGATCAAAATCCGGATAAAGTTTTTTAGCGCATTCCGGACAGATACCATGGGAGAATCGTGCATTGGAGCGTTCGCCGATATATTTCTCAACCTGGTTCCAGTATCCCTGGTCGTCTCGTATCTTTTTGCAATTGGAGCAGATGGGTAGAAAACCCTGCAATGTTTTAACTTCTGATAGTGCCCTTTGAAGGGTCTCTATTAACTCCTCCCGTTCTTCCTCCACCTGTTTGCGTGCGGTGATGTCCAGTATGCTACCGGCCACGGCAGGCTTTCCGGTCAATTGGATTGTAGAACCAAAAATTTCAACATGGATTATTTTTCCGTTTTTCTTTATCCCCCGGAAGGTATAATGAACAGAGTTGACTTTCCCAGATATGCGCTTGCTGATCTGCTCTCGCACGATGTCTAAGTCTTCCGGATATACAGTTTGTCGAAAATGCATGTTATTGAGGCATTCCTCGACAGAGTAGCCTAAAACCTCCGCGAATTTCTTATTGACGTATGTAAAAATGCCGTCCTGGATGATATAAATGCCGGCCAGTGAAATTTCTGCAATGTTGCGAAATTTTTCTTCACTCTCCCGCAATTCTTTCTCCGCCCTCTTGCGCGCAGATTCAGCTTCCTCTAATTCTTGGACTCTTTGTTCAAGTTCTTCGTAGGTAGATTTCTTAGGCACAATTATTATGCACTCCTTCATAGGGCGGCCGATTATAGACTCGTGTCCATCCATAAATGAACTTGTGGGCACTGCGGGTTTCCAATTCAGAAATGAGCACTGTTCCGCAAGGTCAAGGAAACCCGCAGTTTGACGCCGACTTGTCCCGATCCCACCGGGGGATTGCGGAAAAGGGCCATTTATGGATGGAAACTAGACTCGCCCGGCGAGGAAAATCCTTTGTCAGGTGACGTGCCTGGGAGAAACAGCGTCCAAGGGGCAGGCTTCAATGCAGTCCCAACATCCCATGCACGTGTCCTGAAATACCATTGGTTGTTCGAAAACACCGTCAATTTGCTTGATCACTTTGTGCGTACAGGCCGAGGCGGCGGCGCAACGTCCTTCATTGTGGTCGCACATCTCGGGATTACATATGTCATAATTAATTAAAGCAAAGGATTTTTTAGACTGCATTAATATTTTATCCCGTCAATCGGTTTTTGGTTTGCTTCACAGGCCAATCCAAGCGCTTTTGGTTGAGGCTTGGCAAGATCCATTTTGTTCCCAATGCTTTTGATATCCCAAATTTAGGGGAACCGAAAAAGAATATCTACAAAATCTTTTATCTTTCCTCCTCGGAATTCGATCCCTTCGTCCTTGAGCATTTTTATTTTCTTCTCGATTGCCTCTCCCGATGTCTTTCCCTGAAATCCCCCAATCCGACCGGATGTGGCGACAACCCGGTGTCAGGGAACCTCGGGTGCATAAGGGTTTGTCCGCATGGCCTGCCCGACGCCACGATACGCCTTGCTTCCCAGGGCATGGGCAATTTCTTTATAGGTTGTCACGCGTCCCGCAGGCACCTTCCTCAAAATATCGTATGCCTTTTCGGCAAAGGTTTTCATCTTTCCCTCCTCACTTTGAAACACGGACAGGCTCAAAACTGAACTTCTGTCCTCCCAACGAAGCTTCAAACATTAGTCCATCTTTGGCTACAGTGAAGATGGCAACGCCGTTACTATAATCCGTATTGGCGGATACGCCCGCAGTTGTGGCTACAGCAGATGCCTGGGCTCCAAATTCGAAATTTCCGTATTTAAAGAGATCAAGTGCCAACTTATCTTGGAAAAAAATAATTTCACTGTATACCTGACCCCCGAACTGGAAACCAAGGGTGAATTGCATCAGGCTTGCTGTTCCCTCCAGGATTCCTTTGCTATAAACTTTTCCTTTCCCATAAGCACCTCCAATTCCCACTCCCCCTTTGCCAACTGTTGGGAATATTGCAAACCCATAGGCTTTTTCAAAAAAGATCCTCATACTGGGATCGCTGTTTTTGAAATCAGCAATGGCCTGGGCTACTTCGTAATCTTGAATATCCTGGTTTACGGCGGTTTCTGATTGATCCGGATTCCACCCTGCATAACCCGATTTCATTGATAACACCAATAAAGTGCTAACCACAAGGGTAACAACGATTACCTGTTTCATAATTCCTCCCTTCCTATCATCCCTGACTGTCAACAGCCTAATTTATAATGACTTTTGGTTCCATATCCGTAAGATTACAAAATAGGATGCATTGGCGTCAATTCATTTCTGACTAACCAAGAAAGGTGGCTCACTGTCCGGTTATCGTCTGCCCATCGAAGAAATCAATGCTGATATTGTCCCCGGTAAGGGAAACCTCTCTGATTTGCTCGCTAAGGTTACGATCGTGCGAGAGGTTTCTTTACCGCGAGACAGGACATTTCCATCATTTCGTTTCTGCTGAGATCTGGATCCTGCATTTGATGCCTGCTTAAAAAATCCAGAACAATGCGAACATAGTCGCGGGGCCGGTACTGGTAGGTATTGTGCCCGCAGGCCGGCAGGACCGCCAGCTCCCCCTTGGGAAGCCCCCGATACATGGACACCCCCTGTTCCACTTCAAAGAGGGCGCTTCGGTCGGGATACAGGACCAGGGAAGGGCAGGTGACGGAAGACAGGACGGGCCTGAGATCGAATGCCTCTTTTCCATAGGTTCCCCCAAACAGACGGAACTGATTAAAAAAGGCCTCCGCACCCTCCCCGTGCCATTCCGTGAGCTTGGCCTGGAGTTCCGGTGCAAGCTCGCGGAAAACCCTGGGAAACATGCGGGCATTTGTCTCCTCCATGGAGACTCCGCTGAAACACTGCGTGCTTGAAGTGGTGAGTGTCACGATCCGCTCCGGAAATGCCGCCGCGTAATCCAGTGCAATCACCCCTCCTTCGCATTGACCAATCACATGAAAACGGTTGATCTTCAGGAATTCCAGTATAGCGTTCAATTCATCAACGCTTTCGGGCCGATATCGATCGCTCTTATAAAACTCCATGAAATCGGGATCTTTTTCCGATTCGCCAAATCCCCTTCTGTCGTAAAGGAGAATTCGATACCCGCTGTAGGCCAGATCGGGGTAGATCTCTTTCCAGATCTTTGTGCAACCCATCCCATGATGAAGCAGCACAATCGGTTCTTTCCCGGTCTCCCGGCCGTGTATTTCGTAATAAATGTTGATTCCGTTGATCTTTTGAAATGGCATAGTGGCCCCCTTCGCTGATGCTATCTAAGCTGAAGTCTGCGATTAATTATTAGCGTGTGTCCATCCAGTAATGAGCTTGTGGGCACTTCGGGTTTCCAATTTAGAAATGAGTAATTTTCTGCAGGGCAAGTCGAAGATCCCATGTTCTTAACGGGAGAAAACAAAGGTTCGCCACGGGATATTCTCCTGGTCGCAGACAAAGGGGCGGTGTGTGGTTCGACAGAAGTTTTTCCGTGTAGAAAGATCTTATGCAAGCGAAACAATGAGAGGAATAACGTGAAGTTCCTTGGACATTTCGCGAGTGGCGCCAAGGCGCCAATCGGTACATCGCGTCTGGCCGTCCAGCAACTGGTCGATTTGTCCGATCAGGCCTTTGAGGTTGATTACCGGATGTCGCGAAAATACTGAAGGCAGGCCGGCGGTGAGATTGCAAGCCAGACATCGCCCCGGGCGCTGTATGAGATGAAACTCGAATTGGAGGCTGTCGCCCGTGTGTCTTATGAATTTCAGCGCAATATCATAAGCCCCCTCTGCGTGATCCCCGAAGAGTGCCTCAAAAAACTGGTTGGCGCGTTCCTTTGGAAAGAGTTCGTTTATCTTTTCCTGGTTGAAAATACGCGTGGCCAGGTGTCCATCCATATGCCCCTCCTTTGCGGTGAAAACCGATCCGGTACATCAGTTCCGTGAACGCAAGAACCCCGCATACGTTCCGGATTCCCCATAACGGGGGAAATATTAACACGTAAGATGGGGGTATGGCAAATCAATTTGGAAAGAGGCGGCGGTTTGCAAGAGTTCTATTCCAGATAACGGCGTGCAGCCTTCTCCAGTGTGTGAACGGCAAAGATCAACTTTTTGAATCGTTCGTCTTTTGTTTGACCGTGGTAATAGCGATAATAGATCTGCTGGGCGATGACCGCGAGCCGGAACATCCCGAAACAGATGTAAAAATTGACATTGGAAATGGTCCGTCCCGATTTTTCCTCGTATCGGGTTATAATCTCTTCCCTGGTGAGTGCCCCTGGCAAATGGGTGGGCATGGTCCGGATCGCAAGCGCTTCCGGCGGATCATCCGCCTGAACCCAGTATCCGAGGGAATTTCCAAGATCCATCAGCGGGTCCCCGATGGTGGCCATTTCCCAGTCCAGAATTCCCGTGATTCGGGTGGGATCCTTTTCGTCCAGAACACAATTGTTTAATTTATAGTCGTTGTGAACGATCCCCGGTCTGCCGGAATCAGGCGGCATGTTGTTCAGTATCCATGCCATGATATCTTCCCAGTCCGGTGCATCATCGGTTCTTGCCGCACGGTATCGCGCAGTCCAGCCTTCAGCCTGGCGTCTTACGTACCCTTGCGGATTGCCGAAGTTGCCCAGACCGATTTCTTCGTAATCGATGGCATGCAGCTCGACCTGGAGATCGATCAGATTTTCGCAGAGTTGTCGGGCATCTGTTCGGAGTCAGCGTCATTCCGGGGGGAAGATCCCTGCGAAGGATAATCCCCTGTAATCGCTCCATGATATAAAAAGGGCAGCCCATAATGGAGGGATCATCCGTAAAGGCCAGTGGTTCGGGGCAGTAGGGAAAAACAGGTCGCAGCGCTCGAAGTATCCTGTACTCCCTGGACATGTCGTGCGCAGACTTTGCCTTGGTTCCAAAAGGGGGACGGCGCAGGACAAACTCCCGGTTTCCCATGTTCAGCATGTAGGTAAGATTGCTGTATCCTCCCGGAAATTGTCGGATGGAAAGGTCCCCGCTAAGGCCGGGAATGGCGTCGCTTAAGAATGCCGCTACGCGCTTCTTGTCCAGTTCTTCCCCTTTCCTGACGCTGGTTGGTTGATCCGTGTAATTCATTGAGTATCCCTCCTATTCAATTCGATCGACAGAACCGTTCCACACATTGAATGACAAAGCCCGCGTACTGCTCCACGCCGATTTTGCGTTTTGAGTACTTCCATCGCTTTACGTACCAGTCCTGAAGCATCGCCTTGATTACGGACGCCGCAAGCAGGTTGTCTTCAACCTGGAACAGACCCTGATTTATTCCCTCTTCAATAATGTCGGAGAAAATTTTCTCCGATGCAAGTTCCCCCATTATGGCCTTTTGTTTCTGGGTGGTTCCCAGGTGACGAGCCTCCATGTAGGAGAAATAGAACCAGGGGAGCATCGACCTCACTCAGGAAAATGTGGGTCCGGATGGCTGTACGCAGCCTGCCGACGGGGTCGTTCACACCTTGCAGATTTTCTTCCATGACTTTTCTGGTGGTCGTCTGGCCGGTTTGCAGGAGCATCTCCAGCAGGTCGTCCTTGCCCCTGAAATAGGCGTACAACCCTCCCATGCTCAGGCCGCTTTCCCTGCTTAAATCCCGCATGGTCATGGCATTAAAGCCCTTTTCATTGCTGATTCTCAGGGCCGCATCAAAGATGCCCATAAGGTTTTTGGCAAGCGTCTTTTCTTTCTTTATCTTGATGGCCTGCCGATGATTACGATAGACCTCGTGACAGATATCGTTCCGGGAGAACGCTACCTTCTGTGTGAAAATATCGAAATTCAAGAGATCCGTCATGGGGATTTCAGGGTGGTTCAGAGTACAATTCTGTCCCTGTATTCCTTTAGTATCCTTTTGGCCACGGAGAGTTTGTGTACCTCATCGACGCCGTCATAGATGCGGGCGGCGCGCTCGCCCCGGAAATACATGGCAATGGGCGTATCATCCGTCATGCCGAGGCCTCCATGGACCTGGAGTGCCCTGTCCACCACCTTTTGCATGACATTGGCCACATAGAATTTGATGATGGAGATGTCCTTCATGGCGGCTTTTACGCCTACGTTTTCAATGGTCCAGGCCGTATTGAGGACCATGAGCCGGGCTGAGAGGATCTCGGCGGCGCTGTCGGCTATGTAGGTCTTGATGATGTCCGAATCGGCCAGGACCTGTGTGGGAGTCCGTCGTCTCTTTAAGGCGTAGGAGCACATGAGATCAAAGCAGCGGTTGCAGATGCCGATCCAGCGCATACAGTGGTGGATTCGGCCCGGTCCGAGTCTCTGCTGGGCCATGACAAAGCCCATTCCCTCTCCGCCAAGAAGGTTCTTTCGGGGAACCCGGCAGTTCTCATAATGGATTTCCGCATGACTGTGCCAGCCGTCGCCCGTATGACCCATGACCGAAATGTTGCGGACCAGGTTGAACCCGGGGGTATCGGTCGGTACAATGATCATGCTGGAGCGCGTGTGTATGGAGGGGGATTCGGGATTGGTCTCCGCCATGACGATGGCAAATGCCGCGCCGTCGGCGGACGATGTATACCATTTATTGCCGTTTATGACATAATCGTCCCCGTCCTTGACGGCCGTAGTGAGAATCCAAGTGGGGTTGGAACCGGCTACTTCCACTTCGGTCATGGAAAAGCAACTCCTGATTTTGCCTTCCACGTTGGGACGGCAGTATTTCTCTTTCTGCTCCTCTGTCCCGAATTTATGCAGGATTTCGATATTGCCGGCGTCCGGGGCCTGGCAACCGAAGACATACAGCCCCAGAGGGGTCCCGCCCAGGGCCTCGGCAATCAGAGCATACTCCATGAGGCTGAGACCCATCCCGCCGAATTCCTTTGGATGAAGGGGTGCCCAAAGCTCCATTTTTCGAACCATATTCCGCTTTTTCTCGATCTCCGGAAGCATGGCATTAAAGCCCCTTGTGACGAATTCGGGTTCCATGGGGATCAATTCCCGTTCCACGAATTCTTTCATCATGTCCAGAATGGTCTGCAGTTTTTCAGATACGGTAAAGTCCATCGTTTCCTCCTACCGGTAGGTCAGCAGCGTCGAATCTCCGCGGTCCTGTAAATGGTTTATGGAATTAAATGAATGCAGGAACAGCCCGTCGTCATTATACTTCAGCACCGAGACGGAGGTGTTCCGGAGCTGCCAGTTCAGCCGTATGGCGGTTTCATCGGTGACCCCGATGGCCATCTGTACGGCCGCGCAGATGGGGCCGCCCGAGGTGAAAATAGCCACTGTCTTTCCACGGCCGTTTTCATCCATGATTTTCTTCATGGCCCCCCGTACACGGGTGGTAAAGGTCTTCCAGGGTTCAACTCCTTCGCAGTCAAAATTTCCCGAAATCCAGCGCAGGATCGTCCCCTCAAACACCCTTTGAAAAGATCTACGTTCATCCAGATGTTCCAGATCCCGGGCAAGGGAAGGCTTTTCGCTGAGCAGTCCGGGCAGTTGAGACTGCATGACGGGGTGTGCATCATATTCATTGAGTTGCGGATCAATTTGCAGGGTGTCAGATTTAGGGGTTTCCGGATTTGGGTGATCCGATTCACTGGTGGTGGCAACCGGATTGTCTTTGGAACGACATTCCATTCGATCCAGCACGATTTCCGCCGTGTGCGTCTGTCTCAGCAGCGATCCGGCGTAGACGGCATCAAATGAAATGCCGAGGCGAAGCAGGTACTCCCCCAAAATTTCGGATTGCGTGCGTCCCAGTCCGGAAAGCCTGTCGTAGTCGCTGCTGGAAAAAGAGGCCTGACCATGCCGGATCATGTAGATAGTGCTCATAAATCACACCCGTATTCGATTATAAAAAATGGATTGTATTTCACCACCTATAATTTCCAACCGCTGAAGTCAACAAAAAACGAACGTATGCTCGCTTTTTTGTTGAAAAGGTATTTCTGCCGAGATATAGTAAATGACGCGTGACAGGTGTGACGTTAAGCTTGGGGTTCGACCTTTGCGCCTTGCGCTTTCAGCTTTGAGCTTCCTATATCGGAGACGACGACATGAAAATTCTTGTTTGTATCAAACAGGTCACGGATTCGGAGACGGTCTTCAAGGTGGAACCGGCAAGCGGCCGTGTGATTTCCGAGGGAAGACTCAAATTCTGGATGAACCGCGCGGATGAGTCTGCTGTGGAAGAGGCACTCCTGATAAAAGAAACAATTCCCGGAACTGTGGTGGATGCCATTACGATCGGTCCCGATTCTGCGTCGCAGGTTCTGGAGAGGGCCATGGGCATGGGCGCCGATACCGGCGCTCACATTCTTGTTTCTGAGGACCGTTTTCTCAGACCCTTTACCATCGCCTCCTGGATCGGCAGTTATGCAGCCGAGAAGGGGTATGATCTTATCCTGGTCGGTGTGATGGCCGAGGATCATATGCACGGGCTGGTTGGGCCTATGCTGGCGGAACTGATGCAGTGGCCGTGTGCCACCTCTGTCATTTCGGAAAAGATCGATCCGGCTGCGGGGGTAGTTACCGTGGAACGGGAGATCGAAGCAGGGCAAAGACCCATGCTGGAAATCGTCCTTCCCGCGGTGCTCACGTTTCAGACGGGCGCCAATGAACCCCGTTATCCCACGCTTTCAAACCTGTTGCGTGCGAAAAAACAGCGGGCGCTGGTCATCCCTTCGGAGACTCTTCCCGCTGTGCAGGATCGCGAAAGGATGGTGGGGGCCGAGTATCCACGAAAGAAACGAGCAGGTGTTTTTCTTGAAGGCACGGTGGAACAAAAGGCATCCCGGCTTCTGGATATCCTGGAAAGGGAGGCGTTGCTTTTTTGAATGGATAAACAGATCGTCATCATAGCCGAACTTCGGGGCAACCAGCTAAACCCGGTTACATACGAGTTGCTGGCGGTGGCTCAAGAAATCAGACGTGTGAATCCTCGGCCGCTCAAGGTTATCTTGCTGGGAGCTGATGTGGAAAGGCCTGCACGGGAATTGGCCGAGGCTTCGGGGGAGTCCGTTCTTGGCATCCGCAACAGCCATTTGGAGGCATACAACGGCGAACTTACCAAAGATTTGCTTTATGAGGTTATCCGCGGCGAGCTGGATCCGGTTTCCATCCTGGCAGCACAGACCACACGGGGACTGGATTTTGGCCCGGGTCTCGCCGTTCGTCTTAAGGCGGCCTGCATCACCGGGGTGAACGCGCTCGCGGAGAAAGGGGAGGGCCTTTGTTTTTCAAGGGCTGCCTATCATGGGAAAATCATGACGCATGTGCTCCCGATCGCCGAGACCACGCTTCTCCTTGTTCAGCCGGGCGCGTTCAGAGCCTTTGAGAAAGTGGCCGGAACTTCCGGACTGGTGGAGATAAGGACTTCCACCGCGGCGCCGAGAAGGATGCGATCCATGGGGATGGCTGTTTCACGGTGTGAGGATGCGGGTCTGGCGGGCGCCAATGTTGTGGTGGCTGCGGGCAGGGGGGTGGGCGAAAAAGAAAATATGCGGCTTATTGAGCAATTTGCGGCCTTGTTCCCGCGATCCGCGGTAGCGGGTTCGCGGCCGGTTTGCGATATGGGCTGGCTGGAATACAAACGGCAGGTCGGTCTTACGGGTGCGACCGTATCGCCAAAGCTCTATTTGGCCTGCGGCATTTCCGGGGCCATGCCTCACCAGGTTGGTATGCAGGGTGCCGAATTTATCGTGGCCATCTCGACAGACCCTGGGGCGCCCATTTTTAATATCGCGGATGTTTGTATTCAGGAAGATCTGAAACAGTTCATTCCGGCCCTTGTGGAAGAGTTTAAAAAGAGGAAATGCCGGTATTCAGAAGTTCAAGGGTCTTTTCCACGACAGGCAAATCCTGGGGAAGGGAGAGACGGCCCGTGTTTACGATGAGCTTTCCCTGGGGAGTGAAACGGTATTTCCCGGGTCTTGAAGCAACGGTTGCCAAGAGCTTTTCCATATCCACTCCCTTATCGTCCAGGAAGGCGGCCGTGATCGCGTGGGAGCCGATGTCCAATCGAGAGATTCTGAGTTCCTTGAGGCGCAGCCTGATGGACATAACGGCAAACAGATTTTGCACCTCTTCGGGGAGCGGACCGAATCGATCGGTGACCTCCTCCACCAGCTCTTCCAGTTCTGAAGCATGGCTGGCGGCGGACAACCTGCGATACAGGTTCAGCCGAACGTCGGTGTCCATGACGTAGTGCCCCGGGAAGGTAGGCAGGGATGTCCACATTTATTTCAGGGTTGATACCCTCCTCAAACGCTTCCCCTTTCAGTTCCGAAACCGCCCGCTCTATCAGTTTTACGTAAAGCTCATACCCCACCGCCGCGATATGTCCCGCCTGGGCAAATCCCAGCACGTTGCCGCCTCCTCTGATCTGAAGGTCGTGCATGGCCAGGTGAAGTCCAGCCCCGAGGCTGGTGAAGTCCATGAGGGCCTTCAGCCTTTTCTGAGCGTCTTTCGTAAGGGTGGTTCCCTTGGAAATGAGCAGGTAGGCATAGGCCTTTTCTTTTGCACGGCCTACCCTTCCTCTCAATTGATAGATCTGCGCCAGTCCCAGTTGATCCGCATTGTTGATGATGATGGTGTTGGCCGTTGGGATATCCAGCCCCGATTCGATAATGGTGGTGCAGATCAGGACATCGATCTCATTTTGAAGAAATCGCATCATGGTCTCTTCCAGTTCGTGACTCTTCATCTGACCATGAGCAACCTCAAAGCGCACGCGGGGAAGAAGCCGGCGCAAATGATCCGCCTGTTTTTCAATGCTTTTGACGCGGTTGTGAACGAAGAAGACCTGTCCGCCCCTTTCTATTTCGGACTCTATGGCTCGAACAATGAGGGGGTCATCGTAAGGGGAGAGATAGGTCTCAATGGAAAGCCTGTCCTGTGGAGGAGTTTCAATGACGCTGAGATCCCGCACGCCCATCATGGACATCTGGAGGGTGCGCGGGACGGGAGTTGCCGTGATGGCCAAAACGTCCACCAGTGCCCGGTATTTTTTCAGGAATTCCTTCTGCTTTACCCCGAAACGCTGTTCTTCATCGATGATCAAAAGGCCCAGATCCGCAAACTTGACATCCTTCTGGAGGATCCTGTGGGTGCCGATCAGGACATCGATGCCGCCTGCCCTGAGTTTGGCGATGGTTTTGGCCTGTTCCGATGCTGTCTTGAACCGGCTGAGTATCCCCACCTGCATGGAAAAAGGGGCCATCCTTTTTCTGAAGGTCTCGTAATGTTGTTCGGCCAGAACGGTAGTGGGAACCAGAAAAGCCACCTGTTTGCCGTCTGAAACCACCTTGAAAGCGGCCCTGATGGCGATTTCCGTTTTCCCGAAACCCACATCTCCGCAGATCAATCGGTCCATGGGACGATCGGAGGTCAGGTCCGCCAGGACGTCTTCCACCGCCTTGTTCTGGTCCGAGGTCTCTTCGTGTTCAAAGGTGGCCTCGAATTCCCGATAAAAATGATCAGGGGCTGAAAACGGAATACCTTTGCGGAATTTCCGCAGGGCATAGAGCTCTACAAGCTGTTTTGCAATCCTCCCCACGGCCTTTTTGGCTTTTTGTTTCGCAATGTCCCACGAACGTCCCCCCAACTGGTCCAGTTTGGGAGACCTTTCCTCGGCGCCGGCATATTTCTGAAGGATGCTCATCCGTTCCGCAGGGATGTAAAGTTTTGCCTTGTCCGCGTATTCTACGATGACAAGATCATGTTTTCTCCCTCCGATATCGAGGGTGGCCAGATCCTGATAACGTCCGATTCCGTGATCCTCATGGACCACAAAATCCCCTCTTTTCAGCTGACTCAGGCTGGACCAGGCAAGGGTCTTTTTGGGAGAGCCTTTCCGGCCTCCCGCTCTCGTTGTTCTGGAACCGAAAATTTCGTTTTCGCTGATGACGTAGAGCCCGGTTTCCGGCCAGCTGAAACCGCTGGAGATCCGTCCCATGCAGATGCTCAATCCCGGCTTATCGGGGATGTGGTTCCATTCCTGAACCACATGGTCTACCGTCACTTGATAATTTTTCAGAATTTCCTGCAGTCGGTCCGCCTGCTGTTCCGTACTGCAGATGATGACGACCTTTGATCGGGAATCCAAATGGTTGGAAATTTTTTCGGCAAGAGGCGCCAGGGAAACCCTGCCTTTTGTTTCATGCCTTACCTCAAGATCGCGCTCCGGACGGTAATTTTCCTTGAACGAAAGCCTGTTTTGCGTCTCCTCAGGCAGTCCCATATCCAGCTCGCTGAATGTCATCCGCGGGCGTTGATCCATTTGCGCGAGATTTCGTCAAAAGAAAGAAAGAGCCCATCGGTCGCGGGGAAAGGGGCGCCTTTCTCCGCGGATTCCAGGCGGAATTTTTCTTCATCTTTTCGAAATTTCTTTTCCACCTTCGCAATCCGCGGTTTCAACTGGTGCGGATCGAAAATGGAAAGGATTCCATTTTCCGGAAGGTATTCAATGAGGCTGTTCAATTGACCGTAATAGTGATTCAGCCACGCTTCCTGGCCCGGAAACCCTACGGCATCCTCCGATTGCAGAGGAAGCCTGCCCATGGACCTGGCTCTTTTAAGGTTCTTCGCATTCACTATGACTTCCGAGGCGGGAAGGAGGATGATCTCCTCGACGGGGGTTTTCGATCGCTGATTCGCCGGGTCGAATTCCCGAATGGATTCCAGGTGGTCTCCCCAGAATTCCAGGCGGACGGGCAAGGGATAAAGGGGAGAAAACAGGTCGATGACCCCTCCCCGCACGGAATAATCCCCCATCTCTTCCACCAGCGAGGTCCGCTGGTAGCCATTCATCTCAAGCCTTCTGATTAAGGCTTCCCGGTCTACTTCCTCCCCCGCTTCCAGGTATTCGAGAGATTCCAGAAGAGATTCCTTGGGGAGGAGGTTAAAGCAGATGGCCTCCGGAGAGGTGATGACCACCGTGTCCTTTTCGGAGATGAGCCGATAAAGAGCTCTGATTCTGGCGGCAATGAGATCTTTCGGGGGACTGAGACCCATGAGAGGCGACATGTCGTAAGGGGGAAAATGATGAAAGCGAAGCGAATGGGAATCCTCTCCCTCTGCATCTCGATCATCCAGAAAAAAACGAAGCTCTCTATACGTATTGCGCGCTTCTTTTCTGTCGGGCAGAACAGCCAGGCAGGGCCTTTTTATCCGGGCAAGGGTTTCGGCAAAAAAGTAGATGAGAGCCGTACCGGAAAGTCCGGTTACCGATACCAAAGGATCTTTCTTTTTCGGCCCATTCAATCAGTGTCTCAAGGCGAGGATCGTTCAAACGGTTCATGGGGAGACGCAGGGTTCAAGGAGTTTGACGGTTTTGCCATCGGCATCGAGTTCGGATTTGATGCCCAAAGGCCATGCAAGATTATCCGGTCCATGACCGGCGGGGAAGTCGGTGAGGACGGGGATGTTCAGGCGTGCAAGCCTGTATTTCAAGAGCCGATCGATCGCTTCTTTCTCCCCGCACTGTTCGAATCGCCCGGCAATGAGGCCCGATATCTGTTCAAGGCAGCCGGAAAGCTCCAGGTGGGTCAGCATACGATCTATACGATAGAGGGATTCCCCTCTGTCTTCGAGGAAAAGGAGATCCTGTTTTAGATCGGGAAAATGGGGGGTTCCCAGCAAGTGGCAGAGCAGCGTCAGATTCCCACCCATGAGCCGGCCGGTTGCCTTTCCGGGAAAGAGGGTTCTGGTCCGATCATCTCCATGCAGGGTAGCCCGTCCGGAGGAAAGCAATTGAAAAAGATGGCTTCGCGTGGTCTCGTTTCGATCGGCAAAACCCTGAACCATCGGTCCGTGGAAGACCGTAAGGCCGGTCTTTTTGAATACGGCGGAAAGCAGGGCCGTAACGTCGCTGTATCCCACAAGGATCTTCGGATTCTCCAGGATGAGATCATAATCGATTCCGGACAGCAGCCTCATGGTCCCATATCCGCCGCGGGCACAGAAAACGGCCTGTATCTCCTTGTCGCTGAACATGGCATGCAGGTCCGACAATCGGTCTATATCATCCCCTGCAAGGTAGCCCTTCCTGTCATACAGGTGCGGCCCTGTCTTCACCCGGAAACCGGAGTCTTCAAGAAATGACAGGTGACGATTGAAATCTTTCGAATCAATGGGACCGGCGGGCGCTGCGATTCCTATGGTGTCTCCCGGTTTCAGGGAAGGGGGTTTGATAGGTAAGGTTCCGGCATAAAAAAATCACGGCACCCTGTTTTTCTTATAAAGGATCGCCAACCCCTGTAGGGTAAGAAATTCTTCCACCTTTTCGATGGTCTCAGATACTTCGCACATGATGGGCGCCAGTCCGCCCGTGGCCAGAACACGCGGGCTTTCTCCTGATTCCAGCTTCATCCGGTTTACGATACCATCCACGAGCCCGGCATAGCCGTAAATGATTCCGGCATTCATGCTGCTGATCGTATCCTTTGCAATAACCGTCTTGGGGAGTGCAAAAATCTCAACCCTTGGTAGTTTTGAGGCTGCCTGAAACAGGGCTTCACAGGAGATCAGCACCCCCGGCGCAATGGCGCCGCCCATATAAGAACCTTCCCCGGATATGTAATCAAACGTGGTTGCCGTGCCGAAGTCTACAACAATGAGTGCACAGTGATACCTCTCATAGGCGGCTACGGCATTGACGATGCGGTCTGCTCCCACTTCCTTTGGATTGTCGTATTTAATCGGCATCCCGGTTTTGAGACCGGGTCCTACAATGAGGGGTTGAATCCGGAAGTAGCGGTTGGAGAACTCTTCCAATGTATTCAGCAGCGGAGGGACTACGCAGGATACGATGGTTCCCGTAATATCCTTGAAGCCGAGGTTTTCCCACTGGAAAAAGTTTCCCACAATCATTCCCAGTTCGTCGGCGGTGATTTCTTTTTCGGTTCTGATCCTCCAATGGTGGAGAATCTCCTCTTCCTTGACAACTCCCAGAACAATATTTGTATTGCCTACATCCACACAGAAAAGCATCGATTCTCCTTTTATGCAAAAAGTGTCAGCTACTTCACTATGCCCGGCCATATTTAATGGCATCCAGTATCTTAACGGTTTCAACCGCCATTTTCACATTATGGACCCGCACGATGTGGGCGCCGTTCATAACGCTTGCTGCCGCGGCCGCCATGGAGCCTGTATCCCTTTCATCAGGCTTTTTCCCCAAAATGTGACCGATGAAGGCCTTGTTCGAGCTTCCCACCAGGATGGGCCGTTCAAGAGCTCTCAAACGGGCCAGAGATCGGAGAACCTCCAGATTATGGGCGAAAGTTTTGCCGAATCCGATTCCCGGATCTACAATAATCAGGTCCTTTCTTATTCCAAGCGCTACGCACCGGTCTATTGCGCGTTTGAGAAAGTCCAGAATTTCTTTTGATTACGTCTTCATATACCGGGTTGTCCTGCATGTTCTCCGGTGTCCCCTTCATGTGCATGAGGATGACGGGAACTCCGGCCTTCGCGGCAACCGCCCCCATTTCCGGATCGAAATCGAGGGAACTGATGTCATTGATGATGGATGCCCCTGCATTCATGGCCTCCGTGGCCACACGGCTCTTGGTGGTATCTATACTGATGGGGATCGATAATTCTCTGGAGAGGGCCTGAATGACCGGGATGACCCGATCTATCTCTTCCTCGCTGGAGAGCTTTTGCGAATAGGGCCTGGTGGATTCTCCTCCCACGTCAAGGATGTGGGCGCCGTCTTTCGCCATTTGCAGGCCGTGTTCCACCGCCTTTTCAGGCGCAAGAAAACGGCCGCCGTCGGAAAATGAATCCGGGGTGACATTGAGCACGCCCATGACATGGGTTTTTTGATGAAAATTGAGGGTATGTCCCTGCCACTTCAGCTCAAAATCCATCTCAGGCATTTTCCGGACTCTCAGGTACCCTTTCCTCCCTCTTTCTTGAAGGCTTGTTCCATGATCTTGTCGATATCTTGGGCATTCAGGGTTTCTTTCTCCAGGAGCGCAGTGGCCATATCGTTCATGGTGTTGAGGTTGTCTCTTATGAGACCGGACGCCCGCTCATAGGCATCGGTGATGATTCTCCGAACTTCCTCATCTATTTTCTGTGCGGTATCTTCCCCATAATCCCTGTGCTGAGAAAATTCCCTGCCCAAGAATATCTGCTCTTCCTTTTTTCCAAAGGTGAGGGGGCCCAGCTCTTTGCTCATGCCGTAACTGCAGACCATTTTCCGCGCAAGGTCCGAGGCTCGCTCAATATCGTTGCCTGCGCCGGTCGTTTCGGTATCCAGTACGATCTCCTCCGCAGCCCTTCCTCCCATCAGGATACAGATATTGTTCAGGAGAAAACTCTTGGGATAGGTATGCTTTTCATCCGTTGGAAGCTGCTGGGTCAATCCCAGTGCCCTCCCCCGCGGCATGATGGTCACCTTGTGGATCGGGTCGGTGTCGGGAAGAAGCATGGCCACGAGGGTATGACCGGCTTCGTGATAAGCGGTCAATCGCTTTTCCTCATTACTGATGATCATGCTCTTTCGTTCGGTTCCCATGAGGACCTTGTCTTTGGCATCTTCAAAGTCCTCCATTTCGACCCTGTCCTTTCCGCGTCTGGCAGCCATGAGTGCGGCTTCATTGACCATGTTCTCAATGTCCGCCCCCGTGAATCCCGGGGTTCCCCGCGCAAGCAGGTTGATGTCCAGGTTGTCGGCCACCAGTTTCTTTTTGAGATGCACCTTCAGGATTCCCTCTCGTCCCTTCAGGTCCGGTATGGAAACGACGACCTGTCGATCGAAACGTCCCGGTCTCAACAATGCCGGGTCCAGAACATCCGGTCGGTTGGTGGCGGATATAAGGATAACGCCTTCATTGGATTCAAAACCATCCATCTCAACCAGCAGCTGGTTCAGGGTCTGCTCCCGTTCGTCGTGCCCGCCTCCGAGGCCGGCCCCGCGATGTCGTCCCACCGCATCGATTTCATCTATGAAAATGATGCAGGGGGCATTCTTTTTCCCCTGATTGAAAAGGTCCCGCACGCGTGAGGCGCCCACGCCGACAAACATTTCCACAAAATCCGAACCGCTTATGCTGAAAAAAGGAACTCCGGCTTCTCCGGCTATGGCCCGGGCCAAAAGCGTCTTTCCGGTTCCGGGAGAGCCCACAAGAAGCACCCCTTTGGGTATCCTCCCCCCCAGACGGGTGAACTTTTTGGGGTCGCTCAGGAATTCAACAATCTCTTCCAGTTCTTCTTTTGCTTCATCAATGCCGGCCACATCTTCAAAGGTAACCTTTTCCTGGGAATCGCTCATGAGTCTGGCTCGGCTTTTCCCGAAAGACATGGCCTTCCCCCCCCCGGCCTGCATCTGGCGCATGAAAAATATCCATACGCCGATCAGCAACAGCATGGGAACCCACGATAAAAAAACCTGGAACCAGGAAGAGTCATCCGCCGGTTTTGCTGAAATTTTTACTCCTTTTCCCCGCAACATGGTGATCAGTTCCGGATCTTTGGGCGCATAGGTTTTGAAGGGGCCCTGGGAGGACATTCCGGAAATATTTTCTCCCTGGATGGTTACCTGGTTGACGCTTCCGCTTTCAACCATGTTCAGGAAATCGCTGTAGTCGATGGTCGCACTGGTCCTGTCGGGATGCTTGAATATTTGAAAAAGCATCACCATCATAAGACTGATAACGAGCCAAAGAGCAAGATTTTTGTAAAATGGATTCAAATGAAACCTCCCTTGTAAATTCAGGCCTCAGCCCGATTCCAAAAAAATCAAAAAAAAATGAAGAAAGCCTGAGGCCTTCACCACTCTCTTCTGCTTACGGTTCTATTCGGCGAAATTCTGGACGAAAACTTTTCTATTATAGTCCCTTTTTTTTTAAATTCCATAAAATTTTGTTGACACAGGTCTCCGTGTCTTTCAAGAATAGCCCATCGGCGCTCCTTCCGTATGCATTTGGCGGGTGGTGTGTGAACGAACAGTTCAACAGACGCGGGAAAGGAGACATTTATGATGGCGAAGATAGTTTACGAAGGAAGACCTGGTCCAGATAGAGAACCACGGACTGAGCGAGGCGGAGATCAACAGGCAAATTTCCCTTTTCAAGATGTCGACTCCCTATTTGCATCTCGTGGGTCCGGCTATTCCCGGAAATGGCATCAGGGTGTTCAATGACGTGCAGAAAAAGAAGTTTAAGAAAATTTACAAGGAGGAATCCCCGCGGAGGCAATGTCTGAAGTTCGTGCCCGCGTCCGGTGCGGCCTCCCGCATGTTCAAGGTGCTTTTGAGCGCCATGAACCGGAATAGTCCGGTAACCATCGATGTTGTTTCAAAAGAGGCGGAGAAGGGGGATGAAGATGCGGTCCAGCTCCTCCATTTTATGAAAGGCATAAGGGATTTTGCATTCTTTACAGACCTGGATGCCTGTTTGAAGAGGAAAGGGCTGACCGGAGAAGCCCTTGTTGACCAGGGGGATTTTACGGAACTGATAGAATGCCTTCTGACGGTTGACGGCCTTGACTATGCGAATCTTCCTAAAGGGCTGCTCAAATTCCATCGATACCCTGAAGGCAGCCGCACCGCGTTTGAAGAGCACCTCGTTGAGGCTGCTGCCTATGTGCGCAAAGCGGATTCAACCTGTCCTCTACATTTCACCATTTCTCCCGAACATCGAGATAAATTCCGCAACTGTCTGGAAAATGTGAGAAAAACCTATGAAAAGAAATTCTGCGTCTCCTATGACGTCGCTTTTTCCATTCAGAAGAATTCCACTGATACCGTGGCCGTGGACCTGAACAACCGGCCCTTCAGAGAGGCCAACGGGATGCTGCTGTTTCGTCCGGGGGGCCATGGTTCTTTGCTGCACAATCTAAATGATCTTGAAGAGGAGATCATCTTTATCAAGAATATCGACAATGTGGCTCCGGATCGGTTGAAGTCGGAAACCTTTGAATGGAAGAAAATCATGGGTGGATATCTCCTGTTTCTGCAGAGACGGATATTCGGATTTTTGGCAGAGTTTGCCTCCGGTATTGCGGCGCCGGATTTGCTTGAAGGAGCCGAGTCCTTTTTGGAGGAAGAGCTCATGCTTCCCGTCCCCGCTTCCATTTCCAGAGGTTCTTTGTCTGACCGGAGGGCCTACCTGATCGAGCGGCTGGATCGCCCTGTGAGGGTCTGCGGAATGGTGAAGAACACAGGGGAACCGGGGGGAGGTCCATTCTGGGTACGAGATGAGAATGGGGAAAAGTCTTTTCAGATCGTTGAAAAGGCGCAGATAGATCCTGATTCCATTCAGCAGCAGGCCATTCTAAACGCCTCCACCCATTTTAATCCGGTGGACCTGGTCTGTGGGGTACGGGACTGGCAGGGAAAGCCGTTTAACCTTGCGAAATTTGTGGCCCCGAATACTTTTTTCGTCTCAGAAAAATCAAAGGACGGCAGGGACCTGAAGGCGCTGGAACACCCGGGGCTCTGGAACGGATCCATGGCCAGATGGATTACCGTCTTTGTGGAAGTGCCAGGCATTACATTCAATCCGGTCAAAACGGTTAATGATCTTCTGAGAGAAGAGCACCAGCCGTGATATTGCTGAATACTAAGGTGTTTGCTTGACGATCGGTGGAATGCTCTGATAAAGAGTATGTATGAATCTACTGGATATCCTTATTATTGCCGTGATCGGTTTTTTCCTTGTACGTGGAATCTTTCGCGGGTTCATCAGGGAAGTCGGCTCCCTCGCAGGCGTTATCTTGGGAATATGGCTTGGCTCCGTTTTCGAGCCGGATCTCAGGGCCTACCTGTCGCCCTATTTTCCTGATGGGAAATATCTCGCGTTGATCGGTTTTTCCATGATCTTTTTTGCGGTTCTGGTCCTCTGCAATCTGATCAGCTGGGGATTGAAGAAGCTGGTCAAGAAACTGTTCCTTGGTTGGGCGGACACGGCACTGGGAGTCGCACTGGCTGTTCTTAAAGGAATGATCCTTTCGTACTTTGGAATTGTTTTGCTTACCTTCTTTGTTCCTTCCAAATCGACAATGATTAGCGATTCCAGGCTTGCGCCTCTGGTGGTTGCCTCCTATCAGTCCGCTATCGGACTGGTTTCTTCCGAAGATTATGAGAGGTGGAAGAAGAAGTTCATCGGAGAAAAAGAAAAGATGAATTCCCGTCGCAGCGGGGCCGGAAAGGGGAAAGGTTCTTCAGGGAATGATAAGAAATGATAGATTGACGGAGTCGGTTAAGGGACTCATCGATTTGGTGGCACGGCTTCGAGGGCCGGATGGATGCCCCTGGGATGCAAAACAGACGGACGCCACCATAAAGATCTACTTGATTGAGGAGGCGTATGAAGTGCTTGACGCCATTGAAAACGGATCCCCGGAGGCGTTGTGTTCTGAACTGGGTGATCTTTTTTTCCAGATCCTTTTTCTGTGTCAGTTGTCGGCTGAAAGGGGAGATTTTAATTTCGTCCGCGTGGTGGAAAAAATTACGGAAAAAATGGTGCGCAGGCATCCCCATGTTTTCGGTACGGCAAACGTGGCGAATGCCGAAGAGGTCGCGGAAAACTGGAATCGGATAAAGAGAGAGGAAAATGGGCGACTGGAATCTTTTTCATCGCAGTTGATGAGTGTTCCCGGCAACCTCCCGGCGCTTTTGAGGTCTCATCGCCTCAGCGAAAGGGCTTCCAAGGCAGGGTTCGATTGGAAGAATGCCGGGGCGGTGTGGGAAAAAGTGGAAGAAGAGTTTCATGAATTGGAGGCTGCGGTGTCCGCTGAAGACAGCAGAGGTGTTTCCGAAGAGTTGGGCGATCTGCTTTTCAGCCTGGTGAACCTTGCAAGATTCTGGAATACCAACGCTGAGGAACTCCTGAACATGGCGAACAGAAAATTTCTGTCTCGTTTTAAAGAGTTAGAGCAGGCCCTCAAGGGAAAAGGGATCGGGATGAAAGAGGCCACGGCGGAACAGATGGATCTGGTGTGGGAGGAATTAAAGGCCAGGGGGGAGTGAAAGCCTTTGGCAAGGAAAAAATCAAAAAAGCGCTTTATGAGGACGGTCCTGGTATGCTTACTGTGGCTTTTTTTGCTGGCAGTGATCGCGACCATGCTCCAGGTTACGCTTGTGAGGTTCATCAATCCCCCTGTCACTTTGGAAACGCTCTGGAAAGGAGCTCTCCGATTATGGACGGTGCAGCCTGACAGCAGAAGCTCTTCCTGGCTGGGACTTGGTGAGATCTCCCCTCATATAAGAAGGGCTGTTCTTGCCGGGGAGGACCAGCGGTTCTTAGTCCATCATGGATTTGATTTAACGGAGATGGGGCAGGCATTCAAAGAGTTTTTTTCCGGGAAAGGAATCAGAGGTGCAAGCACCATTACCATGCAGGTGGCAAGAATCGTCTTTCTGTGGCCGGACAGGACTTGGGGGAGAAAGTCTCTTGAGGCCTATTATACCCTGCTGATAGAGCTGTTCTGGCCGAAGAAAAGAATCCTTGAGGTGTATTTGAATACGGTCGACTGGGGAAATCGGATAACCGGAATTGAAGAAGCTTCAACGAAGTATTTTCATGTATCGCCCATGGACATTTCCCCGTCCCAGGCGGCACTTCTGGCCGCTATTCTGCCGAGTCCGCACCGATGGTCGCCCACAAGGCCTGGGCCGGAGGTATTGAAGAGAGAAAAAAGGATTCTTCGAGACATGGACAAGATGCCTCTTATTTTATGAGTGGCAAAGAGCGTATTCTCATCATCCGGAGATTTAGCCGAGCATCCGTCATGCTTTCTGATTTCATTTATACGATCCGCAGCATCAGTTTGAAGTGGAAACTTCTGATTCCATTCCTATTCTTTTCTCTTCTCGGAACCACGAGTTTGGTTTATATCGGTTTGAATTCTCAGAATGAACTGATCAAAGGGGGAGAAAAGAGAGCGCTTCAAAGGTTTTACGAGCTTTTTCTTGCGAGGGTGCAACAACACGGGGAGCAGGCCCTTGCCATGGCAACGATTATTGCCCAGAATCCCCGCGTCAAGGAACTGCTCGCCGCAAGAGACAGAGACGGCCTTTTTGCTTATTCTTTTCCGCTGTTCGAGCAGTTGGAAAAGGAATTTGGAATCAAGCAGATGCATTTTCATGTTCCTCCCGGAAGATCCTTTCTGCGTGTTCATTCTCCAGGGCGGTTCGGGGAAATGATTTCCTACAGAAGGGCGATTATGGACAGTATGAAGAGCGGGCAGGGGGTGGTGGGTCTTGAATGGGGATTGACGGGCCTGGGAATTCGCGGCGTAGCGCCCGTGTATTATAAAGGGTCTCTTGCTGGGACGGTGGAAATCGGATATCCCTTCGGCATCGGATTTCTGGAGGCGCTCAGAAAGAAGTGGGGACCTCATTTCAGCGTTTATGAAAGAAAGAGCCCGAGCCATTATCCGGTGCTTGCAAGCACCATGGGTTCCTGTGGACTATTCCCGCTTCTAAAGGAGCAACTGAATGTCTGGCTTAAACGTCCCGTCATTCTGATCGCGCCGCCGGGATATCCTGAAATGGCCATCCTGGGCGGACCTATTAAGGATTATGGCGGCGAAGTGGTGGCCTTGGTGGAAATATGCTCGGACAGGTCTTCCATCGTCAAGCGCCTGAAAAACACGAGAAACCTGATGGTCATTATCGGCCTTGCGGGGATTTGTGTCTCCTTTGCTCTCACCTGGGTAGTGGCCGTTCTTTTCATCCGTCCCATCAAAGATATCGTTGCCAATGCCAGGGAAATAGCAGACGGGAAAAGAGAGACCCGCCTGACGCCCCAGTCTGACGACGAGATAGGGTTTCTCACCCGATCGCTGAATATCATGCTGGATTCGCTGAAAGAAAGACGGAGACAGGTGGAGCATTATGCCAGGACGCTGGAAAAGCGCGTCGAAGAAAGAACCGCGGATTTGGTTATTTCCGAGGAGAAATACCGGACTCTGGTGGACAACCTGCCCCTTGGCGTCTACAGGATCCTCAGTGATGGAACCACCGAATTTATCAACCCCTATTTTATTGAGAAACTGGGTTTTTCCACGGATGAAGTGGTTGGCGGCAAGGATTTTTGGAGAAGTAAGATATGGGGTTGCGATGAACAGGAGGCGAAAAAAATTCTCCATGCCTTAAAAGAGAATCCAAACGGGATGCGAACCGAGAGGGAGATCAGGGACAAGCAGGGGAATCGATTCGTATTTATTGATCACGCCATCCCTTTTAGAGATGACAAGGGGGTTTTGAAATGGTTTGATGGAATCATGGTGGACATTACCGAAGTCAAGAGGCTCCAGGAACAGGCTCTGCGGGGAGAGGAGATAAGGGTTCTGGGGGAAATTTCGGAACGGTTTGCCCATGAAATGCGGAATCCTCTTGCAACCGCAGGGGGTTTTGCCAGACGTTTGAGAGATTCTATTGCCGAAGATGACCCTCATGGAAAAATGGCCCAGATCATTCTGGATGAGGTGGCCAGACTCGAGAACATCCTTAATGTGCTCCTGTCAACCATCAAACCATTTTCTCTACGCATGTCGGAAGTCGATCTGAAACCTATTTTGAAATCTTCTCTTGAGGGAATCAGGGAACAGGCCGATTCCAGGAAGATTGTGCTTTCCGTATCGCTGTTGGAAGAAAGTATGCCGCTTTTCGGAGATACGGATTTTCTGAAGAAGGCTTTGGACAGTATTTTGAGAAACGCGGTTTTTTCCATGTCGGAAAGTGGCCGTCTATCCGTATCCGCGTCCCTTGAAGGAGACAAGCTGGTCGTTTGGCTTCGATATCCTGTGAAAGGTGTGGCCGAGGATGATGTGACCCAGTTCTTTATCCCTCGACTTACCGGTGATCTGGAAACCAATGTGCACGATCTTCCTCTTTCAAAGGTGATCATCCACAGACATGGTGGACGAATCGTAGTGAAAAGGGAGGATGGGGATATGGAGGTCGGCATAGAGTTGCCGCTCTTGAAGAGTAAGAAAAGAGATAATCGGTGAGTCGGTACAAGGGCAAGATTATGCGCAAGTATGAATAACCGGTTTCGGGAGGTGCCGTGGCGATGATACGTTTCCTCTGTTTAAATGCATTTATCGCAATCTATTCCATCCTGTTTTGTCTTTGGGCGATCCTGCTGTCTCTTTTCCATTGTAGTCCCAGACGCGTCCACTTCTGGGTTGCAGTACCATGGGCAAAGGTGATCTTATTGGTCTGCGGGATCAAAGTCACGGTTTCAGGAAAAGAAAACGTGGATCCCGAAATCCCGCGTGTATACATGGTCAATCATCAGAGTTATTTTGACGTCTTTGTCGTTTTGGCTTGTCTTCCGGTCGATTTCAAGTTTCTGTTGAAGGAGGAACTTATGCGGATCCCTCTTCTTGGGCCCGCAATGAAGCGCGCAGGATATATCGGAATAGAGCGGGATGATCCCAGGAGAGCCATTAAGAGCATGAATCTTGCCGCTGCGCGAATAAAAGGAGGGGCCTCCGTGCTTATCTTTCCCGAAGGGACGAGAAGTTTGGACGGCAGTTTGGGTTCGTTCAAGAAAGGTGGATTCAACTTGGCACTCAAATCGGGTTGTGATATCGTTCCTGTCTCCATTTCTGGCACCGCGCGCATCGTTCCGAAAGGGAGTCTCAAAATTGAGAGAGGCAACGTGGGATTTTTTATCAGTCGGCCTATCCCCCTTGCAGGGTACAGCAGGAGAAACGTTGGGCAATTAATGGATGAGGTTCGCGCATCGATGCTGGCATCCTTGCAAAAAGTGGATACGGACTGTTGAAATACCGTGAAATATGGACTTGGGGTTCAAATGTATATGGCAAAATCCTTATGTTGTTTGTTTTTAAGCATTATTTTTTGTATGTATTCCAGCGGGGCCGAGGCATATGTAATGCCTCCGGAACAACTGATTGATTATATGCAAGACAAGTTAGGCGCCTTCAAGACCTTGATTATCGACCAGAAAACCGTGGTGATGGATCCTCGGGATGGAAAGGAGGTCAACGCCTTTGAGGAGAAGATCTGGATAAAGACCACGGGGTTTTTTGAATCCAAGGTGATTTCAGGCAGGGAAAATGATGGTGCGGCGGCCAATGAATCTTTCCCCAGCCTGTTCAGACAGCTTCTTATGGGAAACAGCCGGCAGTATATCTTGATGCTGTTGGCGAAATTTGGAATAGATGTCGAGTCTTCCAGCTATGCGAGGCTTGATGGGGTAGTCGCCTATTCCATCGGAGCGCGAGAACCCGGCGGCGCCAGACTTCTTCTGAATAAAGAGACTTTTTTCCCCATGCTTCTGGAATATGAAGTGCACGATGATTCCGGATCCGCGAGGGTTTCCATTCGATTTGAAGAGTATCGGGAAATTTCGGGTGGCTGGTATCCGTTCAAGATAGCCTACCTGGAGGGCGAGAAGGTCGATGCGCAGTATCTTGTTCTTGACCTGCAGGCCAACATACCTTTGAGTGCCAGTCTGTTCCAGCAGAAACCGATCGTGGAAAGGTCCCATGAAAATGATGCCGGTGCGGAGGACGATCATCTAAAAGAAGCGATCAAGGCCTTGAAAGATAAATACAGGTAAAGCCGATGGAGGAAGACGCCTTTTTTGAATATGCCTTAACGAACGAAGAGGATATCAGAAGGGAGAAGGAAAAGGCCCGTCGATTGCGGCATACGCAGTGGTGGTACAACCGGTTGAGCGCGGGGATCTGTTATTATTGCCGGCGCGAGGTGGGAAGGGCAAACCTTACGATGGATCATCTGGTCCCTCTCAGCAGGGGTGGAAAAAGCAGAAAGGGCAATCTTGTCCCCGCATGCAAGGAGTGCAACAACAACAAAAAATATTTATTGCCGCTTGAATGGGAGGCGTATCTGGAGAAGCTAAACGGTGGATTCAATGGGAGTTGACGGATGAACTGCGACAGCCGTTCCCACCCTGTTTTCGCTATTCGCAAAAGGCCCGAGCCTCTCCGAGGCCCGGCCCGAATTGACGGCTATTTCAAGAAAACCGGTACTTCCCACGAGTGCCAGTAAATGCCCTTTGGGAACCTCGGAATAGGTCCTTCCCAAACCTTGGATGGACAAACTCCCTACCTCAATTACAAGATCTCCCTGATTCGCAAAACGGTCTATCTCACTTGAATGAATATTGGTGATGAGGTTTCCGAAGTGGTCTATGCAGACCACCTCACCATACAGGAATGTCCCCGTTCTATGGACAGAAGGGATTTGAAGGCGTGCCGGGTCATGGATAGGGACCCCCATTTCAAGGGGCGCGACTCCCGACAGCAGGTGCGCTGCCGCGGGCGCAAACAGATCCCGCCCATGGAAGGTATTGGAAGGAGTTCGGCAGAAAGAATTTATTGTTTTGGAGATGGATGATCTCTTTTTCAGTGTGTGATTCTATGATTGTTTGGAAGATTCCATTGTCCGGCCCGACAAAAAAATGTCCGCCCGCTGCGATCAGTACAGGCCGTCTTTCGCTTCCGACTCCGGGATCCACCACGGCCACATGGATGGTTCCCTTCGGAAAATACTTGTATACGTCCCTGATCATCAGGGCGGCAGGCAAAATCGCACCGGGATCTATCTGATGGCTGATATCTACGATGGTCGCATCCCGCCTTATGGACAGGATGACACCCTTCATTGCCCCCACGTAGGAGTCCTCGATCCCAAAATCGGTTATGAGGGTGATAATTCCTGAGCGCAATGATTTTACCCCGTGCATCTCTCATCCCAGGAGCGCACCCTAGCAAGTTTCCATCCATAAATGGCCCTTTTCCGCAATCCCCGGTGGGATCGGGACAAGTCGGCGTCAAACTGCGGGTTTCCTTGTGCGACGTACTATCGTACGTCTCCGCACAAACCCTTGTTTTCCTTGACCTTGCGGAAAATTGCTCATTTCTGAATTGGAAACCCGCAGTGCCCACAAGTTCATTTATGGATGGACACTAGCAAAAGGCACGGACTTTCGGTTTCCATACATTCCCACGCAGAGCGTGGGAATGAAAAAAGGCGAACCGCAAAATATCGAAATTCGATATTCGCTTTTCATCAAGAGAGCAACCGGCGGCCGAATTTCTACCGAATTACCAGCCCCACGTCAGATAATCGTGTATGGAATTTGCCGCCTGTCTTCCGGCTCCCATGGCAAGTATTACGGTTGCAGATCCGGTCACAATATCCCCGCCGGCCCAAACCCCTTTCTTGCTGGTCTTTCCTGTCTTTTCATCGGCAAGGATATATCCCCATTTATTCAGTTGCAGACCTTCGGTAGATTGGGTCAAGAGAGGATTGGGACCCGCTCCAACGGCAATAATGACCAGATCGCACTCCAATTCAAATTCCGAACCTTTCTTTGGAATGGGTCGACGACGTCCGGATTGATCCGGTTCGCCAAGCTCCATTTTGAGCCCTTCCATGCCGATGACGCGGCCCTTTTCGTTTCCAATAAATTTGGTCGGCGCCGTGAGAAAATGGAATTCCACGCCTTCCTCTTCCGCATGGTGCACTTCCGCCCCTCTTGCAGGCACTTCCTGCCTCGATCGGCGATAGACAATCAGAGATTTTTCAGCGCCCAGTCGAAGGGCGGTTCGCGCGGAATCCATGGCTACGTTTCCGGCGCCCAGGGTGATCACCTTCTTGCCTCGGATGATCGGTGTGTCAAATTCAGGATAGAGGTAGGCTTTCATGAGATTGGAACGGGTAAGGTATTCGTTTGCTGAAAATATACCGATGAGGTTTTCTCCGGGGACACCCAGAAAGCGGGGAAGCCCGGCGCCAACTCCGAGATAAACTGCATCATAGCCCTGCTCAAAAAGTTCGTCGATGGAAACGGTGCGCCCTATGACGGCGTTGCACTCCACGGTAGCGCCCATGGCTTCAAGACCCGCAACCTCTGAAAAGACGATTTCTTTCGGGAGTCTGAACTCTGGAATACCATAAACCAGCACGCCTCCGGGTTTGTGAAAGGCCTCGAAAACGGTGACGTCGTGCCCCTTCAAAAGCAGATCGCCCGCAACGGTCAAGCCGGAAGGACCGGAGCCGACCACTGCAACCTTTTTCCCGGTTGGCGCGGCCCTTTTTGGAAGGCTGGCCTTCCTGAATTTTCTTTCGTAGTCGGCAACAAACCTTTCAATGTTACCGATGGCCACGGGATCGCCTTTCTTACCAAGAATACAAGATCCTTCACACTGCAATTCCTGCGGACAAACCCTTCCACAGACTGCAGGAAGGGTACTTTTCTCCCATATTTTCGTTATGGCATTGGTAAAATCTCCCTGCTTTACGAACTTGATAAATCCGGGGATGTCGATCTCCACAGGACAACCTTCGACGCATGAGGGTTTCTTACATTCCATACATCTTTGGGCTTCTCTTATGGCCGTTTCAGGACTTTGACCCGTAGGGACCTCGTCAAAATTTCGTGCCCTTACTTCCGGCTTCTGTTCCGGCATGGGTTGTCTCGATATGATCTCCTTTTTTTCCTTTTTCGCTTTTTCTTCCGCCATGATCTCCTCCGCAACGATAGTGCTCAAGATGTTTTCTGAAAAACAGGCGTGTCCGTACCAATGCCGTCAAGAAGCAACAGGCGACGCAAGTTTGCACGGTTTTGCGCCTTTTGCAGCCAAATGTTCTTCATAGCTTTTCTTTTCGTCTTCAGCGTATGCTTGGAGACGCAGCATCAATCCATCGTAATCTACCTCATGTCCGTCAAATTCCGGTCCGTCAACGCAGGCGAATTTGGTTGCGCCGCCCACGGACACGCGGCATCCACCGCACATCCCGGTGCCGTCAATCATAATAGGATTAAGGCTTACCAAGGTTTTTACCCCATATTCTTTGGTCATTTTAGATACGAATTTCATCATGGGCACAGGCCCGATCGCAACGCAGAAGTCTATATTGCCTTTGTCCAGAACTTCTTTCAAGACGTCGGTTACAAAACCGTGGTGACCATAGGAACCGTCATCCGTGCATATGCGAAGATCATGAGAAGCGTTTCTCATCTTATCTTCAAGAATCAGCAGATCCTTATTTCTGGCGCCGATAATGCAAGTTACATGATTTCCAATCTCTTTGAGTGCCCGGGTAATGGGATGCAAAACCGCCACACCGGTTCCTCCTCCGACACAAACCACATTGCCCACTTTTTTGAGGTGGGTAGCCTTGCCCAGAGGGCCAATGACGTCCTGATAACCGTCTCCCACCTTTAAATCGCTGAAAAGAGCGGTCGACTTGCCGACGACCATATAGATAACCGTAATCGTACCCTTTTCCGGATCGGTATCAGCCATGGTCAGAGGGATGCGCTCTCCCGTCTCGTTGGCTTTCAGGATTACAAACTGACCCGGCTTCGCCTTTTTGGCGATCAACGGCGCTTCGATCTCGTTGAGAATAACCGTCCCTTGGGCCATTTCTTCCCGCTTTACAATTTTAAACATAGCGAACCTCCAGAGATGAAAATAGGATTTCAGTTTGACATGTTTTCGGATACAGCCCTGACCTTCAGCGTCCGTTCTCCAAATAGACTGAATTTCAGCCAGTCCAATCCAAAGTCCATGAGCGCAATATCATCCAATGAAAGCCTTTTTTCCAGATCATCTTCGATATGGAAAAGCTCAAGGAACCTGCTGTTGAATATGAATCCTCTGAATCTATCCAAATTATAGGAAGCCATGAAAAACATCTGGTGTTTCTTTGTGACATGGTCTTTTTCGCCGAGACTTTCGCGTGAAGTGATAATCTCGAACCACTTGTCGTTGAGGGTGTCGTATTCTTTGATCCCTTCGTGATTGATCCAATCGTCCAGTTTCCAGGATTTATCTTCTTCAAAACCCCGGCAATGGGGCTCTTTGACCATGAAAAATTTCTTCAGCCCATCCTTTCTTCCCTTTACCATGGAGGATGCTTTGCCGACGGGATAAAGACGACAGGCGCCCGGCCGGTCTTCATAAATGCTGCATCCCTTTTTTGTTACGAAAGGGCAAGTCCTTTCCAAATCTTCCCGCATTTTTAACTGAACCAATGGAAAACGTTGCGATTTATCGAAAACGGTGTCCGTGAACTTTTCCAGGAAATCATCTGATCGTATGTTCAGCCGCAGTTTTATCCTGATAATATCGTAAGGGGTAAGGATCAGGCGGAGTTTGGCGCAGCATTCCGTGAAGCAGCTAATATCTTTGTGGCATTGAAAGCGGAAAACATCTTCCGGATATAATGGTTCAATCATCTGTTTTTCCTTCAGGTTAACGGTTGGTTCCTCAAGATGCAGCCTTGTTGGGCATGGCCTCTTCCCGGATGCTCAAAGTTTTCTGTCCAAAAATGCCGAATTTTAGCCAGTCATAGGCAAATTTAAGTAGTTCCACGTCACTTCTTTTCAGCTTTTCAACGGTGATGTTATCCATGTGGAAACGGTCTAAGAAACTGCTTTGAAAAATGAACTCTCTGAATTTGTCCAGGTTGTAAAGAGCCATGAAAACCATTTTATAGATTTTCGGGTTGTCAATGTCCAGTTCCTGTGCCTTCAAAGGGGTTGTTATCTCGGCAAAGAGTTGATTCATTTCATCGTACATGGGGATGCCCTGTTCAATCAACCAGTTGGCAATTCTGGAATGATCTTCTTCTTTCAGGCCAAAACACCTGGAAGAATCCGTTATGAAACTGAAGGTGCCGTCATCATTCATGTTGAGAGGGTACATCCGACAAGGCCATGGTCTATCGTCGTAGATCTTGCAGCCGCCTTCTGCTACAAACGGGCATCTTTTGTCGTCTTCGTTCATTTTAATGACGATCATGGGGATAAGGAGGTTTTCTCTTCGGATGATCAGGGTATATTCGTCCAAGAACTCTTCCGATGAAATTCCCAGGGCGTTTTTCATTCGAAGGACATCATAGGGGCTCAAGACTATGGTGATGTCCTGGCAACATTTGGTGAAGCAGGGTATTCCAGGAGCGCACCTGAACTGAAAGAGATGCTCGGCATCCATTCTCAGGAGGTTCTTTTTTTTGTCAGCCTTCTTTTTGCCTGTCATTGCATGTGTTTCCTTTCTTTGGGCAACATTTCATGTGCGGTCCATAGAGAACAATTCCCTTGACTAATGTTGCCTATTAATCTTTTATTGCGACTTGTATAACAGCAACAGAAGGGATGGGTCAATTAATTTATTAGCAGGAGGATATTTGCAAATGATTGAACGGACGTTGTCGATCATCAAACCCGATGGGGTTTCGAGGGGCTTGGTAGGCGCGGTTATCGGTCGCCTGGAGGGAGAAGGATTGAAAATCGTTGCGATGAAAATGATCCGCATGACAAAACAACAGGCCAAAGGCTTTTATAAGGTGCATGAAGCCAGACCATTTTACGAAAGTGTCACGGATTTCATGTCTTCAGGCCCTTGTGTCGTCATGATTTTAGAGGGAGAAGACAGCATAACCCGATATCGGACCTTGATGGGAGCCACGAATTTTAAAGAAGCGGCGGTAGGCACGATTCGACGGGATTTTGCCACGGACATCGAGAAGAACATTGTTCACGGATCGGATTCGCCGGAAACAGCGGCCTATGAGATTGGCTACTTCTTCAATTCTTTAGAAGTTACGGCTTAAAGTTGGTAAAGAAGGAACCAAAACCCTTACTGACAAAAACAAAAATGGTCTCAGGGCATACACAGAAAAGCCCTGAGACCATAAAAACAATGCCGATGCGAGTCGGTTCTTGCCTTTCTTAATGCGACTGATGCGATTATTCTTTTTCGGTTTTCAATTCTTTGATTTCATTCTTAAGGTTCTCGACCTCACTTTTCAGAGAAGCGGTTTCGTCGAAGGCATCCGGGGCATTTTTCTTGTCTTTCAGTTCTTCAAAACCCAGATAGGCCGCCAAAGCGCCCCCAAGAATAAGCATTGCCGGTACGGCTGCCAAAAGGGCTTTCAAAAAGTATCCCCACCAAAAAATGATTCCGATAATGCCAAGTACCAGTGCTACCAATCCTCCCCCTAAAGCTGCCATTCGTTTACCTCCTTGAGATGTGATTTAGATTTTTAATTTTCAATTATACCCATAATTCATGACTTTTTCATTCTAATGGAAATCACTATCATAAAGAACCTGACGGATCAAGTTTTTTTTATTGGACGATCTGTGATTTCAAGGATAACCTCATCGCAGATTAAAAGAAAAAGGAATGGCAGGGGAATTATATCGCGAAATCTCTTTCCAGCCATTGAGCCATTGTATTTATGGTATCGATGAAAAAAGATAAGGGTCGGATTATTGACATGAGATCCTCTGACACTATATTTGAAACCTTGAGCTTCTTTGAATGGTATATGGCAATGCATTCGAAAGAATGGAAAAGGTGTATTTTCGTGAAATTCGATGAAAATCAGCGCTTGATGGCCTATAAATAAGATATCCGCCTTCTAAAGCGGATAATTTGTTATATTTAGGGCTTGAATTCAAAAACGCTTACGGTTATACTATTTATTTATTCGTGAAAATGACTCGGTGCCAGCGTAGCTCAGATGGTAGAGCAACTGATTTGTAATCAGTGGGTCGGGGGTTCGATTCCCTTCGCTGGCTCCAGTGGGGTATTCAATAGTTTCTTGATATTCTGGAGAGGTTCCCGAGTGGTCAATGGGAGCAGACTGTAAATCTGCCGGCTAAGCCTTCGGAGGTTCAAATCCTCCCCTCTCCACCAGCAAAATATTTTAAATTCTTTTTTTTTAAGTTTCACGATCCTTTTACGTTCCTGCTTCAGTAGGATTTTCAGGTCTTGAAACATCAGTTTTTCTGTAAATGGGCGGGAATAGCTCAGTTGGCTAGAGCGTCAGCCTTCCAAGCTGAGGGTCGCGGGTTCGAATCCCGTTTCCCGCTCCACAACTCACTTTTCCTTTTTATTGCCCACGTAGCTCAGTAGGTAGAGCGCATCCTTGGTAAGGATGAGGTTCACCGGTTCAATCCCGGTCGTGGGCTCCACATTAGGAAGTAAGCGGCGGTTAATGGTGTTACTGAGGCGTGTCGTCACCCTGTAATCCAATTTTACCCTTGCGTGCAACCTGAATTGAGGAGGACTGAAAGATGGCTAAGAAGAAGTTTGAGAGGACCAAGCCGCATTTGAATGTGGGTACGATAGGGCATATAGATCATGGCAAAACGACGCTGACGGCCGCGATTACGAAACACCTTCAGAAAAAGGGGATGGCGGATTATATTCCTTTCGACGAGATAGACAAGGCGCCTGAGGAAAAGGCGAGAGGGATAACAATTGCTACGGCCCACGTGGAATACGAGACGGAGAAGAGGCACTACGCGCATGTGGACTGCCCCGGTCATGCGGATTACATCAAGAACATGATCACGGGAGCTGCCCAGATGGATGGCGCCATTTTGGTGGTAGGTGCGGATGATGGTCCCATGCCTCAGACACGCGAACATATTCTTCTTGCGCGTCAGGTCGGTGTTCCGAGCATCGTGGTATTTCTCAACAAGTGCGACATGGTGGACGATGAAGAACTGATCGAACTTGTAGAGCTTGAAATGAGGGAACTGCTGTCGAAGTATGAATTTCCGGGAGATGATATTCCGATTATCAAGGGCAGTGCACTGAAAGCGTTGGAGAGTGATGATCCTGATTCAGAGGATGCGAAACCGATATTCGAGTTGATGGATGCCATCGACAGCTATATCCAAGAGCCGATACGAGATACGGACAAGCCGTTTTTAATGCCGATAGAAGATGTATTCAGCATATCGGGACGTGGTACGGTAGTGACGGGTCGTGTTGAGCGAGGGGTGGTGAAGGTCGGGGAGGAAGTTGAGATTGTCGGGATCAGGGATACGATCAAGACGGTTTGTACGGGCGTTGAGATGTTCCGGAAGATCTTGGATCAAGGGCAGGCAGGGGACAACATCGGCGTGCTGATCCGTGGTATCAAGCGGGATGATGTGGAGCGTGGCCAGGTGGTTGCCAAACCTGGATCGATCAAGCCGCATACGAAGTTCAAGGCGGAAGGGTACATTCTGACAAAGGAGGAAGGTGGTCGTCATACGCCTTTCTTTAATGGATACAGGCCGCAGTTTTATTTTCGGACGACGGATGTAACCGGAGTAACCACGCTTCCTGAAGGGGTTGAGATGGTGATGCCCGGGGACAACGTATCAATGGAGATCAATCTGATCACGCCGATTGCAATGGAAAAGGAACTTCGATTCGCGATTCGAGAAGGTGGCCGAACTGTGGGCGCCGGCGTAATCAGCGAGATTATCGAGTAAAGGGAGGCCGGTAAGAGATGCGTGATATTGTTACATTGGCCTGCGAGCAGTGCAAGAACAGAAACTATACGACCACTAAAAATAAGAGAAAGACCCCGGACAAATTGGGGTTTAAAAAATATTGTCCGTTTTGCAGGACCCATACATTCCATAAGGAAACAAAATAAATCTTCCCCTTGCAGGCCAGTAGCTCTAACGGCTAGAGCACCGGTCTCCAAATCCGGGTGTTGGGGGTTCGAATCCCTCCTGGCCTGCCATTTATTGGGTGGAAGTTTGAGTTTACTGCTGAGCAGAATCAGGAATGGTCGTTCTTAAATCCATTGAGTTTTTTGCACGCGAAACAGGAAATCTGAGAAACCAGATAGATATGAGATGAAAAAGCCAACCCAGAAAGTAAAAAGCAGAGGGCGCTCAAGGCAGAGAAAGAATGCAGTAGATTCTCCTCTGAGCGCGGAGACTGCCACAGCGGAAAACTCGGATAATGGAGGGGGCTTGGCAAAGGCTGCCCCGATCATTCAAAAAAAAGCTGTCCAGGCGAAAAAAGAAAAAGGTGAAAGTGCTTTTTCCAGGATGTTCAGCAGGACGGGGCAGTTTTTAAGGGACGCTAAAACTGAGTTGAAAAAGGTAAAATGGCCAACCCGTAAAGAACTGCTGGCTTCAACCGCAGTTGTGATTGTCCTTACCATTTTGATTGCTATATTTCTCGGCTTGGTTGACTTTGGGCTTATAAAAATTATCAAAAACATCATTTAAATAGACGAAAGCGCTGGGCCTTTGTTCTCGCCGCGGGCAGGTTCCTAAAAGCCTATAAATCTTTTCAAACCGTCAAATCTCAATCGTTTTTTAGTCAGGTGCAACCGTGCAACTTAGATGGTACATTGTTCATACGTATTCCGGTTTCGAAGAGAAGGCCAAGACGAATCTGGAGCAGCGAATAGAAGCTTTCGGACAGGATGAGTACTTTGGGAAGATCCTCGTTCCGACAGAGAAGGTTGTCGAGCTGAAAAATGGCCAGAAAAAGATGTCTTCGCGCAAATTTTATCCGGGTTATATTCTTGTCCAAATGGACCTGAATGATGAGACATGGCATACGGTCAAGAATACCGCAAAGATAACGGGATTCGTAGGCGGTGATGTAAAACCTACTCCCATTTCAGATGAGGAATCCGAACGGATCATCCATCAGATGGAAGAGGGAGTCAGCAGGCCTAAGCCGAAATACAGCTTTGAAGAGGGAGACGAGGTCAAGGTTGTCGACGGGCCGTTTACTAATTTTCAGGGGATTGTGGAGGAAGTAAAACCTGATAAGGAAAAAGTAAAGGTGCTAATTCCCATATTTGGACGTCCTACTCCTGTAGAACTAGATTTTATTCAGGTAACAACGATATAGCAGGCTGGTTTCCCTTTTGTTTCCGGATATTTTTCGGATCGATACTATTGAAAATGATGATTTGGAAGATTTGAAAGAGGTTTTATCATGGCAAAAAAAGTAATTGGTTCTGTCAAGCTGCAGGTTAAGGGGGCGCAGGCAAATCCTTCTCCGCCCATCGGGCCGGCCCTTGGACAGCACGGAGTCAATATTGCGGAGTTCTGTAAGACGTTTAATGCCAGAACTCAAGATCAGGCTGGAACGGTTATTCCCGTAATTATAACCATATATGCGGATAGGTCGTTCTCATTTATCACGAAAACACCACCTGCCTCCGTGCTTTTGAAGCAGCATGCCAAGATCGCGAAGGGTTCTGCTGAACCAAACAGGAATAAGGTGGGAAGTGTGACCCGGAAGCAGGTCGAGGAAATCGCAAAGACCAAGCTTGAAGATTTGAATGCAATCGACTTGATCGGAGCGAGCAGGATTATTGAAGGCACCGCAAGGAGTATGGGGATTACGATTACAGAATCTTAGTCTGAGAAGGGAAAGAAAAATGCCTAAGAAAGGTAAAAAATACATACAAAGCGCTCAAAAGGTGGACAGGTTGAACAAGTACAATTTTGAGGATGCGGTTCAGCTGGCCATTGACAGTGCATATGCCAAGTTTAACGAGAGTGTAGATCTGGCTGTTCGGTTGGGTGTGGATCCTCGACATGCCGATCAAATGGTTCGGGGAACAGTGGCACTCCCGAACGGTTCAGGGAAAACGGTTCGTGTGGTCGTTTTTGCCAAAGGGGAAAAAGAAAAAGAAGCCCTCGATGCTGGCGCTGATGATGCGGGTTCCGATGAACTGGCAGAGAAAATTCAGGGAGGCTGGCTGGAATTCGACAAAGCCGTTGCAACGCCGGATATGATGGGCACGGTTGGGAAGCTGGGAAGGATTCTTGGGCCAAGGGGGATGATGCCCAACGCAAAGCTGGGCACGGTTACTTTTGATGTGGCCAGAGCCGTGAAGGATATCAAGGGAGGAAAGATTGATTTCAAGGTGGAGAAAACCGGAATCGTTCATGCCTCCATGGGGAAAGTTTCCTTCGGTGTTCCAAAACTACTTGAAAATATGGCTGCCTTCTTCGAGACGATTTTGAGACTCAAACCCCCTTCGAGCAAGGGGACCTATCTCAAAGGCATTGCGGTTTCATCAACCATGGGTCCGGGGCTAAAGGTTGATGCTTCCTATGTAAAGGATCTGTTAAGCAAATAGCTTATTGAAAAAATCCTCGAGGCGGAGATTCCTTCCGCTTCGGGATTTATTGAAGTACCCTGCAGCGACCTGTTAGCCTGCCTCCCGGGGCGGTGCGATGTTCTGCGGGGTTTTGATGCTTGTGAACGTAATTCTTCAGGTATTTGTCAAAGACAGTAGGCGCCCGTTGTATGGGCTTAATGGTATGCCTGCCGAGACTATGGATATAAATAGACAGCTCATTTCCCAGGTGGTTCAGATGTGCATTGCGCCATCAACGTAAGATGTGGATTATGGCTGTGCGGGTTTATAGCGAATTTTATAACTGTAGCTTTTAGGCTTTCAGGCTGCTCCTTTTGTCTGCGACGAGTAATTTGTCGGATAGAGAGGAGGTGAATATGGATAGGGAAAATAAGGAAAAATTTGTTGCCGATCTTCACGAACGGCTCAAAAAAGTACAGGGAACTTTGCTGGTCGGATACCAAGGTCTCGACGTGGAAGCAACCAACAGGTTGAGGAGGGAACTCGGTAAGGTTGAAGCAGAATTTCAGGTCGTAAAAAACAGACTTCTTAAACTGGCCAGTAAAGACACGGACACGGAAGTCGTAAAAGACTATATGAAAGGCCCTTCCGCGATTACGTTGATGTATGAAGACGTCGTGGGCCCTTCAAAAGTGCTCGTGGATTATGCAAAAGAGTTTAAACAGATCGAGATAAGACGGGGACAGATTTCCGGTAGGGAAATCGATCTCGAGGGCGTCAAAAAGTTGGCTGTTTTGCCGGGAAGAGAGGTTCTGCTTGCCCAGACATTGTCGGTTATGCAGGCTGTGCCAACCGCTTTTGTAAGGGTCTTGAACGGTGTAACTGTGAGCCTGCTTAATGTACTGAAAGCCATTGAAGAACAGAAAGCCAATTAGCTGCAAGCAAGAATTCGGAGGATGAAAAGGTAAAATGGGAGCAAACGTAAGCAAAGAAGACGTGGTTGAATTCATATCCAATATGACCGTATTGGAACTGTCGGAGTTTGTGAAGGAATTGGAAGAAAAATTTGGCGTCAGTGCCGCTGCGCCCGTTGCGGTCGCCGCGGTCGCACCCGGCGCCCAGGGCCAGGAAGAAGCCGTTGAACAGACTGAGTTTGATGTGATTTTGACGAGTGTCGGCGACAAGAAGATTCAGGTGATCAAGGTGGTTCGTGCGATCACGGGACTCGGTTTGAAAGAAGCAAAAGCAGTGGTTGACGGTGTTCCAAGTCCTGTCAAGGAAGGTATCCCCAAGGATGAGGCGGAAGGCATCAAAACGCAACTCGAAGAGGTCGGGGCTGCGGTAGAGATTAAGTGAGTTTTTGAAGGGCACCTTTGTCGTTTATCGTAATGGCTTCTTCCAGGACAAGGGCAGGATCATCCTTGAAATGGAGGAAGCTGTTTGCGTAATGGAAGAATTATCAACGGATAGGTCGATTTTTTGAGTTCGTGCCCGTTGGCTGCTGTTTATACACAAATACAGGAGATACCATGTCAAGAACTGATGGTGTCAAAAGACGTATCAGAAAAAGTTTTGGGAAAATTGACAAGATTGTTGAGACTCCGAATCTTATCGATATTCAAAAAGTATCCTACGATCGGTTTCTGCAGAAAGATGTCCCGCCCGATGAACGAAAAGATGAGGGGTTGCAGGGGGCCTTTAACAGCGTTTTCCCCATACATGATTTTGCTCGTACGTCCTCTCTGGAGTTTGTGAAATACGCGTTTCAAGATATTAAATATAGCGTGGAAGATTGCCTCAGCAAAGGGATGATATACGAGGCGTCTTTGCGACTGACCGTACGACTGGTTGTCTTTGATACCGATTCGCTGAATGACACCAAGAGCATCAGGGATATCAAAGAGCAGGAGATTTATTTCGGGACACTGCCCATGATGACGGAAAGAGGCACCTTTATTATTAATGGTACGGAACGTGCCGTTGTAAGCCAGTTGCACCGATCTCCCGGGGCGTTTTTTGATCATGACAAAGGGAAAGACCCATTCCAGTGGGAAACTTTTGTATTCCGCGAGGATCATTCCTCTAAGAGGGTCTTGGCTGGATTTTGAGTTTGATCCAAAAGATATTCTGTTTGTACGCATTGACAGACGCCGAAAATTCCCCGTTACCATCCTTTTAAAGGCGCTCGGTTATTCTACCCGCGATACCCTCCAGCATTTTTATGGCACGGAAATGATCGGACGCGATAATCTGGGTTGGTGGCGTGAGCCCAAGATTGAAGATCTCAGGCAGGAGAAAGTTTCGAAGGAAATCGTTGATCCGACAACCGGAGAGGTTCTTGCGAAAACGGGATTGAAATTTTCCAAGCGACTATTGAAGACTTTGCAGGGCATCGAAGGTTTTCAAGCTACGATACCGCTGAAACGACGACTGTCTCTGGATTTCTTGAAAGAGGAAGAACTGCAGCTTGTCGAAGATATTCTAGACCCTGATACGGGTGAAAAGCTTGCCGGAAAGGGGGAGACCCTGACCGGCGAACTTCAGGAGACCTTAAAGGAAAAAGGATTCGTAGAGATTTTCTGTCTGGATCCCAAACGAATACGGATTCCTATTGAACCCTCCGAGGTTGTGAACCGGGTGCTTGCGGATGATCTGGTGGATCCTGAAACGGGAGAAATTATCTGCGCCTCAAATGAGGCGATCACCGAGGGGCAACTGGAATCCGTGAAAGAAAGAGACATCAATGCGCTGGAATGTCTTATCCTGACGGGTCATGGGATCAGTTCCTCCATCCGTGATACGCTGCTTGTGGATAAGATTGAGAACTGTGAAGATGCCATCCTCGATATCTACAGGAAGATGCGCCCCAGCAGCCCCCCGACTCCGGAAGTGGCGGAACGTTTTTTTGATAATTTGTTTTTCAACATAGATACCTATGACCTCTCTATGGTCGGCCGGCTTAAATTGAATTATCGCTTGGATCTTGATGCCCCCCTGACTCTGCGAACGCTTAGGAAAGAGGATATCCTTGCTACGGTTAAGGAACTGATTAAGTTAAAGAGCGTTGAGGCCGTTGTAGACGATATTGATAATTTGGGCAACAGAAGGGTTAGGGCGGTTGGAGAATTGCTGGAAAACCAGTATCGAATAGGGCTCGTGAGAATGGAACGCGCCATCAAGGAAAGAATGAGCCTGCAAGAGGTCGAGACGCTGATGCCGCACGATCTGATCAATTCCAAGCCGGTGTCCGCGGTGGTTAAGGAATTTTTCGGGACAAGCCAGCTTTCTCAGTTCATGGATCAGACGAACCCTCTTTCTGAGGTGACCCATAAAAGAAGGCTGAGTGCCTTGGGTCCCGGGGGGCTTACAAGAGAAAGGGCCGGATTCGAAGTTCGGGACGTTCATCCTACCCATTATGGAAGAATTTGTCCGATTGAAACGCCGGAAGGTCCGAACATCGGGTTGATCATGTCTCTGAGCACCTATGCAAGGGTCAATGAGTTCGGATTTATTGAGACCCCATACAGGAAAGTGCAGGACAGCAGGGTAAGCACCGATATTGAATATCTGTCTGCCCTGGAGGAAAAAGACTATCCTATCGCGCAGGCGAATGCTCCTCTCGATGAAAATGGGTATTTTGTCCGGGAAGAGGCGGCGGTGCGTATTAGCGGCGATGCTCTGAAAGTTCCGGTAACGGAAGTGAAATATATGGATGTTTCCCCGGATCAGCTCGTGAGCATTTCGGCTTCTCTGATTCCCTTTCTGGAACATGACGATGCCAACAGGGCGCTCATGGGTTCCAACATGCAGAGGCAGGCGGTCCCTCTGTTGAAGGCAAAGGCTCCGCTGGTGGGGACCGGTGTTGAGAGGATTGTCGCCAGGGATTCAGGCAACTCGGTCATTGCAAAACGAGACGGGATTGTTGAACATGTGGATGCCTCACGAATTGTTGTCCGGTCTATTATCCGTTCGGAAATGGACGAACCCGAGGTGGAGATCTACAAACTGATCAAATTTATGCGATCCAACCAAAACAGCTGCTACAATCAGAAGCCGATCGTGCAAAAAGGCGAGCACGTTAAAAAAGGACAGGTGATAGCAGACGGGCCTTCTACGGAACAGGGAGAATTGGCGCTGGGCCGTAATGTCATGGTCGCCTTCATGTCTTGGGGTGGATATAATTTTGAAGATTCCATTCTCATAAGTGAAAGGGTTGTAAAAGAAGACGTCTACACATCGATACATATCGAGGAGTTTGACGTGGTATCAAGGGATACCAAACTCGGGAAAGAAGAGATTACGAGAGATATCCCTAATGTTGGAGAGGAAGCGCTAAAAAACCTGGATGAAAGCGGAATCATCAAAGTAGGTGCGGAAATCAAACCAGGTGAAATTCTTGTCGGCAAGATTACCCCGAAGGGAGAAACACAGCTTTCTCCCGAAGAAAAGCTTCTGAGGGCTATATTCGGCGACAGGGCAGGGGATGTAAAGGACACATCCATGAGGGTCCCGCCCGGGGTGTCGGGAATAGTGATTGATGCCAAAGTTTTTTCAAGGGCGGGCGTGGAGAAGGATGAGCGGACGCTGGCCATTGAGGCCGATGAAATAGCAAGACTCCAGAAAGACCTTCAGGATGAGAAAGACGTTATTGTTGAAAGCGCCAGGGAAATGCTGATCGTTCTTTTGGACGGGCAGAAACTCAAGTCCGATCTTTACAGCAAGGAAACCAATGAAGTCCTGCTGCGTGCGAACAAGCCGATCAAAAAGGAACATATCGAAACTTTTCCCTTTGATATTTGGGCGGTGGCTGATCTCAGGATATCCATGGATGTTATTGAGCGTGTAGAGTCCATTATCACAAAATGTTCTACCAGAATAGCGAATATAGAAAAACAATATAAAGAACGGGTGGCTAATTTTGACCTCGGGGATGAGTTGGCCCCTGGCGTCATCAAAATGGTGAAAGTGTATGTGGCGGTAAAGCGAAAACTCTCCGTGGGCGACAAGATGGCTGGTCGCCATGGTAACAAAGGGGTGCTTTCTCGAATACTGCCGATTGAGGATATGCCTTACTTTGCTGATGGACGACCTGTAGATATTGTTTTGAACCCCCTGGGTGTGCCGTCAAGGATGAACGTGGGGCAGGTCCTGGAAACCCATCTTGGATGGGCGTCCTATGAATTGGGTCGGCAGGTTGGCAAGATGGTCGACAGTTTTACCAACGTTGAGGAATTGCGAAACCGATTTAAAGCCCTCTTCAACAAAAAAGAATACGATGAGTTCTTTGCTGACGCAACGGAAGAGGAAATTTTGAAGAGTGCCAGACAGATGGCGGACGGGCTTCCCGTAGCTACCCCCGTTTTTGATGGGGCTGATGAGGAAGAGCTCAAAGCATGGTTTGAGGAAGCCGGTTTGCCGGTAACCGGGCAGGCTACCTTGTATGATGGGCGAACCGGAGAGAAGTTTGATCAGGATGTTACGGTGGGGGTTATGTATGTTCTGAAACTTCACCATTTGGTGGATGACAAGCTTCACGCGCGCTCCATCGGACCTTATTCTCTCGTTACGCAGCAACCCTTGGGCGGGAAAGCCCAATTTGGCGGACAGAGACTCGGCGAAATGGAGGTGTGGGCCATGGAGGCTTACGGCGCCGCCCACACTCTGCAGGAATTTCTCACTGTCAAATCTGATGATGTAGCCGGCAGGACAAGGATGTATGAGAGAATTGTAAAGGGCAACAATGCTCTTGAAGCCGGAATCCCTGAGTCGTTCAAGGTGTTGATGAAAGAACTCCAGAGCCTTGGTCTGGAAATCGAACTCTTTGAGGACGGTCAGATATAGTCTTTCAGTCTGGAAAAGGAGAAGGCAATGGAAGAATTATATAGTTTTTTTGCAAAACCGAAAGATCCGTCCAGCTATAACGCCGTACGGATTTCTCTTGCGTCACCGGAAAAGATACTGGAATGGTCTCATGGTGAGGTCAAGAAGCCGGAGACAATCAATTACAGGACTTTCAAACCGGAACGGGACGGACTTTTCTGCTCAAGAATTTTCGGCCCCATAAAGGACTATGAATGTAATTGCGGCAAATACAAGCGAATGAAACACCGGGGCATCGTTTGTGAAAAATGCGGTGTGGAAGTGATTCAGAGCAAGGTCCGTCGCGAACGGATGGGGCATATCACATTGGCTGCACCCGTGGCCCACGTCTGGTTCTTGAAGGCGCTTCCCTCAAAAGTGGGGAACCTCCTTGACCTGACACTGAAGGACTTGGAAAGGGTCCTGTATTTCGAAGCGCATATCATTATTGATCCAAAGGATACACCCCTTCAAAAAGGCGCCGTCATGACCGACGAACAACTTCTGCAGGCAAGGGAAGATTTCGGGCATCGATTTGACGCCGGCATAGGGGCTGAAGCGATTCAGAAGATGTTAGCCGATCTGGACCTGGAGCGTTTGTCCGATGAACTGAGAATGGAAATGAGTGGCAGCAAGTCCGAAGCCAAACGGAAAAAGCTCACCAAACGGTTGAAAATTATTGATGCCTTCAAGGAGTCCAAAAACAAGCCGGAATGGACCATCCTGAATGTTATTCCCGTATTGCCGCCCGACTTGAGGCCACTTGTCCCTCTTGACGGGGGGCGCTTTGCCACATCTGATTTGAACGATCTTTATCGTCGCGTGATTAACCGGAATAACCGCTTGAAACGGCTTTTGGAGCTGAACGCTCCGGATATCATCGTTCGAAATGAAAAAAGAATGCTCCAGGAATCCGTGGATGTACTTTTTGACAATGGGAGAAGGGGGAAAGTCGTTACCGGCGCCAACAAGAGACCCTTCAAATCGCTCAGCGACATGCTCAAAGGAAAACAGGGACGGTTCCGGCAGAATCTCCTTGGAAAGCGGGTGGACTATTCAGGCCGTTCCGTTATCGTCGTCGGGCCGGATCTGCGCCTTCATCAATGCGGCTTGCCGAAGAAAATGGCTTTGGAGCTGTTTAAGCCTTTTATCTATAACAAACTGGATGAAAAGGGTTTTGTTACCACCATTAAGAGTGCGAAAAAGATGGTGGAAAGGGAGTCTCCGGAAGTCTGGGATGTCCTTGACGAGGTCGTTCGGGAATGCTGTATCCTGCTTAACAGGGCGCCTACGCTTCACAGGCTTGGAATTCAGGCCTTTGAACCGACGCTGATCGAGGGAAAAGCGATTCAGCTTCATCCCCTGGTTTGCACGGCGTTTAATGCGGACTTTGACGGCGACCAGATGGCGGTGCATATTCCCCTGTCCATTGAGGCACAGATAGAGGCCAGGGTTTTGATGATGTCTACAAACAACATTCTTTCGCCGGCCAACGGAGATCCGATCATTGTGCCGAGTCAGGATATTGTTCTCGGCATCTATTATATGACACGCGAGAAACCCTTTTCAAAAGGCGCCGGAAAGAGATTTGCCAGTCCGCTTGAAGTGAGAATGGCCTATGATGCAGGAGAGGTGGATCTGCATGCGTCCATCAAAGTCAGAATGGATGGGAAGATTTATGACACCACTCCCGGCAGAATTATTCTGTATGAAATTATCCCGGATAAATCCCTGTCTTTTGAACTGATCAATAAGGTCATGACAAAGAAGGAATTGCGCTTTCTCATCAATGAATCCCATCGAAAAATCGGCATTAAATCGACGGTCATTCTGGCGGACCGGTTAAAAGATCTTGGATACAAATATGCTACCGTATCGGGGATTTCGATTTCCATCAAAGATATGATTATTCCTTCGAACAAGGAAGCGATCATCAAGGGGGCGGAAAACGAGGTCAGAAAGATCGAAGACCAGTATCAGAGCGGCGTGATCACGAGCGGTGAAAAATATAATAAGGTTGTCGACATCTGGACCAAATCAACCGATGATGTGGCCGGAGAAATGATGCGGGAAATGGGTCTGGGCGCGATAAAAGGACCAGGCAGGGAGACTGAGGAAACCAGTAGTTTCAACTCTGTTTTCATGATGGCCGACTCCGGTGCAAGGGGGAGCAAGGACCAGATGAGGCAGTTAGCCGGAATGAGAGGCCTTATGGCTAAACCTTCCGGAGAGATTATTGAAACGCCTATTACCTCTAATTTCCGGGAGGGGTTGACCGTTCTCCAGTATTTTATTTCCACGCACGGCGCCAGGAAAGGGCTTGCGGATACGGCACTTAAGACGGCAAACTCGGGATATCTTACGAGAAGACTCGTGGATGTTTCACAGGAAGCCATTATTACGGAAGAGGATTGCGGAGCCATCGACGGAATCTGGGCCGAAGCCCTGGTCGAAGGCGGTGAAATCCTTCAGCGCGTGGGTGAACGTGTTCTGGGCCGTGTTGCCTTGGAAGATATCCTCGATCCGGTTACCGGAGAGGTGCTTGTCAAGGCCAACCAAGGAATTGACGAAGAGTGTGTGACCAAAATTGAACAGGCCGGTGTTGAGAGAGTCAGAATACGCTCGGTCCTTACCTGCGAAACCAAAATGGGGGTTTGCCGGAAGTGTTATGGTCGCGATCTTGCCCATGGACATGAGGTCAATCTTGGAGAGGCTGTGGGAGTTATTGCGGCCCAGTCTATTGGTGAACCGGGTACCCAGCTGACGATGCGGACCTTTCATATCGGCGGCGCCGTCGGCGGGCGGCGTGTGGAACAGTCAACGATCCAGCCGAGAAATCCGGGTGTTGCCAAATTCTTAAATTTGAAGACGGTAGAAAACAACGAAGGAAATCTGGTCGCTACGAACAGGAATGGCGAAATTGGCATTATCGGCAAGGGCGGAAGAGAAATTGAGCGTTATCCGATTATTTACGGCGCCACTGTTATGGTCAGGGATGGGCAGCAATTGGAGGCGAATCAGATCTTGGCCCAATGGGACCCATTTACGATTCCCATCATGACGGAAGCCCCGGGAACGGTCAAGTTCGGGGATATTATCGAAGGTCGCACCATGGAGGAGAAGCGTGACAAGGTTACCGGAAGAATCAGCCGGGTGATCATCGAATCGAGCGACGTAGAGGTTCGACCTCGAATAACGATTGTGGACAGCAAAGGAAAAGCTGCAGGAAGGGGCGGCATTGGAAAAGCTCAGTACAATTTGCCGGTAGGGGCCATCCTTATGGTGAACGAAGGCGATGAATTGGGGCCGGGCGCTTTTCTTGGAAAGATTCCGAGGGAAACAACCAAAACTAAGGATATCACGGGAGGTCTGCCGAGGGTGGCCGAGCTTTTTGAGGTGAGAAAGCCAAAAGATACCGCCATCATCAGCGAGATTGACGGAACCGTTACCTTCGGTAAATACACCAAGGGAAAACGGAAGATGACCATAACGCCGGAGATTGGGGAACCCCAAAATTATTTTGTTCCGCGGGGAAAACATGTGAGCGTTCTGGAAGGGGATTACGTGAGAGCGGGTGAGGCTCTGATGGATGGGGCTGCTGATCCTAACGATATTCTGAAGATCAGAGGAATCAAGGAACTCGCAAAATACCTTGTGAATGAGGTTCAGGAAGTTTATCGACTTCAAGGTGTGAAGATCAACGACAAACATATCGAAGTAATCGTCAGGCAGATGCTGAGGCAGGTCAGTATTACGGATTCAGGAGATTCAACTTTTCTCATAGGAGAATATATAGAAAAGTGGAAATTTGAAAGAGAGAATCAGGGTATTATCGAAAAGGGTGGAAAACCGGCCAGTGGTCAGCCCCTTCTGCTTGGGATTACGAAAGCCTCGTTGAATACGGAAAGCTTTATTTCCGCGGCGTCTTTTCAGGAGACGACGAAAGTGTTATCGGATGCGAGCATTGCAGGAAAGGTCGATTTCCTGAAGGGACTGAAGGAAAATGTAATCATGGGGCGTCTCGTGCCGGCAGGTACGGGAGTAAGAGAATATCGTGATATTGAAATTGCTGTGAACAATTAATTTTTATCTTGGAAATGTTTTAAAATTGCTTGACAAACCGTCCGTGAGAGAATATAAGTTTGGATTCTCAAATTTAAATTGCATGGGCATTGGATTTGCGATGGACGGTTTGTGTGAGGTCGGGGATAAGCGTGAATACGGTACCTGTTGGGGTCCGGAAAAAAGTTTGAAATACAATATCTACTAAGTAGATGAAGCTTGTCATATTGAGGAGATTTTATGGCGACAATTAACCAGCTTGTTAGAAATGGACGTCGCAAGTCGAAGAAAAAGGTGACCACTCCAGCTCTCCAGGGCGCCCCGCAAAAGAGAGGTGTGTGTGTTCGAGTTTATACCTCTACTCCTAAAAAGCCCAACTCGGCTCTCAGAAAAGTGGCCAGAGTGAGACTTACCAACGGAATTGAAGTGACGTCCTACATTCCGGGAATGGGACACAACCTGCAGGAGCATTCCGTTGTTCTGATAAGAGGCGGTCGTGTTAAGGATCTTCCGGGTGTTCGATATCATATCATCCGGGGCACGATGGACACCACCGGTGTGGACGATCGTCGACAGGGCCGGTCAAAATATGGTGCAAAGAGGCCGAAGGGACTTCGCGCACGCGGATAAAACAGCTGAACCCCTGCATGAAAAAGAATAATCGTTAGATTCGTCATCGGCAGGGATAGAAATTGTCTGGAGAGTTTATATGCCCAGAAAAAGAGTAGTGGCGAAAAGAAAGATTACGCCTGATGCAAAACAAAACAGCGTGCTGGTTGCCAAGTTCATAAACAACCTGATGAAACAGGGTAAGAAAAGTACGGCTCAGGCAATCCTGTACGGAGCTTTTGATATCATAGCGGAGAAAGGGAATAAGGACCCATTGGCCATCTTTCAGTCGGCGGTGGAGAACGTGAGGCCGGCCGTTGAGGTTAAGTCAAGGCGAGTCGGCGGATCCACGTACCAAGTTCCCACGGAAGTGAGACCGGCCAGGCGGCAGGCACTCAGTATGCGATGGATCATAAATTTCGCCAGAGCCCGGGGGGAGAAGACCATGGCCTCCAAGCTGGCCGCCGAATTATTAGATGCTGCCAATAAGAGGGGCGCGGCCGTTAAAAAGAAAGAAGACACTCACAGAATGGCTGAGGCCAATAAGGCATTCGCCCATTATAGATGGTAGGCGGGGAAAACTTCTAAAGCAGTTTGTATTTCTGCCAGGTACCATTTTTTTCGTTTAATAATATCAGGAGGACTGAAAGATGGCTAAGAAGAAGTTTGAGAGGACCAAGCCGCATTTGAATGTGGGTACGATAGGGCATATAGATCATGGCAAAACGACGCTGACGGCCGCGATTACGAAACACCTTCAGAAAAAGGGGATGGCGGATTATATTCCTTTCGACGAGATAGACAAGGCGCCTGAGGAAAAGGCGAGAGGGATAACAATTGCTACGGCCCACGTGGAATACGAGACGGAGAAGAGGCACTACGCGCATGTGGACTGCCCCGGTCATGCGGATTACATCAAGAACATGATCACGGGAGCTGCTCAGATGGATGGCGCCATTTTGGTGGTAGGTGCGGATGATGGTCCCATGCCTCAGACACGCGAACATATTCTTCTTGCGCGTCAGGTCGGTGTTCCGAGCATCGTGGTATTTCTCAACAAGTGCGACATGGTGGACGATGAAGAACTGATCGAACTTGTAGAGCTTGAAATGAGGGAACTGCTGTCGAAGTATGAATTTCCGGGAGATGATATTCCGATTATCAAGGGCAGTGCACTGAAAGCATTGGAGAGTGATGATCCTGATTCAGAGGATGCGAAACCGATATTCGAGTTGATGGATGCCATCGACAGCTATATCCAAGAGCCGATACGAGATACGGACAAGCCGTTTTTAATGCCGATAGAAGATGTATTCAGCATATCGGGACGTGGTACGGTAGTGACGGGTCGTGTTGAGCGAGGGGTGGTGAAGGTCGGGGAGGAAGTTGAGATTGTCGGGATCAGGGATACGATCAAGACGGTTTGTACGGGCGTTGAGATGTTCCGGAAGATCTTGGATCAAGGGCAGGCAGGGGACAACATCGGCGTGCTGATCCGTGGTATCAAGCGGGATGATGTGGAGCGTGGGCAGGTGGTTGCCAAACCTGGATCGATCAAGCCGCATACGAAGTTCAAGGCGGAAGGGTACATTCTGACAAAGGAGGAAGGTGGTCGTCATACGCCTTTCTTTAATGGATACAGGCCGCAGTTTTATTTTCGTACGACGGACGTAACCGGAGTAACCACGCTTCCTGAAGGGGTTGAGATGGTGATGCCCGGGGACAACGTATCAATGGAGATCAATCTGATCACGCCGATTGCAATGGAAAAGGAACTTCGATTCGCGATTCGAGAAGGTGGCCGAACTGTGGGCGCCGGCGTAATCAGCGAGATTATCGAGTAATGGAGAAGGGAATGTTGACAAACCAGAAGATTCGTATCAGCCTCAAGGCGTACGATCACAAGCTGCTGGATCAGTCTGCCATGGAGATCGTGGAAACTGCCAGAGAGACCGGTGCGAGAGTTGCCGGACCGATCCCGCTCCCTACCGTTATAAACAAATATTGCGTCCTGAGATCGCCCCATGTAAATAAGAAATCGAGGGAGCAGTTTGAGATAAGAACCCACAAGCGCCTGTTGGATATATTGGAACCTACGCAACAGACCGTGGATTCGCTCATGAAGCTGGACCTGGCCGCGGGCGTGGATGTGGAAATCAAGCTTTAAAAGTGTTGATGCCTATCCTGCGGGAACGATTGTTGTATGGAACGTTTTCCTGGACTCGATCAAGGATGAAAGATAGGTTGGAGCTGAATTGATATGGTCAATAAGCTGTTTGGCAAGAAATTGGGGATGACAAGGCTTTTTCTCGCAGAGGGGAAGAGTTTTCCCGTAACTGTTCTGGAAGTGGGGCCTTGTGTGGTGATTCAGAAAAAGACCTTGGATAAAGAAGGATATACCGCTATTCAGGTCGGATATGGCAACAAAAAGGAAAGCCGTCTGAACAAACCCTTGAAGGGCCACTTAAAGGTTGCCGGAGACAAGACTTTTGAACAGTTGAAGGAGATCAGGGTCGATGATCCGGAGTCTTATGAACTGGGACAGGAACTGAATCTGGATATCTTTCAAGTCGGCGAGCTGGTGCATGTAAGGGCCCTAAGCAAAGGTAGGGGATTTGCCGGTGTTATGAAGCGTTGGGGGTTTTCCGGTGGAAGAAAAACACACGGGTCGCGATCGCATAGGGTACCGGGTTCAATAGGTTGTAGTGCAACCCCGGGAAGAGTCGTCAAGGGTAGAAAAATGCCTGGAAGGATGGGGCAGCAGCGTGTAACGGTGAAGAACCTAAGAGTCTTGGATGTCAGGCCGGAGATGGGTGTCATTCTTGTGAACGGACCTGTGCCTGGCGCCCCGAACAATAGGGTTGAGATCTGTAAGGCGTAGCTGGTTATACATAGTAAATTGTCGATTATTCATAGCAGGTCGCAGACCTTAAAAGACAGAGGCGAAACATGGCTGTTGCGGATGTTTATAATCTAAAAAATGAGAAAATCTCGGAACTGGTTTTGCGGGATGATATCTTTTCGGTAGCAATTAAGCCGGATGTGCTTCACCAGGTTGTCGTAAGCCAACTTGCAGCCCGCAGGTCTGGGACTGCCAAAGTGAAAACCCGCGCTGAAGTAAAAGGTTCCACAAGTAAATTGTGGCGGCAAAAAGGAACCGGCCGGGCAAGAGCCGGCAATGCGGCTTCTCCTACTCGAAAAGGAGGCGGAGTTGCTTTCGGACCGTCGCAGCGTGACTATGCGCAAAAGGTAAATAAGAAAGTCAGAAAATCCGCTCTTTGCATGGCTCTTACGGACAAAGTGCAAAATGAACGGCTGACGGTGGTGGATAGTTTCGCGCTTTCACAGGTTAAAACGAAGTCCTTTGTTGAAGCCATGAATGGCTTTGATGTGAGGGGCGCTTTGATCGTCACGGGAGAGAAATCGGAAAACCTCGAGAAATCTTCAAGAAACGTTCCCCGCATTAAGGTAATGCAGCATAATGGGTTGAATGTTTACGATATCTTGAAATATGATCATCTCTTCCTTGAACAGTCTGCCATCGAAAAATTAGAGGAGGCCTTGGTTGCATAGTGGACATTTATCAGGTTATCAGGGAACCGCACATCACCGAAAAAGCAAACCTGCAGAAAACAGAGACAAACCAGGTCTCGTTCAAGGTTCATAGAAAGGCCAATAAGATTGAAATTCGCCACGCTGTGGAGACTCTTTTCAAGACCGATGTTCTCAATGTCAGGACGATGAACGTTAAGGGAAAAAAGCGCAGGGTTGGTCGGAACGTTGGTAGAAAGTCTCATTGGAAAAAGGCTGTAGTGACCCTTGCAGAAGGAAAAAACATTGAATTTTTTGAGGGGATGTGATCGGCGGAGTGAAGATATAATCGCGTTGTTCCGTATTTCCTGATCATTGCTTCTCTTTTCATAATGTGGAGTCAACCATGGGCATCAAATCAAACAAACCAACCTCGCCGGGAAGAAGGTTTCAAACTCATTCTACCTTCGAGGAATTGACAACGGATAAGCCGGAAAAAAGTCTCCTGAGTGTCCTGAGAAAAAAGGGCGGCAGGAACGCAAATGGCCGTTTGACCGCCAGGCACAGGGGTGGTGGACATAAACGAGCCTATCGCATCATCGATTTTAAGAGAGATAAAGACGGGATTCCGGCCAAGGTGGCCACGGTGGAATATGATCCCAACCGATCTTCGAATATTGCCCTCTTGAACTATGTTGATGGGGAAAAGAGATATATCATCGCACCTAACAAGCTTTTCGTCGGCGACCAGGTCATGTCGGGTAACGGTGCGGAAATTCGGGTTGGAAACGCACTTGCCTTAAGGGAAATCCCGCTTGGAACGCACATTCATAACATCGAGTTGAGCGCGGGTCACGGTGGGCAGCTGTCAAGAAGCGCAGGCAGTTACTGTCAGCTTATGGCGAAAGAGGGTCGATACGCCCAAATTAAGCTGCCTTCCGGCGAGGTACGGATGGTTATGCTGGATTGTCGGGCCACCATCGGTCAAGTCGGGAATCTGGATCATGAAAATATCTCCATCGGCAAGGCGGGCAGAAATAGATGGCGAGGAAAAAGACCACATGTCAGAGGCGTTGCCATGAACCCGGTTGACCATCCACATGGCGGCGGTGAAGGAAAATCTTCGGGGGGTCGCCATCCGGTAACGCCTTGGGGCGTTCCTACGAAGGGCTATAAGACGCGCGTTAAAAAGCCAAGTGATAAACTGATTGTAAAGAGAAGAAACAAATAAGTGGAATTAGGAAATATTGATAGACAGGAGGAAGGGCGTTGCCTAGATCGTTAAAAAAGGGACCTTTTGTAGACGGGCACTTATTGAAAAAGGTAGAACAGGCTACCGGATCCATGAGCAGGAAAATCATTAAAACCTGGTCAAGGAGGTCGACGATTCTTCCAGAATTTGTAGGACTCACCTTTGCTGTTCATAATGGTAAAAAATTTCTTCCCGTTTTCGTGTCAGAGGACATGGTAGGACATAAAATGGGAGAGTTTGCCCCTACACGCACATTTTATGGACATGCCGGGGATAAGAAGAGCAAACTGAAGGGCAAAATGAAGTAGAACGATAGGTGTAGTCGTCACGACTTGGCGCGGTTTTCCCCCTACGTTCTTTTTGGTAACCAAATTCATGGACAGTATTGAAGAGAAAAATGGAAACAAGGGCTATAGCAAGATTCGTTAGGATTTCTCCCCAGAAAATCAGGCTTGTAATCGACCAGGTCAGGGGAAAAAAGGTGGAAGAAGCTTTAAACATGCTTACGTTTGCCCCACAGAAAGGCGCGCGAATTCTGAAAAAGGTGATCCATTCTGCGGTTGCAAATGCTCAGGAAAACGCCGGTATGGACGTTGATTCGCTGTACATAAGCCGAGCATATGCAGACGAGGGGCCGACCATTAAAAGATGGATGCCTCGCGCCCTTGGGCGTGCTACGAGAATAAGGAAGAGAACAAGCCACATCACGGTGGTTGTGGACGAGGGCTGATCTGTCATTGGTTTCTTAAAAAAGGAGCTTTTCTGATCACACTGGAGGTGTATATTGGGACAAAAAGTTCATCCGATAAGTTTTCGGCTGGGAATAACGAAAAGTTGGGATTCCAGATGGTTTGCAGGAGAACATTATAGCGATTTTGTTCTGGAAGATTACAATATCAGGAAGTTCCTTAAAAAAAGAGTTTCCCAGGCAGGGATATCGAAGATAGAGATTGAAAGGGCGGCAAGCAAGGTGCGGATTCGCATGTATGTGGCGAGGCCCGGGATCGTGATTGGGAAAAAAGGAAGTGAAATTGAAAAGCTAAAGACCGATCTTGAAAAGCTCATAAAGAGAGAGGTCATTTTAGATATCCAGGAAGTGAGGAAGGCGGAAGTAGATGCGCAGCTGGTTGCGGAAAACGTCGCCATGCAATTGGTAAGACGGGTTGCCTTCAGAAGAGCCATGAAAAAAAGCGTCAGTTCTGCTCTCAGATTCGGTGCTCAGGGGATTAAGATATCCTGCAGTGGTAGATTGGGTGGAGCAGAAATGGCAAGACGGGAATGGTACAGAGAAGGAAGAGTTCCCCTTCATACACTTCGAGCGGATATTGATTATGGATTTGCTGAAGCGTTCACCACATATGGGGTGATCGGGGTGAAGGTAATTATATTCAAAGGCGAGATTTTGCCGGACAAGAACAACTAAGGAACAGGTAAGTCTTATGCTTAGCCCAAAGAAAGTCAAATATAGAAAAAGGCAAAAAGGAAGAACCAAGGGCAAGGCCTACAGGGGAGGTTCTCTCGAATTCGGGGACTATGGTTTGCAGGCTCAGGAATGTGGTCTTATGACTGCACAGCAGATTGAGGCGGCAAGAATCGCGGTAACAAGGCATGTTAAGCGCGGTGGCAAGGTCTGGATCAGAGTGTTTCCTGATAAACCTATCGGCAAAAAGCCTTTGGAGACGAGGATGGGGAAGGGAAAAGGCTCCCCTGACAGTTGGGTGGCGGTCATTAAGCCTGGCAGAGTACTCTATGAGTTGGAAGGTGTCGCTGAGAGTGTTGCCGGTGAGGCATTTCGTCTCGCAGGGCATAAACTCCCTTTTGCCACGCGATTCATAATGAGGAGAAGGTAGTTTATGAAGGCCAATGAATTAAGGGATTTGAGCGTTGAGGAATTGAGGGAGAAAGAGCAGGAATCCGGGCGTGAGCTGTTTAATCTCAGGTTTCAGAAGGCTGCTGGGCAGCTGGGAAATACGGCAATGATTCCTAAGACTAAAAAATATTTGGCCCGTATAAAGACCGTGCTCAGGGAAAAAGGGACTCCCGAGGGCAGGCCATAGGATGAGGTAGCGATGATAGAACGTGGACTTAGAAGAAGGCTTGTCGGCACCGTGGTAAGTAATCGCATGGACAAAACGATCGTCGTCCTCGTCGAGCGACTGACAAAACACCCAACCTACGGAAAGTATGTGAGGAAGCGGTCGAAACATATGGCCCATGATCCTCAGAATTCATGCCAGATAGGGGACAAGGTGAGAATTATCGAAAGCAGGCCTTTGAGTAAGCGGAAGAGATGGCAGATCGTCGAAATTATAGAGAAGAGTTACGTTGAAGAATAGTCTCCCAGGGGATTTATTCATCGGAGTTGACTAAATGATACAGACGGAAACCAGGTTAAGGGTGGCGGATAACTCAGGAGCCAAGCAGGTCGCCTGCATTAAGGTGCTGGGCGGATCTAAAAGAAGGTACGCCGGAGTTGGAGACATTATTGTCGTTGCGGTGAAGGAGGCCATGCCTAATTCGAAGGTGAAAAAGGGCGATGTCGCAAAAGCGGTGATCGTAAGAACCTCAAAGGAAATCAGAAGGCCTGACGGGTCACACATTAAATTTGACGACAATTCGGCAGTGTTGATCAACCAGCAAAGTGAGCCGATCGGGACAAGGATATTTGGTCCTGTTGCCAGGGAACTACGGGCGAAGAAATTCATGAAGATTATTTCCCTGGCCCCGGAAGTGCTCTAAGCAGTATAAGGGTCGTGCTTTGAAACAGAGATGTTCTAAGTAGGGAGCAATAAAGTGAGGAAGAAACATCCCCTAATAAGGAAGAACGATAAAATCGTTGTTATCGCCGGGAAAGAAAACGGAAAAATCGGAACGGTTTTGAAAGTTGATGGCGAAAAGCAGCGTGTGATTATCGAGAAAGTCAATATCGTAAAAAAACATGCAAAGCCAAGCGCACAGAACGCGCAGGGCGGCATCATTGAAAAAGAAGCTCCTATACATATTTCAAATGTGATGATCGTTTGTAATAAGTGTGCGGATCCCACGAGAGTGGGGATGCGGCGCCTTGAAGATGGGGCAAAAATCCGCATATGCAAAAAGTGCAAAGAACCAATGGATGGTTGATGTCTGCAACAGCCGAAGCGCGTTATCGGATCGGCGCTCAGGACACAGTCCGTTCAATTACCAACCTGACGAGATGTGTTGTTTGTCTTTAAGGAGGAATCGTTGTCTCAACTGAAAGAAAAATATGAAACTGAGATTATTCCCGCCATGATGGAGAAGTTTCAGTATAAGAGCATCATGGCCGTCCCAAGGATCGAAAAGGTTGTGTTGAACATGGGCTTGGGGGAAGCTATTCAGAACATCAAGATCCTTGATGGTGCGGTGAATGAGCTGACTATGATTGCCGGTCAGAAGGCCGTAATCACCAAGGCAAAAAAATCGATTGCCGGATTTAAGTTGAGGCAGGGGATGCCCATTGGATGTATGGTTACTCTAAGGCGCCAGAAAATGTACGATTTTCTTGAGAAACTGTTTAATGCTGCCTTGGCCAGGGTACGGGATTTCAGGGGACTTTCCAATAAGGTCTTTGATGGGAGAGGAAACTGCAGCATCGGTGTAAAAGAATTTATCGTCTTCCCGGAGATTGATTATGACAAGGTAGATAGAATGAAAGGATTGAATATCTCTATCGTGACATCTGCCAGAACCGACCCTGAAGGGCTGTTCTTGTTAAAAGAATTGGGAATGCCATTTCGGAATTAGTCTTGTTTAGTAATAATGATGGAGGTTGTTTTGGCTAGGACGTCGCTGGTAGTGAAGGCTAAAAGAGAGCAGAAGTTTTCGACACGGCAATATAACAGGTGCCCCATCTGTGGTCGAAGCAGGGCTTATTTGAGAAAATTCGGATTATGCCGGATATGTTTTCGAAACCTCGCGTCGAAAGGGGAGATCCCCGGCGTGGTCAAGTCAAGCTGGTAAACTGAAAACATCACTCAAGAATATACTGAGATTGACTGCTGCAAATAGAATGTGGAGGGCAGGCAGATAATGACTATGACAGATCCCATAGCGGACATGCTGACAAGGATAAGAAATTCCCTGAGGGCTTCGCAGGAGTTGGTGAATATCCCCAGTTCAAAACTGAAGATGAATATCGCAAAAGTGCTGAAAGCGGAGGGCTATATAAGAAATTTCAGACTGATTTCGGATGGCCAGCACAAATTTATCCGAATATTTTTGAAATATGACAAAGATGGTGTTCCTGTTATTGAAGGAATTAAGAGAATCAGCAAACCCAGTTGCAGAAACTACGCAGGTTCGGAGAAAATTCCTAAGATTTTGAATGGATACGGAATCGGAATCATATCGACGTCTAAGGGGCTGATGACCGACCGGGAGGCCAGAAAGAAAAATATCGGGGGCGAGATCATCTGCTCTGTGTGGTAGCCGTTCGCCAATAATTGGATTTAAGATAGTGGAGGTTAGGAATGTCACGCATAGGCAAGAAGCCTATCCCGATTCCAAAGGGTGTTGAGGTCAAAATCAGTGACGGATCGGTTTCTATAAAGGGGCCGAAAGGGAGCATCAGTCGACCTACCCACGCAAAGGTTGGGATTGAAGTGGGTGAGGGAAATGTTTTGGTAAGTGTCGCCGATGGATCCAGAGAGAGTAGATCGCTACACGGCTTATATGGCGCCTTGATTTCCAATATGGTATCGGGGGTAAGCAAAGAGTTCGAAAAAGTGCTTGAGATCGTGGGGGTTGGATATAGGGCGGAGGTTAAAGATCAATCGATTGTTTTTAATCTTGGTTTTTCGCACCCGATCAATTTTGACCTGCCCGTAGGGATAAGTGCGGCCATTGATAAGAACAAAATTACCTTGTTGGGAATTGACAAAGAGCTTCTTGGCCGGACTGCCGCTAAAATTCGAGGTCTCAGACCTCCCGAGCCCTATAAGGGTAAAGGGCTAAGGTATACGGATGAACATATCCGGAAAAAGGCGGGAAAAACGGGTGCTAAGTAAACACAAATGAAGATTGTTGAGGGGTTGTCGGCATGAGTTCTGTAAGTAAGGCAGAGAGAAGGTTAAGAAGGCAGAGCAGGGTCAGAAAGAAGATACGGGGAAGCTCGGAAATGCCTCGCCTTTGTGTCTCCAGAAGTAATAAGCACGTGTATGCGCAGATCATAGATGATACAGTGGGGGGCACCCTTGTTGAGGCGTCTTCCTTATCGAAGGATTTTCATTCGGAACCCGGGGTCCAGGGCGGGAACATAAAAGGAGCGGCCTTGGTGGGTGGCGCGATTGCCAAGCGGGCTCTTGAAAAGGGAATCAAAAAAGTAGTCTTTGACCGCAATGGCTTTTTGTACCATGGCCGGGTGAAAGCGCTCTCCGAGGCGGCACGGGCGGCAGGGCTCGAATTTTGACAGGGGCCGTGCGGGGTTGGGTCTTTGTTCAGCTTGTATTCGGCGGATACTCTAAAAGAAGAATATGCTGATTATACCAACATTTTGATAGATAGGGAGAATTCCATTGTTTCAAGGAGAGGACGAAGTCCAATTAATCGAGAAGGTTGTTCACATCAACCGGGTTGCAAAGGTTGTAAAGGGCGGTCGACGTTTTAGTTTCAGCGCCATTGTTGTTGTCGGCGATGGAAAGGGAATGCTCGGGAGTGGGCTTGGAAAGGCGAACCAGGTTCCCGAAGCCATTCGTAAAGGGATAGAGAAGGCCAAAAGAGATATGTTCCATGTAAAGCTTTTGGATGGAACCGTCCCCTATGAGGTTGTGGGAAAATGGGGAGCCGGTCGAGTTCTGTTAAAGCCCGCTGGGCCTGGTACGGGATTGATTGCGGGCGGGGCAGTGAGGGCCGTTCTTGAGGCTGTTGGCATTCAGAACATACTGACAAAGTGTCTGGGATCTCACAACCCGCACAATATCGTCAGAGCAACCATTATGGGCTTGCGGGATCTGCGAAGTCCAATGGAAATGGCTGCGCGTCGAGGAATACCATTAGAGGAAATGAATGCTTAATGGCCCTTGGGGCAAAGCCTGGGACCGTTTGGGGCGCTGCACCGAACCAAAGAGAAGTGTGGGGCAGGTAGAAGATAGAGGACAGCTGAAATGCCAGAGAAAATACGAGTAACGCTTGAAAAAAGCGGGATAGGAAGAAACAAGAAAATTAGGGACACGTTGCGGGGGTTGGGGTTGACGCGTCTGCACAAGGTCGTCGAACTTAATAACACATCGGCCGTAAGAGGTATGATTAACAAGGTTTCTTTCCTGGTTAAGATCGGTTGATATACGGGGATATAGAATGAGAATTCATGATCTTTCGCCCGCTGAGGGTTCCAGAAAAACGAGAAAAAGAGTAGGTAGAGGGCCTGGCTCAGGTCACGGTAAGACGGCGTGCCGTGGGCATAAAGGCCAGAAATCGCGTTCCGGGGGTGGGGTTCGCCCGGGGTTTGAGGGTGGACAGATGCCGATTCACCGGCGACTGCCAAAACGTGGGTTCACAAATCTGTTCAAAAAGGAATACTTTTTGGTGAACCTGGGCGACCTGGAGAATTTCGAGGAAAACAAGGTTATTGACAGGGAAGCGCTTCACGCGGCAGGATTGATCAAGAAGAGCACGGGTGAAGTCAAACTTCTTGGCGGGGGAGAAATATCGAGTCCCGTTGTAATTAGGGTCGATAAGGTCAGTCGGTCTGCGCGGCAGAAGATCGAGGCGGCAGGTGGAAAGGTAGAAATCGTTTAGGCAATCAATCGGTGAGATCTTTCGTTCTCCCCGATTGGTTTACTGTTCTGTGAGAAAAGGCTATGATTGGTGGATTCCAAAACATTTCGAAAATTCCTGAGCTGAAAAAGAAGATATTCTTTACGCTTCTGATGCTTGCGGTTTACCGACTGGGTTGCCATATCCCGACTCCGGGGATTGATGGTGCGGCGCTTTCTGCTTTTTTCAGTTCTAAACAGGGGACTCTTTTTGGACTGTTCGACATGTTTTCCGGGGGAGCACTGAAGCAGATGTCCGTGATGGCGCTCGGCATCATGCCCTACATCAGCGCTTCGATTATTCTGGAACTTATGACGGTCGTGGTACCCTACTTGGAAAAGCTAAAAAAGGAAGGGGATCAAGGCAGAAAGAAAATAACGCAATATACTCGATACGGGACTGTGATACTCAGCATGGTGCAGGGTTTTGGAATTGCCGTGGGCCTCGAGAATATGTCAAGCCCCGGCGGGGTTCTGATCGTACCTGTTGGAGGCTGGGGGTTCAGGCTTCTCACGGTGATCACCTTGACCGCTGGAACGGCCTTTCTCATGTGGGTGGGGGAGCAGATCACAGAGAGGGGAATTGGTAACGGAATTTCATTGATTATTTATGCGGGTATTGTGGCGGGATTCCCCGTTGCGGTGGCCAACAGTTTCCGATTGATGGGCACAGGCGAAATTACTCCCTTTTTCATGATTCTTCTGGTAGCGGTCATGATTGCCGTAGTTGGAGCGATCGTTTTTGTTGAAAGGGGACAGAGAAGGATACCCGTTCAATATGCCAAGAGGGTCGTCGGTAGGAAGATGTATGGCGGTCAGAGTACCCATCTGCCGTTGAAGGTGAATACGGCCGGGGTTATTCCTCCGATCTTTGCGTCATCCATTATCATGTTTCCCGCAACCATCGCGAATTTTATGAGTGTGGACAAATTCCCATGGCTGCAGCAAGTGGTCAATATGCTTTCGCCGGGGCATATTGTTTATACGCTGATCTATGTGGGTTTTATTTTCTTTTTCTGCTACTTTTATACGGCGGTGCATTTCAATCCGGTGGATGTGGCGGACAATATGAAAAAGTCAGGTGGCTTCATTCCGGGAATACGTCCTGGAAGGAATACGGCGGAATATATTGACAGGGTTCTTACAAGACTTACGTTCTCAGGGGCTATTTATGTTTCCGCGGTGTGTGTTCTGCCCAATATACTCATCTATAATCTTCACGTCCCTTTCTATTTTGGGGGCACTGCGCTGTTAATTGTTGTCGGAGTCGCAATGGATACTACAAACCAGATCGAATCTCATATGTTGACAAGGCACTATGAGGGTTTTATGAAAAAAGGATTTGGGAAAAGTAGATAGTGCAGGGGATAAACGAAACGAATATCGCCCGAAATGATTCGTTTGATGTTGCGCCTTTATCGTTGCCGAAAGATTCTAGAGAAAAAGCAATGGCCAAAGAAGAAGCCCTTGAAGTGCAGGGGGTGGTCATAGAGACCTTACCAAATGCGATGTTCAGGGTTGAACTTAAGAACGGTCATCGTGTTTTGGGGCATATCTCGGGAAAAATGAGAAAAAATTTCATCAGAATTCTTCCCGGAGATACCGTTGTTGTAGAACTGTCTCCCTATGATGTTAGCAAGGGCAGGATAATCTATAGAGGGGAAAAATAGGAGAAGTATTCGGGGAACCGGATATTTGTCCAAGGCGTGGAGGCCTTTTCAGCCATGAAAGTGAGACCATCAGTAAAAAAAATTTGTAAGAACTGCAAAATTATCAGGCGAAATGGTATTGTAAGGGTTATTTGTGAAAATCCACGGCATAAGCAGCGCCAGGGATAATCCTTCAATGGCATAGTGCTTGTTGTTTTTGGATCAACCCATAAATTACCGCAAGACAGGGACGTTGGTTCGCAGAGCGTTGTTAACTTTAAGAGAAGAGGAGTCAGAGATTGGCAAGAATCGCCGGAGTTGATTTACCAAGAGCTAAAAGAATCGAGATTGCTCTTACTTATATCTACGGAATAGGGAGAAGCACTTCACAAAAGATTCTTCTGGAAGCAGGGATAGACTTTAATCTGTCGTCGGATGATCTGGCCGCGGAACAGATCGCGGCAATTAGAAAGATTTTGGACGAAAAGCATAAGGTTGAAGGGGATCTTAGACGCGACGTCTCCATGAATATTAAGCGGCTAATGGATCTGGGCGTCTATCGCGGGCTCCGGCACAGGAGGGGGCTCCCTGTCAGAGGACAGAGAACCAGTACTAATGCGAGGACAAGAAAAGGTCCTCGACGCGCGGTGATGGGAAAGAGAAAAAAATAGAACCTGAGGAACGATAATGGCAAAAACAGCAAAAAGAAAAGGCAAAACCCGGAAAGAGAAGAAAAATGTGCCATCCGGTATTATCCACATTCAGTCTACCTTCAACAATACCATTGTTACGATTACGGATTTGTCTGGTAATGTGATTGCCCAATCAAGCGCAGGGCGGGGCGGCATCAAAGGATCCAGGAAAAGCACTCCTTTTGCAGGACAGATTGCAGGGAAGGACGCCTTGAAAAAGGCTATGGAACACGGTATGAGGGTTGCGGAGGTTCGTGTTAAGGGACCAGGTGTGGGACGAGAAGCCGCTTTGAGATCGCTTCAGGTGGATGGGTTTACAGTGACTGTTATAAGGGATGTTACGCCTATACCGCACAATGGATGCAGGCCTCCGAAAAGGAGACGAGTGTGATCATCTGAGGTAAGACGGAAGTCTTATTCCTGATGGGTGCAATTACTATATTTTAAAGAGACAGGAGAGGCTGATTTGGCCAGATATACTGATTCATCATGCAGGCTGTGCAGACGAGAAAACCTGAAATTGTTTTTGAAAGGGGATCGCTGTTACGGAGATAAATGCGCGTTTGAGCGAAGATCTTATGCGCCCGGACAACATGGTCAAAGGCGTGCGGGCAAACTGTCTGATTATGGTGTCCAGCTCAGGGAAAAGCAAAAAGTAAAAAGAATTTATGGAGTGCTTGAAAAGCAGTTCAGAGGTTATTATTACAGGGCTGAGAGAAAAAAGGGAATTACAGGCATAAACTTGTTGCTGTTTTTGGAATCGCGTTTTGATAACGTGGTGTACAGGATGGGTTTTGCATCATCCCGAACGCAATCGAGACAGTTAATTCGGCATAACCATTTTTTGGTGAATGACAAGAAAGTGAATATTCCTTCTTTCCAGATCAAGCCTGGGGATGTTGTTAAGGCGAAAGAAAAGAGTGAAAAGATTCCCCAGATTGTAGAAGCAAAGGAAACGGTTGTCAGAAGAGGTATACCGGATTGGATTGAAGTGGACAAGGAAAAATTTTTGGGTACGTTTAAAGCTCTGCCGAACAGAGAAGCCCTTACTATGCCAATCCAGGAACAGCTGATTGTTGAATTGTATTCCAAATAAGGCTATCTGGGCCAGGGTATGCAGGTAGGCCCTGAGGATTTGTCAATGGGAAAACCTATATGGAACAGGGGGAGCTTTTTTTGGTAGATCTAAAAAGCAGAAATTGGCGGGAGTTGATCAAACCGAAGCGTATTGAGTTAGACCAGAAGAGTTACACAGGGTCTTACGGGAAATTCGAATGTGAACCTCTTGAGAGGGGATTCGGCATTACCATAGGCAATTCCCTGCGACGCATCCTCCTTTCTTCTCTGCAGGGTTCGGCAATTGTTTCTGTGAAATGTGATGGAGTACTTCATGAGTTCTCCACCATTCCCGGCGTTTTAGAGGATATGACAGATATCGTGCTGAATCTGAAGGAGGTGCGACTTAAACTTATTGATGCGGAAGAGGCTGTTGTTCATCTGAAAAAGCAAGGCCAGGGGGAAGTTACAGCGGGTGATATCGAGAGCGATGGATCGGTGGAAATTCTGAACCCGGAACAGCATATCGCAACCTTGAATGAAGAGGGGAAATTAGATTTAGAGATGGTTGTGAGGGTTGGGAAAGGTTACAGCCCGGCTGAGAGGAACAAGACCGCGGATATGGCCATTGGCGTGATTGCCATTGATGCGGCATTTTCTTGTATCCAACGGGTAAATTACCGAGTTACCAATGCAAGGGTTGGACAGATTACTGATTATGATAAGTTAACGCTTGAGGTGTGGACCGACGGGAGCGTTACTCCGGAAGATGCGCTGGCTTTCGCTGCAAAGATATTGAAGGAGCAGATGAATCCTTTTATTAACTTCGAGGAGGAGCCCGAGCCTGAGGAAGAAGAGGAAGAGGAAGAAAAGGAAAAGCTTAACGATAATCTTTTCAGGCCTGTATCTGAGCTGGAATTGTCGGTGCGATCGGCCAACTGTCTTCAAAACGCTAAGATTTCGCTGATTGGTGAGCTTGTTCAAAAGACGGAAAGCGAAATGCTTAAAACCAAGAATTTTGGTAGAAAATCGCTGAATGAAATCAAGGCCATTCTTGAGGAAATGGGGCTTTCTCTCGGAATGAAGCTCAATAAGTTTCCCGTTGTGCATGACATGCAAGAAGGGGAAGAAGAAAATGAAACCTACGATGAGTATTTTCCCCAGGATGGCGATGAAGAGGACGTGATTGAAGGCGATGAGGAAAACGATGAAGAAATGGCCGAGGAACTAAATACGGAGCAGGAAGAAGATTTTGATTCCAAAGATGGTCAGGAAAGAGGGTAAGGCAAATGAGGCACAGAAAGGCAGGAAAACAGTTAAGTCGGAATACAAGCCACAGAAGGGCGATGCTCAGAAATATGGTAACATCTTTTCTCAAGCATGAGCAGATAGAAACTACCGACGCCAAGGCAAAGGTAATGAGACCGATCGCCGAAAAGATGATTACCCTTGCAAAGCGGGGAGATCTTCATGCAAGACGACTTGCGATTTCTTATTTGCAGGATAAAGAGGTCGCACATAAATTATTCGATCAGATTGGGAGTCGTTTGACCTCCAGGCCGGGAGGGTATGTGAGGATTGTCAAGAAAGGCGTCCGAAAAGGTGATGGAGCGCCGGTCTCTATTGTACAGTTGGTTGTTGGAGAAACCGGAGGAAAATAGAGGAGACTCCTCCTTCTTGTGGTACTTTTTATCTTGCATCGGCAGGCATTAGGCTGTATGATTTAAAAAATATAGAATGGTAGAGGCGGTTAAAAACTATTAATTATCAAGCTGATGGTTAGCTTATGATTGCGCATATAGGCAACAAAAAGAAACCCTCTTGTCAAAAGAATTGACAAGGGGTTTTTTTTTGGGGAGAGCTACCTTTGAAAACATTTGACCATAAAGACCTTTTGAGCATGGAGGACCTTTCCGTCCAAGATATCGACCTTATCCTGGATACGGCGGAATCATTTAAGGGTATATCAAGAAGAGATATTAAGAAGGTCCCTACTTTGCGGGGAAAAAGCGTTGTGAATTTTTTTTATGAACCCAGTACGCGAACGCGAACGTCCTTCGAAATTGCAGCGAAAAGGCTCAGTGCGGACACGTTTAGCCTTTCCGCCGCGGGAAGCAGTGTGGTGAAAGGGGAAACATTGCTGGATACGGCAAAAAATCTTCAGGCGATGAGGCCGGATGTTATTGTTATACGCCACTCTTCCAGCGGTGCGCCGCATCTTTTGGCAAAGGGCCTTGATGTAAGTGTGATCAATGCAGGAGATGGCATCAATGAACATCCCACGCAATCCCTGCTCGATCTGTATACCATACGAGAAAGGAAAGGAAAGCTCGCGGAATTGGCGGTAACGATCATAGGGGATATCTCTCACAGCCGGGTGGCCAGATCGGACATTATCGGACTAACCAAAACCGGCGCCCGGGTAACGGTATGCGGCCCTCCCAGCATGATTCCGGCGGAGATCGAAAAAATGGGCGTGCAGGTGGTTTATGACCCGAGGGAAGCCGTAAAGGACAAGGACGTGATTATTTTGTTGCGCATTCAACTGGAAAGACAAAATAAGACTCTTTTCCCCAGCCTCAGGGAATATGCATCCTTTTTCGGATTCAATAAAGAGGTGATGAGGGGCGCGAGGCAGGATGTTATTATTATGCACCCAGGCCCTATGAACAGAGGCGTTGAGATTACTTCTGATGTGGCCGATGGGCCTTGCTCAGTTATTCTCGACCAGGTTGAAAACGGAGTGGCCATAAGAATGGCGGTGTTGTATCTTTTGATTGGAGGTGCAAGGAGTGGTAACGTTCATTGAGGGGGGAAGTCTGGTCGATCCCGTCAAACTAACCATAGAAAGATCGGATATTCTAATTAAAAATGGTGTTATTCTGGAAATTGTTCCTCCTGGTTCCGTTAGAAGTGGTGGCAAACTGAAGGTAATCGATGCTTCAGGCAAAATTGTTTCTCCGGGCCTGATTGATATGCACAGTCACTTGCGCGAACCGGGTGAAGAATATAAGGAAACGATCGCAACAGGCGCCAGGGCTGCTGCCGCCGGGGGATTTACGGCCGTTGCATGTATGCCCAATACCCATCCTCCAAATGACTGTCGTTCCGTCACCGAATTCATTCTCAAGCAGGCCGAACGAGCGGGGTCCGTGCGAGTTTATCCAATTGCCGCCATTACCATGGGTCAGAAAGGTGAATGTCTTACTGATTTTGGAGATTTGCGAGAGGCAGGGGCCGTCGGGATTTCAGATGACGGGTTTCCCGTGGTAAACAGCGAGCTGATGCGAAGGGCGATCGAATATAGTTTTTACCACGGCTTGATTCCCATCTCGCATTGTGAAGATCGAAGCCTTACCAGAGGCGGGGTTATGCACGAAGGGGCTGTTTCCACTAAGATCGGTCTTCCGGGGATACCAGGTTCAGCAGAGGATATCATGGTGTATCGTGAAATTTCTCTTGCAGGTCTGACCGGAAGGCCTGTCCATATTGCTCATGTGAGTACCGCGGTATCCGTTGAATTGATACGAAGGGCAAAGAATGAAGGCATTCCGGTAACGTCTGAAACCGCGCCCCACTATTTCAGCCTGACCCACGAAGCGGTTACAGGATATAACACGCTCGCCAAGGTGAATCCTCCACTAAGGAGATCACACGATGTAGATGCGGTAAAAAGGGGTCTGGCGGAAGGAGTAATTGACGCCATTGCGACAGATCATGCTCCACATTCCCATCTGGAAAAGGATGTGGAATTTGATAGGGCGGCCTTTGGAATGATCGGTTTCCAGACAGCCCTTCCGCTCACTCTTCAACTTGTAAGGGAAGGAATTCTGAGCATGGCCGATGCCGTGGCAAAGCTTTCCACAAACAGTGCCCGGATACTTGGTGTCCGTGGCGGCCGTCTGATGGAAGGAGAAGCCGCCGACTTGACCATCATTGACCCGGAATATAGATATGTTTTTGAGGAAAAAAACATCGTTTCGAAAAGTCGGAATTCTCCGTTTTTAGGAATGAATCTCCAGGGGATTGCGGACTTGACCATGGTCGGAGGGAAAGTTGTCTGGAAAAGACCCGCATAAAATCCTGATTGTGGATGATGAATTGAGCATGCGAGAATTCCTTGAGATCATGCTGACCAAAGAAGGGTATCAGGTTGTTGCTGCGGAAAGTGGCGAGAGGGCCTGTGATATTCTGGATCATCAGGATGTTCAACTTGTTGTCACGGATATTCGTATGGATGGCATGGATGGGATCGGAGTCCTAAAAAAAGTCAAGTCAATCAATGCGGATACTCCTGTTGTGATGATCTCGGCATTTTCGTCCGCGGAGAATGCGGTGGAGGCCATGCGAGAGGGGGCTTTTGATTATGTCCCGAAGCCCTTCAAAGTAAAAGACCTTAAGCGGGTTGTGAAGGAAGCCCTGAAGTCAGTAACGGCTCCGAGGCGGGAAGAAACAGTATCGGAAAAAGAACTTCATTTCGGTTTTCTCATCGGGGAAAGCCCCCAAATGAAAAGAATTTATGACCTGATCAAAAGGGTTGCATCTTCCAGGTCAAATGTCCTGATATATGGGCAAAGTGGGACCGGAAAAGAATTGGTGGCGAAAGCCATACACTTCCAGAGCGCAAGGCGAGAGCTTCCCATCGTTGTGATAAACTGTGCGGGAATCCCGGAGACGCTTATCGAAAGCGAGCTTTTCGGGTACAAAAAGGGGGCCTTTACAGGGGCGATTGCGGATAAGGAAGGGTTGTTTGACGTAGCCGATGGAGGAACGGTCTTTCTTGATGAAATAGGTGAGCTCTCTCCAGTTATCCAGGTAAAGCTTTTGCGAGTGATTCAGGATAGAACATTTACCGCTGTCGGGGGAACCGAAATGAAGAAGGTGGATGTTCGTTTCATCTCGGCAACCAACAAGAACCTTGAAGATGAGGTAATCAAAGGAAATTTCAGGGAAGATCTCTATTTCAGGTTAAATGTTATTCCCATAAGCCTTCCCCCTCTGCGGGAACGGGAGAATGACCTTCCTCTTCTCGCAGATTATTTCCTGGAAAAATTTTCCAGGGAAATGGGAAAAGATATTAGAAAGATATCCGCCTATGCCATGGATATCCTGAGCGGCTATTCCTTCCCGGGCAATGTACGAGAGCTGGAAAATATAATCGAAAGAAGCGTCGCCCTTGAGACATCCAATATTGTCCTTCCCGAAAGCCTCACCCTCTCCTATGCGAGATCCGGAGGGGGGCCAAAAGAGAACAAAAGAAGATTGGACCTATCGCCGGATGGAATAAATCTCGATTCGGTTTTGGCTGAAATTGAAAGGGAATATCTCCTTAAAGCACTTGAAATGGCAGGTGGGTCCAAATCCAAAGCAACAGAACTCCTCGAAATAAGTATGCGTTCCTTGAGATACCGTCTGGAAAAACTGGGAATTCCCTCTGAGGATGCGGCTTCCTGAACCAAACGGTTTCAGGCTTTGCCGGTTCCAGTGTTGTTACTCCCCGTTGTCCTCCGAACAAGTACTCTAACTACGCGCTCTATTCAGGCCGCTGTATTTCAAACAGGAATTATATCCAAGAAAGGGGAAAACAGATTTTCCGAAAGAAATCGTTTGCCATTTTCTCCATGTTGTGTTATGAGTAGGATACCTACTCATAAAAACGGGGACCCGATGGACAATCTTTTTGATGGACTGATCGCCTCCAAAACCAGAATCAAACTGCTTACCAGGTTTTTTTTCAATCCGAAGACCATTTCTTACCTTCGGGAGCTGTCAAAAGAGTTCAACCTTTCAACCAACTCCGTCAGAGAAGAGCTGAATCAGTTAACAAAAACCAGATTGCTCAATTGCACGAAAAACGGGCGGCAGGTCCTTTATACCGCTAATCAGGCCCATCCCCTATTTCCCGAATTGAAATCCATGGTAAGCAAAGCCATGGGAATAGACCGAGTGATGGAAAGCATCGTCACCAGATTGGGACATTTGGAAAAGGCCTACCTGATTGATGATTATGCGGAAGGGAAAGATAACGGCATCGTCGATCTTCTGTTGGTTGGGGATATCGATCAATACCACCTGAACGACTTGAGTAGAAAAACAGAACGATATATCAAGCGGAAAATTCGATCGCTGGTCCTCACCAAAAAAGAATTTGAAGAATTCATGCCAAAACTCGAAGAGAAGCCGCGCGTATTGATTTGGGAAGCAAGCAGAGAGTAGATGAAGCACTCTTGCGAAGCATTTATCCACAGGAGATGCTTCTCTTTTAGAAAATGAGGACCGTTTGATCGATTAAAGTTTCGGCGTATCAATAAATTAATCAAATTCATCAGGAATAACCTTGGAATTTACGGGGCGGAGCTGTGCCAGGAATCAGAAGAAAAATGTCAAAACCCACGACGAGTGAGAATCGATTTTCGGGAACAAAGATGAAAGACATGAGACAGCACAATGGAAGAAGGATAGGATTGGCTTTCTGGACCTTCTTTTTTCTATTCACACTCTGGTGTCCCTTGGTTTTTGGGGAAAAGAAGGAAGCCGGTACGGATCCATCTCTTATATCTTCTCTCAGGAACGCCGTTCCAAAAGATTTTTGTGGGGAACCGGTGCCATGGAAGAATCCTGAGGTCAGGGAACGTTTTGAAAAAGAATTTCTACTTTCTCTCTGGAACACACCTCAGGCACTTCTGTGGATAAAGCGTTCAAAAAGGTATTTTCCCTATATAGAAAAGATGTTGAAACAAAATGGCCTGCCGGACGATCTCAAATATGTTGCGGTGGCCGAAAGTGGACTCAGACCCCACGCAGGGTCTAAAAAGGGCGCCATGGGTTTCTGGCAGTTCATGCAACAAACGGGCAGAAAGTATGGTCTAATTATCGACAGCAACAAAGACGAGAGGAGAAATCTCTTTCGTTCCACCGATGCAGCCGTCAAATATTTCAAGGATCTGCATGAGGAGTTCGGTTCCTGGACTCTGGCGGCCGCTGCCTACAACATGGGAGAGAAAGGTCTTATGGCGGAGATTCTTGAGCAGGGAACCAAAGATTACTACAATCTTTACCTTCCCCTCGAAACCCAGCGATTCCTCTTCCGAATACTTTCCATAAAGCTGATTCTCCAAAACCCTGCAAAGTTCGGTTTTCACCTGGATAAAGAAGATTACTATACACCCGCTGTCTTTGAGAAAGTGCACATTAAGGCGGAAAATGAAATCCCTTTGCGAATTATCGCCCAGGCGGCAAAGTGTCCCTTTAAGGAAATAAAGGACCTGAATCCTGAAATCAGGGGATATTATCTGAAAGCGGGGGACCATGAGATATTGGTTCCAAAGGGTAGCGTAAAGGGTTTTCAGGAAAGGTACGCGCAGCTTCTCAAAAATCTGACTTCAGGAAAGAATGAACGGATTTATGTTGTAGAAAAGGGAGACAGTCTTTCGTCCATAGCAGCCCGGTTTGATGTCCCCGTTGCAGCACTCATTATCTGGAACCGGATTGATTTGAACAGCCCGATTTATCCGGGACAGCGTATCATTGTTTCTCCTGGAAAATCTTTAGAAAATAAAGGAAAAAAGGTTCTTGAATAGACCCCTTGGCGGCATTACGCCGTAATGTTATCATTTTAAACGAGGCCGAATGGAATTTTGCGGTAGCAATTGATTGCTGGTAAGCCTTTTTAACTCTTCGTGGATTCTTGTGATAGATGCCACCCCCACCCCATCCCTCCCCGCAAAAAGGGAAATGATCTTCCTCTCGATAGCAGCATATTCTCTCCACTTCCCTGGTGGGACGGGGGTAGTTTTACGCTAATCCGGGATGAACCAATGAAAGAAAGGGAAGTACAGTCTGATGGACATCAAAAAACAGAAAGCATACTGGATCAATTCGGCAAAGCATGATCTTGAAGTAGCGGAATCCCTATTTGATGCTCAAAAGTATGACTGGTGTCTTTTTGTGGGACATCTTGTTCTGGAAAAGGCTCTGAAGGCGTGCTATGTGAATAACAACAATACTTTTCCACCCAGAATCCATGACCTTGTCAGGCTGGCTGATCTGGCAAAAGTTGATCTTAATGAAGAAACCCTTGATTTTTTGGATTCGGTTAACACTTTCAATATCTCCACACGTTACCCGGACGAAAAGTTCAAATTTTATAAAATGTGCACACATAAATTTACAGAGGATAATTTCAAACAAATAAGGAACATGTTTCAATGGATATGTCAGCGAATAGATGCCTTGAGAAAGTGAAAGAGTTTATCAACCTTTTGAATCAAAACGGAATGGATGTTTCGGAAGCATATCTTTTTGGCTCTGCGGCAAGAGGAGAAATGAATGAAAGCAGCGATATTGACATCGCTGTGGTTTCACCGGCATTTGAGGGAATTTTGTTTCATGATATTAAGAAGATTTCGAAATTCAGGAGAAGAGTTGATTTGCGACTGGAAATTCATCCTTTTTCATTGAACGAAATCGAAAATGATCCGCCGTCTTTTTTTTGTCATATCCAGAAAGAGGGAATTAGAGTCCCTTAACCATCGGGCATTGTATTGCGCTTGGGCAATTTTCCATATTCCGGCCCAAGGCGTGAAGATATGGATAGAGCCAGTTACGAATGAATAGGACAAAAAATATGAAAAGCCGGATAAACCGGTTTGATATTCGGTCAAGAGATTTCGCCGCGGTGGAAAGGTATCTTCAAGGAAGAGATGAAGTCGCCTTCGCCTATCTCTTTGGAAACAAATAGGAGAATATGTGTTCATCGTTGTCCACGATTATGAAAAAAGCGATCCTGAGATCGTTATCGGGATTTTGAAGAATTCAAGATATCGGTCATTAGGTACTTGATCGAGTATAAGTCCAATCAGAACTAAGGATCTGGGTTAAACTTTTGTCTTACTTTCGTCACCCTGCAAACCTCGAGAATTGATATTTTTTCAAGAATTTTTCTGATCATATAAGAATTTGCGGGACATTTCTTTCGCTTTCTGCTATGCACTGAATAAAGACTATATTTTGTGCTGCAGGAGGTGAGAGTTGGAACATTTTGATGGGATCGAAAGCTATACGGTTAAACATCTCCCCATAGTGAAGGTTTACGCAGATAGGCTTGGTCTTGTGGAACTGATCAACCATCTTGTTCCAAGCGAGATGGACTTACAGCCAGGGATTTATTTTTTGGGAATGGTTCTGGATACCTTATCAGGCAGGAACCCTTTGTATCGACTGGAGCATTTTTTCGAGGATCAGGACACTGAATTGCTGCTGGGCAAAAAAGTAGACGCCAAGAGTTTTAATGATGTTAATGTCGGACGTTTTATTGAAAAGGTTTTTGATGTTGGCACGGTCAAAGTCTTTAAAGCGATCTCCATGCGGGCAGTATCAGGATTTGGCGTGGATTGCCGGTATGTGCACTTTGATACAACCTCCAGGAACGTTTATGGTGACTACGAACCATATGGAAATGATCCATTTGAGATCACCTATGGTCACAGCAAGGATCACCGGCCTGATCTGAAACAGTTCTTGATTTCCATGTTATGTGTAGATCGCAATGTACCGATTTTCGGTAAGATAGAAGATGGAAACGCATCCGATAAGCGTGTGAACAATGATGTTCTATCGGAAATTTCAAAATACATGGCCGTACACGGTCTCGGTGCTGGAGCATTCATTTATATCGCCGATTCGGCTGCGGTAACAAAAAAGAATCTGAAAACGATGGGAAAAGATGTTTTGTTCATTTCCCGACTTCCGGCTACTTTTAAGGAATGTGATCGGGTAATAAAAGAAGCTGTTTTGAAGGATGCATGGGAAGACATTGGTGTCATTGCCCAAACAGATCCGACGGAAAAGCGGCCTGCCGCGTATTATAAGTCTTATGAAACGGAAGTGACGCTTTACGGTGAAAGCTATCGAGCGGTGGTCATTCACTCAAGCGCTCACGATAAACGCCGTCAAAAACGTATTGAGCGTAAATTGGCTGAAGAAAAGAAGGCCTTAACTCAAAAGTGTAAAAAGGTCGCGAAAGTTGAATATTTTTGCAGGGAAGATGCCGAAGCTGCAGCGAATAGACTGGCGGAAGAAACTTGCACCTACTATGAAATCAGCACCCAGGTTGAAGAAAAGGCGATTTATGGCAAAGGTCGTCCCAGAAATGACGGCTCTCGGGAAGTTAAAGAAATGCGGTATCTGGTTTCAGCCGATATTTCAGAAAATAAGGTTGCTGTTTCAACTTTCCGAAAAGAAGCTGGGTGTTTCGTTCTGCTTACAAATGTTCCCATGGAAACTCGAGGGGAACAAATGGGGTATGATTCCAAAGCGATCTTGAAGGCATACAAAGACCAGTATGGAATCGAGCAGGATTTCGGATTCCTCAAAGACCCGGTTATTGTCAACAGTGTTTTCCTCAAAAAACCAAAACGTATTGAAGTTCTTGGCCTTATCCTGCTGACGTCACTACTTATCTGGAGGCTCATGGAACGTTCAATGCGTCAACATGTGGAACAGACGGGAGAAAAGCTCCCGGGATGGGACCACAAACCCACTGACCGACCCACTTCTTTCATGATGACCACAAAATTTATGGGCATTATGGTCATAAAAATCGGTAAGGAACGCCGTCTGAGCAAACCGCTTAATTCTGACCAGAGGGCCTTCTTATTGGCACTGGGCATCAAACCTTCGTGGCTTATCAAGCAGAAGCCCGGTTAAAAGAACAGGACAAAAACCCGTCCGAGAAAATATTACTGGAGAGCAAAAAAGGGTGAGGAAAGTAAGTTGTGTCATCAAAGTCGATAGAATAATTTACGTTTTGTCTTCTGTTCCTAATCAGTGTAGGCTATTGATAAAACAGCTTTACGTTCTCACATTTCACGAAAAAACCCTTCGCGTCCTTCATGCCTTGGGGTTTAATTGTTTATCTTCGAGACTTCAGTTTGGTAGGTGTTTGAGGACTTTCAAATGCAAAAAAAACAAAGAGCAGTGTTAGAAATATTCGCGGATAACGTACGCAAATTTTATCCAAACGCGAAAATTGTGGCATTCGGATCTTACGTCAGGGATGAAGCGACTGCCGAGTCCGATTTAGATGTATGTATCATACTTCCTGCAATGCAACCCGACGACCGTATAAAGATCAGCGATATCGCCTGGGAGATTGGCTTTGCAAATGACCTACACCTATCTACGATTGTGATTTCCAACGAAAATTTCTCCCATGGTCCCATTTCATCAAGTCCTCTTCTGGATACAATAAGAACTGAGGGGGTAACGGCGTAAAAATGAAGAATCATGATTCCTGCGAGTTATGTCGATATCGCCTGCGTCAAGCTGAAGACACAATTGCGGAAGCAACGCTATTGCAAAACGCCGGACACTATCGTGGCGCTGTGAACAGAGCATATTATGCAATGTTTTATGCGATACAGGTCCTTGTCTTTCAAAACAACGTCAAAGTGTCAAAACATAGTGGGATCATTTCCTATTTTGACCGTGAATTCGTAAAATCGGGAATCTTCGATAAAAAATTATCAAAATGGCTCCATAGGCTCTTTGATCTGCGTCAGGACGCTGATTACGACGATCTTTATGAGCCTACCCCTGATCAATGCGACGAAGCAATAGAACAAGCCAAGGAATTCGTTTCACAGATCAGGGCGCTTTTTAAAAAGCAAAGGGAGGAAATCCGACGAAAGACGAAAACTGGTGAAGAGGGATGAGACTCTGAAGGGAGAGGATTGTAATGGAGAGGACGGACAAGAGGCTTGCGGTCAGTGGGCTAATTTTTCAATTTTGTCCCTGGCTTTTCCGGGGTCGCTTATGGCATGGTTTCTCCGTGCAAGAATGGTGGAAAACCACATTCTAAATGCATCCATTTTGGACTCCTTCGAGAAGATGGCAAGATTTCGAAATATTATTGTACGCGATTATGAAAAAATCGATCCTGAGATCATTATTGGGATTTTAAGAAATAATCTTCGCGATTTTGAAGAATTCAAGGTGTCGATT
>CAVVFZ010000009.1:0-278315 GCA_963747555.1 uncultured delta proteobacterium
ACGGAAGATAGATGGCGTAAACAGGAGCAAGACCGTGAAGAAAGATATAGTCGTTATTGGTGGAGGCATCGCCGGGATTCAGGCTTCGTTGGATCTCGCCGAAATGGGGATGAAGGTGCATCTGGTGGAACGGCTGCCCAGTATCGGCGGAAAGATGGCGCAGCTGGATAAGACGTTTCCAACCAATGATTGCGCCATCTGAATCCTTTCGCCGAAGATGCTGGATGTCGGTCGACATCCAAATATTGAGTTGATGGCCTACTCTGAAGTGGAAAAGGTGGAAGGGGAGGCAGGTGATTTCAAGGTCACCGTAAGAAGGAAGGCCCGGTATGTGGAAGAAGACCGATGTACGGGCTGCGGCGCCTGCAAGGAAAAGTGCCCCACCGTACTGCCGGATGTGTTTAATGAAGGCCTTGGAGATCGGAAGGCTATTTACAGCTGGTTCGCCCAAGGAATCCCATCCACGCATACCATCGACCCGGCCCATTGCAGACAACTGAACGGCAAAAAATGCGGTATCTGCCAGAAGGTGTGCCAGGCCGACGCGGTGAATTTCGAGCAGAAAGACAGGATCGTGGAGATCGAGGCCGGGGCTATTATCGTGGCCAGTGGATACAAGGTCTTTGATCCCTCGCGCGTCCCTGAATACCAGTATCGGGAAATCCCTAATGTGATTACCGCCATTGAATTTGAGAGATTGCTCAGTGCCAGCGGTCCCACGGGCGGTCATCTGGATCGGCCATCCGATTTGGCGGTTGAAGCGGAAATCCACGGGCTGGAAAAACAGGCTCAGAAATCCCAGAAAGCGATTGCCAAGTTTGAAGAAAAATATAGCCAGGATTCGGTTGCATTTTACGAGGATTTCAAGAATGGCCAATACGGGGACGATGCGGATCGAAAGAAATGGGCGGAGAAATATGCCGAACACCTGGCCATTGTGGAACCGCTGGAGGCATTGAAAAAGAAAGCCGAAAAATTCTCCGTGGCCAAGAGACTGGCTTTTATCCAGTGTGTTGGTTCAAGGGATTTTCGGTTCTACCCGTTCTGTTCCGGTTTTTGCTGCATGCACTCCATCAAGGAAGCCATCATCGCCAATGAGCATGAGAGGGAAACCACTTCGGTCATATTCGGTATGGATATTCGAGCCGTCGGTAAGGGGTTTGAGGAATATAAGGTCAGAGGGGGGAACCAGTCCGGGATAAGCTATATCCGCGGCCGTGTAGCAGAGATCACTGAGGGCCCCAATAACAACCCCGTGATTACGTATGAAGATACCAAGGAAAGACGAGTTAAATCGGTCGATTTTGATATGGTTATTCTGGCCACGGCCTGTGCTCCCAATGAGGGCGTTGAGGATCTGGCTAAGATCTTAGGCATTGAAATCAACCGATTCGGTTTTTTCGAGACCGGCACATCACAGCCGCTGGATACAACGCGTCCCGGAATTTTCGCCTGCGGTTGCGCCCATGGACCCATGGATATTCCCGAGTCCGTCGCACAGGCCAGTGGCGCCGCGGCAAGAGCCGCACAGTTGATCAAGGATTCTACCATGCGCAAGGCATCCTGAAGGAGTCTGACCCTATGAGTAAGAAGGACAAAGAAAAAGAACAGCCAAAAGAGGATCTGCGGATCGGGGTTTTTATCTGTGACTGTGGTTCCAATATTGCCGGACATCTGGACTGTAAATCCGTAACGGATTATGCATCCCGTATCCCGGGAGTGGTGTATGCCAAGGAAAACCTCTACACCTGTTCAGAAGCCGGGATCGGCGAAATACAAAATGGGATTAAAAAACATAATCTTAACCGGGTGATTGTGGCCTCCTGTTCGCCTCGTACACACCAACCCCTGTTCCAGAGTTCCTGTTCGGCCGCGGGGTTAAATCCATATCTCTTTGAAATGGTGAATATCCGGGATCAGTGTTCCTGGGTCCATATGCAGGAAAGAGATGCGGCGACGGCAAAAGCCAAAGACCTGGTGAGGATGGGGGTTTCAAAGGCGGCGTTTCTGGAACCGCAGACCGACATCGAAGCATCCATCAACCCGAGGGTTCTGGTGATCGGTGGCGGCGTCGCCGGTCTGACGGTTGCTGAAACCCTGGCCGGAATGGGACTTGAGGTGGTACTGGTCGAAAAAGAGACGGAACTGGGCGGCTTGTTGAAAAAACTCAACCGGGTGGCCCCGCAGGGAGAAGAAGCGTCGGAGATCGTCTCCGAGCTGATCCGGTCGGTTACGAGCAGAGCCAACATTTCCGTTTATCTTGGCGCAAAGGTGCAGGATGTGGCAGGGTATATTGGAAATTACGAAATCACCTTAGGCACCGATGGAGGGGAGACCGTGCAGGAGGGAGTGGGTTGCATCGTTGTCGCTACCGGTGCCGTTCCACTCGTTCCGAAAGGGTTGTACGGATATGACGGTGAAAAGGTCATCACCCAGATGGAACTGGAGAAAAGGCTGAAAGAGGGACCGGTGGCGGCCAAAGAGGTCGTGATGATCCAGTGTGTGGGCGCTCGTTCTCCTGAACGGCAATATTGTTCGAGAATATGCTGCCAGACAGCAGTGAAGAACGCCCGGTTGCTCAAGGAACAGAATCCGGACAGCCATGTGCGTATCCTATACAGGGATATGCAGATGTATGGGACGGAAAATGAGGAGATGCTCTGGGAGGCAAGGGGGGAGGGGGTCCGGTTTGATGTGTACACCCCTGATCAACCTCCCGTCGTGGAAGATGGAAAGGTTCGGTTTTATCGCTCCCTGACCGGGGAGACTGTTGAGATTCCCTACGATCTGGTAGTCCTGTCTACGCCTCTGGTTGCCCGGGAAGGTGCTCCCGGTCTTTCCCAGCTCCTGCGGGTTCCCTTGGATCAGAACAATTTTTTTCTTGAAGCCCATGCTAAATTACGGCCACTTGATTTTGCCACGGACGGGATTTTTGTCTGCGGATCAGCCCGTTATCCCGCTACGGTGGAGGAGGCCAGGTCTCAGGGGCTTGGGGCCTCATCCAGGGTGGCCACGATCCTGTTCAAGGACAAACTGGTCACCAGCGCGATTGTCGCCGAGATCGATCCCGAGAGTTGCGTGGGGTGCATGGGATGCATGGATATGTGTCCATATGGCGCCATTGACTACCTGCCCGAGAAAAAGATCTGCCAGGTCAATACGATCCTGTGCAAGGGATGTGGATGTTGCGCTTCCACCTGTCCATCCCAGAGTGCCATGCTCAAGGGTTTCAAGCCGGAGCAGCTCCTGGCCCAGATAAGGGCACTGTGAAACAGTCAACAAACCTTGATCCTATAAGGGGAATAGATATGAGTAACGCCGATTTTGAACCGAAGATCGTCTGCTTTCTCTGCACATGGTGAGCGTACGCCGCTGCTGACCTGGCTGGGGTTAGTCGACTGCAATATCCTACGAACATCCGTACCGTTCGGGTCATGTGTTCCGCCAGTGTTTCGCCGCACCATATCCTGCGTGCTTTTCAGCAGGGGGTAGACGGTGTATTCGTGGGCGGGTGACACCTGGGCGACTGCCATTACCTGTACGGTAATTACGCTACGGATAAACGGGTTCGCTTTCTTAGAAAACTACTGGATTTCAGCGGCATAGGAGAGGATCGTCTCCGTTCCAGATGGATATCTTCCGCGGAAGGTCCGGAATTTGCCCACGAGATAAAAGATTTTGTCAGTGCATTAAGGGAGATGGGGCCATCGCCGATTACGGAGCAGAAAAAGAAGCTCCTGGCTGCCTGATCGTTTTATGGCATGAACGCTTCTTTTCAAGGGGAAAGAAAGGCCGTTCAATTTTTCTCCGTTTTGGCTTGGTGAGGGTATTTCGATGAGTGAAAAAGTAAGGGAAAAGGTGAAGGAACTCTTGGAATCGGGAAAGATCAAGGGTTTCATGGGCCTCAGCAATAAATATGGACATGTGGGTCCCCATCTGTTTTGTGATGTCGACGATCTGGAACATCTGGTGATCGGAGATTGGAAACGTCCCGGGGACACCCGGTACTCGCTCAATAAAAATTTGATCAAAATCGCCCGATGCTATCCGGACGATTCCTTTGGCGTGCTCGTTCGAGGCTGTGATGACAGAGGACTGAAGGCGCTATATAGCTGGAATCAATTGAACCCCGGCAAGGTTATTCCCGTTGGGGTCGCCTGTCCCGGGGATCTGGCTGAGGCCTGCGAATGCCTTAAGCCGTATCCTGATGAGTTTGTGGAGGGCGAAAAAACAGAAGGGCGCGTTTTTGACTCTGTTGCACGTGTGGATGCCATGAACCAGGACGGCCGGTTTGATTTCTGGTTCAAGGAGTTTGCCAGGTGCATCAAATGCTACGGGTGTAGAGATGTGTGCCCCATGTGCTTTTGCAATGAGTGCACGCTTGATGAGGCGGATCTGGTCGGAAAGGGAGATGTCCCCCCGGAAAACCCCGTCTTTCATCTAACCCGCGCCGTGCACATGGTGGGAAGATGTATCGACTGCGGCTTGTGCAATGAGGTTTGCCCCGCTGATATACCGCTCAGGACGCTCTATAAAAAGGTGGCGGATATCATCGATGAGGATTTTCAGTACCGCCCCGGTCAGGACGGCTATACGAAATCGCCCCTGAACGTGCTGCGCGGAGCCTCCGAATAAGAAAGAACACGGTTTTAAGCTGAAGGGCTGTGCGCTTTGAGCCTTCAGCTTTGAGCTTTATCAGACATAGTGAAACAGAAAGAGAGGAGCTTTTATGGACTACAGGACCGTTCTGACCACTTGTACCTATTGTGGGTGCGGCTGTGGTTTTTATCTGGAAGTGCTTGACGGTCGGATCATAGATACCATTCCGTGCAAGACCAGTCCCACCAACCAGGGGAAACTTTGTATCAAGGGTTGGAACGTACATGAATTTGTCCAGAGCCCGAACCGGCTTACCAAACCGCTGATAAGAAAAGAGGGACGACTCGTGGAGGCTTCCTGGGACGAGGCGCTGGATTATACAGCTACCAAGCTGAGGGAAATCAAGGAGTCGGCGGGAAGCGACAGCATCGCTTTTCTTTCTTCCGCGAAGGTGACCAACGAAGAAAATTATCTCATGCAGAAATTTGCGAGGGCAGGCGTTGGGACCAATAATGTGGATCACTGTGCGCGTCTCTGACACTCCTCCACAGTGGCAGGTCTTGCCGCTGCTTTTGGAAGTGGGGCCATGACGAATTCCATGGAGGAAATCGCGGATGCGGATTGTATCTTCGTCATCGGGTCCAATACCACCTCCTCCCATCCGCTGGTGGCCTCACGAATTTTCCGGGCCAAAAAGAAGGGGGCGACGCTGATTGTGGCGGATCCCCGGAAGATCCATCTTGCCCAGATAGCGGATGTCTACGTGAGCCAGAAACTTGGTACGGATGTGGCATTTTTGAACGGAATCATGCACGTGATTCTCGATCGCGGTCTCCATAACAGCGCCTTTGTGGAAGAGAGAACGGAAGGATTTGAGGAACTGAAGAAGGTCGTTGCCGACTATCCACCGGAAAAGGTGCAGGAGATCACTGGCGTCGACGCGAAAGATATCATTCGCATTGCAGAATCGTATGCAAAGGCCGAACGTGGTTCCATCGTGTACTGCATGGGAATTACCCAGCACACCACTGGTGTGGACAATGTGAAATCCCTGGCTAATCTGGCCATGCTTGTAGGTCATATCGGAAGGGAATCCACCGGAGTCAACCCCCTTCGCGGGCAGAACAATGTGCAGGGCGCCTGTGATATGGGGGCCCTTCCCAATGTGTACCCCGGCTACCAGGCGGTGAACCTGTTTGACAATCAGCAGAAATTTGAATCCGCCTGGGGCGCAAAGCTCTCGGAGAAGGTCGGTTTGACGGTTCCCGAGATGCTTACGGGTCTTTCCGACGGATCGGTAAAGGCTTTGTATGTGATGGGGGAAAACCCCATGCAGAGTGATCCGGATACCCATCACGTGGAAAAGGCCTTAAAAATGGCGGAACTCCTTATCGTTCAGGATATCTTCCTTACGCCCACGGCCGAACTGGCCCATGTGGTATTGCCGGGTGCTTCCTATGCGGAAAAAGAAGGGACATTTTCCAATACGGAAAGGCGGGTCTTGCGCGTGCGCAAGGCCATTGAACCGGTGGGCGATTCCCGGGCCGACTGGAAAATCATCCAGGAAATCTCGAACCGTTTCGGTTACCCCATGAACTATGATTCGCCGGAAGCCATTATGCAGGAGATTGCCTCGGTTACTCCGTCCTACGGGGGCATAAGCTACGATAGACTGGAAGGGGACGGACTGCACTGGCCCTGTCCGGACAAAAATCATCCGGGGACAAAATTTTTGCACAAGGACGTTTTTGCGAGAGGCAAAGGACTTTTCCATGCCATAGAATATAAACCTCCGGCTGAGGTTGTGGACGATGAATATCCGTTCTGGCTGACCACGGGAAGGGTATACGCCCATTACCACACGGCAACCATGACGCGCAATTCGCCAACCCTGGATGCGGAGGTCCGTGAGGGATTTCTGGAGTTGAACCCCGGCGATGCGGAAGATTTGGGGATTGCGGAGGGCGATGAGGTTAATGTGACTTCCAGACGCGGCACGGTGACCTTGAAAACGGATGTGACGGATCGGGTGGGGAAAGGATTGGTTTTTATGGCCTTTCATTTCTTAGAGAGCAACGCCAATATCCTGACAAACCCGGCCATGGACCCCATTGCCAAGATTCCCGAATTCAAGGTGTGCGCGGTGAAGCTGGAGAAGGCGGCGTAGGAAATTGAAACGCCAAGACGCTAAGGACGCGAAGGCTTATTTGGGCTTTTTCCGGATCGGGGTAAAACCGATCAGGAAAATAGCCGCCGTCCTATGGGTATTTGGCCTCAGGAGATCGTTCATCCTACTCCAAAATACCCAAAGGGCTGATTGGTTTATCGAATCGTCCGTTCCGATTCGAAAAAGAAAGATCTTGGCGATCTTTGCGCCTTGAGCAAAGCGGGCGGTTAAGAGGCACGAAACCTCGTTTGGGAAGTTTCTGTCTCGATCTGATCCCGCTCAATATTGAGATTGTATTGTTCAAAGGAAATGCCCGGCTATTTTTCGATTCCCACCCTTGCTTCCACACCCTTACGGTAATAATGTTTTATCTCCTTCATTTCCGTAACCAGGTCCGCTCTGTCAATGATTTTCGGATCAGCGTGCCTGCCCGTGATGATCAATTCAACATTTTCAGGCTTTGCATCGATGAAATCGAGCAGGTCCTCCAGAGAAAAGAGCTTGTAGTAAACGGCAATATTGGCTTCGTCTAAAACGATCACCTCGTATTTTCCGGAACACATGATCTCTTTGATTTCTAGTAGACCTTCGGAAGCCATTCGCCTGTCGTCTTCATTGGGTTTTCTTTCAACGAAATAGCCCATTCCGTATTGTTTCAGAGTAATGAATGCGGATAGATATTTTTCTACTGCGTGGCATTCACTATATTTCGTTCCTTTGACGAATTGGGCGAAATAAACTTTTAGCCCGGCACCGGCGGCCCGCAGCGCGAGACCAAAGGCCGCGGTTGTCTTCCCTTTGCCTTTACCGGTATATACCTGTACATAACCCTTCAAAATAGTTCTCCCGTTTTACGATTACCGTATTGTGGAGTCGTGTCCGCTTCGTCCACAATGTCGTTAGCGCCGTTCTCTGAGAAAGCCGGAAAATATCCATGCAACCGCCCAGATCAGGGCCACGGGGCCGACCGCGATATAGAGAAAGGGGAACCATCGGTCGTTCCAGGGTTGCATGAAAAAAAAGACAACGGCGGGCCAGATAACGGAGGTCACAATGGCTAACCGCGTCCATCCCTTGGGCCTGAAACGGTCATTAAGGCCTACCGTAACCTTGTCCTGATTTCTGGTCATCCGCTTTGGCAGCACGAAAATACCCAGAATAAGAGCAATGATCAAAAGGATTTCCATGAATCCCGACATATTTCATAACCGTCCATAACCGGGAACAATCCCTTCGTTAGCGTTCCCCCGGGTCATGTTGCAGTCCTTTCTCTTCTCTGTCTGGGGAATCTCTTTTTGGAGGCAATGGTTTTCTTTTTTCGCCGTGGCCGGGGGCTTTCCTTCCCTGCGGTTTTTGGCGGCAGGACAAGCCATTCCTGGTCGGGTTCGATGCAGGGCAGTTTACGTTCCATGAACTCTTCGATGGCGGGGATGAAAAAGGCGTCTCTTTCGTCGGCAAAACTGATGGAAGTGCCTGCCGAGCCCGCCCTGCCTGTACGGCCGATCCGATGCACGTAATCTTCAGGATCATGGGGCAATTTGAAATTGATTACATGGTTCATGCCCTCAATATGAATACCGCGACCGGCAACGTCCGTTGCCACCAGGACGGAGATCTTCCCCGCCTTGAATTCATCAAGGCGTTGAAGCCTTTTTTGCTGGGGGACTTCACCGGAGAGCACGGAACTGTTGACGCCGTATAGGGTCAACATACTGGAGAGCTGTCTTACCTCGTCCCGGCGATTGCAGAAGACCAGGACCCTTTCGAGGTTCTCCCGAAGGATAATGTTCAAGAGCAGTGCAAGCTTTTCGCCGCTCGTTACATTGTAGACGATCTGATCCACCGTATCCACCGCAACCTGTTCAGGCTTGATTTCCACGGTTACGGGATTGTGGGTCCATTGAGCGGCCAGGTTGGTGATCGCTTCGGTCAGTGTGGCGCTGAAGAGCAGGGTCTGACGATTGTCTTTTTTGGGCGTACTGTGAATGATCATTCTGATGTCGGGAATAAAGCCCATGTCCAGCATGCGGTCGGCTTCGTCTATCACCAGGGTTTCAACCCTGTTCAGTGCAATGTCGTTTTGCCGCTGAAAATCCAGAAGTCTTCCGGGGGTTGCGACGATGATGTCAACGGGACCCGCGTTCAGCAGATTTCTCTGTTTTTGATAATCCATTCCGCCGAACACGGAGATTGTTTTATGGCCGGAATATTTGGCGAGCTGGCGCGCTTCCTCGCTGATTTGAAGAACCAGTTCCCTCGTGGGTGCGACGATGAGTACCCGCGGGGTTCCCGGGTTTCGAGTTCCCTGAATGGGGTTTTTGATCATCCTGGTAAGGACGGTGATCAGAAAAGCAGCGGTTTTCCCCGTTCCGGTCTGAGCCCGGCCGCTTGCGTCCTTTCCGGACAACGTACTGGGCAGGATTTCAGCCTGGATCGGCGTGCAGTATTGAAAGCCGAGATCACTGATGGCATGCATAATAGGGGATGGAAGATCAAAGTCGTGAAATCGGATTTTGCCTTCCGTGGGAGGAACTTTAAATTCCGATTCATCCCAGTCCGTCACCATTTCAACGGGGGAGGTTTGCTCCTGTTTATCGACTGTCTGAATGCTTTTGGGCTTTCTTTTCCGTGGGGACCGCCTGCGAAAAGGGCGAGTCTTCTTGTCTGTTCCGGAGGCTCCTTCCTTTTCTGATACGACGGTTGTGTTTCCTTCCATTTATTTCCTTTTCATATGTGTCAGTTGATTATTGGCCGGTAAAGACCGGATAAATTCCTTTGCCGTTGTTGAAAAAAAAGATGTTGTGAACCCGCATGATGCGATCCTTCCAGGAGGTGCATGAGAAAGAGAAGCGATTCCATTTTGAAAAGTCATTTTCTGTTTGAGCAGGGACAGAGAAAAAAGACTCATTTCGCAGGAGGGACCGATTTTTCAACAATATGGCATATTCTAACGTTTCAAATGGGACTGTCAAGCGGTTTCGGTAAAGGATTGTGATTCTTATTATAATTTGTTCAGATTTCGATCCGCAGGCCTTCTTCCGCCACAGGGTCTTTTTTGCTGCCGCATCTAATTCCTATGAAGCACCGGTCCTTTCAGGCTGGTACGGAGAGGTCGTCGAAAACTCAGCATTATCTTTTGTACCGGCCTGAAAGGACCTCTCCGCGGTCCGTGAAGGTCGATCCAAGATACGGTAGCAAAAAAGACCCTGTGACTCCATTACCGCCAGGGTTTTTGAATAAGATACGATGCCGGCTTGTTTGGATATATTTAGAACACTCATGAAACCTGAAGGCTACCAGAGAGAACGAATCGGGTATTGCGTAATAAGCGGATCAGGGGTAAGAATTGTTAACGAATGTTCAATAGCCTGGCATACAAGCATACGGTCAAAAGGATCTTTGTGGAGAGTCGGTAGTTTACATAAGTGAAAGGTATCTTGTTCCGATAAATCCAAACGGACGATTATGTGTCTCTTTCGCTCCTTGGGAATAAACTTATCAGGCGAAAGAGGAAGAGACAGTTTGCCCAAAAGATATTTAACATTGATTTCCCATGCGGAAACAGCACTTAGATAGACTTCGTTTTTCGGGTCGGCAAAAGCGTCAATTGCTTCAGGCGACAACTCTTTGCTACCCTTGGTCAGCCAGAGAAAAGTACAGGTGTCGAGTAAAAGTTTCACCGGCCTTCGCCATTAAAAGCAGCAACAATGTCATCCGGGAGAGGGTCAAAAAAAGCGTCGTTTATATCAAAATCAGGGTATTCTTTCCCGGCCAGACCAATTGGACGTTTCTTATTCGGGAGTGCGGCAATTGGTATTATTTCAGCAATGGGCACATTCCGTTTACATATGATTACGGTTTCTCCCTTGCTGACTTTTGCAAGGAAGCTTGAGAAGTGGGTCTTTATTTCATTTATATTTAAACTTATCATGACCCTATTGTAAGTCATCATGTTGGTCATGTCAACGGCATATTCGGCCGTGCCACTTTGGAACTTATGGTTCCTTACCGTACCAGCATAAAAGGACCGGTTGCTCCACAGAAATCAGATGCGGCAGCAAAAAAGACCTTGTGACGGAATGGATTTCCTGAATCGGTAATTTGGTGCCGGGAAATTTGAATAGGATACAAGAATTGATGCTGTTTCGTGGTAGATATTGACAAGGAACAAGGGCTCATATATGCATGGAAAAACTCTGCGCATAAAATTAGGAGGAAAGGCCCCTATGAGGAAATCGATTATCACACTGGCCCTGTTGGTCACGGTGTTGTTTGGCTACGGTTGTTCAGACAAGGCACGGGAACTCTATGAGACGGCCCAATTTGAGGAACTTCAGAAAAACAAGCCACACGCCGTTAAACTCTATCGGGAAATTATCAATAAATACCCGGAAAGCGAATTTGCCGCCCGAGCTCGGGAGCAGTTGGAAAAGCTCGAAACGGAGAAGTAGCTGTCCCTTTCACAAAAAGTGTCGGCAGTCATAAACCGAATGGCCCTTGGACCCATTCCGGACTTGCAAAATCCGATATCCTGACTTATATGAGTGCACGGAAGCGAGAGAAAGTTTCCGGTTCTTTAATTTGTAGAACGTCCGGCCAGGATGCAGGAAATCCAATCGCCCGGGGGGAGGAAATGAAATTCAGAGATACGGAAAAATTATCCTGTGATGTCCTCGTTGTTGGGGGAGGAGGCGCGGGTCTGAGGTCCGCCATTGACGCCAGGGAAGCCGGCGCCGAGGTGATCCTTGTGTCAAAATCAAGGGTGGGGCATGCCAATAACACCTTTATCGCCAAGGCCGTGATTGCGGCTTCCGGTTTTGCCGATCCCGATGACGGCAGGGAGGCGCATCTGAAGGATACCATTGCCGGCGGGTCTTTTCTCAATGATCAAGACTTGGTTTCTTTGATGACGGAAAGAGCCGAAGAAGAGATCCTTTTCCTGGAAAAATGCGGGGTTGTCTTTGCAAAAAACGAAGGCCGGTTCCAGGTCTCCCAGATATCAGGACATGGTTACCCCAGGAATGTGCGTGGGGAACATCGAACGGGAAGCGATCTTGTTTTGCCTTTGAAGAGACATGCGCAAGAGATCGGTGTCCGGTTCGCTGACAGGGTTTTTGTGACCAGGCTTTTGTCATCGGGCAATCGGATCAGTGGGGCAACAGGGATTTCCGGCGACGGGCGCTTTCTGGTTTTTAACGCAGGCGCGGTCATCCTGGCAACCGGAGGATTCGCCCAGGCCTACCTGCATACGAACAATGCCGCGGGGATAACAGGGGATGGTCATGCCCTGGCCTTTGATCTTGGCGTTGGTTTGAAAGATATGGAATTCGTGCAGTTTTACCCTACTGCCCTGGGCAGCCTCGGCAGCAGACTCATCCTTTATGAAGCCCTTATCCTGGATGCAGGCGCCATTTTGAGGAACGTATTCGGGAGAGGATATCGCCCTCAGACATGGTCTGACCGATGTCATGTCTCTCACGCGGGACCGGCTCAGTCAGGCAATCATGGCGGAAATTTTAGAGGGCAGGGGGGTGGATGGCAGAGTGACAATGGATCTCTCGGCGATCCCGCCGGAACGGCTGAGTTCTTTGGCTTCCTTTCTTCCTGCAAGCTGGTCGCCTGATCAAAAGAGGCTTTCCGTTTCTCCCACCACGCATTTCTGCATGGGGGGCGTCTGCATAGACACGAATGCCGAAACATCCTGCGCCGGTCTTTTTGCGGCGGGAGAGGTGTGCGCCGGTATGCATGGCGCCAACCGGCTTGGCGGAAATGCGCTCTGCGAGGTATTTACCATGGGGGGGATTGCTGGGAAGAACGCCGCCTTGAAAGCCAGGACGGCAGGCCTGTCGGAAGTTTCGGAGGAAGAGACGGCTTTTGAAAAATCCCGATTGGAGTCCTTCTTTTGTGAGCACGGAGAGAAACCCAAATCTTTGCGGCGAACTCTGAAAGAGAAGCTGTGGCGAAAAGCGGGCATTCTTCGGAATAAAGAGGGCCTGTCGGATGTTTTGATGGCCCTGGAAAATATGAAATCGGCCCGTGCTTCCCTAAGGAGTAAGGATGATCTCGTCGGATTTCTGGAATTCAAGAACATGTGCCTGAGTGCAGAGATGGTCTGTCGGGCGGCCCTGTTGAGAACCGAGAGCAGAGGGTCCCATTATCGAACCGATTATCCGAAAGAGGACAATGAAAATTGGCTTAGAAATATCGTTTTTCGGAAAGAGGATGGGGCTATAGCCTGGGAGGCTGTTCCGGTCAAAGCAGGTCCCATAGAGGTAAAATAGAGAAGTCGGAATTCACGAGCCAGGTTTCAGGTTGGAAGTCCAATGTCAAAATTCCAAGGTCCAAATTCGACGGATCAGGGCAGTTGAATGACAACCTCATAACAACTGAATGACCGCGAAGCAAATGACTACTGAATTGACGACCGAAGAGCCTGTTTGAAAATTATCTCGTCGCGAGGTTGCGCGAGGCTTTCAAGGGCAAGGAAGCAAGAAAATGGGGCTGGAAGCGTAGTCGGGCTACGGTGAAGACCCATTTTAGCAGCTGACGCAGCCATTGGAAGCCACAGCCGACCGCAGCAGGGATAATTTTCAAACAGGCTCTAAGGGCAGATAACCAATGACCGGAACACTGAAACCCGAACAAGGTCTTACCGAGACCAAATCATGCTATCACGCTAATCCGTGATGAGCCGAAAAGCATCGGACAGCGAGGGACAAATTGATCAAAAAATCCGTTATGGAAAGATGGAGCATAGAAGACTCCGCGGAATTGTACCATATTCGAAACTGGGGTAGCGGTTATTTCGATATCTCGGAGGATGGATATGTGGTGATCCGTCCGGTTCCCGGCAACAAGGATGTGACGGTCAATCTGTTCCATGTCCTGTCGGGAATCATCGACCGTGGGTACGATATGCCGGTTCTCCTTCGAATCGAAAACATCCTGGATTCTCAGATCAGCGAATTGAACAACAGCTTTTATGCCGCCATAAAGAAGTTTGGATACCAGGGTGAATATCGAGGCGTCTATCCGATCAAGGTGAACCAGCAACAGCAGGTAGTAGAAGCGATTACCAAGTTTGGAGCGCGGTATCACCATGGTCTGGAAGCGGGCAGCAAGGCGGAACTGATTGCCGCCCTTTCTTTTCTTACGGATAGAGAAGCCTGCCTGATCTGCAACGGTTACAAAGACCGGGAGTTTGTGGATCTGGGTCTATATGCCAGGAAGATGGGATTCAAATGCTTTTTCGTCATTGAGATGCCCGGCGAGCTTGACCTTGTCATCGAACGCGCCAAGGCGATGAATGTTCGTCCCCTGATCGGTTTTCGCATGAAGGTTTCCACCCAGGCGGGGGGGCACTGGATGGAAAGCGGAGGGGACCGGAGCATTTTCGGGCTGAGCCTCACGCAGATCATAGAAGGAGTCGAAAAACTGAAAGAAAACGGGATGCTCGACTGCCTGAAGCTGCTCCATTATCACCTGGGTTCCCAGATCCCCAATATCCGCGACATCCGTGCCGCGATCATGGAGGCCTGTCACGTCTATACGGGGCTGGTTGATGAAGGGGCGCCCATGGAGTATTTCGATCTGGGCGGCGGACTGGCGGTCGATTATGACGGCTCGCACACCAATTATATGAGCAGCAGGAATTATTCGCTGGATGAATACTGCGCGGATATTATTGAAGCCATTATGGCCATCATGGATGAGGAAAATACCCCCCATCCCACCATCATTACCGAGGCCGGCCGTGCAACCGTGGCGTACTATTCCGTATTGCTTTTCAATGTGTTGGACAAGAGCCGGTTTGAACGGTACCCTCTACCGGAAAAGCTGCCTCCTGAAACGAACGAGATGATTGTGAACCTTTTTGATGCGCTCAATGGCCTGAATCTCAAAAATACGCAGGAATGTTACAATGATGCGATCTATTACAGGGATCAGATCCGGCAATTGTTCAAGGTGGGGGAAATTTCCCTGAGAGAGCGGGCACTGGCGGAAAAGATCTTCTGGAGTCTCGTGAGGGAGATTGGAGAAAATATCTCCCAGCTGAAGTTCGTTCCGAAAGATCTCGAAGATATTCCGGTTGCCCTGGCAGATACCTACTACGGAAATTTCTCGGTTTTTCAATCCCTGCCCGATGCCTGGGCCATTGAACACCTTTTCCCGATCATGCCGGTCCACCGGTTGAACGAAATGCCCACAAGACAGGCCACGTTGGCTGATATCACCTGCGACAGCGACGGCAAGATCGACCGGTTCATCGATATCCACGGCGTTCGCAAGACCCTGCCCCTCCATGAACTGAATCCGGATGAGGAGTATTATCTGGGCGTGTTTCTAGTGGGTGCCTACCAGGAAACGCTGGGAGATCTGCACAACCTTTTTGGAGACACGAATGTGGTCACTATCAGGATACTGGAGGATGGACAGTACAGCATTGTGCGCGAGCTTCAGGGGGATTCCGTGGGGGATGTGCTCACGTACGTGGAATACAGTCCGAAAAATATGCTGAACCGATTTCTCAAGACAGCCGAGACAGCGGTCAGCGACGGAAGCATCACGCCGCAGGAGCGACGCAATATCATGAAATCCTTTGAAAAGGGACTTAGAGGATACACTTATTTTCAGCGGTAAAGAGGAGTGGGTGATGGGGAGAGTCTTGATTATCGGGGCAGGAGGAGTGGGGCAGGTGGTTGCCCACAAATGCGCCCAGGTTCCGGAGGTGTTTTCCGAGATATGCCTGGCGAGCCGCACGCTCGAAAAATGTGAGAAAATTGCGGCGCAGTTGCCGCGACCGGTTCAAACGGCCCGGGTTGACGCAGACAATGTGCCGGAACTGGTTGCTCTGATCCGCTCCGTAAAACCCGATCTCCTCATCAACGTGGCGCTTCCCTACCAGGATCTGCACATCATGGATGCCTGCCTGGAAACAGGAGTCGATTATCTGGATACAGCCAACTACGAACCACCCGATGAGGCTCGATTCTGTTACCAGTGGCAGTGGGATTACCAGGAACGTTTTAAAGAGCGGGGAATCATGGCCCTTTTGGGAAGCGGTTTCGATCCGGGGGTTACCAATGTCTTCTGCGCCTGGGCCAAGAAAACCCATTTCGACACCATCGAAGAACTGGATATCATCGACTGCAACGCAGGCGAGCATGGGCAACCCTTTGCCACCAATTTCAATCCGGAAATCAATATCCGGGAAGTGACCGCCAAAGGGCGGTACTTTGAGGAGGGAAAGTGGGTGGAAACGGCGCCTCTGTCGATTTCCCGGGAATTCGATTTTCCGGAAGGGATCGGTCCGCGCAAAATCTACCTCATGTATCATGAAGAACTGGAATCACTTACCCTGCACATTCCCGAAATTCGGCGGGCCCGATTCTGGATGACCTTTTCCGACAATTATCTCAAGCACCTGGAGGTTCTCCAGAATGTGGGGATGACCCGGATCGATCCCGTGGAGTACAACGGCCAGCAGATCGTTCCGCTCCAGTTCCTGAAGGCGTTGCTGCCGGATCCCGCGTCCCTCGGTCCCTTGACAAAAGGGCGAACCTGTATCGGCTGTCTCATGAAGGGAACAAAGGACGGCAAGCCGAAAGAGTACTACATCTACAATATCTGCGATCACGAGAAGGCCTATGAGGAGGTCCGTTCCCAGGCCATTTCCTATACCACGGGAGTTCCGGCCATGATCGGCGCCATGATGGTCATGACGGGTGCGTGGCGGGGCAAGGGCGTTTTTAATATGGAGCAGTTCGACCCGGCGCCTTTCATGGAAAGACTGAACCAGCACGGACTGCCATGGACCGAAGTTATCCTCTAAGGCTGGATTTAGGCAGGGTATCGTCCCCCTGTTTTGTGGTGGATCGGAGCGCACTCCGGAGAAATCTGAAGGTGCTTGCAGCAGGTTCAGGAGAGGACAGGGTGCAGAATCCTCCTGGCTTTAAAGGGTTTTGCCATGTTTTCTGTCTTTCCGCTTCTCAGAAAAACTCTCTACGGCGTGTGCGCAAGTTCCCCCCACGAAGCCCGTCTTGGAAGGGAAGAATTTCAGAGGGAGGTTCATGCCTTTGCCGCCGCTTACAGCCGGGAAGACATGGATGCCCTGCTGCGTTTCTCGGATGTGATTGTTTTCAACTCTTTTTCCCAGTGGCGTCGTTTCAAACCGATTGTGGGAGCTGCGGAAAGGTCCCTGCGCTTGCGGGATACGAGTTAACCCTGAGCATTCCGAGGGGAAGGTCCCCATTTACGATCCCTGTGCCCCCGGATCCCGGTTGGGGGTTCTTCGCAGACATTTTGAGGGGGACGCCCTTGACGGCATTTCCGGTCTCCACTTTCACACCTTATGCGAACACAATGCCGATGCCCTGGTTCGAACCCTGGCTGCCTTCGAGCGAAAAATTCGGGGAATTCCTGCCGGCCATGAAATGGGTGAACTTCGGGGGAGGTCACCATATCACCAGGGCGGATTATGATGTGGATCTTTTGTGCCGCTCCATTCTGGATTTCAAGAACCGATACCCGCTGCAGGTTTATCTGGAGCCGGGAGAAGCGGTTGCTCTGAATGCAGGCATTCTCGTGGCCTCGGTCCTGGATGTCGTCCAGAACGACATGCCCATTGCCATTCTGGACATCAGCGTGCCCACCCATATGCCGGATGTGTTGGAGATGCCCTATCGGCCGGAGATTGCCGGTGCAGCCTTGCCCGGGGAAGAAATCGCATACCTATCGCCTTGGGGGGATTTCCTGCCTGGCCGGGGATGTGGTCGGCGACTATTCTTTTGATGAACCGCTTCAAGTAGGGCCAAAAAATCGTTTTTCTGGATATGGCCCACTATTCCATGGTGAAGACCACCACATTCAACGGCGTGCAGCTTCCCACCATCGCCTTGTATGACGGCGATACCGATGAATATGCCGTAATTCGGGAATTTGGATACGAAGACTACCGGTGCAGGCTGTCATGAAATCTGTTGCCTATCCCTCTTTTCTGGCTTCCGAACTGGGAGAAACAGACCCTGCGGATGCGCTTTTCCATGTGATTCCCATTCCTTATGAGAAAAGCGTCAGTTATGGAAAAGGGACCGGTGGCGGTCCGGAGGCCATCCTGCGAGCCTCACAGCAACTGGAACTCTATGATGGGTTCAGTATTCCGGCCGAGAAAGGGATTCATACCTGGCCAGCCCTGGACAGTGAAGGCCTTCCCGATACGGTCCTCTCCCGCCTTGGGATCCTTGTGGGGGAAATCTGCAGCCGGAAAAAGATTCCGGTCACGCTCGGAGGCGAGCATACGATAACGGCTGGTGCCCTGTGCGGATTTCGAGAATCAGTCTGACAGAGTGGGCGTCGTGCAGTTTGACGCGCACGCGGACCTGCGGGAACAGTACGAGGGGTCTATTTTCAGCCATGCCTGCGCCATGCGCCGCGCGCTGGACATGGGCTTTTCCCTGTTTCAGGTAGGGGTCCGCAGTCTCTCCTTTGAAGAAGAGGTCTTTCGCAGGGATCTGGGGATCGGCAGGCTGGATGCGATGGACATTTTCCGAAAGGGCATTCCCGAACCCATTCTTCCCGAAGATTTCCCCAGGAAGATCTATCTGACCATTGACGTGGACGTCTTTGATCCTTCCCTCATGCCATCCACCGGAACTCCGGAGCCGGGCGGCCTCTTCTGGTATCAGATGATGCAGATCCTGGAAGGGGTGATTGCCGGAAGAAATGTGGTAGGTTTTGACGTGGTGGAACTTGCCCCCATCGCCGGTTTCCACGCCCCGGATTTCACCGTTGCCCGGCTTATCTACAACCTGATGGGGCTAATCGTCCGAAACCGGGAAGATGCTGCCTGAGATTTCATGTCTCCTGATTTCTGAATGCAGTCCTGCGAGCAACTGAGAAAGGATGGCTGAACATTAGGCCAAGGTGCGTTAGGAAAGCGAGAGTGACAGGCTTAACAGGCTGAAATAGGGGCTTGCAAGATAAGGCAGGTGATGAATTGGAGGAGGAGTGCTTGTCTGTACTGGCTTTCGTAAACAGTCTGTTATGGGCGTTCGGTCATTATCCAGGGCCAGTCGTAACCAGTGATAAATTTCCAAGGAATATTCGCTGAGTTCATCTCGCCGAGGCAGTATTCGTGAATCTATTTTGAAATTGGCTCCCTTGGAATTGAATTCCCATGATCACCTATGGCATTCATGCCCCAATTGGGGAGGGAATGCCCTATCCATTTCTGCCCCATATCTTCTCCTTGGCATGACAGCCTTCATTAAAATCCATAAAAACAGATAGATACGATTTATATTTCTTCTGGCGCAGGACATGCATGGCGTAATAGCAAGCAATCTGTCGGCCAGATTGAAGGAAAAAGGAAGTCAAATTTCTGGCGGCGTCCAAATTGCTCGTTGGATATGATGACCGGGAAGAATACTTTATCGTCAAGAACTCCTGGGGCCCAACCTGGGGTGAAGCCGGGTATTTCCGCATTGCTTACACTCAGGTGAAAAACGCGGTGGAATTTGCCAACCGCGCGGTAGGCCTGATTGGGCTTGCCGCACCGGAAAACAGGATATTCCCGGAGATCACAGCCAATGGAGAGCGCAACGTAACGCTGAAAACCGGAGACCGGATCAACATTGCAGTGAGCCTCGATCCCGTGAATCAACCGCAGACAAAACCTGTGGACTGGTGGATTTGGAGGACGGGACCGGATGGTACGTTTGGGTACGATGTAAGCACCGGACTATGGCAAGAAGGTCTCCATCCCATAAAGCTGTCTGTTTTCCGATTGTACCCCTATGTGATCTGGAACGGGGAACTTTCCACGGCGGGAGGATATCAATTTCATTTTGCCATTGATGACAATGACGACGGGATCTTCGACGGTACATGGCAGGGAGATCTCATGGTCGATGTGCGTTAACCATCGGACGCGGATAGAATAAAAATAGCCCATGAATAGCAGTGCCGGGCTTTTTTTATTTGGGATAACCGTATCCTATTCAAATCCCCTGGCACTATGTTTGGATTCGGCAAAGCCATTCCGCCACAGGGTTTTTGAATAGGATACGGATAACCCATGAACTTTCGGCTGAACAACGTTCAAAGTAAAACATCAGGCAGGTATCACAAGCATAGAAAAGCTCGTGATATTAGCTCGTGTCCATCCATAAATGAACTTGTGGGCACTGCGGGTTTCCAATTCAGAAATGAGCAATTTTCCGCAAGGTCAAGGTCTACGATCCAGGGCTGTTTCCTGGGAAAACAAGGGTTAGTGCGGAGACGTACGATAGTACGTCGCACAATGAAACCCGCAGTTTTTCGCCGAGATTGCGGAAAAGGGCCATTTATGGATGGAAACTAGCGCATTACCCGTGCCTTTCCAAGATGTTAGAGATCGCGAGATAGATTGTCATCTGCTGGTAAGGGTTGAAGACCTTTTTTCTTATTTTCTGTTAGGATTAAGGTGATTTTTGGCAATAGGAGTGAAAGCAATGGCTTCAAGGCTGGCATATCCATTGTTGCGTTAGCTGATCTTCAGTTTCTGGCCTTTGATCTGCCTGAAAATCGGCCTAAATTGGCTCAAGCGACGGTCAAGACTTAACGCGAGTTTCTGTGTCCACATTTAGATCGTTGCAGAATACTGGGGGATGTATCATTTTGCTTGATGCAAGGAAGACGAGTATGATTGGGTTTATAGCCATTTCTGATGTGCTCGCGTTGAGAAATTATGTGGGAAGAAATCATCCGTGAATCGATCATGCTGTTCGCCACCATTGATCCCGTCGGGACGCTGTCGCTTTTCGTGGCGGTTACAGCCAAACGGCCTCCGATTGAACGACGTATCATCGCCTTGCGATGTATTCTCTATTCTGCAATCATCCTGTTAGGTTTTTTGGTGATCGGGCAGGTGCTTCTCTCCTGGCTCGGAGTCCGGCTGGTGTCGTTTCAAGTAGCGGGAGGCATCATTCTTTTCATATTTGGAATAAAGATGCTGTTCGGTGGTGATGACTTCGCTCACCCATCTGGAAAAAGTGAAGCAGAACATGATGTGGCGGTCTTCCCACTGGCGATACCCTCCATTGCAAATCCCGGATCTATTCTTGCCATCGTTCTTCTTACCGATAACAACATTCACGGTGTGCTGGATCAAAGCATTACGGCAGGTATTTTGATATCCATTCTACTCCTTACTTTGGTATTGCTGTTGACGTCCAATTACATTCACCGGGTGATCGGCAATGCAGGTTCACAAGTTCTTATTAGAGTGATGGGGCTGCTTTTGGCGGCACTGGCCGTTGAAACGGTTCTGCAGGGAATCATTGAATTCATCAAGAAATATTCGGGTGCTTGAGTGTGAGTGCCTTGTGAAACAGAAAGACCGGAATTTCCCATCTGATCCCAAAGGGGCGAGGGGGCGGTTTTTGATAGATTAAGCGGTAAAGCCGACAGAGAGTAATGGAAGTCACCGGCCTCACCTATATCTTTTTAATAACAGGTCTGCTCCTGATGGGATTTCTGGTTGCGTTGCAGTTCATCGTGGTGATCAGTCGCCCGTGGCGACTGGACAGTAAAGAACGTCTATGGAGGAGATCCTGATAACACAGATCAGAAGGCCTATTTCGCTTTCAACCAGGGTTACGCGTTTGCTGATGTCTTTTTCTGGGGGCCTATGCAGATTGTGGGTAGCATCGGGATGCTCTTGGGCCATCGCTGGGGTTCTTTGCTGGCTCTCATTGGTTCAGTGCCTTTTTGGTATACCGGGATAACCATCTTCATCTGGGATAGGGAAAAATGAAATCCTGACTGCTCTTACCATCTGCCAGAGCCCAATTTTTTCTTGACAGAAGAGAGTTAGACGGTATCCTTTCGTTCTGTGCAGGAGTATTCCCTTAAAAACCGGGTATTTTTTACCCGGCCTATTTCTGTATGTGGGTCAAAAAGATCCATCACTTCCGGAGATCCTAAGTCGATTAAACCTACTATTTACCCTCGAAGATCAAAATCCATCTTCTCAATTGGGTTTGGATGCATAAAACATAGCCGTACAGACGGTTATATGTCCTGCTGCGCCCGAACCTATCGGAGATTTAGGTCAAAATGATTCATTGTAAAGAAACAGGCATGGCAATTTTCGCCTGTCGCGTTAATTGTTTTGGCATCATTTTTGCTTAAACAGAGGGGCAGGGTTCAAACTTTTGGAAATGAACAAAGGTATAAAAAGAAAAGGTGATCCGATGAAAACAAAATCTTATATTGCAACAAAAAAGACAGGCTTATTAATTGCGCTGGCAGGCTTGGCACTAATTGTTTTATCTGGATGTGGAATCGGTCTCGGGGGGCCATATGGACACAGTTATATGGCGGGTAGATTTGACTCTTCTGCTTATGGATATCGCAGCAACCCGCCTATCGCTACTGAAAACAATCCCGTTCAACAAAACTACGGCCATCCCATGATTGGGTATGGCGACAGCAGAGGCGGTTATTGCGGATCGTAACTCATTCGCCTTCAACTGGACATCGATATTAGGCGAAGGAGTAAATTGTTGTTTTCAAAACAGGCTCACGGCTTACGACAATATGGTGCCGGAGTTGAACAGTATTTTGATTTGCTCTGTATTCGCTCACTCCCGCAGATACGAAAATTGGCACTTAAGATGATGATGGGCAATTGGGGAATGGGGCAGTTTGGCGGGGAACAATTTCCCCCCGGGTCGCCTTCTCTTGATTCTTCCCGCTTCAAGTAGAATCAAACTGAGAACATAACGATACGAAAGATTCGCGCGAGACATCCACACCGATTGACGGAAGAATTCTTGCTTGATTTCCCGTGGCTTGTTTGGGGAGGAGCCACGAAACATCTCGTTTATAAAATACTCCAATATTTACAGATTGCAGAGGTATATCGGCTCATTGATCACTGCACCAATGGCGTGTTATGCGGTTTGAAAGCCGGATTTCCGCGTCTTGTGCGGATCAATCCATTTATTGTCCGGCCTACATATTAAAACAGGGCACAAAATCATGCATGAAATAAAACCAATTGGGATAATACATTCACCTCATTACTCAATTAAAGATATGCCCATTCAACCCAAAGGGGCATCAGAGATTGAGGGGTACGTGATAGTGGATGAAGAATTCATTGATGGACTGAAAGATATTGAAGGTTTCAGCCATATTTATCTTTTGTATAGTTTTCATGAGGCTACACGAACCGAACTGCTTGTAACACCCTTTATGGACAAGCAAACAAGGGGTGTGTTTGCGACACGTTCTCCGTTACGGCCAAATCATATTGGTATATCTATTGTTAAATTGAAAAGAGTCGAAGGGAATAAACTTGTTGTAGAGGGCGTTGATATACTTGACGGAACACCTTTGTTGGATATCAAGCCATACATAGAAAAGTTTGATAGTGTGAAAGAGAGCGCTTCCGGTTGGCTACAAGCCAGCGATGAAGAAATCAGTAAAAAACGTTCTGATGATAGATTCGAGTAATAAATATTAAAGATCTAAAAAAGGCAAATAACTTCCAACCTTTAACAAATCGAGATTGATTTGTATCGCACTTTATAATGTTTGGCTCTATTTTTCATTGACGAGTATGCCGGTGGACCCTACCTCCCTACCTTTATAACGGCCACTCGGAATCTAACTCAATCTACTTCCACTCTACTACAGCCGGTTTGCGATTCGGCAGGCGGTGGTATTTGAAGGAGCCATAACCGACCATCATTGCCCCGGCGATTTTGCGACCTTCTGGTAGGGGCAGAGCTTCGGCCAGGGGCGGATAGGCTTTGTGGGCGCTCATGAAATAGCCCGACCAAGTTGCTCCCAAACCCAGGGCCGGGGCCATAAGCTCTAAGTAAGAGAGGGCCAGGGTGCAGTCTTCGGTTGCCCAGGACCAATCTTTATCGGCGTGGCAGACTATTAAGCAGGGGGCGTTGCGCAAGGTCTTATATTTGCCAGCTGCCGCCAGATCGATGGTGCGCGGAATCTTCAGAACTTCCGCCACCTGGGGCTGTTTTTTCGCGACGGCCTTCATCCAATCCAGGATCAGAGCGTCAAAAACTTCGGTCTGAGCTTTATCGTTGATAACGATCCACTCCCAGGGCTGGAAGTTTTTGGCTGAAGGGGCGTGGCCGGCCACATGGAGCAGCCTTTCTATCTTCTCTCGCTCCACCGGCTTGTTTTTGAAGCGGCGAATCGACCGCCGGGCCCGGAGAAAGCCTTCTGCCGTATCGGCATCCAACATAGGGGGCACTTCCGGGCAATCTTCAGGGGTGAGCCAATCTAAGGACAGGGCCCCAGTGGGGCAGACAGCCACGCAGTGGCCGCACTCCAGGCAGATCCCGTCAAAATCATCGCTCTGGAAGGGCAGGACATCTTTGCCAGGTTTTTCTATTACCCGGGCCGGGCACTCCTCCACACAGAGGCCATCGTGGTTGCATTTATCAACATCGATTATCAAGTGGGCCATTAAGGATCTCCCTGTAAATTATTAAAATGATGGAGAAGTATAGTGGAAATGGCCTTGTGGATCAAGCAAAATACGACCGCAGGATGTTGTGGAAGCAGCGGGCTGGTCAAAAATGAAGGTAGGGGTTGGGAGATATACTAAGAAGCCATACGTTTTGAAAAAGACCTGGATTGCCGTTAGGGAAAACTAGCGGTTTTTGGCCCCTATCTCGATTGAAGCTTTCGATACGAAAACTGGACAGATTCCTGGTTCATGTTTTCCTATATGCAGCATTCATTTGATTTCACTGGCAAATAGTGTAAGATTGCTCTGCCAGCCTTGCATAATATTGGCCGTTATGCGATGCTACAATTCAAGAATCCTGAATTAATAGGCTTTGACTGAGGTTGCAGAATTTGGATTGTAAGTTCCTTTCTTGTTTCAATAGTATTTGGGGGATTTTCCCATGACCATGGAGGCACAAAAGAGGCAGAAAAAGCCGACAAGCATCAGCACCCGTCTTTTTGCCGTTATTGGCATTTGTTTCTTCGTAGCAGGGTCTATCATCGTTTTTCTGTTGAATTATCAAATGAAACAGCAAGCACTGATTGAAGCCGAATCCAAAGCTCGAATTATGCTTGACCGTAATCTCGCCACTCACACATATTTCACCCATCAACTGAAACCAAAACTGTTCAAACTGACCGATCCTATTACCCCGGGTGATTATTTTGAACCGGTTTGGATGTCATCCACCTATGCCGTAAGGGAGATGGATAAATATTTTAGATCCCTGAATCCCGCCGGTTACTATTACAAGGAGTGCGCTGTTAATGCTCGTAGCCCTGAGAATGAGGCAGATCCTTACGAGATGGAATTTCTGAAGGAACTAAATGTAAACCCGGAATTGATAAAGTACTCCGGTATTCGGCTGATAGACAATAACCCTTACTTTGTTGTTTTGCGACGTGGCGAAGTGATGGAAGAGGCCTGTCTTCGTTGTCACAGCACTCCCGATAAAGCACCTGAGGGCTTGGTGCGTTTTTACGGCCCGAACAGGAGTTTTGACCGTAGCGCGGGGGATGTTGTATCTGCCGTTTCGATTAGGGTCCCCCTATCAGTAGCTTATGCCGAGGCTAACCGATTTTCTTTGCGGCTTTCCGGAATGCTATTGGGACTTCTTTTAGCCCTCTTCGGTGTCCAGTACTGGTTTAGTAAACGTTTTATGTTCGCACCTCTTTCTATGGTTCAGGAGAAAGCACTTCAAATTTCAAGTAGTGATGAGCATTTAGGTGAAGAGATCCCCTTACCTTCAGGTAGAGAATTGAAAGACCTTGCAATCGCGTTCAATTCGATGTCAAAGAGCCTGCGTTATCACGTGAACAATCTGGAGACGCTTATAAAGGAGCGTACCTCGGAGTTATCCAACGCAAACGAAAATCTGAAAATTGAAATAGGCGCCCGAAAGAAGAGTGAGCAAGAAGTTCGGGTGAGCGAGGAAAAATTCAAAAATCTATTTGATAATATGGATAGTGGGGTTGCCGTGTATACGGCTAAGAACAATGGAGAAGACTTCATTTTTCAGGATTTAAACAAGGCTGGAGAGCAGATGGACAGAACGAGTAAGGAAAAGATTATTGGCAGAAGCGTCCTGGAAACGTTTCCTGCCGTAAAGGATTTTGGTCTCTTTGATGTATTCCAGCGAGTTTGGAAAACAGGTAAGCCAGAACAGCATCCAATAGCTGTGTATAAAGATGAAAGGATAGCCGGGTGGAGGGATAATTTCGTTTATAAGTTACCCTCCGGAGAGATCGTGACTATTTATTCAGATGAAACCGAGCGCAAGAAAGCTGCGGAGGAACTTCGGGAGAGCGAGGAACGATACAGGGCTTTGTTTGAACGCTCTCTTGAATTGGTGTACCTGTGTGATTTTGGGGGAAAATTCATTGATGCAAACGATGCGGCACTGGGAATGTTAGGGTACACAAGGGATGAGATTACATCTCTCAATTTTGAGTCACTACTGACCAAAGATCAACTTCCTCTTGCCGTTAGGACGGCGGAAGAAATCTTGAAAACAGGTTCACAGAAAGAGGTGGTGGAGTACAAGTTGAGGCGAAAGGATGGCGACTATGTTTATGTGGAGAGTATGGGGGCAATTATTTATCGTGATGGAAAACCCTTTGCAATCCAGGGAATTGCGAGGAATATCACGGAACGTAGGCGATCAGAGGAGCAGAGGCTCAAATTGGAGGCCCAGCTTCTTCAATCCCAGAAGATGGAAGCCGTCGGGACTCTGGCAGGCGGCATTGCTCATGATTTCAACAATATTCTGGCCATTATCCTCGGAAATGCGGAAATGGCCTCTAATGACGTTCCCAATTGGAATCCCGCAAGTGAGTCTTTAAAGGAAATCCGTCGGGCTTCTATCAGGGCAAAGGATATGGTCCAGCAATTGCTCGCGTTCAGCCGCAAGGCTGATGAAGTGTCTATACCCATAAATATGGCTCCCATCATTAAGGAATCCCTGGCAATGCTTAAACACGCTATCCCCACGAGCGTAGAGTTCAAACAGCGTATTTCGGATGATCCATGTAGCATTATGGGTGATATTTCCCAAATCAATCAGATTGTGATGAATCTGGCAATTAACGCGGCCGATGCCATGTCCGAAGAAGGGGGACTCCTGGAAGTGACCCTTGAAAAGATTATTCTTCAGGAAGAAAAAGCATGCTTTGACTGGGTTCTCTCTCCCGGTCCCTACGTTAGACTCAGGATGAGGGACACGGGTGAAGGTATTGAGCCCAAAATCATAGACCGAATCTTTGACCCCTATTACACTACCAAGGAAGTCGGCAAGGGTACAGGAATGGGCCTTTCGGTGGTTCACGGCATCGTGAAGAGACATGGTGGCGGTATCAGGGTTGAGAGCGGGCTTGGTAAGGGAACGCTCTTTGAGATCTATTTCCCGGCATTGGATGAGATGGCTGAGGAAGAAAAAGAGTGCAAGGGAGAAATCGAAGGGGGTTCTGAAAGAATCCTTTTTGTGGATGACGAAGAACCCATGGTGAACCTGTACCGCCGGCATTTGGAGAGGTTGGGCTATGATGTCAAAAGCACCACAAAACCTGAGGAGGCTCTGGAGTTGTTTAAAGCCAATCCAGATCATTTTGATGTAATCATCACCGATATGACCATGCCTCGAATAACTGGGGACAGGCTGGCCGAAGAAGTCCTGAAAATTCGGCCGCACATGCCGGTGATCATCTGTACCGGCTACAGCGAGAGGATGTCAGCAGAAAAAGCTGAGGCCCTCGGTGTACGCAAATACATTGAGAAGCCTATTGACTTGCGGAATCTGGCCTCATCGCTTCGAGAGGTTTTGGATGCGAAATAATCCATAGGATCAGTCCGGTTTTTTTGAAGGCCTGATGCTACAATGCCTATCTGTGGCTTCCGGCAATCACGTAACCATCAGGCGGTGGCAGAATGCGTGAATGGGAAGTTAGCTCAAGATGGTATATTGGGGGGAGGGTGGTCTTGCCCTTTCTTGTGCTCGAAATATTCTCCCGTTAGTCAAAGTAGGACTGCCGAAGTGGCCCATGGAACTTAGGGGTTAGGATATTGAAGTTGGTTTGCGGCTGTCAAAAAGCATCAGAGTGGATTTCGGCGTTTCCGAACAGGCCGATGGCTTGATTGATATAGCCGCTCCACTTCAGCGCATCCAGGATTCTGATCCCTCAGGGGGACTCTTAGAATTATTCGCCTGCTACTTCGTCCTTTTTGTCCGGTAAGGCGTTAAGATTTCGACGGGCCCGGCGGATTGAAGATTTTCTTGAAGACGGCTCCCCACTTCTGAAGTTCCTCTTCCGAAAGTTCCCGGATGGGAAGCACTCCCTCTAATTCAATGCCTGGGATGGGCGGATAGATATCGGGTGTCAGGACAAATTCACCGGCCTTTTCAGCCAACAGCTTCATGGCCTTCCCGGACAGCCAGTAGTCGACGAACAGTCTGGCTGCCTGGGGATGTGGTGCGGACGCGGCGATGGCGATGCCCCGGGGGGTTCCGAAGAGAGGATCTTCCTTCGGGGCCCAACCCAACGGTGACGGCGCCCTTGTAACGATATATTTGGGCAGGGAAATGCCAATCCATTTTTCGCCGCGCTCGATGGGCGCCGGAGTCGGGCCGAAGGAAGCGACAAACGTGGGTCTGTTCTTTGCCAGGCCCTGGAGAAACTTCATCCAGGCTTCTTCGGACGAAAACACCTGCTCTTTGAGAGCGACCAGCCAGGAGATGGTGGTGGCATGCGTGGACGGGTCGGGCATTACGATTTTGTCCTGCCATTTCGGGTTCGTGAGGTCACTATAGCGATTCGGGACATCGCCCCGTTGGACCCGGTCCTTGTTGTAAATGAGAGCCACCTCTTCGATTCCGAACAACTGGATGGAATCGTCCACCCGAGTCCAGTCGGGATAGTCGGCACCCCTGTGCGAATTGCAGGGCGCCAGCAGGCCTTTCTTTTTCAAAGCATGGAGTATGGGCACCGGCGCCTGCAACACGTCGGCCGAAAGCCTGTCGGACTGATGCCCGGCTAATACCGTGGAAAGGAATTTGGAGGTGGAAACCCGGGTGTACTTTCCGTCTATATGATACTCTTGAGTGAACGCCTCCATGATCGGTTCGATGCCCGTGATGTTACCGTAAAAGACAAGTTTCCCTTCCTTTTGAGCCTCTTCGACCAACGCCTGTCCGGACATTCCTTTTGTGTTCGGCTCAGCAGCAACGGCACAAGGGACAGCCATCATGCTTGCCAGCAACAGCATCGCCAGTTTTTTCATGGGTTCTCCTCCTTCTCTATCGTCTTCTATCGTCGCTTGCGGAGGCGGATCGCCGCCGGTGTAACTTCCACTATTTCGTCATCGTTTATAAAGGATAGACAGTCTTCCAGGGTCATGTTTTTGTGTGGCGTAAGAATGACATTTTCATCCGAGCCCGATGCCCGAACATTGGTGAGTTTCTTCCCTTTGGCGGGGTTTACCACCAGGTCCGCCGGGCGGCAATGTTCCCCGATGATCTGCCCGCTGTAAACCTTGACGCCGGGTCCCATGAAGAAGTGTCCGCGATCCTGGAGGTTGAACAGGGCATAGGCCACGGTGGTGCAGGCATCCTTTACCACGATAGCCCCGGCGCTCCGATTCTGTATCTCGCCAGCCATGGGTCCGTATCCGGCAAAGACATAGTTCATGACCCCCATCCCCTTGGTGTCCGAAAGAAATTCGCTACGGAACCCGATGAGACCTCTGGTGGGGATTTTGTAGACCAGTCGCATCATGTTGTTGCGACGGACCATTTCCTGCATTTGTCCCTTGAGTCTGCCCAGCTTTTCAATAACGATCCCCTGGTACTGCTCATCCACATCGATGGTCAATTCCTCGTAGGGCTCAAAGGATTCCCCGTTTTCTTCCTTTATGATCACCTGGGGCCGGGTTACCTGGAATTCGTAACCCTCCCGTCTCATCTTCTCTATAAGGATGGACAGGTGCAGCTCCCCGCGGCCGAAAACCTTGAACCCGGCTCCCGCGCCAAGGGGCTCGACAGTCAGGGCCACATCGGACAGGGTTTCCTTGTACAGACGATCTTCTAACTGGCTTGAAGTGGAAAAGTTTGCTTCCTGTCCCGCAAAAGGGGAGTCATTGGGCATGAAACGCATGGCCACGGTGGGGGGGTCTATGTCGATAACAGGCAGCGGTCTCGGGTCTTCCGGATCGGTGAAGGTCACGCCCACCGTGATATCGTCCATCCCCGCCACCGCTACGATCTGTCCCGTGTAGGCTGTGTCAATGGGTACCTTATGGTCCAGCTCAAAACGGAATATCTTGGTTATGCGCGCAGGGGCGATCGTCCCGTCGCGTTTAACCACCGCGATATTCTGATTGATGTTGACGGACCCGTTTACCACCTTTCCCGTTCCCAGTTTTCCGAGGTAGGGAGAATAATCTATGGTGTTCACCTGCAGCTGGAGCACGGCTTCCGGATCGCCGGTAGGTGGCGGTATGTGGCTGATGATTTTTTCAAATAGCGGTTTCAAGGAGGCCCCTTCAAGGGGATCATCCATGTCGTTGATGGCATATCCGGACTTTGCGGAGGCGAAGATGATGGGAAAATCCAGCAGTTCGTTGGGGGCGTCCAGTTTGACGAATAGATCGAAAGTCTGGTCAACGGCCCAGTGCGGCCGGGCTGCCGGCTTGTCTATCTTGTTGATAACCACCAGGACGGGCAAACGAAGGGCCAACGCCTTTTTGAGTACAAAATAGGTCTGCGGCATGGGACCTTCCTGCGCGTCCACGAGAAGGAGACAGCCATCGGCCATCCGCAACACCCTTTCAACCTGGCCCCCGAAATCGGCATGCCCGGGCGTATCAATGATATTGATAACATAGTCTCTATACCGGAAAGCTCCGTTTTTGGAGGATATGGTGATGCCCCGTTCTTTTTCCAGGTCCATGGAATCCATGAGACGTTCGGTTAGGGCCTGGTTTTCCCTGAACATGCCGCTCTGCCTGAAAAACTGATCGACAAGGGTTGTTTTTCCATGGTCCACATGGGCGATAATGGCGATGTTTCTAATCAATTCCTGTTTCATATGGGTGTTCTCTGCTCTCACTGTATGTTGTTTATTTATAACGCATATATCCGGAAAGGATGTTCCCGCGGTGAATAGGGCTGGGTTTGTGCGCAATTATTTGCTCAAAAGATAAGGATCAGTCCCGGATTCGCAATCAGTTATGCAAAATAGTTTGTTTCCATCCAAGATTTCTCAAGGCGTTGTAGGCATACCATTGATTATACCAGTTTTCTGACAATGGGATACTTTTCAGAATTTCGTCTGTCATGCTCCTATCGCCTCTGAGTCCCAGGGACCAGTAGGCCATGGATACCACATTCGGGCTGGGATCATCGAGCATGGCCAAGAGGTTTTTGAGCGTTTCGGGGTTGTGACTGAAAGCCAGGGCCTTTGTCAGCCAGTATCGATCCGCAATGTGAGGGCTCCTTAAAAATTTTTCATACGCCCTGTATCCGGATATCTCCGTCCTTTTGTCCAGGATCTTTTTCAAGGCGGCTATCCGTTCCCGTGCGTTTTCCGATTCCAGCATTTCGTTGAGGGTCTGCCCGGGCGTTTCTTTCTGATTTATGGGAGTGACGGCGATCAATAATGCCGCACCTGTACAGAAACAGACAATGGATGCCAGGTAGGCAGCGACTTTTGCTCCTAAAAAAAGCCCCGAAAAGGACCGAACCACGAGAAACAGGAAAAAATATGCCATCGCCGGAAGCCCCGTCAGCAAAGAGAGAAAAACGCACTTTCTGAAAAAAACATACCGGTCCGTCTTTCGTGAAAATTCCTGCAAGCGAGCGCGCCCCATGGCGAAAAAATCAGGGACGGTTGTACTTATTAGGGCTTTTCCGCGCTGCTGCAACAGAATTTTTTTCCCTTCTAATTTTATGGCTAAGTCGACCTGCGCGGTGTTTTCCAATGGAAGGTAATCGTTATCGAGGAGTTTCTTTTCCAGGTTTTCTTTCAGGTCAACACGTTCTGTCCCGATGATCAGACAGGTCTTGAGTGTTTTCCGGTCCAGCGGTTTGAAGACTTCTGCCGGGTAGAACGCATATCGATAATAAAAGCCATTCATCTCTCTCCCCGGCGCGCTGGTAAGGAGAAGATTGTCCCGTACGCTCATGAAGATATCGCCGTCCATCTGCCAGGCCCACAAAAGGCCCAGAAAAAGGATCAGCAAGGCGTGGATGATGGGAAAAGCCAGTCGACGTTTCGAAGGTGTGGCCGGCATCAGCTTCCGGCTTGTCCAAAAAACAGTAAGGGGAATGAAAAGAAAATAGGCGGAGGCATAAGGAACGAAGCCGTGAAAATTTAAAAGCAGGAGAACCAGGAACCAGGGGAGGAAAAGAACCCATAAAAACCATCCTTTTTCGGGAAAGATCCGTATCCGGATCCAGGATACGCCCAATGCCAGCATGGATAGTGCCGCACCCAGGCTCAAGGTGAAAAATAGTCCTCCGTAAAAGGCCGGACCGAATTCCTGCAGATGGTTTATGATGTGCTGATTGGGGATGGCCAGGTATCCGGCGTTGGTGATGATTTTCAAGTTGGCATAGAGGTCCGTATTGGAAAAATAGACCTGAGTTGCGGCGATACTCTGGGCCACAAGCAGGCCTGAAAAGAGGGATGCGAGGGGATATGCGTTTTGAAGGAGCAGAGAAACGCGGGTTCTTTTTTCAGGAAGTTCCATATAATTGCGTCTTAATAGGGTAAAATGTATCCCGTTCAAATTTCCCGGCATCGAATTTCGGATTCAGGAAATCCATTCCGTCACAGGGTCCTTTTTGCTGCCGCATCTAATTCCTGTGGAGCACCGGTCCTTTTAGGCTGGTACAGTACGGATGGATGAAAACCCAACCTTATTTGTTGTACCAGCCTAAAAGAACCTATCAACGGCCGGTGAAGGTCGATCCAAGATGCGGGAGCAAAAAAGACCCTGTGACTCCATTACTGCCAGGATTTTTGAATAAGATCCAACAAAATTGAAAGCGGGCCTATGACGAAAACGACTGTTTCGGGAGCTTTTTGAGTTGTACGCAGAGCCATTTTTCCCTATTATAAGCAGAAAATCCCTTGGGAAGGAAGAACAAAGAAGATGCAAAAGAAGGTTGATCTAAATAGTGACGTGGGGGAAAGTTTCGGGGTCTACAAAATCGGTCTTGATGAAGAAGTAATCCCGTTGATCAGTTCGGCCAATATTGCTTGTGGGTTTCATGCCGGTGATCCGTCCGTTATGAAAAGAACAGTGGATATCGCAGGGAAGAACGGTGTCGGGCCGGGAGCCCATCCGGGGCTACCGGATCTGGTGGGATTTGGTCGCAGAAAGATGGACGTCAGTCTTGAGGAGATTAAGGATTTTGTGATCTATCAGGTGGGGGCGCTTCAGGCCGTTGCCCGAAGTCAGGGTCTTACACTGCAACATGTAAAGCCTCACGGTGCGCTCTATAACATGGCGGTGGCGAATATCGATATCTGGGAGGCGTTCGCCCGGGTCCTCTCCCTTCTGGACAACAATCTGATCCTGGTTGCATTGGCTGGTCCGAATAGAAGGCAGCTTGAAGAGATGGCAGCCAGACATTCGATCCGCATTGCGTTTGAGTTCTTTGCGGACAGGGCGTACAACCCGGATGGGTCCCTCGTGTCGCGAAGCACTCCGGGGGCGGTTCTTCACGATGCCGGCGAGGTGGCTGACCGGATTGTGATGCTGGTTGAGGAGGGAAAGGTGACCGCCATAAATGGCAGCGACATTTTCCTGAAAGCCGAAACCATCTGCGTTCACGGAGATAATCCGGAAGCCGTGGCACTGGTGCGCAAGATTCGTGAGGCGCTTTCGTCCGCGGGAATTGAAGTGTGTTCCATGGGCTCTTTTTTATAAACCAGAAAAGAGATCTCGCGCGGAGACGCTGAGGCGCAGAGAAAAAAATGACCGTAAAATCTGTGAAGTCCGACTGCCCCGTTAAATTGGCAAAGTCACGAGCGCAAGGTATTTAACTGGGGCGCCAGGAAAATCATGAATCAGCAAATTCCTGAATTCCGAATCATGGGGGATCGCTCTCTGATTGTCTACTTTGGGGAGGTAATCGACCGGGCTGTTAATGACCGGGTCAGGAGGCTTTTCTTCTATCTTCATGACCATCCCATCAAAGGGGTTGTGGAAGCTGTTCCTGCTTACAGTTCCCTTCTTTTTCTTTTTGATCCCTCCCGGACGACCGCCGACATTCTACGGGAGGAAATTCTGGAGAAGGTCCGGGTGATGGAGAATGTAGAGATTCCGGAGCCTGAAACGGTGGAGATTCCGGTATTCTATGGGGGGGAGTATGGGCCCGACCTGGAGTGGGTTGCCCGATACCATTCCATGCCGGAGGAAGAGGTTATCCGTCTGCACACCAAAGACCTCTATCACGTGTACATGATCGGTTTTACTCCCGGGTTTGCTTACATGGGAGAGCTTCCTGCAATGCTCGTCACACCTCGAAAAGAAACCCCTCGAACGGCTGTCCCACCTGGCTCTGTGGGCCTGGCGCAGGAACAGACGGGGATCTATCCATCGGAGAGCCCCGGGGGATGGCAGATCATAGGGAGAACCCCTTTGAAACTTTTCGATCCTGATAAAAGGCCCCCCACGCTTTTGCATATGGGGGATCAGGTCCGGTTCTTTTCCGTTTCCCGGGAGGATTTGGGACATTGGGTGTGGTAAATGCCCTGGAAATTGTTACTCCTGGTCCTTTGACCACCGTTCAGGATCGGGGCCGTTTCGGGTTCGGACAATATGGCGTGCCGCCCAGCGGCGCCTTGGATTCTTTTTCCCTGAGAGCGGGCAATCTCCTTGTAGGAAACGAAGAGAACGAAGCCTGTCTTGAGATTACGCTCATGGGCCTGATGCTGCGGGCGCTGGAGGATCTGGTTGTGGCCGTTACGGGGGCTGACCTCGACCCTCGGATCAATGGAAATGCCCTTCCCATGTGGCAATCCCTGATGGTGAAAAAGGGAGAACGTCTTTCCTTCAAAGGACCGAAAAGCGGTTGCAGGGCCTATTTGGCCGTCGGAGGGGGGATCCGTGTCCCCCTGGTCATGGGGAGCCGGTCCACCAACCTGTCTGCCCGGTTCGGGGGCCTTGAAGGGAGGCCTCTCCAAAGGGGAGACGTGTTGAAATGCGCTTTGCCCCATCTTCATTCAGGGGCAGCTGGACGGTTTCTCACCCCTGCATTTGTCCCCAAATACCTCTCAGATTGCGTGATAAGGATCTTGCCCGGGCCGCATGATGATCATTTTTCCACGGATTCATGGGACAGGTTCCTCGGCGCGTCCTATAAAGTCACGGGACACGCCGACAGGACGGGGATCAGGCTGGTGGGAACTTCCATCAACACAAAGGCGGGCCTGAGAGAATCGATTCTTTCCGAAGGAGTGGTTCCCGGCGCCATTCAGGTTCCGGGAGACGGTCAGCCCATTATTATTCTGAATGAGACCATAACGGGAGGATACAGGAAGATTGCCACGGTCGTTTCCGCCGATCTTCCCCTGCTGGGACAGCTGAAACCCGGGGATAGGGTGCGTTTTGTCAAGGTCTCCATCGAGGAAGCCGTTAGGGCTTTCAGAAGAATGGAGAATATAATCGCCGGTTTGAAAGACTCGGGGATGGGGTGGGAGAACTGAATTTGTGAGAGGTGCTCTTGTCCACCAACCGTTCGGTGGGTTTATCCGCCGTCTGTGTGGTGGGCTTGTCCACCATCCGTATCAGCCAAAAAGGTCTGAATGTGTTCCGGTTCTCGCTAAGTAAATGAATTCGCTATCTTCTTTCCAGATCAGAAGCCAGTCGTTTTCAATATGACATTCCATAAAGCCCGCGTATTTGCCTTTCAAAGTGTGCTGTTTGTATTGTTGGGGCAGGGTGTTATTCGATTGGAGCATCCGGATGACATTTTGGAGAGATTCCAAGTTCCGGTTACGCTTTCGCGCGCGCTTAACATCTTTGGAGAACCTTTTCGTCCATATCAGCTTTCTGGAATTCATATGCCAATCTTTTCAAACATTTCCTCAACAGTATCCGCTGACTCAAGATCGCGACAATTGCTAATGTCATTCATAGCTTGTTGTGTTTCCAGATTAGGCAACCGCAAATCAAAGGGAATACCCTTATGATTAATAACCTGTTTCAAAAAAAGATTAACTGCGGACGAGATATTTAATCCGAGGCCATTGAGGATAGCCTCTGCCCCCTTCTTGATTTCCGGAGTTGTTCGGATATTTAAGTTTGCATTTTTCGACATGGCTTAGATTCCTACAATATTTTCATGGAAGATTAATCCTTAAATAAAGCACATTGTGTTCCATTAGTATTGCATTGTCAATACAAAAGATAGGTGTTGAAGGAATACCCATCCTCGATGAGAATGACCCGGCGGAGCATCGAGGACGCCACTGACACAGGAGGTTGCATGACTTGATCTTTACATGAGATAAAGCCCGAAGTGCATCCGATTTGCCGATTTCAGAGCTTCAAAAGGGAGTCGATGCGCTCCTTGTCGAACCCGATAACTACTTCACCGTCCACCACCAGGGCTGGCGCCGAACGAACGCCCAAGGCGAAAAGCTCGTCCCGAGCCTCTTCATCTATCATCAGATCCTTTCTTGAAAACGACACCCCTTTTCCGGTCAGATACTCTGCCAGTGCGGAACAGGGGCCTCAGAAGGGCTGCGTATAGACCGTGATTTTATGATCTTCCATAGGGCATCCTTATTTTTATCTAATCTATTTGGCCTGCTTTCTGTTTGCGAGCCTTTTCCAGCAGTTCCTGCCGTTTGGCTTCTGCATCGTCAGAAATAAAAGGCTGTTCAGCTGTCATGAATTTTTTCATCCATTCCTGGCTGTCGGACCACGTGTAGGGTAGATCGACAATAATTCCCGCCCGTTCTGCCTCTTCCAGCAGCTTAAATCCCGCTCTGAGGACGCTACGCTGGTTTTCGGGATCGTGGGGACGGCCCGCCGGATTTCCCAGGGGATAATTCAGAAAGATCTGCCTCGGGTTGCCGGCGCTGGCAGCAATATCCCGTGCATTGGTATAGGTGACGGTCGGGATGCCTCCTTCTTCCAGCACCCGGGCAACCAGACTCACGGTCTGGTGACAAATAGGTCAGACAGGCGTAAGCAAGGCCGCATCCACGTTGTCTTCAATGCACTGCCGGAGGATCTCCGGGCCGTCCACCTGGGTGGTCTTGCGATGACTGTAATTGGGCAGGGTTCTGTAATAGTTTTTGCTCAGGCTTCCAAATACCCCTTCCTCCAGAAACTCCTGCATCCTTGTGACGGGAAAGAAGGCGTTGACGTCCGCCATATCGGTCTGGTAGCGATCGTGATCCTCGCTGGTGGACAGAATACGTTCGGCGGGCCAGTCGCTGGGCGCGGTGAAGACCTCCATTTCATTGGTACCCAGCATCCTGGGTTCTTCCAGGGGAATGCCTTTCTCGTCCAACAGCAGGAACTGTGCCGTGGTCACCAGCGTCACCCGGCATTCGGTAAGCGGCTTCTTCAACCGAACGAACGGGATGTCTTCATTGTAGGCGTAGTTGTAGGTCTTGTCATAGCCCTGACTACGGTAATATTCATGGGTCTTCTCGATATACCGGATATAGTCCACCATACACCTCCCTGAGGTTCTAATGTATGCTCAACTCCTCAACCAGGACGACCTTTATCTCCTGAAACCGTTGCCATGCCTTGTCGTTGGTTAAGACATAGTCGGCGCCGCAGGCCATGGCCGTGCCCAGTTGGATGGCATCGGGCGTTTTGAATGGGTATCGCGCCCGCAGATCCACAACCTGGTCGGCAATATTCATATCAAGAGGGAAAAGACTTATGTTCTCTGAATTGGAAAGGTAATCGCGATATTTTCGGACCAACCGGGTCTTCCCCTGGCGAGCGGGGTAGGTGGTCAATTCGATATAAGTGATAATCGACGTAATGGCTTGGGCCCCGGTCGCGTACAACTTATCGAACAGCCGTTCAAGGGATGGGAAGTAGTCGGGATGCTGCTCGAAAAAATAGATAAACGGGGCCGTATCAAGAAAAAGAATATCTCCGGATTTGAGATCTAAATCCATTCGTCACGTTCCTGTCGGAGGTAGTTATCCACATCGATTCCCTGCCAGATCTCTTTTCCCAATCCGGCCGCTTTTCGAAAATCCAGCCTGCCCTGTGGTCGGGGTTTCTCCGGTTCCACTGGGGACAGCCGGGCAATTTTTCGTCCGGCCCGTTCTATGATGATTTCCTCTCCCATGAGCGCTACCCTGTTCAATATCTCCCCCAACTTCTGCCTTGCTTCCACTGCTGAGATGGATTGGTTCATAAGCGACCTCCATTACCATGATGATTGTAATGGTCATTATAATCATCATGGTCATTCAAGGCAACCGTTTCAGGTCATATGGATTGAATTTCCTCCAAGACACTGATTTCAGGTTTTCCGGCAAGAAGGCTTTTAATATTTCCAAAGAACGCCTTGAAGTGGGCAGTAGAGGAATGCAGATCCAGGGCCGCCTTGTCCTTGTATCGTTCCATGAAGATAATTCCATTGGGGTTGGATGGATCCCGGTTCAATGTATAAGCGAGCGTCCCTTTTTCGTTGGCCACTTCCGCCATGAGCGTCTTGACGAGGTCAATGACTTCATCGACCTTTCCTTCTTTAATGGTTAATTTTGCAATGACTCCTAACATGTTAAAACCTCCCTTTTTGAATATTGGTTCGGATTTCCATACTCCTCCTCACAGTTGGAGGAAACCTGGACAGTCCCCTCTTTGAAAACGGGCGTCATCCCTTCCCGTTCCGGGGTTGCACTGTCAATTTCTTGAAAGCGCAACCGGTTCCCTGCCCGGCGCAACAATGCCCCGGCGTTCCAGCAGTGATCCGTCCTGGCTGTACAGATAAATCAACGCCTTGATATAGTTGGCGATCGCCTGTACCTCACCGATTTTGCTAACTAAAAGATTCTTCTGGGCCTGGGCCACCAGAAGGCTGGTGGATTTTCCCACCCGCAGTTTCTCCGTTTCCACCCGCAGGGTTTCCTCGCTGTACATGCGCGTGGTGGAGGACGCCTTGATCTGCTGCCTGGTGCGATTCACTTCAACATAGGCGGTTCGCACATCCAATTCCACCAGTTGCGAAAGGTTCTGGAGGGACTTTTCCGCTTGTTCCCGGCTCAACGTGGCCCGCTGATGAAGGGATTTCGGGGCTCGATTGTAGAGGGGATATTCAAACCGGACCCCCACAAAAGCGTCGTAAGAACCTCCCGTGACATTGGAGATGGATCGACCGAAGGAGTTCGCATACCCGCTCTTTCCGAGGCTCACGAATAGATCCAGCACCGGCAGCAGGCCGTTTTTGGTTCTGACCACCTCCAGATCGTTTTGCATCAGTTTCAACCGGGCCTCGTTTAACAGGGGGCGCATGCGCATGCTCATGTCCACATAGGATAGAACGTCATCCAGTTTGATTTCGGGAATGGTCGGCTGGTAGATCAAATCCACATTCCGCAGCCACATATCCGGACCCGGCGGATTGAGCAGACGCAAAAGCCGCAACCGCATGGTTTCCCGGTCGCTCCGTGCGTTGATGAGTCCCTGCTCCTGGGCCGCCAGTTCCGTCTGAACCGCGGGGAGTTCCGATTTCGCCAGGCGGCCCACTTCGATGAGTGTCAGGGTTTCGTTTACCTGCTGACGGGCCACCTTCAGTGATTCCTCAAAGATCTCCACCTGGCGTTTTGCCAGGGCGTAGTCCCAAAAGGTCTCTTCCACCTGCGCCACCAGGGCCTGGGTAAAACCGCGCAACTCGTATTCCGACATGCGGGTCTCCAGGCGGGCCTGCCGCAATCGCACCAGATTCACATCGCTGCCGTATCCTCTCAGAATGGCCTGATTGACGCTGAGGCCCAGTCGGCTCCAGTAAAAGGCATCCTGGTAGAGGGAGGAATCATTCATTTCCGTCGTCCCATCAAGTGTGACGGTGGTGCCCGTGGGGAAATATTGTGCCAGGGAAATGATGCCCGCCCCTTCATCCCCCGTGAAGTCCTCGGTTGCGGACCCTGCTCTTGCCTGGCGTTCTCCCTCGGTACGGCCGCCTGAGATTTCCGCTGCCGCTTTCGGATCAAACACGGCCCTTTCCGTGTCCTCAAAGGTTTTGGTAATGTCAGGGTTCAGCTGTTCCACAACCAGGGACCGGTTATTTTCCAGGGAAAGGAGCACCGCTTCGGTGGTGGTGATTTTCAAAGGACCGGATGGCCGGGTGGGGCTTGACGGAATTTCAGGGGCTTTTTTTTCTCGCACCTCCGGTTCCATGGTGACGGTGGTGTCCGCCGGAAGATTGGGGCCGCCCGCGGTTTGGTCAATCCGTCTTTCGATGAAATTGCAGGATGCCAGGACGAGGCAGCAACCGACCGTGATAAACAACTTTAAAAGGGCGTATGAAAAAATGGGGTGTGTCATGGTTTTCTTGGAGAAGTCTTTTTCCATGGGCATATTTTGGGTGACAATAGGGCTTTTAAAAGGATACACATTTTCCTGCTTGGAAAAACTGAATCGCCCGACCGGAAACAGCATGTTCCGAAAAGGGCTGTATTCTCTCTAAACCTTGAAAGGATAGTATAGCATGAAAAGCGCCGGTCTGAAAATTTTTGTTTTGGTACTGCTGCTGGGGGCTATGGCAGGAGCGGGCTGGTTGATCTTTCGACAATTTCAGGATCGCGAAAAAGGAAACAAACCAGGCGACGAAACACGATCAACCCCCGTAGAAGTGGCCTGGATCGAAACCGGCCCCATTGTGTTGAAACGAACCTTCAGCGGCACCCTGGAACCCCTGGCCGATTTCGTAGTGTCGCCGAAAGTCAGTGGACGAATTGAGAAGCTTCTGGTGGATATTTCGGACACCGTCAAGCAGGGTCAGGTTGTGGGCGAACTGGACAACGCCGAATATGTCCAGGCAGTGACGCAGGCACAAGCGGATCTGGTGGTGGCAAAAGCGAATCTGGCCAAGGCAAGAAGCGACCTTGAGATCGCTGATCGGGAGTTTGAACGGACACAGAAACTGCTCAAGCGGGGCATTGCGTCGGACTCCGAGTTTGATGCGCTCAAAGCGGATCAATTGACCAAAAAAGCGCAACTTCAGGTTGCGGAAGCTCAGTTGACCAAAGCGGCGTCCTCGCTCGAAACGGCAAAAATTAGGTTGGGATACACCCGAATCACGGCCAACTGGACCGGAGGCGACGATAATCGTCTGGTGGCCGAACGCTATTACGACGAGGGGCAAACCGTCGCGGCCAACCAGCCGTTGCTGTTGATTGTTGAATTGGACCCCATTCTGGGGGTGGTCTTTGTCAGCGAAAAAGATTACGCACATCTGAGACCGGGACAGACCGTTTCATTGACCACGGACGCCTATCTGGATGCCGCGTTTTTCGGCCGAATCGCAGCGTATCGCTCCCATTTTTCAAAAAACCACGCGCCAGGCCCGGGTGGAAATGATCATTGAAAATCCGGCACATCGGCTCAAACCGGGCATGTTCATGCGGGCCACGGTGGTTCTAAAGAAGGTGCTTGAAACGACCATTGTTCCGGAACAGGCTTTGACGACCCGTGACGGCCAACATGGGGTATTTGTGGTGAGCAAGGATGGAAAATCGGTTATCTGGCATCCGGTGAAAGTGGGCATTCGGGAGGATGGCCGGGTGCAGGTAGAAGGTGAAGGGTTGTCCGGCCGGGTGGTCACCCTGGGGCAGGAGCTCTTAAAGAACGGTTCGGCCGTGTCGGTTCCCGAGGAAAATCGCGAAATGGAAACCGGTCCTACGGAGGATTCCGTGTCGTGAACCTTCCGGAAATCAGCGTTCGTCGCCCCATCTTTACGAGCATGGTAACTCTGATCATCGTCATCATCGGCGCCGTTTCACTGAGTCGGCTGCAGATCGACATGCTCCCCGACATTGAAATGCCGAGCCTCACCATCCGCACCGAATACGAGGGCGCAAGCCCCGAAGTGATGGAGCGGCTGGTAACCCAGATCATTGAAGAAATTGTTGCCACGGTTCCCGGCGTGGAAGAGATCATGTCTACATCGTCGGAAGGGAACAGCAGTGTGCGCGTCAGTTTCGTCTGGGGAACCAAAATCGATGCCGCGGCCATCGACGTACAGGGCATGCTGGAAGATGAAATTAACGAGCTCCCCGAGGATATCGTCAGACCCCGCGTTCGAAAGTTCGACATTGCCAGTTTTCCGGTGGTGATCCTGGGCATTTCCAGCAACCTGGACCCGGTGGAACTCACCGAGCTGATCGAAGTCCAGATCCGTTACCGATTCGCCCGCATTCCGGGTGTCGCCCAGGTGGACGTGTGGGGAGGGTTCAACCGGGAGGTTCGCATCGAGCTGGATCCAGATCGGGTGAAAGCCTTAGGGCTTTCCATGGACCATGTGATTGCCGCCCTTAAAGACGCGAACCTGGATCTTCCCACAGGCAAGATCGAACAGGGGCAGTATGAGGTCATGCTTCGCGCACCGGCCGAATTCACCAATCTCGATCAGATTCGGGATACGGTCATTGTTAAGCGGGACGGGGCCGCGGTAACGCTCGACCAGATTGCGGATATCAAGGACACCTACGAAAAGCTGACCCGCATGACCCGGGTCAACGGTCAACAGGGGATCCGGGTAGCCATTCGCAAACAAGCCAACGCCAATACGGTGGAAGTGGCCAAACGGGTATTGGCGGAAATCAAGGAGGCCAACGAAGCCTTCCCCCAGATTCACATCGTTCCGGTGATTAATCAGGGGAATTTCATCGAACGATCCATCGAGAACGTGGCCCGGTCGGTGCTCTACGGCGGCGGCCTGGCAATCCTGGTGCTGCTCTTTTTCCTGCGCAACCTCAGAAGCACGGTCGCCATTTCCCTTTCCATTCCCATCTCGATCATCGCCACCTTCGCACTCATGTACTTCGGAGGATTTACCATCAACCTCATGACCCTGGGCGGACTGGCATTGGGGGTCGGCATGATGGTGGACAGCTCCATCGTCGTGCTCGAAAATATTTTCCGCCGCAGCTGTGAGAACAGCGAGATACCCGGCGTTGCAGCGGTAAAAGGGGCTCAGGAAGTGGGAAATGCCATCGTGGCCAGTACCATCACGACACTGGTGATTTTCCTGCCGCTGGTGTTCGTCCAAGGGGTAACGGGAATTCTCTTTAAGGAACTGGCCTATGTGATCATCTTTTCCCTCATCTGTTCCCTGGCCGTTTCCCTGACCCTGGTGCCCATGCTGGCATCGCGACTGCTCAAATCCACCATTACGCTTCAGAAAAAAAGAAAGGCCTGGATTGAGAGATTGATGGCCTTCTCCAACGCCTTTTTTCTGGGCTTGGACAACGCATATCTGAGACTGCTGAGAACGGTTTTGCGCCACCGGCTGATCACGGTCTTTGTGGCCGCCGCCCTGTTGGGCGCAAGCCTGCTGCTTTTGCCTTTGATCGGGAGCGAATTTATTCCCCCCAGCGATGAAGGGGAAGTCCGGGTCAGCGGGAAGATGGAAATCGGCACCCGGCTGGAACTGGTGGATCGGCAGACACGAAAAATGGAAGCCATCGTCTACCCGGCGGTGCCTGAAGCGGTGGCATCGGTGGTCAGTGTGGGGGCTTCCGGCTGGCGACCCGATTCAGGGGCGGAAGGACAGATCATTTTGAGCCTGGTGCCGGCAGCGCAAAGGGATCGCTCCAATGTTGAAATCGCAGGCGACCTGCGGCGTCGGCTGAAGGATCAAATTCCGGGCATGGAGATCCGTGTCCGTGCACCGCAGGGTCAGTTTCTGCTGGAACGAATCCTGGGCGGCGAGGAAGGGCTGACCATCGAGGTTCGTGGATTCGATCTGGAGGTTCTGGGCGCACTGGTTCGAAAGGTATTGGCGGAGATTAAGGATGTCCCGGGGATTACGGACATTCAGACCAGCCTTGAGGCGGGGGTTCCCCAGGAGGAAATCCGGGTAGACCGAAGCAAAATTGCCGATCTGGGTCTTACCGTGCGAGACGTGACCCAGCTCCTGGAAACGGCGGTGGCCGGTTCCAAGGCAGGTGAGTACCGAACGGGCGGGAATTCTTATCGCATCTGGGTGCAACTGAAAGACGCGGAAAAACGGTCTCTGGACGAAATTTTAAATCTCACATTGGCCACCGTTTCCGGCGAACAGGTGTCCCTCCGCAACCTCGTGGTTACCGAATCGGGCCGGGGACCGCTTTTGATTGATCGAAAGGATCAGCAGCGAATGTTTACGGTCCAGGCCAATGTGGCCGGGCGGGACCTGGGTTCCGTGGCCCGGGAGGTGCAGACCCGATTGAACCGGATCCCCCGTGCCATGGGATATGACCTCATGGTGGCCGGCAACTTCGAAGAACAGCAGAAAGCCTTTCGCGAGCTGGCCGTTTCCATCATACTGGCTCTGGTTCTGGTGTACATGGTGCTGGCCTGCCAATACGAGTCGCTCAGGGATCCGCTGGTGGTGATGTTTTCCGTACCGCTGGCAGCGGTGGGGGTGCTGGTTACGCTGTTTATCACCCGGACGACCCTCAACGTGCAGTCCTATATCGGCTGCATCATGTTAGGCGGGATCGTGGTGAACAACGCCGTTTTGCTGGTGGATCAGGCCGGCCAATTGGTTCGCGGCGGAATGAATACGGCCAGTGCCCTGATCGAGGCGGGACGCCGCAGACTGCGGCCGATTCTCATGACGACACTGACGACGATCCTGGGTCTGTTGCCGCTGGCCCTCGGCATCGGTGAAGGGGCCGACGCCCAGGCCCCTCTGGCCCGAGCGGTTGTGGGCGGCCTTACGGGATCGACGTTGATCACCCTGGTCCTTATCCCGGCGGTCTATTCCTTGTTCCATCCGGAGAAGAAAGCAGATAAGGAAGAATGAGAATATGACCCAGCCGAAATCGAACATCGTATTGATCGGTATGCCGGGATCGGGGAAGAGTACGGTCGGCATCGTATTGGCCAAGCTGTGCGTGCGCGATTTTATTGATACGGATCTGCTTATCCAATCCCGGGAAGGAACGAAACTCCAGGAGATTATCGATTCCAGAGGGCATTCTGCGTTAAGAAAAATAGAAGAGCAGGTGATTTTGGCTCTTTCTCTCAAGAATCACGTTATTGCAACGGGCGGCAGTGCCGTCTATAGCGATTCCGCGATGGTTCACTTGAAGCAAGATGGATGGATCGTTTTTTTAGACGTGAGCCTGGAAATCCTGGAATCAAGAATTGGGGATTACAGCGCAAGGGGCATAGCCAAACGCCCGGATCAGACCATCCTGGATCTTTTTGAAGAACGGGGGAAACTGTATCGCAGGTATGCCGATTATACGATTCAATGCGATCACTTATCACAGGAAGAAGTATCCATGATAATCGGACGGAAAACGGGGACCGAAGGCATCCCACTTCAAATTCCTTGGCAATGGAGAGTAGATTCAGGTTAACCATTCGCTGCCGGAAAGTTTTTCGAATTGGGAAAGATGGCGGACCTAGACTATTTGGGAAAACCAATATTAGAAATAACAAAGCATCGAGGTTTGCTATGGTCGATTTTAAAAAGTTGGTTGGTGAACACAGCGACCTTATTTCAAAACTGCGCCGGGACCTGCACCGTATTCCGGAGACGGCCTTTACAGAGGAAAAGACATCCCGGTATGTGGCTGACTATCTGAGAGAACTGGGGTTTGAAGTGGTAACCGGAATTGCCAAATACGGCGTGGTCGGTTTGATGAATGGCGGGAATCCCGGCAAAACCCTGATGATCCGTTCAGACATGGATGCGCTCAGAATTGCCGAAGAAACAGGCCTTGATTTCGCGTCTGCCCACCGGGGCGTCATGCATGCATGCGGTCACGACGCCCACATGGCCATGGTTCTTGTGTCTGCAACCATTCTTCATCAGGTCAAGGAAGAGCTGAAAGGTTCCATTAAATTCCTGTTTCAGCCCGCCGAGGAGGGTCCCGGAGGCGCCATGCCCATGATCGAGGAAGGGGTCATGAAGAACCCCGCAGTGGATTACTCCATTGCCTGTCACGTGTGGCCGGGTATTCCGGAGGGAACCATGGGGGTAAAGGCCGGTCCGCTTATGGCCGCCATGGATCGATTCGATCTGAAAATTATCGGCAGGGGAGGGCATGGGGCCATGCCCAATCTGTGCGTGGATGCCCTGGAGGTGGGAAGCCAGGTGGTCAATGCGCTTCAGCGTGTGGTCAGCCGGCAGATGAACCCTGTCAAGCCCGCTGTCGTTACTGTGGGCAGCTTTCATTCCGGCAGCGCCTTCAATGTTATTCCGGGAGAAGCCGAAATGTGCGGGACCACGAGGACATTTGACCGGGATGTGTGGAAACGTTTTCCCCAACAGGTGGAGAAGATTGTCCGGGGCGTGTGTGAGTCCATGGGAGCTTCCTACGAACTGAATTATGTAAAAGGGTATCCACCCCTCATAAACGATGCTGATGTGACCAACGTGGTTCAGAGGTGCGCGGAAGCGGTCGTCGGCAGGGAAGGGGTGATTGAGCCGGAACCTTCCATGGGAGGGGAGGATATGGCATACTTTCTGGAAAGGTCAAAGGGGTGCTTCTTTTTCCTGGGAGTCGGCCGGGAGGGATGCGCCTCCCTGCACAACTCCCGGTTTGATTTCAATGAGGGAAGTCTTTCATCCGGCGTTGAAACCCTTTGTCGGGTGGCCTGGGATTTGTTAAGATAACACAACGAACAGGATGAGAATCTGTCTGTTTGCAAAACCATTCAATTACCGGGCAGGGCGTCTTTCGAGGATTCCAGGGATTTGAGGCCTTCCTCCCGCAGCTTCTGGGCATCTTCAAGCAGTCGGTAGGCCACATAATATTTGTTGATATTGATGACATACTGGACCGTTTCCTGCCCGATCATTTCAGCAGCAACGGCTTCTACATTGGAAAACCATTTGTTCGGGTCATATCCCCTCTCTTTTGCTATTCTGCGCATATCATTGATTTTGGCGGGGCCCGCATTGTAGGCCGCCCAGGCAAAATTGATTTTTGCTGCTTCTTCTATCTCCGGACTGTCAAAATATCTGTCTCGGAGAAAATCGAGATATTTTGTTCCTGCATGAATGTTGTTGGCAACCAGTTCAATGTTTTGCACATCCACCCACTTGTCCGATGCCGTGCTCGGGAGGACCTGCATGACGCCTATGGCCCCCTGCGGACTTATTTTTTTCTGATTGAGTTGAGATTCCTGATACCCCTGGGCTGCAAGGGCCAACGCATCAAAACCATACATCTTTCCATATCTTTTGAATATGGAGACCAGCCTGTCAAACCGTTCCTGTTCTTCTTTCTGCAGTGGATTGGTGATCCATTTCGAGTCTTTGAAATAACGTTTGAAAAGGATGTTTCCCATCAGACTTCCCTTCTTGTTCTCTTTCAAATAGTCGTCCAAACTGGCCAAAAGTTCCGGGTTATTCTTTCGTACAGCCCATCCAAACTGACCGCCGGTGTTAATCGTCAGATCTTTCCGAACGACGATATTCTTCAATGCGCCCGCCCAGGCTTCTGCCGTGTGTTCTTCACCCACCGTAATTTTCAGGATATCTGCGTTCACGAGGTCAAGGATGTCCTCTGCAACGAGGTTATTTTCATCCACCATGATCCGAATGGGCTCTTTGCCTTCTTCCACGAGTTTTCTACTCAGTTCTCGCAGGTGTTGAATGTAACTGGTTCCTTTTTCCATATAGACCAGTTTTCCAGACAGATCGGAGAGGGTTTGAACATCCTTTACCGATTCATTCAGGATTACCACTTCTTTCACATTGGGCAGGTAGGGTTTGGTAAAGGCCACCAGTTTTTCCCGTTGAGGGGTGATGGTCAGTCCGGCAGCCGCGATATCCCCACGTCCGTCAACAAGGTACTGCAGGATCTTGCTGAAAGGTACGGGAACAAACACGATCCGAATCCGATCCGTCAATTTCTTTGCGTCTCTGTTCAAAAAGGCGTCGTAGCCGTTCAGCATTTCGTATTCAAATCCCTTCGGGCTCCCCTTGTCGAAAAAGAAATTGGTTTTGCTGTAGCTTACGAGGGCCCTGATCGTTTTTCGTTTTCTGATTTCCTTCAGATCTCCTGAAAATGGCTTGTCTAATCGCGAGAGCAGGGCCATGGGGCTAGGGGCATCTTGCCGGCTCCCTCCTCCGCTTGCATGGCAGAAATTATGATCTAACGGGAAAATGAACATCGTAAGAAAGACCAACAGATATTTTCTCATCTTTGAAATGTGCTGAAGCATGAGCTCTCCAGAATAGGGGGATGAAAAAGGCTTAAAGAACGTTAGCCTGGGTCTACCTCATCTTTGAATCTATCATTGCTGTATGGGTTGGAACTCGATTCGATCATTTTTATGGAATCTTTGCACAGGTCACTGACATTTTGTCTGATGAGTCTGCGGTTTATGTAGATGGTGATTTCGGAGTCATCCTCTTGAAGTCTTTGTAATTCCGGTCCAGTCTCTGCGGCACGGACAAGGCCTGCAACCCATGCCCCCAAACCTCTCACCGCTGGATCTTGCGATTGCAGAAAGTACGGCAAACGGGGGGCAACGCCTGCGGCAAGATCGGGTTCCACCTGAGCGAGTCTCCCGATGCCCCACAGCACGCCCCTCTGCATCGCCGGTGTTTCCTGGAAATTTCCATTTTCAAAGCTGTAGCTGACAAGGATAGGAGCATATTCAACGGCCAGTCCGCCATGAAGGGACAGGATTTCTCCAAGGGCCTCGGCAGACCCCCATCCGATCCCCCCCGATTCATCGTTGAGGTTCCACATGAGCCTGCGAATAATTATCCTGGCGGATTCCATATCTTCTGCGGCCAACCTTGCCACCGTTTCTCCCATGAGCGTCACGGCCCGCCATTTAAGGGTTTCATCGCTGCTGCAGAGAAATGAAAAAAGGGGTGTGATAATACTGCGAAGAGGGAACCGGGACAATTCCCGGACCATCTGTTCAACATCCGGCAGGCGAAGAAGGTGCAAGACTTCCTCTTTGAGGGCTCGCCCCCGGATTACGGGATGTGGGTTTCCAGCCATTTCTCCATATCCGCCAGCACCGCGTGACGCTCCGGTTCGTTGATGATCTCGTGGTAGAGGTGGTCATAGATTTTGATCGTTTTGTCAGGGGAGCTGACCTTGTCGTATAACATGCGGGCGCCGGCGGGATCCACCAGCTTATCCTCTCCTCCCTGCAGAATAAGAACCGGCAGGGTGATCTTAGCCGCTTCAGAGGAGATACGCCGCATGGCCTTGAGCAATTCCGCAGCCAGACGGGCCGTGGTTTTTCCCGAATAGACGAGAGGATCATCTATGTAGGCCTGAACGACCGCCGGATCTCTGGAAACATGAGATGCATCCAGTTGGATCAATCCGAATTTGGGCATCATTATGGAAAGCACCTTGCCGGCAAAAATGACCCCGGAGGAAATATTTTCGGGTATTTTGACGCCCGGTCCCGAAAAGATAGCCCCCTTCATTTTCTCTTGCGAATCGAGAAGGAAAATGGACCCGATGAGGGCGCCCATGCTGTGCCCGAAGAGGAAGACGGGTTTCCCGGGTTGCCAGGTCTGGATCATCCCGAGGTAGGTCTTCAGATTCTGAATGAACTCCTCAAAGGTCTTGATGAATACCCTGCATCCGTCGGATTTGCCATGTCCCGGATGGTCGATTCCGTAAACGCCAAATCCCTTCGGGACGAATTGACGGACGAGGTTTCCATACCTCCCGGAGTGATCCGCCAGCCCGTGGATGATGAGCAGGCTTCCCCTGATTTCTCCTTCCGGAAGCCAGCACTGGTGGTAAACACCGGCGTTTCCTGCCCCTTTGAATGTCCCATCCTGATGGATAATAGCGCTATCTCCTTTCCTGGGAAAGTTTCTGTGCGAAGCTTGTCAAGGATCCGTACGTCCCAATTTTTCCGAGGCGTTCCCCCACGGATACCAGAGGCTTTTCTTTTCGGATTTGTAAACGATGAAATCTGCGCAGTCAAGGGAATTATCGAATCGAAAACAACCGCGTCGAATATTGAGGATCGCGGTATGTGCTTGACTCCGCCTGTTGCAGCAGATAGTTTGCAGTCTTGGATAGATACCCGAATAGACTGAACTCATGATGGAAATCACCAAGGAGGAAGGAAAGATGAAGGTGGATAAGATAGATCATATTTGTATTGCCGTGAAAGATCTCGAGGCCGCCAGAAAGGTCTGGGAACCTCTCCTTGGAAGGACGAAACCGGATGATGTCTACATGGATGATCCCGAGAAGATTCATGTGGCAAGATATTATGTCGGCGAAGTTGGTTTCGAGCTGATGGAATCAACGGCGCCGGACGGGGATGTTGCCCGCTATATCGACAAAAACGGCGAGGGCATCATGCTCATCAGCTTTCATGTAAACAACACCAGAGAAGCCGTTAAGGAAATGCAGGAAAAGGGTTATCCCTTTATTCCCGCCGCCGATGGAGAAATCGCCAGGCCTTTCAGGGATTGTGAATTTGCTTTTATTCATCCCAAGAAGCTCAACGGCGTCTTGACGGAACTTATTGACTAGCAGGAGAATCGTTGAGTGAGAACGGATTTCCTTGACTAATATTCTCCGCTTCTTAACTTTTGTCCTATCTTCTTCCCTTTGGATTTTTGTGATCTTTTGGGAGGGAAACCAAAGGATTGAGTCAATTTACCGAAATTTGTCGGGTTTTGAACAGAAGAGGTTGAAGGAGGTCCGAGAAATGGGAAACTGGTTTAAAACAACCCTTCTTCTGGGGGCCATGACGGCCCTCATCGTTTTTATCGGAGGGCTTTTCGGGGGGAGACAGGGAATGGTGCTGGCCTTTTTCATCGCCATGGCCATGAATTTTTTCAGCTACTGGTTTTCCGACAAGATTGTCCTCAAGATGTATCGGGCACGCGAGGTGAGTCCACAGGAGTTTCCCGGTCTTTATCATGCCGTTGAGCAGCTCGCTCGAACCGCCGACCTTCCCATGCCGAAAGTTTATATCATTCCCGAAGAGTCCCCCAATGCCTTTGCCACGGGAAGAAACCCGGAACATGCCGTTATTGCGGTTACCGAAGGACTTCTGCGAACCATGAACAATGAGGAGGCCACCGGTGTCCTGGCCCATGAGATGTCCCATATCAGGAATCGGGATATTCTCATCGGTTCTATTGCGGCAACCATGGCCGGGGCTATCATGATTCTGGCTTCCATGGCCCGGTGGAGCGCCATTTTCGGGGGAGGTTCCCGGGATAACGAGGGGGGAGGCATGGGGGCAGTGGGCCTTATTGCCATGTCTATTCTTGCTCCCATCGGCGCCATGATCATTCAGATGGCCATATCGAGATCCAGGGAGTATCTTGCCGATTCAACGGGCGCAAAACTCGCCGGCAATCCCGAAGGACTCGCCGAGGCCCTTGAAAAGCTGGGCTCCTATTCCCGCAAAGTGCCCATGCGCGCGAACCCGTCAACGGCCCATATGTTTATCGTAAATCCGCTTTCAGGGGGGAGCCTCATGAACCTGTTTTCGACCCATCCACCCCTTGAAGACAGGATCGCCAGGCTCAGAGGAAACCGCGGAGAAATGCTGCCTCCGGTGGAAAAGGAAGCGGATCCGGGCAGGAAGCAGGCGGAGGCCATGTGGAATCATCTGTCAGGGGGAAAAAAATAAGCCGGCAAACAGGGGGGAGAGGCTTCGCGACAGTGTGTCCCGCATTTGGATGACGTAAGAGGGCCGTTGCTCGTTTTTCCAGCGGGGATATCCTCCACGCCAGATGTATTGGGTCAGCTCCTGGAAGTTCTTTCTTGTGAACCCATAGTTTCCGATGAAAATTTCGTTATAGTGCGCATCCGTTGAACATGTGATGTGAAGGGGGTTGCCATATTCTTTCACCATGGCTTCCACCTGAGCCCTGGTCCGGTAGCCTTCAGGGTTTTGTTTGAAGTCTTGCTGTTTATCGGGAAAGGGGAACTTCCGGTAAAGAGCGCCGAGGAAACCCGTATGATAGTTTCCGGAAATGGCTCCCATGAGGTCGCCTATGTCGGCGGGATCGGCAATGTAATAGCCTTCACAGGGTACGCCCGCCTTGCCTGCATCGGAGGGGGCCGCCATTTCCGACAGGACCCTGCAGAAGTCGGTGCAGAAGAAGAAAAGGCGATCCAGAAGCAGCATGTCGGTTTCTATATTGAAGAAGCCGAAGGCAATGGGGCCGTGGCTCTCGGACTGAAATTCCAGAGGCATAAAGGCGTTTTCTCCCGGTTTCATGGACCTCGTTATTTGAAAAAACCGTATGATGTAACCGATGATTGGATTTATCTATAAAAAAATTTCATTTTTAGCAAGGAGTAAGAGAATGCAGAACCAGACCAACGCAACGGAGAAATTTGCCGGCGCCTCAAAATATATCCTGGATGAGGAGCTGGCCCAGATCGTCAATATTTCCATGGCCCTTGAAATGCCCCTGCTGCTCAAGGGAGAACCTGGAACAGGAAAGACGATGCTTGCCCATGCCATCTCCGAGTCCCTGAATATGAGACTGATTGTGCTTAATGTCAAATCGAGCATGAAACTGGTGGAAGCCCTTTACCAGTATGATACCCTCACCCGCCTGAACGACAGCCGTTTCGGCGACTCCAAAAGGGATGTGAGTAATATTGAAGAATATATCAAGATGGGAAAAATCGGGCAGGCCTTCATGTCGGAGGAAAGGGTGGTGCTGTTGATCGATGAAATCGACAAGGCGGATACCGATTTTCAGGACGACATGCTGGATGTCCTGGACCAGATGGAATTCGATATTATCGAGATCGACAAGACAAAAAGGGCCATGAAAAGGCCGGTAATCATCATCACGTCCAATGCAAAAAAGGATCTCTCCGATCCGTTCCTGGGAAGGTGCAATTTTCACCACATTGCATTCCCCGAGCCGGATATGATGCGGAAAATCGTTCAGGTTCATTTTCCCGACATCAGCAAGGATATTCTGGATAGTTCCGTTCGCGCATTTTATAAGTTGAGAGATTTAAGAGGGATAGAAAAAAAACCTGCCACAAGAGAGCTGATAAACTGGATACGGGCCCTTCAGGCTGATCCTGATTTCAATGTGAAGCAATTGATTAAGGGGGATATGCCCTACCTCGGTGTGCTTTTCAAGAAGAGCCCCGATTACGCCATGGCCAGGAATTCGGTTGCACGTCTCAGGATGTGAAATAGAACACTAAAAAGGACGTACTATGTTTACCAGTTTTTTTTATCTGCTCAGGCAGGTGGGCATCCCCGTTTCCCCCACCTCATTCCTGCGCCTGCAAAAGGCGCTGGGACAAGGTCTCATCCTCTCTATTGATGATTTCTATACGGCTGCCAGGGCCATCCTGGTGAAGAGCGAGCGGTATTTCGACCTGTACGATCAGGTTTTCGCGCACCATTTCAAAGGGGCGGAGTTGAAAGACCCCGAAGAATTCGAGCTGGACCAGGTAGCCAGGGCCATGCTGGAAGAGTGGTTGAAGGACCCGAAAGGAATGGCGGATGCCCTGGGAATGGACGAAAATGAGCTCAGCAAACTTTCGCCCGAGGAGCTTCTTCAATATTTTCTGGACCGCCTCAAGGAGCAGACGGAGGAACATCACGGGGGGAAAAAATGGATCGGAACCGGAGGCACCTCCCCGGTGGGTCATTCGGGGTATCACCCCGGCGGCATGCGCGTGGGAGGTGTTTCCCGAAATAAATCGGCGGTGAAGGTGGCCATGGATCGGAGATATCGGGACTATTCCCAGGAAGGTCCCCTTACCCAGGCGCAGATGGGGGAGGCCCTCAAGCGACTCAGAAACTTGATCCCGTCGGGTCCCATGGATCAGGTGGATGTGGACGCAACCATCTACCAGACCATGAAGAACGCCGGGGAAATCGAGATTGTCTTCAGTCGAAGTCTGAAAGATCGTCTCAAGGTGATCCTTGCCATTGATAACGGGGGTTGGTCTATGGACCCCTATATCTCCGTGGTCCAGACCCTTTTTAATTATGCCAGGGCCCAGTTCAGGGAACTGAAGACGTTTTTCTTTCACAATACCATTTACGACAACATCTGGGAGGACCCTGCCCGGTACAGAAAACCCTATTCCATTGATGAATTGATGCGCCGCGACCCTGAAACCCGGGTGATTATCGTGGGGGACGCCAGCATGGCGCCCTATGAATTGATGGCCACGGACGGGTCCATTCATATTGAAGAAAGAACCACCAAGCCTAGTATTGAAAGGCTCAAGTTTATTGCGGATACCTTTTCCCATTCCGTGTGGCTGAATCCCAAGATGGAAGTTGAATGGCCCTATACACGTTCCATCAATGTGATCCGTGAAATTTTCCCCATGTTCGAGCTGACCATTGACGGCCTTGAAAAGGCCGTGCAGCATCTCATGAGCAAGATATGATGTTCTATTGAATCCAACGAATGGCCATTGGAAGACGCTGAAACCTGAAACCCGAAACCTGAAACCTTATTTCTGAAAGAGGACAAACGACATGGCGAAGTCTGGGTCTTTTACGGCGGCCGAAAGCGGTGCCTTTATAGAAGAATTTGAAATCGAACCGACGGATTCCGGGCCGCTGGACGGATTGCGTTTTGCCGTGAAGGACCTGATTGATATCGCAGGGCATAAGACCGGCTGTGGAAACCCAACCTGGCGCAAAACCCATCCGGTTGCCGCGGTTCACGCGGTGTGCGTGGAGCAGTTGTTAGGCGCCGGAGGACGTTTTGCTGGCAAGACGGTGACGGACGAACTGGCCTTCAGTCTGATCGGGGAAAATCATTTTTACGGGACCCCCTTGAACCCGAAAGCCCCTGGCCGCGTTCCCGGCGGCTCTTCGAGCGGTTCCGCCTCGGCGGTGGCCTGTGGGATCGTTGATTTTGCGCTGGGGACGGATACGGGAGGTTCGGTTCGGGTGCCGGCGGGTAATTGTGGCATCTGGGGATTTCGGCCTTCCTGGGGCAGGGTGTCCGTCGCCGGAGTGAACCCCTTTGCCCCCACTTTCGATACCGTGGGTGTCCTTGCAGGAAGCGCGCAGGTGCTTGTGAAAGCGGTTTCCGCGCTCATGGCCCTGGAAGAGACATCTTCGGACATGCCTTTTCAAATCCACCTGATGGAGGATGCTTTTTCCCTGGTTGACCCGGATGTCCGGGAGACCCTGGATCAGCCGGTTCAGCATCTTCGCGAGATTTTCGGCGCGTCGGTCCGCAAGACTTCTCTGACGGAGATCTGCGGCGGACCAAAGGAAGAGGGGCTCAAACCCTGGTGCGATACCTACAATGTACTCCAGTGGGCGGAAATTGAAAGCACGCTGGGTGCCTGGATCGACGCTGAGAAACCGGCCATGGGGCCGATTACCGAGGCAAGTTTTGATCTGGTGCGAGAACTGGACAGGCGCGGAGTGCTTCAAAATGTTAGACGACGGGAGGAATATTTCCGTCGGTTGCAGTCCTTTTTAGGACCCAACGACCTGCTCTGCATGCCCACGGCGCCCACCCCGGCGCCTCTGAAAGGCAGCATGATTAAACGGGAGGTCGGGGGACGGGCCTACTACGCCCGCGCCCTTGCCTTGACCTCCGTGGCCGGTATCGGGCGACTTCCCCAGGTTACCCTGCCTCTTGGCGAAACAGACGGCATTCCTGTGGGCATATCGCTGCTGGCCGGGCATGGCCGGGACGGCTTTCTTGCAGGAGTTGCAAAACGGATAGCTTCATTTATCCATCCTGAATCGATTGAGGAACGAAATGAATAAAGCCTTATTGCTGGTGGATATACAGAACGATTATTTCCCCGGGGGGAAAATGGAACTCTGCCAAATGGAGCAGGCAGCCGACAGGGCGGGGGATCTCCTTGGCGAATTCAGAAACAGACAGTATCCCGTCTTTCATGTTCGGCATCTTTCCGAAAATGAAGGGGCGACCTTTTTTCTACCCGATACCATGGGCGCAGAGATACACCAGAAGGTAGCGCCGAAACCGGGCGAGGCGGTCATAGAGAAGCATTTCCCGAATAGTTTCAGGGGGACTTCCCTGTTTGACATGCTGAAGGAAAAAAATACAGGAGAACTCTTTATCTGCGGAGCGATGACTCATATGTGTATCGACGCAACCACCCGCGCTGCCTTTGATCTCGGTTTCAAATGCGCTGTTGTTGAGGATGCCTGTGCCACGCGCGACCTCTCTTACCAAGGAAAGGAGATCCCCGCCCAAAGCGTTCATGGGGCGTTCATGGCCGCCCTGACGTCCGTTTATGCCAGGGGGTTGACCGCCCGCGAGGCGATTAAGGTGATTGGTGGCTCATAGAAAACCTCACCGAATTTTGGTTTCAGGTGTCAGCATCCCTGGATCTCTGCCGTGTGAAACTTTATGAAAAGCGGATATAGAATCACCCTGACGAGGTGATCTATGGACAAAAATAACGAATGCCGAAAGCAGGTGTTCTTCCGATCTTTTTCGGAGAAGGAGAATGAAATGGCAAAAGATCCGGGAATAGGCAGTAAAGTAATGGCTACCGTGGTGAGCGTAAAGGGAGAATGCAGTGCCGGTCATCAAGAAGGGGATGCCTTTGAGATCAGTTGTCACAATCCGGGTGGGTTGTGTGGGTATTTTTATCACGATATCTTTCCAAGCCTTTCCACCTTTCAGTTCGGCGGCAGCATGCCCTGGTGGCAGGGGGATACCATTGAGGTGCGATGCCCCGACAGCGATAATCTCGTGGTGCTTTCGTTAACAAGAACGGACAGATGAAAGGAGAAAAGCCATGGAACTACAGGATTTAGTGCCGGATTACGGCCTTGAACACGCAGGTTTGCACGATCTCGGTCAGGTACATTTCAACCTTTCAACGCCCGGTTTGTATGAGTGCGCCATACGTCGCTATGAGGGAGGAATTGCCCACCTGGGTCCCCTGGTGGTCCGCATGGGCCAGCATACGGGCAGGGCTGCGAAGGATAAATATATCGTGGATGAGCCGGAATCTACGCGGGATATCTGGTGGGGAAAGGTCAACACCAAATATCCGGAGGAAAAATTCGATGCCCTCCACGCCCGCATGGCCGCTTACCTCAGAGGCAAGACAGTCTTTGTGCAGGACTGTTATGCCGGCGCCGATGAATCGTTTCGTCATCCGGTCCGTGTGATCACGGAATTTGCCTGGCATAGTCTTTTCGCACGCAACATGTTTATCCAGTTGCCGCGGGAAAGGGAAATCATCAAGGGTTTCGTGCCCGCCTTCACGGTGCTCCAGTGTCCCAATTTTCATGCAGATCCCGATGAAGATGGGACGAGGAGCGGGACCTTTGTGGCGATTCATATCAGCAGGAAGCTGATCCTCATAGGGGGCACGGCCTATGCGGGCGAAATCAAAAAATCGATCTTTTCAGCGCTCAATTTTCTTTTGCCGGCTCGGGATGTCCTTCCCATGCACTGTTCGGCGAATGTGAGCAAAGACGACTCGGATGACGTGGCGGTATTTTTCGGTCTCTCGGGTACGGGAAAAACAACGCTCTCGGCCGATCCCGAGCGGCTGCTCGTCGGTGACGATGAGCACGGTTGGTCTCATGAAGGCGTGTTTAATTTTGAGGGAGGGTGTTACGCCAAAGTGATCAACCTTTCTCCCGAAGCGGAGCCGGAAATTTACGCCTGTACCAGGCGTTTCGGGACCATCCTTGAAAATGTCGCCATGGATTCCGCCATACATCGCGTTGATCTTGCCGACGGGAGCTTTACGGAAAACACCCGGGCTTCCTATCCTTTGAAGCACCTTTCCGATATCGTTCCATCGGGGATGGCCGGGCACCCGCGAAACGTGATCATGCTTACCGCTGATGCCTTCGGCGTGCTTCCTCCCATCGCGAAGTTGACCCCCGATCAGGCCATGTACCATTTCATCAGCGGGTATACGGCCAAAGTTGCAGGGACCGAAAAAGGGATCACCGAGCCCGTAGCTGCCTTCAGCGCCTGTTTCGGGGCGCCTTTCATGATTCGACATCCCTCGGTATACGCGCAGTTGTTAGCGGAAAAAATCGAGAGGCATGGGGGGAGTTGCTGGCTGGTCAATACGGGATGGACGGGCGGACCGTATGGAACGGGTACGCGTATGAAGATCGGCCACACCCGCGCCCTGTTGAATGCTGCCTTAAACGGCAGCCTGGAAAAGCTTCCCATGAAAGCCGATCCGATCTTTGGGTTCCAGGTCCCGGTTGAAGCACCTGGTGTTCCAAAAGAGATTCTCGATCCCAGAAGCACCTGGTCTGACCCAAAGGCCTATGAGGCTCAGGCAAAGAAACTCTCGGTGCTTTTTCATAAAAATTTTGAGCAGTTCAAGGACGGGACATCAGATCGCGTTTTGGCCGCAGCTCCTGTAAGATAGGATATGAGTGCTGCAAGGCCATTTCATAGGAGACTTCGCGCAGAGACGATGAGGCGCTGAGAACAAGAAAACAAACACAGACCATATGGAAATTCCTCTCTGGGTACTATCGATCCTACTGGTGGCCGTCGGAATCGCAGGATTGATCATTCCGGTTATTCCAGGAGCGCCTCTCCTCTTCGCTGGGTTGTTCGCGGCGGCCTGGGCCGAAAATTTTAGCCATGTGGGGTGGGTTACCCTGACGCTCCTGGGAGTTATGGCCGTTTTGGCCTATGCCGTTGATTTTTTAGCAGGGGCATTTGGTGCGAAGCGTTTCGGCGCTTCCCCACGGGCTGTTTTGGGCGCGGCCATCGGGGCCATTGTGGGTATTTTCTTCGGGATTGCAGGCGTTCTTCTGGGGCCTTTTATCGGGTCTGTTCTGGGTGAGCTATCTGTCCGTTCGGACGTACGTGCCGCCGGGATGGCGGGTTTTGGCGCGACTCTGGGGCTGGCCCTCGGTGCCGCGGCAAAGCTTGCCATTGGATTTGGCATGATCGGCATTTTTTTGGTCGTGCGTTTATTCTAGTAGAAGGGAGAAATTTATGGAAGCAGCTACAGGTCTCATCGGGTACTGGATCAGCAATTATGCGGTAAAGATTGTGATTGCTCTACTGATTCTCTTAATTGGAAAATGGATCTCGCACAGGATTTCCATCTTATTGGGCAAGCTCCTTGAGAAAAACCGCATAGATCTGATTCTGGTCAAATTTCTGGAAAATATCTCCTACTATACCCTGCTGATCATGGTTCTGATCGCGGCGGCGGGGCAGTTGGGAATACCCACCACATCCTTTCTCACTGTGTTGGGTGCAGCGGGTCTTGCTGTTGGCCTGGCCTTGAAGAGTTCGCTGTCAAATTTTGCATCGGGGGTGATGTTAATCCTGTTCCGTCCCTTTACGGTGGGGGATTTTATTACTGCCGGGGGCACCTCGGGAACAGTTCACAGTGTGAACATCTTCAATACGGTGCTGACTACCCCTGACAACCAGAAGGTCATTGTTCCTAATAACAGCATCACCAACGGTAATATCACCAATGTAACGGCCAATCCTACCAGGCGCATCAATCTCGTGGTCGGTATTGGTTACGGAGACGATATTTTAAAAACCAAAGAGGTCCTGATGGACCTTATGAAGTCGGAACCAAGGGTCCTCAGTGACCCGGCGCCCTCCGTAGCAGTGTCGGAACTTGCGGACAGCAGCGTCAATCTCGTTGTGCGCCCATGGGTGAAGACGGGAGACTACTGGGGTACGCTTTGCGATCTGACCGAGAGGATCAAACTTACCTTCGATAAAGAAGGAATCAGCATTCCCTATCCCCAGCAGGATGTGCATCACTATAATGTGGAGAAAGCGGCGGCCTGATGTTTCGGGCGGCTTTTCCTGAACACTGCAATAAGTGCGATTAATTGTGACCTGTCATCCCTTTTGCCAAAGGACCGGCTCTGAGCTGTTCCAATCGACGGCTTTTCTTGAAGATGTTTTTCGACTTTTTGCAGGATGCCGAAGAATTGGGGGAATGAAACCCAAAGCAATTGTTCCAAATCTGCAGGTTCTATTTTTTCACCATGTGTTTTTCAGCGTTTGTTTCGGCATTCTTGCTGAAATTAGGCTCTTTCAGATAAAGAGTCATACAAGAACCCCATTCCCGTAATCGGATCCGCAGGGCGTTGCTCACAACTGGCACACGTGGTGATCGCAAGAATTTCAGGTTTGCCATCAGAAGGATAATCGCGAATTTGGATATGTAAGGCTTATCACCACTTTTCGCTGGCGCGAAATCTTTGGGATATTGTCAAGCTTTGTCAACTCAGCGAAAGAATGAGATACCATTTGGATAAACCCTTAATCTGGGTTAATGGGATGAAGACCTTATCGGCCTCCATCCCGAATTGATTGGAATGAAGGTTCTAATAATTCTTCACAAATTTTAGGGTCCAGGTTTCAGGAGGGATCAGACGAACGCCAATGAAAACCATTGCGAACAAGCTTCAATACAGTGGCAATCCGCATTCCAAGTCTGGATGTCAGAGGTGATTCATTATCCCTCTTTCCTCTATGCCTCTTTTTCATACTTGAATGAAACATTGACCTTGGCCCTGTAACTCTTTACCTTGCCGTGCTCTACGGTCATATCCAATTGGGTGACTTCGGCAACCCTCAAACCCCTTACGGTCTCTGCAGCGGTTTCCACTGCTAATTTAGCAGCTTCTTCCCAAGATTTATCACTTGTTCCAACCAATTCTATTATGTTGTATGTGCTTCCTTTTGCCATGACCTTCCTCCTTTCGCCTTTTTGAATTCATGCCAATTTCCAAATCCTGACCGCCTCATGGGTTATAATAGAGCAAAAGGGTTTGCTTGACCAATCTTTTTATGCAAGCCATCGTTTTCATGAGAGACTCTCATGAAATACGTTTAGATGCATCGGTTCAAGATGATCATCAGGGAGAAGGTTTCCTCTGCCTTCACCTGAATTGATTGAGTCATGCATATATGTTTTCAATCCATCTCATGGCCTCGGTATCGGGCACCTTTCCCAGATAGATCTGAGTCGTTGACAGATTGGCGTGCCGTAAAATCACTTTGCTCACGATCTCGATGGGAACACCTGAACGGCTTGCGTATGTGGCAGCGTGCCGCCTCAAATCGTGTGGTCGCAGTCGCACTCCAATTTTGTTGCCTGCTTTCATTACCATTATTCTGGCGGCCTCATAACATATGGGAAAAATTCGTTGATCGGGTTGGATGTTTTTGTCCTTGATATACTCCTTGAGTCTGTCGGCAACTTTTTGTGGAATGAATACATGCTCCCGCTCTTTACCGCTCTTTGGATCTCTGAGTGTCAGCTTTCGGTCTTGAACATCTCTTGGAGTTAATTTTAGAACCTCGCCCACTCTCATCCCGCCCCTGGCCATCAATTCCAGGATAAGCCGGTTTCTTGGTTTTTCCGTCCTGAAAATGATTTCATCGATAACATCCTTTTCGATAATGTCCCAGGAAACAACAGGTTTTGCCTTGAACATCTTTCTCAAGAGCGGCCTGTCGCAGGGGTTTTGGAAATCCTCAATGATATTGGTTCTAACGAAATTGAAAAAGGCTGATAGGTGGGAAAAACGGATACGTTTGGTTTGCTGTTTGGTGTCCTTTGAAATTTTGCCCAAAAACTCCAGAATATCATCCGCAGTGATGTTACCCACGGGTTTTTCACCGAAGTCCTGGCAGAATCTGGAGAAGACAGCTTCATATGCCCTAACCGTATTTTTTTTGTGAATTTGACCTGTGGTATTCCAACCAGATTTTTCCCGCTTGTTTTGTTTTCATTTCCTGCCCTCCTTTTGTTTGGGTTAATAAGAAAATGCTCTTGAAGAACTTTCCTGTTTGCTGTTAGGATACCATAGAAGTAGACCGAGGAAGTGAAAAGAATTGTTTCAAGACTGGCATATCCATTGTTGCATTGAGTGCTTTTCAATTTTTGGCTCATAAACTTATTGAAATCTATTGGAAACTGGCCTATTCCCGATGCTGACTTAATGCAAGTAAGGGCGCGTTTTGAGACCATCTGATTTCACGACAGATTGAATATGCATTGTTGACTCAGGCTGTATTCACGGTTTGTTTTGCCAGTCTTAACGGGTTTTCCTAATCCGGATGCATTGCCCCCATCTGAAAACTTTCTTTGAGTGCTGACATTCGCATCACTGAATTACCCAAACAGGGAAGACGTACAGATGGAATTTGCACCCTCCTTAATCTATTCCCAACCATGGTGATATTGCACAGGAAGAATATCAGGAATGAAAACGGCATAGACGAAACAAAGGGGGCTATTCAAAGCCGCTTTTCTCCAACCAGACATGGAAAAGCGGCCCCCGCCTCAAACAGCCCTTTACATTTCGGAATCTGTGTTGCACATTGATGAAAGATGGGATTATCCTGACCCTTCGTCTGCTTTCCACGAAGCGAAGTCAGAGAGGGTGTAAGTTGATTTCGCTTTGCAGCCTCGGGAACAAACCACGAAATATGTATAGGCGGCTAAAAAAATGAAACCGTTGAACTGGTTTTATTTTTGAGAGTTTTTAGCCTTGATAGAAGCAGGACGTCACTAACGCAAAGCATAGGAATGTAAAATTGATATGTTACACCTTGAATGCCACTCATGCAGAGATCATATCGCGGCAAGGAGGAGGTTAGGAATGGGAAAGAAAGGGACGCTGGTTTTCTCGATATTTTGGGGCTTAATTCTTATGACTTCACAAGCCGCTGCATGGCCGTTGCCTGACACAGGGCAAACGGGGTGTTATGACGCCGCAGGGACGAGCATCACCTGTCCTGAACCGGGGCAGCCATTTGCCGGGCAGGACGGAAATTTTAGCATAAATCCACCCTCCTATACCAAGCTGGATGAAAGCGGCAATGCCCTTGTCGATTCGGCTGCCTCATGGGTGATGGTTCGCGACAATGTGACCGGACTGATCTGGGAGGTGAAGCAAAATAAAGATGGGGTAAAATATTATAACGATCCCAATGATGCGGACAATACTTATACTTGGTACGACCCCGATCCAGCCACCAACGGAGGGTGCGCGGGAACTGCGGGAAATGAGACCGACACGTATGATTTTATCCATGCTCTGAATAATGCCCATTTTGGAGGCTACTCGGACTGGCGGTTGCCGGGAAGCGAGGAACTACGGTCCATCTGCGATTATGGGCGGTATAATCCGTCCATAAACACAGACTATTTTCCCAATACGATTTCGTCTCCTTACTGGTCGTCTACTACCTATGCGCCCGATACGAACTGCGCCTGGCCCATCATTTTCCTCGAGGGCTATGGCTTCGGTTTCTTGTCCTTTAAGTATAACAACAGTTACGTTCGGGCGTGTCGCGGCGGGCAGTGATCGGTCATTTGGCCATTCCCATTCTTGATTATTTCAGAAGCCCCGCGGCTTTATGCGAACACTTACCCAATTTTACAGAGCGACCATGGACATGGGTATTTACCTTAAGGGTATAGAGTACACAACTTCAGACGGTTTCACAAATATGCTACCAGTTAGAAACTCCGAAACCCGACCCACGAAGTCACTAAACTTGTTGTCCGGGCCAATTCGGTCCAAGATAGGAGCGACATTTTGTCGGAATTGGTGATCCAGTGCGAAATGCTCAAGACCTGATCTTTTTTTTGCCAAGGAAACGAAAGCGGTTCAGTGTGCCTTGGCCTTGGCAATGTTATTTTTTGGACAGAGCGGGGGAGACTCAAAAGCAGTCGAAAGAGTTCAAATCGCCCACCTCCTGGTGAATAATGATAGGTCGGCAAACGCATCACGAACACTGTGCATTTCCCCCGTTTGGCCGTCATCGCAGGCGTTTTGGCGTAGGGTGCGGAGCAATGCGCACACGGTGGAAGGAAAGTGCGAGCATTTTCCGGAACCTGTTGTTCTGTAGTTTAGATTTGTCCGCGCATCGGTCCGGCAATCGCCAAATGCTGTGCTATGCGGCTGAAAGTGGCTCTGCGACTGCTTGTCTGGGGCAAATTTTGGCACGAGGTTAATTCGTTGGAGGATGTGTGTGGCAAATAGGCGTATGAAAAGGAGATATTGCATGAAGGCGACGCGATGGGTAACGGTTGTATTGGGAATGACTGTCATGTTTGCGTGCCCCACAATGGTCCACGCGGGGTTTATGGGCAACGGCAACAATACCGTCACAGACACGTCAACCGGTCTCATTTGGCAGCAAGATACTGCACGGGACGGGCAAGGCAACTACGATGCCATGACCTGGAAGGAGGCCTTGGCCTATTGTGAGTCACTTGATCTGGGAGGGTACGCCGACTGGCGGCTGCCGACTATCAAGGAAACTCGCCTCCCTTGCAGACCTCAGTTGCTACGGTCCGGCCATAAACACTACCTATTTTCCCAATACGGTGTCGTCCAATTACTGGACGTCCACTACCAATACCTACGGTACGAGCTATGCCTGGTATGTCCATTTTTACAATGGTAACGACCGCTATGACGATAAAAACAACGACCATTACGTTCGTGCTGTTCGTGGTGGACAGTCTGGGGCATTTGGTAATTTTATAATTTCCCAGTCTCCCCAGTCCGGTGCACCAGGTACAACCTTCACACAATCAGGCATTGGATTTACTCCTAACAGCACAGCGACCCTGCATTTTTGGAAACCGGACGGTAATGAATATCCGACCCAACAGCAGGCTGTCGATGCCTGGGGGCAATTCAGCCTTTCCTATACCGCTCCTTTGGACAAGCCACCCGGAACATATGCCTGGTGCGCTGTGGACGGACCAACCGGACGTACGAGCAATTATCTTTCTTATACGATTGCTTCGGACCAGGCCATCACCACCGGCAACTACAACGTGACCAATTCCCGCACTGTTTCTAATTGCTTCGAGCTGTGGCTGGATATCTCCATCGACAACCAGAAACCGGGGTCCGGTTTCATGACTGACTACAGGATCGAGATCAGGGACGCAACTTTACCAACAGGGGTAAGCATTGAAACAAAGGACTGTTATTATCGCGGTGACGGCAGAACCCCTAATTCAAGCCGGTACAGGCAGTTTTTCAAAATTGAAGCGAACACCGATGATGCGGCCCCGGCCTGGTTTGAAAACGGCTGGGTGTATATTGTGAATAAGTCTTCCGGGGTGGCGCATAAAATCGATGACCTGAAGGATTTCTGCGTGTTTGGGACGCAGTTTGATGTTACGAAACACGCGTGGAAGTTTGCAAATGGGTCGTGGGAGTTTGCCCTAAAATCACCTCTAATTTGGAAGGCTGCAGACTATATTGCGAGTAATTATTTGAAGAAGGCAGGTAAGAAAGACTTCTGGAAAAGTATAGGTAGGGCCATTCCTTGGGCATTCAGTACTGGATTGTGTTACGGCCTTGCCAATGTCGCCATTGCTAATTTCAATCACACTGGTGATGATGTCTGGGGTACGGGAAATATATTAGAGTGGGGCAAGAGATTCAGGACCATTGGGATTCGAAAGACGATGCAGCCAAATCTCCATTCAAGCCAATTATAAGCGACAACACGCGGTCTTATGACTGGGAATTTCCTTCGGCAAAGAAGATTCTTTACTATTTTTGGGCCAAAAACATTATCACAAATACGACGCATGGCCAGATGAGAGCAGCTCTTGGATAGGCGATGATGATGACAAGACTCATTCTATTGTTTCGGCAGAGGGTCCCAAATCAATCCTACGAGACGGTTCTCCGTGCTCAATGCGTGCGTATTTGAAAGTCGCAAAAAATGAAAAGGAGGGCTGGCACCAGGTGGCTATCACCCAATTAATTACATACAATGGCCGCGATAATTACATCATTTGGGACAACAATAATCCTTATAAATCATTAGGAGATTCTTATGGCCCATTTTTGCAATGGACTGTGGTGGGAAGCGACAACTATAACAATGCGTTTTCAAAGCTATATTGCCAGAAATTTTGGCGGATTGGATCCGAAGACGAATCAGCCGGCCTCATAGAATATTCTTTGGCACGCCTGCCAGATTATACACCCCCATCAGGTGATCCTCAAAACATCTACAAAATGCGCGGTTCGGTTGCTTCAAGCACATCACGCATGAAAACGATGGATGCGGCAGAGGAAACCGTTGATGAAACCCTCCCAAACATGATCGAAGTCCAAATCATTGGAGGCCAGGTTACAAACGTCAGCATCAAGAGTTCGGGTCAAAATGTTACTCTGATTCCTAATGGCGATCCTGCTTCCGGGCAGGCAACCATTGAAACCACTTGTGGCGGCAGTTACAATTTTCTGCAACTGCCCGTATCCGACACCTACCGCATCGATGTCACCAAGTTTTCCGATGATCCTTTCCTGAAGATCTTTGTCCGCATTCCCCAAGCAGACGGCACGGTGTCGGCTCTCAATTATGATGATGTAGGATCGGGGGAGACAGCTGCCACACCCGTTTACTTCTATGTGGGTCGGGGCAATACGGATAAGTCGGTCCGACAGCTTACTGCTGCAGAGACGAGAAGTACCTCCCTCCAGGCGTCGGAAAATTTGGTGGGGCCTGATTATGACGATGTTTTGGCTACGGCCATCGAACCTCCACAGAATTTTTCCGGGGTGTACCAGGATGGCGGCGTAACACTTCAGTGGGTGAACACGACCCACCCGGAACTGGCAGCGGTGAAGATCGTTCGGTCCCTGAGCGATTACCCTGCATCCCCTGACGAGGGGACCATGGTTTTCGACGGCCTTGCGGAGACGGTTCGGGACCCGGATGTGACCCAAGGAAACCTCTGCTATTATGCGGCTTTCAGCCGCAAAATATCGGGAACCTATTCTGAACCGACCTACTTTGTGGTGAACACCTGGCGCTATTCTGTTTACGGGCGGGTGACCGCGAACGGCACAGGAGTGGCCGGGGTAGAACTCGAATTGAAAGACGAATCCGGAAACCAGGTGGCGGTAATCTATACAGGTTCCGACGGCCGATACAATATCGCCAACCTGGAAATGAATCCCTATGAACTGACGGCTCGCCATGCGGCTTATGATATTGCGACCCCAATACGAAATGTTTCTTTGAGCACTCAGAATGTAGAAGAGATTTTTTCAGCCACCGCTACGGCCGCTCTGGACCTGCTCCTTGACTTGACTACTGTGCTGACCGGGCAAACTTATGAAGTCCCCTGGTCCTACCGGAACATTGACAATGGAGAAAGCGTGAACCTGTCTCTTTGTTCAGGGGGAAACTGTTCCTCTCTGAGTCATAACCTGCCGATTCTCAATGGGTACGTCGAATGGCCAGTGCAGGGGCCTGCGGTGGCGGACGCGACCCTCAGACTGGCCCTATCGTCCAATCCGGCCATCTACGATGAACAGGCCCTCACCGTGATTGTATCCACGCCTTCTGTTTCTACTGCCACACCGACAGGCATTGCGTCTACTACTGCCACTGGCGGGGGGAATGTTACCAAGGAAGGAGAGTTTCCGGTCACCGCCCGGGGCGTTTGCTGGAGCCTTTCGGCCGATCCCACCACCTTTGACCAGACAGTTCCGGCTGGATCAGGAACCGGCAGTTTCACCTGTTCTATCACTGGCCTGAACGAAAACACTACCTACTTCTTACGCGCCTACGCCACCAACGGTGGCGGAACCGCCTACGGAGAAAACCGATCTTTTAAGACGCTCACCACCATAGGATGTCCGGACTGCTCCGGTGCCAATCCGGAGATTACGGGCAAGACCTTCAAAGAGGGAACGGACTGCACTTGCACGGGTACTGAGTCCCTGACTGTCGGCCCCAATGTGGTGGTGGAGCCGGGCGCCCGTGCGACTTTCAAGTCAGGCCATATTACGGTGAAAAGCAAGTTGGAAGCCAAGGAAGGGGCGTATGTCAAAATGAGCCAGTAGATGAAAGATAGAGGAAGAAATCTTCCTTTTCTCTTTAGTTTGTTCCGGATATGGCGGCAGGTAAAACCTATCTGAGAAAATTGGATTTCACCGTCGCCTTGTGGGTGGAGTCACGAGCACACAGCCAGCTCGCTTGCTATTCCAAATTCAATGCTGATTCAACGACGGTATTTCCAAGGATTGATCTGCCAGTTTTTACTTGTTCACTGGCCTTGAAATCAAGCTTTGTTTATCAATTCTTGCTAAGGTCCTGATGCAACCTTTCCTATATCATTGTTCTGTTGGATCTGGAACCCGGAAGCCTGAAAAATCAGTTACCCGGAACGGAATCTTTTTAGTGTAGCATGGGCAAGGATGACAATTCAATTCTTCCGTTACAATGTTGTGTTATTGTATTAGCGTTTTATCCATAGTCCCGCAGCAAATAAAGACAAAAGTCTTAGATGCTGCGGATTGGTTTTCTTCTCAGAATTGGTTTGGAATTGCTTATTGCGGGATTATGGATAAAACGTTGATGGACTAAGCCGCGGGTTGCTCGGTCGTCGCTACATATGGGTTTTGTATTTCTTAGGGCTGTGATTTGGGGATGGTTGTTCGGACATATTCTCGTATATGAGATTTTGTTTTACGAAAATTCCGTCTTTCAAAATGGCCTCTGGTCTCCGAAAAAGAAAGTTCTCTCCGGAATCAGACACAATTTGGTACTTTAGGCCGTACTTATCCTGTCTCCTTTTGTAGGAGTAAAAGAAGTTTGGTCGCCAGTAAAAAATCCCCAGTCTCAAATTATGGGAGAGAGTTATCCCGAGCTTTGAAACGAAGTGGGGTCGGATTTATGCCGCTTTCTGAAAAATTGAGGGCCAAATGCTTTCAGGTAAAGTCGAATGAGTGTTCTTCGGTAACTGGGCTACCACCCGCATCTTGCCTTTTTTACAGAGAGGGCACAGGGTGATGTCAGTGCCGGTTAGCTTGAACATCATTTCTTCAATGGACTGTTTGGCACCCTTGTCTGGTTCTTCGGCTTGTCCTAAAAAGGATCTGATTTTTCTAATACGTTCCGTTTTATGGCGATTTGAGAGGAATCCAAAATGACGGATTCTCATAAATCCTACTGGAAGAGAATGCAGCAAGAACCGCCTGATGAATTCAACTGCCGTTAAGGTGCAGGAAACGGTCTGGCTTGTTTTGCGATTCTTGTATTTAAAAGTGACCTTGCCATCGTTTACCGAGATGATTCGGTGGTTTGAAATGGCCACCCGGTGTGTATAACGGCCAAGATACTCAAGAACGTATTCAGGGTGTTTAATGGGCTTTTGGATATAGACGACCCACTTTTTGGAATAAAGGGATTCTTTGAGCTTCTTGAATTGGTTCGGATTTCCAGAAGAAGCAAATCGCAACGCTTTGTTCCGGTAGGCTTTGGTCATAAGGTCGAGAAATTTTCCCTGGAAAACTTTAGACATCGCTTTGACATTAAACAGATAGGCCTTTTTGGTGGAGTGCCAGGAACCATCGGTTTTCAATACGCCGCCGGGGATCAGGCAATGAAGATGGAAATGCGCATTGAGCTGCTGATCCCAAGTGTGTAAAATCGCAATAAAGCCGAGCTTGCCGCCCAGTCTGTTTTCGGGATTTTCACCGAATTCCAACAAGGTCTGTGACACTGCTTTGAACAAGATGTTCAGCATGATTCTCTTATTGGATAGAATTATGAGGTTGAGGTCATGGGGTAGTGTAAAGACGTTATGGTAATATGGGACTGGAAGCAGTTCGGCTTTTCTCGCCTCCAGCCATTTTTCCCGAGGCATGTTCTGGCACTTGGGACAGTGGCGGTTTCTGCAGGAATTATACGAAATCCGCTCGGTACCGCAATGATCACATTTTTCAATATGACCACCGAGTTCGGCCGTTCTACAACTCAAAAGATTGTGGACAATCTTGTAGTGCTCAGGGAAAAGAGGGAAGGCATCCTGATATTGGCCAATGTATTCCCGTAAAATGTCCGCAACCTCGAAAGAGGGCTTTCGGCTGGAGACGACGTCTTTATTTCTTGCCTTATCTGTTTGGCTCATGAGACTCCTCCTTACTGTTTTGGGTTGTCTCAGTGGAATCGAACAGATCGAGAGGACTTTTGATGTTTGACAGCGTTTTCCTGCTGACATGCAAATAGATCATTGTCGTCGACAGGGATTTGTGACCCATTAATACTTGAATTTTTCGAATGTCATAACTGGCCTCAAGGAGATGGGTTGCAAAGCTGTGACGTAATGTATGAAGCCCCGGGCCTTTTTTAATACCGGCTTTCTTTCTGGCGTCTTCATAGACGCTTCGCAGGCTTTCATAACATAAAGGCCCTTCTTTTTTATAAGATGAGGGGAACAGATACGTTTTTGGTCGAAAGGTTTTGTAGTAATGTCGGAGTTCTTTCAGAAGTTTTTCGGCAAGTAGGGTATAACGGTCCTTGCCGCCTTTACCGTTTTCGACCATGATAAGCATCCGTTTGCTGTCGATATGTTCGGGTTTAAGCGCAATGACTTCGCTCGCTCGAAGGCCGGCTGAATAGGTCGTCATCAACATAAGCCGGTGTTTCAAATTTTTCGGTGCGTTAATGATCCGCCAGACTTCTTCTTGGGTCAAAACAACCGGGAGTCTCCGGTTACTCCTCTGTGCGTAATTGGGGGCGTTCTCCTCATTGGAAAGAACATGCCTGAAAAAGAACTTCAAACCACTAACGACTGTCCCTACGCCATTGGAGGCTTGTTTTTTGACGTTTTTCAGGTAAAGGAGATAATCCTCCACCATGCTTTTTGAAATTTTATCCGGTGACATTTTGTAGTGCATGGCCAGTCCGGATACTGCTCTCAAATAGGTCCGCTGAGTGTTTTCCGAGAGATTCCGCAGTTGCATCAATTTGGTCATTTCACATCGTAATTCGGTCATGGGACACCTCCATTAAAATGGGTTATTAATATGGAGATATCCTACACGATGAGAATTTAGGTGGAAGGGTCTTAGATAATATTGGAGTATTTGGCTGGGGATTCCGGGGAAAGGATCAAGCTGCCGCGGAGCGGTTTAGTCCATCAAGTACATATCACAGAAATTTAATAGGTTGTGATAAGAGCTCAATGAACGAAACCGCTCCGCGGTAGCTTTGATTTTCTTCTTTATTTCTTGGAAGAATTATGCAACATTTCGTGTGGTTATATGATGGGAAAGAGAAAATGGATACTTTACCCATATAGCACATTTCATGCCAACATCTCGGCTTCGTTCATACAGTTTTATCAATAATCCCGCTTCCATTTAACACAATCTCGTTTTTCAAGAAGGCCGGTGCTCGATTCCGGGGATTCAGCTATTCTTTCGGCGGGACTATGGATAAAACGCTAATACATTACCTGGCACTTCAAAATCCTTACATAAGGCAAAATAATCGATAGAGCTAACTTGGCAAAGCGGCCCTTTTGTCATCTTTTATTTGGTATTCTTGCTATAGATCTTTTTCGTTTGCTTTTGGCGCACCACGGAATTGGCCCAAGGAAGTGAAAGCACCGCCAACTACCTCTTGGAGGATACCTGTAATCTTTGGATCAGGAACTCATAGGCTGCTTTGATTTCTACAAACCGTTCCTTGCTGCCCCCTCCGTCAGGATGTGTTCTTTTTGCCAGTCGCCTGTAGCAGCGACGAAGTTTCATTTGATCCATCTCTTGGAAGTCCTCAAAAGTGATTTCAAGACAGCGGCATGCCGCCTTTTCGGCAGAGGATGAGTTGGAATGGGTTTCTTTTGGTTTATGAAACTGATGCTTCCACAGGAAGTCTTCCACGTATTCAGACCAGACGGTCCCGGATTCGAACTCTGTGTCGAAATACTGGGTAAGGTATTTGATCAGGTAGGGGTGGAGAGTTTGGCAATCCCATTGACCCACACCGCTAAAAAACCGCTGATCGCGGTTCAGTCGGCAAAGCTCCTCCACAAAGAAATGGTCCACCTTTTCCGGCTCAAGGGCGGAAGGATGGTGGCGTGTTCGCAGATTTCTGAAGTGGGTCTGAAGATGGAGGGATGTATAGATATAGGAACGTATTTCATGGGGTGGGAGCTCGTATTCCATTTCTTCGATGAGGTGTTCGATTTCATCGCGGCTTTTTTCAAAAAGCACATAAAGAAATGAACAGGCACGCCGGTCCATATCTTCCATCTGCATCCTTCCGAATCTGAGGTAATGTATCCGACGTTTGTCAAAGGGATGAAGCTCTTTTTGCATTTGAAGGCGTTTTTCAGGGGGCAGGGAATGCCAGGGCCTTTCGGATCTCTTGGATCGCTGAAACCGTTCCACAATTCTTCGAATACGGGGATCCAGGAAAGGCATGAGAAGATTCTCCATTTCATCCTCGGGGGCTTCCTTTCCCATGGCCTCCAGCTTTTCAATAAGGGATTCCCGCACGTGAAAGCTATTGCCTCCCGGGTATTCAATGTAGATTCCCGGATCGGGACCCATGTCGATCAGGCTGCGATGTCTGAGCAGGCTCCCGTCGCGGTAGGATTCAGAAAGTACAAATCTGCGCCCGCTCTTGGTATTTTTTCTTCTCAGGTACAACAGGACAACTCCGGTGATGAGGCAGGGCTAAAAGCTGATTGCAGTTTTTAGGTTGTATATTGGGCTACAGGCACACCGGCGTGCCGGCCCGAGGGGTTCAGGCCAACACGGACCGGCATTTCCCAAGGACCCCATTTTGTTCTATAAAAAATGGAGTCTTTGTCTCTCGCGGATTTTCATGGCTCCAAACATACGGTCAGTATTTTTCTTTCACATACGCCAGCGATTCCTCTATGGCCGTGAGGGTCAGGTTCAGGTCTTCCTCCGTGTGTCGAAAGCTGATATAAGCGTGGTGGAACGGTGAGAAGAAGAACCCCTTACGGATGAGCTGTGTATAGAAGTCTGTCCGTTTGCTCTTGTATGCCCCTGTCTCGTCTTTGTCGAAGGTGATGTAGAACATGGGGGCCACTCCGGTCAACCGGGCGCCCACGGGATACTTATCAAGAAGCACCCGGATCTTCTTCATAAAGCGGTCGCCCTTTTCCCAGATGTTCTCAAGCACTTTGTCTCGCTCAAGGATTTCTATGGTCTTCAATGCGGCGACAAAGCCTTCACTGTTGGGGAAAAAGGTGGACGAAATAAAGAGCTTATCGGCGGCCATCATCATGACCTCTTTTTTGCCGGTCACGACGGAAATAGGATATCCGTTGGCGATCGCCTTCCCCAGTACGGTCAAGTCGGGAGTCACGCCGTAAAGCTCCTGCGCGCCGCCCATTCTGAGCCTGAAGGCGGTACGTATCTCATCAAAGACCAATACCGCGCCGTATTTGTCTGCAATATCTCTTACGCCTTGAAGAAAACCGGGGTCCGGTTCCTGCATCTCCTGATGATTCGGATGGCCGAAGGGCGTCATGATGATTGCGGCGGTTTGATCCCCATGGGTTTCCATCAACTTTTCCAGCTGGTCAAGTCTGTTGTATGGAAACTCAAACACATCTTCGTAAAATTTTGCGGGAATCCCGCCTTTCATTTCAACACACCAGTCATGCCATCCGTGGTACCCGCAACGCATGACTTTGACCTTTTTTGTATAGGCGCGTGCGATGCGGATGCTTGCGGTGGTGGCATCGGAGCCTGTTTTCAGGAAAATACTCATCTCGGATGACGGGACAAGCTCGGTCAGCTTCTTGGCCAGTGCATTCTGGAAGCTCTGTGTCAGTGTGAAGCAGAACCCTTTGTCCTTGATCTGTTTACAAACGGCGTCATCCACCTCTTCTTCGCGATACCCGATGATGATGGGGCCGTATCCACACAGAAAATCGACGAATTCGTTGCCGTCGACATCGGTCAGACGGCAGCCTTTGCCGGTTTCAAGAAATATAGGGTATTCTCCCTCGATAAAATCGCCGGGCTTTCTGGCGCCTAAAACCCCTCCCGGCACCAGTCCCAGTGCCTCTTTAAAGAGTTCCTGGCTTTTTGTGATGTTCAGTTTTGGTGTTTCTTTCATGGAAAGCCTCCTTTCCTTTGTTACACTTCAAACATGGATGATATCGTTTCCGTCTGATGAATTCTTGCGCCCCGCTTGAGGAAAGCCGCAAGGAATTTGTCCGGATCGATGCAGCCTTCAGGGGCTGTTACGCCCTTCTGGGTTACTTCGCCGTCATTCATCATGAGCGCTGCAATGGAAGCGGGAAGCCCTGTCCCGGGCGCCATCCTTCCCACCATATCGGCTGTGTACGTCACCTTTTTGCCGTCTCGCACTCCTTTGACAATCACTTTCAACCCCGAAGACTGCGGCCCCTTGTCCCTTCCTTCGGGGATGGTTTCCCAAAGCTTGAGAGTCAGATTGTAAGGAATCACGGTAGTTCCGTTGATCTCTTTCGGTTCTTGGCTCAGGAAACCCGTTTCCTTTTGTTCTTTGATCAGTTCGTCCACCCAGGTGGGGATCAGGGCCCCTTTGATGACGACATTTTTCACGCCTTTGATATATCGGGGAATGGTCAAAGGTTGTGGGTGACCTACGTACCGAACATGGCACGTCCCAAGGGGCTCCAGAAACTCTTCCGCGACTACTTCAGTCCCCCCTTCCACATGAACCAGTTCGCCATCCAGATACTGGGGAACCTTCCCTAAAGTCATATGCAGACTGTGGTCCCAGGCGGCGCCTGCCAGTTCTGCAATGGCCACAACCCAGTAGAGATAGATCTCATCAACGCTGTCCAGACGATCTGCGAACCACTTTACCAGGACGTTGTTGGTGCCCGGATCAGAGCCCATGCCTGTAAGAACGGTAATGCCGGCTTTCTTCGCCATTTCATCGATTTCGGAGTTGAAAAGAATTTCGGTTCCTTCGTAATCGTCACAGATATCAATATAGTTGACCCGCGCTTCCACTGCAGCCCTGGCTACCGGCACGGCCGTTTTGTAAAAGGGACCCGCGCAGTTGATGACAACATCCGTGGCCTTAAAAGCCTGCACCATGCCCGCATGATCATTTACATCCATTTTGACCAGGGTAACCTTTGCGCTATCTCGCAATTTCGGAGACAATCTTTCCGGGTCCGGATACAGGTCCCCCAGTACAACATCCGTGATCGGCTCTTGTTTTATCAAATCCCGGGCCACCCCTTGCCCCATACCGCCTGCTCCGCCCAAAACAAATGCACGCATACTCTTACTCCTTATTCAGAATGATACTCATTTGAAACATGATTGTTAAATTTAAGTCAACAGAAGAAGAATCTTCCGCGGCTGTATATTGCTTTTCATTATCTCCTAAAAAAAAACAAGTCAACCATTTTCGGCTGGAATAGGTCAATCAGGACCGCGGAGGTTCGCGGATTCTTTCCTTGCAAATGCTTCTTACTATACCTATTTTGTATAGAAAAGGATAAGCAGTTAGGGTATCAGGGGTATTGGATTCGGAGACACTGTTTGGGGAACTTTCGAGAAGAGAAAATCCGGTTGTGGCAACAGATCGGAGGAGAGGTGGAATCGGTGCTGTTCGATCTGGATGGCACATTGATAGATTCCGTACCTGTTTATTTCAGGCTGATGGAAACGATCCTCAGGACCATCGGTCTGCCGCCTGCGACGAAACCTGTTGTGGCTGAATTCATGGTCAAGGGAATGTCTGCCGTGGAAGGATTGATTCCGGCCGAAATGAAGGATCGCAAAGAGGAAATTACCCTGGAATTCATGGCGGTGGGAAAGAGAATTGCGCGAAATATGTTCCACGACGAGGTGGAGGTCTTTCAGGGGGTTCCTGAACTTTTTTCCCTTCTTATGGGGCAGAGAATCTCCATCGGCGTTGTGTCCTCCACCGAAACGGAATATATGGAGAGAAAGCTGGCCCCTTTGGTTCGAAAAGGCATCAGGCAATGTCTGAGTGCGGTTGTCGGCATTGAAGGTGCTCTCCGAAGAAAACCCGCCCCTGATCCCCTGTTCGAGTGCTGCCGCCGCTTGGGTGTCGACCCCGCGAAATGCATCTACGTGGGGGATTCTTGCGTGGATATTGTTGCAGGAAACGAGGCAGGCATGCTGACGGTGGGTGTATTGAGCGGTCTGGATGACCTGGAAGGGTTGAAAAAGGAAGGGCCTGCCATGATTGTGGACAGTGTGAATGATCTGAACAGGTTTTTTTAATGATCCCCTTTCAAAATGCCTCCTTTTGTCAGATCTCTGCATCAGGCTCAAATTTTGATCCTCGAAATATCAAACATATTCCTGTGGTTAAAATTTTCGCCTTCTTTGACCTCGAACAAAATTGAACCTTTTGAAAATGGATCAACGAATGGAACTATCCGGAATTATTCAAAGCGGAGCCGGGAAAGGCGCCTATTTTACGCAGGTGGATTGGGTGGTGAAACAGTGTAAGGAGATTTTGGGATATCAACCATTTCCCGGCACTCTTAACGTATGTGTAGAGGATGAAGACCTCCCCCTGTTAGGTCGGTTTGTTCAGGATGCCGATCTGGAGCTGATCCCTGATGATCCGGGCTTTTGCACTGCCAGAATAAAGAAGGTTCTGGTCAATCAGATCCCTGCGGCGATGGTGCTTCCCGGTGAAGACGTAAAAATCCATCCCAATTGCGTGGTGGAACTGATTGCCGCCTGTAATCTCAAAGATAGATTGGGGCTCCATGATGGGGACCGGATAACCTTTTGCTCGGAATAAAGGAATGGAAAAAGGCCTTGACTTTGGAGGGGGCCTGCACTAAAGAAGACCGGCATCCTGAGGCCGCCGAGGCGGAATCGATTGGTTTTCGGATAACTGCCCTGGATGGAAATCGATGTACTGTAGTGGATAAACAGATCTCAATCCACCTCTCAAGAATCCCTTTTCCCTCCTTATCATGAAATTGCATTTTTCCTGAAATATAAAAAATAGAGGATGTTAAATATGATAGCACCATTATTGGTTTATGAAGAACAGAAGGCTCCCTCCTTTGCAGCAGGAGGTTATGGATCGTTCGGGCCAGAATATCATGGCCTGCTTCCAGTGCCGGAAATGCGCAGCCGGTTGTCCCGTGGGGAAGGAGATATCGATGACGCCGGACAGGCTCATCCGGATGATCATTTTTGGAGATCGTGAAGGCGCCCTTTCGAACCCTCTGGTCTGGCGTTGCGTCTCCTGTTATACCTGCGGCACCCGATGCGCAAACGGAATACAGACGGGAAGGATTACGGAGACTCTGAAGCAGATGGCAAAGAACTCGGAGTTTGAGCCTTTGATGCCGAAAGTGAAAGAATTTCATCACGCCTTTTGTGCTTCGGCAAAACATATGGGAAGGGTGAATGAAATGGAGTTTATGGGGCTTTATGAGATGAAAAACACCTTGCACGAGATGAAGCATCGCAATTTCAAGGGCCTTCTGGGAGAACTGAAGGATCAGGCCAAGATGGGAATTGCCATGGGCCGGAAAAAAAGGATGCATCTCGGAGTGGAAAAAGTCAAGGATCGCTCTGAAATGAAACGGCTCTTCAAGATGGCCGAAGAGCAGGATGATTCCTGTTCACGAAACGATTCAAGAGTTTGATGCATCCAATTCTAATCCCCTGGCAACCACATACGGGTCTGGAATCCATTCCGTCACAAGGTCTTTTTTGCTGTCGCATCTGATTCCTGTGGAGCGCCGGCCCTTTTAGGCTGGTACGGAGAGGTCGTTGAAAACTCGGCAGTATTTTTTGTACCAGTCCAAAAGGACCTCTCGATGGTCGGTGAAGGTTGATCCAAGATGCGGCAGCAAAAAAGACCTTGTGACTCCATTCTGCCGGGGTTTTTGAATAAAATACAATTTGATGAAGATAGAATAAAAGGAAGATTGAAAATGGACGTAGCCTATTTTCCCGGATGTACCCTGCACGCTTCCAGCAGGACCTATGACGTACAGACAAAACTGGTAATGGAAAAGCTGGGCATCACGCTTCGGGAGTTGGAAGACTGGAATTGTTGCGGCGCCACATCAGCCTGCAAGACCAGCGATTTCCTGTCGATTGCCATGCCTGCCAGGAATCTTGCCATTGCCGATTCCATGGGCTTTGAGAGGTTGGTGATCCCCTGCTCGGGGTGTTACAGTCGTATGCTTACAGCCCGAAAGAGGATGGATTCGGATGCGGCCTTGAAGAACCTTATCAACGGAGAGTTGAAAAGGAAGTTTACGGGAAAGACCCAGATCGTAAGCATTTTGGAGGTGCTGCTGGAATCCGTTCGCACAGGGATTTTGGAGAAAGAGATTTCACGGAGTCTTTCAGGACTTCGTGTGGTCTGTTATTACGGATGCATGCAGACCCGATTTCCGGAGGATATTCCTGTTCCGGACGATGTGGAGAATCCCCAGAGCATGGAATCGATCATGGAGGCCCTGGGGGCGGAGACTCTGGACTGGAACGGTAAAACGGACTGTTGCGGCGCTTCTGCTTCCGTCAATGATCCGGATATCTCCCACCCTCTCATGGCGGCTATTCTGGAGGATGCCATGGCCAGGGATGTGCACTGTCTGGTGACTTCCTGCCCCATGTGCCAGTTGAATCTGGATGCTTATCAGGACAAGGTAAGAAAAAAGTATGGATTAAAAAAAGAGATGCCGGTCTATTTTATTACCGAAATGGTCGGGCTGGCCATGGGAAAAGATATTTCCCAGTTGCAGATAGACAGGCATCTCGTGGATTCGGTTGCATTGTTAAAGGAGTTGGGTTTGTCATGAAAACGCCGGAAAAGGAAGAAACGAAAAAATCAGGTTCCGTAATGGTTGTGGGGGGCGGCATCGGTGGAATGCAGGCAGCCCTCGACCTGGCCAATGGAGGGTTTCATGTCCACCTTGTCCAGAAGGAATCTTCCATCGGCGGGACCATGTCCATGCTGGATAAGACGTTCCCGACGGGAGATTGTGCCATGTGCATGCTCTCCCCGAGACTTGTGGAGGTGGGAAAACATCTGAACGTGGATGTCCATACCAATGCGCAGGTCCTGTCTCTGCATGGAGAGCCCGGGTGATTTTACGGCAAAGAATCGAGCAGACCGCCAGGTATGTGGATATCGGCAAATGCACGGGTTGCGAGGCGTGCGTTGCGACGTGCCCGGTATCGTCTCCCAGCGAATATAACCAGGAGATGGTAAAGAGTACCGCAATCAGCCGAAGATACGCACAGGCGGTGCCCGGCGCCGTGGCCGTGGACAAAAAGGGGATCTCTCCCTGCAGGGTTGCCTGCCCCGCCGAGGTCAATGCCCATGCCTATGTTGCGCTCATAGCCAAGGGGAGATTCGCGGAGGCCTTGAAGGTGGTGAGAAGGACCAACCCCTTTCCGGCCTCCTGTGGAAGGGTGTGCACGCATCCCTGCGAGAGCGATTGTCGAAGAAGCGGGTTGGATGAGGGCGTATCCATCTGTGCTTTGAAACGATTCCTCACCGATTGGGAAGATCGGACACGGGGGATTCGTGCCTCCGCCTCCTCCCGCGGAGACTACTTGAAAAAGTCGCGGTAATCGGTTCGGGCCGGCCGGGAATGACCGCGGCCAGGGACCTTGCCCTCAAAGGCTACCAGGTGACGGTATTTGAAAAACTTCCGGTTGCGGGCGGCATGCTTGCCGTGGCCATTCCGGAGTACCGGTTGCCCAAGCCGTTCTTAAAGAAAGAAATTGACGCCATTTTGTCCCACGGCATAACGTTGGAACTGAACCGGGAGCTGGGCAAGGATTTCACCCTGGACAGTCTGAGAAAGCAGGGTTTTCGCGCCTTTTTTGTGTCCATCGGGGCGCACGCCGCATTGAAACTGAACATCCCCGGGCGAAGACGGAAGGTCATGACGGGATGTGGGACTGCATTACCTTCTTAAGGAAAATGAGCCTCGGGGAAGCCGTGACCGTCGGGAAAAAAGTCATTGTCATAGGAGGCGGAAACGCTGCCATTGATTCCGCAAGGACGGCACGCCGAATGGGCGCCGAAGTGACCATTGTATATCGCCGAACGGAGAAGGAAATGCCGGCCAATGCATGGGAGATAGAGGAGGCCCTGCTCGAAGGCGTGAAATCCTGCCTTTGACGGCGCCGATAAAAGTCCTTTCCAGAGACGGGCACGTTACCGGAATCGAATGCCTGAAAATTGAATTGGGCAAGCCGGACAACAGCGGTCGACGCAGACCCATCCCGATTCAGGGAAGCGAAATGGAATTGCATGGCGACATGATTATTTCCGCCATCAGCCAGACGCCGGACGTAGGCTCTTTGAAGACTGAAGGGCTTCCCGCTGAACCGATGGAACCTCCTGAAGGCGGATAAGGTGACCCTGGCCACGGAAGTGAAGGACGTGTTCGCGGGGGGCGATGTGGTGGCGGGACCCGCTACGGTTGTGGAGGCTGATTGCCATGGGGGGCAGGGCCGCCGAATCGATTCATCGCTATCTTCGCGGAGAAGATATGGCCCTGAATCGGGAGCCACTCTCACTGCAGGAAGCCTATATCAAAGACCTGGCCGGTATCAAGAAAACCAAGGGCCGGAAGATGCCCAAACTCGATCCGAATGCCAGGATCGGAAACTTCCAGGAAGTGGAATTGGGGCTGAGTGAAGAGGATGCGGTGGCTGAAGCGCAGCGATGCCTCAACTGCTCAGACTGTTGTGAATGCCTCCTTTGTGTGGAAGCCTGTGAAGCAGGGGCCGTCGATCACAAAATGCCATCTTCCTCCGAGGAGGAGATCCACGTGGGTGCGGTCATCCTCAGCCCGGGTGCGGACAGGTTTAATCCAAGGATCAGAGGGGAGCTTGGTTACGGCCGCTGGCCGAACGTGATTACTTCCCTGCAGTTTGAGCGTATCCTTTCCGCTTCCGGGCCCTATAAGGGAGAGATCAAGAGACCCGGCGACGGCCGTCACCCGGTAAAGATCGCCTGGATCCAGTGTGTGGGGTCCCGCGACCGGAAACACGGCAACCCATGGTGCTCTTCCGTATGCTGCATGTATGCAACCAAACAGGCCGTTATCGCGAAAGAGCACGACAATGCCATCGATCCGACCATATTCTACATCGAGATGCGTGCCTTCGGGAAGGATTTCGACCGATATGTGGAGAGGGCGAAGAATGAGTACCACGTCAACTACAGGAGAGGCATGATTTCCGCCGTTCGGGAGGTCCCGGGAACCGGAGATCTCCTGCTCCGTTTTGCAAAGGAGGACGGGACCGTGGCGGAAGAGGTCTTTGACCTGGTGGTCCTGTCCGTGGGGCTGGAGCCCCATGCGGATGCCGCCTCTTTTGCACGGGTCTTCGATATCGATGCCAATGAAGACGGTTTTGCCGCAACGGGGCACTTTGACCCTGTTTCCACCAGCAGGGAAGGTGTGTTTGTCGCGGGAACCTTTCAGGGGCCAAAGGATATCCCCGATACGGCCGTGCAGGGAAGCGCGGTTGCCGGAAAGGTTATGGCCATTGCTATCCACGGCCAGGGGAAGTGAGACCGTAGTGAAAGAATTGCCTCCCGAAAGGGATGTTACGGGGGAAGAGGAAAAACTGGGCGTTTTTGTGTGTCACTGCGGCATCAATATCGCCCAGACCGTGAATGTCCCGAAGGTGGTGGAGTACGCGAAGGGGCTTGAAGGGGTCTGTCACGCGGAAAATTTGCTCTATGCCTGTTCCCAGGACAGCCAGGAAAAGATCAGATCGCTGGTTCGGGAAAAAGGGTTGAATCGCGTAGTGGTGGCGAGCTGTACGCCCAGGACCCATGAACCCCTGTTTCAAGACACCATTCGGGATGCGGGGATCAACCGTTATCTCTTCGATCTGGCGGATATACGGGAGCAGTGTTCCTGGTGCCATATGGGGGAGAAGGAAAAGGCCACGGAAAAGGCAAAAAAGATTGTGGGGATGAGTATTGCCAAGGCTCGAAAGCTGACCCCGGTAACAACGGATTCCGTTTCCGTAACCCAGGTTGCCATGGTCATCGGCGGAGGCGTGGCCGGGATGGTTGCGGCCGGCTCTCTGGCGAGCCAGGGCTTTACGGTTCACTTGGTGGAAAAAGAGGAACGATTGGGCGGGCTTGCCGCAAACGTTTACCGGACCCTGGATAACAGTGATGTCCAGGCCTATGTGAAAGGTTTGATCGATCGGACCACGTCGGATTCGAGGATTGTCGTCCACCAGGGAACCGAGGTGGCCGGCACGGAAGGGTTTGTGGGAAATTTTCGTACCACCCTGGCGGATGGCACATCTTTTGATCATGGCGCCATCATTGTGGCTACGGGGGGAAAAGAATACACGCCCACCCAATATCTTTATGGTCGGGAAGATCGGGTCATTACCCAGAGAGAGCTGGAAAAGCGGCTTTACGATAACGAGGAAAAGCCAGGCCGCGTTTATGTCATGATTCAATGCGTCGGTTCCAGGGAAGAGCCGGAGAACTACTGTTCCAGGATATGCTGCCAGGATGCCATGAAAAACGCCATCGCGATCCGGGAAAAATTTCCCGATTCGCGGGTGTTCATCCTCTATCGAGATATCCGAACCTATGGCCTGAGGGAAAAATTCTACGAAAAGGCCAGGAATCTGGGCGTGGTGTTCGTCCGATACGATGTCCATGAAAAACCGCGCGTCAGCAACGCCTGATGGCGGGCTCAAAGTGCATGTTTTTGATCCCATGCTTCAAAGGGAATTAGAATTGAATCCGGATTTTGTAGTGCTTTCAACAGGGCTGAGACCCGGTCCGAGCGCAGAGGATATCTCCCGGAAGTACAAACTTACGCTCAATCCGGACGGGTATTTTCTCGAGGCCCATGTGAAATTGCGACCCGTTGACTTTCCCTCCGAGGGGATCTTCCTGTGCGGACTCGCCCACGCACCAAAAAACCTGGATGAATGCGTGAGCCAGGCACTGGCCGCGGCTGGAAGGGCAGGGGTGTTGCTCTCCAAAGAGAGCCTGGGCGTATCGGGCATTATTGCAAAGCATGACAGGGGAATCTGCATGTCATGCCTCACCTGTCTCAGGCTCTGCCCGTTCGGGTCTCCATTTATTGATGAAGACGGTCGCGTGAGCCACAACGAAGTGAAATGCATGGGATGCGGCATCTGCGCGGGTGCCTGCCCCGCAAAGGCCTTTCAGGTGAATAATTTCAAGGATGAACAGATTCTGGGAATGATTGACGCGGCCATGGGGTTCTGAGGGGCCTAATTCCAGGTTTCAGGTGTCAGGTCAACTTCATCAACGCAAGGCGAAGCAGGGGCGGGTAGGTGTGGCTTCAACCGCAAAGTACTGAGTTAGAGCCCGCAGTCTGCGGCTGAAGCCGCACCTACAGCGATACTTCAGTCGAAAAAATGGAAATCGAGCGGATGAGTTAACGGTATTGGTTCAGATCCCGGAAAGGCATCTGCTCATGCCTGACACTCGAATTCTGAAACCTCAAACCCGGAGTTTTTAGCAAACCTAATTGACAATCGGTTCTGATTTGGAGCCGCGAAATAATAGAGAATGGGGGAACCATGAATAACCTGGCGGAAATTTTGGATGACAATTCGGAGGGTTCCGTGGAGACGGCGCGGGAAGCCCCTCCCGATTGGGAGCCCAGCGTGTTGGCGTTTGCCTGCCATTACTGCGCCTTCGCGGCCGCCGATCTTGCGGGGGTCATGCGGCTTTCCTATCCGACGAATGTAAAGGTGATACGACTTCCCTGCACGGGGAAGCTGGATCATAATTATGTCCTCAGGGCCTTTGAAAAGGGAGGGGACGGCGTTTTTGTGGTGGGGTGACTTCCCGGACAATGCCATTTCCTGGAAGGAAATACCAATGCAAGAAAGCGCGTCGAATATATAAAAACGCTCCTGCCCCTCGTGAATATCCACCCCGACCGTTTAGAAATGTATAACCTTTCCGCTTCCATGGGGCCGAGATGGAAGGAAATCTGCACGGAATTTACGGAAAGAATCAAGAAATTAGGGCCATCTCCAATCTGGTGGGCCGACAGGGAAAACGATGCGAAGGAGTAGACGGTTATGATTGTGGGCAAACAAAAATCCCTTGAAGAGATATGGGATATTATTAAAGACTATGAAAAGGTTCTTGTTTTTGGGTGCAATACCTGTGTGGCGGTCTGTCACGAAGGGGGGAACAAGGAGGCCGAAATTCTTGGATCTCTTTTGAGAATGAAGGCGAAACAGGAAAAGGTGCAAATCCAGATCACGGAAGGGGGTATTGAACGGCAGTGCGAGCATGAATACTTCGAAAAGGCCGCGGAAAGCATCGAGGGAGCGGATGCCGTCCTGTCGATCGCCTGTGGGGCGGGGGTACAGTTTCTGGGGGAAAAATTTCCCTCGAAGACCGTACTTCCGGGGTTGAATACCACCTTCGTGGGCGTGGTGGATGCCCCGGGAGAATTCAGTGAAAGATGCCTCATGTGCGGGGACTGCATCCTCCATCTGACCGGAGGCATATGCCCGGTCACCCGCTGTTCCAAATCCTTGATGAACGGTCCCTGCGGCGGAACAAACAACGGGAGCTGCGAGATCGATTCAGAGATTCCCTGCGCCTGGCATATGATCCACGAAAGATTGAAAGCCCAAGGCAGAGATCAGCTCATAGACGCTTTTATTCCTCCCAAGAGCTGGCTCACCTCCAGGGACGGGGGGCCGAGAAGACAGAGAAGGGAGGACCTGACATCATGACGGAATTGAAATCGGGAAGCAGGCTTGAAAAGGTCCTGAAGGCCGGACATTTCGCGTTTACGGGAGAGTGCGGCCCTCCTCCGGGCGCTGATGTGGAGCACCTCAGGGAAAAGGCAAGGCACCTGAAGGGTTGTGTGGATGCCGTCAACGTGACAGACAACCAGACGGCGGTGGTTCGCATGTCCAGTTGGGCGGCCTCCCTGATCCTGCTGCAGGAGGGGCTTGAACCCAATTTTCAGATGGTGTGCCGAGACCGAAACCGGCTGGCCATGCAGAGCGATATCCTGGGCGTCTATGTCGCACGGAATCCGGAATATGCTTTGCCTTTCAGGGGATCATCAGCGATTCGGCGATCATCCCGAGGCCAAGAACGTCTTTGATCTGGATTCCATGCAACTGATCCACACGGTAAAGACCATGCGGGATGAAGGGAGATTTCTCAGTGGCAAGGAGATTCAGGTCCCACCCCGCATTTTCATCGGGGCGGCTTCCAATCCCTTTGCCGAACCGGTAGAGTTCAGGGCCCGCCGCCTGAGGAAAAAAGTGCTGGCCGGGGCGGATTTCATTCAGACCCAGAGCATCTACAATATGGAAAGGTTCCGGGAATTTATGAAACAGGTGGTGGATATGGGGCTCCATGAGCGGTGTTATATCCTGGCCGGCATTACCCCCATGAAGAGCTTGGGGATGGCCCGATATATGGCTCGCAATGTGCCGGGCATGGATGTGCCGGAACCTCTGATCCAGCGCCTCAAGGATGCGGGCAAGGACAAAGGGGCGGAAGAGGGGATCCGATACGCCCTGGAGCAGATTGAAGAATTGAAAGAGATGAAGGGAGTGGCCGGGGTGCACCTGATGGCCATCGAATGGGAGCACAGGGTCCCTGAAATCGCTGAAAGGGCCGGGATGCTGCCGAGGCCCGAAGTGTAGGCGGAAGGGAATCGACGCCCAAAGAGAAAAAGGTCAGGACCAAAAATACAGAGAATAAATCAGCTTTTACGGCAGATTCAGAGGTCTGTCCCCTTCCTTCAGCCAAAAAATAGATTGACATTGAAAACATGCCCAGTGAGAATCTCGATATAGTCAAAATCCGAAACCTACATATGAGGTTTTGCCATGGCGATCATCGTGATTTCGAGAGGAAATTATACCCGGGGAAAAAAAGTGGCGGAAAAGGCCGCGGAGAAACTCGGGTACAGGTGCGTTTCACGGGAGGTCCTGCTGGAAGCATCGGAAGAGTTCAATGTTCCGGAAGTGAAACTTATTCAGTCTTTCGAGCATGTTCCGCCGTTTTTTGACAGGATTTCCAAGAAGTCAAAAAAGTATGTGGCCTATATCCGGTCGGCGCTTCTGCATAATCTGCAACAGGACAATGTGGTCTACCACGGCTTCTCCGGGCATTTTTTTGTGAAAGACAACCCCCATGTGTTGAAAGTGCGGATCAACTCGGAAATGGCTGAGCGGGTGCGCCAGGTTATGAAGCGTGACGGGGTTACAGAAAAACAGGCGCTTGTCCTTGTCAAGAAGATCGATGGGCTCAGAAAGAAGTGGGGGCTGAAACTGTACGGAATGGATCCCGAAGATCCCCTGCATTATGATCTGGTCCTTTTGCTGAGCGGTCTTACAGTGGATGATGCGGCGGAGCTGGTTTGCCGGATTTCGCGGTTGCCGCAATTTGCCTCAAGCCCCGAATGCCAAAGGATGATGGACGATCTGGTACTTGCCGCCGATGCCAGGGCACTTCTCTTGGATATGAAAGCGGATATCCAGGTATGGGCACGTGATGGCTATCTGTATGTGAGAAAAGGACATTCGGGCCTCCAGGAGCATGATCTGGTGGAAAAGCTGGGCGAGCTTGCTGCAAAGCTTCCTGAAGCCAGGGGGATTGAACTGGTGAGAGGAAAAGGAAAAAAGCCGGGGGTGGCAGCGCCTGTGGAGCGAGAGAAAACCACGCAGTGATGTGGTAGCCACCTTTTTCGGTGAATTTTAAATAGGATAGGCTATGTTTCCGAAGGTTTCAAAGAGATCGGGTTGATGAAATCGACCGTTTACAGGCCGCCTATTTTTCGGCCCACAAAGAGGTGTTTGATCCACCGCTCCCGGAAGGAGTTCCCGAGCGATTGGAGCGAATCGTGTCTGTTGCCGAAATTACCCGCCGAGACACCGTGTTGGATGTGGGGACCGGAACCGGCATCCTGCTCCCGCTCATTATGGGGTATGATCCCACATGTATCTATGCCAATGACCTTTCAAAGGAGATGCTGGAATCGGTGTAAGAGCAAATTTCCGGGTGTGTTCATATTGCATGGCGATATCAGCCGGTTGCAACTCCATGATGGAAGCATGGACGTGGTGTTTATCAATGCCTGTTATCCCAATATTCTGGACAAGCACACCGCCTTTCTCAAAATAGGCCGAATGACGCGGCCGTGGTGGCCGGGTGGTGATCAGCCATCCCATGGGACGGCGGTTTATTGAAATCCTCAAAGGCAAGATGCCGTTTCCTCTGGATGATTTTCCAGCGGATGAAATTACGGCAAGGGATCTTTTTGATGATTATGGATTTGAAGTCGGAACCATGATCGATGAAGAAGACCTGTATATTCTTGTTCTTCGGCGTAAACAGGCGGCGTAAGGAATGATAAGCAAGGAAAGTGTGAAATATGGCAAATTCGGAAGAAAACAGAAAAGTGCTGATCCTGTTGGCAAGCCCGCGGAAAAAAGGAAACAGCGCGGCCCTGGCTGAAGAGATCGCGGCGGGTGCGGAGTCAAAAGGTGCGGTCGTTGAATCCCTTTTTCTGCATGGGATGAAAATCGCACCGTGTCAATCCTGTTATGCATGTCAGAAGAAAGGAAGCAAGGGGTGTGCTATTGATGACGACATGCAGGCTATCTACCCCAAACTGATCGAAGCGGATGCCTGGGTGATCGCCAGCCCCGTATTCTGGTTTACCATGTCGGCCCAGGCCAAGCTTTTCATGGATCGTTGCTTTGCCCTGCCGTGCTATGGACCCGATGCCTTCTCCGGGAAGCGGATCGGTATTGCCATGAGTTATGGGGATCAGGATCCGTTTGCTTCCGGTTGCGTGAATGCCCTTCGCACCTTTCAGGATACATTCCGGTATGTGGGATCGAAGATCGTGGGGATGGTCTATGGAAGCGCCATGGAAGCAGGGGAGATCAGGTCCAATGAGGCGCTGATGAAACAGGCCAGGGAATTAGGGGAAAAACTGGCCTGCGATTGAAGGATTTCTGCTTCCGCGGTTGCTATTGCAAAATTGGATCCTGTTGAGAATTGGAAAGAGGCCCTTATTCCGATCTTGCCCAGCGCTTGCTGCATTCGTTTGAATTCTTCCTGGTCGATTTCTCCTCTGGCATACCGCTTCTTGATAATGTCAAGCGGGCTGGATGCATCACGCGGAGATGTGTGGATGGCTTTCTGAATGTCTGAATGGACCATCTGATCAGGAAAGATGACCCCTGTAATCAGAAGCCCCCAGAACAGCAGCATGGACAGAGGACCGAACCCGCCCATACCCCATCCGCCCAGTGTGACCTGCTCCAAAGCCCCACCAGCAGGATTGTCCCCAAACCCCGGTAAGCAAAGGCGGTGTTTTCAATAAAAACCATCGCGATGGTTCCAAGAATTGCGAAGACCATCGGTGCATATCTTTTCCGTTTCATATGAAGCTCCTGTCAAAAGTAATGAATCTCTTTCAGATCCGGAAAAATCAAAATGATTCGGGGCGGGGCATAAGCCCCGCCCGTGCTGTCTGTTTGGTTATCAGTTCCAGCAGCTTCCCGGGCCGTAGCCTCCACCGCGTCTTCCGTAACCGTTTCCATAACCCTGTACATATAGCCGCCGTTGTATCGTCCGGCATAATTTGTGGCCTTCCGGTGCGATTTTACGGGCTTCCAGTTGAGCGTCCAGCGTTTTTTCCGCCAACTGGTTGTTCAGGTTGCTGATTTCTTTCTGAAGAGCCTTTACCTTTTCCCCGTCGGGGTTGGGTGCATTGAGGTTTTCTCTCAACTCGGCTCTTTTGGCCCAGAGGCTTTCCCTCAGTTGGGCAGTCTCCTCATAGTATTTCTGGTTGAGTTGATCCAGTTTTTGCTGCTGTTCCTGGGTTACCGTGCCGTGTCCTTTGTGAATCCTGCCAGCAGTAGCCCGGGCCTCCACCGCCCCACATGGGACCCCACGCAAGAACCGGATAAGATGACATGGCTACCAAAAGAATACTTCCTGCTAAAATGGCGAATCGTTTCATGATAAACCCTCCTTTATTTTGATTGAATGAATAACCGATTGCTTTTGTACTTATGGTATAGCAAAGGGCGTGCCATAGTGAGGTTTAAAGATCGTAAAGTATTGGAAATAACAGTGATAATTTAATTTCGTATCTGCTTGTGCAAGACCGTATTATTGCAGAGATGACATAGACATCTGCATATTATGTATCCAGTAAGGCCTGAGAAGTGGATACTAAATACCCGGAAGGGGGCGGGTTCTCTTTCAGTGGGGTACGCCAATGTTCGGATATCCGTTACGAGGAAGAGTATGATTATGAATAAGGGAAGGAAACGAATAGGCGAGGGTAGAATCAGGGCCGATTTGCTTATCGACAGGATTAAACCGAAAAACGCCAGGATCCCAGAGTCTTCTCTTGCTCCCGGCGCTTTCGGTGTTTTGGGAGGTGCGGGCGGAAATTACGTGTTTGTTTCTCAAACAGGCTCTAAGGACCCTATTTCGCGAAGGCCTTGTACAGCTTGCTCATTCCGATCATGCTTGTGCCGTGAAAGGATGCGTCAAAGATATCCTGGTCGCTCCAGCCCATCTCCCGAAGTTTGTCCACATCGGCCTCTTTGACCTCTTCCGGGGTCTTGATCACCTTTAGAACAAAGAGAAGCAGCGCTTTCTGGGAATCTTCCATCTGTGCATTTTCCGGATTCTTCTTGAGCTCTTCCAGTTCGGCATCGGAAAAACCGCCGGCCATTTTCAGGATTCCCGTATTCATTTTAATGCAGAATTCATAATTATACTCGCTGGCTGCCAGATACCGTATAACGGCAAGGAGGCCCATATCGAGCTTTGAATGCGTCATATAATGGCGAATGATCTGACTCTGCAGTTGCAGGAGATCCGGACTCGCACTCATCAGGACCAATGGCGGCGGGAACAGGGATTCCTGCCGGAAAGACGGCGTAGGCTTCCGCAACCTTGCCGGTTGCTTCTTCAGGTTTTACGGTTTTCAATTTGAACATGGTTTCCTCCTATAGAAGGTTATGGGGTTGACATCCTGTCTTCAAAGCAAGATTCTCGACGGATCTGTTCCCCTGAAGATTATCCGCGACACAAAGAGTTGTAAAGAAAAAAAGTGTGATCTCCGGTTGGTGTATTTTTTCCCATTGTATCTTTTTCCCTTATGGAATAGGAATAGGGAATATGAAAAGGATCGGAACCCAGCTTTGAGATTGCACGAGATATTTGAATAATGAAGTTTTTGAGAGCGAAATGGAACACAAAAGAAGAAGCAACGATTTCCGAAGAAATACTACAGGCTATTACGGCATCCGAAAGTCCGGCCAAGACCCTGGATCTGATTGTGCGGATGATTGCCAGGCGATTTCAGGTCGATGTCTGTTCCGTATACATGTACGAACCCTATGGAAATCTCTTGAAATTGAAGGCTACGGTCGGACTGGACAGCGGATCGGTGGGAACCATTGAAATGGGATTGCATGAAGGGCTTACAGGGATGGTCATAGAACGGATGGAGGCCCTCTTTGTCAAAAATCCCTCCACCCATCCCAGATTCAAATATTACGCCGGCAGCGGGGAGGAGATCTATAAAACCTACCTCGGTCTGCCGCTCATATACCATCGGAAAGTGCTTGGAGCGCTCGTTATCCAAACCATATCCGAAGAGGGTATTGCTGAAGTCGCATATCGAGCCTTTTCAACATATTGCGGGGCAGATTGCGGCCACGGTCGCCTATGCCAATCTCCTGGAAGACCGCCGGTCGAAAGGTACGGATCAGGCTGAAGAGAATGCAAATAGTTCTCCCGAAGGCCTGTCTGCCGTCTTGAAGGATCAACATTTAAGGGGGGAGGCAGTATCGGATCTGGTTGCCGTGGGCTATGCCCATTATATCTTTGAAAATATCCATTTCGATCAGATCCGTCCCCGGAAAATCGATGACTCCGCAGGCGGAGATCGATCGCCTGGACAGCGCATTTCTATAGAGCGTCACTGCAGATCAAAGAGGTCATCGGTGATGCGCACGGGCTTACCGACCAGGATAAGGCCATATTGGATGCCCACCTGATGCTCCTGGCGGATCAAATCCCTGCGAGAGAAAATTCTTGCTGAAGATCAATGACGGATTCTCCGCGGAATATGCCTTGAAGCTGGCGATCATGGATTATGTGGAGATATTCAAGGCCATGGACGATCCCTACCTGAGGGAACGGGCAGGGGACGTCCTGGATATCGGCAGACGGGTATTGGGGAACCTGGTGGGGGTGAACATGAACCCGGAGCAGGCATTCAACAGGGATACCATCATCATCGCGTCGGACATTTCCCCCGTGGATCTGCTGGCCATCCGTCAGCCGAATCTGAAAGGGATCGTCCTTTCAAGAGGTGGAAAGACTTCCCATACCGTCATTATCGCCAGATCGCTGGAAATTCCCATTGTCATCGGCGTTGACGGCATCCTGGAAAAGGTTCGGGAAAAAGACTACCTGATCGTGGACGGGGTGTCCGGTTTCATCCATATCAATCCGTCCGAAGAGATTCGAAAGGAGTATCTGCGTCGAAAAGAGGAAAATGAAAATGCGCTGAAAACACTGGAAGGTCTTCGGGATCTGCCGGCGCTTACAAAAGACGGCTTTCGTGTTCATCTGGGCGCCAATATCGGCCTGTTGTCGGATATTATGCAGGCAAAGAGATACGGCGCGGAACTGATCGGACTTTACCGGACGGAATTTCCGTTTCTTCTGCGCCAGTCTTTTCCTTCAGAGGAGGAACAGGTTTCCCTGTATACCAGGGTACTGGAAAAAGCGGAAGGCCGTTCCGTCACCATCCGCACCTTCGATGTCGGAGGGAGATAAGTTCCTGTCTTACCTGGACTATCCCAAAGAAGACAATCCGTTTTTAGGCTGGCGTTCCATCCGGCTCAGCCTGGATCTGGAGGATGTTTTCAGGACCCAGATCCGGGCCGTATTGCGGGCTTCCGCATTCGGAAAAGCAAGAATCCTTTTCCCCATGATTACAACGGTGAGTGAGATCCGGCAGGTGGTACGGTTGGTGGAAGAGGAAAAAGAGTCCCTGGACCGGCTGAAGATTTCCTATGACAAGGAGATTGAACTGGGCATCATGGTGGAAGTGCCCGCGGCCGTGCCCATACTGGACCGGCTGCTGCGATACGCCGATTTTGTCAATATCGGCACCAATGACCTGATCCAGTATCTGCTGGCCGTGGACCGGAACAATGAAAAAGTGGCCGTGCACTTTGACGCCCTCCATCCGGCGGTCATCTCCACCATCTCCCAAATAGTTGCCATCTGCGGAACAATATGAAAAAGAGGTCTGTATCTGCGGGGAGGCCGCCGGCGTAAAGAAATGCATTTATCCTGTTTATCGGCATGGGCGCGGACAATATCAGCATGACGCCGTCCGCCATCCCGACCGCCAAACAATTCATCCGCAATATCAGCCGAAAAGATGCCCGCCGTGCCCTGGAAGCGTGCCTGTCCATGGAAGATGCATCTGAAATCAGCATTTATCTGGATGAATATGTGATGTCCCGGCGGAATGTCCAAGAATGGCCTTCAGGCATATCTGGGGCGTGTCCTGGCCTTTTCATAGTATTTCTCCAAACCCCTTTCCCTGATTTTTTCGTTTATCATTACCCAGCCTTTATAAAGGCCGGCATCAAAATTGGTTCTGTCACAGGGAAACAGATCGCATTGGTGACAAAAATCGATTCCTTTTTCCTGGTGACAGACCCGTACTCCACAGTCCTTAAAGAGCCTGCACTGCTCGTTACGACACCCCTTGCAGTTTTCCGAGGCAAAATAATCCAGCACCTCCTTGAAGTCGGGATATTTCCTGAAAATGGGATTGCCCAATAAGTTTTCGAACCGCTTGGCGTTGAGGTGAAAATTCCCCAGTTTTTCCTTGAGCTTCAGGCTGTACTCGCGGATTTCTCCATCCACATGGGCAAAGCATGTCTCACAGCACAGGCCGCAGGGCGCCAGGGATGCCTTAATTTTTTCATTGTCCATATGCTTTTCTCCTTTCATCATAGGTTTTATTGAATCATACGGCTTGTCTTTCAAGAAGGGAAGTGGCATAAACGACATTTTAATAGGCGATATCGACACAAACACCTCGTTTGAGGAATACGGTATGAAAAAAGTCACCATCCTGGGACTTTACAACAGCATGGCAACGACCATTTTCGGCCCCATGGATATCCTGAACCAGGCGGGGAGGCTGTGGAACCGGGTAACCAAGATCCCCTGAAACGCCATTTTTCGATGTCACTATCGCCACGGCGGACGGACTTCCGATCCGATCGGTGAACAATATCTTTATTCAGCCCCATTGCAGCATGGAGGAGATCCAACAAACCGATCTGATTATCATTGCATCGGCCACCTATATCGAAAAGATTCTTGAAAAGAACCCCGAACTGGTTCCCTGGATCCTCGGTCATTACGAGCAGGGCGCGCATGTAGCCAGTATTTGCACCGGTGCGTTTCTGTTAGCGGAAACCGGGTTGCTGAACGGCAAATCGGCCACCTTTCATTGGGGATTCACAGAGATATTCCGCAAGCGTTACCCCCGGGTAAAGGTGGAGCACGACCGGATGTTCATCGACCACGGCCGTCTTTACTGTTCGGCCGGTGTGAGCGCGGGCATGGATCTGGCCCTCTATCTGGTGGAAAAATTTTGCGGCAGGCCTGCCGCGGTTGAATCCGCCAAGACCATGGTGCTGGATATGGGAAGAACCATCCAGACCCCTTACGAGTGTCTCCTTGTCCCCGGGGACCATGGCGACCCGCTTGTGATGAAGGCCCAGCGATGGATGGAGCAGCATCAAGCCGAGGCTATTGATTACGAAGGACTGGCGCGAAAATTCCGCATGAGCCGCCGCTCACTGGAACGCCGCTTCAAGAAAGCGACAGGCGCCACCCCGTTGGGGTATCTGCAGCAGTTGCGCGTGGAAAGCGCCAAACGGATGCTGGAGGAGGGGACCCTGACCTTCAACAAAATCGCCTACCGGGTCGGGTATGAGGATATTTCATTTTTCAGAAAGATATTTGTAAGGTTGACCGGTTTGAGGCCAAAAGAATATCAACAGCGATTCACGGGATATTCCGGAAGAAGATGAAGAAGAGATATCCTGTCATAAATGACCGGGAATTTTCATCAATGAGAAATGTTTGCCCTCTGACAGGATTTTTTTGGGAAAGATGGTTTGATGAAATTATATGTTGTTTTTTTCTTGAATACTGTGTATTATAACAGTGTTTTTAATGACAGTATAAAGAGACAAGAACGTGACTATGGCTACCGTGAAAGAACTGACAGGCAAACAATCAAGGATTTATGAATTTATCGTTGCGTGGCAAATGAAGAATGGCTACCCTCCGACACAGGTGGAAATATGCGACCATTTCGGGTTTGGCAGCCTTAATGCGGTGAGAAGCCATCTCGCCCTGATCGAAAAGAAAGGCTATCTCCGTCTGAATGGTGGAAAAGCGCGTGGAATTCAGTTGGCTTCGTTACCCTTGCGGGCCATGCGGCAGCAGGAAGACTCAATCCCTTTATTAGGTCGTATTGCGGCGGGAGCTCCCATATGGGTGGAACAGAACTTTGAAGATAATCTGCCCATTCCTCCTGCTTTGTTTGGTGGAGGGGAGCTTTTTGCGCTTCATGTGCTTGGCGATAGTATGATGGGAGCAGGAATTAGAAACGGTGATATCGCCATCATACAGAGACGGGATCGTGTTGAGAACGGGGAAATAGCGGCTGTTCTTGTGGAGCAAGAGGCTACATTAAAACGAGTCTATCTGACATCTGAGTGGCTTATCCTTAAATCCGAAAATACTGCCTTTAAGGACCTCAAGTATCCCGAGGACATGAAAGGACTTGTCCGTATCCTGGGACGCTATCAAGGAATTGTTCGAACCGGGAATAATCGGTGTTGCTCATGAATACAGCAAACGCAGTCAAAATCTTTGGATGTCACGATGTCGTGCAGCTTGACGGCGAGCCGACCCCTAGGCATTTGGATTACCTGGATCTGCTGAAAGTATCCGGGCGCGGGCGTCTGAAAGTGAACGCTGTTGCTGAGTTTCAAGCAAGACCTCTGCTTTACATCGTGTCGGCGGATCAGATAAGGAATTCCGACAATACCAAGCTTTTGGATTTGCAGTGCCTTCTAGCTAACCGGGGCGAGAGGGCATATCTTGGTGTCCTGAGTCCGGGTGAGTTGAATGTGTATCCCATCAACTTGGACCGTTCCATTCTGGCCAAAAGCGACAAGAGGACGATCAAACAGGATTCTTCGGAAGCCCCGCTCTTCTTTCAAAGCGTTGTGAATGGCGTCTTTACCATGGAAGGCCAGCCTGACGCTCCAGACTATATATTCGAGACAATTCGTGACCTGATGACCAGATCTTCCGAGATCCTCATAGGGACACACGGCCTCAACCCCCTGGATGTCCTTTCATTTCTTGGGCGGGCGTTGTTTTTCCGTTTCCTGTGGGATCGCAGGATAGTCCGGCCGAACGAGCTTCATTCCGTATGCCCAAAAGCAGAGTCGCTTGGAGACTGCTTCCACAACGTTGAGAATTCCGTCGCCACATGCCGGTGGCTCGACGAAACCTTCAACGGCGACTTGCTTCCGCTTTCCGGCGAGTATACAGCCGTATTTAATCAGGCAAACGAACAGACGGAAGGAAGACTGTTTCTTCATCTCCAAGCCATTTTGGAGGGATGGAAACATGTGGGAGCCGAGGGATTTCAACTTCAAATCGATTGGGGTGATCTTGACTTTGCCCACATCCCCATTGGTGTGCTCAGTCAGGTGTATGAGAATTTCAGCAAAATTTGGGATTCCCGACAAAGAGAACAGACGAGTGCATACTATACACCCAAGAACATCGCTCGCTATCTCGTGGACGACGCATTCGAAGGCCTTAGCGAGAAGAAGAATGCCCGAATTCTCGATCCGAGTTGCGGGGCCGGGATTTTCCTCGTCTTGGCCTTTCGGAAGCTTGTCGCGGCTCGATGGGAACAGGATGGGAAGCGCCCCGATACAGAGACAATCCAGTCCATTCTTTACAATCAGCTTTGCGGTTTTGATGTCAGTGAATCCGCTCTGCGTTTGGCGGCGCTGTCGCTTTACATTACCGCCATTGAACTCAATGGTACGCCCAGACCACCGAAGAGCCTGAGATTCCCGAAACCCCTTCAGGGGGTAGTGTTGTATAACCACAGGCGGCCCGAAGAGCGTGCGGTGAGGGGCTTTGTGCTTGGCAGCTTGCGTTTGGATCTGTCTGAGGACTTCAACGGTCGTTTTGATATGGTCATCGGTAATCCGCCATGGAGTCGCCTGAGAGGAGACAGGGAAGAGAACAAGGCCCAAAATACCTTCTTCACCGAATTGACGCGCCGGATCCTGAAAGATCGTGGATTTGAAGAATTTGCTCGGGGGTACCATAACCCGGACAACAACCCGGACCTGCCGTTTTTGTGGAAATCGACTCAGTGGGCGAAACCGGGGGGCATTATCGCCATGGCACTGCCCGGACGTATCTTTCTCAAGCAGACAACCTCTGGTACCCAAGCGTTTAATGCAATACTCCATGGCATTGAAATTACAGGGATATTGAATGGTTCCAACCTGTCTGATACCGCGGTGTGGCCGGGTATGAATCAGCCTTTTATGCTTTTTTTTGCACGCAATCGCGTACCCGCTATCGATCACCTCTTTAATTTTGTTACACCCCATTTTGAAAAGCACCTGAATGAAAAAGGCCGTATCCGCATTGATTATCAATCTGCTCAACCGGTAGCTGCCTTCGAGGCCGCTAAGGATTTACGGCTATTGAAAACGCTGGCGGTGGGGACTTCTCTTGATGTGGAGGTAGTCCGTAAACTTGATGAACTGGGATGGCCTACTGTTGAGTCGTATTGGAAAAGCCAGGGGCTGTACTCGGGGTTGGGATACAATCGTTCGCCAAAACGGAAGCAGATGGATGCGTCATTCATGCGACGAATTGCCTGATTTCGTATCCCCTGAAGATGAGGGCTTTTCTATTGATGTATCTTCGCTTCAAGAATTTGGGCATTCCACAGCTCATAGGCCGAGATGTCATGAATTCTATGCGCCACCAATTCTTATTGTGACAGAAGCACCGGGGCATTTACTGTTTTCACCCAAATCATGGATAGCGAGAGAAAGAACAGTTTTCCCCTCCAGTTATTACGGTTTTTCTGCTGACGGAAGCAAGGAACCAGATGCGATCATAGCATTGCTTCATCTAATCACTCATGCCGATCTATTCGGGTATTATGTGCTGATAACAAGTTCGAAGATGGGTGCGGAGCGAAGAGCGTTTCTTAAAACCAACATTGAGAATTTTCCTTTCCCGCAAATCGATCTGTTGCCCGAGCGGCAGCGAAAACGTGCCATAGAACTATCCGGCCAGCTTGAAACAGCACCGAGTAAGTCGTGGGAAGGAAATCAACGATTTCATTTTTGATCTCTACGGTCTGAATACCTATGACCGCCAGGTGGTGAAAGACACACTCGAAGTGGCGGAACCATTTCAAGGAAGCACGGGATCGTGCCAATGAGTTTCCTGCAAAAGCTGAACGAAACCAATTTTATGTGGTACTTCAAAGGTTCTTAGCACCGTCTTTCAACGTTACGCAGGAAACGGTATCGATCGATGAGGTTGAGATTGCCAGTCAAGATGTTCTTTCTCCCTGGTATTTTTTTACTGTTTTTTCGCCATCTATTTCCGGAACTCTGACGCAAGCGGCGCGGAAAAGACTGATTTTTCAAATCACCGAGGCAGCCAATAAGACAGGTTGCAGTCGAGTCATTGTTCACGAAAAGGGGCGGCTGCTCGTGGGGATCATCGGCCAATATCGGTATTGGACGTTAAGCCGGGCCCGCCTGTGCGCCTTGGACATCCTCCGCCATCATCTCGATGCGTTTCCTCTGGGGAGAGAATGATGGCGGTCGGGTTTTTCACGCACGGCATAGAGTACACATTGCCTCACCCACGAATTCCGCAACGCACCATCCTTCTTCTTTGCAGGGTAATCAAAAGAGCCTGGCAGCTACTTGAAGAAAAACCGCCTGTCAACTTCATTTTGCATTCCGCGGATGAAGATACCATTACTCAGGTGCTGCTTGAAATCATTGAAAACCGTTTGCGAAAAAACGGTGACGTTGATGGCTTCAATTGCGCCTTGTATGGCAAAGTGAGCCGTGAACCCAAAATTACAAACGTAGACAAAAAACACCCCGACAAGATGCCTGATATATTCTTCGATCTGAAACGGGATCAACTGCCGATTCTTAGCGACCAGGATGGCCTCTTTGTGGAATGCAAACCCGTTGACCGTAAACACCCGATCCTGTCCTGCTACTGCCAAGAAGGTTTGATGCGGTTTGTTAAGGGTGACTACGCCTGGGCCATGCAGGATGCCATGATGGTCGGGTATACAAAGGCGCCTTATTCATTTAAAAAGCTCGCTTCTGTCTTTGAAGAGGGCAGAAAGAGCGCTGCCCTGAAGACGACTGATCATTCCGCAGTTGTTGAATATGCGATTTACCGTTCAAATCACGAACGAATATTTGAGTGGCCGGAAAGCCGTGGCCAAGCCTGCGCGATATCGGTAACACACCTTTGGCTGTCCCTGTAATTTCCATTTCAGAGTCTTGAACCTATCTGACGTATCCACAGTGACCTTCATCAAAATATATGCGAAGATCCTTGCGTGCGCGCCAAGTAATCATGGTTCATCATGGATTTATGTGATACTTCTGTTAACCGTTAATTGCTAATAGGGTTTTCTTGAATAACAAGGAGGATGGGCCATGGCACTACATCAAAAAGACGACCGTAAAAGCGAATCTCCTGGACGATATCTATGCATCGACGGACCTTTCGGTGAGGATGCCAAAATACAGATTTCCCGAAAAGGAGCACGACCCCCGCCACGTCTACCAGGCGGTGCACGATGAATTGATGCTGGACGGCAATTCGCGTCAGAACCTGGCCACCTTCTGCTCCACCTGGATTGAGCCGGAGGTCTACAAACTCATGGATGAGTGTGTGGACAAGAACATGATCGATAAGGATGAATATCCCCAGACCGCCGAGATCGAGGCGCGTTGCGTCCATATGCTGGCCGACCTGTGGAATTCCCCTGATGCGGCCAATACCATGGGGTGCTCCACCACCGGCTCCAGCGAGGCGGCCATGTTGGGCGGGATGGCCATGAAATGGCGGTGGCGGGAGAAGATGCGCGCCCGTGGGAAAGCGACGGACAGACCCAATCTGATATGCGGTCCGGTACAGATCTGCTGGCATAAGTTCGCCCGCTACTGGGATGTGGAACTGCGGGAGATCCCCATGGAAGGGGACCGGTTGATCATGACCCCGGAAGAGGTGATCAAGCGCTGTGATGAAAATACCATGGGTGTGGTTCCCACCCTGGGCGTTACGTTTACCTGCCAGTACGAACCGGTCAAGGAGGTCGCCCATGCACTGGACCGTTTTCAAAGGGATACCGGTCTGGATATCCCCATCCATGTGGACGGGGCCAGCGGTGGCTTCCTGGCGCCTTTTGCGGATCCGGATCTGGAGTGGGATTTTCGCGTGCCCCGCGTAAAATCGATCAATGCCTCCGGGCATAAGTTCGGCCTGGCGCCGCTCGGTGTCGGCTGGGTCATCTGGCGTGATAAAGACGATTTACCCGATGATCTGATCTTTCGGGTCAACTATCTGGGCGGTGATATGGCTACGTTTGCGCTGAACTTTTCGCGCCCGGGCGGGCAGGTTGTTGCCCAATACTACAATTTTCTGCGATTGGGCAGGGACGGCTACCGAAAAATTCATCAGGCCTGCTACCATACCGCCGCCTATCTGGCCGATGAGATTCGCAAGATGGGACCGTTCAAGGTGATCTACGACGGCCGGGGCGGGATTCCCGCGCTCTGCTGGTCGTTGAAAGAGGACGTGAATTCCGGATTTACCCTTTACGATCTTGCGGACCGCCTGAGAAGCAGGGGATGGCAGGTTCCGGCCTATTCCATGCCGCGCAAACAGGGAAGATCTGGTGATTCAGCGTATCCTCGTGCGTCATGGCGTCAGCCGGGATCTCGGCGATCTGCTCCTGGGGGATATGCGTCGCTGCATCGAATATTTCAAGAAAAATCCGGTTACCACCCCGATGACCGAGGAAACAGCCGGTGGGTACAGGCATTAAGCAAAGCTGAAATACAGCCCATCCCGGCGCAGAATTGTCATATCGTGTCGTCGAAAAATCCAGCATCTTGAATGAAATGCACCATGGTTTCCCCCTCGGTGCGTTATCGCTTCCAAGGGGAAACCATGGTGAATGACCTATTCGCCGGGTTACCGAATGCCGCCCCGCACGATGACGGGCTCTCCGTTCGGCTGCATAATATGCACGGCGCAGGACAGGCAGGGATCGAAGGAATGAATGACCCGCAAGGCCTCAATGGGTTGCTGCGGGTCTTCCACCGGTGTTCCGATCAGAGCCTGTTCCATGGGGCCGGGAATGTTGTTCCCGTCCTTGGGCGAGGCATTCCAGCAGGTGGGAGTGATTACCTGGTAACGCGAAATCTTGCCATCCGCAATTTCTATCCAGTGGCCCAGGGCGCCCCTCGGGGCCTCCGTCATGCCTGCTCCTGAAGCGGCCTGCGGGAGAGAATAGCCGTCAAAGGCAGGGGCGGTCGGATCGAGCTCATCGAGCCAGGTGTTCATGGCCTCCGCAATCTTGAGTGCCTCCCGGGCACGCGCCAGGTGACGGTCCATGACGGAGATGCCTGCCTGATAATCTCCGTTTACCCACATCCTCGCCAGGGGGCCCACTTCAAAAGGCTCCTGGAACAAGCGGGGCGCCTTGAGCCATGAATAGGCGTCGCCCTTGGGATAGAGGGGGGCGGTTTCTCCTTGGGCCGGCGGGAGGCCGTTGCCGCCATCTTCATACCACGAATAGTTCACAAACTCCGTGATATCGCCGTCACTGACATCCCCGGGCTTCCCTGTCCCCCCGTTTTGTACATATCCTTGATTGAGCAGCTTGTTCCCGCCGCTTTCATCCAGTTCAAAGACTCCATAGGCCATGAGGTTCCCACAACCCTTGCCGATGCCGGCGTATTCGGGATAGGCCGTCGCAACGGCATCCACATCAGGCAGATAGGTGCTTTTGATGAAGGACGTTAAACGGCTCAAATACTCGCGGAAGAGGGCAATCTTATCCCGGCTTGGCGCGGCGGTAAATCCGCCGGGTATGTAGGTATGGGAGGAGGGCATCTTTCCGCCGAAAATGGCGCCCATCTCATGGGCCTCTCGGCGGGCCGCGAGGGCCGGTCCTGCCAGATGATCCACCACCTGTCCCAAGGTGTCGGGCAGGGTCTTGTCCCATGCCGGTATCCAGGGGGAGACCTGGGGACCCTTTACATAATCGAGGGCCGCAAGGAGATAGAAGTGAAGGATGTGCGATTGAATGAAGTTGGCTCCCAGGGTCAGGTTTCGCAGAATCCTGGCGTTTGCGGGTACGGTTCCGTTGGAGGCATTGTCCAGCGCAAGGACGGCTGCCTCTGCGTGACTGATGGGGCAGACCCCGCAGATCCGTTGTGTGATCACAGGCGCATCCCAGGGATCACGCCCTTTCAACAGGATTTCAAACCCGCGAAAGAGGGTTCCGGTGCAGCGGGCGTCGATGATTTTGTTGCCTTCGATATCCAGTTCTACTTTCATATGTCCTTCGATCCGGGTAACCGGATCCATGATGGTAAGTGTCGACATTTGTTGCTCCTTTCACAAACTTGTTGAGGTAGGGGCCGGGATAAATCCGCTTAACCCCGGTAACGACGATCATTTTTGGATGAAAAGGTTCAACGATCCTGTTCGCGACTGCGGTCAGGATTCCAGTTATGTTCGCGTTCATCTTCCTCATCGTGATCCTTGTTGTCTTCTCCGTCACCGCTGTGGCTTTCCCCACTTGCCCCTTCATGTCTGTAGAACGGTGAGAATTCATCCGGAAAACCGGCCTCCGTGCAACCCAGGCAGATGGCATTGGCCCCTACACACCAATTGGTCCCTCCGTTCCAGAGTCTCGTGGGGCAATCGCCCTGGGTGTGCGGTCCTTTGCATCCCAGTTCTTTCAGACATTGCCCTTCCTGACCGAATGTATCCGCCTCTTCCCGTTCCCTGCGTGGACATCGATGATGGATGTTTCTGGATTCGCCGCCAAATAAATCCACCGGTCGGCCATCTTGATCCAGGGAAGGGGTTATTCCCGCCAGGAGCTGTGCGATGGTCCAGACAATCCAATCCGGGTGGGTGGGGCATCCGGGAATATTGATGGCGCCGACACCCGTAAGTTCCTGTACGCTCTTGATGCCTGTGGGGTTGGGATTTCCCGCGGGAATGCCTCCGAAGCTGGCACAGGTGCCGATGCATAAGGTAGCCATGGCCTTTGGGGCCAGATCGAGGACGGCCTCTTTGGCGGTTATCTCACGACCGTTCTCGGTCCAGAGCATGCATGTGTGGCCGTCAAAGGCCGTGGGAATACCCCCATCCACCGCCAATATGAAACCTGTCCCGCTGCTTGTTGCATTGTGGAGGTTCTGAACCGCCAGATCTCCCGAGGCCCCCATGAGGTTGGGGTGAAAGGCCAGATCAAGGTAATTGATCAGGAGATCCGCTACGTCCTTAGGTCCATCCGTACTGATTCTGTTGGCCAGGGAAACCGTGCAACCCGTGCAGTTCGCCCCGTTGAGCCAGACTACGGTTGGGAGGCCGGCGCCGTCAGCGGCCAGGGCCTTCTGCAATCTCCCCACCACTGTCAAGTTCAGCCCCAGGACCGCTGCCGAACCGATACAATACTTCAAAAAATCTCTTCTCCCTATTTCTTTCATGCTGGTGTCCTCCTGTGAATTAAAGAAGTCCTCCTAAATTTCGTGGTTCAAAACAATCAATCTGAAATCCGCCTTTGGTTTTTGGCTCCGGATCTTTGCTCGATCTCATTTTCTACCGCCATGAGTAATTCCGGCAGGGCATCCCTGATCGGTTGCGATAGCTCCAGTGACCAGCCCACGTAGGCCGGTTCAACGCCGAAGACCAACACTTCGGGCGGATCTTTCCGTCCCGCCAGGGCCAGCACCCTCTTCAGATCAAAACCATGGAGTGATCCAATGACGTCATTCGACCTGCACTCCGTTAGAGGTATGCGATAAATGGTGCCCGGACTTCCATGGGCCTTCATGGCATCGATAACAATGATTCTGTCCGCCTCTTCAAAGTCGGGGATGGCTTCCAGGATGGATGTCCCAATCTCCCTGACCGTTACGTGGTCCGGGCAATTCTCGGAAATTGTCCAAGCCGCATGAATGCCGACTCCCTCATCGCCCAAGAGCAGATTCCCGATGCCCAGAACCGTTGTTTTCATCTCCATTCCCCTCCGTCTTAAGACCCACAATGTTGCGCCACCATCGTTCATCGGATGCGCCTTTTCCTTCTGAACACGACAGGGCGCTTTTTGTCCTTTATGCAGCGTTTTGCTCGCGTGATGGATCATGATTCCGATGTGAAAGTTCCCGCTGGAATGAGCAATGATCATGCCATTTGCTGGAAAATGGATGCAAAAATATGCAATATCAGATGGTTATGTAATGCGATTTAAAAAGCAATCATGATGGTTTTTAATGACTATTTGCGGGGTTTAGCATTTATATTGACTTTGTGCTTAATCAGGTGATAAAGAAATTCCATGAATACGCCGATCCCTGCAAGTTATTATAAAGAGATTGTCGAGGCCGTTAACGACGCCCTTATGGTCGTGGGTCATGATGGGACTATTTTGATTGTCAATAAGGCCATGGAGATTCTCTCCGGGTACAGCCGCAGCGAACTCATAGGAGCCCCATGTAACATCCTCAAATGCGACGCCTGCGAGGTGATCCTTTCCGAGGACAGGGAGAAATGGTGCATGCTCATCGCTTCAGGGGGGATCCGGGGAAGGCGATGCCTCATGATGAAAAAGGATGGCTCTTACGTGACGGTACTGGAAAATGCTTCCCTGTTGAAGAATCCGGATGGTACGCTTTTAGGGGCCTTGGAGACATTTGCGGACGTATCCGAGATTGACAAAAAGGACCAGGAAGTTCTGCAAATTTCGAAGGTACTGGATGAGGTGGAAGGGTTTCATGGGATGGTGGGAAAAAGCGTCTCCATGGAGCGGATCTATCAGGTCATCGAACGGTCTGCCGAGAGCGATGCTCCGGTAACGATTTGCGGAGAAAGCGGCACCGGCAAAGAACTGGTGGCCCATGCCATACACAACCTGGGTCGGAGAAGGGAAGGACCCTTTATTCAATATAACTGCGCGGCCTTGAACGAGGCGCTCCTCGAAAGCGAGCTGTTCGGACATGTGCGGGGGGCCTTTACGGGCGCCTACCGCCACCGAATCGGACGCTTTGAGGCCGCCAGGGGAGGGGATATCTTTCTTGACGAGATATCCGAAATCCCCCTCTCCAGCCAGGCAAAGCTTCTGAGGGTCCTGGAAACCAAACAGTTCGAAAGGGTCGGCGATCATCGATCCATTGTTGCGGATGTCCGAATTATTACTGCAACCAACCGCAATCTTGAGGCCCTGGTATCGGAAGGAACCTTTCGCAAAGACCTGTTTTTCCGCATCAATGTACTTCCCATTTACCTCCCGCCATTACGAGGGCGGAAACAAGACATCCCCCTCCTGGTAACTGCCTTCATTCGCCAGATCGGCAACAGGAGTGGAAAGGATTTGACGGGCGTAAGTGCGGAGGTATTGAATCTTTTCATGGCCTATCCATGGCCCGGAAATATCCGGGAATTAAAGAGCACCCTGGAATACGCCGCTGTAATTGCCGAATCAGGGCTGATACAGCGCCGTCATCTGCCTGGTTACTTTGGTGCCGGAACCGGGGTGGAAATAAGTGGCCTGGAAATGGAAGACAGGAAAGAACGGTTGCGTCATCTCAATGAGAAAGCGGCGCTTGTGGAGGCCTTGCGTCTGAGTAACGGCAACCGGTCCGAGGCCGCCAAACTCCTGGGTGTACACAGAATGACGATCTGGAATCGCATGAAGAAATATGGCATTCAAGAGGAGAACGCGTTTTAGGGGCCCCATTCATTCGGCATATCCGGGATGCCACGAATAAAAATCACCGAAGGGTTCTCTCCCCACTTGAAAAATAGACGCAATTTTTGGTGCCGTATCAATAAAACCTCAACTATTATGAGCGACAACTTCCATGGGTAAAAAGACTCCCAACCGCTACTATAGAGAAATCGTAAACGCCGTTGACACGTGCGTGATGATGGTTGGAAACGACGGGGCCATACGGATGGTCAATCCTGCCATGGAGCGGATCACGGGTTACAGCAGAAACGAGTTGGAGGGATCGAGTTGTACCATCCTGGAATGTGATGCCTGTGAGCTGTTCCGTTCGGAGGGCAGGCATGAATGGTGTGTGCTCTTCGAGGTCGGTTTCGTCAACAAAAAACGATGTCTTTTTCGAAAGAAAGATGGATCTTATGCATCCGTCATAAAAAACGCTTCCCTCCTTCGCGATAAGAAGGGGAACGTCTTGGGTGCTCTTGAGACCTTTGTTGATGCCTCCCTGGAGGACAAAATCGACAACAAAATCAATGAACTTTCAAGGGTTGCCAGGGGACGCAGCGGATTCCATGGAATGGTGGGGAAAAGTGACTCCATGCAGCGGATTTATCAAATCATTGAGCGGGCTGCGGAGAGTGATGCGCCGGTGGCCATTTACGGGGAAAGCGGCACCGGCAAGGAATTGGTGGCCCACGCCATCCATAAACTGGGCCGCAGAAGGGAAGGCCCGTTTGTTCAATTTAATTGCGCAGCCCTCAATGCTTCGCTCCTTGAAAGCGAACTCTTCGGCCATGTGAAAGGAGCCTTTACCGGGGCCTATCGGCATCGTATGGGCCGGTTTGAGGCCGCCCATGGAGGAGATCTATTCCTGGACGAGATGGGGGAGATGCCCTTGGCCTCCCAGGCCAAACTGCTTCGGGTACTTGAAACCAAGCATTTCGAAAGGGTAGGGGATCATACCCCGATTCGGACGGACGTCCGCGTTATCACGGCAACCAACCGTGATCTCTCAGACCATGTTTCCAATGAGACCTTCCGAAAAGATCTCTATTTTCGCATCAGCGTACTTCCCATTCACCTGCCGCCCCTGCGCGAGCGAAGGGAAGACATCCCCCTGCTCGTAGACACATTCATCAACCGGCTAATAGGTAAAAGTGGAAAGAAAATCATTGCCTTGAGTCCTGACGTGATGGCGCTTTTCATGGAATATCCATGGCCTGGAAATGTCCGGGAACTCAAGAGCGCCCTTGAATATGCCTTTGTCATTGCGGAATCCGGACTGATTGAACGCCATCATCTCCCGGGGAGTTTGATACAGACGGAAGAAATCCTGGAAAATGCCCCGGCGCCTATCGCTTCAGGGGAAGACAAAATGTCGGAAGAAGAAAAGGAACTGATCGAGGCCCTGACCAAAAGCAAGGGAAACAAAACGCGGGCCGCCGAGCTGCTGGGGGTTCATCGAATGACCGTGTTCAACCGCATTCGTAAATACGGCCTGCATGTGAAGAAGGATTACAAGTTCTGACATCCGGAATGGCTTCGGCCCCTTTGATAAGGAAAAAAGAATGACTACCATTTCAGACGATTATTATGTGGGAATAGACGTGGGCTCTCTGAGCACGGAGGCCCTGATCCTCGACGGCAACGGGGCAATGGTCGGCTACGCGATACGTAACACAGGCGCCAACAGTACCGATGCGGCGGAAGCGGCCCTGCAGATGGCCATCCGCCAGGCAAACATCCACAGAAACGGGATAAAACGTATTGTGGGAACCGGCTACGGTCGGGTTTCCATCCCCTTTGCGGACAAGAAAGTGACCGAGATAACGTGCCATGCCGTGGGGGCCCGTCATCTTTTCCCCGAAACGGAAACGGTGATTGATATCGGGGGACAGGATTCCAAAGTGATTCGTGTGGGGGAAGGGGGCAAGGTGCTGGATTTTACCATGAATGACAAATGCGCGGCAGGCACCGGTCGATTCCTGGAGGTGATGGCGGAGAAGCTGCAGGTTCCCCTGGATGCCATGGGGGAACTATCGAAAAACGCGCAAGGGGAGGTGAGCATCAGCAGTGTGTGTACGGTCTTCGCGGAAAGCGAGGTGGTCTCCCTCGTGGCACAGAACCGGCCCCGGGAGGAGATTATTCGCGGGCTTCACAGGGCCATCGTAAGCCGGGTATGGAGCATGGCAAAGAGCATAGGAATCCAGGGGGAGGTGACCATGAGCGGGGGGGTCGCGAAAAACATCGGTGTGGTGGGCCTTCTGGAAGAAAAACTCGGGAGAAAAATTCATGTCAATCCGGAGCCCCAGATCGTGGGGGCCCTGGGGGCGGCACTGCTGGCAATGAAAGAACCCTGATTCAGTATTCTCCCGTCCAGCGGGCAAACAGGTTATGTTCCAGCCCTAAGAAATCAAAAACCTTTCCTATGGTCTGATCAAGAATGTCCTCAATGGTCTTGGGCCGGTGGTAAAAGGAAGGAACCGGTGGAAGGATATGGGCGCCCATATCGGCCGCCATGGTCATCAATCGGAGATGCCCTTTGTGAAGGGGTGTTTCCCGCACCACGAGAGCCAGCTTCCTTTTCTCCTTGAGGGTTACGTCGGCAGCCCGCACAAGGAGATTGTCGTTGTAGGAATTGGCAATTCCCGACAGGGTTTTGATGGTGCAGGGAATCACCACCATTCCTTCCACAAGATAGGACCCGCTGGCGAGAGCAGCCCCCACATCCTTATTGTCATAGACCCGGAACGCCATTTCTTCCACTTCACGGACCTTGTAGGGGGTTTCGATTTCCAGGTTCTTTTTGCCTGATTCCGACAGGATCAGGTGGGTCTCCACGTCCATCCCGGAGAGAATTTTAAGCATCCGGGCGCCGTAAATGACGCCGCTGGCGCCCGAAATGCCTATGATTATCTTTTTGGTCATATCTCTTCCTGTATTTAAAAGATTTTCAAGGATGCCTCAACAACGGCTTCCGCAAAAGCAGGGTCTTCCATGTTGGCATCCACCCGAACAATTTCAATATTCCCGTTCAGGCCGTTTCGCAACTCCTCTTCAAATACCTGATCTTCTTCTGGGTCATAGGTGGCATTGCCCGGAGAGTCCACCGATGACCATCCTTTCTGAGGAATCAGCACCGTCACCGGCCCTTTGGCCTTGTTGAGTTTTTCCCTGAAGGCCCTGGCTACCTGGCGTAATTCTTCCGGTGAAAGACGGATCCAGGTGCGAAACTTGTCGAGATCGTACTTCCTTCGTTCGTGATAATCGGGCTTGTACCTGGATTTGGAGGGGGTCATATGGTTTACGCTGCAGGTGGAAATCACTTGGGGAAGTCCGGCATTCCCCGCATTTTCCATTCGCGTCGGGCCCGCGTCTCTCATGAAACCGAAAAGGTGCTCGCCCGACGCCTCCCGGTGCAAGATCAATGACGCCCTGAAAAAATCCCTGGGAGATCATGGCCTCCATGGCCCTGTCGCCGATGCCCGCAGCGGAAAATCCGATGACCTGAACTCCATGTTTTTCAAGGGCGGTCCTGACGGAACTGGCGCATTGTTCACAGGGACCCAGCATGGTCATGGCGACGGCCTTGCTCCCGGCGGCGCCGGGCGATGTGATGGAATCGTGAAGCATCCCTCCCATGGCGGAAGCAGCCCTGTCCATGACATTCTTCAGGAGATCCGACACGCCGGATATCTCAATCACCGAATGAAACAGGTTGATATCTCCTGTCCCGATATACCGGGTGGAGAGCCCGGGCAGGGCGGCAGTGGAGGAGATCATGATTTTGGGGACCCCGAAAGGCAGCGCCCTCATGACTTCCGTGGCCATCAGGGAACCGGTGGAGCCGCCCATGCCCAGCACTCCCCCTAATTCTCCCTTTGAAAAGAGATCTTTGGCGATGTTGGAAGCGCCCTTATGGTGATGTTGGTGATTTTTGCCCTTTCCCTGGAGGCATGGATCTCCTCCATGGTGCTTCCCCCAGCCTCCGCCACCATGGCGGGAGTGATTTCGGCCGGAGAAGGCCCTTTCCCACGCATGGAGATATCCATCAGAAGCGGTTTCATCCCGAGGGAGGCGACTTTATCCCGGAGGTAAAGGGTTTCCTCTCCCTTGGTGTCGAGCGTTGAAATAATCAGTACGGCTTTTTGCATTGCTTGCTCCTACCCGAAAACAGATTTTCGACCACGAATTGCACGAATAACACGAATAAAGGGTATCTTATTCAAAAACAATGGCAGGAATGTAGTCACGAGGTCTTTTTTGCTGCCGCATCTTGGATAAACCTTCACCGACCGTCGAGAGGTCCTTCTATGCTGGTTACAAAGAAACTCTTATCATTCAGCCACTTGTCCGTACCAGCATAGAAGGGCCGGTGCTGCCATAGGAATCAGATGCGGCAGCAAAAAAGACCTCGTGACGAAATGGTTCTCTGAGCCTGTATTTTGCTGCCAGAGAATTTGGATAGGATACAATAAAGGTTTCAGGTTTTCCCGCCTTAGCGGGATTCAGGCATCAGCTGACGCCTGACACCTGAAACCCGCGAACGAATGCAAAGGCCCCTATTTCTGTTCCGCTTCCACCTTCTCTTTGATCATCTTCTTCAGAGTTTCCTTGTTGACCTTTCCGGAATCGCCCACCGCCGGAAATTCGGAAACCACTTCCAGGCGCTCCGGGAGTTTGAACATGGCCAACTGTTTTTCCTTGAGAAAACTTACCATTTCTTCGAAGGTGAATGTTTCGCCGGGCTTCGGGATCACGTAGGCGCAGCATTTTTCTCCCATGGCGCGGTCAGGATATCCCACGATGGCAACGGAGGACACCTTGGGATGCTCATTGAGCAGGCCTTCCACTTCCGCGGGATAGATGTTCTGGCCCCCACGGATGATCATGTCTTTGGCCCGTCCCAGAATCCAGAGACAGCCTTCATCGAACTTGACGATATCCTCCGTGGTGCACCAGCCGTCTTCATCAAAGACCGTCGCAGTTAATTCTTCATCCCTGTAGTATCCGGCAGGCGCATGGGGCCCTCTGAAATAGAGGATGCCGGGCTCTCCATCGGGTACCTCGTTGCCCTGTTCATCCACAAGCCGAACCTTATTGCCGGGAAGCATCCTGCCGACGGTTCGACGACGCAGTTCCTTGGAATCCTCCACGCTGCATCCGGAGACGGACCCCTTGTCCTGGGTTCCCAGGTCGCTGGTAATGCTTGCGCCGAAGGCTTCTTCCGCCTCCTCCGCCACCTGGGGCGAGAGGTATCCACCTGCGGAACGAATAAACCTGAGGGAACTCAGGTCATACTTTTTGTAGTCCGCTTCCAGCATGCGCACCAGGTGGGTGGGGACGACGCCGATGGCCGTGGCTTTTTCCTTTTCGATCAGTTCCAATGCCCCTTCGGGCGTGAATTCTTCCAGCATGACGGTCTTGGCGCCTGCAATGGGGGCTGCAAAATAGGTCAAGGTCCCTGCCGCTCCCCCTGCATGGGGAGCGATGGCCATGGTAATGTCATCCTTGTTCAGGTTCCAGATGCCTACCCGGCCTTTGCAGGTACAGACGCGGGGCGCCGTAGGCCATTCCACCAGCTTCGGTATCCCGGTCGTTCCGCTGGTGGTGGTAAGCAGGGCCACATCCCATTTGGCGTCCAGCCTCCTTGCGTCGAGGACGGATTCGTCAACCGGCTTTTGTAGCCGTTTTTCGACAAGCTGGGTGAGGGAGAATGTTCCTTCCGGGGCATCCGCAGGGACTTCATCGTCAAACAGGAAGAAATATTTCAGATGGGTAAATCGTTTCTGCAGATCCTTGTACATCTCTAAATAATTGAATTTTCTATATATGGTTGGAATTACCACCGCCGTGGCTTCGGTTTTTTCCAGCATGTATTCCAGTTCTCTCTGACGCAGGTAAGGGTAGACGGTCAGGGAGATGAGGCCGGCCCTTTCACAGGCCACTCTTGCAAGAAAGCCGTAAACGCTGTTTGGGGACTGGACAATGACTCGGGCGGACTTGGGAATTCCCATCTCCACCCACGAGATGGCCATGGCATCCACCAGCTTCTTTGCCTCGGCCCAGGTGACCCGGTATTTGGAATCCACCAGGGCCTCCTGATCGGGCATTTCTTTGGCATTCCGGCTGTAAAAATCGTAAAAGAGTTCTTCGGTCCAGTATCCATCCCGGAGGAATTCCTCCACCATCTTTTCTTATATCGAATCGGTTTCACGCTTATTCTCCTTTTTTCGGCTTGTTTGCCCGTTCTTTGATGCCGGCCCTGAACCTGTCCCAGAATTCCTGATCCGTACTCTGCCAGGCGGCGCCCCACCTCTTTTCGAAATAGGATGTGGGCAATCTCTGTTGCCAGGGTTCCCAGGGGTTCTTTCCTTTTTGCTTGGCTTCCAGAACATCATTGAGGAAGGTCGTGATATTGGTCAATTCTTCTTTGGGAAGATAGGACGCGGCGCCTTCCTTGATCGATTTTACCAGGTTGTCGGGAGTGAATGCGTGCGCTGTCAGCATCACCGCGGTAATGCCTCTTCGCCGCGCGATATCCAGGAGGCCATAGCCGTTTACGCCCATGATATCCAGGACGGCAATATCGAAATCCTGGGTTTCAAGCAACGTTTTTGCGTCCTTGAAATTGGAAGCCCGGACGACCTCACACATCTCCAACAGTTCTTCCAGTATGTCCAAAATGTCGGACTCATCATCTACTATGAGGATTTTCTTGCCATCTAACAGTGTACTGTCCGACATGGTGAAGACTCCTTGATTATAGGTTTTATGGGGTACACGGCCGTACGGGGAAAGCAGACGGCCCGTTCTTCCGGGCCGTCTCTAACGCAGGCCGTGATTACATGGCCTGATTTTCCCTAAAATCCCAGTTCGGACCACCTGGATTTCACTCTTGCCACCATGTCCGGATCCAGTGCAATGGGAATCGGTTTGTCCTTCCATTCATAAGGAATGGTCGCGTCCAAAAGAAGCCTGCCGGTAATGTATCTGGCTCTCAATGGGAAGGGACGGATCCAGCGGCGTGGATCTTCCTCTCTTGATCACCTGGCTTCGGTTCGGCTGGAAGCGGAAGCTGAGGGCGTACATGACCCTGGGAATATCCCAGGCATCGATATCATCATCCACAACGATAACGGTCTTGAGGCCGTAGGCGCCCATTTCCGTTGAGATGGCGGCGGTGAGTACCTGGTCGGCGTGACCGGGATATCTTGTTTCCACGGAGATGATGGCCAGGAACCTTCCGGAGCCTTCGGGAGGACAGTAAACGGACTTGATGCCGGGGATATTCATCTCATCGGTAAGCTGCTGCCACAGGGTGGCGCCATAGGAGAGGGCCATGACCATGTGGGTATCGGTGACGGCGCGTCCCACGGTGGTGGAGTACATGATGGGATTGTCCCGGTGGGTGACGCATTTGATGTCCATATAATTCCTGGGGTCGGTTCCTACGCCGGAATAGTAGCCGGTGTATTCGCCGAAGGGACCTTCATCCATGAACTTATTCGCATCGCATTCCCCTTCAAGGACGATCTCCGCATAGGCGGGGATGGGCAGATCCACGGTCTCGCCTTTAACGACCTTGCAGGCCTCGCCGCGAATGGAACCATACACGTCATACTCGCTGATGTTTGCGGAAACCCTTGCCGCGCCAAGGATGAACAGAAGCGGGTCGCATCCGATGATGGACGCGCAGGGCATGGGCTTACCCATCTTCTGGTATTTCTTGAGCATCTGGTCGGCATGTTTGCCCTTGATAAACTGGGTGCCAATCTTGTTCTTGCCCAAGAGCTGAGACCGGTAGGTGCCCAGGTTTACCCAGCCCGTTTCGGGATCTTTCGTGATGATGAAATGGGCGGTGCCGATATATCTGCCGCCGTCCAGGGGGAAGAAATGGGGGACAGGGAACTTGTACAGATCCACATCGTCTCCCATGAGGATATTCTGTTTGCAGGGAGCGTCCTTCTTATCCACAAATACCGCGAGGAATCGGGTTTCTCCCCATTTTAACCCAACTTCTCAGAATTTCCGGCAGGGGAGTGTCTTTGGGCAGTCCCAGGATGAGGGCCAGTTTCTGTGCGGTGGTGCATGAACTGGTCATGACCGGCGTGTGATAGTCCTTGACATTTTCAAAAAGCAAGGCCGGGCCCTGGGCTTCTTCATTCAATTTGGCGATGTGGGAAAGCTCAAGGTTCCAGTCCACTTCCGCGGTAATTCTCTTAAGCTCGCCTTCCTTTTCCGCTAATGCAATAAAATCTCTTAAGTCTTTCATGAATTTGTTGCCTCCTGATTTGGGTTAAAAGGGTTGAAAAAACCTTTATGAACAAAGGTTTGTTGGTAACGTCATTCCCGTCTATTCTATGTAGAGAGCAGGACAACCCGGTTCTAATCGGTTGCCTGATCGGTGTAGTCATTTTCCGTGCAGCGTTTCTGCAATGTCATTCTGCGGATCGGGACCGCATCCAGGCATGAATCATGCGCCAGGCAATATCTTCGTCTCAAGAGGAAGGGATCTTGATCCGTTTCATGGCTTGTGCCATGAGCAGCTGGTATCCGGTTTTGCTGCCGATGACGGACTCTTTCTTGCGCTGGCTCCAGACGGTCTCCGGGCGGGCCTGCACAATAAATATGTTCTCAGGGAACTGGAAATCACGGTCAACGGCCCATTCGATATCCATGGCCCGCCCGTAGTGCTTCTCGATAATTCGGGCCACTCTCGCCAACTCTTTTACCTCGTCGCTTTCGAGACAGCACCTGTTTTGCATTTCTTCCGGCACTTCCATCATCGCACACTTCTCCTTTATCAACGTCATGGACACATTTGATATGTTTGGTCGAAATGGTTCTTTCGTTGGTTTCCATGACCACTTTATCCACGACAAACTTATCGGGGTTAACGGAGCCGGACACAACGGTTTCTCCCAATCCCCAGCTTCCTTCGATTACGACCTTAGAAGGATCGCCATTGGTGGGGTTGAGGGTAAACATGACCCCCGCGGTTCTGGAATTGACCATTTTTTGTACGCCCACACTGATGTATACCTTTTCGTGCGGAAAATTGTTCTTGTTCCTGTAATCGATGGCGCGTGGTGTGAAGAGGCTGGCCCAGCAGTTTCTGACCCTTTCGATGATCCTGCCGGTCCCCACAACCCAGAGATAGGTGTCCTGTTGACCTGCGAAACTGGCTGTGGGAAGATCTTCTGCAGTTGCACTGGAGCGGACGGCAACGGGGACGTTCTTAACACCGCATTTCTCGCAAAGCCGGGAATAGCTCTCTTCAATGGCCGTTTGAATTTCATTATTCATGGGGGATTTATTGATTAAATCCTGGATTTCCCGACTGGCCCGGTTGAGCGCATCCATGTCGTCCAGCCCCATATTGGAAAGGGTATGCTGAATCCTGTCCTTTATGCCTGTTTGGGTAATGAATTGGAGATAGCTGTCCGTCGTTACCGCAAAGCCCGGCGGTACGCGGATGCCGGCCTTAATCATCTCCCCGAGACTGGCATTTTTGCCGCCTACCAGCGGGAGGGATGTCTTATCCAGAACTTCAAAATCGAGCATGTAATCCATCTATACCTCCATGGAGTCCTTCACCGGTCGGGTGTTCGACCCGGAAATATCGGGCGCGTTTCGGAAGGGGAAGGAGGGCACTTTGCACCCTCCTTCCCATAATGCTTCCGGTTTACACAAAATAGACCTGGGAAGGACGTCAGGTTATGCTGCGCGCTCTATAATCGTTACCACTCCCGTGTCCCCATCGACCCGGATGATATCTCCCGTCTTGATGACGGAGGTTGCAATTCCGGCGCCTGTAACCGACGGAACGCCGTATTCTCTGCAAACGATGGCCGCATGACTCGTCAGCCCGCCGATATCCGTGACAGCGGCCTTGATCTTTGTGAACACCGGCGCCCACGATGGATTGGTTGTGGGGCACACGAGGATTTCACCGGGTTCAAGGTCCATGACCTCCTTGAGAAGTTTCAGTACCCTTGCCTTTCCTTCCACAACACCGGCCGATGAGGCGAACCCCTTGATCTCTTTGACATCCCCCGGTTCGATATCCACACTGCCTTTCAGCCATTCCTTCACCTTATCGGTGGTTACGCCCCACAACATAACGGTGAAGGGCTCCGCCACTTCTTCGGGTGGAACGCCGAGGGCCGGAGTAGGCATCCATTTGCCCGCTGCATCCAGGATCTTTCTCCGCTTGGCAACCGTAGCCTTGTAAAAGGCGCCCCTCAGGGGGATATCCACGCCCAAAGCCCAGCCGGTGGCCAACTCCGTGAGAATTTCAGGAATTTCATAGCGGTTGAACATAAAGATGTCATCCACTTTTTCGATCATGTCATTATTCACCAGCAGCTGCCCAAATGTCCTGACCTTGGAATACCATATGGTGTGGAACCAGTGTTCTACCCAGAACAGGTGGTCTTCGGCGTATCGATAGATGGTTCGAATCACCTTATGAGCGTCGTCAAAGGCCTTCCTGTCTTCGTCCGTGCCGATCAAATCCCGGTACTGGGCGATAGTTTCTTCTCTTTCCTTGTCAAGGGCATCCAGATCCCTTTCAATCTTCTCGCCATTCTCTAAACGTTCTACATAACTCTTGATATATCCGTAGGGGATATCCAACTGATCGTTCCAGCTTCCCTCATAATGGAACCAGCCCGATCCGCAAGATACAAAGAACCACGGGTCTTTGGCTTCTTCGAAGGCCTCAAGCCATTTCTTTCCATCGGGGGTCTTTTCAAGGGCGGCTATTCTTTCTTTCGCATTGCTCCCCGCCTTCAGAATTCCCGCTACGCCGTCGAGAGATACGGCCAATCTCGACAGCTTGCACAATTCTTCTTCAGGGCGGAACATGGATACGTAGGCGCCGGCCACCATCTTTCCGATGGCACTCTCGCTGATTCCCGGGAAAAGCTTTCTGGTTACGTCTCCAAACATGAGGTAGGCCAGGTAGGTCAGGTTCAACATCTCGAAATGGAACTGCCAACCCTTGATCATCTGATTCACAAGCAGGTCGAACGATTCAATCAGATCGTAGGAAGCGTAATATCCCCTGGGTGCGGGTATGACCTGATCTTCAGGAACATACTTTGGAAGTTCCGTAGGGATTTTCAAGGCCTTCATCTCTTCGCCAAGGGCCTGGAATTTGGTGAGCCATTTGTCCCACAATTCGTTGTAGTGCTCAAAGACATAGAAAACCCGCTTCTCAAACAAGGCGGCCTTTTCTCCGATGATTTCATCGGGCGGGGGCGATACAGCGCAGATGTAGAGGTACCCTCCCACCAATCTCTGGGCAACTCCCTGGGCGGGTGGAATGCAGAAGACCCTGGTGGTGTATTGCGAGAGGGAGATCTGCCATGCCTCCTGAAACAGCAAGTCCAACGGCGGCATCGGTTCTGGCGCATGTATCTTGTCCTGATACCAGAACTGTTTGCTTTCCCACTCCCCTCTCTCCTTGGAGAAAAGAAAGTGAGAAGGATACATCTCTTCCCAGCCTTCAAGCTCCGGTGGAACCTCGACATCGTGTGGATCCGGAAACCTTGCAACCTTTTCATCTGCCATTTTTCGCCCTCCCCTATTAAAAGTTTGGTTGGTAGGTTGTGTTCTCAACCAAGAGAACCACTTGTGAACATCTTCCCTTGGATCGCGGAAGTTGTCAATTTGATTATCGTTATGATATTCATAACCTTTACTTATGGAAAGATATAAGGTATAAGCTTTGCTTTACAAGAAGGAGGTATCCCGATGATCAACCTGAATCAGCTGAGAATCTTCTATTACGCCGCAAAGAACCTGAGTTTCACCAAGGCTGCCAAAGAGCTCTATATAAGCCAGCCGGCTGTTACCTCGCAGATAAGGCAGTTCGAAGAGACCTGCAATCTCGTTCTCTTTAAGAGAAAATGGAGGAAGGTGTTTCTGACGGATGAGGGAAAGGTCTTGTACGAATATGCCGCAAAGCTCTTCAAGCAGGAAAAACAGATCGAGGGCGTGATCGAAGACATCAACCGGTTGAACCTGGGGGTGCTTCGACTGGGAACGACCAAGACGTACGCGCGTTACTTTATGCCTTACATGATGACGGCATTTCACGAATCGTATCCCAAGGTCAAGATCTACCTCAATGAAGGAAGCTCCCTGGAAATGATCAACAGCCTGCTCCAGTTGAAGAATGAAGTCGCGGTCATTGCCAGGGCTGAAGACAACCCCGACGTCTCTTTTACCCCGTTCAGTCAGGAAGAACTGGTGGTGATTATGGCGCCTGAACATCATTTTGCACGGCGTGGAACCCTTTCTTTTAAAGAGATCGCCGGAGAACCCGTGATCATGAAGGAAATCGGGTCAGGAACAAGGAGGGTGGTGAACGGGCTTTTCGCGCGGTTCAATATGGAACCGGATATTCTTGCCGAAACCAGCAACACGGAGTTTATCAAGCAATTGGTGATGCGAGGAGAAGGGTTCTCCTTCCTTGTAAAAGAGGCCGTCGCGCTGGAGCTGAGGGAAAAAAAGCTGGTTTCTGTTGCGCTTAAGGAGGGGAAATCCTATCTGGATATCAGCATTGCCCACCTGAAAAAGCAACAACTCTCCAGACCCGCACAGGCTTTTGTGGATAACCTGAAGAAAATAGCCCCTGAAAATATTCTTAAAATGGGCATTGGCGCGTTCATGGCGGAGATGTTGAAGAGACGTGGATAGGGAAGGCAAAGCGCATAGAGCATAGGGTATAGCGCAAAGGGCCTTACAGCCTTCACCTTTCAGCCTTGAGCTCCATCACCATTTCATCCATTGTTCGCGCTACGCTTTCCGCAAACGACGGGTCGTTGATATGAAAATTTTCCTCAATGATTGGAATTTCCGGGTTCAGCTCCCCCTTCAGGGTTTTGATGAATGTATCGGTGAGGGCGGGGTCGAACAACGGCCCTTCCTGGCTGTCTGCCTCCGACCAGCCGAGGAGGGGAATCAGCACCCTGTAGAGCGCAGGGTTGGTATTCAGCTTTTCCGCCAACTGGCGGGCGATAAAAATGGTCTCGCTTTCATCCAGACGGATGGCCGATCGGAAGTCATAAAAAAAGATCTTCCGATCTCTGTATTCCGCAGGGATGCTTTCCCTGGTAAATTCGAGGACCGCGCAATCGAGTCCCCCGGGAACAACCAGGCGAGGAATAGGCGCCCCCGGATGGGGCATGAGTCTGGAAGGCCCGATCCCTGAACAGTAGCCGCCCTTGAGTTCGTCGGCCAATTCGTGTGTGGCCAGGTCCAGAATCCCGTCGAAATACCCTTCCGCAGCCAGTTCTTCCATGGCCATCCCACCCGTTCCATTGGCGTGAAAGGCAATGACTTCATACCCCTTTTCATTCAGTGCCTGTTTTACCAGCTCCGCCGAGCGCGTAATAAATCCGAAAAATGTAAGGGCGATCCTCTTTTTTCGCTCGCCGGGCAGCCACTGCTCCCGTGCCATGCCGCACACCGCCCCTGCGGCCCGATCCAGCACGATGCCCGACACGCTGTTTACCCCGAGAAGATCCACCACACTGTGCATCATGGTGATATCTTTTGTCCCCACGATCTTTTTCATGTCCTTGGCGGCTACGGTGGAAACCATGACCTTGGGAATGCCCATGGGAAGCTCACGCATCACACTGGTTCCCATATGGGTTCCCGTGCCGCCTCCGGCGGAGACGATGCCGGCTATTTTCCCTTTCGCATGGAGGTCTTTAACAAGGTCTATGGCACGGGCGACAACCTCTTTTATGGCCTCGTCTCTTGGGGCGGCCCGCCCTTTGCTCTTTTCCTGGATCGCAGCAAACAGGTCAAAATCAGGGGAAAAGGTGGGTTGTGCCTTTGTCCCGATATTGATCGTGAGAGTCCCGAGCCCCCTTGCCTGAATACGGTCTTTCAGAAACTGGTGTTCCTCTCCCTTGGAATCGAAAGTGCCCAACACAACGATGGATTTTTTCTGGTTCATTCTTCTCTCCCGATCATTTCAGTCGTAAATCTCCCCTCCAAATGCATGATGAGGTTTCAGGTTTCGGCCAGACACTTACGGACTCACTTTTCCGAAGGATTGTTTGCACGAACCATTTAGATGTTTCTTCGTATCTTATTCAAAAACTCTGGCAGCAAAAAAGACCCTGTGGCGGAATGGCTTTGCTGGCTCCAAACATAGTACCAGGAAAATTGAACAGGATACGTTTCTTGTGTTATTTAATCGGAGTGCCAAAAAAATAAAGCTTGTCACGAGCAACACCCCTGACAGCTGATCCGCGACCCCTGAAACCTGAATCCCGCTGTAGCGGGAAAACCTGAACACTGAAAACTGAAACCCGGAGTGTTACCCTTTCTTCCGCTCAAGCGCCTCGACGATCTTGTCCGGGGTGATCGGGAATTCTTTGATCCAGCAGCCGGTGGCGTTGGCGATGGCGCAGGCATAGGCCTGGGCCGCGCTCATGGCCACGGACATGCCGGACTCTTTTGCCCCGTAAGGACCCGAAGGATCGATGCTTTCAACGATAATCGGAACAATGGGGGGCATGTCCACGGCCAGGGGAACTTTGTATTCCAATTGGGTCGCATTGAGGCAGCGTCCCTCGTTCCATGAATGAAACTCGGTCAGCATGCCGCCTTGGCCTCCCATGGCCACAGAGCCCTCGAACTGTCCCTCGACCACCATGGGGTTGAGAGCGAACCCGCAGTCCTGGGCCGCCCAGACACCCAGGACCTTTACCAGCCCGGTTTCCGGGTCCACTTCCACCTCACAGACCGTGGCCCCGAAAGAGAAGGCCTCTGAAAGTTGTCCCTGGGGATTGCTGACCCACTCCCTGCGGTGATCGACCTTGGGGCTGTATGCGCCCTGACCCATGATCGGTCGGCCCTGGATAAGGGCCATACGGAGCACCTTGGCCAGGGACAGGCCCCGGTCGGGCGAACCCTTGACAAATACCTTGCGGTCTGCCGCCACAAGGTCTTCAGGATTGGCTTCGAGTTTTATGGCGGCCACCTCGAATATCTGCCGCTTGGCGTCTTCGGCGGCCAACCGCACCGCGTTGCCGCCGGCGAAGGTGGTTACCATGGAATAGGATCCCGGATCGTTGGGCGTGACTTCGGTGTCGGCGGTGATCAGTTCGATGTCTTCCATTTCCAGTCCCAATTCTTCGGCTGCGATCTGAACGAGCATATTGTCGTTGCCTTGACCGTTGTCGACCACGCCCGAAATGATGGTTACCCCGCCATCCTCGTTGAATTTGATTATGGCCTGGGATCCGCCGCGGATTCCCAGAGGAAATCCCGTCTGGACCGAGTTGATGCCCAGCCCGATGCCTCGGAAGGGAGGCAATTTCCCGTGCTTGTTTTTGTAATCGCTTTTCTCCACGGCCTTTTCGATACACTCCGTCAACCCGCAGGAGCCGATGTAACTCTTGGTTGCCGTGTATTCTCCGGTATGTCGGGCATTCAGCAACTTGACGCGGACCGGGTCCAGCCCCAACTCCTCAGCCATCATGTCCAGTTGCATGTCCACACCGGCGGCAAAGGATCGACCGTGGATGCGGATCATGCCGCGGATCGGTTTATTGGTGTAAACCCGGATGCCATGGAACCGAACGTGATCGAGACGATAGGTCTGTTCGTGGCAAAGGAAGGGAACGGAAACGGCTATGGGCCCCGTGCTGGAGTAAGCGCCGCCATCCAGATAGCTGGTGGTGGATCGGGCCGTGACACGGCCGTCGCGGTCCATGCCGGTAATATGCGTGGTGACCATCCCGTGTCCCTGTCGGACGCAGACGGTGTTTTCCTCACGGGTATAAATCAGTTTGACCGGTCGTCCGCTCTTGAGCGCCATAAGGCTGCAGATGTAATCGGCAGGCGATATCTCGGATCGTCCGCCAAAGGCGCCGCCGATGGCTACCTTGCGAACCTTTACCTTGTTGAGGGGCATTTGAAGGACATTGGACAAAGGCTTGGATTTCATGTGCGGGCCGGCATTGGGGCACCAGATCTCCAGGTTTCCGTCTCCGTCCGGTCGGACAACCACGGCGTAGGGTTCGCCCATGAAATAGTCATCCTCGGGCGCGATAAAGGTGTCGGTCCGGACCAGGTGGCTTTTTTGCAGGACCTCATCCACATCGCCTACGTCGATATTTACTTCGACATTGCGATTGCCGGGATAGTCCTCGTGAACCAGAGGGGCATCCTCCGCCAGGGCTTCGTCGATGGTGAAGACGCCCGGCAGGATCTCATAATCCACATCGATAAGTCGCAGTGCCTCCAGGGCGGTGTCTTCGTCAACCGCGGCTACAGCCGCCACTTCGTCGCCCATATACCGCACCTTTTCCGTTTGAAGCATCTGCATGTCGCGCGTGTAGGGAAAGACGCCCCACTTGACGCCTGCCGTGTCCCGGCCCGTGACGATCGTCTTGACGCCGGGCAGCTTTTCGGCTCGGGAGGTGTCTATGTTCAAGATGCGCGCGTGGGCGTAAGGACTTCGAAGGACCTTGCCCACCAGCATTCTCGGAAAAATCAGGTCGGCGGCGAATTTCACCTCGCCCGTGGCCCTCACCCGTGAATCAACCCTGGGTGTGCGTCGGCCGATATGTTTGTATTTAGACATCATTATCCTCCCCGGCTGCCACAATAGCCTCCACAATCTTGGTGTAGCCCGTGCACCGACAGATATTGGCTGCGATGGCCCCCTTGGCCTGTTCTACGTTCGGACGAGGATTTTCGTTCAACAACGCCTTGGCCGTCAGAATCATGCCAGGCGTGCAGAATCCGCACTGGATGGCGCCATGGTTGATGAACGATTCCTGAAGTCTGTCCAGCCCTTTCGGTCCGGTCAAACCCTCTATGGTCGTTATCTCATGCCCTGCAGCCTCCACGGCCAGGGTCAGGCACGAGCGGACCGGCTGTCCGTCCATGAGTACGGTACAGGAACCGCAAACGCCCTCTCCGCAGCCCTCCTTGGTCCCTGTCAGCTCCAGTTTTTCTCTCAATACCTCAAGCAATGTCAGGTGAGGCGGGATCAGTACGTCGTACTCCTCGCCATTCACCGTAAGTTCGATCACTACTTTGGCGGCCTTATTGGACATAGTTCATCTCCGTGTTTTCCATCACTTAAAACCAAAAATCTAACACTCAAAACCTTCCAACCGAAGTGTTTTGGGGACCTCTTATGACGCCTGCTCAACCGCCGCACTCAGTGCCCTGCGAGCCAAAACAGCCACCATCCTGCGGCGATATTCCGCTGGAGCCACGGTGTTTTCAACGATCGATCCCTCCGCCTTTTTTCTGGCAAGATCCGCGGCCTCGTTTATGGCTTCTGCCTCGGGCGGACGGCCCCGCAAGGCTTTCTCCGCTTCGCCAACCAGCAACGGCGCCGGACCGGCAGCTCCCAGTACCAGCCGGACCCTGTCAAACCTGCCTTTGCTCAACGTAACCATGGCCCCGGCGGAAATCAGCGGATAGTCAATGCTGGAGCGCCAGCGGAGTTTTCGGTAGCTCGTGCCCGTCCCCGGGGCGGGCAGGAAAATTCTTATTTCGGTGAGAATCTCCTCGGGCGCGAGGGTGAAAGGCGCATCCCCCAGGCCGGAGAAAAGTTCGGATATCTTGATGACCCTTTCACCCGACACGCTCCTGAGGACAGCCTGGGCCCCAAGGGCTGTCAGCATGACGGCACCGTCCGATTGACAGGACGCGCTGCATTCCTTGCTGTCGGGCAAGACGTGGCAGACCTGTCCGCCATCCTTGTGGCAATGGTCCCGGCCTGAACGCCACCATTCCGACTGGTTGTATTGCAGACAACGTGTGCCCAACAAGAGATTCCCGCCGATTGCCCCGGCGCGATGTTGAATATGGGGCGACCCCACCGAGGCGAGGGCTTCGGCCAGGCCTGGAATCTCATTTTTCACTTCGTCATGGTCCATGACCTCCTTGAGAGGGGTCAGTGCTCCGATCCTGAGGGTCAGGCCTTCCCGGACGATGCCTTTCAGTTGTTCAAGGTTTTTCAGGCTGACCACCAGATCAGCGCGGACCAGGCGCTGACGCAGACGTGGGATCAGGTCGGTTCCCCCAGCCTGCAACACGGCTGCCGAGCCGCGCTCGGCCATGACTTTTAAGGCATCATCGAGAGAATCGGGGGCAAAGTAATCGAAAGCCGGCAGACGCATATTTGGCTCCAAAAGAATGTAAGGGGTTAAAAATATACCTTTTCGGCGGCAAACTATAGAGAAGACACCCTTGTATGTCAAAGGAAAAATGGCCGAAACCATTCCCATTATGGATTCCTGCAACCTACGTCCAAGGGTCCGGTCTGCAGCAGGAACCAAGGCCGGCCGGAGGAAAAAAGCGATCATGAGAATTGTCGCCACCACTAAAAAGGCGTTGCGTCTGCCGGGAAAAAGGGGAATAATAAACTTTCTCGGGGAAAAGTCATTCAGGGTGTCGGAAGGTGGATGGGAAGGCAAGTCCGCCCTGGCCGTGATTCCTCAATCATCCGGAAAGATCAATGGTACGACACTGGAGGAGAACGTTATGAAAGTGCTCAATCTCTATTTTTCTGCCACAGGAAACACGGAAAAGGTGGCGAAGAAGATCGACGAAACGGTCAGGGAGCTGGGATACCCTGTGGATACGGTGAAAATCGGTTCCAAGGAAGTGTTTCCGGACATTCTCGCCTATGATTTCATATTCGTGGGATCCGGAGTCTATGGTCAGCTTCCCGGAAAAGGCCTGATGGATCTTCACAGGGAACTGCTTCAAAAATATGTTCAGGCGGGGGAGATAAAACCTGCTTCTCCCAAGAGGCCGTCTTCCTATGTGGTTGCCTACTGCACCTATGGGGGTGTTCACACCGGGATTAATGAGGCGATTCCAGCGGTGAAATATATGGGACAGCTCTTTGATCACCTGGGGTTTACGATCTTGGGAGAATGGTATGTAGTGGGCGAATACAAGACCAAAAAGCTGCAGAGCCACTCCGTGGGTGGTCGTCTGGGCGATATCCGAGGGAGACCCAACCAGACGGACCTGGAGGAAGTAGCCGAAAAAGTGAAAGGGGTGTTGCTCGTGTGAAACAGGTAAATTGAACCGGAAAGGCGCGAAGGCCACAAAGCTCTCTATGAAAACTGATGATTTGTGAATTCTTCTCTTGTTTCGGCACAGCTACTGTGCTAATCTCTTTTGAGATTTTTATTCATAGATCAGGAGTATTGAAATGGCAAACGTTACATTGAAAATCGATGATGCGTTGCTGGAGAATGCTCGACGTCTTGCATTCGAAAAGAAAACATCCATTAATGCTATCATCAGAGACAGACTTGAACAGTTTGTTTCCAGCGATCAAAAGCGTGAGGCTGCCCTCAGAGGTTTAGATTCGTTTTTTCGCAAGACCCAAGCCAGGGTTGGAAGGAAAACCTGGAGCAGAGACGAAATTCATGAGCGATAAGGTTTTCTTAGACACGAATATCTTTATCTATTCCATTGATGCAACTCCTGGTGAAAGCAGTAAAAGGGAGATTGCCCGCACAAAGGTAAGAGAACATATCGGAAATGACTCTGGCGCCATCAGTATTCAGGTTCTTCAGGAATTCTACCATGTTGCTACCCATAAGATTCAGGTGCCGCTTTCGTCTGAAGAAGCCCTTGAGTATATGCATTATATCTCCATCCTTACAACAGTAAGGCCTGACTTCTCGCTCGTTGTTGCTGCTGTTCACCTCCAACAGGATTATTCCCTGTCTTTTTGGGATGCTTTAATCCTACAGGCCGCGAAACTGGCCGATTGTTCTCAAATCCTTTCGGAAGACTTACAGAACGGTTTTTGTCTCGGTGATCTGAAGGTAATAAATCCATTTGTATCCCAATAGACACTGACGGGAATGGGATCAAACGATGGTAACGAAGGATGCTCGGGTTTCCATGATGTACTGTCCGTTCCACATATGAGTTGATCAAAGAGCATTTTCCAATGAAACCGAACGTTTTGTTATTGTTTCTCCTCTTGCTGTTTTTCACTCCCTTCAGCCTTGCGCAGGCACCATCCAACAGCGAACAGGCGCGCCTGGAGATGAAAATGCTGCGTGAGACCATCCGATATCACAACAAGCTTTACTACGTGGATAACAACCCGGTGATCTCCGATGCCGAATATGATCGTTTGGTCCAGCGTCTAAAAGCCCTGGAGGCGGAGCATCCGGAATGGGTTACGCCGGATTCGCCCACGCAACGGGTGGGTGCATCGCCCTCGGATGTATGGAAAACGGTCATCCACGCGGTCCCCATGTTGAGCCTGGTGAAGGCGCGGGATGAGGAGGATCTGCGGGTTTTCGACAGACATCTGAAAGAATTCCTTGGAAGTCACGGGGATGTGGAATATGTCTTTGAACCCAAAATCGATGGTCTGGCGATCGAAGCGGTCTACGAAAACGGGATTTTGACCGGTGGCTCAACCAGAGGAGACGGCGTGGTGGGAGAAGATGTCACGCCGAATATGAAGGCAGTCCGTGCGATTCCCCTTACGCTCCTGGCGCAGGGCAATGAAGATTTTCCGACACGCCTGGAGGCTCGAGGAGAACTGTATATGGGGAAAGGAGGCTTTGCGGCATTAAATGAAAAGTGCGGGCGTGACGGGGAAGCGTTCTTTGCCAATCCGAGAAATGCGGCGGCAGGCTCTCTGCGTCAAAAAGATCCGGCTGTCACGGAGCAACGTCGCTTGAATGTCTTTTTTTACGGTTCCGGAACCGTGGAAGGCCTGAATTTTTCTACCCATTGGCAGAAACTGGACTATTTCAAACGGGTCGGGCTGCGTGTAAATCCACTCAATCGCATCTGTCACGGCATGGATGAGGTGATCGCGCAGTTTCAAAAATTGGAGAAAGACGCGAGAATCGCTCCCTTATGAGATCGACGGCGTGGTGGTGAAGGTCAATAGCCTGCACTGGCAGGAAGCCCTGGGAAACAGCGCCGAAGCACCGCGCTGGGCGATCGCGTATAAGTTTCCCCCGAAACGAGCGACCACAACCGTGAAGGATATCCTTATCCAGGTGGGCCGCACGGGGGCACTGACGCCTGTGGCTGTTCTTGACCCGGTGGAAATCGGAGGCGTTCGGGTGAGTCGGGTAAGCCTGCATAACCGGGGTGAGCTTGCGCGCAAGGATATCCGTATCGGGGATACCGTGCTTGTGGAGCGGGCCGGGGACACCGTTCCAGACATTATAAAGGGGTTTGTGGCGCGACGAACGGGGAGAGAGCAACCTTTCGTATTCCCACGGCAATGCCCGGTTTGCGGGAGCCAGGTGGTTTGTCTGAAAGAAGCGTCCGTCTATCGCTGCGGGAATCTTCTCTGTCCAGCCAAACAAATAGCCGGGTTCGAGCATTTTGTGTCGCGTCAGGGCATGAATATTACCGGTGTGGGTCCAGCCCTCATCGAAAGACTTGTGCAGGCCGGGCTTCTTACGAATTTCAGCGATTTCTATGGGTTGACCAGGGAGCAGATCGCATCTCTGGAAGGCATGGGAGAAAAATCGGCAAAGAAAATTGTCCAGGCCATTGTGCAAAGCAGACAACCGACGCTGGAGCGTTTCCTCTATGCCCTGGGTATCCGCCATGTTGGAGAGCAAGCCGCCCATCTTCTGGCAATTCGTTTCGGCAGTTTGGAAAGACTGAAAATGGCTTCAGAAGACGATTTGATCGCCATACAGGGAGTCGGCCCCGAAACCGCCCAAAGTGTGTGCGGTTATTTTCGGGACCCTCACACCTTGATGACTCTGCAACAACTTTTCGAAAACGGTGTGAGGATTATTGACCCTGAGCCGTCTCCGGTTATCCCCACAATGCCTTCAAAAATAGAGATATTTTAACATAATACGGACATATCTGAGCGCCACCTTTCTGATGCTTATCTTGGAATACCCTCCCTTCCTCTTCTGTTCGTGGGTTGGAACCTCGGCCATGTGCACCTTGAACCGATGGTTGATAAGCGCGGTGAGCAAAGAGCTCCCCATCAACCTGAAACACTCATCAAAGCCGCCATGAAGTTCACTTGAACCTCCCAAAAGCCTGGAGCCGGACACATGGTCGACTTTTCCTTTCAGAATCGGCTGAATCAGACTGGGGATATCGTTGGGATCATGGGAACCATCTGCATCGATAAAAACAACGACTTCTCTTTGAATGTGAGAGACGGCCGTTCGAATGGCCTCTCCTTTCCCGTTTCGATGATCGAAGATGACACGGGCGCCTCCCGAACGAGCCACTTTCACCGTGTTGTCGGTGGAATGCCCGTCAATGACGAGAATATCGTCGGAAAAAGTTCTACAGCCCGCAATGAACTCCGCCAGTGTGGCTTCTTCGTTCAGGGTGGGAATAGCCATTGAAATAAAATGTTATTTCATCTCTATGCCGAAAGCATGTGAATTATGCCCTCAAGGAAAACAGAGTGTGTCGTCCGGTCCAATCCTTTTTCTTTCAAGCATATGTTTCCATTATGTTTACCCAACAAGGCCGGTCAAGGAAACTGCACTTTTGGCGTTCCTCCTTGACAGGCTTTCCTGGACGCTTTTCCATTAAAATAAAGTGCTTCCGAGAAAGTACGCAAAAACCGGATGAACCTAAAAAAAGCCCCCATCAGGCAATGTGTAGTCTGACAGGGGCTTTTTTTTGACAGTTAGGAAAGTTATGGCGGAGAGGGTGGGATTCGAACCCACGTGCCCCGCTACTAACGGGACAAGTCGATTTCGAGTCGACCCCGTTACGGCCACTTCGGTACCTCTCCGGAAATTCTCATGCGGTTCTTTTGCGACGGGCAAGGAAGAAGTCCTGCAGGATGGCCCTGCATTCCTCTTCCCTGATCCCGGATACGATGTCGATCCGGTGATTCAGGCGATGATCTTCCCCCAACTGATAAAGAGAGCCGGCGGCGCCGCCCTTCGGGTCGGTCGCGCCATAGACCACCGTGGCCACCCTGGCATGGATCGCAGCCCCCATACACATGACGCAGGGTTCAATCGTTACCACCAGGATCGACCCGTTCAACCGGTAATTGCCCAACGCATGCCCTGCTTTTCGCAATACCAGGATTTCGGCATGGGCGGTCGGGTCATTGCTTCCGAGGGGCTGGTTGTGGGCAGTCGCCAGGATTTCTCCATCCTCCCTGGCCAGCACCGCCCCCACGGGGACTTCTCCCTCTGCAAAGGCCCGTTGGGCCTGGGCAAGGGCATGATCCATCAAATGGGTAAGATCAACGCGCATCTATCCGGGCTTTCTACAATAATCTTTGCCTTCCCGTCAACTTTCTTTTTACCCATCCAGCAATTCTCATTATGGCTTATCTGTAATCTGAGGCTATGGGGGTTTGTTTCAAGATGGCGACAATTGTCCGCTTCGAACATCTTTTGCAGATGCATCACCCCATTTTTGCATTATCCAACAGGCGGTAAAATGTTTTTGGCACAGGATACTTCTCTTACGAGCCTGTTTCCAGCCTAATTTTGAAGCTGTACCGCCGTGCAATGGAATTGCTAATGGGTTTTGGCGCTGTTTTGAAACAAACCCCCATGGCCGGTTGTACGCAAAAAGCCATAATGAGAATTACAGTTCCCCATCTCACTCCTGCGTCTTTTCAGCCCGCGTCACTCCGGGAAAAAAGAGTTGAAAAACAGTGCCTCCGGATTGATGGCAGTCTTCGTTTGTGGAGCAGTAGTCGCACTCGCTGATCTTGCCCGGACAGATATCCTTTTCGTTGGGGATGAATCGGCACCTGGTCGATTTCATGTCAATCTTAAAACCATACCTTTCTGAAAAGATCTTCATTCGCAACAGGTCTGCTCCTTTGCCCCCTGCATTGAAATCAAAGACCCTCTTGGAGGAGTAATCCATCGTATCCTGGGTGGTGAAGAATCCTTCGAATATTCTTCTCTGGGCATCTTCAACGATGCCGACGCCATAATCATGGACCATCAATTCCGCGCCCGAATCCATTTTCTTGACGGAAATTTCAATTTTTCCCTCATCCGGCGTATTTTCTATGGCGTTTTTGATGAGACCTTCTACAACCTTTTTGAGCGGGTCCAACGGGATGCAGATAGCGGGTACCGCTTCAATATGGGCGATGGATGTGCACCTCCCGATGAGAAAAAAGGGCCTTGAGATCCTCCAATCTTCCCTCAACAAAACGGTCTAAATAAACCTCCTGGGGTTCCATCTCTTTGGGCCCGAAAAACTCATCGATCCTTTTCCGGATCATGTTGAGATAGGGGCCTTCTCCAAACTCCTCCGCCAGAAGGGCCTCCAGTTCATCCGCGCACTGGCTGAGAAGTACGGAGAGCAGGTTGTGCGTCATGGAATGCCTGCCTCGGATAATATCTTCCACCTGGTTTTGAATTTCGACAATGCGATCCAGATTTCTGCGGATCCTCGCCATGGTAGTCTTCCATTTGTCGTCGGGAAGGGCCTCCATCTTTTTTGCGAGGATATTCATGGAACCGGAAAGGACGGAAACGGGTGTTTTCAATTCGTGGGAAAGGTGGTTGATGACCTTGTCCTTTGCCCGGTTCATGCTGGTGACTTCCTTTATGGCCGTCTTGAGTTCCTCGGAGTACCGGGCGTTTTCGATAGACAGGGCCACGGTTCCGGCGACCATGCTGAGAAGTTCCACCTGTTTCTGATCAAAATTCCCCTTTTTCTTGTTGATGGCGCACAGCACCCCGATGATGCGATCCTTGCTTCTCAAAGGAACAAGAAGCAGGTTTCTGGTATGGTAGCCCAGGATCTTGTCCCTTTCACTGTGAAGTTCGGAATCTCCCGTTGCATCGGAAACGATGATCGGTTTCCCCGTTTTCACCACCTCTCCGGCTACGAGTCTGTTGATGGGGAATTTCATCTCCTTCACTCTCTTCTTGGTGGAGCTGTCGTCGTAGGATACACCGATAAAAGAGAGTTCCTTCATCTCCTCATCCGCCAATATCACAAGCGCTCCCTCCGTTTCCATGAGGTGCTTTACTTCGCTGCTGACAAAATCCAGGAGTGTATCCAGATCGGGATATCTTGGCAGTGCACGGCTAATCCTGAGAAGCGCTGCATTCGTGCGGTAGGCCTTCTTAATGTCCTCGGAAAAGCGCGCATTTTCAATGGAGGGGGCAACGGCGCCGGATATCATGCTCAGCAATTCCACGTCCGTCTGATCGAATACGCCTTCCTTTTTGTTTCTGGCGCACAGTACCCCTAAAATGCGATCGCCGCTCCGAAGGGGAACGTCCACAAGGTTTCTGGTATGAAAGCCGATTTTTTTGTCCACGCCCGGATAGAAAAGCGGTTCCTCCGATGTATCGGGGACGATGATCGGTCTTCCCGTCCGAATGACTTTTCCGGCGATGCTCTTGTCCAGTGGGAAATGCATTTTTCTGGACTTTTCCTGGGCGATAGTATCATCGTAGGCGGCCCCGGAATAATGGAGTTCCTGCTTTTCCTCATCCAGAAGTGCAATCAAGGCGCTTTCCGTATTCAGGAGTTGCTTGATTTCATTGCATACATAATGCATGAGGTCTTCCAGGTCGGGGTATTCCGGCAAAGCCGTGCTGATCCTGAGAATGGCTTCGTTGTTCCTGGCTATTTTCTTTTCCCGTGTGATATCCCTTAAGATAACCAGTTCACCGCCATGTTCTCCTTCTGCCTCGGAATAGATTCCCGCTCGCATAACCACGTCCAGTACCCGGCCATCTTTTGTCAGTCGCCTGGTTTCGTGTCGGAGGATGATCTTTTCTCTGAGCAGTTTTTGAATCATGACGCCGGTTTCCTCTTGAATGTCCGGCGGCGTGTAGGGAATGGTTTTTCCATCCAGTTCGGCGAAAGTCCATCCAAAGGTCTCCGTAAAGGCGGGATTCAGATAGAACACCCGCCCATTCAGGGTGAAGACCGCTATGGGGTAGGGGATGAAATCCAGGAGCGTTCTCATGAGGCTTTCGGACTTCTGAAGCTTTCTTTCGGCACGTTTCTGCTCGGTAACGTCCTGGAGGGTTTCAACGGCGCCCAGGACTTTGCCATCGCTTGTCCATGAGAGGAGACGCGGTGAAAAAGAGCCATTTGTCCCCCGTTCGCAGGTTACGAAACAGACCTTCCGCTTCATAGCCGTTTTGGTTGACCGCGGACTTATGGCTCGTCCCGTCGTAATGTCCTGCAACCTTGGCTTCAGAGGCGCCATCCGCCATGAGATCCGCCATGGTGGGTCTTTCGGAGGCATAAAAGGGGAGCCATTGCCGGTTGGTTCCCAGAATTTCATCCGCGGAGATTCCCGTAAGATTTTCGTAGGCCTTGTTTACATGGGTAAGAATATGCTTATTGTTAATGGCAAAGGCCGGGATGGAGATTTCCTGCAGGATCTGCCATAACCGGTCTTTCTCTTCGCGCACCCTCTCCTGTTCCGCCTGCTGCTGAGCGAGTCTTTCTTCCAAACCCCTTATTTTTTCCTGCATTTCGGCAAAGCCGGGTGTATCGGTCATGAGACATTCTCCGGAAAAATGGCTAAAACGGTTTTGCTTTGAAGGTATATTCTGCCAGTCTTAGATACAAGGCTCTGAAGAATTTTTCAAGCTTTGTTTGATGAATTCATAATAAGTCGAATTGTATCCTATTCAAATACTCTGGTACTAAGTTTGGAGTCAGCGAAGCCATTGCGCCACAGGGTCTTTTTTGCCGCCGCATCTAATTCTTATGGAGCAGCGGTCCTTTCAGGCTGGTACGGAGAAGTCGTTGGAAATTCGGCATTATTTTTTGTACCAGCCTAAAAGGACCTCTCAACGATCAATGAAGGTCGATCAAAAAGACGCTGTGACTCCATTACCGCCAGTGTTTTTGAATAAGACACGTCGAATCCATCCCGTTTTACGTGTTAGGTATTACGTTTTATGACCGGAGATGTGAGAAATTCCATCTTAAAATTGACACTTGAAGCGGTTTTCATTATATAGTGCTGAAGAAAAAGAACTTGGTCGCTGATAATTGTGGATTATCTCTGATTTTTCTAACAAAATGGAGGAAAAGGTAGAATGAAATGCCCACACTGTGAAAAGGAATTGTCTGATTCTCTTTGTCCCGAATGTGGAGAAGGTGTGCTTAAAGGCGCCAACTACTGTATGATGTGCGGCGCAGCTCTGGCGGAAGGACTGACCCATGTTGCGGAGCAGGATGGCTTTTTGGATGACAGTGAGGAAATTGATCTGGAAAGTCGCGTCCTTTGTCCTGACGGGTCCTGTACGGGAATCATCGTCGGCGGGAAATGCACGGAATGCGGGCGTACGCCGGAAGAGGTGGCCGCACAAGACGAGGAGTTGGTAGAGCCGGCGGAAGAGAAATCCGAAGATATGCCAAAGAATGACGACGAACGTGCATAGGGGGGATTCATGTATGAATTGAAGATTATCTCCCAGTTTGCGGCCGCCCACCAGTTGCGGGAATTTCAAGGAGGATGTGAAAGACTGCACGGACATAACTGGAGAGTTGAAGTGTTTGTTCAAGGGGAAGAACTCGGAAAAGATGGTCTGCTGGTCGATTTCAAGGAGATGAAGACAGAAACAAACAGGATACTGGATGAACTGGATCACCGGTTTCTAAACGACATGGAGCCGTTTACCGCCTTGAATCCGTCTTCGGAGAATATCGCCCGGCATATTTTCAAAACCCTTACAGACAGGCTGGGGGATAAGAGGGTCAGGGTCAGCAAAGTTACCGCCTGGGAGTCCGATTCCGCCTGCGCCAGTTATTTTGAGTGAGGAAACCATGAAGATCTGTGCCATTATTCCTGCCAGGTATCAATCGAGCCGGTTTCCCGGTAAACCGCTCGCGCTTATTGCAGGGAAACCGATGATTCAGCACGCCTACGAGCGTGCACTGGCCTGTCCCGAGCTTTCCGATGTGTTTATTGCAACGGATGATTCCCGTATTGCGGACTGTGTCATCGATTTCGGGGGAAAAGCGGTAATGACTTCCGTGAATCATCGGTCAGGTACGGACCGGATTGCGGAAGCCGCAGCAGAGGCGGGTCTGGCGGATGACGATATTGTGGTCAACGTCCAGGGAGACCAGCCTTCCTTTCATCCCTCCGTGGTGTCGGACCTCGTCAGAGCCTCTCGTGGAGGATGCGTCTATCCCCATGAGCACGCTAAAGTGCAGGATCAGGGAGGTATCGGATCTGCACAATCCCAATCATGTAAAGGTCGTTACCGATCGGCAGGGTTTTGCGCTCTATTTCTCCCGATACCCGGTTCCTTTCTGTCGGGACGGAGAGACTACTGGAAACCATTATAAGCATCTTGGTTTTTACTGTTTCCGAATGGATTTTCTGAAGCGCTTTTCAGGGCTTAGCGGAGGGAGAGCTGGAATCGCTGGAGAAACTGGAGCAGTTGAGGGTCCTGGAACATGGATTCAAGATCAAGGTGGTGGAAACCCTGTACGATTCCATCGAAGTGGATGTTCCGGAAGATATCGGGAAGATTGAAGCCGTTCTTCTTTAAAAGGCCTCGCGCAAAGACGCAGAGGCACAAAGATAAAAGCAATAAATCCTTGTATCCTATATAAATTCCCCGGCGGCAAAATACAGGATCAGGAAGCCATTCCGTCACAGGATCTTTTTTGCTGCCGCATCTAATTCCTTTGGAGCACCGGTCCTTTTAGGCTGGTACGGAGAGGCCGTTAAAAGCTCAGCATTATTTTTTGTACCAGTCTAAGAGGACCTCTCAACGGTCGGTGAAGGTTGATCCAAGATGCGGCAGCAAAAAAGACCCTGTGACTCCATTACTGCCAGGATTTTTGAATTAGACACACTTTTACCGAATCGGGACGGACGATTCGCTAAGGCAATCCGTCCCTCTAATCTTTAAAGATCCTGGCCGCCAGATCAATGTCTTCGGGGCAGAACACGAAGAGTGCCTTGTTGTCTCCCGGGAGAGCCGATCCGTAGACATAGTTGATGTTGACCCCTTCCTCTCCGAATTTTCCGGCCATCTCCGCAAGACTTCCGGGCTTATTTTCTATTTCCAAGGCAATAACGGGCATGATGTCGAACAGATACCCTTCTTTTGAAAAATAATCCATGGCCTTGTCCGTATTTTCCACCAGGAGTCGTATGAGCGCATAATCGGCCGAGTCTTTCTTCATGGAGCCGTAACTTGCTGCCGGCGCGACCCTCTTCAAGGTTTTCCCCCTTGCCTTGAAGAGTTCCTGAACATAGGCGGACGCATCCTGGATGGTCAGGGCATCGATATTGATTCCGGCATCCGAGAGCATGCCGGTCAGCTTTCCCAGTTCTCCGGGGACATTCTTGAGAAAAAGCGATATCTCCGTTCTTACCATTTCTTATCTCCTTGCGCATTTTGGGGAAGATCAACGGCCCCGGTACCGTACCCTTTAAAGTATTTCAGGAAATCCGAATCGGTCGACAGGAGGAGTGAACTTTCCTTGTCCATGGTTTTGTCGTACACATCAAGGGATTTGATGAAGGAATAAAATTCCGGTCCCTTTTCATAGGCCTGGGCGTAAATCAGGGTAGATTCGGCATCGGCTTTTCCCATAACCTCCTGGGCGGTTCTGTAGGCTTCGGAAGTAATCCTTTTCAGTTCTTTTTCCCTGTTTCCTTCAATGACACGCGCCTCGCCCTCACCCTCGGATCGGAACTTCTGGGCGATCTGCTTTCTCTCGGCGATCATTCGGTCATAGACCGATTTCCGGACCTGCTCCACATAATTGAGCCTCTTGATTTGGACATCCACCAGCTCTATGCCGAAATCTTTCAATTTGGGCTGGGCCTGTGCCATGATGCCGCGCGTAATTTTTCCTCTTCCCGTCTTAACATCCCCCAGGATTCTCTCTTCATCGGCGCGATCTACGCCCATTTCAAATTTGTCCAGCTCCCGGTTGCTGTTTCTGACGGTTTCGATAAGGGGATAGGAGGTGATGAAATTCCGTACCGCCGGATCGATGATATCATCCAGACGGGCCAGTGCGCCCGTTACGTTGTTGACTGTCTGGAAAAACATGAGGGGGTCCACTATTTTCCATCGCGCAAACGTATCCACGTAGAGAAAAGTCTTGTCCAGTGTGGGAACCTGACCGGCATCGCCGTCCCATTCCAGGAGGTTCTTCGGGAAATAATTTGCCTGCTGTATTACGGGAATCTTAAAATACAGGCCCGGTTGAGTTTTCGCCTTTCCGATCGCTTTTCCAAACTGCGTAATGACGACCTGTTCTGTTTCATCGACGACATAGGCGCCGGAAAAAATGGCGATCACGATGATAACCAGCGGGATGATCAGGAGTTTCATTTTCATTTTTTGCCTCCTTCAGGTTTTCCGAGATTGAGCAGGGGAAGAAGGTTTTTCTGGTCCGCATCAACGATATATTTGCTTCCCATTTTCGGCAGAATTTTCTCCATGCCCTCAAGATAAAGGCGTCTTCGCGTAACATCTTCGGCCTTGGAATAGGCCACGTAGCGTTCCGTAAATCGGGACGCGTCTCCTTTTGCCCGGTTGACCCGGTCAAGGGCATACCCTTCCGCATCTTTAATGGTTTTCTCCGCATTTCCCTTGGCCGCGGGAATCACCTTGTTGTAGGCTTCTCTGGCCTGGTAGATCATTCGTTCCTTTTCCTGAACAGCCTGGTTTACCTCATTGAAGGAGGGTTGAACCGGTTCAGGCACATTGGTTTTTTTCATTTCAACGGTGACCACCTTAATCCCGGTTTCGGCCTCATCCAGAAGTTTCTGCAAGAGCGCAGCGTCTTTGATGGCTAATTCTTCCCGCTTGCTGATCACTTCGTTGATACTGCTGTCGCCCACGATCAGACGCATGCTCGACTCTGCAAGATCCCTGAACGTGGCCGTGATGTTGTTGACCTTGAACAGGTAATCATAGGGGTTTTTTATTCGATATTGCACAATCCAGGGGACCACCGCCACATTGAGGTCTCCGGTCAGCATGAGAGATTCGTTGTCATAGGAAGAACCGGATGCATATCGGGTACGTACGCCTGCTTCCAGGGTCCGGAATCCGAATTCCTCCTTGAAAACGTATTTCACTTTCACTTTGGTGACTTTCTCAATCCCCTTCGGGAGTTTGAAGTTCAACCCCGGCTGCGTGGTCCTGATATATTTGCCGAATCGTTGAACGATTCCCACTTCGTCTACTCCCACGGTGTAAAAACAGCTCGATCCCAGAAACAGGATGACAATCACTATAACAATAAGCCAAGATCCGCCGGGAAGTTTTGCTCGGAGACCTTTGATTTTTTCCATAACCTCATCCATATGAGGTGGGGTGGCCGGTTGCCCAGTTCCCCCCTTTTTTCTTTGCTCCTGTAACTTGTCCCAGTCCCAAGCCATGCCGTTTCTCCTTAGATTAAATGAACCCTCTCGTAGCCTCGATTTTCTCAACTTCCCTGTTCGAGACCATTGAAAAGTTTGTGTGAAAATTAGAAGGATATAGGGAAAACGGCTTCAGGTCAAGAAATATTGGAATCCCACCATGGAATGCATAACTTATTTTTGACAGTTTCATAACTTTTGTGATAGACCACGGCAATAGAATGGTACGTTTAAGAGGGTAGTTTTCATGAGGTCGAACACCATTAAGTATACAGCTGGACGATTTGCAAGAAGGATTTTTTTCTACGCATTTCTGCTGCTTTGCCTGTTTTCCCAGGGGATTATCTGCGAGAGAAGCCAGGGGGCCGAGTCGCCGCCGGGAGCGATTGCCGGGGAAAAAGGCAAGACCCAGGGGTCGGATTTCAGCCTGGGGGCCTGGTTTGCGTCTTTTTTCAGCAAGCATATCTCCCCTGTCGATGGAAGCAGGTGTCCCAGCGAGCCTACCTGCTCCGCCTATAGCGCGCAGGCCTTCCGAAAGCACGGATTTGTCATGGGATGGTTGATGACCGTTGACCGGTTGATTCACGAGTCGGATGAGGACAAGGTTTCCCCTGTGGTGGTTCGAGATGGGAAAGGCAAAATTATAGACCCCGTGGAAAACAATGACTTCTGGTGGTATTCGGAGAACAAGGCCGTTGAAGACCGTTAATCTGCATATGGTGATCCTAATCCTTCTGGGAAGCCTTCTGCTCCCGTTGGGCGTCTACGCGGAAGAACTGGTCATTGATGGGGACAGGCAGTTTGATTTTGCCCGTGAGCTAATGCAGGTTGGAAAATATGACCTGGCTGTCAAGGAATTCGAAAGGTTCATGCATTTCTTTCCGGATGATCCAAGAGTGCCCTCGGCTCGCTATCTGACAGGGGTCTGTTACATGCGGGAGAGACGTTATAAGGATGCCAGGCAGGTCTTTACGGAAATTTTCAGCTCCGATCCGGAGGGAGAGTTCACGGGAAAGGCTGTATTCATGATGGGCGAGACCTATTATGAGGAGGGGATGCCTGAGAAAGCAGAGTTTTTTTTTGCGGAAGCCGCAAAAAATTATCCTGCATTGGATTTGAAAAATGCCGCCTTTTACCGCTTGGGATGGGCCGGATTGCGGGAGCACCGGTGGAAGGAGGCCTCCGAGGAGTTCAGCCGGGTTCAGAAAGGCAGTTCTCTTTACGACAGTGCCCAGGCCCTTGCAAAGGAAAGCCTCAAGGGAGAGTTGTTGCCAAGCAAAGATCCTGCGACCGCGGGTGTGATGGCTGGGCTCGTTCCCGGATTGGGACACGTTTATCTATCGAGATATAAGGATGCAGCCGTTGCCTTTCTCTTGAACGGGCTTTTCATATGGGCGACGGTGGAATCCTTTAACCAGGACCAGAATGTGCTTGGCGGTATCCTGGCGTTTTTTGAATTTGGATGGTATGCTGGAAACATCTATAGCGCAGTGAACGGGGCCCATAAATATAACCGGAAAGTGCGGGATGATTTCAGCAATTCGCTCAGGGACAAACTGGACCTACGAATTCTAACGTCCAGAAAAGGGCCCGCGGGCATACTTCTGACATTTACGTTTTGACCGACCGTAAACTGTAAACCGTAAACTGTGCGGTATCGCATGAGGAGGAAGCAAGGATGAAAAAACTGGGAATTCTGGTGTGCATGGGGTTATTTCTGGCTGGATGTGGTTCAGCGGCCAAGGAATCCGGATTTTGGCAACATGATACCATGTATAAAAACTGGGACCATTTGAAATACAGTTGGTTCGGCTACAAGAACCCCACGCCGAAAACCGGGGAAGAGGCCAAAAAGCAGGATTGGTGGGGCATTCCTCAGCAGGGAGTGGTGATTGTAGAAGAGTAAACCGCAAAATTGCCGCTCCCTGGGGAAGTTCTTCAGGGAGCGGTAAGTGCTCCCGAAATTTTTTCGAAATTATCCAGAAGGGTGAAGAATTCGTCTCCAGGGTCGCTTCCCACATGCCCCAATATCCCGTAGCCTTCTGCTTTTTCCTCCACGTCTTCCTCAGTTTCGTCTGTTATCAGAATCATCGAAGTCATGGGAGAACGTCTTACCACGTCGTGCATCAACTCATATGGAGAAAACCCGTCTTCCGTTTCTCCGAGGACGATGAGAGGGATGGTTTTTGCGGCAAGTTCCTTGAGCATCTCTTCTCTCGTGGGTAGGATGCTTGGCGCATAGGAACCCCGCTCCAAAAGCTTTACCAACCGCGTGGCTCGTTCCTGATCCCCTTCAACGATGACTGTGCGATATTTACTTCCTTCCGTCATGATACAAACCTCCACTATTTGTTTTTTTCCGGGTTGTTTTCTTTGCCGATCGGCCCTTTTTCGGTCCGGTTCGGATCTCTCTTTTCCATAGGTACAGGGCGATTCCCGTTGCCATGGCTGCGTTGAGGGAATCCACATCCTTTCTCATGGGGATGCGAATGCTTGTGGTTTTGCCAAGGCTGTCGGGCAGACCTGTTCCTTCCAGACCGGGAACCAGGCAGAAAGAGGGAGGGAAACGAAAAGTCTCCACATCCTGTCCTGAAGGGGAAAGCGTGATGATCGGTGTTCCCGTTTTTCCGATTTGATCCAGTCCCGGGTCCTTTGAACAGGGGAATCCGAAAGAGGCTGCTCCCTGCCGTCCTCAGGGCCTTGGGATGATAGGGATGGGCGGACTCCTTCATCATCACTACCTTTGGCACGTCGAACGCTGCGGCGGTCCGAATAACCGCCCCCACATTGGCGGGGTCCTGAAAGGGGACCAGGAGTGTGCAACCGTTGGTTTTCACGTTGGTTTTGAAGTCGGGTAGAAGGGGGACCTTTATGAGCAGAAGCGGCTTTTCCGTGTTGAAAAGGTCTACCCGGCGAAAAAGATCCGGGCTCAGAATGAAGGAGGGAATCCCAACCCCTGCTTCGGGTGGCGCCTGTTTAAACGTTGTGGATGTTATAACCCCTGCGCATTTTTCCGGAAAATCTCTCAGGACCTCTTTGGTCTGTTTCGGACCGGAGAGGATGGCCATCCCCTCCTTTTTTATCCCGTGGGCGCTTGTCAGTTTCAAGAAGGATTTAAAGGTTGGATTGTCCGCACTGCAGATGCTTTTCTCTTTCATCGGTTTTTCCAAGGCCTTTCGGTCGACCCTTCTTTGGGGGTATAGAATAAGAGGAGCAGTCTCTGGAATTTGATGGCCAGGTTCCGGTCTTTCATGGCTTCTTCCATGCTGATGCGGTCGTTCGTGTCATAGAAGGCCTTCAATTTATAAAAGAGTTCCGCTCTGTGAGCCGGGTCCGAATGGGAAGGTCTGTATTTCAGGATGGCCTCCAGGAGTTCTTCGAGGGGTTTCCTGTAACGACCTGCCATCCTGTAGTTGTAATAGTGGCTTTCCCTCTCCGTTGCGTGTTCTTTCGGGGCAAACTGTTCGATTTTATAAACAAGCAGTTCGAAACGGTCTTTGGGCTTTGCCTTCTTTCCGGGCCGTATGAATGTTGAAAACAGGTCAAATCCCATAGGCTTCATTTTCCCCTGATCCCATACCCTTTCCGGTTCTTGACGGCTTGAAAGAGGAAAAAAGCGGTTCCCGCAACCAGGATAATGGTTGCCCCGGAGGTGAAATTGTACTGATAGGAAAGCCAGAGGCCCAAAAATGTGAAACAGATGCCCAAAACGGAAGACAGGACCATCATCTGGGCGAGAGAGCGGGTGTAGCTTTCCGCGATGTAGGGCGGGATCGTCAACAGGGCAATCGTCAGAATCAATCCTACGGCTTTGATGATCATAACAACGGAAAGGGCGGTCATGCCCAGGAGGAGAAAATAAAGGAATTTTACCGGGATACCCACGATAAATGCAAATTCTTCGTCATAAGACATGGCGATGAATTCTTTATAAAAGATCAAAACGGCCAGGAGTATTGCCGTGTCCAGGGGAGCCATGAGCCATATGTCGGTTTTTGACACGGTAAGGATGCTCCCGAAAAGATAGCTCATCAGGTCTGTGTGGTAGCCTGGCGTCAGATCGATGAACAGGATTCCCAGCGCCATCCCCACGGCCCACAGTACTCCGATAACGGTGTCCGCCCGGTGTTTGCTTTTCAAGCTGACAGCGCCCATGATCATGGCTACTCCCACGGCAAAGACCGCTGCCCCCAGGGAAGGGGAAAAGCCGAGAAAAAAAGCAAGCCCGATCCCGCCGAAAGCCGAGTGGGCAATGCCGCCCGAAATAAATACGATTCGATTCACTACGATAAGGCTTCCGATGATGCCGCACGAAATGCTTACGAAAACACCGGCAAGGAGGGCATTTCTCATGAATTCAAATTGGAGGGCATCCCACATCTTATTTCCCCTCGTGACTGGGAAGTACCCGGTGCGGCAGGCCGTGAGCGATCAGGTCCACGGGACACTGGTAGGCGGCATCAATCATTTCGGCGGAGATACGCTTGTCGCTGTGAAAGGTAAGAGACCGATTGACACAGGCTACCGATTTCACATGCCGTGATATGACTCCCACGTCGTGGGTAATGGTGACGATGGTGACTTTCTCATTGAGCTGGTGGAGAAGATCGAACAGGTTTGTCCCGAATTCCAGGTCTACACTGGCGGTGGGTTCGTCAAGAAAGAGGATTTCCGGATCGGTCGCCAGGGCCCTGGCGATAAAGACCCTTTGTCGCTGGCCTACGGAAAGCCTTCCGATGGATGCGCGGCGATGTTTCCACATCCCCACTTTTCTCAAGGCGTCTTCGGCCTTCGGGAAGTCCTCTCCGGAATACCATCTCCCGATACGGGCTCGGGACAGCCTTCCCATCAGGGCCACATCCAGAACGGAAATGGGGAATGTGATATTGAAATCGAGGTTCTGCGGCACATAGCCGATACGGTGATTGGCATGGTGTGGCGGTTTTCCCAGGACTTTTATTTCGCCGCTGTCCGGTTTGATAATCCCCAACATAAGCTTGAGCAGCGTTGTTTTTCCACTCCCGTTGGGGCCTATGATTCCCAGAAAATCACCCTGTTTCAGTAGGAAGGTAACGTCTTCAAGGATCGGGGTCTTTTCATAGGCGAAATAAACATTTTTCATTTCGATCGCTGGAATAGTCATAAGCACATCCTACCTGCAGGTCTTCCATACGGGAACAAAAACGGGGGTTGTCCTGTTACAACCCCCGTGTTCTTCCCCAGTATCCAAAAAGTAACCTGTTGTTGTTCCGCTATCAGGGAGTAATCAACCGCGAAAACCATGGGGTGAAACCTTTCATAAAGGGATTGCCCATGCCTGGTCAATTTTTTCGTATGTCTTAAGGTTTAAGACTCTCCTTGAGGCTTTCAATCGCTTCCCTGATGACTTTTTCGGCTGTCCTGGCCATGGTTTCACGCACAGCCTTTTCAACCACCTCCCTTATTAATGCTTCCATCCTTTCTTCGGTTATGCCTGAAAACGCTTTGCCGGGTAGAGGATTCAAAGGAGTGCCGGTTCTTCCTTCCTGTTCCAGTTTGGACATGATTTCGTCTAAATCCTCGTCAGGGAAATCGAGGGAGGTCTCTGTGTAAGCTTCTTCATGGGTTTCGAAATCAAAATCAGAGGATGAAAGAGAATCTTCCACACTGTCGTGATCGGACATATTTTCCGAAAGGATTTCCATTTCCTTCGTCAATTCATCCAGATCGATCTCTGTTCGGTTTTCAGAGAACCCCTCCATTTTCTGCTCGGAAAGGCCGGAAGAAGAATCAGATCCGTCCGGCCGGGCTTCCTTTCTGACAATATCGGTGAGTTCTATTACTTCGCTTTCGTCTGAAAAGGCGTCGCCCGCATCCTGCCTCGAAGAAGGATTTGAGCCTGAAACGAGGATTTCGTTCTGATTCGCTTGATCATTTTCTGATGAATCATTGCCTGTAATCATGATGGGCCCCCGAATAATTAAGTGAAAGCAGACAAAGCAGTGAGATCAAAAAATAGCATACACATGGGGAGCTGTCAAGGTTTTTTGAGTGGCGAATGTTTACCGCATCTATTTGTAATATAAAGAGAATGTGGCTTATGTAAAGGATGGGGTGTGAATCGGGGCCTCCGGGTTGCGCGAATCATCCATCATTTCAGATTGACCACATAGATGCCGAGGCTGACGAACAACAGGGATAATCCGACACGGAGGGTTGCGGGTTCGTGCAGGAAGACTATGCCCGAGATGGTGGCAAAGACCGGTGTGAGGAAGGTGAATGCCGATATGCGGCTGACCGGATAGCTATACACCAGGTAAAACCAGAAGAGGTAGCTGATAAAGGCCACGATGATTCCCTGGAACAGTACGGAGGAAACGATCAGGGCGTCGATATGGTGGACGGGCGTCTTCCCGAAACAGAGGCTCAGGATGAAAAGGATTGGGATGGAGAAAACCGTCTGATAAAAAAGGGTATGATGGTGGCTTACCTTTCCCACCAGTCTCCTTCTGATATAAATGGTGGTGAGGGCCCACAAAACGGCCGCAGCGATGGCGAACAGATCGCCTGTCAATTGTACGACCGACGTTATTCCCAGGTGCTTGCTCAGGAGAATGATGATTCCGGAAAAGGACAAGACCAGCCCCAGCGCTTTTACCGCAGAAATTCGGTCCCCCTTCAGAAAAAAATGGGCGCCCAGGGTGTGAAAAAAGGGTGTCGTATAAAGGAGAATGCTTGCGGAAGCAACGGTGGTGAAAAGAAGGGAAGAGAAAAGAAAGGCAAATTCCACGCCGAAAAGAATTCCCACGGCGACTCCGTCCAGGATGCTGCCCGGGAACAGGGGCATCCCTTTTACTTTCATCCAGACGGCCAGTCCAAAGGCGGCGATCAGGGATCGCAACCCGGCACAGAATACCGGATCGATACCGGCATTGCTGAGTTTGATGGCCACCGAGTTCAGCCCCCAGAGAAAACAGAGTACTGTGAGGAGGGCCATCGCCTTTACGTCGAGGGTTTCTTTTACCGTCATGTTTCGCCTGGCTCAGCCTATTTCTCGGCTCTTCGCTCTTCCTCGCTCCGGATTTCTCTTCTGAGGAGTTTACCGACCTTGGATTTGGGGAGCATATCGCGGAACTCGATATACTGGGGGACCTTATAGCCGGCAAGGCGGCTCCTGCACCACTTGATGAGGTCGTAGCCGGTGATTCCCTTGACATCTTCTTTTAAGACCACGAAGGCCTTGATCCGCTCTCCCACCTTGGGGTCCGGGATTCCCACGGCGCAGGCGCCCACCACGGCGGGATGTTCCTGGAGGGCCGATTCGATTTCGGAAGACGAAACCCGGTAGCCTTTATGCTTGATGGTATCCACGGTGCGATCCACGAAATAGAAATTCCCTTTTTCGTCCTCGGATACGATGTCGGCGGTGCGATACCACAGGAGCCCCTCCATCTCAATGAAGGAAGCAGCCGTCTCTTCCGGCTTGTTCCAGTATTGGGTCACCATTTTTTCCGAGTGGACGAGAAGCTCTCCCGGCTGGCCTTGTGGAACCGGCTCAAGGGTCTCGTGGTCCACCAGTTTCACCTTTTTGCTGGCAAGGACTTTTCCGATGCTTGTGGGGGGATTTTCCTCGTCCGTGGGACACATGGTCACCCCGCCGCACGTCTCGGTGGCGCCGTACCCCTGGTAGATGGGATTCTTGAACTTCTTGCGCCAGCGCTGGTTGACCTCCACGGGAAGGGTGTCGCCTCCGTTAAAACAGTAGGAGAGAGAACCGAGATCGTAAAAGTCGAGGCGGTCGTGTTCCAGGATCATCCGGTACAGGGTCGGTACCCCGATGAGGGTCCTGGCCTTGAAACGCTGGGTGGAATCGAATATGGCATCCAGATTCACCTTGGGCATCAGGACAATGGCTCCCCCCACAAGCAGGGTGCTCAGGGCCGTGGTCTGGCCCAGGATATGAAAAAGGGGCGCGGAACCGATGACCACGTTCTCCGACGGCGAAAAGAGGTGCCGGGGGATCAGGATCTGCTCCATGGCGGATTCCAGATAGAGGCCGTGGGAAATGGGGACTCCCTTGGGGTCCTTGGTGGTTCCCCCGGTATAGATCAACTCCATGGTGTCGCTTCCCCCTCGGGTTACCGGAGGAAGGGGATCTCCTTTGCTCCTGGCCATCTGCTCGAAGGAGAGCGTGCTTGCCTCTCTCGCTGTTTTCCCTTTGGGGACCCGGTCGAAGGCCCATCCGAACAGCTTTTTCCACCAGGGGAGGAGGTCGGTCAGTTTGGCGACCACCACCTTCTCTATCTTCGTATCGGCAACGGCCCGTTTGACGTATCCGTAGTTGGTGTCCGAACAGACAATGGTTTTGGCGCCGCTGTCGTTGCCGATGTAACGAAGGTCGTGGACGGTGTATATGGGCGTGATGGGAACCGCTATGGCGCCCGCTCTCTGGATGCCCAGCCAGGCAATGACCCAGTGGACGCTGTTGGGGATGTACACCATGACCTTTTCCCCTTCTTTTACGCCATGGCTTTTCAAAGACGAAGCGAAGTTTTCTATGTACCGGAGGATCTCTTTATAGCTGAAGCAGGTCCCGAGATAGATGATGGCGGTCTTGTTCCGGAACTTTTCCGCGGACAAGGCAAAGGCTTCAAAGATATTTTCGGGTCGGATTTTGTTTTCCATATTTTTCCGGTTTAGACTACGCTGAATAACTGACAAAGGAGAAGGCCCTCTCTTATTCGTGGTCAAAAAAAAGCAAGGCTTAAATCCCGAAGTAGGCCGATTTGATTTCCGGGTTGTCCATCAGCTCCCGGCCTGTCCCCTGCAAAGTGAGCATGCCGTTTTCAATGACATAGCCGAAATCAATCATGGGCAGAACGGGTCTTGCGAACTGTTCGCTGATGACCACGGTAATGTTGGAATCCTTCCCCAGGAGTTTGATGGCGTCCACCAGCAGGGTCTGCATCATGGGGCTGAGTCCCAGGAGCGGTTCATCCAGCAACAGGAGTTCCGGACGGGCCACCAGGGCCATGCCCACGGCCAGCATCTGCTGTTCTCCCCCGCTCATGAAACCGGCCTTTCTGCGTTTCAGGTGGGTCAGTGCCGGGAACAGTTTGAAGGCCACCTGAATCATCTCCCGGGTGCTTTCCCTGTTTTGGAGATATCCCGCGATTTTGAGGTTCTCCATCACGTTGCTTTCAGGAAAAATCGGATGCCTCTCCCTGCAGAGCACGATCCCCTTCTTCACCCTGGTGCTGGGCCGGGTCTGGGTGATCTCTTTCCCTTTGTAGAAAATCTCTCCGTATACGGTGATCCGTTCTCCGCCCTTTCTTTTTTCCTTGGTCCGCATATCGATGATCAGGCCTGAAAGGGCATTCATCAGGGTGGTCTTCCCGGCGCTGTTGGAGCCTATGATCCCCACCACCTGTTTTTCCTGGACCTCCATGCTGAAGTCGTTGAGGGCCACGGCATTTTCAAAAAAGATCATCAGGTTTTTGACTTCAAGCATGGACATTCCCCTATCCCTCGGTCCCCAGATAGGCCTCTTTTACGGAAGGATCTTCCATCACTTGCGCGGCCTGTCCTTCCGCGATCTTCCGGCCGTAGTTCAGGACCATGATCCTGTCCGCGATCCGGAAGAGTTCTTTCAGCCGGTGTTCGATCATGATAATGGTCTTTCCCTGGCTGCGCAGTTTCTCTATGATGGGGACGATGCCCGCCACCTCGGCCAGGCTGAGGCCCGAAAAAAGCTCATCCAGGATAATCAGGTCCGGTCTCAGGGCGATGCTCTTGGCAAGCTCCAGCCTTTTCAGATATCCCTGGGGCAGGGCGCTGGCCGCCTTGTAGGATACATGGGCATCGCGTTCGAACCCCACTTCTTCCAGCAGGTCCAGCGCCACGGCATCCCTTGCGCCGTATTTGCCCCCGGCCAGCCTTTTCACCCTGGGGGAATAGAGGGGAACAATCAGATTCTTGAAGGCCGGGAGTTGATAAAAGGGTTTGACCATCTGAAACGTCCTGGAGATCCCGAGATCCACGATCTTATAGGGAGGTTTCCCGGTGATGTCGGTTCCCTTGTAGGTGATCTTTCCCGATACGGGCTTTACAAATCCGGTGATGAGGTTGACAAGGGTCGTCTTTCCCGATCCGTTGGGTCCGATGACTCCGAGGAGTTCTCCCTCCTTGAGGTCGAAGCTGATGTCGGAGACCGCCATGACGCCTCCGAAGGACTTGGTGAGGTCGGTTACCTTGAGCAGGAGGATTTCGGTCATTCCACTTCCACCCATCTTTCCAACTGGTGATACTTTCGCTGTATGTAAGAAAAGATGCCCTCGGGAAGGCCCACCACGAAAATCACCAGGAAGAGACCGTAAAAGACGATCCTGAGCGCACCCAGGGCGCGAAGCATTTCGGACAGGGGTACGAGGATGAATGCGCCCAACATGGGGCCTGCAAAGGTCCCTGCACCCCCCACAACGGCCGCGGCAACGGGCATGATGGAGTAATCGAGGGCAAAACCCGGCATGCCTGCAAACATGTCCAGGTGGGTCACAAAGGCGCCCGCGAAACAGCCCACGGATGCTCCCAGAAAAAGGACCTGGGCCTTGTACCAGTAAATATTGAGCCCCGCGTTCATCACGGACCGGTCGTTGTCGTTGATGGCCTTAATGACCAGGCCGTAATCGGAGGCCATGATCCTTCGAAAGCCGAACAGGGCGCACAAAAGGGCAACCTCTATGATATACAGAGCGGTCATCTGATTGGGAAACGGGGTAAGACCCGTGAGTCCCTCTGTTCCGCCGAATATCCTGGTGGCCTCCACGAGGCGTGCGAACATGAGGGGCAAAACCAGGGTCACCATGGCGAAATAGACCCCGCGCAACCGGATGACGGGCAGGAGGATGAGCATGCAAAGGGCCCCCCCTGCCAGGGTGGCGATGGGGATGGTCAAAAAGGGACTCAGCCCCCAGTAATGATTCAGGATCCCCGCCAGATAGGAGCCGATGCCGAAAAAGAGGGACTGGCCCAGGGAGAGAAGGCCCGCCCCCATGAGCATGTCCCAACTGATGGCAAGAAGAGCATAAACGGCGGTGGAGATGAAGACTTCCTTCCAGTAGGCGCTCAAAAGGGGAGTGAAACAGAGCAGCCCCACAACCGGAATGGCCCCCGGCGCCAGCAGATAGAGCATTTCCCTGTAGGAAGAGAGCGCGAAAATATCCGCCGAACGCGCCTTGATCCCCCTGTCGATTCTTTCTTTACGCTTTTTCAACTTGTGATTCTTCCTGAAATGTTAAGATTGCTCGAAGGCTGACAGCCAGTGGCTTCTTTTATGCTATATTGCATCCTGTTTTCCGGATTTGAACTGTCGGTTCAGTTGAACCATTCCGTCATGAGGTCTTTTTTCTTGCCGCATCTGATTCCTGCAGGAGCCCACGGTCCTTCCCTGCAGGGTACAATTCAATGTGAGTGTTTTACAAAATTCCTGTTCAATGTACCCTGCGACGAAGGACCTCCACCAGGTGTTGGGAAGTCTTATCCAAGATGCGGCAAGAAAAAAGACCTCATGACTCCATTCCTGCCGGTGATCTTGAATAAAGATGCGTCAGGCTGTGTTTTCTCAACGGCTAACAGCTCTTTTCCCCTAAATTCTCTCCTCAAGTTCCTTCTGATGGCTGAACAGACCCGACGGTTTGATGACCAGGACCACGGCGATGGCGATGAGGCTTACCAGCATCATCCAGCTGGGTTCCAGGTAATTGGCCGTAATGGTCTGGGAATAGCCGATCAGGACGCTTGCAACCAGGATGCCCACGGTGCTCCCGAGACCCCCCACGATACAGACGGCCAGGGCATTGATCAATACTTCGTATCCCCCTTCCACGGCGATGGTCCCCAGGGGGAGAATCACAATGGAGGCAATGGCCGCAAGCGCGCAGCCCAAGCCCATGCTGAAGGCCCCCACCACATCCGAATTGATCCCGAAGGTAAGCGCCGTTCGTTCATCCTGGGCTATGGCCCTGCAGGCCATCCCGATTTTCGTGTGGTGGGTGAACAGGTACAAAAACAGCGTCAGACAGATGGCAATGAGTCCGATGATCAGTCTCTGGTAATCCACATAGACGTCCCCGATGGCAAAGCTTCCATCAACAAAGATCGGCAATGTGTATTTGAAACCGACGAAATTAAAGTAGCGGAACAGCTCCATAATGGCCAGGCCCAGACCGAAAGTCGCCATGACCTCGCTAAGCGGCATGCCCTTGATGCGAATGATGATGATGTAATAGATGAGAATCCCGACGATGCCGGCGGCAAAAATCGAAATGATTACCGAGAGAAGATAAGGGAGTCCCGCCGCGTTCAGCATGATCCATGCGGTAAATCCGGAGAAGATATAGATGGCCCCGTAGGCGAAATTCGCCACCCCGCTGATGCCGAAGGTGAGGTTGAACCCCATGGCCAGCAGGGCCAGGATGGCGCTGTTTATGAAACCGAATATGAGGGTGCCGAGTAGCATGGTAGTAGATCACTATGATGATTAAAGGGTTAAGAAAAGGTTTCAGGTTTCGGGTTTCAGGTGTCAGGATTTCACATGTAGACAATATCGGACCTGCGATTCAGCCGAATCCATTCCTCGAAGACGTAATTTATGGACAAGAATAACGAATGTCGAAGTAAGATGTTCCATCATTAATGTCATTCCCTGCTGGTTCCTGGTTTCCCTGAAACCTGAACACGTGAAACCTTTGAACTGACACCTGAACACTTCCTTTACTTCAGCGACTTCAGCCCTTCCGGCAGCTGGATCTTGCCTTCCGCTACCGAAGGAGGATAAACGATAACGCGTTTCCCCGGTTCCCGCCACTGGATCATGACACCCAGTGCCTCCACAACGGGATCGTCGCCGTAGATCACCTGGTGGTCCTTCCCGAACTTGATGTGGCCCATGGCGCCTTCGCGATCCGTCTTTTCCAGCTCCGCCACCACCTTGTCGCCGTTGATGCTTCCCGCCCTTTCAATGGCGTCCTTGAGGATGTAGATCATTTCGTAGGCAGGGGCGGGAGAATGTCCGGCCTCGATCGGCTTTCCATACTTTTTCAGATATTTATCGTAGAACTCCACCGACTTGGGGATCTTGGGCACGGGCACATTCCCCGCCTCGAAGATGCAGTTGATGGCCCCTGCAATCTTCCCGTCAAAGGCATCCCAGGCGCCGGGACCTGCCAGCGGTGAGATGAAACCGGCAACGAGGGCCGGAATATGCATGGTGTTCCATTGTCTTACCAGGATGCCGCTCTGGGGCATGTCAAAGATGGGCAGGATCACCTGGGCGCCGCCCGCCTTGGCTTTCATGAGGCCGGAGGAAAAATCGGAGGACCCGGTGGGGTACTGCTGCCGGCCCGACCACTTTCCAGCCCATTTTATCGAAGACCATCTTGATCATGAGATCGCCGGTCTTCCGGGCCCATGCCACGTCCTGATTCATGATATAGACCTTGTTGAACCCGAATTCCTTGTTCAAATAGGCCATGGTGCCGCCCAGATACTTGATGAGATAGACCGCGTTCAAACAGGCACGGAAGGTGTATTTGTATTTGTCGTAGTCGTCCAGCACCTTCTTCTGCATGCCCGGAGACATGGCCGTTCCCAGAATCATGGGGATCTGGTACTGACCCACCACGTCCATGCAGGCGATGGCGCATTCCGATCGGAAGGAACCGAAGATGATGAAATTGGCCTTGTCTTCCAGGATCAGCTTCTTATGCGCCCGGATGACGTCGCTCACCGGAACACCCGGTTCGGCCCCTCGGGCATCGATGGCGATGACCTTGAACGGCCGCATTTCATCCCCCACCTTCACGCCCCCCGCGGCATTGATTTCATCCACGGCCATGTTCACGCACGCAAGACCTTCCTTCCCCTCAAGAAAACCAAGAGACGTGGGAACGCCCAGAATAATCGGTTCCACAGCGTACGAAGGATGGACCGATCCGGTGAGAAAAAGCAAAAAGGTCAATAGAACAGACAAACAACAGGCAATTCGTTTCATGGGTTCCCTCCTCACAACTTTGTTGGTTGATGGTTGTACCTATCCAATCGAGGACTTTGCGTCCCAGTTTACCTGTATGGTTGTCCTACTTAGAGGTCATAGAAGGTTTCGTCGATTACCGGCGGATTTATTTTGGTTTTCTTGCCGGATTTGGCCTGAAAGGAGAATGGATCTTCCCCTTCCAGAAGATCACCCATCTCTGCTTCTATGGCCTCAGGGTCCTCCCCGGCTTCCATCCTATGCAAGGCCTCTTCCATGCCCGGTCCCAAATTCAAACCCGTCATGTCGGTCAATTTTCGCATGAGGTTGGCCGCCTGTCGCGGATCTTCTTCATCCATGTGCTCGGCTTCGCTGGCAAGGAGGTTCATGGCCTTTTCCATCTTGCTTTCATCAAAGTCGGGAATAGGCATGTCGTCCCCTTCCTCCTGGTTTGCATTTTTCAGGCGGGAAAAAATCGACATTTTTCGATCAAGCCGAGGATTGGGGCACTTGGGGCAGGCAGGCCGCTTTTCGGTGTTGATGGTTTTCGAGAAAAAATTAAATATCGTATTGCAGTCAGAGCAATAAAATTCATATATCGGCATGTAATTTCCCTCCCGGAACGCGATGTCAATATGAGGATTGATTTTTATACAACAAGCGATTCCTCTCGTCAAATGGGTTTTTTCAGCGATTGTCATTATGGCTTGTCTTTTTCAACCAGATCGGTATACTCATTCTTATTTTATTTCGGCGGAATGGGAGGAACAGAGCCAAGGATGAAAGCCGGGGTTGTATCAGACACCCATCTGAGAGGGATTACGAGCGATTTTCAACGAATTTGCGAGGAATACCTGTCCGATGTGGATATGATCTTGCATGCAGGGGATATCGTCTCCGTGGAGGTGGTGAAATTCTTGGAAAGAGGTTCCTTCCACGGGGTTTGTGGAAATATGGATCCCCTTGAGATGAGGGCTGTCTTACCCGACAAACTGGTGCTGAATATAGGAAAATACCGGGTCGCGCTGATTCATGGATGGGGTTCATCGGAGGGTCTGGAAGAGAGGATCCGGCCGCTTTTTCGCGATGTTGATGTAATCGTCTATGGTCATTCCCATAAAGCGGTGAATCATATGAAAAACGGAGTTCTTTTCTTCAACCCCGGCACGGCTACCGGTTACAGCTCTTCCGGGATGCATTCCATTGGAATCCTTGAATTTGGAGAGACGGTTTCGGGAACGATTATCCCCATTTGAAGCGTTATCCTCTGAATGGAGTCAGATGCGGCAGCAAAAAAGAACCTGCGAAGGAATGGCTTTGCTGAATCCACACACAGTACCAGCGAATTTAAATAGGATACGGAGTATCGCTGTTTTTTATTTTTGAGTTTACGGAATTTACAAATCATTAGGGAGGCGGGGAATGAAACATCTGAAAGTGATTGTGGTTATCCTGTTTTTGCTTATTATCGTGGTTCTGGCTGTCCAGAATTATGCCGCATTGTCAACGCCCATCAGTTTCAAGGCCCATCTGGTTTTCTTCGAGCATGAAACCACCGGGATGCCTGTATTTCTGATTGCCATTATCACATTCTTGGTGGGAGTGGTGGCCGTGTGGGTTTATGGCATCGGCGAACGTATCAGCATGAAGAGAGAGATTAGGGCGTTGAACAAGGAAGTCAGGGAAAAGGAAAAGGAATTGAACTCCCTGAGGAATTTACCGGTAACGACACAGGATCTGGAACCGGAAAAGACTGCTGAAGTGCAGGAGTAGCCCTTTCAGAGGAATTTTCACCCGTGCAATCCACATGGCAATGGTTTATTGATTTCCCCTCCCTTCAAATATTGTTGGCGATTTTGGTCGCTGTCCTTATAGGTGTCGCCATCGTGGGATATTTCCGAAGTTTAAGGGAAAGAACCGGGGTTACAGCTCAAACCGGAGACAAGTCTTTTTTCAAAGGGATCCAGTTTCTGCTCTCCGATGATCGGGATCAGGCCATAGAAGAATTCACCAAGTCGGTTCAGGTGAATTCTAATACCATTGAAACCTATGTGACACTTGGAAACCTTTACCGGTCAAAGGGAGATATCGATCGTGCCATTCGCATCCGGCAGAACATTATTCTGAGACCGAACATCGATGAGCGGATAAAAATAAGGGCGCTTCTCGATCTCGGAAAGGATTACAGGAAAGGAGGATTCCTGAACAGGGCGCTCAAGACTTTTCTGCAAGTGACGCAGAAACGTCCTAATGATGTGGAGACCTTTATAGAAGTGGAACGAATCTATGAAGAGCTGAAGGACTGGGATAACGCCTACCTCACAAGACAGAAGATCGCAAGGATAAGCCGAAAAGATTATAGCCATATTCTTGCCCATTATCTGGTGGAAAAGGGGAAAAGCTGCCAGGTGGAAGGGGATTTAAACCGGGCAAAGGTTTTTTTTGGAAAGGCGATAAGCACGTATAAAGGTTGCGTTGATGCCTATCTGCACCTTGGGGATTTCTTCTTTGCCAAGGAAGAGTATGAAAAAGCCATATCCACATGGAAAAAGGTGGTGGCAATCGCTCCGCAGTTCACTTTCCTGGCCTATCGAAGATTAGAGGGGGCCTACTCCAAAATGAAAAACCTGAAACCGGTGGAAGATTTCTTGAAAGAATGCGCCAAATCCAACCAGGATGCTTTTACCCATATGGCACTGGCGAGATATCTCTATAACGAAAATGATGTGGAAGGCGCCTTGAAAGAGGCTGAGAATGCGCTTGAACTGGATCCCACCTTCTGGGAGGCCAGGAGATTCAAAGGGCAGATCCTGATCAGTCATGGGAAGGAAAAGGAGATTGTGGCCGATTACGCGGAAATTCTCTCCCTTCTCAATATGCCCTATCTCCGTTTCCAGTGCTCCCAATGCGGTTTTGAGCCGGACGACTTACAGTGGCGGTGCCCCCAGTGCAATATGTGGGACACGATCGGGCTGGTGGATTCCTCGGTCGCGGTGGTTGAGAGCAAGGGATGAAACAAGGTCGCAACGGAATGACCCCTATGTTGAGACAGTATATGAGCATCAAGGATGCGTTTCCGGATGCTGTTTTATTCTTTCGCATGGGGGATTTTTATGAGATGTTTTTTGATGATGCGGTCCGGGCGTCCAAAATCCTGGGAATTGCCCTCACGGCGAGGGGAACGTACAAAGGGGAAAAAATTCCCATGTGCGGCATTCCCTACCATGCTTACAAGGCCTATATCGGAAAACTGGTGGACAGCGGCGTGAAGGTCGCGGTCTGTGAACAGACGGAAGATCCCGCGGCAAGCAAAGGCATCGTCAAAAGAGAAGTGGTCAGGGTGGTCACTCCTGGCGTCGTGGTGGATGAGCAGGAGGTGGATCACAAAGACAACATTTTCATGGCCTCCGTGTCGGAAGGCGACGAAACCTACGGCCTTGCCCATCTGGACCTTTCAACGGGCGAATTCCGGGTAACGGAGATCCGCTCTTTTGAACCGCTTCTGGATGAGCTTGCGAGGATAGGACCTGCCGAACTCCTGGTTCCCGAAAACAGCGGCCTTGCGCGGATGGAGGCGCTTTCCGCGTATCGGTTGGAACAGCTCAACGGCGATTTTTTTGATCCGCGCGGTTCGGAGAGGCTTTTAAAGGAGCAATTAGGGGTCAGCTCCCTGGCAGGATTCGGCCTCGAGGACATGGTGCAGGGAGTTTACGCGGCCGGCGCCCTGGTTCACTATCTGCGAGATACGCAAAAAGGCCTCCCCGCACATATCAGAGAGATCGTCTCCTACCACCTGACCGATTTCATGGTGCTGGATGAATCCACCTGTACGCACCTGGAATTACTCAAATCCATGAGTCGTCAGACCGTAAAGGGGACCCTCTTTGAGATCCTCCATAAGACTGTCACACCCATGGGCAGCCGTCTTCTGAAAAACTGGATTTCCTACCCACTCGTGAAGATTGATGCCATCAGGGAACGATTGGCGGCGGTTGCCTGCTTCAAGGAAAATCCCCTCATGAGGTCTGAAATGCGGGACAATCTGAGAGGCATCCATGACTTGGGACGGTTAAACGGTCGAATCAGCTTGAAACGCGCAAACGCACGGGATCTCCTGGCCCTCAAGGCCTCCCTTGCGATTTTGCCCTCCATCAGGCAATTGCTGGAACAATCCACGAGTACGCTTCTGTCGAATATCGCTTCCCGAATTGATCTCCTTGAGGATGTTGTGGCCCTTATTGACGCGTCTATCCATGATGAACCTCCTCTGTCCATGAAAGAGGGGAGATTTATAAAGAAGGGATATAACAAAGAGCTTGATGATCTGGTCTCCCTGAGCCGCGATGGAAAAAGCTGGATTGCCAAATTCGCGCTCTCTGAACGGGAACGGACAGGAATTTCCAACCTGAAGGTGGGATTTAACCGGGTTTTCGGTTATTATATAGAGATCTCCAAATCCAATCTGTCTCTTGCGCCCCCCGATTATGTGCGGAAGCAGACTCTTGTGAATGGGGAGCGGTTTATTACGGAGGCGCTCAAGATCAGAGAAAGCCAGGTTCTTGGGGCTGAAGAGAAGAGGGTGGAGCTGGAGGCTCATCTGTTTGAGGAAATCAGGGGGCGAATCGCGCGGGAGAATCAGCGAATAAAGGAGACCTCCGAACTCGTATCCACGGTCGATCTGCTTGCGGGGCTTGCGGAGGCGGCCGAAGACCATAATTATGCCTGTCCTGAAATAAACGAAAGTCTGGAATTAAATATTGTGGACGGCAGGCATCCCGTCGTAGAGCTCAGTGTGAAAGAGGAAGATTTCGTGCCCAACGACATTACTCTGAACGCGGAAGACCAGCAGATCGTCATCATTACGGGACCGAATATGGCCGGGAAATCGACCATCCTCAGGCAGACCGCCCTTACGGTTCTCATGGCCCAGATGGGGAGCTTTGTGCCGGCTTCAAAGGCTGTTATAGGCATTGTGGATCGCATTTTCACGAGGGTGGGGGCGTCTGACGATCTGGCAAGGGGACGAAGCACATTTATGGTGGAAATGAATGAAACGGCCAATATATTGCGGCATGCCGGCCCGAAAAGTCTGGTGGTGCTGGATGAAATTGGAAGGGGAACCAGTACCTATGACGGTTTGAGTATTGCCTGGGCAGTGGCGGAATCTCTCCACGAACACAAGGGAACGGGCGTGCGAACGCTGTTTGCCACCCACTACCATGAACTGACGGAACTGGCTGCCACCATGACGAGGGTGAAGAACTTCAATGTAGCCGTCAGGGAGTGGAATGATAAAATTGTTTTTCTCCGGAAGATGGTCCCGGGGAGCGCCAGTCGAAGCTATGGCATTCAGGTGGCGCGCATAGCGGGGATCCCGGAAGGGGTGATTGAGAGGGCAAAGGAGATTCTGAACAACCTTGAAGGTGCGGAAAGAGATGAGATCGGCAGACCCCGTCTGGCAACCGAAAGAAGGAGACATCCTAAAGGCGAAATGGTACAACTTAACCTGTTCGGATCTCTTGAACCGCATCTGAGGGATTGGATTCACGGAATTAACGTGAATTCCATGACCCCGATCGATGCCCTGGTGGAGCTGGGCAAACTCAAGGAATATGTGGATTCGGAAAAGTGAGGAACCACGGATTTGAAGACCGATGGTGCAAGTTGGATGGTTCAGTGAATCATTTGGAAATATATGGGGATTAAACCGTATCATATCGTATGGATCATCCTTGCGACGCTTCTTTTTGGGGGCGTGCATGGCGAGGTGTGTGCGGCCAAGGAGAGGGCTAAGGCCCTGTTTGAGAAGGCCGACCACTCCAAAAAAGACCTGTTGAATTCCTCCAAAAAGAAAAAATATCGCCACAACTGGTTGACCTGCATCAAGGATTATCAAAAAGTCTACAAATCCTACCCGAAGAGCGAAGAAGCTCCCAGAGCGTTATTCAACGAGGCCAGACTCTACACCCTTCTTTACCGGTATTCCGGAAAATCGACAGATCTTGACGAGGCCATCGCAGACTATCGGCAGGTCGCCGATCAGTACAAGAACGATCGCCTGGCCGATGACGCGCAATACAGGATAGGAGAAATCTATTACACCTCCCTCAATGATCCCACCCAGGCCTATGTAGAATTTCTGAAGGTGGACGTGAATTTTCCTCAAGGAGATATGCGCCCGCGGGCAAAGGAGATGATCGATACGCTGGCCGTGAAGTTGCGAAATGTGAAAGACGAGGCACGGGAGCAGGCAAAGGGCGGCGCAAAAAGGGTGACGATCAAAGATATCCGGTACTGGTCGACCCCGAACTACACGAGGGTGGTGGTGGATGCCGAAGGCCCCGTAAAATATGACCACCATCTGCTCAAAGCCGATCCGGACAATAAGAAACCTCGCCGGTTATATATCGATCTGGAAAATGCACATGTTGCCAAGAACATCGACAGCGACGTGGCCATCAAGAATGATCTGCTTCAAAGTGCCAGGGCCGGCCAGTTCACCAAAAATACGGTTCGTGTGGTCCTTGACATAGAAAAGATCGGCGGATATGACATCTTTCATCTTTTCGACCCGTTTCGGATTGTGGTGGATGTCCGCAGATTTTCCCAAGAGCAGACAAAGAAGAGTGATGAACCTGTTGCCGATTCCGGAGAAGAGCCGGTTGCGGATTCAAGCGAAAGAATCTGTTTCCGGCGCAGAGAAAGAACCCGTTTCCAAGCCAGCGAAAGAATTGGTTGTGAAAAAACGGCCGGTTCAAAGGGGTGTTAGAAAGGCGGCAGCTCCGGACAAAACCATCTCCCTTGCCAGACAGCTCGGATTGAATGTGAAACGCATTGTGATCGACCCGGGACACGGCGGCAGGGACCCGGGTTGTGATGTCCGTGGGGGGCTCCAGGAAAAGACGATCACCTTGAGCATTGCAAAACTGCTGGCGGAAGAGCTGAAAAAGAAATTAGGCTGTGAAGTGTTCCTCACGAGGGATCGGGACGAATTTCTGTCGCTTGAGAGCAGGACGGCGATTGCCAACGTGAAAAAGGCCGATCTGTTCATCTCCCTTCATGTAAACGCCCACAAAAGCAGAAATATCAAAGGACTGGAGACCTACTTCCTGAATATGGCCACGGACAAGGGCGCCGTGATGGTAGCCGCGAGAGAAAATGCCACCTCCGAAAAGAATATAAGCGATCTGCAGACCATTCTGAACGACCTGATGTTGAATACAAAAATCTATGAGTCGAGCAGACTGGCCCACAAGGTCCAATCAGGCATGTACGGCGCCATCAAGGCAGGATATGGAGGAACCAGAAACCTTGGCGTGAAGCAGGCGCCTTTCTATGTGCTCATCGGTGCGGAAATGCCGGCCATTCTCGTGGAGGTGGGATTTCTTTCCAATCCCACCGAAAAGAATAGGCTCCTGAGCAGTAAGTATCAGGAAGAAATCGCCCGGGGCATCTGTTCCGGCATAAACGCCTATATCAAGAGCATTGAAGTGGTTTATCACGCCGAGTAAATCCGGGTGTAATTTACGGCTCGTTCCCACGCTCCGCGTGGGAACGTATGTTCCGATGAACGATCTACGTATCCTATTTTGAATTTCCTGGCGGCAAAGTGATGACCAGGAAAAACCATTCCGTCACGAGGTCTTTTTTGCTGCCGCATCTGATTCCTATGGCAGCACCGGCCCTTCTATGCTGGTACGGGCAAGAGGATGAAACGCAAGGGGTTTTGTTGTACCAGCATAGAAGGCCCTCTCAACGGTCGTTGAAGGTCTATCCAAGATGCAGCAGCAAAAAAGACCCCGTGACTCCATTCCTGCCAGGATTCTTGAATAAGATACCGATCTACTTTTGTTTTCTTCTCAGATAGGCGTCAATGAATGCGTCTATATCTCCGTCCATTACCCTTTCCACGTTGCCCGTTTCCATGTTCGTGCGGTGGTCTTTTACCAACTGATAGGGGTTGAACACGTAGGACCGTATCTGGCTTCCCCAGGAGATATCCTTGCTTGTATCGTGCATGTCATGCTTTTTCTGCTCGAGTTTGTTCCTCTCGATATCGTAGAGCTTTGATTTCAGAACCTTCATGGCCATATCTTTGTTGCGGTGCTGCGATTTTTCGTTCTGGCACTGGGTGACGATACCGGTCGGAAGATGGGTGATTCTTATGGCGGAACTGGTTTTGTTGACATGCTGACCTCCGGGGCCGCTGGCTCTGAAGGTGTCGATACGGAGATCATTTTCATCTATTTCAATAACGATGTCCGTGTCAATTTCAGGCAGTACGGATACGGAAGCAAAGGAGGTATGTCTCCTTTTGGTGGCGTCAAAGGGAGAAATTCTGACCATTCTGTGAATCCCATGCTCGGATTTCAGGTTCCCGTAAGCATAGGCCCCCGATATGGTAAAGGTGACGTTTTTTATCCCCGCCTCGTCTCCGGGAAGATAGTCGATAACCTGGGATTTGAGCCCCCTGGTTTCCGCCCAACGGATGTACATCCTGAAGAGCATTTCGACCCAGTCCTGGGCCTCCGTGCCTCCGGCGCCGGCATTGATGGCAACAATGGCGTTTCGCTTATCATCCGGCTCGGAGAGCAGGGAATCCAATTGCAATGTCTTTACTTTCTTTTGGGCCAGGCGAATTTCGTCGAATACCTCTTTCAGCGTGGTTTCATCATCTTCTTCTCTGGCCATATCCGCCATGATTTTGGCATCCTCCACCTGGTTGTGCAGGGCCTGCCAGGTGTCGATCGTCTCCTTAAGAACGGACCGCTCCTGGGACAGCTGGGAAATCTGGTCCTGGTCTCTCTGCCAGAAATCCTTGCTTGCCATCATTTTGTCGATTTTTTTCAGTTCCTCTTCCTGGACGTCTAAGTCAAAGATGACCTCGCAACTCTTCAAGCGTCACGGTAATGGTATCGATGGTGTCTATAATTTCTGTGTACATGATTTTCCTCCGGTATGTTGCGTATGTCCTTCCTGGCAAATGGTTTCTCCGATGCCTGCAATGTAATGGTTGACGAAAATTTTTTCAAGTCTGTTTTTATTTCGATTACCCTGCCTCCTTAGAATGAAACAACTTCAGCCGAATGTCTTTATACATCTCTCCATTCCTGCCGGTGCTTTTGGATAGCATATGGCTTTGTGACTGCGATATTTCTTGACGTCTTCAAAGGACATGTGGCATATGGAAAAAAAGGATCGGCTCTGATAAAAGGTATCTCCTTCGTGGGTTAGAGAAAACCAACTGCTTGACGGGAAATCCTCCTGTGATCAAGTGAGAACCCTTGAGTATGCGGCAATGAAGTCTGCCATGAACCGCCCTAATTGAAGGGATGATGACTTCTACCTCAACGATATATCGGGGGTAGGAGTGTCTGTCGCCTGCCCCACCTGAAATTCCGGTGGGTTTTTTTTGTTTAGAAGCCCTGCAAGGTTGCCACCTGACAGGGCATTTTTTTTATAGGAGGCATTTCTATGGCTATAAGCATTGCATTGATTATTCTTTTAGGGCTGTGCGGCGACTACCTGTTTCGTCAGCTGAAACTACCGGGTTTAGTGGGAATGCTGCTCGTGGGTGTGCTCATAGGCCCCTATCTCCTGAATTTCATATCTCCGGAGATGATGACCGTCTCCGGCGATTTTCGAAAGATCGCCCTCATTGTGATCCTGCTTCGGGCCGGCTTTGAACTACGGCGTGATACCCTTAATCGTGTCGGAAGGGCCGCAGTGACCATGAGCGCCGTTCCGGCGCTTTTCGAGATTGCCGGCATCATACTGGTGGCGCCCAGACTGCTGGGGGTTTCCTATCTGGAAGCCGCGATTCTCGGCTCCATCCTCGGGGCCGTTTCTCCTGCTGTGGTGGTGCCTCTGATGATCGATTTCATGGACCGGGGTCGCGGCACAAAAAAAGGCATCCCCACCCTCATCCTGGGCGCTTCGTCGGTGGATGACGTGTTCGTTATAGTTCTCTTTACCGTTTTTCTGGGCATGTATGGTGGAGGGGAGGTAAACCTGTGGGTCAAGCTTGCCGAAATTCCTCTCAGCATCGTCCTCGGGATCTTGGCGGGTCTGATCCCCGGCTACATTCTTTATCTCCTTTTTACGAAATATGACTGGCGCCCACCCAAGCGGACCATCGTGGTCATGGGAATTGCCATCTTTCTCACCTGGCTTGAGCAGGCACTGGAACACTGGGTCCCGATTGCAAGTCTGCTGGGTGTTATGGCCATCGGTTTTGTGGTGCTGGAAAAGTCCGAAGCCATTGCCCATATTATTTCACAAAAGCTGAAGAAGCTCTGGATGTTTGCCGAACTCCTCCTGTTTGTGCTGGTGGGCAGCCAGGTCAATATTCAAGTGGCCTGGAAAGCGGGCTTGATGGGAACGCTTGTGATTCTGGTGGGCCTTCTGTTTAGAAGCGTGGGGACCTATGTCTCCCTTTTCGGAACAGACCTGAGCGTAAAAGAAAAACTTTTTTGTGTGGTGGCCTATATCCCCAAGGCCACTGTTCAGGCCGCTATTGGCGCTGTGCCGCTGGCCGCAGGTGTGGCCTCAGGAGAGCTCATTCTGGCTATTGCGGTGCTCTCCATTTTACTTACCGCTCCCATTGGGGCGATCGGCATCAAGATCCTGGGAGAGCGCATTCTGGACAGTGGTGAACGTTCGTCTTACAGGTTCAAGGAACTGAGGGAAAGTATGGGCCTCCCTCGAGTGGGAGAACGGATCAGAAGCAAAGAATTTGACACTGTCTGGAAGGTAATCGAAGAGAAGGAGACCTGGGTCGAGGCGCAGGATGCGTTCGGTGAAGGGGAGGGGACAGCGCCACTGTTGCCTGCCATCTCGCTACGATACTGGAAGGAAGGCACGAGCAGTGGTCCGGGCACCGGGAAGACTCTGGGCTACCGCTACAGTGAGCTGGATTCCCCCTTTAAAGCTCACTGGGAGATCATTTACGACTGGTAAGGCACTGCATATAGTTATAAACTTGACGCAAGAGTCGGTTGTTGATACTGTTTTTGGCGTATTTCGTAACTTGACGTAGGTCCTCCTGGAGCCGTGCACCACAGTATATTTCGGTCGAGGCGGACGATTGTGAAAGAATTTTGACGGTGGATTTGTTTCGGAACATTTTCCCCCGATTGGGATAGAGGAAAAACATGACCAACAGCAATGTATTGTCGCAGCGATACGCGAGCCATGAAATCAATGAAATCTTTTCGGAGAAGGGAAGGATTCTGGCTGAACGCGAGCTTTGGATCGCAGTGATGCGGGCCCAGAAGAAACTGGGGCTTTCGATCCCGTCCGATGTGATCGAGGGTTATGAAGCGGCAAAAGAGGTTATCGATCTGGACTTTATCAAACAGCGGGAGCTGGAAACCAAACATGATGTCAAAGCCAAGATCGAGGGCTTTGTGAAGGCGGCCAACCAGGCGGAACATATCCACAAAGGCATGACCAGTCGGGATCTCACCGACAATGTGGAACAGATGCAGTTTAAGAAGGCCTCCCGGATTATTCTTGGCCGGTATGTGTCGGTCCTCCGACATCTGCTGGATAGGGCTTCGGAATACCGGGATATTGTCCTTACGGCCCGAACCCATCATCAGGCCGCCCAACCCACACTGCTGGGAAGGCGTTTTTCCATGTGGGCCGAAGAACTTCTGATTCATGTTTTAGCCTTCGAGGTCTTCCTGAGCACCTACCCTCTTCGAGGAATTAAAGGCCCGGTGGGCACCCAGTTTGACATGCTGACCCTTCTGGGGAGTTCCGAAAAAACCCGCCTGCTGGAGCAGATGGTGGCGGAAAGCCTTGGATTCGAAAAGGTCCTGGATTCTACGGGCCAGGTGTATCCCCGCTCCCTGGATTATGCCCTTGTCAGCCATCTTGCCTTTATGGGTTCGGCCTGCGAAGACTTTGCCAAAGGAATGCGTCTCATGTCGGGCTATGAACTGGTGACCGAGGGATTCAAGAAAGGACAGGTGGGCTCCAGCGCCATGCCGCACAAGATGAACACGCGGAGCAGCGAACGGATCTGCGGATTTTCCCATTTGATCAAAATGTACGCGGACGGGGCGTCCCGATTAGCCGGGGATCAGTGGGAAGAAGGGGATGTGTCCTGTTCCGTGGTTCGAAGGATTGTGATGCCCGATGCCATGTATGCCTCGGATGGCCTGTGCGAGACCACCCTCACGGTCCTTGTTAATATGGGGGCGTATCCTGTAATCATTCAAAAAGAGGTGGAGCGATACCTGCCCTTTTTGGCCAGTACGGAGATCCTCATGACGGCGGTCAAGGCCGGGGTAGGAAGAGAAACGGCCCATGATGCCATAAAACGCCATGCAGTGGCCGAGGCCATGTCCATGCGGGAAAAGGGAACGTCGCCGCGGCTTTCCCGGAGACTGGCCGAGGATGAAGTGTTCAGGGAGGCGGGCGTAACCGAGGAGCAGATCAACAAAATCCTGGAAGACGCCGACCATTTTGCGGGAAATGCCCCTGCACAGATTCAGGAGGTGCGGTCCAAGGCCGAGCCTCTCTTTAAACGATATGCTGAAGCGGCACGTTACGAGCCTGGTGATATTTTGTGACAAGAAATTTTTTACCATGAAGGCCATGAAGAGGGATTTATGCGCTTAAACCCTTCATGTTCTTCATGTCCTTCATGGTGGTGAGCTGTTCATGGGTTTACTGTCGCGTGTTCCACGATATCCATAAGGAGGAAAAGAAATGGAAGAAACAGAATGTATCTTCTGCCAGATTGTCCGCGGGGAATCGGCGGCGAAACTGGTTTACGAAGAAGAGAACCTGGTGGCCTTCAACGATATCAAGCCCCATGCGCCGGTACATATCCTTCTTGTGCCGAAAAAGCATATTCGAAGCATCAATGACCTGGAAGAAGAGGATCGTGCCGTACTCGCCGACCTGGTTTTCGCCGCCAAAAAACTCGCGGTGGAACAGGGGATTGCCAAGACCGGCTACAAACTGGTCTACAATGTGGAACGGGGCGGGGGCCAATTTGTTTTCCATCTGCACCTGCACCTCATCGGAGGTTGGAAATAGGCCCTTTTGCCGTGAAGGAGTTTGTGATGAAATATCGAGGTCTGCCCGTCCAAAGTCTGGGCTTTTTCCCTACGCCCATAATGGAACTCAACCGACTCTCCGCCTATCTCGGCGGTCCCCGAATCCTGATGAAGCGGGATGACCATACCGGTCTTGCTTTTGGAGGAAACAAAACCCGAAAGCTTGAATTCCTGGCCGCCGAGGCCCTGGAGCAGGGATGTGATCTCCTGATTACGGGTGGCGCGGAGCAATCAAACCATTGCCGTCAGACGGCGGCTGCTGCTGCTGTCTGCGGCCTTTCGTGTCACCTGGTTTTGGGTGGCGAGGCCCCTTCCGCCTCAAACGGCAACTTGCTTCTGAACAGGCTTCTGGGCGCTGTACTCCACTGGACCGGAGAGTTTCGCAAAGGGGAGAAGATCCCCGAGATTGCAGAGACGCTCAGGCGTGCAGGGCACAAACCCTGCATCGTGCCCTATGGAGGGTCCAACAGCACGGGCGCCACCGGTTACGCAAGGGCCGTGGAGGAGATCAGCGTGCAGTTGGAGGAGATGGGGGAACGTATTTCTCATGTGGTGTTCGCCTCAAGTTCAGGCGGAACGCAGGCGGGCCTGGCCGTGGGGAAGGCCCTCTGCGGGCAAACTTTCGACCTTGTGGGCATTCGGATTGACAAGGGCGAAGCGGGTGAACTTCCCTACGATCAACATCTTGCCGGTCTTGCGGGAGAGACGGCACAAAAACTGGGAATGAACCGGGATTTTTCTCCTTCGGAATTCATTATCCGTGAGGATTTTAATGGGGCGGGGTACGGCGTTGTAGGCGATGGGGAACGCCGGGCCATCAAACTTGTCGCAGGGCAGGAAGGGGTATTGCTTGATCCTGTCTACACCGGAAGGGCCATGGCGGGACTGATTCATATGATTGAACAGGGGGAATTTAAAAAGGACGATGTAGTCCTTTTCTGGCACACAGGCGGGGCGCCGGCCCTGTTCTCCTACGCGGCTGAGCTTATCTGATTCTTCCTCTTCCGGAAGAAAATCCAAATAATCCACACTAAGGTGATCAGAAGCAATCCGGCGGCAAAGCTATCTCCGATCCGGGTATAGAGGCTCTTCTTTCCGGACGGGATAGAGATGGTCCGCGTGAGGACGGCCTCGGTGAAAAGGGCGCTTGAGCCCTGAATCCTCCCGTCCGATCCGATGACTGCGCTAATCCCTGTATTGGCTGCCCGCAACATGGGTCTTCTATTCTCCACACAGCGAAAGACCGCCATGCTCAGGTGCTGAAAAGGAGCACTGGTCATGCCATACCAGGCGTCGTTGGTCAGGTTTACAAGGAGATCAGCCCCATTCGCGGACAGCTCTCTTGCCAGTTCAGGAAAAATGCCCTCAAAACAGATAAGGATTCCAACGGAAACGCCGTCACTTTTCACGGGCAAGGCGGCGGCGCCCGGGGTGAAATCACCGGCTGACTGGACCAGGCGGTGTATGAAAGGGAGGAATTTCTTCAGGGGAACATATTCTCCGAAGGGAACCAGATGGATTTTATCGTAATGTCGCACATCCATGGAACCGGGCTCGATCAGGTAGGCGCGGTTGAAAAATTCAACATGGTCCTTGGTACGCTTGAAGGCGGGACTTCCGAATATGAGGGTTGCGCCGGATTTTTTCGACAGGGCAAAAATCAGGGGAACAAAGTCCCGGTTGTTTTGAAAGAAGAAAGGGAGAGATGTTTCGGGCCAGACAATGATTTGCGGCTTGAAAGAAAAGGTGGATTGGGTAAGCCTTTCGTATGTCAGTACCGTTTGCGCCTGAAACTGGGGGTCCCATTTCAGAGACTGGTCGATGTTTCCCTGGATGACAGCGGCATTGATTTTTTTGGTTCTGTTGTTTTCAAGGGAAATGTTCGACAGCCTGTAGTACCCATAGGAGAGGGTTCCGACCATCAGGATTGCCGCAAGAGGAATCTCCCATTTTAGAACTCGTCCCACAGGCCGGGGGGAGCTGAACAGCGCGCGATAGAGAACGACATTTACGATGACGATAAGAAAAGACAGGCCGTAAACACCGAAAAGGTCGGCGATCTGGATAACGGGCAGGTGTTGGAACTGACTGTATCCCAGCAGGCACCAGGGGAAGCCGGTCAGAAAATGGGCTTTGGCATATTCCAGACCGACCCAGAAACAGGCTGTAAAAGGAACAAAAAAGCGGGAATCCTGGAGAAATGAGGTCAAACAGGAAAAAAGTCCGGTGAACAAAGAGAGATAAAGGGATAATAGAACCAGCGCCAACAGACTTATGAAGAAGCCCAGATTTCCGTAGTGGTCAAGGACAACGATGATCCAGTAGATGAGGGTCAGGAAGTGGACCAGCCCTGCCATGACCCCCAGCTTGAAAGCGGAAAAACCGGAGCGGTTTTCAATGCTCTTCAAGAGCGGAATCAAAGCGATCCAGGCCGTGAAAGAAAGATAACCGGGGGGGAAGGCCGCCGTGAGCAGAAATCCCGATAATACCGCCAGCAGACAGGAGCGAAGAGTCAGGCCTTCACGCTTTTCAGGAATGGGCATGGTATCCAGTCATACGTGGCCGGAATCAGGGATTGCGGGCTCTGTTGTTTCCGGGGCCACCGGAGTGATGTGTCGTGAGAAAAGAATCTTATCGATCTTCCTTTGATCCCCTTCCTGGATGGTGAACTCCATCCCGTCAAAGGTGATCTTTTCGCCCACTTCGGGGATTCTGCCCAACAGGTGGATGATAAACCCGCCGACGGATTCGAAATCGCCCTCCGGAAGTTTTATCTCGAGGGCTTCTTCCAGTTTTTCCACCTCCAATCGGGCATCAACAAGAAACGACCCGTCATCGAGGGGGATGAGCCGATCCGTTTCGTTGTCGTGCTCGTCCATGATTTCCCCGACAATCTCTTCCAGGATATCTTCTATGGTGATAATCCCCGCCGTACCCCCGTACTCATCGGTAACGACGGCAAGATGCTCTCTGTTTCTCTGCAGATCCTTGAGAAGGTCGCTGACCTTCCTTGTTCCCGGCACAAAAAAAGGAGTTCGAAGGATTTCCGGGGGAAGCTTTGAATCGCCGTCTTCGCCCAAAAACCGCAGGAGGTCCTTGGAGTGAAGAATCCCGATAATTTGGTCGATATTGTCTTTATGGATCGGTATCCTGGTATGTCCGCATTCGGTAACCAGATCTATGACCTGGCGGAGTGTGGAGTCCAAAGAGGCGGAAGAGATTTCAATTCGCGGGACCATGATGGAATGGGCGTCCATTTCCTTTAGATCGAGCACCCCGTAAACCATATGGGATTCGTCGTTTGAAATGAGGCCCTTGGCCTGCCCTTCATCCATGAGGTCATGGATCTCTTCATTAAGGTCGTTGCTGTCGTCTATGTGGGACTTCTTCTTGAACAGAGATTTTAGAAAGGTCCAAAAATCTCTTTCAGGGTCATCTTCCAAAATGTATTTTCTTCTCCTTTGCTTTCAGGTTTCGGTTGGGAGGCAGGGCAAACCGTGCTTTCTGCCGGTTAACGTGCGCCGCTTTTAAAAGGCCATGCCCAAAATAATCCTGATTATTGATTTTTCAATAGATTTTAGATTTTTAGGGGTCATGGATTCGAACAGTCTTCAACGGGATCTCCACAATCCTGACATTGCAGGTTCATCCATCTGCCTTGCAAGGTTGGACCTTCCGACCCGAAGGGGTTGCTTACCATCGCCTGAACCCAGTTGATAAAGGGAATCCCCGCCGAGTTTTCCGTGTAGAATTCCGGCGCCATCAGGATGGTGTGAATATCCCCGGCGGCAACATAGTATCTGTAGTTGGGGGCCAGGGCGGCCGTGTAATGGACGAAATCGAGCATCTGCGTGTGCCAGTCGCACCAGACGGGATCGGTCAGGTCCCACAACTGGGGGTTTTCCGTGTTTAGCTGTACGTTGTAGAACCAGGCCTGGTTGGAATCCCAGGCGGTAGTGTACTGGGCGACTTTGCTTTCCGGATAGTAGGCCGAGATCAGGGCGTACATCTCCGCCTGGTTGAGGTCTTCGGGATGGGATTGATTATCAAAGCCCGGGATCCAAGCAGGGAACTGCACATTCCAGTTGGCCATTCCCGTGGTCTGGAAGTCCGGGGCTACCACTCCGTTGCCCGCATCCCCCAAGACGTATACCCGGGATTGGGGAAATGCTTCTTTGACGTAGGGAAAGCCCAAAATGGCGCCATAACTTCCCGCGCTGCTGCCGGCCACGAAAATTTGTCCGGGCGACGAAAAATGGTCCACGGCCCACTTTAAGGCCACCTGAAAATTTACAAAACCCCGATGCCTTATGGTCTGGGGGACGCCGCCATAAAGGTTCCATGTGTCGGGATAGACCGCATCTCTGGCGCCCCAGTGTATGTCTCCCGTGCAATAGGGAATGTAGACGAAATTCCAGTTTCGAAAAGGATTGCTTGGCTTGGCGCCGTCGAATATCCCCATTCCCCTGGGAAAAGCAAAGAGGATGGAAGGAGGAACCTCTTCGTAGTAGGTGTGTTCATAGAGACAATTCACCGAATCCCAGCAGGCGCCTCCTCCTTGGAAATAGATGACCAGGTTGTTGGAACGTCCCTTTCTGGTGAAAAATGTGAATTTGCTATCATAGGTGATTTCTTCGCCGGTTTCCCCGTCGATGGTGGGGGGGCAGGCGGCACAGGACGGGGTAAGGCCATTGTAAGTGAATCCCGGGTATACCTGTGCAGGGTCTATTTCGGTCCACGGACCCGGAATGAACGAGAACTCCTTTCCCGGTGGAGTAGTCTCGGCAAAGGAATAAGAGATCGATAAAAACAAAGACAAAATGGCCACGGACACCATAAGGGTTCGGAGGGATTTTTTCATTTTTGTCTCCTTATAAAAGACTCTTTCCGGCCAGGCCCGGTTTAACACGATTTTTAAGAATCAAAGTTTAGAGAGTGGAAGTTCACGTGTCAAGACAAATTGGAATAGTGGTACAATTCTCATCGTGTATAGGTGCGGCTTTAGCCGCATTCGTCGGAAATTGAAAATGCTTCCATGGGAATTGCCGGCGAAAGCCGCACATGGCTTGAGAAATTGGAGGCTTGCTGGTATAAGCTGAAAGCCGGAATACGATAGAGGGGAATAATATTCTTTTCCTTTTTGAGGTTCATACCATGAAAAAAATCATGATCGTTGATGATGATTTCATAATTGCCACACAACTGGAAGAACATTTGCAGGAGATAGGGTACGAGATCGTGGGTGTCTTGAGTTCAGGAGAGGAAGCGATTGAGAAGGTCGAAGAGTTATCCCCTGATCTTGTCTTAATGGATATCGTCCTGCCCGGAGGCATGGACGGCATTGCCGCTGCCGAAAAAATAAAAGGCAAGGTCAATGTCCCTATCGTTTTCATGACCGGTCACGCGGAAAAGGCCCATGTTGAAAGGGCCAAAAATGTCGAAGCTCATGGCTATATTCTGAAGCCTTTTGTTCCATACCAGGTTGAAGCGGCCATAGAACTGGCCCTGCACAAAAAGCACATCGAGGATGAACTGAAGCAGGCGTACGATGTGATGGAGAGTCGCGTAAAAGACCGAACTGCCGAGCTTGAAGAATCAAACCGGCAGTTGCAGGCTTTGCTGAACGCGCCACAGGATTCCATGATCTTAATGGACCTTTCCGGCAAAATATTGGCCGCTAATCCGATAGCAGCAAAAAGATATGGAATGGCCATTGATGATTTTGTGGGTATCTGTCTGTTTGATCTTATGCTCCCGGATCTTGCCGAGACAAAAAAGAGAAAATATGAACAAGGTTGTGATAAGCGGCAAGCCTTACCGTTTCACGAACGAAAGAAACGGAATGATTTTGGACAATTGTTTTTATCCTGTGTTTGATCATTCAGGCCAGGTTGTGCAAATAGCTTTTTCCGGAAGGGACATTACCAGGCAGGAGAATGCATACAATCAGTTGAAGGAGAGCAAGAAGAATCTGGAAGCAAAGACGGACCTGCTCGAGCAGGCCAATACCGCCCTCAAAATTATGCTCCAGAAATCATCTGAAAACAGGGAAGAGGTGGAGGAAGAGGTCCTTACGAACCTCAATAAACTCGTCATGCCGTGCATTTCAAAAATGAAAGGATGCGACATTGATGAGGAAGCGCAGGGGTATCTTCAATTGCTGGAATCCAATTTGAAGCTCATGGCTTCACCGTTCTCCAAACGGTTGACCTTTGAGTACCTTTCCCTGTCGCCGAAGGAAATCAGGGTGGCAAACCTCATCCGATCGGACAAAACCACCAAGGAAATTGCTGATGAGCTGCGTGTAAGCAAAGCAACCGTTGAATTTCACAGAAACAATATTCGAGAAAAACTTGGAATTAAAAACAAAAAGACCCGCCTCAAATCTTATCTCTTAAGCCTTCGATAATTCAAAACAATCATATTAAAACATTAGGTAAAACCTAATGAAAAACCAATGTTTATCTCGGGTTGACATCCTTTTAGCATGCTCCATAATCTACGCGATCATCCATAAGACCATTTCTGTTTGGGCCATGATCATCCTTTCGGCCGGCTTCGACCGCCGCTTTCTTTTGTTACCGTTGGTAGGTGCGGATTCATCCGCACAATCACGGCTCCGTGCGGATGAATCCGCACCTACCTGGCCGAAACGATGATCATGGTCTAAATCGGTTACGCAACGATCCGTATCCTTCATTTTTGTTCATTGATTCTGGAACCATTTTTATTCCTCTTAACCTTATAAACAGGAGAAAAAAGTGATGCGGCGACGATTTAGCTTTATTCTGGTTCCCTTGTTTTGCCTGCTATTTCTGATTGGATGTAAACTGACTATTACCACGTTCACCGCGCCCGATACCGCGAATACGGGTTCAGTAATAACTCTGACATTATCTTGCACGGCAACGGATATGAACGACGGATCATCCGAGAATGGGATTGTCTTGCAGATGCCGACAGGCTGGTCGGTGCTTTATGGAACTGTGTCTGCCAGGTCGGAATTTCTAATAATTTGACAGAAGATGCGGCGATTGCAGGTCTGTATACGGCGGAACCCGATCACGTGATATGGGCTGGAAAAACCAATTCTTCAAATTCGGGGGGAGAGGGCAGCAATGTTTCTTTTACCATCAAGGTTGTTACCGGGGATTTTTCTGGGAGCTATGGCCAGACCCAGGTTTACGATCTCAAGGCAGTTGTCGGCGCAAAAAGAGGAGATGTGTGGATTACGGATGATCCTGAAAACGTATTTTATTTTTCGGCTGTCACAGGAGAAAAATACAAACAGAGCATCACTGTAACAAAGATCGAGGATACAACCCCACCGGCTCCAATTACCACTACAACAGCAAATTATGGTTATTCGGAATATGAAGGCGCTTTTGTTGATGTTCAATGGCTTGGATATGACGAAGCGGGTCAGGGTGATGTGGTTTCTTATCGTATATACAGAAGTGCGATTGATTTTTCCGATATCACTGGCATGACGCCTACCGATGTATCTATCCAATCTCAGTCCTATAAGGATACCGATGTAATCCCAGGTAACGGATATTATTACGCAGTGACCGCTGTTGACGAGCTTGGGCAGGAAAACCCCGCCGTTACCACTGTTTATGTTCATGTCCCATTACTTGGATCAATTAGCGGCACGGTGTATCAAAGTGATGGCGTAACGCCGCTGACCGGAAAAAATATCCAGGTCGTTGCATATACCGGATCATGTGACAATCCCTAAAATGGTTGGATCAGATAAGTATTGATCCTGTGACCGGGACATATAGAATTGACTTACCTGCCGGGACTTACAGGTTGACAACGGATACACAAGAAAACTATGTCAGCGAATGGTGGGCATCGCCTGAAAGTGTCAGAGATTGCGCAAGTGCGCAAACCATAGAGGTTCTCGAGGGGCAGGATGTAGAAGACAAGAATTTTCAATTGGATACCGGCGCCACCATATCCGGAACCGTGTATGAGAGTGATGTGACCACGCCCATCACAAGCGGATATGTTGTATGCCTATACTGGTGATCCCTGTTTTCTTAATTCCATTGGCGGGATCTGCCCAGATAAGTGCCGACGGGACTTACACGATTGAAAGGCTTTCCACGGGAAGTTATTATCTCCACACGGACAACGTCGGTGGGCAACTATCTGAATGAATGGTGGGCTGATCCCTTAAGTGTCGTGGAATGCGGCAATGCGCAGGCCATAGCGGTAACCGCAGGGGATGTGGTAGACGGACAAGAATTTCCAATTGGATGCCGGCGCCGCCATATCCGGAACCGTGTATGAGAGCGATGGGACCACACCCATCGCAGGCGGACAGGTTTATGCCTATACAGGTGATCCCGTGTTCTCTTAATTTCCCTGTAGGAGATGCGTCGATAAATGCCGACGGAACTTATACGATTGAAGGACTCTCCACGGGAAGCTATTATCTCCACACCGGCGGGGACGTAGGCAACTATCTGAATGAATGGTGGGCTGCTCCTTTAAGTGTCGTGGAATGCGCCAATGCGCAGGTTATAGCGGTAACCGCGGGAGACGTAGTGAGCGGACAAGAATTTCCAATTGGAAACCGGCGCCGCCATATCCGGAACCGTGTATGAGAGCGATGGGACGACACCTATCACAAGCGGGTATGTGGTGGCCTATACAGGTGATCCCTGCTTTCCTGATACCATTGCGGGATATGCCCAGATAAATACCGACGGGAGTTACACTATTGAAGGGCTTCCCACAGGAAGTTATTATCTACGACATCGAGAACGTAGGTAACTATTTGGATGAATGGTGGGCTGATCCCTTAAGTGTCGTGGAATGCGGCAATGCACAGGCCATAGCGGTAACCGCAGGGGAACGGTGACGGGAAGGATTTCCAGCTTGACTCCACCACCCCCACCGAAGCCATTATTACAACGAAGGCAGTAACGAATATGAATCCCACGACTGCACAAACAGGAGGAAATGTCACCTCTGATGGCGGGGCTTCCATCACTGCAAAGGGCGTCTGTTGGAGCAAGACAACCAATCCAACCACGAGTAATGGTAAAACAACAGACGGTAACGGTATCGGCAGTTTTGATAGCTCAATAACCGGCTTGATCGCAGGCGCCACTTATCATGTGAGAGCGTACGCCATTAATTCCGTGGGTACTGCCTATGGGAATGATATCAGTTTCAACACCCCCTATGTGGCCGCACTCTACGTTAGTACTGTTGCAGGTTGTGGCGGCAATAATCCCTGTTACAACTCAATCCAGAATGCAATCAACGACGCTGTCACGGGATCTTTGATAAAAATAAGTGGGGGAATCTACGCCGGACCCATTCACCCTGAATCAAGTGAAATCACTGACCCTTCAGGGAGGCTGGGATTCATCATTTTCAGTTCCTAAAACAGAAAATACAACCCTGAAAGAGGCGCCCAAGGCTCTCCAAGGCTCGTTGACCATGCAGGAATTAAGCATCAAACCTTGATGAATTGGAAAAAGACAAAGAATATGGGGAGGGACGAATGGACGCTAAGGAAAGTTTTCGGCAGGATTGGCCTGCAGTGAAAATATATGAAATCGTCAGGTGGCTCTTACCGCAGGGTCACCACCTCCCCTCCACTTTTGGATCATTGAAAGGCAAATCTGGAACCCGGATATTTCGTGTTGCTGCCCGGAAATTCCAGACAAGCAAGTATTCGGATTAGCCTGGAAGCCTTTGCGGAAATGGAAAAGAAGGTGTGAAAACGAGGGTCAAAAATTGGAGCGTAGATGCCGGCACTCGTTAACCCCGCTCCGTGCGGCTGAAGCCGCACCTACAATGGATTTCCAATAGCAGAATGGCTGGTAGGTGTAAATTTATTCGCACAGAAATTTCTTGCTGTAAACGCGTCGGTTCCGAGTCCCTGACCATCGGTCTCGGTGTGGTGGTGGAACCGGGCGCCTGGGCGGTCTTTGAATCGAATGATATCAGGGCAAAGAAACAAGGTGGAGGCGAAGCGGGGACATACGTGAAGATGGGGGGTAGTAGGGACGAGTGAAGCGGGAAGCGGTAAGTGGAAAGGGTAGGTGCGGCTTCAGCCGCACAGCTGGCCGATCGGTATGTGAGAGAAAATTGTTAGCGGGGTATTTCTCTGTAGGTGCGGATTCAACCGCACAACATAATTGGAGCATGCCGAATTTGCTGTTGAATCCGCACCTGCCCATGTGTCTATACATGGCTTTCAAAGGCTTGATGGTCTCGTAAAGTCAATTCGAGAGCTTTGAATATTCTTAAGCAGTTGGTTTTATAGGATGCAGTTTCAAGCCTTTGTGAATTTTGCGCGTTTTTGCTGCTCGATCAATGCTATCTATTGGAAATTGCGAACATTGAAAGAATGGATGAATAGCAATGAAATAGACAGAGACCGGTGACGCTAAAATATTGACAGAAAAGACCGTTTTCGCTATATTTCTACATCAAATAAACGATTTCTTATCTCCTCACTTTATCACCGTTCTTATCACGCAGTCGTTAGAAAGAAGAGTTTCGTCATGGCTACTTCGGCCAATGAACAATATATCGTCGACGAGAAAGGAAACCCAACTGCCGTTATCCTCCCGATAAAAGAATACAAAAAGATGCTTTCCATCATAGACGAAGTTGAAGACCACAGAGAAAGCAGGATTCTTTCTCAATCCTCGGAATTCAAAAAGCTCGTTAAAAAAGGGTTGGATGATGTCAGGGCGGGCAGAACAAAACCCTGGAAGGAAGCCTGGGATGAGCTATGACGTTCAGTTGCCAGATATTTTGACCAGAAAGGAGAAATAAATCATGATTACCAGTAACATCCTGCATCTTTCAATAAATGATAGATTACAGCTTGTCGAGGATATATGGGACAGCATTGCCGCAGATCAGAAGATTTTGCATTTGACCGATGAACAAAAAATCGAAATTGATCGACGTTTGGATGCCTACCTGTCAGACGGGCATAAAGGTCGTGAAGCAGGCGAAGTGATAGCTACTATTCGGAAGCGACTGTAATTATGAGGCTGTACATCCGACCAGAGGCGGAAGTTGACATTGAAGAAGCGGCGTTGTGGTATGAGAAACAACGTAAAGGCCTGGGGCATGAATTCCTCGATGAAGTTGAAAAAGCTTATAAAATGATCTTGGAAACCCCCGGACTGTATCCTTTGGTTCATCGTGACACACACCGTGCTTTGATCCATCGTTTTCCCTTTGGCATCTTTTATCGAATGGAAAAGGAATTCATTGTAATCTTGGCTGTTATGCATGGCACTCGCAACCCAAAGCGATGGCAAAAAAGAACATAGACAAGTTGCGCGGATCTGTTTGCGCGTAAACCATTCACCATCCCTTATCATATTCGTTCAGACGTATCCTATCCAAATTTCCTGGTAGCAAAATGATGACCCGGAAAACCATTCCGTCACGAGGTCCTTTTTGCTGCCGCATCTGATTCCTATGGCAGCACCGGCCCTTCTATGCTGGTACTGACAAGTAGATGAAACGCAAGGGATTTCGTTGTACCAGCATAGAAGGGCCTCGGAACGGGTCGGTGAAGGTTTATCCAAGATGCGGCAGCAAAAAAGACCTCGTGACTCCATTCGTACCATTGTTTTTGAATAAGATACATTCGCACTTTCCGACACATGCGGCTAAAGCCGCACCTACCTTGTTGAACATTGGGGACAAACCGTTGACATCTTCTTTTCGATTGCATAACGTACCTGAATATTCAATAAAAATTACTGTCCTTGCCTGGCTCCAGACAAGACCGATGTCTGAAGTGTATAGAAAGATGGAGAAAAAACCATGAATGACTACATAGTGGTAGATCCAGAGATCTGTTCGGGAAAGCCCGTTATTCGCGGCAGCCGAATTATGGTCAAAAATATCCTTGGCATGGTGGCAGGGGGATACACGATTCAAGGCATACTGGAAGCCTATCCTGAACTTAGCCGGGAATCCATTCAGTCTGCATTAGAATACGCCGCCATGGTCGTAGACGAACAACAGGTTGTAAATGCCTGAAAAAGAATTGCACATCCTCTTGGACCAGAACATTCCTGTGGCTGTTGCCGACTGGCTGCGTACAAGATGTCCGGGCTGGCGAATAGATCATGTTAACGAACTTGGTTTTGCTGGAAAGCCGGATGCCTTTCTTTACAAATGGGCGACGGAGCACAAGGCCATTGTGGGCACTTATGACGAAGATTTTGCAGACGCAAGAATGTATCCATTGGGCGCTCACTGTGGTGTGAATCGCTTACGTGTATGGCCAACGACCATTGAACAAACGCAAAGGGCATTTCAAAGACTGCTCTCATCTGTTCCACCTTCGGAATGGCCTTATAGCCTTATTATTATAGATAATCATAAGATTAGACATCGCAGGCGTAGTGAGGAGGGAAGAAATGACGAATGCGATGGATAGGGGCTAGCCTGCTATGATGGCATTGGAGGAGCCGTTGTGCGGATGAATCCACACCTACCGCGGGATATGCATCGAAATCGCGTAATGGGAATTGGGTTCGTTGGTATTTTTGCTGCTTCATTTGACGGAGTTAAGAAGAACAACCTTCTTACCTTCTTCTCTTTGGCCAAAGCAATAGTATCTCCTGGGTCCCTTTGCTTTTTTAGAACAGCGTTTATAAAAACATTCGTGTCTAAGATGATCCTATACATTGCTTTCGGCTTTACGTTTCTTGGCGGTGGTTTTCTTGGCAACTTCCACGGCTTCGGCTAAAATCTCGTCTATACCTTCGGGACAAAACCTTTCTTAGTCACAGACCCACACGAAAAGACACGGAAAAAAATGAGTTATTTTTCCGTCTGGAGGCTTCCAATATAAGGCTGGACGGGCATCATACCAAATGGCCGATACCATGGGAAGAATGCTTGCAAATGCAAAATTTGCCGGTTTCTTTTCTGTGACGGCCCATGTGGAAATGACGAGGTTGATCGGAATAATAAACCTGTCCCCATAACTCCCATATTAAATGCTGTTGATGAATGTTTCGGTGAATTCTATGGTTGACCGGAAAATTAACATGATTATAATTGGGTTGACCAGAAAATATTCTCATTCTTAACTGGATAGGTCCGTTATGGAACGTTATTCGATGCCGCATATCAAGAATGATTTGCGAAAAAAGATGGTATTTGTGGGAGGACCGAGGCAGGTGGGAAAAACGACTTTGGCCTTTGCCATTCTTCAAGGAGATGAAACCCATCCTGCGTACTTGAACTGGGACTACTTCGAGGACAAAAAGGACATACTCGGGGGCAAGTTTCCTTCAAATCAACCCCTCATCGTTATGGATGAAATTCACAAATACAAGGAATGGCGAAATCTGGTGAAAGGTCTTTACGACAAGCATAAATCCTCGACTTCTTTCTTGATAACCGGGTCCGCGCGCCTCGATTATTACCGAAAGGGCGGCGATTCGCTTCAGGGGAGGTATCATTACTATCGGCTGCACCCCTTTTCGTTATATGAGATTAACACCTTACCGACTTCCGGCGATCTTGATTCGCTTCTTCAGTTTGGCGGTTTTCCCGAGCCTTTTCTAAGCCACTCCGAAACCGGGTGGAAACGGTGGCAGAGAGAAAGGCTTGCAAGGGTTGTCAAAGAGGATATTGTGACGCTGGAACAGGTAAAGGAAATCAGTCAGCTGGAGGTTCTTTCGATCCTGTTGCAGGAAAAAGTAGGGTCGCTGCTTTCCATCAATTCTCTCAGAGAAGATCTTTCCGCATCTCACGAGGCGGTAGACAGGTGGGTGAAGATTTTTGAAAATCTCTATTATTGCTTTCTGCTTCGCCCCTATGGCTCCGGAAAAATTCGTTCACTAAAAAAGGACAGAAAACTTTATCTGTGGGACTGGTCCCTGTGCAGATCGACCGGCGCTCGCTTTGAAAATATGGTGGCCTCCAATCTATTGAAATACTGTCATTTTATCGAGGACACCCAGGGCGATGACATGTCGCTCTGTTATCTGAGGGACAAGGACAAACGGGAGGTGGATTTTGTCGTTTTAAAAAACAGGCAGCCCCTGTTCGCGGTGGAGAGCAAAACCGGGGAAAGAGATGTCAGCAGACATATTTCCTACTTCGCGTCGAGAACCGAGATTCCTGCCTTTTTCCAGGTGCACCGGGGCGCCAGGGACTATGAAGTAAAAGACAGTCGAACGAGGGTGCTTCCGTTTACGACATTTGCATCTGAGATCCTAAAAATCTAGCTGTCGTGGGTTCAGGCGAGGAATTTTGGGGTTATGCGGCTGAAGCCGCGGCGGAAGATCAGGGATAGACCATGAGACGATTGAGATCTCGGAATGAAGGTTATGGAGCTGTGAAAAGGGTAGGCGCCGGCTTCAGCTGCATAATGTGATGAGAGCATTTCGAATGTGCGGATGAATACGAACCTACAACGCATTTCCAAGCGTGAAATGTACCGGTAGGTGCGAATTCATTCGCACAGAACTCCCTCAATATCTGTTTTGTCGGAAAATGCTAATGTTCCCGCTTCATCCTTCCGGCGCATCGCTTTCCCCGTGGCTGCGCATATCACGTCGCACCGCCTGACAGCGATGTTCCAAAGCCTCAAGCTGCGGTTCCCACATCACCAATCCGGAGCCCAGGGAGATGGGGGAGCAGATCGCCTCGGCTAAAATGACCATGATCTCCTTTGTAGTCCCGCAGAGTGTGGGATTGGCGCGCCTTGCTTATTCCTTCAATAATTCAGTTGCAATGGCAATATCATAGGCCATTACCGGATCAAAAGTATTTTTCTTTTCATACATGGCCTGGGCCTGTTTAATGGCTTCGTATGGTATCCAACCGTGCTCTTCCCACAACTTGGGATCGTCGGAGTTCCATAACCTGAAGCAGATTTCCTCCCCTTGTTTGACTACATACATCCGAACCTTCTTGTTTTGCGGAAAAGGATGGTAATATTGACCTCTATCATCTTTCATCTGTTTTTCTCCTCCTGTTTTTTCTCGCCGGCGAATTCTTCCCGACTTTTATGGGATTGTCAAGGACGTTGTAAGGTGATTGGATTCAGATGCCCGTTCCTCGGGTTTTCCTTTCTTGACAGGGGTGGTTGTGTAAATTATGATGTTCCTGAACATTCCTCGTGACGGAATAATGAAAGGTTTTCAGTATATTCGGCCTTTTATCGGACTCGTAGTCCAACTTTTATTTATTGAAATAGTGGTGAAAAAATATGATTGGTAAAGTGATTAAAGGTATTTTCGGAAGCAGAAATGAACGGGAACTCAAGAGAATGAGCCCGCTGGTGGAGCGGATCAACACCCTGGAACCGGATTTCAAGGGACTTTCTGACGAACAGCTTAGCGCCAAGACCGATGAGTTTAAGGAGCGTCTTGCCGGTGAGGAGACCCTGGATGATCTTCTCCCGGAGGCCTTTGCGGCGGTGCGGGAGACATCCGTCAGAAAACTGGGCATGCGGCATTTTGATGTGCAGCTTATCGGAGGGATCGTCCTTCACAACGGAAAAATTGCCGAAATGAAGACCGGCGAGGGGAAGACCCTTGCCGCTACACTCCCTCTCTATCTGAATGCCTTGACGGGTCGCGGGGTTCACCTGGTCACGGTCAACGACTACCTTGCGCAGAGGGACGCGGACTGGATGAGTGCAATCTACAACGCTCTGGGCCTCAGTGTGGGGGTCATTGTCCATGGGATGAATGACTCGGAGAGAAAAAAGGCCTACGAATGCGACATAACCTATGGCACGAACAATGAGTTCGGATTTGATTACCTCCGCGACAACATGAAGTTTGATCCCCAGGAATGTGTCCAAAGGGAACATTTCTACGCCATCGTGGACGAAGTGGACAGCATCCTGATTGATGAATCCAGGACCCCTCTCATCATAAGCGGACCTGTGGAGCAGAGCGAAAATAAGATCTACGATGAGGTGAAGCCCCTCGTCATTCGGTTGAGGGGGAAGCAGGAGACCATCATCAACTCTCTGTTGAAAGAGGCCCGAAAGGGACTGGATGGCGAAAAGGTAGAAGAAAAGACGATTGAGACGCTTCTGCAGATCAAGCGGGGCGATCCCAAGAATCCCTCGTTTCTGGATATTGTAGCAAAAAATCAGGCATTGAAGAAACAGATTGACAGAACGGAGAGCATGCTGCGTTCCCAGAAGATCCTGGGAGATCTGGATCAGGAGCTGTACTGCACCATTGACGAAAAGGGGCATACCGTCGAATTGACGGAAAAAGGCATTGATCTTCTCTCCACCGGAGGTATGGGGCACTTCACGCTTATTGACTTTGATGATGCGAGCCATGTGATCCGCGAAAACGATCAGTTGTCCGATCAGGAAAAAGATGAAAAACTTCGGGAGCTTGAAAGCGAATATATCCGGACCTCCGACCTGATTCACGCTACCCAGCAGCTCATCAAGGCCTACTGGCTCTTTGAAAAAGATGTTCATTATGTGATCAAGGATAACCAGATCGTTATCGTGGACGAATTTACCGGTAGAATGATGGCCGGCAGGCGATGGAGCGATGGCCTCCACCAGGCTGTGGAAGCGAAAGAGGGGGTGAAGGTTGCGGGGGAAAACCAGACGCTTGCTACCATTACCTTCCAGAACTTCTTCCGAATGTATGAAAAACTGGCCGGGATGACCGGTACGGCCGACACGGAAGCGGCGGAATTCCAGAATATTTACAAACTCGAAGTGATGGTGATCCCCACCAACCAACCCATGATCCGAAAAGATTTTTCAGACGTGATCTACAAGACGGAAAGGGAAAAATTCATAGCAGTTGTGGAGGAGATAAAGGACCTCTACGAAAAGGGACAGCCCGTGCTTGTGGGAACCATTTCCATTGAAAAATCGGAGATGTTGAGTGAGATGCTTAAGCGTGCGGGCGTGCCGCATTCGGTGTTGAATGCCAAACATCACCAGAGAGAGGCGGAAATCATCGCCAAAGCCGGTCAATCCAAGACGGTGACCATTTCCACCAACATGGCCGGTAGAGGTACGGACATCGTCCTCGGAGAAGGGGTCCGCGAAGCGGGGGGATTGCATATCCTCGGCACGGAAAGGCATGAAAGTCGTCGTGTGGACAATCAGCTCAGGGGCCGTGCCGGGCGGCAGGGAGATCCCGGGTCTTCCCGTTTTTATCTCTCCCTTGAGGATGATCTTCTCCGGATCTTCGGGTCCGATCGGATTTCGTCCATTATGGAGCGTTTCGGGATGGAGGAAGGGGAGCCGATCGAACACAAGCTGATCTCCCGGGGGATTGAAAACGCCCAAAAGAAGGTGGAAGCGCACAACTTCGACATCCGTAAAAATCTCCTGGAATATGATGATGTGATGAACAAACACAGGGAGATCGTCTACTCCCTGCGAAAGGACATCCTGTTCGCGCGAGGCGTGGGGGAGATTGTCAGGGAGATGATCGACGATAAAATCGACGGTATCGCGAGCCTCTTGCTCAATCCTAAGGATGAGCCTGAAGACTGGAACCTGGATGAACTGAGAGAAAACCTCTTCAGGCATTTTGGTTTCAGGGTGAAGGTGGGTCCCAAAGACATGGGGGAAGATGCTTTTTCCCAACTTAAGGTGGAGAGCCTGGTGGATCTGATCAAAGAACAGGTGCAGGGGGCCTATGAGGAAAAAGAAAAGCTTTTCGGAAAAGAGGAGCTGGAGCACGTGGAACGATATATCCTGCTCCAGATCATAGACGACAAATGGGTCGCGCACTTGCAGGCCATGGACCATATGAAGGAGGGGATCGGCCTGAGGGGGTACGGCCAGCTGGATCCGCTCAAAGAATATCAGAAGGAAGGCTTTGCTCTGTTTGCGGAATTCCTGGAGCAGATCAGAGAGGAGGCCCTGGGGCATATTTTCCGTTTGAGAATCGTGCGGCACGAGCCCGAAGAGAGGATGAGGCCGAAAAAGAAGAACCTGAACCTGTCCCACGGAGATGATAGTGCGGGTCCCGTAACGGTGCGGCGGAAGGAAAAAAAGGTGGGGAGAAATGCGCCGTGTCCATGCGGAAGTGGAAAAAAATACAAAAAATGTTGCGGGATGAATCAATGACATGGAAACAGTAGATTACAGAGTAAACGGGTTTACCGTATCGTCAACAGCGGCGGGGCTCAAGAAAGGCGGTGTGCCGGACATGGCCTTGATCGTTGCGGAGAAGGAGTGTGCGGCGGCAGGGGTATTCACCACCAACAAGGTGAAGGCGGCGCCCGTTCTTCTTTCCAAGAAGCATGTGCGCAATGGGAAAGCAAGGGCGATTGTTGTAAACGCCGGAAACGCAAATGCGTGCACCGGAGAAGGGGGGCTGCAGGATGCCCGCCGTACGGTAGAGCTGGTAGCCCTGGGCCTGGGTATAGAGACAGACCAGGTTCTTGTAGCTTCCACGGGGGTGATCGGACAGAGGCTGAACATGTCCCTGGTGGAACCCGCCGTCGGGGCGCTGGTGAAGGGGCTTTCCCCTGATGGTCTGCCGCAGGCCGCCAAGGCGATAATGACCACGGATTCCTTCCCGAAGATCAGTCGCTTTGAAGGCAGGGTGGGGGAAACACCCTACCGGATCGTGGGATTCGCCAAAGGGGCGGGAATGATCATGCCCAATATGGCTACCATGCTCTGTTTTGTCCTGAGCGATATCCGCATCCCCGCAATCGACATGGAAGCGGTATTGCGGACCTGTGCGGAGGCCACGTTTAACAGGATTACCGTGGATGGGGATACCAGCACCAACGACACGGCCCTGATGATGGCCAGCGGCCTGGCGGAAAATGATCCCCTTACGGAAGAGGATCGGGCCGTCTTTGCAGAGGGTCTGAAATCGGTCCTGTGGGATCTCTCCCGAATGATCGTGAGCGATGGAGAAGGGGCTACCAAACTGGTGAGCGTAGAGGTGAAGAATGCCTCTTCTCTCGCGGATGCCGGAGCGGCTGCCAGGACGGTGGCCAATTCCAGCCTGGTGAAAACGGCCATTTACGGGCAGGACCCCAATTGGGGAAGGATCCTTGCCGCCCTGGGACGTGCCGATGTCGAGATGAAGGAAGAGCTGGTGGGCATCTGGATCGATGATGTTCAGATTGTATCGGGTGGTCTTGGCCTGGGAACGGAACAGGAAAGCAAGGCCAAGGAGATCATGAAGGGGAAAGAATTTAAGCTTGTGATCGATCTTGGTCAGGGGAGCTTTGATGATCGGATCCTCACCTGCGATCTTACCCACGAATATGTGTCCATCAACGCCGATTACAGGAGTTAGGGATCTCGCGCAGACGCAAAGACGCAGAGGCAAAAAACATCCAGCGGGGAGATGAAATGTTTGCAGTAATCATGTGTGGTGGTTCGGGGACGAGATTCTGGCCTGCAAGCAGAAAAGCAAGGCCGAAACAGTTTTTAAACATCACAGGCAAAGAGCCGATGATTGTGGAAACCTGTGATCGTTTGCTGCCCCTGATTCGTGATGAACAGATGGTCCTGATTCTGGGAAACCAGCATCTTGAGGAGGCGGAACAGCTTTTTGAAGGGCGCGGGGTATCTATGCTTGCAGAACCGGTGGGGAGAAACACCGCCCCGTGCATCGGATTAGGGGCCATCTACGCGAAATACAGAGACTGCACCGGGCCGGTGGCCTTTCTGCCGGCGGATCATTTTATCGGAGATCCGGAGGCCTTTCTGAAAAGCCTTGCGATTGCCGGGGATGTTGCGAAAAACGGAGGAATCGCCACCATTGGAATCGTTCCCAACCGGCCGGAAACTGGATACGGTTATATCAAAAGGGGAGATCCGCAGGGAAGCGACGAAGAGCCCACGGTCTTCAGCGTTTCGCAATTTGTTGAAAAGCCCGATCTGGAGACGGCCGTGGGATATCTGGCAAGCGGAGAGTATTACTGGAACGGCGGGATTTTCGTTGCAAACCCCGAGACCATTTTACGGGAGACGGAAAGACAGCTTCCGGAGCTTTACGAGGGTCTGCTGGAACTGGAAAAGGCCCTGGGGACGGATGCATTCGAACCCGTCTTTCAGAAAGTTTATGGGAATCTGGCCTCGGTCTCTTTTGACTACGGGATCATGGAAAATACCCGGGAACCGGTCTATGTGATTCCTTCCCAGTGCGGCTGGAGCGACGTGGGATCGTGGGAATCCCTCTATGAACTGCGGTCTTTCGAACGGGACGACACGGGCAACCTGGGTGACGGAAAAACCCTTTTTATCGATTGTGAGGGGACGTTTGTGTCCGGAAGCGGAGGGCGCACCATTGCCTGCCTGGGACTCAAAGACTGCCTCGTGGTGGACACGGGAGACAGTCTCCTGGTGGCCGATCTGAAACATTCCCAAGGCATTCGCAAGGTGGTAGACCGGTTGAAGAAATCCGGAAGGGAGGATCTTCTCTGACTCAGAACGCGACGTCCTGCGGCATGATCTGTACCTCTCGAAGGATTGAGGGCGTGCTGTTACGAAAAATTCCTGAAGAGCCGAAGTGTATCTTCTTTTAATGCTTTTGATACGGTGGACAGTTTTTCCTCGGGAACCATGGCGAATTGCCCGGCGGCCCGTACGAACAGGTTCCCGTTCCTGTTTCGAATCTGCCCCGAAACTTCAACTTTCGGGTACTGTGCCGGTTTGCCCAGTTTTCCGCTTACGATGAGCGGAGTCTCGACGGGAACCGGTCTAATGTATTTGAGTTCCATTTTTCTTGTGACCAAAAAAGATCTCTTAAAATACATGCCCGTCCACGACATGATCTCATCAAGCAGTGTCGAGACGATGCCCCCATGGACCATATTTTCCCAGCCTTCGTACTGTTTCGATAGGACGATTTCGGAACAGACGGCGTCTCCATGGCGGTAAAATTGCATATCCAATCCTATGGGATTGGCGGTTCCACAGGCGAAACACCCATACCCCTGCAGCTTTTCTATGGGAACGATTTCTTGCTCAGCTACCATCTCTTTTTGCCTCCGGTATCCGCCAGCACGGTGAACCAGGTCATCTGGTGGTCCCATTCTCCGAGGAGCGCATACCCATGTCGTATTAATGTTGCTTTCATATTGCGGTACTGGGTGCGCATGAGCCCGGAAAACAGAATTTTCTGCCTTCTGCCGCATTCAGCCCCTTTCAGGATGATCTTTTCCAGAACTTCGTAGTGAATATTGGCGATGATCAGATCGAAAGGCTCCCAGGAAACGCTCTCCGCCCTGCCTTCCAGGACCTGTATACTGCTTTCCAGATCATTGAGTTTCACATTTTTTTCGGTGGTTTTTACACACAGGGGATTCAAATCCACGGCGACCGTTTCCCTTGCGCCGAGACGCGCCGCCGCCAGGGCCAGAATCCCCGTCCCCGTCCCCAGATCAAGGACTTTTTTCATTGTGGCTGTCTTGAAAACACGGGACAGAGCTTCCAGGCAATGCCGGGTTGTGGGGTGCAGGCAATTTCCGAAAACCACCCCCGGATCCAGAATGATTTTCGTTCCGTCGCTATCAGCCGGTTCTTTCCCCCAGGGTGGAAGGATGAGAAACGGACTCGATTTTCAAGGGGCCGGCATCCCCGCCCTGCCAGTCTTCGTAGGAAAAATAAAATTCATCCACAACGGTAAGGCCCGGGCGTGCGTTGATTGCCTGATTTACGAGATTCCCGGAGGGCTCGGAGAAAAAGAGGAAGGAATTTCCGTCCTCCACCCAGTTTCCCAGATAGGTATCTCCAAATGGCGCATCGCCGTCCCTTTCAAGCACCCCGTTGAGGAAATATACATGGAGGTCCTGATAAGGCGATTTGTTCATCCGTTTATAGAAGCCTTTCAAAAAAATCGTTGCCTTTGTCGTCAACAAGAATAAAAGCGGGAAAGTCCTTGACCGTGATTTCAAACACGGCCTCCATTCCAAGCTCAGGATATTCAAGCACTTTTACGTCGGTAATGCACTCCTTCCCCAATCGGGCCGCGGGTCCCCCGATGGAGCCCAAATAGAAGCCCCCGTATTTCTTGCAGGCTTCGGTGACCTGCCGCGAACGATTGCCTTTGGCCAGCATGACCATGGAGCCGCCTTCGGCCTGAAAGACGGGTACATAGGGGTCCATGCGGGCGGCTGTTGTGGGTCCGAATGAACCGGATGCATAGCCTTTGGGGGTCTTGGCCGGCCCGGCATAGTAGATGATGTGATCCTTGATGTATTGGGGCAATCCCTCGCCACGATCCAGCCGTTCCTTGATTTTTGCGTGGGCGATATCCCGACCGACGATGATCTTTCCGGTCAAGAGAAGGGGAGTTGAAACCGGATACTTTGTCAGCTCGGCCCGAATATCATCCATGGACCGGTTCAGATCAATGGCAACGGCATTTGCAAAAAGGTCTCCCATTTCAGGCAGGTACTTGGATGGATCGGTCTCCAGTTGTTCGAGGAAGATGCCGTCGCGGTTGATCTTTCCCTTGATGTTACGGTCCGCGCTGCAGCTTACCCCCACGCCCACCGGGCAGGAGGCGCCATGCCGCGGCAGACGGACAACGCGGACATCCAGGCAGAAATATTTTCCGCCGAATTGGGCTCCGATACCCAGTTCTCTGGACATTTCCAGGACTTGTTTTTCCAGTTCAAGGTCTCGAAACGCCCTGCCGCCCGCATTGCCCGTGGTGGGGAGGGCGTCCAGGTAGCCCGTGGATGCAAGTTTTACGGTCTTCAGATTGAGTTCGGCCGATGTCCCTCCGATTACAAACGCCAGGTGATAGGGTGGGCAGGCCGCTGTTCCGAGTGTTTTCATCTTTTGCTTTATGAAGGTCTTCAAGGAATCGGGATTCAGTACGGCCTTGGTCTCCTGGTAGAGATAGGTTTTGTTGGCCGAGCCGCCCCCTTTCGCCACAAAAAGGAATCGATACTCCGCGCCCCGGACGGCATAAAGATCGATCTGCGCCGGCAGATTGCAACCCGTGTTTTTCTCTTCAAACATGCTCAAGGGGGCGTTCTGGGAATAGCGCAGGTTGTTCTGCGTATAGGCGTTGAATACTCCCCTTGACAGGGCTTCCCCTTCATCGAAATCGGCCCAGACCTGCTGTCCCTTTTTTCCCATGATGATGGCCGTACCCGTATCCTGGCACAGGGGAAATTCCATCTCCGCTGAGATAACGGCATTCTTGATCATCTCCATGGCCACAAGTCGATCGTTCTTTGACGCATTCCGATCTTTCAAAATGGCGGCCACTTGGGAAAGGTGGGCCGGTCGGAGCAGATGGGAGACATATCTGAAGGCCTCCTGCGCGATAAGGGTGAGGGCTTCAGGGTCTATTTTCAGGATTTCTATGCCTTCAAAGGACGAAACAGATAGATGATCCCTGGTCAGGAGCCGGTAGTCGGTGGATTCCTTTCCCAAGGGGAACATCTCCTGATATTGAAATTCTGTCATTTGAGCCTCCTTTTTGCGGCCTTCTTGTAAACAAGATTCTTGTCTCTTCTCCCAACAGCAATAACCATGACAACCACTTCTTTTTCCATTACCTCATAAACCAAACGGTAGCCGCTTGCTCTCAGTGTAATTTTGTAGTGATTTTCGAATCCGTAGAGTCGGTCGGCAGGCACATGAGGATTTTGCAGACGTTCTTTCAGCTTTTTCTTCAGTTGGTTTTGAATGGGTGTATCCAGCTTTTTCCATTCCTTCAGGGCGGTTGGTAAGAATTTGAGAACGTATTTATATCTCATCGACATCAACTTCGACTGCCCTTATCTTTTCATCTTTTCTCTCCTGGACAATGAGGCCAAGCTGATAATCTTCTAATCTCTCAAGGAGTTCTTCATACGTCTCAGCCGGAATTAAATAAGCGGTTGGCCGATTATGGTTTAATATCGCAATGGGTTGTCCATCGGATTGCTCTATCAATGCGCTTGGATTCCTTTTTAATTCGGATATGCTGACGGAACAATTTGCAAGTACCGCTTTCATTGCGTTCACCTTTAGCTTAAATTTAGCACGATATTATGGTCTCAATTTGGCACTGAAACCACAAAAAGTCAACATGGAAATGAACGGAAGGCATATTTATGATCGGCTTCGGAGCTCTAAGGTCGGGCATCTTCTAACCGAATCCGACGACGTATCCTTCGTAGTTTTTTGATTCCCCAAATGCTGGTCCCCAGGCCGATTACCAATCCGATCAGTCCCAAAAAAAGGATAGGAAGATACCAGAATAACAGGGACTGATCAGGTTCTCCCGCCCTTAGAACAATCGCTTCAAAGACATACATCGCTACGAATGCCACACCTGTGATGCTCAGCAAAGCGCCGAAAGCCAAGACTCCGTAAGAAAGAAATATTTGATTATATTTCATTCCTAAAAGGCCCTATCAACGGACCGTGAAGGTCGATCCAAGATGCGGCAGCAAAAAAGACCCTGTGACTCATTACTGCCAGGATTTTTGAATATGATGCGTTGGAATGGTACTATTTGTCCCGCGTGGCTTCGATAGTAATCAGGACTGTTACATCTCTTCCGAGCACACCCATCTGAAAGAATTTTCCACTGCCCACATGGTACGCAATGCGGTCTATGGTGAGACGTGCCTCAAATCCCGCCACCAACTGTTTGGGATTGAACGGGTTGGGCCTGCTGTCGAAATAGGTGAAAGGGATTGTAGCGGTTCGACTCACATCCTTGATCGTCAAAGTCCCTTCCACTGTGTATTGATTCCCTTCAAGGTGTTTGATAGACGAACTTTTAAAGGTCATTTTGGGGTATTTTTTGGCTTCGAAAAAGTCGCCCGATAAGAGGTGTTCGTCCCGCTTGGCGTTGTTGGTGTTGATGCTTTCTACCTCCACCGTAAAGTCAAAGCGACTCCCGTCGAGATGGGCTGGGTCAAACTGGAGATTGCCGTCATATTCATCGAAACTTCCCCTCACGGTTGCATAAATATGCCGTATTTCAAAGTAGACGCTTGAATGGGCTTTGTCGATTGTCCACCTCGTAATGTCTGCATGGGCATTCAGGGCAAACATCCAGGACGACACAAAGATGAGGGCGGTGAGGATTGTCTTTTTCATGTCTTTTCTCCTTATTTGCAATTTTAATTTCCCGTAACTACCTTGTCAAGAGTAGTGGCAAGGCGCAATAGACTCTGAAGTTTTCCTGTGCTACAATCATTTTTCGGACGAAGAATTTTATAGAGACTTCCTATTATTCAATATTCACACGCAGGAGGGAAATCATGAAAGTCGTAGCCTTTAATGGAAGCAGTCGTAAGGATGGAAATACAGCCATATTGCTCAATACCGTCCTTGGAGAACTTGAAAAGGAAGGAATTGATATCGAGCTTGTCCAGTTGGCCGGGAACCCTCTCCAGGGGTGTATCGCCTGTTTTAAGTGTTTTGAGAACAAGGACAAGAGGTGCGCTGTCACGAAGGACAAACTGAATGAATATCTGGAGAAGATGATCTCTGCAGACGGGATAGTCCTTGGAACTCCGGTATATTATGCCGATGCGACCGCGACGATCAAGGCACTCATCGAGCGTTGCGGTTTTGTCTCCGCCGCCAATGGAGGGCTCTTTACGCACAAGGCCGGTGCCGCCGTTGCCGCTGTGCGGCGTGCAGGTGCGATTCGGGCGTTCGACACACTCAACCACCTTTTTCAGTACAGCCAGATGTTTATTGTTGGTTCAACCTATTGGAATGTCGGCATAGGTCGAAATCCCGGGGATGTGAAAAGCGATGAAGAAGGGCTCAAGACCATGGAAAACCTCGGAAAAAACATGGCCTGGCTGCTCAAGAAGATTCACGCGTAGACGGTAAATTTCAGCGTGAACTTTCTCTGTTTCTCCTGATCAGCTATTGGAGGAATCCGTGACCGGGGGCATGGGCCGGTCGTTTACCCGGAGACGGAATATGTCCGGCCTGGCATAGTGGCCCGTGACGTCGAAATCGTATTTTCCGCGCGGAATCTCCCCCATGTCCAGTTCCGCGGTGAGGATCGTTTCGCTCCCGAAATGCGGTTCCGCAATAATCTGTCCCAACGGTCCGATGATGCAGCTTCCGCCGCGCATGAGTACCGTGTTGCTGTCATTTCCCTGCAGAGCGGCATAGTCTTCCGGACAGTCGCCTCTGGTGAGATATTGACAGCAGCTCAGTACAAAGCATCGTCCTTCCATGGCAATGTGTCTCATGGTGGGCAGCCACGTATCCCGGTCGTCCGCGGTCGGCGCACAATAGATCTGGATGCCCTTGGAGTACATGTAGGTGCGCAGGAGTGGCATGTAATTCTCCCAGCATATAACAGCGCCGATCTTTCCCAGATCCGTCTCGAATACGGGAAGCGTGGACCCATCGCCAAAACCCCACACAAGGCGTTCCGATGCAGTCGGCATGAGTTTTCGGTGCTTTCCCATCAGGAGACCATTGGGATCGAAAAAAAGAATGGTGCAGTAAAGGGTTCCCTGATCTCTTTCAATGACGCCGATGACAAGCATCACACCATTTTCTTTGGCGGCTTTTCCCAGGGCGCTTACAGCGGGACCCGGGACATCCACGGCGCTGTCCCAGTATCTTCGGAAGTCCTCGCGCCCTTCAGGCAGACGCATGCCGATTCGGGCGCCAAAGTCCAGGCCTTTCGGGTAACCGGGAACAAAGGCCTCGGGAAAAAGGACCAATTTCGCGTTTTTCTCCGCGGCCCTGGCAATGAAAGAACAGGCCTTTTCAAGCGATTTTTCGCGATCAAAGACCACGGAACCGGCCTGTACAACGGCAACGCTTAGAGAATGCATGGTGATGCTCCTTCATGAAAGTGCTACAAGTTCAAGATCCCCCCACGTTGCCATGCGGTCTCCCGCTATGACAACCCCTCCTGTAATTCCCCCTATCTGTTCCGCCCATTCCTTCACACGGTTCAGATGAACCTTTTTTTTCACCCTGTTTCCAAGAGAGGTGGCGGCTGCATCCGCCAGGGCCGTTGACGGGGAAAGAACGCAGACCACATCCGCTATCCCCATGCTGAGGGAATGACCAACCGTTGCGGATGAAGAGCATATTCCCGTTGGCATCCGCCCGGAAGGAATCCGTATCCCGATTTTTTCGCTGAATGGGGTATTTCCGGCAAAAATGGAGACAGTCATTGATCTGTTTGCCTTGAGGAAAATATCTCCCCCGTTTTCCACAATGACCTGTTCACTGAAGGCCAAAAGCCCTTCCCCAACGGATTGGGCGATGGCGCCCGCAACGGTCGCCATGGGGCCTACTCCGGCTTTTCCCGCGGCGTGTTGCATCTCTTTTATCAGGGGCGGGGCATAGGGATCTACCGCAAGGGGGGTCAGCGAAGTCAGAAAAAGGGGGTGGGACGCTATGTACGTTTCAATGGGACGTCTCACCTGGTGTACGAGGTCCTGAGCCTCTCTTTCCAGTGGGGTTTCGGCACAGATCCAGAGATCTGTCTCCTTTACGCGAACCTGAAATGAGCAAAGATCCTTTATTACGATTCCCTGCCGATAGGTTCGTTCCGTATGCAATGCGCTGCTCCTAAGGTTAGCGCCGTCTTTCATTTCTTGGTTTTTTCAGGGAACGCGTTAAGATGGAGTTACAAAAGGAAAGGGGGAAGCCGAAGACCATTGCATATCGGGGGGCAAAAATAGAAATGGCTTCCCGGGATGTCGTTATTCTCTCCAGCATTAATCTTCCCTCCTAACGGTTTAAGACTATAGGGAGAAAAGATGCACGTACATCCGAGAAGCCAAAACCATGCAGATTCAAGGGGAATATTCCTGGAAACCTTGCAAAGTCTGATAAACCACGGTCACTGTTACTGCAAAAAACCTGCCAATTTTTCATGATCTTATTTTAACTTAATGCTCTTCTGTTTATTACATTTAAATAAGCCCCGTATCCCAGCTGGGGTGTGAAAAAAAACACCACGTGAAAAAATAACACGATTAAACAATTCTGACACCTTGGTATTTCTCGCGAAGGGTTTCCGAGAGACCCTGCCTGTCTATTTTTAGGGCAAGAGGAACGTAGTGAAGAATATCCCCGGCCGTAATGCCGTCCTCACCAAGGTCAGCGGCCGCCAGATCTCCGGCGAAACCGTGAATAAATACCCCCTTTACTACGGCATCGTGCAGATTCAGTCCCAGACCAAGCATGGCGGGTATGATGCCTGCAAGGACATCCCCCGAACCTGCGGTGGCCATCCCGGAGTTTCCGGAAAGGTTGATGAATATGGTTTTATCCGGAAACCCGATGAGGGAATGGGCGCCTTTGAGCACAATCGCAGCATTCAGTCTGGAGGATGTTTGCTGCAGGACTTCAATCCGGTTTTCATCAATGTAGCTTTTCTCAAACCCCGTCAAACGACTCATCTCTCCCAGGTGGGGCGTCAAAATCGTTTTGCCTTTCCTCTCCTTCAGCAGATCCGGATCCTCGCTTATGGCGGTAATTCCATCCCCATCAATCAGCAGAGGCTTTTCCACATGGACGGCTATCTCGCGGATCAGTTTCTGGGTTTCATCGTTCAGAGACAATCCCGGGCCGAGAACCACCATATCCATTTTCTGCGCGATAAGGAGGAGATGGTCCTTGTTTTCAAAGGCAATAGTGTGGTCGTCCGTTTCTTTTTGAGGGAGAAAGACGATCTCGCTTCCTTTCCCTGCGATAAAAGGGGTGATGGATGCCGGGGTTGCAAGCCTTGAATATCCGCCGCCGGCCTTTAAAAAGGAAATAGCGGAAAAATAGGGCGCGCCGAGATAGCCGCCGGCGCCTGCTATGAACAGAGCCTGGCCCATGCTTCCCTTGTGAGCGCTGCTGTCTCTCTTTGGGATGGGAATAGGGGGGGATATGGCGACTTTCAGCTTTTCATCATGGGTAAGGGTCGGGGGAAAAGAGATGTGCGTGACGTATTGTTTGCCGCAGAAATCATACCCGGGGAAGAAGATATTGCCCAGTTTGGGCAGGCCGAAAGTGACGGTAAAGTCGGCCTGTATGCACGTCCCCATTACCCTTCCCGTATCGCCCGCTATCCCGGAGGGAATATCGGCGCTCACTACCGGTTTCCGGCTCCCGTTGATGAGTTCAATGACATCCCGGTACATCCCCTCCACGGGGCGGGCAAGTCCTGTTCCGAAGATGGCGTCGACAACGACGTCGCTGTGATAGAGTTCGGTTCTTACGGATTCCGCGGAATCGATTTCCCGGATCGGTATGGACAGACGACGGACAATGTCAAGATTCAGCGCGGCCGCGCCCTTGTACCGGCTCTTTTTCCCCAAAATGACAACCCTTACATGGGCGCCATTAGAAAAGAGCTTTCTTGCCACGACAAAGCCATCTCCACCGTTATTCCCGAGGCCGCAAAAGATGATGAACTTCTTATCGCTGATCCCGATTTCCTTTTTAATAACGGAACAGACCGCTTCGCCCGCATTTTCCATCAGGATTTCTTCGGGAATGCCGAAGCGCGCTATGGCGGCCTTGTCCATGGCCCTCATTTCAATGACATTACTTACTTTCATTGGCACCCGTCTTTTGCGTATTTACTTTATCTTCAAAAACCCGAGCATCTAATGCCTCCTGTGATCTGCAGTCTCCCTTCCAGTAAACCTGCTGGATTTTATTGTCTTTTCCCACTTCAAAGTAGGTCATGCAATAATCCATGGAATCCACGGGTTGCCCGTAGACATGTTTGGCCTGGGCTTCGGGCAGAGCTTTCCGGGGGTCCATGCGAGGCGGATATTCAATCAGTGCGGAATGGGCCAGGGGATTCAAGGTGTATTCATCCCTGGTTTCCACATACACATACACCTGTTTGCCGTCCTTGCTTTGAAAGGTCCTGCCCGGATATCCCCAGGATTTTATCAAAACTTGAGAGTCGGCGTTTACGTATCTCTCACAAAGTTGGGAATACCCTTTGGGTGTGGGGAGGACAAGGCCTCCGGAACAGGCCGTAATCAAGAGCATTGCGGCCAGAAAAACAAAAACGGATAACCCTTTCAAGACGGTCATTGTCGCTCCTTATGTTCCTGCACAAAAAAATATGGTTTGATTCGATACGGTTGGGCGCCCATGTATCCTATTCAAATTCCTTGGTACTATGTTTGGATTCGACAAAGCCATTCCGCCACAGGGTCTTTTTTGCTGCGGCATCTAATTCCTATGGAGCACCGATCCTTTTAGACTGGTACGGAGAGGTCGTTGAAAGCTCAGCATTATTTTTTGTACCAGTCTAAAAGGACCTATCAACGGACCGTGAAGGTCGATCCAAGATGCGGCAGCAAAAAAGACCCTGTGACTCCATTACTGCCAGGATTTTTGAATATGATACGCGCCCATCATTTTGAGTAGTTGATATTAGACTTGTGTGATAAGCAATGTCAATATGCTATTGCGATTTTCAGCTATCGTTTCGCCTGTGGTGAAACGTTTGCATTCATACAGCGCGCACAAAGTGTCATGGCACGAGGGGGGCTTTTTCATTTGTGCTGGGCATGGAAAAACGGTAAACTTGGCTCTAAATAGAAACTGGAGGATGAAATGGGTACTGACAATCTTGTTTTTCTTGAGGTCATCGAATGGTTTGACGAAACCGGCCAGGAACTGGTTCACAGAATTCCGGAAAAAGGATCGGGCGAAATCAAATACGGCGCCCAGTTTATCGTGCGGGATAGTCAGGCCGGCATCCTGTTTTATAAAGGGAAAGCCTGTGACGTGTTCGGGCCGGGCCGGCATACGCTGAAGACCGGGAACATCCCGATTCTCACCAAGATTCTATCCATCCCCTGGGCCATGACGAGCCCGCTTCGAGCGGAAGCCTACATCGCGAACATGAAGCTCTTCCCCAACCTGAAATGGGGCACGCGGGAACCTGTCGCCTTCAAAGATTCGGAGTTGGGGCTTATCCGTCTCAGGGCGTATGGGATCTTTAATATCCAGATCGTACAGCCCGTTCTGTTTATCAATACCATGGTGGGCACCATGGGGCGGTATACCACGGAGGAGATTTCGGATTACCTGAAACGGGTGATTGTTTCCCGCTTTAACGACTACCTTGGCGCGAATCTGGATTCTCTCTTCAGCCTTCCCGGGACCTACGACTCTCTGTCGCAGGGATTGCAGGAGGTCCTTCGGAAGGATCTCGGCCATTTCGGCATAGCCCTCACGGATCTATATGTAACCTCCATAACGCCACCACCGGAAGTCCAGCAGGCTATTGATGACAAAGGGAGGCTAAGTATTCTTAAGGACCTGGATGGATTAATGAAAATGAAGGCTGCCATGGCCATGGAGAAGGCGGCGGAAAATCAGGGTGATGCAGGAGCCGGTGTGGGCATGGGTATGGGATTTATGATGCCGGCCATGTTCGCCAATATGTTGTCCCAGGGTGCGAATTCAGGGCGGGTCGGGAGCAGTGGCCCCCCGGCGATATGTCCCGACTGCGGACAGCCGATCTCCAGCGACGCCCGATTCTGTCCCCATTGTGGTCACCAGCAGGTGATTTTCAGCCAGTGTGAAAACTGCGGCAAGAATCTTCCCCCCAATGCCCGTTTCTGTTCCAGGTGCGGCGTGGAAATTGGGGGAAAACCGACGCCCAGAATCTGTAGCCATTGCAAGACGGAGAATCTTTCCGGATCGGTATTTTGCAACCAGTGCGGGGAGAGGCTGTGAGTTGGAAGGGATTGTAGAGAATGGCAGGTTTCAAGGTTGAGCAGGAATGCCCCCAATGCGGCGGGCCGATGGATCTTGAAGAAACGGACAGGCTGGTGGCCTGTGCCTATTGCGGAGTGAAAAACTTTCTTTACAGTCCCGGACTCTTTCGATTTGTGATGGGGCACAACGCACCAGGAAAAGAGATCGTATACGTTCCCTACCTGCGATTCAAAGGAAGCGTTTTTTCCTGCCGGATTGAGGGGGTAACCTACCGAATTGTGGATTTTTCGCGCCTGGGAACGCCTTTTCGGAACTTTCCTTTTTCCCTTGGATTAAGGCCCCAGACCCTCAAAATGAGATTTGCAGGCCCGGATATCCCGGGCCGCTTTTTAAAATGTTTCCTTACCTCTTCAGATCTCCTGGCAGAGGTTGTCAGGCAGATCCCCGAAAAGAGAGAAGATGCTGTTTTTCATCGGGCCCTCATAGGAGAGGCCATAAACCTCATTTACTTGCCCTTATATGTGGAGAAAGAGGTTCTCTTTGATGCCATAACCAATAAACCGATCGTGAGACTTCCGGAAAAAGGTGATCCCCTGGCGACTGTTGCGGACAGCCCTTCCGGATGGAGGCTTCTGTTTTTGTCCACGCTGTGTCCGAAATGCGGCTGGAATCTGGAGGGAGAGAGGGACAGTATCGCTCTGGTCTGTAAGAACTGTCAAACGGTGTGGGGGGCTGTCAAAGGAAAACTGGATCCTGTAGATTTTCAGGTAGTGCAGGGGCAGGACAAAAATGCCTATTACATGCCTTTCTGGAAAATGTCCGTTGATGCCGAAAATCATGGTCTCTCATCCTACGCCGATTTTGTGCGTATGACAAATCTTCCCAAGGTGATCAAGAAGGCCTGGGAAAGCAGCGGCGTGGAGTTCTGGAGCCCGGCCTTTAAGATTCGGCCCAAGCTTTTTCTTTCTCTTTCAAAGCGATTGACCGTGTCGCAGGTTGATTTTGCCGGGGAAAATGATCTTGTGCCCGCAAGAACACATCCCGTCACACTTGATCTGAAAGAGGCCATGCAGACCCTCAAAGTGACGCTGGCGGCATCGGCGGTAAACAGGAAAAGATTGCTTCCTCTTCTCGCCGATATGGGGCTTTCAGTGAAGTCCGCGAGACTTGTATATCTCCCTTTTCAGGAAACCAGTCATGAGATGGTTCAGGAACATACCGGTTTTGCCGTGAATAAGAATACGCTGCAATTCAGTCGGTTCCTATGAGATATTTTTTTGCTGCATGGTAGAACGTTACGAATTTCACAAGCCAAAGCTTGACGGCCTCTTTTTTTTGTGATAGGCAAACAAATTATTTTCGAATGGGAAAAGGTCGGATCGGTTGAATGGTTACCTCGGGGAGGAAGAGTTTTCCAAACCTAATATCACCCTTATTTCAAAGGAGGAGTTCAAACTATGGCTTATAATGCAGTGGAAATGGCGGACTGGCAGATTTCCGAAGCAGCAGAAAAGAATATGCCAACGCCGGATGAGTGGAGAGAGAAACTGGGTCTTCAGCAGGATGAAATGTTGCCCATGGGAAGGCTGGCGAAGCTTGACTTTCTGAAAATCATCGACAGGCTGAAGGACGAACCTGACGGAAAGTATATCGAAGTGACCGCTATCACGCCGACCCCGCTTGGGGAAGGAAAGAGCACCACGTCCTGCGGTTTGATGGAAGGGTTGGGGAAACGTGGCGTTAACGTGGGCGGCGCTCTCAGACAGCCTTCGGGCGGCCCCACCATGAACGTAAAGGGAACCGCGGCAGGCGGCGGCAACTCGCTTTTGATTCCCATGACCGAATTCTCCCTGGGACTCACCGGCGATATCAACGATATCATGAATGCCCACAACCTGGCCATGGTGGCCATGACCTCCCGTATGCAGCATGAGAGAAACTACAACGACGAGCAGTTGAAGCGGTTGACGGGGATGCGTCGCCTGGAAATTGATCCCACCCGGGTTGAGCTGGGATGGATCATGGATTTCTGTGCCCAGTCTCTCAGAAATATCATCATCGGTATCGGGGGCCGTAGTGACGGATATACCATGCAGTCCAAGTTCGGTATCGCCGTGGGCTCCGAGTGTATGGCGATCCTGGCGGTTATCCGGGACCTGGCCGACCTGAAAGCACGTCTTAACAATATTACCGTGGCCTTTGACAAGAGCGGCAAACCGGTCACCACCGGCGACCTGGAAGTGGGCAATGCCATGACCGCTTTCATGCGCAATACCATCAACCCGACCCTCATGTGCACTGCCGAGTACAACCCCTGTATGGTGCACGCCGGCCCGTTTGCCAATATCGCCGTGGGTCAGTCCTCTATCATTGCCGACCGCGTGGGTCTGAAACTGTTTGATTACCATGTGACCGAGAGTGGTTTTGCGGCAGATATCGGATTTGAGAAATTCTGGAATGTAAAGTGCCGGTTCAGCGGACTGAAGCCCCATGTGTCCGTTCTTACCACCACGATCCGCGCCCTCAAGATGCACGGTGGCGGGCCAAAAGTTGTTGCAGGTCTTGCACTGGACGAAGCGTATACCAAAGAGAATCTGGCACTGGTGGAAAAGGGATGCGAGAACATGGTCCACATGATCGGAGTCATCCGCAAAGCCGGTATTAATCCGGTCGTTTGCATCAACCGCTTCTACACCGATACGGATGCCGAGTGCGCCGTTGTACGCAAGGCGGCTGAGGCAGCCGGCGCTCGTTGTGCCGAGTCCAAACACTGGGAAAAGGGCGGCGACGGCGCTCTGGAGTTCGCCGACGCAGTCATCGATGCGTGCAACGAAGAGAACAAATTCGAGTTTCTCTATCCTCTGGAGATGAAACTGCGCGATCGCGTTAGTAAGATTGCCAAGGAAGTCTATGGTGCGGACGGTGTCTCCTGGAGCCCGGAAGCGGAAACCAAGGCCAAGATGCTGGAGAATGATCCCAAGTATGCTGATTTTGCCACCATGATGGTCAAGACCCATCTGAGCCTGACCCATGATCCTACACTCAAGGGTGTGCCCAAGGGATGGACCCTGCCTATTCGCGACGTGTTGATCTACTCCGGCGCCAAGTTCCTCTGCCCCTGCGCAGGCACCATCAGCCTGATGCCCGGCACCGGTAGCAACCCTGCCTTCAGGCGGATCGATGTGGATACGGAAACCGGAAAGGTGAGCGGACTTTTTTAGGCTTTCCCTGTCTTTGAAGAACAGAAGAAGGGCGACCCTTGGGGTTGCCCTTTTTTTATGGGGTGTCAGATGCCTGCCAAACCAATCTTCACGGGGTACGGTTGCTCCCCGTTGATCGATTTGAAATGGTGCCGCACGGACGTTTGATTTAGGGCATGCCGGTTTCGCTCAACCGCCGTCAAGAGTCCGGCATTCAATCCTGTGTTAACAATCTGAACCGGAAGGGTTTTGGCCGAAACATTCTTTTCCGACACGGCCTGCGCCCGGTGCGGGCGGACAAAGAGGGTTTGACTTTGGCAGGCCTTTTGCCCAAATCGTTATGGAGCTTTCAAGTGTTTGCCGCTTTTCAACATGTCATGAAAAGCATTATTGTCTTTTCAACGGTGTTGCGGCTTCTGTCTCTGGCAGGGGTTGCCATGGCCTCAGGGCCCGGCCCGGATGCTCCCGGGTTTTTGGAGGGGACTCTGCGGGGGATTGATCTTGACGTTTCGGGGTTCCATATCTACTGGAAAGACCGGCTGCAGCTGGAAAGCCCGGAAAAGGCCTTGAAGATCCAGATTGGCGGAATTGTACAAGTGGATTCCGGTTATATCGGGGCGGACAGCGTGCTGGAGGAGTCCTTTCCAGGTCTGCGGGGCTACAACACGGATTTCCGTAGGCTGCGTCTGACCACGTTCACCACTCTCTATGAGACAGTGGATATCAAGTTCGACATTGATTTTGCGCCACAGCAGGAGATCAAGGACTTCTGGATCGGGATGAGCAATCTCCCGGTGGTCGGCGACGTGAGGGCCGGCCACATGAAGGAACCCTTCTCATTGGAGGAGCTGACCAGCAACACGAATCTGACATTTATGGAAAGGAGTCTGCCGATCCTGGCCATGTCACCCGGCCGGGACGTGGGGGCCCTGTGTCAGAACACGGCCATGAAAAATCGGATGACGTGGTCGCTTGGCGCCTTCGCAGTCACCGGTTCCTTTGCCAACATTGGCAATGCCGTAGATCAGGTGTCCCATATCGAGGGCTATGCTTTCACCGGCCGGATTACCGGTCTTCCATGGTATGTGGACAAGGGGCGGCGGCTGATGCACATCGGTCTCTCTTACACGTATCAAGACCGCGATGAGACCGACAAGGATTCATCCCTGAAGCTGAGTGCCCGGCCGGAGAGCTACCTCACGGACCAGCGTCTGGTAAGCACCCCATCGTTTTTCAGCAACGGTATGCACATGATCGACCCGGAATGGGCAGTGGTCCTGGGGCCATTATCGTTTCAGGCCGAATACGTGCATACATTCATGGATGCCGACAAGGCGGAAGCCCCGGCGTTTTGGGGCGGCTATGTGTACGGCAGCTATTTTCTCACAGGCGAACATCGCACCTACGATATGAGGAAGGGCATCTTCGGCCAGGTCAGGCCCAAGGACAATTTCCGGTTTTGCGGGGCTGGATTGGGGGCCTGGGAACTGGCGCTCCGCTATTCCTATTTGGATCTGAACAGCGGTAAGATCCAGGGAGGTGAGGAAAGGAACCTCACAGCCGGTGTTAACTGGTATGTTAACGAGCACATCCGCTTCATGCTCAATTACATCCACGCCGACGTTCGAGACCGTGCTGTCCCGCTGGTGGACCACGGCAATGCGGACATCTATCAGGGGAGGTTTCAGATCAATTTCTGATTCGTATTGCCCATCCTCGAATCTACTGCCTGGTTGAGGAAACCGGATGTCCATTTTTTTTAAATGTTCCGTAAAAAGCGTTTCGGGCGTTGGTGTTGCGTGAAGACTCCCTTTCCACGGAAACCTTACCAAATGACCGAGGTCCCGGCATGCTTTCTGATTGACATCCAATATTCGGCGACTCATATATCGTGTACAAAGCCGGCGTCGGCCGCCTGTTCCATCATGATACGATAACGTTCCTCACTTTTACGCAGTGCCTTTTCCGCCCGCTTCCGTTCAGTAATGTCTGTAATGGTACCAATCAGTCCGGCGACGGTTCCCTTACTGTCAGTAAAAAGTGCTTTGTTGAAGATGAAATCACGCAGCTCGCCATGCGCATTTTTCCATTGAGACTCGTAACGCTGCACCCCTCCGTTGTTGTAGAGTTCCTCGTCATGGGCGTGATATATTTCCGCTAATTCCGGCGGATTGATGTCGAATACTGATTTGCCTATCAGCTGTTCCTTTGTTTCCCCAAAAAACATCTCAAAAGCCCTGTTGAATCCAAGATATTTTCCATCCCTGTCCTTATAAAAAACAGGCGTCGGAATCGTATCGATCAGCGTTTTCAAAAACGCTTCACTATCCTTCAACGTCTCCTCGGTGTGTTTGCGCAGGTCGATGTCTTTGATCCAGACCTGTATTCCAATCTCTTGGTTAGAAGGGAAGGTAATTGCCCTTGCATTGATCTCCCCGTAAAACCAGGAGCCATCTTTGCGTTGTAATTTGACTTCATAACGAGGCGCCACTTCCTCTCCTTTCATACGAGCCTGGCCACGCTCTCTTGTCAATTTCTGGGAATCAGGATGATATACAACCCAGTGGTTCTGACCCAATAATTCGCCTTCCCCATATCCCAGCATTTCATTTAACCGCTTGTTTGCAAATATAATATTTGGGCCTTTCTGGATGAATATTCCATCGAAGCTCTCCTCCACAAGGTTTCGGTATCTTTCCTCACTCTCCCGCAGCGCCTCTTCTGCCTGTTTGCGATCGGTCTTGTCGTTAGCGAAGGCAGTTACCATTTCAACCCGACCTCGGTCATCAAAGATCGGGTAAGCTTTTTGTGCAAATATCATACCGTTCCGGCTGTCTTCAAAACTTACAGGTTCGCCCGTGTCAAAAACCTCATTCCACTTTTGTCTTCGGCTTTCAGCCACATCCGGCGGGAAAAAGTCGTACATCCTTTTTCCGATAAATTCTTTCTTCGTGGTCCCCAGCCTGTTGCAAACTATCTGATTAGCCGCATGGACTATGCCTTCCCTGTCGAAAAGGACAATTGTCTCCGTTGTGGCATCTAAGATGGCATTCAATTTCTTGTCACTCTCTCGCAGCGCTTCCTCAGACCGTTTGCGCGCTTCGTTTTCTTCTCGCAACAGTTTATTTGCTTTCCCTAATTCCGCGGTACGGTTTTCCACGCGTCGTTCCAACTCATCATGGGCCTGTTTTAATAACTCTTCCGCCCGTATCCGATCGGTGATGTCAATGATAATGGAATGAAGCAGCTTCTTTCCACCAGTTTCTAAAGTCCCGGTGTAGATCTGGACGTACCGTATCTCACCGGAAGCCAGGCGATGCTTGAACATAAACTCAGATTTCTCACCTGTGCCTGCGCTGGCCAGACCTTTTCTTAATTCAGCTTCACCCGCTATGTTGATATCCCAGAGTCGCAGATTTGTGATCTCCTCATGGCTATATTGGTAAAATTCACAGGCGGCGGAGTTGGCATCAATAATTTCTCCGGAAGAAGGATCTAACAACCACTTAATGGCGCTGTTTTTTTCAAATATGTCCCGGTAGAGCTCTTCACTCTCCCTTAGCGCCCTTTCAGTTTTCTTCCGTGCCTCCATTTCCGTCTGCAAGACAAGGTTGGTTCGCTCCAGCTGTTCATGCGCCTGTTTTAATTGCTTTTCCATCTTGTGTTTGTGGAGCGCAATTTCAACAAAAGCCCTTATTTCGTTTTCCTCAAAAGGCTTCATGACGTAGCCATAGGGCTCTATTTTCTTTGCCTCCTGGATAAAGTCCGGGTCTCCATGCCCGGAAACGAAGACTATAGGGATATCCCGTTCCGCCTTGATTTTTTCGGCCGCTTTTATGCCATTCAACTCTCCAGGCATCACAATATCCATGAGGATGATATCGGGCGTTAGGTCTCGTGCCATTTCAATCGCCTCTTGTCCGGATCCGGCCTGTCCAACGACATCATACCCTATGGCACTGAGCATCTCTTCAATTTGCATCCCTATTGTGAAATCGTCGTCTGCTATTAAAATTTTTTTCATGTTTCCCCCATTTGTCAGGGCAGATGCTCAACAACATTTTTTGAGGACTCTTACCATCATATTCGTGGCCTTCAGACTTGTCAACACTGGTTTCATGGGGATTGTCACATAAGCATTTGATTTATTATAGTATAGTCCATGAATTAAAGCGGTTTATCGGAGACCTGCACAAGGCGTGGATGGCATAAGAAAAGTATGGCCGCCATTGAAAAATAAGGTCGACAGGATACCCCTGATATCCGGAATCGGTGCCGCCACTGCCGGCCTGCTCTCTGGTTTTATCGGAATGGTGCCGCGGTGGCGGTGGTGTATCTGGGATGTGAAATCACCAGCCTGTTCTTTTTGGTCGCAGCCGACATGTTGGTGTTTGGCTGTTCCATCGCATTGTCTTTATGGCTGGGGGCCTGGGGACAGCTTCGAAAATAGAGAATCAGGTTGAGACTGCAGTGAATAATCAAAGTAGATCGTTTAATATCGGACCGAACCCTCGTCAGAATCGGATAGGGTGAGACAAAAGGAACCGTCCTTTTCCTTTATAAGTTTCAAGCCGAACAGGGATATGATGTCCATGAGCGGGCGACCGAAGACAAAGTCAAGCTCTTCGGGAGATATCCCCAGTTTTTCGGGGACCATCAACCGGAGATCATGGTCGAATCTGAGAAGCGCGAGAATTTTCTCAATCGCTTGACTTCCATCGGTTTCAATCCTCCGTACCCATCGGTCAAGCGCGGTGTAGGCGCATCTTTTTTCATGTTCCGAAACCAGTCTTACAAGACTTTCGTCACGGATGATGTCCTGTCTGGTTGCCTTGGGTTCGGCATATACCCGCAAAAATTCGGTTTCGTCCCAGCAGGCCTGGGCTGCGCACTGGATGGGACGATGATCGTATATGTTGCATGCCTTCTGGCCGTCATTGTAAAAAAGGCAGCCGGCTTTCCCTGTCTTTTCCCTGACCTTTACGATCTCCTGTTGCGTCTGTTCCAGTTTGCCATCGATATTATTCCATACCGGTTCGCCTGTGCGGACAGTATAGAGGTATGACCATGGGATCAGACCCTTGGACACAAGCGGAATGTCCCGCCTCTGGAGGGCGGGGCTTGAACCAAGACAGCATTGACCGCATCTGTTGCAACCTGTATCTGTCTTTTTCTCTACATCCTTCGATTGCATGCCTATTTGATTCCCGCAACGGCCTGTGTGATGTTGTAACAGAAATCCCCGATTTTCTCAAAGGCGGTCAGCATGTCCACAAGAATGAGTCCCGGATCAACCGTACACATCCCGCTTTGGAGCCGCATGATGTAATTGCCTCTCATTTCCTCACGCATCTGATCGATCCTGTCCTCATGTTTCTGGGCCACCTGCATGATGCCCTTGTCTTCATTTTGGATAGAGGTTACGGCGACTTCCAGGAACCGGCGCACTTCCTGCGCGATTGTTTCAAAATCCTGCAGACCCCCCTCTGAGAGAGTGAGACGCTGTTCCAACAGCTCTTCAATTAATTCCGCGATATTTTCAACTCCGTCACCTGCTCTTTCCAGGTTATTGGCCATCCGCATTAAAGACGCGACTTCTTTCGATTCTTCCGGGGTGATTGGTCGTTGTACCACCTGGACGAGAAACTGTATGATTTCCTTTTGAAGGTTATCGATGGTGTCCTCCCGTTTCCTCCACTTGGATAATTCCTGCAGATTCCCACCCTTGAGGGAGAAGACCACATCGTCATACATCTGTTCCACGGCACGTCCCATTCTGATGATTTCGGCCCTGGCCTGCGCAATGGCCACATCAGGGGTGTCGATATATTTGGAGTCGATATACTTAATCTGTCTCAATTCGTTCAACTGTCCTTCCCCTTCCTTTTCCGGCACCAGCCACTCGGTTAGTTTTACGAGATATTTGAGGAAGAAGAGAAAGAAAATCACATTAACCAGATTAAAGGCCGTATGTGCATTGGCAATATATCTTCCCATATTGGGCCTTTGGCCTCCAATGATAAGATCCGGAGATCCGATTTCCATGAGACTGTGGGTGGACCACAGCACAAAATCCAGGAAGAAAGGGAAAATCATGACAATCAAAATGACGCCGATAATATTGAATATGGCATGGGCCCTTGCGGTTCGTCGGGCATTGATGCTCGCTCCGATACAGGCGATTTGGGCTGTAATGGTGGTTCCGATGTTATCGCCCAAAATCAGTGCCACGCTCGCTTCGAAATTAAGCAGACCTTCGCTGGCAAGGGCCATGGTGATGCCGATCGTGGCACTTGAACTCTGGAGAATCATCGTAAAGACGGTGCCTACGATAATGCATAGCACGATGCTGGGGATGTTGTCAGCATTGAAGCGGGTAAAAAAAGCGATGAAATCGGGATGGTGTTTTAAAGGGGCGAACCCTGCCTTCATGGTGGCCAGTCCGAAAAAGATCAAGCCGAATCCCAGAAGAACATCGCCCACATAGATCCATTTCCGACGGCCCAGAAAAAATTTTAAAATCACCCCCGCCGCGATTGCCGGGAGGGCATAGGCCGTGATATTAAAGGCGATGAGCTGCGCCGTCATGGTTGTTCCCACGTTTGCGCCAAGCACAACACCGGTTGCCTGGACAAAAGTCATCAGGCCGGCGTCCACGAAGCTGACCAGCATGACGGTTGTGGCGCTCGAGCTCTGAATAATGCTGGTTACGATGGCGCCCACTCCACAACCGACAATGCGATTGTTGGACACCATTCGAAGGATCCGGCGCATCTTCTTCCCGGCTACTCTTTGAAGGCCTTCGGACATGATCTTCATGCCGAAGAGAAAGAGGCCGAGACCGCCTAAAGATTGAAAAATAATTGTTTCCATGGATCGCTCATCCATTGCTAAAAAGAAAAAGGCCACCCCGAATGGTTTTCAGGGTGGCCTTTTATTATCAGGAATGACCCATGGGGTCAACAGGCAATTGACGGAATCAACCCACTTTGAGGACCATGGCGCCGCCCGTATCTCCTGCCGCGCATCCGGCCCAGAGGAGGTAGCCGCCTCCCTTGAGGGCGATTTCTTCAATGCCCTCGATAATATTCCGTCCGGCTGTGGGACCCTGGGGGTGGCCATAGATCATGGAGCAGCCATAGTTATTGAACCCGAGGGCATCCGTTCCCTCTGCCTCAATTCCCATCTGCTGGGCAAAGTAGAGATCGTTCACGACGAACGGATTATGGGTCTTGATAACCTTTATGTCCTGTATGGTCAGGCCTGCGTTTTCGAGGGCCATCTTCGCTGCGGGGACGGGGGCTGAGGCCATATAGCCCGGTTTGGTCCTGGAAAAACCATAAGAGAGAATCCGGATGGGGATGGAAGGATCTGCGCTCAGTTCTTTTGCCTTGTCTTCGGAGGTGACCAGGAACGCACAATTTCCATCGGCCGGGAACGTCTGGGCGCCAAAAGAGAGGACACCACCCGGAACGACCGGCCTGAGTCTGCCCAGGCCCTCTTCCGTGCAGGCGGTTACTCCTTCGTCTTCCTCCACCAGTTTGGTTTGTTTCTTGGATATCCTGACTTCGGCGGGAAACATGTATCTTTTTTGGAATTCCCTGTCGTTGGCGAGGGCATCCAGATATTGCTGGTATCTTCTGAGTGTCAAGGCATCACACTGTTCTTTGGTGATATTGCCTTCTTTTGCCACGTTCTCCGCTGTTTCAATCATCTTAAGACCCACATTGGGATCGCCGTTAAAATTGTCCATCAACCAGTTTTCGGAAATCACTTCCGCTCCCGGTCCATTGGGATTGGGCCACACGGTGTGAGGGCCGTTGGAGCATCTGTCCGTCATCATGGTCCAGCAGTTCTTATACAGACCGGTTTCCACGCCCATGGCCGCCTGGTACAGGCAGGTGGTTGAGGTGGTGCACGCCTGACTGATCTGCATTCCCGGTATATGGCCTGCACCCATCAAGGCGGCTGCCCAGGGGCTTGAATAGAACTGGTGGAGCTGGCTGATGGTGACGCCGAGGATCAGGTAATCCAGAAACCCCGTCTCCCAATTTTTTTCGGCGAGCCATCGTTTGGCCGTGTTGCCGGCCAGGACGATGGAGTTTTCGTTGGCCATGCTACCCTGCCACCGACTGAAAGGGGTCGAATAATATCCTTTGTAAGGGATGAATGCTTTCGTCAACATGTTACTCTCCTTTTACTCTCCTTTAAAGATTTTGTAAGTTGAAACCTAATCGCTCCACTTGCCGTATTTTTCCCTCAGAATCCTGTGCAGGATCTTCCCCGTGGGGGTCCTGGGCATCTGGTCATCGGAGACAAAATCGACGGACTTGGGACGTTTGAAACCGGCCATTTTGCCCCGGGTAAACTCCATGATCTCCCTGGCCATTTCTTCGCTCTCTTCATACCCGTCATTCAGTACGATAATGGCCTTGATCGATTCTCCCCATTTCTCATCGGGAACTCCGATGACGGCGATGTCGCGAACAGCTTCATGGGCCCCTACGGCGCTCTCTATCTCCGATGGATACACATTCTCTCCCCCGGTGATAATCATATTGGCTTTCCGATCTACAAGCGTATAATATCCGTCTTCGTCTCTTTTTACCATATCCCCGGCGGAAGACCATTCTCCGACAAAGGCTTCTTTGGTCTTTTCCGGTTCTTTGAGATATTGCTTGAATAGCATGGGGGTCCGGTAAAAAAGTTCTCCCACTTCACCATCCGGAACTTCGTTTCTGTCTTCGTCGAGTATCCTGATCCTGTCCGTCCCGAAGATTTCCTTTCCGATGGACCCCAGTTTCTTGAACTGGTCCTCGGGCCGGAGCAGGGTTATCAGACCGCCTTCGGAACTTCCATAGGCCTCCCAGAGTTCGGCATTTTTGAAGTATTCCATGATGGCCAGCTTGAGATCTTTTCTTGCGGGCGCCGAAGAAATAAGCAACTGCCTCATGGAGGACACGTCTATGTTGTTCTTGATTTCATCGGGCAGGGCCAGAAGCATGATATAGTGCGTCGGGACAAGGGAGGTAAAGGTGATCTTGTACTCCGCAATCGTTTTGAGCAGGTCCTCGGGATCAAAACTCACCATGTTGTAAACAAATACCGGCGCGGATACCAACGTGTAAGCAAAGGAGTAGAAGATGGAATTGATATGGCACATGGGCATGACCAGCATCACCTTGTCCGTAGGCCGCACGCCCATGTTGATATCGTTCAGGTAATACTGGGAGACATTGGATTCATGGGTTCTCATGACCCCTTTCGGGCGGCCCGTTGTCCCGGAGGTGTACATGATGCACCAGATATCGGCGCTGTCCACCATGAGATCCGGCTCTGCCGGCGAGGCCTTGGCGAGGAATTCTTCATAGCCCACGTATCCTTTCGGAGCGGGACCTTCCCCGAGATATATGTAGTTTTCCTTTGGAATCGAAAGCTTGTCCCGGATGCCGTTGATCAATTCAACAAAGGGCGCCTCTACTACGATCGCCTTGCACTCGGAATGTCCGGTGATATATTCAATATCGGGCGCCGCCAGTCTGAACATGATGGGGACGACCATCTGTCCCCCCTTGGCGCATCCCGCATAGATGTCCATCCATTCCCCGCGGTTGTAGGCCAACACCGCAAAGGAGTCCTTGTGCCCCACCCCCATCGCCGTAAGCCCGTTGGCGAAGCGGCACGATCTATCATTCCATTCTTTAAAGGTGAATCCTTTGCTTTTGTCCTGCCACCCCAGTTTATCGGGATAATTCAGGGCGTTCATCTTCAAAATCGTGCCGGCATGCGTCCATTTGCTTATGTTCATTGGTATTCCTCCGTCCTTATTTGGTTTCCAACTCCATGGCAAAAAGTGCCGCTCCCACCGCCCCGGTCAACTGGGGGTACTCTGGAACGACGATCTCGTTGTTTACAATTTCTTTGATCATGCTGATCAGGTAGGGATTGTGGGCAACCACTCCACCGGTCATGGCTACCGTATCCGATAGAGAATCCATTTCCATGACCCTTTTGATGACGGAATAGAAAAGCCCTTTTACAATATCGGGGACCTTCTTCCCCTGTCGGATCTTTTCCAGGACTTCCGTTCCGCTGAAAACAGTGCAGTAGCTTCCCAGTTCGACCATCTCCCGCGACTGCCTGGCAAGGAGATCCATCTCTTCAAGCGGGATATTGAGGCGCACGGCCATTTCTTCCAGAAAGGCCCCGGTTCCGGCCGCGCACTTCCGATTCATCTTGAAGTTTATCCGTTTGCCTTCGGCGTCCACCTTGATAATCTTGTTGTCTTGCCCTCCGATGTCGATAATCGTCATGGCCATGGGAAAATAGTGAAAACAACCCTTGGCGTGGCACCCTATTTCCGTCTTGGTCATGGAGCTGAATGCCACGTTGTTGCGTCCATACCCGGTGGACACGCAGCGGCTTACGTCTTCCCTTCGGGCGCCGGCCATTTTCAAAGACGCATCCATGCAGATTTCCGCTGTTTCGGAAAAATTGGTCCCGGATCTCCTCACACAGTGCCCGATAAGCCTTTTTTGCCCGTCTAATATCGCCACCTTGGTGCGCGATGAACCAATATCCACGCCTGCAAAAAGTTCGCCGTGTTCGGATTGGGACAACCCGCCGGTCATCTTTCCTCCAACTGCTCTATGAACGCCTCGATATTGGTCTTTGCCTGTTCTTCCGAATAGCACCTCAGATCGTTCAGATCCCCGTTTATGGTGAGTACCGGTATCCCTAATTTTTTGCTGAGCCTCTCCGGCATTCCGTAACGGTTGTTTGAATTGTTGGGACAGGTCTTGGCATCATGGAAAAGGATCCCGTCAAATCGGAATTTCTCGAAACAGTTCTTGATGTAGGCCTCCTTGTAAGGCTCATCCCGTACGATGAAAAGTTCGGTGTAGGCTCGCGCCATGCTCTCGAATGGTTCCGCCGGATCCAACTGATCGAAGATCCAGCTGTTGCAGTACGTGGAGGCGACTACACAGGTCTTGAGCGAAGAAAACTGTTCGGAAAGCGGTCTGAGCTTCCCCCATATGGGCATTCCTTCCCAATAGAGTCTGAACTTCTCCCCTTCCACCGCGGCCACCCCTTCACGGATCCGTTCTTCGAGCTCGGCAAGAAGCGTTTCATAAAATTCGACGGCTTCCCTGGTGCCCCTGGCGACCACGGCGGGTCCCATGAGAATGGTGGTGTCGAAAAATGTCCATGGCGAAGGGACAGCGGCCGATGCCTCCAGGCATGCCCTCCAGAGTTCGGACGTTCGCCGCGAGTATCCGACGGCCTCCTTGAAACGATCCATATCGAATTTTTCGCCGCTTATCTCTTCGAGTGGCGGGATCAGTTCCTTTATCTGACCGGCGATATCCTTAATCTGCAAATCGCCGATATCCCCGATATCCCTGTGTGTGTGAATCCCCAGGAGGGGCGCCTGCAATTCCCGCGCATACCAGGCAAACCAGTCCTGGACGTCACGGCACTGGTTGGTGTTAAATACCAGGACATCCGGTTTCGGGACCGATTCAATCTGATATGCCATGGTCAACGGCGTCTTTTTCTGCAGAAAGGAGCCCACATCCGCGGTGAGGTAGGAGCAGATATCCGGAGAGTAGCCCAAGGCGTTCGCATAGGGGATCAGTTCCGTCGCCATCCGGGTCGCTCCTAACATGGCGCCGTGGTTTTCCGGAAAATAGACCAGGAATCCCATCCCCCGCAGAATTTCCGCGGGTCCCACACTGGTGCACCAGGCAATTTTTTGCGATCCGGTCTTGACCGCTTTGTCCATCTCCAGAAAATGGTCCGCCATCAGTTTTTTGCACTGGTTGGTGGCTTCAATTTTCTTTCGTTTTATTTTTTCTTGTTGAGGCATTGAAATTCCCCTACTCCATCTGGTTGGCGATCAGCTCGGTGATATCCATGATCTTGATTTTTCCTCTTTCCTGCTTCGGGATGGCCTTGGCGCCCTTCTTGAGGTTGTCTTTACAGGCCGCGCAACCGGAGACGATAATTTCAGCGCCCACAGCCAAGGCATCGCGCACCCTTTCGGCTCCCATGTCTATGGCCATTTCCGGGTTGTTGGCCTGAACACCTCCGCCACCCCCGCAACAGCGTGCCTGGAGACGATTTCTTGCCATCTCTACAAATTCCAGACCGGGTGTGGCCTTGAGGATGTTTCTCGGTTCTTCAAAAATCCCGAAAGCCCTTCCCAGATCACATGGATCATGGTAGGTGACCTTCTTACCGAGATCTCCCTTCAGCTTGATACGTCCCTCTTTGATCAGCTTCTCCAGATAGTGCACCGAGTGGTAGACCTCCATGCCCAGATCGCCGATTTCGCTGTAGATCTTCTTGAAGGTCTTGTAGCATCCGGCGCAGGGCGTAACCAGTTCCTTTGCGCCCGTTGCCTTGAGCCTTTCGATAACCTTCCGGGCATGGGGCTCAAATTCCTTGGAGCCCATGAGAAAGAGAGGGAATCCGCAGCAACCCTCTTCCGTGGAAAGCGTTGTATAATCTACGCCCGCCGCATCCAGCGGTTTGATAAGACTGGGCACCATCTTCATGTCGAGATAACTGGGCACGCAACCCATGAAAAGAACCGTCTCAGCCTTTTCTTTCAGCCTGCTCTTTTTTGCCTGTTCACGAAGGGCCGGGGGATAGATCTCTATTCTATCATTCTTGGCGCTCGCAAAGACATTGCCCGTATTGAGGATATTGTCCCGCACTCCCAGCACGGGGGTAGGCGTCAGCCCTGCATCGTAGAGTTTTGTGCGAACGCCCTCGACGATTTCATCCACCTTGATTCTTGCCGGGCAGAAATAGGTGCATGCCTGGCATGTGGTGCACGAGTAGAAGGCTTCCGCCAGCTCTTTGGTCGGCTCAATGGATCCGTTCAAGAGATAAAAGGCCAGGGCGTTTCTTCCTCTCGCGTTGCGTCCTTCCCTCTGCGTCACGCTGAAGGTGGGACATCCAAGACGGCAGAATCCGCAGTGAATGCAGGCAAGGATTTCGTTGTCGACATGGGGGCCGAAAGAGTTCACCCCTTCCGGATTATCGATCAGAGGTTGAAAGGCGAAATAGTCGTAGATATCGGTTTTTACTCCCTTTTCAAGTCCCATTTTTCCGGGATTGAGAATGTTGTCGGGATCCAGTGCCGTTTTTATCTTCCGCATGACCTCCATGGCCGGACCAAGCTGCATTTCAATATGGGGGGCCCGAGTCAGCCCCGTGCCGTGTTCTGCGCTGAGCGTCCCTTTCATCTCCAGGGCGGTCTTGACCAGTTCCTCCGCGGCCGGTTTGAGACGAGCCCAGTCATCCCTGCTCCTTACATCGCAGACGAAAGTCGTATGGACATTTCCGTCTCCCACGTGGCCGAATGTGGCGATCAGCAGGTTGTATTTCTTGGAAATTTCCTGTGCTCGGCGAATGGTTTCGGGGATCTTGGTGGAAGGCACGCCGAAGTCTTCAGCTATGGCCACCAGGCGATTTCCCGGCTTGATTCTTGAAAGGGTGGGGACCAGGCCTCCCCTTGCCCGCATCATTTCTTCGCGCTTTTCCGGAGAATCGGTCCATTCGAATTCGAGCACACCGTATTTATTGCAGATCTTTCCGATCTGCTCCATGTCTCGAACCACCACATCCTTGACGCCGTCGCCTTCCATGATCAGGAGGGCTTCAATCTTGCTGGCATCTCTTCCCAGGGCCTTTTCGACGACCTTGACACTGGCCTTATCCATGATTTCGCATCCGGCCAGTTTGATGCCTGACGTGGTGACCTCCGTAACCGCATCGCCTGCCGCATTAATGTCTCCGAAAATGGCAAGGGCCAGGGCCGCGTATTCCGGTTTGGGTTCCAGTTTTGCGATGACCTCTGTGATAATTCCCAGGGTGCCTTCAGCGGAGGTGAAAAGCCTCGTGAGATCATAGCCAAGGGATGTCTTAGGCGCACGGGTTCCCGTTTCGATGATGGTCCCGTCGGCCAGGACCACTTTAAGCCCTTTGATGTAATCCCTTGTTGTCCCGTACTTTACGGCTCGATGTCCGCTGGCGTTGGTGGATACCATGCCGCCTATGGTGGCGACCACTTCGCTGCCCGGATTGGGCGGGAACATGAGGTTGTCTTTGGCCAGGAGGTTGTTGAGCTGCAGGCATACGACGCCGGGTTCCAGACGTGCATAAAAGTCTTCTTTATTGATCTCCAGGATCTTGTTCATGAGGTGCAGGTCCATCAGGATGCCACCCTTGACTGGTAGGACGGCCCCGGTTGTGGCTGTTCCTGTTCCTCTCGCCGTCACCGGAATCTTTGCGGCATGGGCAAGTTTCATGATGGCTGCCACCTGTTCCGTGGTCCTCACAAAGACCACCATATCGGGAATCCCTTGGTGTACTGACATGTCTCTTGAGTAACAGAGGCACTCAACCCTGTCGTCGAATACATTCTCCTCCCCGACGATTTCTTTGATTTTTGGTGTTATGTCCACGGCTATCCTCCTGGTTTTTTAATGAAATACACAACGTTGGCGCTTTGCTGCGGAAAAGTAAAAAAGAATTCGATATTATGGCTATTTTTTAGCTACAAAGTAACTATAGCAGGTGATGCAAAAAGTTGTCAAGACAAAAGAACCGTTCCGCGCTGGAAGCCCTAACTCCCTGGAATGCATGGGTATGAAAGGGATTCACAATCTCTGAAAATCGTATTTTGTCCGTCCGGATTACTCCGGAGAGACCTTGACGCCTTTGGCCGCCTTTTCAAGGGCGTATCTTTTCGGACTCTTCCGGCATTTTTCCCAGATAATGCACTGTGGTCTGAACTTGCAGTACCCGCACGGGGCTGTGCAGGCTTCACAGTTTTCCAGGCATTCCAGGCAGTACTCGATTCCCATTTTCTCACATCTTATATAGCTTTCGCGTTCCGGATGATATTTACAGGCCATGGTTCAAATTTTTCCTTTTGAAGTCGGCTCTTTTTTGATTTTTTATAACAGGTGTTTCATGATCAAATTATGCAATGCAGGGCGAAATTCTCTGATTTTCAGGTTTTCGCGGGAAGGGTGAACCCTGTTTGTCAAAAGAATTACGGTAATCCCCCTTTTAAGGTCTATCCACACGGAAGTTCCGGTAAACCCTAAGTGCCCCACACTCTCTTCCGAAAAATAATTTCCGGCACTTGAGTTAGAGAGAGAAGGGGTGTCCCATCCAAGCGCCCAGGTACTCTCCTTCACAATGTTTTGTTTGGAAAAGAAAGCTTTTACGGTTCCGGGCTTCAGAAAATCGTCCCGCTTTCCATCATAGTGGTCAACCAGCATTTCGGTCAGAGCAAAAAGATCATCCGCCCGGCTGAACAGGCCCGCGTGTCCGGAGTGACCACCAACGGAATAGGCGTTTTCGTCGTGTACCTCTCCTTGGATGATCCGTTTTCTCCACGGGCAGCATTCCGTGGGAGCAAAGTGCGCCGTTTCATCGCCAATGATCGGATGGCTTCCGAAAAAGCCGGTCTTTTTCATATTCAGCGGACCATAGAAATAATCCTCAAGAAAACGGGGCATGGCTTTTCCGGAGATCCTCTCGATGATCCATTCCAGGAGCATGAACCCCAGGTCGCTGTAGAGTACCCCCTTTCCGGGAACGTACGCCATGGGGGTCTCCAGAATGCGCTTTCTTAATGTAATCTTGGTTTCCCCCCGAGGCAACAGGACCAGGTCCCGATAAAAAGGCGCCCAGCTTCGCAGTCCCGCGGAGTGGCACAACAGGAGCCTCGGCGTCAAGGCGCCGATGGGGGCCGGAAGAATCCCGGGGAGCAGATTCCCAAGGGATTCATCCAGTTTCAACTTCCCTGAATCCACCAGCTTCATCACGGCCAGGGTTGTGGCGAACGGTTTGGTCAGTGAGGCCAGGTCGAACTGGGTGTCTTTGGCCATGGGCGGGGAATCCAAGGCCGTGGTGTATCGACCTGCGGTTTCAAAGACGGGTGTTTTATCCCGGTATGCAGCCAGCAGGACTGCGCCAGGAAATACGCCCGTTTGAACGCCGTTTTCCAGAAAAGCTCTTATGGGGGCATTTCCCCGGATTTTTTCAAAAGGCATGGTTTCATTCCTAACGCAACTTGTTCAAGAAATCTCTGATCTTGTCCATTGGAGAGTCTTTGCCATCTTTCCCCCCTCCTTGGAGCAGGTTTTTTTGCAGTTCAGGCAACCCTTTCACCTCTTTGCCGAAATTTTGTTTGAGGATAGCGTTGAGATCCGGGATGAACCTGGGAGAAGAAAAAGTTCCTCCCACGAGAACGGGTATGGCAATCCCCTTTCGTCCTTTCCCCTCTCCCTGTCCTTTCATCGGGGTAAGAAACAGGGGTTCTATCCTGAAATCAAGGGTCTCTTCCGCCAAGTCTGCATGGCCTTTCACCTCAACTTTAAGAACGGGCGAGACAAGGGTGGTTTTCGTTGTCTGCGCCATACCGTTTGCTATCGTGAAGGGAATGTTGATCTCGCTGTAGCTGGTGAGCGCGGTCCTATCGGCTCCGCCCGAAAGCACGTGGGTCAAGTTTGGATTTTGGAGCATGGCGGGGAGATCGATGCCGCGGATCACGCCATCTTTGAATCGGATCGCTCCCTCTCCGTGGAGGCTTTTCCTGATGTCCTCGTTGCTGTCCCCAACCGCATCGATCCCTGCATCCATGGAGAAGAGGCCTTCCATGAAATCCTTTCCCGAAATATCCCTGATCATGGGCCCGACTCGAATTCCTTCGGCTTTGCACTGTATCTGTGCGTGTAACGGGGTTTCCTTCTGGTTCAAGATTCCGGCCCCGGTCATCTCCCCTCCGTAGAGTTTCATGTGGAAGGGTTGCAGTTGAAACAGACCATTTTTTCCCTTAATTGTCAGCTGGACGTCCTGAAGATTCGCCCCTTTTATTTTCAACGCTTTTACAAACACAGCCCCGTTCAGGGTCAGGGACTGAAGGGCATTGCGATCCGACTTTTTCTCCGAGGAGGTCGTGTTGGTAACCTTTTTTTGGTTTGCGACCGGTTCTTGATTCTGTTCCTTTTTTCCCTTTCGGGGTAGATAATGATCCAAATCAAGCCGGTCAAGGACCACATCAAACGCGATCTCAGGGCCGGAAAAATGGGTCAGTTTGGCAGAAAAGCTCATCCGGGTTTGGTCAACGCTCAAAGATCCATCAGACAGAGAAAGACTTTTGGAATCTCCCTGTAATCTGCAAACCAGGGACGCACTGTTTAGCGCCTCCACATCCGGGGTTTCTATGGGAAATGGCCTTTCCAGGGTTCGAAAGACTTTGCGCGGAGAAAAAGGCTGGATTTGAAGCCTCAGGTCAAAATCCTTCAGGACCTCCGGATCAACGATTTTCCCCTGGATGTGCATTCCCGCTTCTTTGAGGAGGCCCACCGAGAGATCAACGGGCACGGTCCCCTTTCCCGGATTTTTCCCGATAGGGCCCACGGTTCCATGCAGGGACACCGGATGTTGGTCGATGGTAGCCGAGCATTGCAGCAGGACGGGTGCAGACAGGGACAGATCCTTTACGTTTACGGCCAGATCTCTGATCTCCTTTCGTTCCCCGTTCATCCTGTCTATCCACAGCAAAATCCCTTCGGACAGGGTAAATGTCTTCACGGCCAGGCTGCCGAGAGACCATCCCCCAACAGGAGGTTTTCCCGAGGGAGCCTTTTTTTTGTCTCTCTGTATCGGTTCTTCCTTTCCGGCGCGGACAATCCCTTCCCAATTCCCAACGCCTCTCCGGTTTCTTACCAGCGTGATAATCGGGTTTTTTAGAGAAAAACGCGTGATTCGGAGTTCTTTTGAAAGGAGGGGCAGAAGGTCGACGCGTACTTCAAGAAATTTCACGGAAAGGAAATCGGTTGTTTCAAAACCCGGGGGGTTTTGAAGACGGGCGTCCGAGAGGGAAAGACTTGCCCGGGGAAAGAGAGAAAGCCGTATGCCTCGCAGGGTAAAGGGCCTTCCCGTGATATCAGATACCCGGCTTTCTATTACGGGTCTATACTGCTGCGCATCTATGAAGAAGGGGGTAATAAGGAGGGCAGCGATAATAAGCACCAGAAGGGATAAAGCGGTGATGAAAATCCGCTTGAGTAATCTTTTCAATGGTTCTCCTCACATGTTGTGGTTTCCAAAAACAGGTCAGTAGATGGGCAATTCTCCCATACTCCACCACTCCAAACTTCTTCCGTACACCTTGCAGGCTTTTGAAAATGTAAGACCTTCCCTGATTGTTTTCACGGATTTTTTGGGGAAGGCCGATTGGATTGGAACGTCCAGCGCTTCGCCTCTCCTTTTTCCCTTCCTATCCTGCTCCAATCCCCGGCCCGGCAGCTTTTTTCCTTGAATTTCTTCAAGAAATCATCATAATGTCAAACTTCCACCGTAAATGCTTCAATCATTCCCTGAGCGCCTCCGCTACCAAGGGGCAATGCGAAGTCCATTCCTGGAGTGAAGAGAGACGGAATGATCATTTCTTTAAAGAATGGAAAGACTTTTGATACGGACAGAGATTTATCCCCGCCCGAACGCCACGTCCTTCAGAAGATGTTTGCCTGGGAATGGTCGGCTGAAAGTGTTGAACAATTCAGGCAAAAGCGAGATGAGGCCCTGCGTGTTGGATGGAATGGGTCCGGTCCGGTTTCGGCGGGGAGAGCCCTCAAGGCGATTTTGGGGGAGATGGAGCAAAAGGTGAAAGACCGGATTTCACAGACGGGTCTACACTGAAAGAATTGTGCGTAGGAAAATATCCCAATTGCCCAGGTTAGAACCAGGCTTAATAAAGGTGCCGCTGCCATGAAGAACCAGGAATATGCCCCTCCCGTCAAATCAGAGGAACACCAGGATGCCCCGCTTCCCAAAGTCGAACCGGGTCTTTTCCGGGCCGGTGTAATCGGGGGTGGAGAAACCTGCAGAAAACTCCTCGTGGCTGTCAGCGAAGGCGGTCTGGATCGAATCAATCTGGAGATCGTAGGAGTGGTTGACAAGAATTCCAGGGCGCCTGGTCTCGTGTTGGCCAAAAAACATGGGATCTTCACTTCCAATGATTATCACCAGCTCTATTTTTTACCCGGGATTAACCTTCTCATTGAACTGACCGGATCAGATCAAATATTTGAAGACTTGATGCGAACCAGACCGCGCGGTGTTTCTATCCTTGACAGGAGGGTTGCGAGGGGCTTTCTCTCCCCTTTCCTTGAAGGTGGGAAGAACCATCCGTCTCAAGAAGTTCTCATGAACCACAACGATGCGAAACAGAGCATCCAGGCTATTCTGGATTCCCTTCCATACAGGCTTATGGTGGTGAACGATGACAAGACCGTGAGTATGGTGAATCAGACGTTTTTGCAGGAAAACCATCTCCGTGTCGAAGATGCTCTGGCCAGACACTGTTATGAGTTGAGATACGGTCTTGACAACCCTTGTGCGGAATGCGGAAGGCCTTGTTATTTAGAAGAAGTCAAAAAAACGAAAGAGACAACCAGCACCATCCATGAATATGTTGGAAAAGACGGCAAAGAGCATTTTGATGTTATCACCGTTTCTCCCATGTTTAACGAGAAAGGTGAGGTCGTTAAATTAATCGAGGCATCAAGGGATGTTACACAAAGGATAGCCCTTGAAAAAAAGGTGCAGAGATCCAGCATCTTTCTGCAGAATGTCATCCAGAGTACGGTGGATGGGATCGTGGTGGTGGATACAAAAGGCAACGTCCTCATCTTCAATGAGGGTATGGAAAATCTTACCGGTTACAGCGCCCGGGAGATTATGGACGACGGCCATATGAGCAGTTTCTACAATATGGACGTGGCCAAGAAAAATATGAAGATCATGAGGAGCGACGAGCACGGTCCCGTGGGAAAGTTGAATGCAACCAGCATGAGTATTTCCACGAAAAGCGGTGAGGAAATTCCAGTGGTGCTTTCGGCTTCCATCGTTACAATCGATGGACAAGAAATCGGCAGCGTGGGTGTTTTTACGGATATGAGAGAGACTCTCAAGATGAGACAGGAACTTGAAGAAGCCCATCTTCAACTTGTCCAGTCGGAAAAAATAGGCTCCGTAGGAAGGATGGCGGCCGGAGTCGCCCATGAGATAAATAACCCGCTGGCCGGCGTTCTTATCTATTCAGAGCTGCTAAAAGAGAATCTTCAGGATCAACCGGAACTGCTCAGTGATGTGGAGCAAGTCATCGAACAGACCTTACGATGCAAGAAAATCGTCGCTGAACTACTGGAATTCAGTAGGCAATCCGTGGGAAAGGCGACATCTTTCAGCCTTGAGGATCTGATCAATAAATGTCTGAGCCTCCTCATGAAGCAGGCGGCCTTTCATGATATTCTGGTCATAAAAGAAATGGAAGCCGGTTTGCCCATGATTGTTGGAGATATGGGGCAATTGCAGCAAGTTTTTACGAATCTTTTTATTAACGCGGCGGATGCCATGGGTTCAAAGGGGAAACTGACCATCTCCACGTCGTTTGAATCCAAGGATTCGCGCATCGTTGTGAAGATATCCGATACCGGACCGGGAATTCCAGCCGCCTTGCAGGATAAGATTTTCGATATTTTCTATACCACAAAACCTGTGGGAAAGGGAACCGGCCTTGGCTTGAGTATTTCTCAGAATATTGTCAATCTCCATGGAGGGACCCTGAGGTTCGAGTGTCCGGAAGGGGGTGGGACGACGTTCATCATTGAACTGCCTATTGATGCCGTTGAATCACACCGCGAAGATCCTGTTTTTGTTGGAATGGATGAATAAGGACGGATATATGACTGAAAAATTACGAATTCTGGTGGTGGATGACGAGAAGGTCGTCAGGGACGGCTGCAACAGAGTGCTCACAGGCAAAGGGTATGAGATCGATGCGGCTGAAAACGGGAAAGAAGCATTGGCTGTCCTGGCCGGGGGGAAAGTGGATATCATTCTTCTTGACCTGAAAATGCCCGTAATGGGAGGGGAGGAGGTGCTGGAAAAGGTGGCCGTGGAGTATCCGCAAATTCCCGTGATCATCATAACGGGCCACGGTACGGTGGATACGGCCGTTGAATGCATGAAGAATGGAGCCTACGATTTCATCACCAAGCCGTTTCAGATTGATCAGTTTCTCATGACCATCAGAAGGGCCGCCGATAAAATTCTTCTTGGAAAAAAGACGAGAGAGCTTGAGGAACAGAATGCTCGAAACCTATACGACCTGGCCCTTGAAAAAAGCCGGCTGAAGACCATTATCAACCGAATGGCAACCGGGATATTGGTCACCAACCGTAATCTGGAAGTGGTTCTGCATAACTCGGCGTTTCTGAGGCTTATGAATATCTCTGTTCCTTTGAATGAACCAACGCCCATTTCCAGTGTTATTCATGATGAATCCCTCATAAACACGCTTCTGCAAATCCAAAAGGGAGATACGGGCGCCGACGAATTGATTTCACAGGAAGTTCATGTGGGCGAGAGCGTGCTGAGGGCAATTTCCTCTTCTGCGCCGGGTCCCGATAATGCCTATGCAGGCACCGTGACGGTATTGGAGGACATTACCGCGTTCAAGCAGCTTGACAATATGAAATCGGACTTCGTAAATATGGTTGCACACGAGCTCCGCAGTCCACTCGTTTCCATCCGGCAGCTCAATACGGTCATGCTGGAGGGATTGGCCGGCCCATTGGGAGATAAGCAGTTGGAGTTTATCAAAAAAGGGACGAATAAGATTGACTCCCTTCTGGCCCTTATCAACGATTTGCTGGATGTGGCAAAGATTGACGCCGGAAAATTTGTGCAGCATCTCGTTCCCACGGATGTAGGGGAAATTATAAATGATATCATTGCGCTTATGACGCCCAGGGCGGAAAGCAAAGGGATAGAACTCACGTGCTCCCACAGGGATCTACGTCTTATACAGGCAGATCCGAAAAATATGGAAGAGATATTGAACAACCTGATCAGCAATGCCATTAACTACTCACCGGAAGGGGGGCATGTTTCCGTAACAGCCGAAACTCGCGGAGCCTATGTGGAAATCAGGGTCCAAGACAACGGTATAGGGATTTCTTCCGAGGAACTGCCCAAGATCTTTGAAAAATTTTACCGCGTAAAGAACCCAAGGACAAGGGATGTCACCGGCACCGGACTGGGCCTCTCCATTGTGAAGGGCATTATCGAAGCTCTCAACGGGACCATAGGGGTGGAGAGTATGGTGAATAAAGGTACTACTTTCAAGATTCTGCTTCCTGCGATTATTTGAGAGATGGAAATGCCATGAAGGATTCCGGAATAACGGGAGCCGTCCTCATCGTTGACGACGAAGCGGTTGTGCGAAAAGGCATTCAGCGGGTGCTTGAAAAAAAGGGCCTGGAGACGGTCCTTGCGGCAAACGGAAAAGATGCGCTTGCAAGGCTTGATGCCCAGCCTTTCCGATTGGTATTGCTTGACATCCGGATGCCCGATATGGATGGCGTCACGCTTCTCAGAACCATCCGTTCAAAATATCCGGAAACCGGTGTGATCATGATTACCGGTTATCCGACCATTGATGATGCCGTTCACTGCATAAAGTTAGGGGCTATCGACTATCTGGTAAAGCCTTTCAGCCTCGATGATCTGAAATCGTCGCTCAGGAAAGCGGACTGCGCGACCCTGACGGAGGTCAGCGGCGCTGTAAAGCATGCCGGTTTGAAAACGGGTTCAACGGAGGATGTCATTATCGGCCAAAGTCTTCCCATGAGGAAGATTTTTGATAAAATTCTTAAAGTGGCGCCAACGGACAGCACCGTTCTCATTACCGGCGAAAGCGGCACGGGCAAGGAACTCGTTGCTCGCGCCATACACCAGAACAGCCGCAGAAAAGACAGAGAATTTGTTGCTGTTGATTGTTCTTCTCTTGTGGAGACACTGCTTGAGAGTGAGCTTTTCGGACATGTGAAGGGGTCTTTTACCGGGGCCCATCAGACGAAACACGGTTTTTTCGAATTAGCCAATCACGGGACCTTTTTTTTTGATGAAATCGCGAACCTGAGTTTGAAAATACAGGCAAAACTTCTCAGGGTGATCCAGGAAAGAGAATTCATCAAGGTTGGAGACCATAAGAAGATACAGCTGGATATTCGAATCGTTTCCGCTTCCAACAAGAACCTTGAGGAATCGGTGAAGGGCGGGACATTCAGAGAAGATCTGTATTATCGGTTGAGCGTGGTGCCTTTGAATCTTCCTCCCCTCAGAAAGAGAAAAGAAGACATCCCTCTTCTTCTGGATCATTTTTTAGCCAAGTTCAGCAACAAAATGAAGAAAACCGTTCCGCGCGTGTCCGATGATGCCATGGAGATGCTCGTGGATTATGTCTGGCCTGGAAATGTAAGAGAACTGGAGCATACGGTAGAAAGAATTCTGATCCTGGAGGATACGGATGTGATTCGCCCTCGCGATCTGCCATCTTTCATATCCCGTAGACAGAGTGAGTTTCAGATGTTTCCGGAAGAACCTCTGAGCCTTGAGGAGCTCGAAAAGAAGTATATCCGGTTTGTCTTAAGCAGGACCAAAGGAAGAAAGGCAAAAGCAGCGGACATCCTTGGCATCAATCGAAAGACATTGGGCCAAAAAATCAAAAAATACAACCTTTCCTGACCGATTTTGAATGTCGAATGGATGAAATCATTAAAATGTACCGAGGAGAAATGAATGGATATTTTAGAAAAAGCGATAGCGGAAGGGAGAAGCACCCTTTCAGAATATGAGTCGAAGATTCTTCTGAAAACGTACGGCATTCCGGTTACGACAGAGATGCTTGCCACGGATATGGAAGGCCTGGTGGAAGCGGCTGGGAAAATAGGTTATCCCCTAGTTCTAAAAGGGTCTTCTCCAGAGATCGCCCATAAGACGGAAAAAGGTCTTATCAAAGTGGATATTCGAAACATAGAGGAAGCCAGGGCGGCTTTCACGGAAATTATGGGCGCCATGGACGGGGGCGACAACGCTGTTCTGGTGCAGGAAATGGTGAAAGGACAGCGAGAGCTGGTGGTGGGGCTTACACGGGATCCGCAGTTCGGCCCCTGTGTTATGTTCGGACTTGGAGGGATCTTTACCGAGGTCCTGAAAGACATCTCTTTTCGCGTTGCACCACTGGAAAAACGAGACGCGCTTGAGATGATGCAGGATATCAAGGGGCATAAGATTCTTGAGGCGGTGAGAGGCATGGAGGCCGCTGATCTGGACCAGTTGGCCGAAATCCTTATTACTGTTGGAAATATCGGCCTTGAAAATGATGTCATCAAAGAAATAGACATGAATCCGGTCATTTTATCGGGAAGCAGGCCAATCGCCGTGGATGCCCTGGTAGTGCTTGAGAAGTCTTAAAAATCAAAGCGGTTTTGGGCTATAAGGGTGTGAATCAGGAGCGTCGGGGTGATGGTGTGAACATGCACAATCCGAAGCCGACGGCCAGCAGGGTTACGGTGCCGATCACCCCGATCATTCTGGTGTTCCAGGCGCACTCCAGCCAATGCCACCTCAAAGGGAGATTTCGTGCGAATGTGGCCCAGGCAATGCTGGTTATGCTTGCCGCGACCGCCACTACAGCCTGCCAGCGTTTTACCTTCCTGAATGTCAACCCCAGCAGGAAAAGGCCGATGATTCCGCCTCCCGCAATACCTGCTAACTGCCAGCCGGTTTCAAGGGCGGTTTTGACTTGTATCATGGCCATGCCCGTTAACGTTCCGAGCATTCCCCAGGTTACGGTAAAGATCCTGAGCATGGTGAGGCACTTGCGGTCATCCGCTGTTTTGTTCAGATATCTTTTATAAAAATCGAGGAGCGTGAGTGTGGAGACGCAGTTCAGAGACGAGTCCACGCTACTCATGGCTGCAGCGAATATGGCGGCTATCAACACCCCCCTCAGACCTACGGGGAACTCCATTACAATGAAATAAGGGTATATCTTATCCCCCGTGAGAGGACCCTGGAGGGAAGCAGGAAGTGCCTCGGGATGGAGGGTATAGAAGGCGAAAAGCGCTGTGCCTATGAAGAGAAAGAGCGCTGATACCGGGATATAGGCAATTGCGGCCATCCATACGGATCGGATGGCCTCTTTTTTTGATCGCGTAGTCTGATATCTTTGGACGTAGTTCTGGTCCACCCCGAAATTCCGAAGATTTTCCATGATTCCGTAAAGGACGACCACCCAGGCCGTGGGATTTATCAAATCCGGTTTCCAGGATCCCAGGCTGAATTTGTGGTGTTCCGCCGCGATGCGGAAGATCTGCCCCGGTCCATCGGGCATTCCGGCGATCATAATGACGACCGAGACAATGGCGCCCAATAGCAGAATGATAACCTGGATCACATCGGTCCAGATCACGGCTTCGATGCCGCCGATGACCGTGTAAACGGTGACTCCTATTCCGGTGACGGCGATGATGGTGATGTACGACCATCCCGTCAGTTGGTGCAGCACAAGCGACACCAGGAAAAGAATCATTCCCATGCGGGCCAGGGAACCAAGCATGAAGCTGACGCTTCCATAAATGCGTGCCCAGGCCCCGAATCGCTGTTCCAGATATTCGTAGGCAGATACCTTTACCTTTGTTCTGTAAAGCGGAATGAAATACCTCGATGCTGCAAGGGCCGCAAGCGGAAGCGTCAGAGAGAACAGGAAGACATCCCAGTTGGCGTTATAAGATTGACCGGGATAGGCAAGGAAAGTGATGCTGCTGACGAAAGTGCCCAGTATGGATAGACCTACGGCCCATCCGGGCAATCTTCCATCGGCAACCATGAAGGCCGAAGGGGTGTTGCTCCTTTTTCGAAAATAGGCTCCAAAAAGAACGACCCCCAGAAAATAGATTGCAAGAATCAGCTTGTCAACGAGGAAGAACTTTGTTTGCATGGCGTTTGTCCTTAAAGGTATTTTGCCCGGAAACCTAACCCAGGTCTTCTTTATAGTCAACAAATTGGTGGAGAGAACTGCCCTGAAGTTTTGTCTTGTGAAAAATCGGGTTTCCATGCTACTTTCGATGAGACTTTAAAAAATTACAGGAGGAATGAAGAGGATGGAGATCAAAGTGATTGGCGTTGTCGGTTCGGGTCAGATGGGATCGGGAATTGCCCAGGTTGCAGCAGCCAGTGGATTGTCCGTGATTATGCACGATATTCAAGATGCATTCGTGGAGAGAGGTTTTTCGACCATAGATAAAAGTCTTGGAAGGCTTGTGAAAAAAGAGAAAATCAGCGAGGAGGAACAGAAGGCCATTCTGGGAAGGATAGAGGGAACGACCTCTCTCGAGGATATGATCAAGACCGATTTTGTTGTGGAAGCCGCCACGGAAAATGAAAATCTGAAGCTGAAAATATTTGGAGATCTAGACGGATTTTGCAAGGAAGAAACGATCCTGTCTTCAAACACTTCATCCATTTCCATTACCAAGATCGCAGCGGCCACCAAACGTCCTGAAAAGGTTATCGGGATGCATTTCATGAACCCCGTTCCCATGATGAAACTGGTTGAAATTATAGATGGTCTGGCTACCTCGGAAGAGACTTCGCAAAGGACCCTGGAACTTGCAATAAAGATGGGAAAGACGCCGGTTCCAGCCAACGATTTCCCTGGATTCGTGGCCAACAGGATTCTTATGCCCATGATTAATGAGGCGGTTTATGCGCTCTTTGAAGGGGTCGGGAAAGCGGAAGATATTGATCAGATCATGAAGCTCGGCATGAACCATCCCATGGGGCCTTTGGCTCTGGCGGATCTGATCGGGCTGGACACCTGTCTGGCGATTATGGATGTGTTGCATAAAGGACTTGGAGACAGCAAATACCGGGCCTGTCCACTCTTGCGGAAATATGTGGATGCCGGATGGCTTGGCAGGAAGACAGGAAGGGGTTTCTACCCGTACTGACCAGATGGTCTTTTTCGGCAGGCGTTCACGGCTTGCGGTTATCGGTTCAAGATTAAAAGAGTTGTGGACCGCAAACCGTGAACCATTGCCCTGTTCGTTACGGATTGCATACCCGAGGGGTTTGTGGTACATGGGATGTTTGGGAGCGAATGATTTCTGACCTTAAGGGAGGGGATATAATGGCGAAGATATTAATTGTAGATGATGAAGAACATATTCGTTATCTCTATTCCGAGGAGTTAAGCGATGCCGGTTATGATGTGATCACGGCGGAGAGTGGTTACCTCCTCATGGAAAAAATTGAAGAGGAAAAACCTGATCTGGTCGTGCTGGATATCAAGATGGTCGATTACAATGGCCTGGATCTTTTGCAGGATATCCGGAATCGATTCTATGATCTTCCCGTGGTTTTGTGCACTGCCTACGATACTTTTAAAGAAGATATGAAATCGATTTCAGCCGATTACTATGTCATCAAATCGTTTGATCTCACAGAACTGAAGAATAAAATTGCACTGGCCCTTGAAAGCCGCCCGGAACCGGAAGAAGAAGAGGAATAGGGGATCTCGGAGACGCTCCTGTTGTTCACTTCTTTCACTTGTGGTATTTTTCCCCTTTCATGATGGTGCAGGCCCTGTAGAGTTGTTCCAACAAAATGAGCCTTACCATTTCATGGGTGAACGTCAAGGGCGAGAGGGACAGCACTTCATGGGCGGATGAAATGGCCTCCGGCGACAATCCCAACGGCCCCCCGGTAATAAAGGCCAGCCGGGAGTTCGAGGAAAGAAGCTTGTCGATTTTTTCCGCAAGACCGGGGGAGTCGTACATCTTTCCTGAGGGATCCATGGCAATGACATGATCTCTTTTGTTTACAATGGCTTCGATGGAACGCCCTTCTTCAGCAATGATATCCGATTCCCTGCTTCCTTTACGTATCTTTGATGGTTTCACTTCCACCCATTCCGCGGTGATATAGCGCCTCAGACGTTCCAGATAAAACACTTCTCCTTTCCTCAAAAAGTCTTCCTTGGTGCGCCCCACCACAATCATTTTGATTTTAGCCATGCCCTTTTTCCTCTTTAACTGTAAACCGGCAACAATGAACCGAATAATATACCCCCTGACAAAATGATTATCAACCCCAGAAAAATTTTGACTTTCGAGATCGGTTCTGACAAACTTGCCGCCATGAATGGAATCAGAACATTGGGGGCGTTTGCCCTGGAGTATATTGGAAGAATGGGCGTCATGGGCCTGTTCTTTTTCAAGACCCTATTCTTCATGATCACGCCTCCGCTGAAGTTCATGCGGCTTCTCAAGCAGATCAGATTTGTGGGACTGCACTCCGTTCTGGTCATTATCTTGACGGGTGGATTTTCAGGGATGGTCTTGGGGTTTCAGGGATATTACACACTCAATCGATTCGGTTCGGATGCCTTCCTGGGGCCCATGGTCGGCCTGGCACTGATCAAGGAACTGGGCCCGGTAATTGCCGCGCTTATGGTGACGGGCAGGGCGGGTTCGGCTATTGCGGCTGAAATAGGCATCATGCGAATGAGCGAGCAGATTGATGCGCTGGAACTGATGGGGCTGAACCCCTATCGTTATCTGGTTGTCCCCAATCTCCTGGCCGCCATGATTTCTCTGCCGCTGTTGACCGCCATTTTTGATGTCATGGGGATATTCGGGGGATATCTTATAGGCGGTAAGCTTCTCGGGGTTGGATCAGGCACCTACTTTGGTGAAATGGCAAACTATGTGAAAATAGATGATGTGGTGGAGGGGATTTATAAATCTTTCAGCTTTGGCGTCATTATTGCGTGGGTTTGTTGTTTTAAGGGATATTATGCGGGCATTTTTACGGGCTTTGGATCTGAGGGCGTCAGCAAAGCAACCACCCAGGCAGTGGTTCTGTCTTCTGTCCTGATTCTTGTCTGGGATTATTTTATGACCTCCATCCTTTTTTGATTTTTAGAGGAAGACAAACATTTGTCATGATAGAGATCGAAAAGCTCCGCAGATCCTTTGATGGGAAAGAAGTGTTGCAAGGTATCTCTCTCAAGATTAGAAAGGGAGAAGTCCTTTGTCTTATCGGGACGAGCGGTTGCGGAAAGAGCGTCCTATTAAAGCACGTGGCTGGCCTGTTGAAACCGGACAGCGGGAGGGTGCTTATAAACGGTGAAAATCTGGCTACGGCAAAGGCCGGCAAGCTGCGTGCCCTGCGAAGCCGTCTGGGATTCCTTTTCCAAGGGGGAGCGCTGTTCGATTCCTTGAACATCCTCGAAAATGTGGCCTTTCCTTTGAAAGAAAAAACCCATCTGAGCGATGAACTTGTGCAGAGCAGGGCGATGAAGGAACTGGAGAGCGTGGGGCTTTCCGGATCGGAACACAAATATCCTTCCCAGCTCAGTGGGGGGATGATTAAGAGGGCGGCGCTGGCCAGGGCACTGGTAATGGACCCGGAGATCATGCTCTTTGATGAGCCTACTACCGGTCTTGATCCGGTGACAGGCCGTGCCATCCTCAAACTGATTGATTCTTGTCACAAGCGGTTTTCGTTTACGGGGATCATCGTAACCCATGAAATTCCAAATGTTTTTTCGATCGTAGACCGGGTGGCTATGCTGCATGAAGGAAAAGTACTGGGGGAGGGAACTCCGCCGGAATTCATGTCTTTGAAAAATCCCGCCATCCAGGCGTTTGTCGGCGGATACGGATGGGAAAAGAAGGAGCAAAGGGGGAACATTGATGAAGAAATTTGACCTGGAGCTGGCTGTGGGATTTTTTATGATTATCGGCATGGTCTGTCTTGGTTACCTGTCCGTGAAACTCGGCGGGATAGATTTCCTGGAAAATGGAGGATATGAACTGGAAGCCATCTTTTCAAGCAGTGGCGGCTTGAAACCGGGTTCGTCAGTGGTTATAGCCGGTGTGGATGTGGGGCGTGTGAAAGGAGTTTCCCTGGACAACTACGAAGCCAAGGTTTCCATGGACCTACCCAAAGGACTGAAAATCCAGGAAGATGCCATCGTCTCCATTAAGACCAGGGGATTGATTGGAGAAAAATATGTGGAGATCACTCCGGGTGGCTCCGAAGAGATCCTCAAGCCGGGAGGCCGGATCAGAGATACGCAGCCTCCGGTTGATCTGGAACAGCTCATATCAAGCTATGTTTTCGGGAAGATTTAAACCACTGATAACTGTCGAGGGAGGCACGTATGCATTGCAGGCGCCTTAAATTGGTTCCAATTTTCTTTTTTATCGTGATCTTGTTCAGCCCGTTTGCGACCTATGGCGGCTACGCCGATGGAGGGCGTGAAAGATACAACCGATAAGATCATCGCCATTGTTACTGATCCTGCCCTGAAGGCGCCCTGAGAAGAAAGAGGAAAAGGACAGGTTGATCAGGACTGCCGTTGACGAGCGGTTTGACTGGGAAGAGATGTCAAAAAGGACGTTGGCCAGGCACTGGTCGGCAAGAACGCCGGAGGAAAAGAAAGAATTTGTCCGCCTGTTTGCAAAATTGCTTGAGCGCACCTATCTCGACAAGGTGGAAGATTATTCCGGCGAAAAGGTCCTGTATGTAAGTGAGGCGGTGGATGGAAAATACGCAACGGTTTCCGTCAAGATCGTAACGAGGAAGGATACGGAGATCTCGGTCCTGTACAGACTCAAGCACGATGAAGATAAATGGCTGGTTTATGACATCGTTATTGAAGGGGTGAGCCTCATCAATAATTACCGGAAACAGTTCAACAGCATCATCGTCCGGGATTCTTACAAAGAGCTCGTGAAAAAACTCAGGGAAAAGGTAGAGAAATGACCATGCCGGTTCATCTTTCGGAGGACCCTGTCGATAGGAGAAGCGCCGTGCTGAGGGAAGACGGCCTCGGTCTTTTAAATCACGGCTTTGGCATGCCGGCCGTTTTTGTCTCCTTTCTTCTTTTTTTGTTTTTCTGTGGATCTCCTGCCTGGGGCATTTCGGAAACCCCTGCCTCTTTTCAGGGTGAAAGTCCTTTCCATGCAGAGACGGAGGCCCATGAGATTACCGGTCCGCATGCAGGCGGGAACCGCTATTTGTGGAAAGAGCCTGTAGGAAGCGATCAGGGTTTGGAGGTGGCCGGGCTTCAGGGTTCCCGGCCCACTCCTTCGCCGGAAAAGGAGCCCGACAAGGAGAAGCAGGGGGGGAATAACTGGATGGATCAAGAAGAATCGGCGTCGCCTCTTCCCGACCCGCTGGAACCGGTGAACCGTGCCTTCTTCCATTTTAACGATAAACTCTATTTTTGGGTCCTCAAACCGGTTGGCCAGGGATATGAAAAAGTGATTCCCCTTCTGCTCAGGGTATCCGTTCGCAATTTTTTTTCCAATCTGATGATGCCCGTACGAGCAATCAGCTGTCTCCTGCAGGGAAAGTTCAAAGGGGCGGGCATTGAGGTGACCCGATTCATGGTCAATACCTCCGCAGGTTTTTTCGGCCTGCAGGATGTGGCAAAAATCGCCTTGGATATGTCCGTTCAGGATGAAGACCTGGGGCAGACCCTGGCTTTTTACGGCATTGGTCCGGGATTCTACCTGGACCTGCCTTTTTTAGGCCCCACAACGCTCAGGGGGGCTGTTGGCAGGGGGGGGGAGGCCTTCATCAATCCACTGAATTACCTTGTGGATGAATGGTGGCCGAATATGTTTACCAGGACCTTTGAAATTGTCAACAATACGTCTCTGAGAATCGGGGAATATGAGGCCTTGAAGGAGGCATCTCTCGATCCCTACATTGCCATGAGAGATGCTTACTACCAGTTTCGTCTGAGTCAAATCGAAAAATAGGGTTCGTTTCACTCACTCATGAGCTTATTGTCCATGTACTCCCTTATGCGTATGCAGGATTGCTCCACGACCTCATTTTCCGGGACGGCGGCTGACGGCTTGATAATGCCCTGCTCCCCCAAGATCTTTTTAACAACCTCCACAGGGAATTCCTGACAGGCTTCACTGATTGCCCTCAGGCAGTTGCCGGTTTCCCAGATCTGCCGAAGATGATCGGGGTATCTGTATTGCTGGTCCATCTGCTGCAGGGATGATCGACTTATCCTTCCCCAGGCCCTCGGGGCCAGGTTGGCGCTAAGGGAGGTTGTTCCGCTCGTGCTGGGATAATCCAGGAAGCGTACTTCGTCTCCATCATAAATCCTGAAACCGGAATTTTTTCGGCACGCAGCCTGATAATGATGGCCTCTTTCCAGTGATCCGGAAAAGATAAGCCCCGCCATGCCTTCCAGTTCGCAGAGTTCTTTTAAAACGGCTGTCCGAATATTGTTTCTTTTGAACGGTTTCTTCAACGAGGAGACGATGACCGGATCATTGTGAAGGATAATGGGTATCTCTATAACGGAAAGGAACTGTTTGTAATATTCTGCCAGGCCTCGGTTGCTGTGATAGAGAAGGGGCGTATCGACAAGAAGCAGATTCGAAGCATTCCCCGCGAGTTCAAGCCTCGTTTTTTGAACGGCCGAGGCTGTCTCCATGGTCTGTTCTTCGTAAAACCCCGTAATCCAGAGAAAAAGACAAACAGGGCGGTCTTTGAGATGAAGGATGGTCTCTTGGAGGAGTATAAGCCTTTGATCCAGAGAAAGCCTGGTGCCTTCTCCTACTCGGGGACTTGCCAGAAAAATTCCCTGGACATGGGGTGAAACACGCTCGATCAGTCTTTTCAGTCCTGGAATATCGATCGTTCCATCGCTTTCAAATGGCGTAATCAGTTCAGCGATGAGTCCCCTTGGGGCTGCGAAGGCCTCCATTGATTCTGAACTCCTCTCTTCCCAACAGGTCATGCAGGTGGACGACGCCCCTGATCCGCGAATCCACATCCACGATGACCAGATGGGTAATCAGGTGTAATTCCATTAAACCCAGTGCTTCTCCTGCCGTCTGGTTTTCATCAATGGTTTTGGGTGAGGGAGACATAATCTCCTCTACCGGCAGGTTCATGATTTCAGACCTGCTCATAAGTGCCCTTCGCAGGTCGCCATCACTGATAATTCCTACAAGTCTACCATCCTTTCCTGTGATGAGGGTGGCTCCGATATCCTTTGCGTCGATTTCCTCAATAGCCTCTCTTACTTTGGAACCCAATCGGACCACGGGAACACGATCTCCTGTAAACATGACCTCCCGCACTTTTATGGAAAGCCTGTCTCCAAGGTTCCCTCCAGGGTGAAACCTCCTGAAATCGTCCTTGTCAAAATGCCTGACCTTGAGCAAGGCCACGGCAAGCGCGTCGCCCATGGCAAGGGCGGCTGTGGTGCTTGCAGTCGGGGCCAGTCCCAAAGGGCATGCTTCTCTCTCCACCCCCACATCGATGACGATGTCGCAAGCCCGTGCCATGGGCGAATCAAGATTTCCCGTAAAAAGGATAATGGGGGCGCCAATCTGCTTGAGGATGGGTAATATCCTGGCGATTTCCGCCGTCTGTCCGCTGTTGGATATGGCAAGGATGACGTCGTCCGATGATGCCATCCCAAGGTCCCCGTGAATGGCTTCCGCGGGGTGAAGAAACAGGGAAGAAGTACCTGTGCTGTTCAGCGTGGCGGAAATCTTTCGGCTGACCAGTCCTGATTTTCCCATTCCGGTGAGTATTACCCTTCCCTTGGCTCTCAGAATAAGTTCTACCGCCCGCTCGAATTCCGGTCCGATTCGTTCTACCAGCCCAAGGATGCTCTGGGCTTCGATATGCAGGACTTCTTTGGCTTGTTTGATAATCATGCTCGAAGCATCAGTGTCTTTAGTTGTCATGGTCATAGGATTGCAATTCGGTTCAACGATCAATTTAAGGTGAATATTATAAGGTAATTATTAACACGTTCTGTTATGCTTCTCAAGCGCCAATTCCAATCCAAGAAGGAGTGATACCCTGGCCACGATATGCTCGGAGATGTTTTTGGTGATACAATTATGTTTCATGTATTGATATGAGACACTTTTGGCCGTAGGAAGCCCTTTGTCTGTCCCCGGAGCATTTTCAGCCAACCCTTGAAATATGTTCATATCAAACTGATATCTTTATTGAATTTCATTGGCGTTTCGATTCAGGCCGTAGAAGGAAAGGGCTTTTGCAGAGTGAAAATCGAATTTCGAAAAATATCTCCCCATCTATGGCATGCATGGACTTTCACGCTATAAAACATAGTGATATAAGTTGGTTATCCAGCTTTACCGGAGACTGATACAGGTTGTCTTATCGAACAGAGGTTTCTAACGAAAATCTATTCTTATCCTGTCTTGCATAAAAACGACAACCTGTTGATTTCATGCAATGTTAAGGCATATTATCACATTCCTGAACGGTTGGCACGAATCATGAACTATATAACGAATAATTTCGAGAGTGACCGCAATTAAAATGGAAAGAAAGGAGAGAAAAAATGAGCAAAACAGAACAGAATCTATTAGAGGCGTTTGCAGGAGAGTCGCAGGCAAACAGAAAATATCTGGCATTTGCAAAGCAGGCAGACAAGGAAGGGTTTCCACAGGCGGCAAAACTTTTCAGGGCCGCTGCGGAAGCAGAGACCGTTCACGCCCATGCGCACCTCAAGACCTTAGGCGGCATTAAAAGCACCGCAGAGAACCTGCGTTCTGCGATTGACGGGGAAACCCATGAATTTAAGAAGATGTATCCGGCGATGATTGAAGAAGCCAAAAAAGAGGGACACAAAGCCGCTCTTCGGTCCTTCAGCTACGCCAATGAGGTAGAGGAAGTGCATGCCGGATTATACCAGGGGGTCTTGGATACACTGGACAATCCTGTCGACGTAGACTGTTATTATGTATGTTCCGTTTGCGGATTTACCTGCGAAAACGAGCCCCCGGAAAAATGTCCGGTATGCGGAGCGGTTTCAAAGGCCTTTATGAAGGTGGAATAAAAGAACCTTGAGGAGAGACCATGGAAAAAATTACCATGAAAGGGAATCCGTTGACGTTGGAGGGAAGGGGATTGGCCATCGGGGATGCGGCGCCCGACGTGGAGCTGACGAATAACGATCTGGCTCCGGTTCGAATTTCCTCTTTTCGGGGAAAAGTGTGCGTCCTTTCTTCGGTGCCTTCACTGGATACGCCGGTGTGCGATCTGGAGACCAGAAGATTTAATGAAGAGGCCGGAAAACTGGGAGACAATGTAGTGATCGTTACAGTCAGTATGGATTTGCCCTTTGCCCAGAAAAGATGGTGTGGATCCGCGGGAGTCGAGAAAGTAATCACACTTTCCGATTATAAGGAGCGATCCTTCGGCAAAGAATACGGCGTTCTGATTAAAGAGCTGAAATTGCTTGCAAGGTGCATTTTCGTATTGGATAGGAAAGGGATCATTCAGTATATTCAGCTTGTGAGCGAGGTAAGCCGGGAACCGGATTACGAGGCTGTCCTGGATGCCGCAAAGAAACTTCTGTAAGAAGCGATGGAATGATTCAGTGCCTGAACGAATCCCTCGTTCAGGCACAATTTGGGGGTTTAACCTTTTTTTTAAGAGGGGAGAGCGAACATGGTCAGCAATGAGAACCTGATCAAGATCTTTGAATACGCCTTGAACCAGGAGAAGACAGGGATGAGCTTTTTCGAAACTTCTCTGGGCAGGATGGGAGTAGGGGCGGCTGTTACTGCGTTTAAACGGATTGTTGAGGAGGAAAAAAGACATATCCTCTTCATTGATGCCATTCTGAAGAATCTGAAAAGCGACCGGATGCTGGATGTGGAAAGCCTGAAAGAAGTTGCCCTGGAGCCGACCAATTATTTCGATGACCGTAACCGCTCGGAATTTCTTGAACGATGTCTTTATGAATCTATGATCCCCGATGTAACGGTATTTAATACGGCCTGGTTGATCGAAAAAGATCTGAGCGAATTCTATGGAAATATGGCCAAAAACATCTCCGGCCCATCAGCCGATGCGCTGAAGATGCTTGCTTCCTGGGAAAGTGCCCATGAAAGATTTTTCAAGGAATACAGGGATAAGCTTACGGACGTCTACTCAAAGATGCCGTGGGGAGGATGATTTTTCCACGGCCGAGGAGGGGCGATCCGATTCCACCAGTTCCCTTCCTTCCCCAGGGTACACCATGCGTTCCTCAAAGGGTGTCGGGTTGTTTACCGGCGGCCAGTGGCCGGCCTGGGGGTCGGGGCCTTCTCTGCCTGTCACGGTAGGTTTTTTGTCCCTCATCCGGGGATGATTTCTGATGTCTACGCCTGGAACGGGTGCGCTGAACTCGATCGGGATGTGATTGGGATCAAAGGAATAAATAGAGTAGATGAAGCCGTGGTCGACCACTTCAGACACCCAGATGTCGGATGCCTCCAGCCGATCTTTCAATTCCCATAAATCGTTCAAGCCTTCCACTTCGATGGATACGTGGTCAAAGGCAAAAGGGCCTTTGACAGGGACCCCATGGTCCTTTTCCGGGATGCCTTCCACGTCCGGCCATTCGAAGAAGGCAATCATGTCATGGGCGGATATTTCCAGAAAATAGTGTCTATAGCCGGGTCTTCCAAGGCCGGCTACCAGGCGCATCCCCAGCAGGTCTCTCCAGAAACGAACGGTGGCATCCATATCTCCGGTGGCCATGGCCAGATGATTGATTCCGGTGTATTTTACCATTGGCGTGTCCTCTATGTAAGATACCTCTCCCTGTGGTTCAGGAAGTCCTTGAAAATTTTGTAGTGATCCGTATCTTCATAACGAATTTCTTTCACGGGAACATGGTCAAAACTGTATATCCGCGCGTTCGGGCAGGCCATGAGAATGGGAGAATGTGTGGCAACAATGAACTGGGCGTGTCCTGCGCGGCTCATTTCCTGCAGTATCCCTAAAAACTCCAGCTGGCTTTTCGGGGACAGAGCCGTTTCAGGTTCGTCCAGGATGTAGAGGCCTTTGATCCGATAGCGGGACCTGAAAAGGGACATGAGAGACTGGCCATGGGACTGGGTCAACAGGGATTTCCCGCCGAAATATTCCAGTTGTTCGGGGTCGGCCTCCGCCCATTCTTCGAGGCATCTGGCGAAATAATTGGACGTTTCCGAGGAGAAAAAGGATCCCGGGACAAAACCGTTGCTCCATCCGACGCGGATAAATTTGTAGAGATCATTCTCGTAAGGATTGGCTTTCACACGCGGACGGCCTGGCCCCTGCCAGATATGGATTCCGCAACGATAGCAGATGGCTCGAAGCAGGGTGGATTTGCCGGTTCCGTTTTCTCCCACGAGAAAGGTGACCGGCGTATGAAATTCGATGGCCCCGGTCGTTTTGAAAATTTCCTGATTAAACGGGTAGTAATCCCCCGTGGGATATTCCTCCGGGCAAAAAATAACGTTTTTCAGATGCATCGGCGTGTCTCCTTTGTGTAGATGAGGCCCATAAGTTTTATAGGATAAAATTCCATCCTTGTCAAAGCGGATATGCTTGATCGGTATCCTATTCAAATTTGCTGGTAGCAAAATGATGACCCAGAAAAGCCATTCCGCCACGAGGCCTTTTTTGCTGGCGCATCTGATTCCTATGGGAGCACCGGCCCTTCTATGCTGGTACGGACAAGAGGATGAAACGCAAGGGGTTTTGTTGTACCGGCATAGAAGGGCCTCTCAACGGTCGGTGAAGGTTTATCCAAGATGCGGCAGCAAAAAAGACCTCGTGGCTCCATTCCTGCCAGGATTCTTGAATAAGATTCCTTGATCGGAATTTGAACTAAAAATATTTGAAATTTGAATTTCTGCATGCGGGAATTTTCTGAACATGGAGTACTGGAGTGTTGGAGTATCGAAATCCAAATGATGGAAAGGTTATGAATTTTCAAAGCCTTTATCAACAATGTCGGCTGTGCCCCAGGGTTTGCGGCGTGGACAGGACTGAAGGCGCCGTCAATGGCGCAAAAGGGTTCTGCAAAGAAAGCGATGACCTCAGGGTTTCCTTTGTGGGACCCCATTTCGGGGAGGAACCGCCGATCAGCGGAAAAAACGGTTCAGGGACCGTTTTCTTCTCCGGTTGTTCTCTGCAGTGCTCCTTTTGCCAGAATTACCAGATTTCGAGGGACGGTATGGGGGAGACTACAACGGTAGACAGCCTTTTAGAACGGGTGAAAGCACTTTGTTCGGTAAAGGGGGTCCATAATATCAATCTGGTGACGCCCGATCATTTCTTCCCGCACATTATGGAACTGGTATCACGAATGAGAGAAGAAAGACTGAAGGTCCCCATCCTTTATAATCTCTCCGGTTATCAGTCGGTTGAGATCCTGAAAATGTTGGAACCCTATGCGGATATCTATCTTCCGGATTTCAAGTATTCGGATTCACAACTGGCCCGGAGCATTTCGAGGGCGAAAGATTACCCTGAAACGGCCCTGGGAGCGATCGTGGAAATGGTCAGGCAGAAGGGGTTTCTCCATTGTGAAGGGGGCGAAGACGGTCTTGCGTACAGAGGAGTACTGGTCAGGCACCTGATTCTTCCCGGAAATGTGGAAAACTCGCTCAATGGGCTTACGAGCCTCTTTCTTGAATTCGGGAAGGATCTTCCGTTGAGCATTATGTCACAATATTCTCCCGTGCAGCCACATAGCGATATGCATTTCAATAGAAAAATATCCGAAAAGGAATTTGAAGCGGTCTATTCCCACGCTTTGGAACTGGGTTTCAACCGAATCTTTGTCCAGTTTCCCGGGAAAGATCAGGCTGGAAGGCCGCAAGAAAAAGCTTCCCCATTTTTGCCCGATTTTCGGGAGAGGAAACCCTTTGGGGAACCGGTTTGAGCGGCCAAAAGGCCCGTAAAGTCTATCATGACATTTACTGGAATGATCACTTTCTTCTTGACTTAAAAAGAAGTGCCATTTATACTGTTTATTTAATTTATTTCTGAAGGAGTCAAACCAATGTATGCGGTCATCAAGACGGGTGGAAAACAATACCGGGTCGCTCAGGGCGACGAAGTCAAGATTGAGCGGTTGTCGGGTGAGGTGGGGGATTCCGTTACCTTCGAGAAGGTTCTTTTAACTTCGGATGGAGAGGATGTCAAGGTGGGGCGGCCATTTGTGGAAAACACGAAGGTCGTCGGGCAGATTACCCGCCACGACAAGGATCGGAAGATCATTATCACAAAATACAAAAAGAGGAAGGGATATCGCAGAAAAAATGGACACCGACAGGAATTTTCCCTGGTCAGGATAAATAATATTGGAATGGAAGTCTGAGATTCCCGGAATAAGAGGTAGGGTTCATGGCGCATAAAAAGGCGGGAGGCAGCTCCCGAAATGGAAGAGACAGTGCAGGCCAGCGATTGGGCGTGAAGAAATACGCGGGCCAGCAGGTGAAAGCAGGCAACATTCTGATTCGTCAGAAAGGCACGAAAATCCATCCAGGAAATAATGTGGGACTTGGGAAGGACTATACGATCTATGCCGGCATAGACGGAGTCGTGACTTTCGAGCGTATGGGCAAAGACCGTAAAAAAGTCAGCGTATATGCAACGGCCTGACCGTTCTGGAACAGATCCTGTTTTTCGTCCGACCCGGTCAGAGGTCGAAAAGTTGATCGATTGAGGCCTTCGTTGCTTTTTTTTACCGCTTTTGCTTAATAGCCAAATGTCTCAATATATAAAAGCCCTGATATTTTCAAATAGAGGGCTTTTTTTACTGGATGGCGGACCTCTCGGCAAAAGGATGGTTCGGCAGACCTGGGATGTAGAGATAAGGTATGCTTTTTCTCGATGAAGCGGTTGTTACGGTTGTATCAGGCAGTGGTGGAAAAGGTTGCGTCAGCTTCAGGAGAGAGCGATTCATCCCCAAAGGGGGTCCTGACGGCGGAAACGGGGGTACGGGTGGGAGCGTTATCGCAAAGGCTACCGGAAAACTCTATGACCTGAGCGATTACAATGCCAAGAAATATTTCAAGGCCCGAAATGGGGGCGCCGGAGGAGGGCAGAACTGTTCGGGTGCAAATGCCGAACCTCTGATTCTGAAAGTTCCGCTCGGCACCACCATTGAGGATTGTGAAAGTCATCAGATTCTGGCCGATCTGGTCCATGAGGGACAGGAAGTCACCCTTATCCAGGGGGGAATGGGGGGAAAAGGGAATCGGCATTTTGCCACCTCGACCAACCGAGCGCCCCGGATGGCTCAACCCGGTCTTCCAGGCCAGGAAAAACAGCTGAAATTAACCCTCAAACACCTTGCAGACATTGGTCTGATCGGCCTGCCGAATGCCGGCAAGTCAACCCTTCTTTCCCGCCTCACCATGGCGCGGCCAAAGATTGACAGCTATCCCTTTACCACCATTGTTCCCAACCTCGGCGTCATGACGTTCAGCGATGAAAGCACCCTGGTTATTGCCGATATCCCCGGTCTTATAGAGGGGGCAAGCTCCGGTCGTGGACTGGGACACCGGTTTCTGAAACATATCGAACGAACCAGCCTCCTTTTGCATCTTATTGATGTCTCATGTGATTCATCGTGTGATATTCTGGAAGATTACCACATGCTCAGGCGCGAAATGGCGGCGTACAGCCCGGAACTGCTGAACAAGCCCCATATGGTTCTGTTCAGCAAGATGGATCTGTATAACCCGACTCAAAGGGATGTGGCGGCATTACGATCCGCCCTGGAAGCGGAAGGGGTGACATCGTTGCCCATTTCGGCGAAAACGGGCGAGGGTATCGATGAATTCAAGGAAATCATTTTCGACAAATGCCGGAATATGAGACGGTTCGGTCAGGAAGCCCGGGTCCCCCCTTCAGACAGCGAGGAGGACCGGATAGAGCGGAGAGAACTTTGAAACAGCACACGCGGGAAGAATACCTCAGCAAAGCGAAGAGAATTGTCATTAAGATCGGCAGCGGCGTTCTGACAGGAGCGGATGGCTTAAACATGTCCGTTATCGAAGCTCTTACTGTCGAGATTTGCGCACTCAGGGAAAGATGCGTAGAGGTGATTCTGGTTTCTTCAGGCGCCATTGCCTCCGGGATGCGGAAAATCGGGATGAAAAGCAGGCCGAAATCCGTTTCTCAGCAACAGGCCATGGCCGCCCTGGGACAGAGCAGTCTGATCATGGCTTATGAAAATATTTTCTGCCGGCACGGGCACAAGGTGGCCCAGGTTCTTCTGACCCGTGACGATCTAACGCACCGGCGAAGATATCTGAATGCACGCAACGCACTGCTTACCCTTCTTTCCTGGGGCGTGGTCCCCATTATCAACGAAAATGACACGGTGGTGGTGGATGAGATCAAGTTTGGCGATAACGACAACCTGAGCGCCATGGTGACCAACCTGATTGAAGCGCAGCTCCTGGTGAATTTGACCAATATCGATGGGCTCTTCGATAAGGATCCGCGGAGCGAGCATGATGCCAGGCTGATCACCAGCGTGGAAAAGATAGATCGAACCGTTACAAAATATGCGGGGTCGATTCCCGGGTTCCTTGGTACGGGCGGCATGGCAAGCAAGATCAGGGCAGCCCGGAAAGTGGCCTTACGGGGTGTTCCCACAATCATTGCCAATGGGCTGAAACCCGATATCCTGGAAAAGATTTTTCGTGGAGAAGAGGAGGGGACCTTCTTTTTCCCCTTTGAGTCATCCCTGTGCAGCCGAAAGCACTGGATTGCGTTTACAAAATCTCCAAAAGGTGAAATTATCATAGACCAAGGGGCGGAAAAGGCGATCCTTCAAAACGGAAAAAGCCTTCTCCCCTCCGGCATAAAAGAGGTCCGGGGAAGGTTCAGTGTGGGAAATTCGGTGTTGCTCCTCAATGAAAAGAAAGAGGAAGTGGCCGTGGGAATGGTCAACTATCATTCCGGGGATATTCGAAAGATTATGGGGGTGAAAAGCAGCCAGATTGAATCCATTCTGGGTTTTAAGCAAGACGATGAAGTAATCCACAGGGACAATCTGGTGCTGATCAATCAGATGGAAAAGGATGATGAGTCATGTATCTTGTAGAAACAATAGAGAAGATGGCGGTAGATGCCAGGACTGCGTCGAGACAGCTTAGAAAAACGGGCAGTGAACAAAAAAATGATGCCCTGAAGCGGATAGCTCGTATGCTTATGGAGCACCGGGAAGAGATTATTTCCGAAAACCGGAAGGATCTCCTGCATGCGAAAGAGGCCGGTCTTTCCGCGGCCATGATCGATCGCCTCACCCTGGATGATAAGGTTTTGCAGTCCATGGCGGAGGGGCTTTTGGAGGTCGCCGGTTTGAAAGATCCTGTGGGCGAGGTGACCGGCATGTGGAAAAGGCCCAACGGGCTGCTGGCGGGCAGGGTTCGAATCCCTCTGGGCGTAATCGGATTTATTTTTGAATCGCGTCCCAATGTTACCGTGGATGCTGCGGCCCTTTGTCTGAAATCGGGCAACGCGGTAATCTTGAAGGGAGGATCTGAAGCGATCCATTCCAACACATTCCTTGGAAACCTGATGATGGAGGCGCTCAAGGAAGCCGGTCTGCCGGAAAAAGCGGTTCAGGTGATCCGGACAACGGACAGGGAAGCGGTCAAAGTTCTCATCGGTCTTGAAGACCATCTGGATGTGATTATCCCCCGGGGCGGGGAGGGCCTCATCCGTTTCGTTACCGCCCATTCCCGGGTCCCGGTTTTGAAACACTATAAGGGCGTTTGTCATATTTATGTGGATAAATATGCCGATGTAGAGATGGCCACGGAGATCTGTCTCAACGCAAAGGTTCAAAGGCCCGGCGTCTGCAACGCCATGGAAACCATGCTGGTTCACAGAGATATTGCTCCGGTTTTTCTTCCGGAAATGAGCCTGCGTTTGACTCGCGCCGGAGTGGAGATCAGGGGATGTCCAGAGACTGTTTGCCTTGTTCCGAAAGCCATACCTGCGCAGGAAAGCGATTGGCCGGCCGAGTTTCTTGACCTGATCCTCGCCGTCAAAGTCGTATCCGGCATGGAGGAGGCCCTCGATCACATTGAGAAATATGGTTCTCATCATACCGAAGCCATTGTCACTTCGAATTATGAAAGATCCCAGCGTTTCTTGTCGGATGTGGATTCGTCGGTGGTTCTTATCAACGCATCCACTCGTTTCAACGACGGTGGTCAGCTGGGCCTGGGCGCGGAGATCGGAATCAATACATCCAAACTGCATGCCTTCGGGCCCATGGGTCTGGAAGAGCTGACAACCCAGAAATTTATTGTCTATGGACAGGGGCAGACGAGAGCGTAGCGGGCGGGACACGAAAACCACAAAAGGGAAACCCCTTTCTGACATGAATGAAGGATGCCGACGGATGAAAACTATCTCAAAGGATCTGAAATGGCTCTGAGATTAGGCATTCTCGGCGGGACTTTCGATCCGATTCATCTGGGCCACCTTCGGACGGCGGAAGAGATCCGGGAGAAACTGGCTTTGAAAAAAGTCTATCTTATCCCGTCTGCATGGCCTCCTCATAAGACATCTGCTCCCATATCCCATTTTGAACACAGGATGGCTATGACCAGGCTTGGCGCTGCTGGGTCCCCCGCTCTGGAAGCCATGGATCTTGAGAGTAAACGGTCGGGGTTGTCTTATTCGATAGAGACATTGAGGGAATTGCATCAAAGCCTGCACTCTCCGGATATTTTCTTCATCCTGGGTACGGATGCTTTTTTAGAAATAAAAACATGGAAAGAATATGAGCGGTTGTTTCATTACGCCCATTTTGTTATCATCATACGCCCTGGCTTCAGATCTCACGGCCTGGATGCGCTTTTTTCCGAACTTGGAGCCAGATCCGCCTGCGAAGGAAATCACGATCTTTATCTCATGTCTTCAGGGAAAAAGGTTATGGTTATGAGGACTACGCTGATGGACATTTCTTCCACGGGGATCAGAAACAGGGTAATGGAAGGCAGGTCGATCCGTTTCCTCGTCCCTCATAGAGTAAGGGAATATATTGAAAGACAAAAACTTTACCAGAACCATGAAATCTGTTGACAAGGCCAAACTCTGTTTGAAAATTATTCAGGAGCGAAAAGCCATTCGTCCAATGCTTCTGGACGTGAGAAAATTAACTTCCATTACGAATTATTTTCTGATTACCAGCGGGAGTTCCACAAGACAGGTGCAGGCTATAGCGCGGCATTTGCAGAAGGAATTGCGTGATGTGGGATGCAGACCTCTGGGTATGGAAGGGGAACAGGAAGGTAAGTGGGTTCTGATGGATTATGATGATGTGGTGATTCATATTTTTTACGAGCCCATAAGGGAGTTTTACAACCTGGAAGGCCTGTGGGTTGAGGCCACGGAGGTGGCCGTTTAACCGTCGTTCCGAAGGTGCTTCCGGGAAGGAGGTTCAAAATGTACAGAATTTTTCGCGTTGCGTTCAGGTTCGTTCTTGCATGCCTGATGGCCATGCTGCTTGTTGTGACTGGGCCCCTCGCACCTCTTTCATATGCCCTTTCGATTGATGACGAGAGAGATATGGGGCAGGAGTTCCTGCTGCAGGCAAAACAGCAGTTTGAATTCATCGATGATCCATTTGCCAACCAATATATCAACGAACTGGGTCAATATCTTCTGCGGCCATTGGAGACGAAACCTTTCTTTTTTCACTTCTATATTATCAAAGATAATACACTCAATGCCTTTGCTGCGCCGGGAGGACACATCTTTGTCTTCAGCGGCCTGATCGATGCCATGTCCGATGTGGACGAACTGGCTGCAGTTATTTGTCATGAAATCGGCCATGTGTCTGCAAGGCACTTGGCCAAACGGATTGAACAGAGCAAGGGGATTGGGATTGCCACGATGGCGGGAATCATTGCCGGGATGCTGATCGGGGGGCCGGTCGCTTCAGCCGTGATTGCCGGTTCCATGGCCGCGAGCATGCAGGCCCAACTGCATTTCAGCCGTGAAGATGAACGGCAGGCGGACCAACTGAGCTATAAATATATGAAGCCTGCGAGTTTTGATCCGGCAGGAATGATCAGGGCCTTGGACGAGATTCAGAAGGGAAGCTGGTTGGGAACGGGAAAAGCGCCCGCTTATCTGCTCACCCATCCGACCGGTCCGGAAAGGATCAGCAACCTGGAATCGATGCTGACGGAATATTCGCCTCAAGGATTAACGGAAGAAGCCGCTCGATTCAAGGCCCTTTGGCCTGCCTTCAAAACGATTGTCAAGGCCAGATCCCTCGATCCTCACGACGCCCTTACTTCCTTTCAGAAAGAAATAAAGAAAAATCCCGGCGCCTACCTTCCTCATCTCGGCGCCGGAATTGTGTATATGGAGGAATCAAGGTATAATTTGGCCATCGAGGAACTGAAAGCGGCCCTGGAAAACCATTCCGACTTTATCCCTGCTCTGAGGGCCCTTGCGGAGGCCTACCAACTGAACGGGCAGGATGAAAAATCCCTGTCGGTCCTTGAAAAGGTGTTGCGTCTGGACAATGGGGACAGAGCCGCCATGTATCTTCTCGGATTGACCTACGAGAGCATGGGGCGGGAGGACAAGGCCCTTGTCCTCTTCGAGAAGCTTTCCTATCTTCCGCCGGTAAAGGATGATGTTTTTTATCATCTGGGTCTCGCATACGGAAGGGAAAAAAAATTGGGGCTGGCGCATTACAACTTCGGAGTCTACTTCAAATTAATAGGCCAGATGAATAAGGCAAGGTTTCATTTTCAAAAGGCAAAAGAGCTGGCCAAAGGAGACCCCGCCCTCATGAAAAAAATTGAAAAGGAAACCAAAGGTATGAATGAGGGAAAAACTTAATCTATTTATAAGGATCAAGGAGGACCATCATGTCATCAAATCGAACAAAAGCATCTCAGCAATTTGAAAAGGCGCTTGAAATTGGACGTCCGCCCAACATCGTCCAACTGTTTCCCAACTCGAGGGCACTGATTGTGAGCGGCAAAGTCGTCGATAGGGCTATGATCAGAAAAGGCAAGGCGATGACCATCGCAGCCAACGGTCGAAATCACATGGTGATCCGCGGCGCGTTAGCGGCGGCACAACGGGCGAATGCCGCCATCCTTATTGAAATAGCCAAGTCCGAGGGGGGTGCGAACGCGTACTGCCCGGTCAATTACTGGAATATCGCCCGGCAGGTGGATTCGGTCATGAACGAGCTGGGTATCACCGTCCCCGTGGCGATTCATGCGGATCATTACGGGATTAAGAGTTCGAAGGATGTGGAATCCGCCAAGGTCGAGATCCCTTCCATGTTTGATGCCGGAATGACCTCCATCGCCATTGATGCCTCCCATCTTCCGGATGATGAAAATCTGCTGGCGAACCTGACTCTCAACCCCTATATCCCGGGATGGGCAGGCTATGAAACGGAAGTGGGAGAGATCAAGGGCAAAGAAGGTCTCTCCACTGCCGCGGAAGCCCTCTTTCTCATAAAGGGCCTGAACGCCCATGAGATCTTTCCCGATTGGATCGCCCTGAACAACGGAACCACCCATGGCATTGAGGCAAGCGACCAAGGGATACAGGTGGAGCTTACCGCGAAAATTCATGAAGCCCTGGTCCCATACGGGATGTCCGGGGCACAACACGGTACTTCGGGTAACAGTTCCGATCGGCTCAGAAACATTGCCGCCAATACACGAACCACAAAGGCCAATGTGGCTACGGCACTTCAGATGATTTCATGGGGAGTCAAGGTGAACGATTACGGAAATGCTATTCTGGATGAGGAAGGCGAGTTTGCAAAAGTCCCCGATCATGGCGTTACCGATGAACTGTGGGCGGATATGGTGACGTACGCCAAAGAACGTGGACTGAAAGGTGGAAACTACAAGAAACTGAATCTGCCCTTTGAAAACAAAATCCTTTCCCTTCCCCGGGATATCCGGAAGAGGATGGCAAAGGGAGTGGAAGATTTTGTTTTTGAATTGTTAAAGAATGTCTTTCACGCGGATGATACGGCGCCCTTGGCCTTTGAAGCTATTCTTGAGGCTGGTTCGTTCGATATGGGAAAAAAGGGCCATCGCATCGAAGACCCGGCGGAATGGACACCGGAAAAAATCCGGGAACGTGCGCCTCTTCTTGATTCAAACAAGGGTCCGTCGGGAAATTTCGAGGATTAATCAGGTTCTGGAAGCTCCACCCATTTTGTATGCCTCGAATGGCGGCAGGGGCGATTTTCACCAAAAGAGAAACCATATGAAGAAAAACGATTTGGAAAGAGCGTCTTCCCATGTCTGGGTAAAAGATATTACGGAGGAAGACAGGATTGAGAGCTGCTATCTTGTCAGGGAAAAGAGTCAGGGAACGACCCGTAACGGAAAACCGTTTCTTACCCTGACCCTGTCGGACAAAACAGGGGAAATTCCAGCCGTGGTATGGGAAAAGGCAGAGGAATTGTCATCTCTGTTTGTCGAAGGGGAGGCAGTGGTTGTTGCAGGGTCGGCAAGCTCCTATCGCGGCAGGTTGCAGGTCACGGTTTCCACATTGAAGAGGCCGGAAAAAGAACCGGATTCAGACCTGTTCTGTGAATCCAGCCCGATTGACCCTTCCAGGATGATGCGATCTCTGAAAGAAGTGCTCAAGGGTGTGGAAGATCTGCATTTGAGGGCACTGGTTGATCGGTTTCTTTCAGATCGTAAATTTATTGCTCTTTTAAAGAAAGCTCCCGCGGCAAAAAACTTTCATCACAGCTATCTGGGTGGGCTTCTGGAGCATACGCTGTCCGTGTGTGAAATGGCCGTACAGATCGCCGAACATTATCCGCAACTCAATAAAGACCTGCTGGTTGTATCGGCTTTTCTGCATGACATAGGGAAAATCAGAGAATTCACCTCCCCGCCGAATATCGAATATACCGATGAAGGAAGATTGATCGGACACCTGGTATCGGGCGTGGAAATGCTGAACGAAAAGCTTGATGGCATCAAGTCCTTCCCTGCGGATCTAACGATTCGATTGAAACATCTGATCTTAAGCCATCATGGACAATTCGATTTCGGCAGCCCCAAAGAACCTTCCTTTTTAGAGGCTTTCGCGCTGAATTTTGTGGATGACATTGATGCGAAAATTAATGGTCTGGGCCGTTTTATGGAAAGGGATCGACGAGAAGGCGCCTGGACTGAATTTCACCGGCTTTTCAGAAGGTATCTCCTCAAAGGGGATATTGTACAGCCTGAAAATGTAGTGGAAGAAGAAGTTATAAAAAACCGTATCGAACAAGCTTCCCTCTTCTGATCAGGGCTTTCGGAGGAAATGGTGGAAACTGCCGATAGAGCACACGTTGACAGGGACTTTGATGCCCATTTCAAGACCATTTTTGAAGCGGTGCCCGCCGGCATCGTGATCATTGATCCTGAAACACACAGGATCGTTGACGTGAATCTTGCGGCAGCCACCATGATCGGAGCTGCAAAAGAGAAAATCATAGGTCATATCTGCCACAGGTTTATCTGTCCTGCTCTGGAGGGCCGATGTCCCATTACCGATCTGGGGCAGGAAATTGACAGTTGCGAGCGCCATCTGCTCAATGTTCACGGAGAAAGCATCCCGGTCCTCAAGACGGTAATCCCCATCGAGTTTGGCGGCAAAAAACATCTCCTTGGAACTTTCGTGGACATCTCGGCCATTAAATCGGCTGAAGAAGCGTCTAAAAAGGAAACAGCCAAGCTTTCCTCCATGATCTCCGGTATGGAAGAAGGGGTGGTTTTTGCGGATGCGGATGACCGCATTGTGGAAGTGAATGACTATTTTTGCGCTTTTGTTGGAAGAGAGAAGAAGGAGATTCTGGGAAAGCGTGTGGAGGATTTTCACTCAGGAGAAATCTTTAAAAGGGTAATGGCTTACATCGATTTATTTCGGAGTAATTCAGCATCCAATGCGGTGGTGATTCAACGCGCCTTGGGAGATGCGGAACTTATTTTTCGGGTCCAACCCATCTACATGGGAGAAAGATACGACGGAGTTCTCCTGAATGTGATCAATGTGACCGAACTTGTGGAAGCACGGAGGGAAGCCGAGGCTGCCAGTATGGCCAAGGGCCAGTTCCTGGCCAATATGAGCCATGAGATTCGAACGCCCATGAATGCGATTATCGGAATGACAGGCCTTTTGCTGGATACGGACCTGAATCGCGAGCAGAGGGAGTTTGCGGAGACCGTAAGAAATGCGGGAGATGGGCTTCTTACCCTGATCAACGATATCCTCGACTTTTCCAAAATAGAATCCGGAAAGATGGAGTTTGAAGAGATCGGTTTCGATCTTCGGTATGCCGTGGAGAGCGTAGGGGAAATCATGGCCCGGAACGCGCAGGAAAAGGGCATTGAGTTTACCTGCTTTGTGGACCCCGCAAGCGAAGTGCGACTTCTTGGAGACCCGGAACGTCTTCGGCAGGTGCTTGTTAACCTGGCGGGCAATGCCATCAAGTTCACGAATAAGGGGAACGTAGATATTTATGCCCGAACGCTTCGGGAAGAGGGGGATCGGGCATTTATCCATTTTACTATTACCGATACCGGAATCGGTATCCCTCAGGATCGCATGACAGCCATTTTCGGGAGTTTTACCCAGGTTGACGGCAGCACAACCCGGCGATTCGGTGGAACAGGGCTGGGGTTGAGCATCTCAAAGCGGCTGGTGGAGCTTATGGGAGGGCGGATCGGTGTGGGAAGTGAAGAAGGCAAAGGCAGTACCTTCTGGTTTATCCTCCCTTTCAGAAAACAGGAAAAAGAGATCGGGCATCCCGCAAAAAATCGGCAGAGCGTCCGAGACGCCCATGTCTTGATTGTAGACGACAACGCCACCAACCGTATGATCTTAAACAAGACTCTGATATCGTTTGGGTGTTATCCGGAAGAGACGTCAAACGGTGAGGAGGCCTTGGATCTTCTAAACCGCTCAATGTTGGAAGAGCGAGCGTTCGATGCGGTTCTTTTGGATCACCAGATGCCGGATATGGATGGGGAAGCGATCGCAAGAGCCATTCGTTCGAATGCCTCAATGGATTCCATTCGTATCCTTATCCTTACATCAGTGGGTGAGCGCGGAGATGCGAAGAGATTCAGGGACCTGGGATGCTCGGCCTATCTGACAAAACCTGTTCGGCAGTCTCAGCTTCTCGATGCCTTGGCCGAAACACTGGTGGACCCGGATCATGAAGATCGTCTCCACGGGGAAACCGCGAGAACGGAAATCATTACTCGGCACAGCCTGGGAGAAGAAGCCCTCCGGAGGGCCTGTGTGCTTTTGGCGGAAGACAATCTGGTGAACCAGAAAGTGACTCGCCGCATGCTGGAGAAGGCAGGACATCATGTGGACGTGGCGAGCAATGGAAGAGAAGCGATAAACATGCTAAGGGAAAAAACCTACGACATGGTGTTTATGGACGTCCAGATGCCGGAAATGGACGGGTATGAAGCTACCCGCGCCATCAGGGACATGGCGAGAGAGGTCAGCCGGGTGCCCGTCATTGCTCTGACCGCCCATGCCATGAAAGGCGATAGGGACAACTGTATCGCCGCCGGGATGGACGATTATCTATCCAAACCGGTGAACCCGAAAGAATTGGCCGACATCGTACAGCGATGGGCGGGAAAAAAGGTTCTTCACTCCCGGACGGCGACAATGGGTCCCCTTGCCCCTGAACAAAAGGGGGCTCCCGTGGACTTAGTGCCCCTTCGTAAACTTACGGGCGGAGACAACGATTTTGAGCGGGAACTCATCGAGCTTTTTCTGGATGACACAGCCTGTCGCCTTGACAAACTGAGGGAAGCCGTTTCGGAGGGACATTCTACAGAGGTTGAGGCGGAAGCCCATTCCATCAAAGGCGCTGCGGCGAATGTGGGAGCAGAGCATTTTCAAAGGCTTGCACAGGCGTTGGAGATTAGAGGCAGGAAGGACGGAAGTCTGGAAGGGGCGGAGCAGATCCTTACTGATTTGACTGCCGAGTTCGAAAATGTCAAACGATTCTTTCGGGAGAACTGTTAAGCTGAGAGCTCAAAGGACCGAAAGACGATGAGATCGGGCAAATCAGGGATATCGCAGCCGGCCTCAACCTCGATGCGCATTGCGGTTCTCAGTTCCGATTACCGTGAGGTGGGTGGAAGAGAAAAATTTGTATTTGAAGTAACGGAACGTCTTGTCGCCAGACATGGCTGCGAAGCCCATCTATATGCCGGCAGAGCGCAGACCGAAAGAAGCGGCGTCATTTTTCATAAGGTGCCTGTCCTCCCGTTCCCCCGATGGTTCAAGCCGATCAGTTTTGCCTGGTTCACGGACCGCATGCTCAGAACCGGGTCCTACGATATTATTCATAGCCATGACCGCAATTTCACGCAGGATATCCTTACCCATCATGGTCTTCCCCACAGGACCTGGGTGAAACAGGTGAGAAAAAAACGGGAGAGTCTGTTCGATCGTGCGACGGCCTGGGTGGAGGAAAAAGGGATCGCCCATCCGGGTTCTCCATGGATATTGCCGGTCTCCGACTTGAGCCGGAACGAGCTGCGAAAGGCGTTTGAGATTCCCGATTCGAGAATGCGGGTTATCCATCCGGGGATTTCAACAAAGCGCTTTTTCAACATGGATAGAGAGATTTGTCGGGCTCAGGTACTCCGTTCTCATAGACTGCACCCGGAGGATCTCATTCTGCTTTTTGTGGGAATGAACTTTGAGGTGAAGGGGCTGGACAGGGTTTTGGAGGGCCTGTCGGTTTTTACGGAAGGCGGAACGAAAAATCCCCGGTTGAAGCTCCTTGTTGTGGGAAAAGGAGATGAGAAAGCGTACGGAAAGATGGCGTCTGATCTGCGGATCGGTGAGCAGGTTTTTTTTGCCGGAGTTTCCGAGGAAGCAGAAAAATATTTTCTGGCAAGCGATCTGTTTATCCTTCCATCTCGTCTGGACACCTTCGGAATGGTGGTGCTGGAGGCCATGGCCGCGGGGTTGCCTGTGATTATTGCCGGCACGGTGGGAGCGAGGGATATTGTGAGGCCGAAGGAAAATGGTTTTATTCTTTCTGAAAAAAATCTGATAGCGGATATGGCGGGTTCCCTGGAGAAACTCATGCACCAGGAACTTCGCGGGGCAATGGGGAAAAACGCCAAGAAGGAAGCCGCCTTGCACGACTGGGATCTGGTTTCTGATCGCATTATGGACGTTTATAGAATGCGTATACAGCAGAAACGCGGAAACGGACTGGTTGGCATGGCTTGATCCGGAGGGGCTTTCATGTCTTACAGATTCCTCGTGTTTTCTTTCCTATTCTTTGGGTTGGCTTCTGTCTTTTCATCGGAAGCGGCAGCGGGGAAACTGTACACCTGGAAAGATGCCCAAGGGGAAACCCATTTTTCCGACCGTCCTCCGGCCGCGGATAGCGTGAAGGGGGGGGTGGAAGAGAAAAAAATCAGAGAGGCCCCGGCAGTAAAAGAAGAGGCAGCCGAGGCAAAAAGTCCTGTAGAACATGCTGTCCAATGCACCTTTCGACTCAAGAATAAGCAAGGGGGCGCTTCGGGGTTTTTTATCAGCCGCTCCGGTCTGGCCGTTACGGCAAAGCATGTGGTAAAAGGCATCACCTACAGTATGAATGCCGAACTTCCGGGGGAGGAGAAGAAATACCCGGTGAGGATACTCAGGAAGAGTCAGAAGTATGACCTTGCCCTTCTTCAAGTGGTGATGGACCGACCCGTGCCCTTTCTCCAATTCAGATCTACGGACTCACTTGTTCCGGGAGAAGAGGTCTGGGCCGTGGGGAATCCTTTGTTGGCGTTCAGGGAAACCGTGACCAAAGGGATCTTCAGCCGTATTTTCACGGAGAAGGATTTCAAAGATGAATTGAAGATGCAAAAATCCTCTCTCAATTACAAGGGAGACTGGGTCCAGTTCTCCGCGCCGGTGACGCACGGCAACAGCGGCGGACCGGTGGTGGACGAAAAAGGAAAACTGGTCGGTGTGGTAAGCTGGGGGGTTGCCTCCCATACCGCCCTCAATTTCGCTGTCCCCAGTTCATATATCCTGGAAGACTTCAAATCTTATCTTCCCTGACGCAGGCCTTTCCGCCACGAATCTGGCCTGAGAGGACATCTCCCCCAACATCACAACGACAACCCCATCGATTCGACCCCATACAGCGTTGCCTCTTCGTGAACTCCCTTTAAGAGGGTTTTGAACTGCCTCGTAACCTTCACATCGTCTTGAATGTGTTTGTAAACCGACTCGGAGACGACCACTTCTCCTTTTTCAGCCGTTGACTGGATTCTTTGGGTGAGATTTACGGGAGAGCCCACAATTCCATATTTGGCCCGGGTTTTTGAGCCGATATTCCCCACCACCACTTCACCGGCATTGAGCCCGATCCCCATCTGCAGTGGGGGGAGGCCTTCCGAAACCATCTCCTGATTGAACCCTTTCATGCTTCCCTGCATCTTGAAGGCACAGTCAACGGCCTTCCTGACGATGGGCTTTATGGGTTCGTCAAACGGGTCGAAAAAGACCAGTACGGCATCCCCGAAGAAATCCACGATGATTCCGTCATGCTCTTGAATCACCTCGATCAGGTGAGAAAAATAGTGGTTTAAAAATCGGATAATCTCTTCAGGCGTCAGGGTTTCCGAAAGCGGCGTGAACCCCCTTATATCGGACATGAGCATGGCCACTTCCCGTTTCTGACCGCCCAGCCTGGTGGCCTCCGGGCGCTTCAACAGCTCTTTTGCGATTCCCTGATCCACGTATCTCCCGAAGGTATTGGCAATAAAGTCCCTTTCTTTCAGCCCTTCCACCATGGTGTTGAAACTTTGGGTCAACTGGGCGATTTCATCGCGGCCGTGAACCGGAATCGGTTTATCGTAATCTCCCTTGGCCACCTTGTTCGCGGTCTTTGAAATGGCCGTAAAGGAATGAACCATTCGTCCCACCACCGAGCGTATCAGCAGTAAAATGATGAGTATGGCGAGCGTTCCCGCCGCAAAGTAGTAAGTGCGGAAATGGATCATGGGCGCCAGGACCTTATCCCCCTCGGCAAAAAGTACGATGGTCCACGGAGCATACCGCAATCGGTAAAACCCCCCCACTTCATCCGGTGGACTCCCGGGTCCCAGAACCGTTCCATAAGGTTTTTCCTTGATGGCCTTTAACAGGGCCTTCTCAAACGGGTCGTCGGTTTGTCCAAACAAGAGTCCCTTTTTCATGACCAATTTAGTATGACAAAGATATTTGCCGGCTTTATCAATGAGACAGGCCTGCTCCGTATTCCACCAGCCAAATTTCTTGACGCCCTCCAGGAGATAATCGAAACGAACCGTCACCACCAAGGTTCCGACCACCTTGTCGGATTCATCTTTGAGCAGGGATATGAGATTGACCGTTTCCTTTCCGGTTTGTGCATCGTATTGGGGGGAAGTGACGTCAAAGGGACGTCCCTTTTTGAAATGCATCATCGGCATTTCTTGAGAAGAACCTCCTCCTCCCATTGCCATCCCTGCCATCCCCATTCCTCTTCCCATCATTCCCTGCGCCGGCTCATTGCCCTTTTCCCATTTCAACTCGGCCTTTTCAACTCCTTTCATTCCCCGTAACTGCTCCAGTATCCATTCCTGTATCAGCGGTCCCCCTCTGTCGTCGGATGTATGGTGAAACAACTGAAGCCAATTGGTGATGTGTCCAAGTTTCATATCGATCTGGTGGGCGGCTCTCTGCAGTTTGACGATGGACGATTCCTGCCATTGGGTGAAAAGAGTCTGTCTCATGCTAATAAAGCCGAAAACTCCGACGAATAACAGGACCAGCGCAACGGGAAGCAGTATCAGAAGACTAAGGCGTTTTTGAAGACTCTTAATGGCCATTGTCCTTGTCTATTTTACCTCATAGGTGAATTGATCAAACAGTTTTCTGTCCCCAAGAACCGCCTTTGTTTTGATGCTGTAAACACCCTTTTGACTGAAATCGGCGTTGGCGCCGTAAGCCCCTTTCATCCCCATGGCCATGGCTTTCTGTTTGGAACCGTCAGGTTCCGTTATGAGGAACCCCACCTTGCCCTGTTCGCCGGCGGTCCCATCCGGCGCGGTAATAGAGACCATCAGATGCTGTGTTTTTCTTTCCGGGAAATCATACAGCATGTAGTCAAAACGGTAACCATCCACCACGGCTGTGTGGATTTGGAGCCCTGGGGTTTGGGGATGTTCCTGTGGCGGCGACGGGAGCCGGTACACAAAAGACAGGGATTATGAACAGCAAAAAAGCAAACCCAAAAAGCGGTAAAACAACGGATCTTTTCCATTTTCGTTCTCCTTTTTTCATTTTCCGGCCCTTCCAGAGGGCATAGACGGCCGGGATGATTATCAGCGTCAAGACGGTGGAGGATATCAGCCCTCCCACCATGGGGGCGGCAATGCGTTTCATTACCTGACTTCCGGTCTCAGTGCCCCACATGATGGGCAGAAGACCGATGAGCGTGGTGGATACGGTCATGAGCTTGGGCCGCACCCGTTCCACCGAGCCTTCCAGAATGGCCTCCCGCAACTCTCCTCCTGATTGCATATTCCCTTCCCGACTCATGCGATCAAATGCCTCATCCAGATAGACCAGCATCACCACGCCTGTTTCGGCGGCCAGGCCCGCGAGCGCGATAAAACCCACCACCACGGCCACCGACAGATTATAATTCAGAAGATAGAGGAGCCACACCCCACCCACAAGGGCAAAGGGAAGACTTGCCATTACGAGAAAAGCCTCGCTGAAATTATGAAAGTGCATGTAAAGCAGAACAAAGATAATCGTTAAAGTCAAAGGCACAACCAGATTAAGCTTTTTACGGGCCTCCTGCATGTACTGGTACTGTCCGGACCATACCAGGGAGTATCCCACCGGCAGCTTTATTTCACGGGATACCACCGCTTTCGCATTTTCCACATAGGTCCCCACATCCACCCCTTTTAAGTCCACAAAGATCCAGGCGCTGGGCCGGGAGTCTTCCGTTTTGATGGCGGCCGGTCCCTTGTGGATGGAAATGTGGGCCAATTGGGCCAGGGGGATGTGGGCGCCGGTCGGTGCGGTCACCAGGACCCCTTTCAGCATGTCGATGTTGTCCCGCAGTTCCCGGCTGTACCGGAGATTCACCGGGTATCTCTCGAGACCTTCCACCGTATACGTTAGATTCTTGCCGCCGATGGCCGAGACGATGACGCCCTGCACATCCGCCACCGTGAGTCCGTACCGTGCGATCTGATCTCTCCTGATCTTGAAATCCAGGTAGTTGCCTCCCGTAACCCGCTCGGAATAGGCGGAGAGGGTCCCCGGGATCTGGCGCACCACCGCTTCTGTTTTGGCCCCCAGGTCCGAAAGAACCTGAAGATTCGGTCCCATGATCTTGATCCCCACGGGCGTTTTGATGCCGGTGGAGAGCATGTCGATGCGGGTCTTGATGGGCATGGTCCATGCGTTGGTCACCCCCGGAAAATGAACCGCCTGATCCAGCTTCGTCACCAGTTCGTCCATGGTGATATATCGTTCTTCGGGCCAGACCCAGGTGAGGGGCTTCCTTCAACCAGCCGGGCCAGGAGGTGAAAAAGCGTTCGACTTTTTTCTTACTCCACTGGTGAAGGATCTTTCCCTGTCGAACTTCGGGCCACACCCAGGTAAAAGGCTCTTTCACCCAGCCGGGCCAGGACGTGAAGAATCGTTTGACCGGAATCTGTTCCCGTACCACCAGGGGCCAGAGGGTGATGGTGGTCTCGATCATGGAAAGGGGCGCAGGGTCGGTGGCGGTCTCGGCGCGGCCCACTTTGCCCAGGGTATGTTGAACTTCAGGGAAACTCTGAATGATTTTGTCCGTCTGCTGGAGCAGTTCCTTGGCTTTCGTGATGCTGATGCCCGGAAGGGTGGTGGGCATGTACAAAATGCTTCCTTCGTTCAGGGGGGGCATGAATTCGCTCCCCAAACGGGAGAGCGGAAAAAAGGTAATGCTTAAAAACAGCAGTGCGATCAAGACCGTGATTTTAGGCCATTTCAGGACCCAAACAATAATGGGTTTATAGATCCGAATGAAGAACCGGCTCATCGGATTCTTCGATTCCTCGACAATGCGTTGTGGGATAAGACATATGAGGGCAAACAACGAAACCGCGAAAGCCGCCACCAGGGACCAGTCGGGAAGGTGTAGCCCGGCCGTTCCACATGCGGTCACCAGGAGGGGAGCGCCTGCAGCCGCAAGGATCCAGAAGAAGATTCGTCTCCTGCGGGTCGTTTCGGGCGAAAAGGTCCTTTCCCGGACAAAAAAGGTCATGAGTACCGGAACAATGGTAATGGCCAACACGGCGGCCGCGGCCAAGGCAAATGTTTTGGTGTAGGCCAGCGGTTTGAACATCCGTCCGGATTGTTCCGTGAGACTGAACACCGGCACGAAGGAAACCGTGATGATCAGAAGGCTGTAAAAGAGCGCAGGTCCCACCTCCTTGGCCGAATCCAGGATGATGGTCGTGTGGGATTTCTTTCCGTTATCACGGGACAGGTGTTTGTGGGCGTTTTCCACCAGGACCACCGAGGCGTCCACCATGACGCCGATGGCAATGGCGATGCCGCTCAGACTCATGATGTTGGCGTTGATCCCCAGGATCTTCATGGCGATGAAAGCCATCAGAATGCCCACGGGCAGGGTGAATACGGCCACAAAGGCGGAGCGGAAATGGAGGAGGAAAATGAGGCAGATGAGGGCCACCACCGTCAATTCCTCCACAAGCTTGCTCTTCAGGGTATGAATGGCGCTTAGGATCAGTTCCGCGCGATTATAGCCCGCTTCGATCACCACTCCCGGCGGCAGTCCCTGTTCCAGTTCTTTGAGTTTCTTTTTCACATTTCGGATGACTTGAAGGGCGTTCTCTCCGGAGCGCATGACGACGATGCCCCCCACTGCTTCACCCCGGCCGTCCCATTCCAGGACGCCCCGTCGAAGCTCCGGTCCCAAGTGGATGTCGGCTACCTGTTTGAGCAGAATGGGCGTTCCCTGTCTGTCCACCCCCAGGGCGATCTGCTCGAGATCGCCAATGGACTGGATGTACCCCAGGCCCCGAACCATGAATTCCATCTCCGCCATCTCCAGGAGTCTGCCGCCCACGTCCTCGTTGGACATTTGAATGGCGCGCTTCACCTTTTCGATGGAGAGATCGAATGCCAGGAGCTTATTGGGATCCACCTCCACCTGGTACTGTTTCACGAAACCACCGATGCTGGCCACTTCCGAAACGCCGGGAACCGATGCCAGTTCGTATCGGAGAAACCAGTCCTGGATGCTTCTCAGTTGTTGAAGGTCTTTCGTACGGGTGGTATCCTTCAACACGTATTCATAGACCCAGCCGACCCCCGTGGCATCGGGGCCGAGGCTTGGCGTTACACCCGGAGGGAGTTTGCCCGCCACAAAATTCAGATATTCCAGGACCCTGGACCGGGCCCAGTAGAGATCGGTGCCGTCTTCGAAGATGATGTAAACGAAGGAGTAGCCGAAAAAGGAGTATCCCCGCACCACCTTGGCGAAGGGTACGCTCAGCATGGCCGTGGTGAGGGGGTAGGTAACCTGGTCTTCCACCACCTGGGGGCCCTGGCCGGGATATTCCGTATAGACGATCACCTGCACGTCCGAAAGGTCGGGAATGGCATCCACGGGGGTTCTTTCCATGGCCAGGACACCGGCGATGATGATGAAAATCGTGCACAGGACCACCATCATCCGGTTTTTAAGGCACCATGTGATGACCTTCTCAATCATGCTCTATTCGTATCCTATTCAAATTCCCTGACGCCTAATTGCTTATTCATTAAATCCATTCCGCCACAAAGTCTTTTTTGCTGCCGCATCTGATTCCTATGACAGCACCGGCCCTTCTATACTGGTACGGACAAGTAGATGAAACGCAAGGGATTTCGCTGTACCAGCATAGAAGGGCCTCTTGACGGTCGGTGAAGGTTTATCCAAGATGCGGCAGCAAAAAAGACCTCGTGACTCCATTACTGCCAAAGTTTTTGGATAAGATACCTATTCCATGTCCCCAAAGAAATCCCCTTCGTCTTTCTTCGCCTTTTTTTCGATCTTTTGATCCACCATCTTCTGCACCGCTTCGTTGAGGTTGGACTCCGAGTCCATGAGAAACTGGCCCGAGGTCACCACCGATTCTCCCTCGCTCAGTCCGGCGATGACCTGTACACGATTGCGGGTCAGCAAAGGACCTAAAATAACGTCGCGCGGAATGAATTTTCCGTCTCCGATGCTCAAAAAAACCAGGTTCCGTTTTCCGGTACGAATAACCGCTTCAGAAGGGATCATTAAACCTTCCCCTCTTAAAACGGTCTTGATGCGTACATTGGCATACATTTGAGGCTTCAGTTCCATTTTCGGATTGTCGAACACAATCCGCACCACCAGGTCTCTGGTTTTGGACTGCAGATAGGGGTACAAAAAGGCCACTGTGCCGTTAAAGGTCTTGCCGGGCAGGGAAGGAAATGTCATTTCCGCCTGCTGGCCCGTTTCGATAAGCTCCAGTTCATACTCATAAACATGTGCGTCCACCCAGACCCTTCTGAGATCGGCGATTTGAAAAACCATTTGTCCCGCCCGAACATAAGACCCTTCTTCCGCTTTTGTTTGAATCACGTATCCATCCAGAGGGGAACGGATCATTACGGTCATCTTTACGCGGCCGGAGGCTTTCAGTCCCTCGATAAATTCTTCCGGAACATCGAAATAGCGGAGTCTGTTTCTGGCCGAATCGAGCAGTCTGTTGTTTCCAGTCCCCTGTTCCCCAGGCATTTTGAGGGCCGCCAGGTATCCCTCCTGGGCCGTCACCAGTTCTGGAGAATAAAGTTCAAAAAGCGGATCTCCCTTTTTCACATGTTTGCCGGTAAAATCCACGTAGATCTTTTCGATCCACCCGCTGGTTTTAAGATTGATCTGTGCGGTCAGGGTTTCATCCGGGGTGACGATGCCGTAGGTGCGAACCACATGGATAAGCGGACCTTTTTTGACCTTGCTGAAGCGGACACCCATGTCCTGCTGGATGACAGGGTCAATCCTGACCTCTCCCGGCCGGGCCGTTTGGTCCGCATATACGGGGACCAGGTCCATGCCCATGGCGCTCTTTCCGGGTTTGTCGTATATTTCGGTGGGATTCATGGGGGCGCGCCAGTAAAGGATTTTCCCCTTCTTGCTTTCCGACGGGTTGGCTTTTTGTTGAGTTTTTTGGGAATGGCCTTCTGACGGATGCGATCCCTGCTCAACCGGTGCGGTCATGGGCGCCTTCAAGTAGCCTAATACATAGGCAATGCCGCCTCCGAGAATGAGGGTGAGGATTGCAGTGGAAATAATGATCACCGTTGATGAAACGGTTTTTCTGCCGGATTCAACGGCCTTCATGGATTCATCTCCTTCCTTTTCGGGGAAAGGGGGACACCCACCACCATTTCGAGGTCCGCCCGGGCAACGCCCATGTCGCTCAATTTCCGCTCGGCTGTGAGGTTCTGATCGAGGTACGAACCGTAGGAAGCGATCACATCCGCAAAGGAGACGTTCCCGGCCTCATAGCCTCTCGTGGAGACATCAAGGGCGTCTTTTGCGAGTTTTAAAACGCTGCCTCGATAAAGGTTTTCGTCGCGTTTTGCCAGGTCCAGGCGGTACCAGGCATCCCGCACCAGGAGATCGGTGGCGGCCTCCGAATTTTGAAGCTCCTTTTTAAGGGCGTTTAATTTCTGTTGCGTCTCTCGAATGTAGGCATCTTCGATGCCGTACCACGGTTTAAGCGGCAGGCCCGCACCCCGGTCTGCCCGGGTTGAAATCGGAAAATCGGTTTTGCGGCCGCTTGTGCCGATCTGAACGGTCGTTATGTCCTCATAAAAAGAGAGCCCCAGGGTGTATTGCGGAAGGATTTTCGTTTCAGCCAGTTCAATGAGCCGTTCCATCTTCCCCACCCGGGCCCGCATGCGTTGCAGTTCCTGGCGGCGTTTCCGGGCCAAGGGATAGAGACTCTCCAGGGGTGGGATAGCTTCCGGCGGATTGCGATCTTTCGGCTGGCTCAATCGGGCTTCCGGCGGAAGATTCAAAAGGGCCAGGATTCGGGACTTGACATTTTGCTTTTTTTCAATGACCGTCTTCAGATCTTCTTCCAGGATTTCCCGTCGAATCCGGACTTTGATGACATCCTGATAGCTGGTACCGCCGGTTTCGTACCGGCTGGCGGCCACCTGTTCCAGGTGCCGATAAAGGTCCAGGACTTCCCGGGAGATACCCTCCGCCTTGACCTCGTATAGAAGATTCCAGTAAGCCCTTCTCGCTTCCGTCACCGCCGTTTTTTTTGTTATTTCCAACTGCTCAAAAGCCTCCCGGACCGACTGGGTAACGATTTCCCCTTTGAGGGACAGGACCCCCGGAAAGGGAAAGAGCGTCCGCATGGGTTCCTTTGCCACCATGGGACCCACACCGGTCATCAATTCCTCCGTGAAGGCCGAATATTGCCGAAGAATGTCGTCTAAGGCCATCACCTGGCTGTAGGTATCGATGGCGGCCCGGACATCGTCCCGGGCCGCCTGAATGCGGGGGTTTCGGATAAAGGCAAGGGTTTCGAGCGTTTCAAGGGAGTAGGGGTGTGCCAGCGCTTCAAGGGCAGCTTCGTTGTCATTTGCGGCAGGCTTTAGCGCCTTTAAAAGCCGGGATGGGGGCGTGAAAAAAGATACCTCCTTTTGCGGGGCCTTGAGCGCCTTCTCCCAAAGGGCTTTCTCTTTGTCGATTTGCTTCTTTTCCCGTTCGAAGTCGGTTCCGGCCGGACCTTCCGGCTTTTTTGGTTCTTCGGACGGTGAGAGAAATGAATAGGCGGGTGGTCGGTAATCATCAAGATCCCGATTCAAATGGGAATAGTCGGAACAGCCGACCATGAAGATCAACAGTAACAGAACCCACGAAAAGGAGGATGGCTTGATCATTTCATTTCCTCCTGGGCCTTTTCTTTGCTTCCGGCGGGCTTTTGAGTGATGGTTTGTCCCACCAACTGCTCCAGGGAGGCGAGGACCTTTCCGTAGTCGGCGCTGGCCCTTGCCAGGGCCAGTTGAAAATTGTAATAGACGGCCTGGGTCTCCACAAAATCGGAAAAAGAAGCCTGCCCCTCGCGGTACCAGGTTTCGGCGATCTCCATGGCGTTCACGGCTTGTGGCAGCAGATCGTCCCGGTAGAGGGTGACCAGGCGGCGTGCATTGTTGAGGCGAAAAAAGAGGTCGTGCACCCGGGTCCGGATATCGGTGACAACGGCTTCCTCCGCCGCTTTGGCTTTTCGAATCCCCGCCTCGGCGCGGGCCACCCGTCCCCTGTTCTTATCGAACCACAAGGGGATGGTTACTCCCACCTGGAGGCCGAATGCGTCCCTGCCGGAATCCTTGGGCTGTACGGGGATGTCGGGTTCGCCGATGCTGGAATAGGAGATGCCCACATTGAAATCGGGGAGGTTTTCAAAGCGGGCCAGCTCGTTCCTGGCATCGGCACGGTCCACAAGGGCCCGAGCGATGCGAAGGTCTTCCTGGTTGGCCTCGGCCAGTCTGTAAAGTCCTTTGAGGTCGAACACTACCGGCTGGAATTCCGCCTCCAGAAGCTTTCCGATTTTTGCATCGGGCGCCCGGTTCAGGATTCCGTTCAGCCGGGTTTTTTCGGTCTGTTCCAGCTCCGCCAGCAAAATCCCGTCATAACGGATCTGTCCCAACTGCGACTGGGCCTTGACCATGTCCATCAATGAAGCCCGGTCTTTGGCGTAGGCGGTTTCACCCACCTTCCGAAGGTGTTCCAGCAGCCGCCGGTTTTCAGCAACAACCCTCTTGGCGGTGCGGATATAGAGTAGTTCGTAAAAAGACCTTCGGACCGATGCCATAATCTCCTTGACCGTTCTGTCCAGTCTGATATGGGCGACCCTCGCCTCTGCTTCTATTACCTTTCCCGCCTGTGAAAGCTTGCCGGGGAAAGGAATTTTCTGATTCAAGCTGGCAATCCAGTCCTGAGGTCCCAGACGGGTCTCGATCGGTTCGGGAAAATAGGTGAATTTTAACTCCGGATCCGGATAACCCGTGGTAATGCGGTACTGTTCGACAGTTTCCCGCCACGCTTCGCGGGCTTCGCGGACGGATGGATTGTTCAGGTAGGCGTATCCGATAAGATCTTGGACCGCGACCCTGTCCATAAGCTGGACATCCGTTCCTGCGGCAAGTACGGTGCCAACCAGCGTGGCTGCGAAAGCAATGACCAAGACCGGCTGAATGATCCATTTCATGGGTTGCTTCCTTGGGGTTTTATCTCTTGGCCAATCATGACTGCCCTGTGAGGGGTTGCCTGAACTGCTTTGCACGGTGTTCACCACCAAAATATCGACATTTCTTATAGCAAAATAGAGGGAGCCTGTGAGCTTATGTCCTGATTTTCATTATGTTAACAGATTCCCTTCAAATTTCAAAATATTATCCTTATCCTCCCATATGATTACTCAAAATCAATTCAGTTCCACAATGGGGTGAATCCAGTATTTATTTCCCGTGAAAGGATAATTATTCAAAACGAATGAGGATTAAACCCCATTTGCTTTGTTAAGATAATATCTTAACCTAAAATTAATCCCGAATTGAGAACGATTTAAAGGAGGATTGTTATGAAATCCTGTTCACGAATCCGAATCATCCCGGCGTGTTGGCTTTTTGCTTTCTGTCTCTTGAAACCCGTTCACCCATAATAATGAGGAGGCCTTCAAAGCGGACTGCCGCGATTCCGGAATGAAGTGGCGGCCATGGCGCAGGTGAGGCACCCCAATGTGCTTCAGATTTTAGATTACGGTTCCATCACCGTCGGGGGAGAAGACGCACGCATCACCCGTGAATATATCGTCATGAAATTCATTTCCGGAAGCACGCTACGCTCCACCATGTCGGAGGATGGATTTTTTCCGGAAGAGGACCTCATCCGTGAATGGCTGATGGATTTTTTTCTGCCCGTGCTCGACGGAATGGAAACCCTTCACGCTGCGAAAATCATTCACCGGGATTTAAAGATGGATGAAATCCAGGTCGCCAATCTGCAGTATGTTGACTTTTTAAACCAACAAATATCACTTCTTACCGTTGAAACCGGCGCCGTGAGAGCCGCCGACGGAAAAATCTGTTTGATGTTAGGAGAGGTGCTTGACGGGTATGAGCCGATATTTTTCAAGGAAGGCCGGTTCCACGTAAAAAATCCTGTCCATGCGGCCTGTCCCATGGGCCGTGCAGAAGATCTCATCGGCCGACGCCGCAAAACCCGGTGGAACCTATTCCGTCATGGGTGGGGTCATGGACAACCCGCATCCGGAAAGTTCTCTTCCAAGGCCCCTTCAACGTCAGCCCTGGGAAGCATTCCAAGAGGTTGGTTTCCGGTGCGCCAAAAGCATTGTTTCCCGCTCAGAATAAATCTCTTCCCATGCAGAAGTCCTAAGCCGGCGAAACGGAAATGACCGGCGCAATACACCGAATTTGTAGGAAAATCTCTAAATCGTTCCGATTGGTGTAGTTGAATGCCCATGCATGTTTGCTGTCGATTCCAATTTGAGAATTTCATCGTGATTTCGAAAGAATATCGAACCGTATAATGCAGTACATGATATTTTGTCAGCCTATACAGGATGCACCCAATTGAAAATGTGTGCCGGATGTGTCAATTATTAAAAGGATAAATGTGCACAAATTTTTTCGTTAATTCAAAATAAACAAGAAAGGAGGCGTGCATTTCTTTTTCAATGGAATTCTGGACGTTATTCAGTGAGGCGGCCAAGACGGCCCTTGGCTTTTTCTGGAAATCCGGCTGGGCCTTTGTCCTGGGTTATTTCATCAGCGCCATGATACAGGCATTCGTTCCCAAAGGCCGGCTCACCCCCTATTTGGGTGGCGCCGATACCAAGAGCGTCGGATTGGCGACCGCTTTTCGGGGCCATCAGCTCTTCATGCTCCTTTGCGGCGCTGGCCACCGCAAGGGCACTGGTGATGAAAGGCGCGCATTTCGTTGCCGCCATAGCCTTCATGTTCGCCTCCACCAATCTGGTCATTGAGCTGGGCATTCTGATTCTCATATTCCTGGGATGGCAGTTCCTGGCCGCCGAAATTATCGGCGGACTGGTTCTTATCATCATCAGCCGTCAGTTGGTGTAGTGGACCTATCCCGAGGCGTGGCTTAAAAATGCGAGGGAAAAGGTGGAGCAGGACGCCGGCGGGGAGGAAGACGACTTTGACTGGCGCAAGCGGATCCGCAGCGCAGAAGGCTGGCGCCTGGTGGGCAACACCTTCGTGGGGGAATGGAAAATGGTCTGGCAGGAGATCACCATCGGATTCACCGTGGCGGGGCTCGTTGCGGTATTGGTGCCCCACGCATTCTGGAAGGCCATCTTTATGGCGGAAAAGGCGGCCGAAAGTCCCCTTTACTTTCCCGTGGCCCTGGAAAATGCCCTGCTGGCGCCTTTCGTGGCGGCCGCCACCTTTATCGGCTCCATGGGCAATATTCCACTGGCAACAGTCCTCAATTCAAGCGGCGTGCTCTTTGCCGGCATCATGGGGTTTATCTATTCCGACTTAATGGTGCCCCCCCTGGTGGAGATCAACGCCCGCTATTATGGTTGGCGGGTGGCCCTCTACATTGCGGCGGTCATGTATGTAAGCATCGTGGCCACCGCTCTTATTTTGCACTACGGGTTTGCGTTTTTGGGGATCACGCCAAAAAGCGCACGGGCCGTAAAGGAGGTGGCACAGTTCAAACTGGATTACACCTTTTGGATGAACGTGGCCGCGGTCGGATTGGTCGCGTGGCTCTCATGGCTCAACCGTTCCTGGCGCCGACATAATGAGGGAATGGAGATGGAAATGGGCGGCGGCGGCAAAATCAAGAAATTCATCACTTTTGCGGCACTTGGCATTCTGGCGATGGGCATTGTCGTTTATTTGTTTTTGGCCATAAGCTGACCGATGATGCGAACACAGACGACAGTAAGCGGGATGAAGAAACTTTTTGCTCTGATACCGGCAGCCCCCTAATCCTGGACACAGCAACAGCGCCTGGTGGGACCGGATACGGAATATGGGTCGCCCAGTTGGATCGGAAATACGAACAAGAATCTGATCCGACGCCGCAAAGCATTCGGAGACCGGGGCTGGACTTGTCCCGGCGGCGTTCCGGGAAGCTGTTGATTTTTACCCGACAAAAGGAGAAGCACTTGGACGTTACCAAAGAGATCACCCGTCGCGATTTTATCAAAGCCGCCGGCGCGGGCCTTTTTCTGGCGGGTCTTCACTGTGCGCTGCCGTTGCCGGCCTGGGCGCTCAAGGCAAACGCCGGCATCAAAAAGAGAAGACCTAAAAGCCGCTATGATCTGACCATCGGCTATTCCCCCTTCAGATCGACGGTCGGAAGGGACCGCCACCGCCATCAACGGCACGGTGCCCGGGCCGCTGGTCCACCTGCGGGAAGGCGATGATGTCGAGCTCAACGTCACCAACCGATTGATGGATACCGAACATGCCTCCATCCACTGGCACGGCATCCTGGTGCCGTTTCCGCATGGACGGGGTGCCGGGAGTGAACTTCAACGGCATCCAGCCCGGAGAGACCTACGAGTACCGCTACCGGGTCAAACAGGCCGGCACCTACTGGTATCACAGCCATTCCCGCTTTCAGGAGCAGACCGGCACCTACGGTCCCCTGATCATCGACCCCAAGGACGGCGAGCCGTTCGACTATGACCGGGATTACGCGGTCGTGCTCTCCGACTGGTCCTTCGAGGACCCGGAGACCATCTTCCGCCACATCAACCTGATGGGCCACTATTACAATTTCCAGCGGCGCACCGTGGGGGAGTTCTTTCGATGACGTGGGCGAGCGACGGCTTCATGGATACGCTCGCGGACCGCATGGCCTGGGGCAGAATGCGGATGAGCCCGGTCGATCTGCTCGACGTGACCGGCCTACACCTATACCTACCTGATGAACGGCCACTCGCCGGACATGAACTGGACGGCGCTGTTCAACCCGGGCGAGACGATCCGCCTGCGCTTCATCAACGCCTCGACCATGACCAACTTCGACGTGCGCATTCCGGGGCTGGACATGGAGGTGGTCATGGCCGACGGCAAGGCGGTGCGGCCGGTGTACGTGCACGAATTTCGCATCGGCGTGGCCGAGACCTACGATGTGCTGGTGCGGCCGAGGGAGGACGGGCCTTTACCATCTTTGCCGAATCCCTGGACCGCAGCGGTTACACCCGGGGCACCCTGTCTCCCGAGCCGGGCATGGAGGCGCCGGTGCCCGCCCTGCGGCCCCGGCCGGTGCGGCGCCTGGAAGATATCGGCATGGGCGGGATGGACGACAGCGTGTTCGGCGGCATGGAGCCGACAAGATGAAGATGAGGCGGCATGGTAAAGATGGACGCCGCAGCACGGATGCCCCGAGATCCCCGGCCCCAACGGTCCAAAGCCCTTCAAGCCGGAAAAGGAACATCCAACGTGGCCATGGTGATCATGAATCCCAAATACCGCCTGGACGAGCCGGGCATCGGCCTCGGGGAGGACGGCTGGCGGGTGCTGACCTACGCCGACCTGGTCTCCGACGAGCCGCAAGTCTACTCCGATATCGTCGACCGGGAGATGACCATCAACATCACCGCCAACATGGAGCGCTACATGTTCTCCTTCGACGGCAAGAAATTCAGCGAGCACCCGGGACCCTATCTTTTCCGTCACAACGAGCGTCTGCGCCTCTTTCTGGTCAACCACACCATGATGGAGCATCCCATTCATCTGCACGGCATGTGGATGCAGCTGGAGAACGGCGCCGACAAACTGCCCTTCAAACACACCATACTCACCAAGCCGGGCGGGGTGCTGTCCGTGTTGATCACCCCCGATCGAAAAAGGCGACTGGGCCTTCCACTGCCACCTGCTCTATCACATGGAAGCGGGAATGTTCCAGGTCGTCCGGGTTGCCTGAAGGAGAGCAGAGATGCAATGAAGACAGACTGATGTTCTGTTGCTTCTGCTGCTCCTGCCGGCCACTGGTCCGGCCTCGGAGGATCCGTTTGCCGATCCGGAAGACCGCGGATTCCCGGCCGACTACCACGAGGTGGAAACCGATCCCGCAGCCGGGCGAGCCGATCCAAAAATATGCCGAGGACGCACAAGCGGGCGCGCAGCAGAATTTCGGCGTCCAGTTCGTCCATGACAACGAGATCTTTGCCGTCTTTCATGGGCGACCGTTTCGAATACCAGACAAACGAGGGAGAAGAAGCCCTGCTGTGGGATGTCCAGGCCTGGGTCGGGGCCGACTACAACAAGCTGTGGTTCAAGAGCGAGGGAACCTGGCTGATGGACGGGACAAGGTCGAGGAGGCCGAAACCGAGCTGCTCTACAGCCGCAACATCGCCTCCTTCTGGGATCTGCAGATGGGGATCCGCCACGATTTCAAGCCGGATCCCGACCGGACCTTCGCCGCTTTCGGCATTCAGGGGCTGGCGCCCTACTGGTTCGAGATGGAGGCCACCGCCTATCTCAGCGAGGACGGCGATCTTTCGGCCGCCCTGGAAGTCGAATATGACCTGCTGCTCACCCAGCGCCTCATCCTGCAGCCGCGGCTGGAGACCGGTTTCGCCCTGCAGGAGGTCGAGGAATACGGCGTCGGCAGGGCATAAACTATATTGAACTGGGCTTTCGGCTGCGTTACGAAATCAGCCGGGAATTCGCCCCTTATATCGGCATTTCCTGGCAGCCGAAAGCTCGGCGGAACGGCGGAATTGGCGGAAGCCGAAGGTGAGGATACCGACATTCTTTCCTTCGTGGCCGGGATAAGGGTGTGGTTTTGAAAGGCTGCGCCTGTCTATAAAAGCTTTTGATATCGATGTGTTAAAACACACCGCCTGAAAAATGATGATGTGAAAACCACGGTACGGTTTATCCGGATTGACGTCACTGTTAGACAATACCTCATCCAGATAAACCGCCTCATTATCTCCCGTCCTGATATCCAGTAGGGATAGCAGGTCTCCGGATCCCTCAAACTATTATTGACGAGCAATAACCATACCGAACAGATTTCGAAATTGCCGACATATATTCACGCTTATTTCAGAGGAGTTGGCTCACTTGATTGAAAATGCTTCGCCGAGACCGGGTATTTTTTCCCGGCCCACGTGTTCAGCCGGGTAGAAACGAACCGTTGATGTCGGCAATTCTTTAATCGAATATTTTATAATGGATCTCGCGACTCAATTACTGCTCCTTTAAATTCCAAAAGCGATCATGTCCAGAAAATGAAAATCGCCTATTAAGCGAGTGACAAGTAGCTCCATTTCATGCATAATTATTGAAAAAACGTAAAATGAACTGTGCAACCGTCGAAAAATTATTCGGCATGTTATTTGCCGAATAAGTTTGAGCTACGAATGAAAATCGACATTTTAAACCACTGCCAGTCTTACCCATGGAAGGAGGCTACTCATGGAAAGAGTAAACAATACCCATTCCGGTAATGTCTTTGCTTTATGGCTTAAAATCATCTGTTTGTTGCTGATGGTTGTCGTCTTCTATCCGGTTCCCGCGAGGGCCACGGACTATCTCAAGGTCGCCATCCTGAAGGAACCCAAAAACCTGAACCCGTTCCAGGCAAGCGACGCATGGACAAAAAAGGTCATTCAGCTCATTTACCAACCCCTTTATCTGGTGGAACCGACACCCAGACCTTGACCCCCTGGCTTGCAAAGGACCTGCCGGTCTATGACGCTGACAATATGATAATCACTTTTCACCTGAGGGAGATGAAGTGGGATGACGGCTCCGATTTCAGTGCGGATGATGTGGTTTTTACCGGGGAGATACTCAAGAAGTTCCACATTCCGAGATATTATGCCTATTGGGAATTTGTTGAAAAAATTGTAGCCCTGGATAAAACAACTGTCAGGATAACCCTTAAAAAGCCGATGGCCGTTTTCCCGAGACGAACGCTGAGCACCTGGATCGTACAGAAAAAGAAATGGGAACCACTTATCAGGGATGCGGAAAAGAAGTTGACGGAATCCGGAGGCATACAGGGAACAGAAGCGACAGCCTTGCTGGAAGCCTCGAAAATAATAGAGACTCACAAGGTCGAAGAACCCACGGGTCTGGGACCGTTCAAGTTCGCCTCCCGGAAAAAAGGGAATTACATCCTGCTGGTGAAAAACGACCATTTTTTTGGTCAGGGAATGACCATCTCCGGTCGCACACTGGGTCCCTATATTGACGGTGTCATGTTTAAGATCTTTGAGGCCCTTCCCGCCGCAACACTGGCACTGCAAGAAGGACAAATTGATTTTCTCTGGAAAGGGATCAGTCAGTCCTTTGTGAAAGATCTCGTTCCCAACCCGGATATCAGTGTCCCAATGACGTTGGAACAGGGATACCGGTATCTCGGTTTCAACCTTCGAAAATACCCCATGTCCGATCCGGCCTTTCGACACGCGGTGGCCTACCTCATCAACAAGAATTTTATTGTCAAACGGATACTCCACGACCACGGCCAGAGGCTGGATACCTTTGTCCCGCCATCCAATACCTTCTACTACGATTCAGGTACGCCAATTTATGGCGAAGGGATGGGCCGAAAGCAGCGGACCCGGGAAGCTTTTGATATTCTCACTGCGGCCGGGTATACTTGGGAGGTCTCTCCACTGGACTCGAAAGGATCTTTGCGGAAAGGGGAGGGCCTTAAAGGGCCTGACGGCAAGCTTGTGCCCCACTTGACGCTTGTCACACCCCCTGCCTATTATGACACCGAAGTGGCGGCAGCGGGAGAGGTCATACAGGGGTGGCTGGATGGATTTGGAATCCCCCTTTCCTGGAGCACCATGTCATTCAACAGCCTTTTGAATCGGGTGAAATCCAAAAGGGACTTCGATATGTTCATCATGGGGTGGAGGGGTCTGTCGCTGGATCCCGATTACCTGAGGCGATTTTTCCAGTCCTCACAGAATCCCCCGAACCAGTGGAACTACACCGGCTACAACAATGCGGCATTCGACAAGCTGGCGGATCTCCAGGCGGAAACGCTTGATGTCAAGGAAAGACGGCGGATTGTGTTGCGGCTTCAAGAGATGCTTGCCACGGACGTTCCATGTATTCCGTTGTACATCCCCCACCGGATGGAAGGGGTCCGGACCGATCGGTTTGCGGGGTGGGTCAAGCAGGCGGGAGGGGTTGGCAACATCTGGACATTTTGTATGTTGAAACCTGTCGGGCATTGAGGGAACGAAAACCGCCAATTGCATTTTCTTGGGTGGCGCCATATTTTCGTTACTTGTGGTATTTTTCCAGAATATCCTTAAAGTCTTCTCTCCAATCCGATAAACCATATTTGGCCAAAATCCTGTTCAACTCTCCCGATGATCGCATCTCTTTAAGCCCGTCGGTAATGAGTTTGGCGTAACCTTTTGATCGGGGATTTTCCGGAGAAAAGGCGATATACAATCTTGATTCCTCGAATTCTTCCTTTGAGCGAATGGGATCGATCCCGGCATTTTCAATCTTGCCCAGGACGCCCATGGAGCGGGCCGTTTCCATGAAAACGGACTTGTCCTCGGGGATGACGTCTATTCTTTCTCTCAATAGCTTTCGAATGTTTATTACCAAAGGCTCTTTTGCCCTGATGATCTGGACGTTTTTTGTATTGGCATTTTTCTCGAAATAGGCGTCGAGTTCCGTGCCATATTCATAATCAGCCATGATGCCCACTCTCACTTTCTTGAGAGACGCTGTCCCCGCAAACTTCCAGACAAAACCCTTTCTCTTGAAGAATTGGATAACGGATATGCCGAATTCCTGCTCAGGAAAGACGAGTCCGGGCGCTTCATTTTTGGTTACTCCCACTATGGCCGTGATATTGCCTTCCTGAACGAGCCTCAGAGAACGGGACCAGGGAGCGGTCTCATAGAGAAGCCTATGACCAGCTCTTTCGAAGATGATTTTGGATATCTCTATGATATAACCTGGCAATCCAGCATCCGGCGCACAATTGTATGGACACCATATATCTGATTTGACCAAAATGGTATCCGGAAAGGCCGTTGCCGGAAACAGGACAAAAAAAGCCAGGATGAAAATGCTTTTTGAAGAAAACATAACGTAATCTATACCATCTAACCATTAAAGTTTCCATGGAAAAAGCAAATCCCAAACGGTGTGTATGCGATGCAAAACCGGCTCCGCTTTAACCCCTCTTCCTCAATCCCCGCGTGATGTACATTCTGAGCAAGTTGTCAAGATATACATAGTCTCAAACAAGAATGATGGTCCCGTAAAAAGTCAAAAATCATCCGTTTTCGTCATTCCCGCGAAAGCGGGAATCCAGGAGTATCAGGTGGTTATGGACCCCCGCTTTCGCGGGGGTGACGGGCTTGGGGACTTTTTACGGGAGCATCAAGAATATGTAGATTGCAAAAGAGGAGTCCTATGCAGACATTTACCATGGGAGAACTGAAAGGCAAATTTTCGGAGGTTCTGGAAAAATTGATAAGGGGCCGGGAAATTATTATGCTTTGATCTTCTTGCTGAAGCCCTGGGAACAAATGTAAGTTTTTAGGTTGCGGCAACCAGCCCTCGAAAGTGCGGTCGCGAGACCCCGGCCCGCCCAAGAAGTGATCAGTCGACATGCAGCACCACGGAGAAACAGTTGAAAAAGGCCCAAACCCGATCCCCCTTTTTGAAACCGAGGCCTCGGCCGCCTTCGGTGGACATGAGAGCGCACAACTCGGTCCCATCCGAAATGCGCACGGCATACTCAGTATTCACGGGCCTTCGTGATGCGTGTGACGATTCCATCAAACCGGTTTTCAGCACTGCATTGCGGCTCCTCTCCCCCGTGCATAGCATAACCCATGGCGCTTTTACCTCCGCGCTGACCAGCGAACCTTCCTTAAGACCAAGCGTTCAGGCTTTCGTTGGTGATGACCGTCGTCACCGTGTGGCCGCCGAGGGTAACCAGTTTCACAAGGGCCTGAATATCGCCCTCGTTGAATCGAAAGAATTTTTCCAAAAAAAGCGTTTCGTGCACTGGTCTTCCGCGAAGACTCCCTTTCCATAAAAGCCTTTACGACCTGCTGGATTTCATCGCCGGAAAAAGAAACATAAGACGATGTCAGATTGGGCGTCGAATGCCCCAGCATCATCTGAACCCGGGCAGAGGCATATTGCCTCTGCATCAATTCAACGGCTCGTGCCTTCCGAATCATTTCAGGGCCGCCCAACCGCTTGGAAAATCCACAGGACTCAGGCCGTTCATAGAACTTGCGCCGCACAAAGCCGGGATCGATATCGAAAGGTTTCTCCAATGAGTCGCTGAAAAGACGGTTCTGAAAGTGCCTCTTTCATCTCCCGAGATAATGCCTCTGAAATCTGAACTGCCCCGGAATCCGTTCCGTTTCAAGATCCATTTTGCCGAAAGAAAACAAGTTTCCCGTTCGCAATCGATGTCTTTCAACGGGTTCAAGGCCAAAACCTCATTCAACTTGGCGCCCGTATACCGTATCAGAAGAAAAATAATCAAAATGCGCCGGCGTGAAAGCGCACATCCGCCCGCGGCGAACTTTCCGCCCATCTCGAAAGGATTGCTCCAACCGGTTGAGCTGGACGGTATCCAGGCAACGGTCTTCTTCAGGGATCGAGACGATGCGGCCGTGGTTCATCGATTTCAACCACGAAAGCCGTTGATCAGACATTGTCGATTCGTTTTTATCCTTCAATCCATAGTTTTTTCCAATGGAAGGCTATTCCCGGAATGCGGATATTTCATCCATAATTTCTACCATATGTATGCCATAAATCAAAACGGAAAAATATCTTGAAATCCCGGAGAACCGGTTTATATACTAACACGAAAAAATATTTTTCGTGTCTATTAAGCAGCCTATTATCATAGGAGGCGCGATGGTTTTTCAAACGGCCGGAATCGAAGTCGCTCCCTGGATTCCTCCACTGGTTGCTTTTGTCATTTCGTTCTTTACCTCCATGGGCGGCGTGTCGGGGGCCTTCCTTCTGTTGCCGTTCCAGATGTCATTTCTCGGGTACACCCATCCCTCGGTCAGCGCTACCAATCAGTCTTCAATATTGTGGCCATCCCCAGCGGTGTATATCGGTATTGTCAAGAGGGCCGGATGGTCTGGCCGTTCACCTGGGTCGTGATCGCCGGAACTCTGCCGGGGGTTTTCATCGGCGCGATCGTCCGCATGGCCTATCTGCCGGACCCAAAAAACTTCAAATTATTTGCTTCAGGCGTGCTGATGTATATCGGGCTGAAAATGGTCAGATCTGATGAAAAAGAAACGCGAGACGGGTAACAAACACAGTGAAAAGCGTTTTCAGGAGATGGCGCGTCGGCACGGGCGAAGAGACACAGATCAAGAGATGTTCGATGACAAAAATCTGCCGGTCGTCGATGTGACGCATTTCAATTGGAAAAGACTGGGATACACCTTCTATGACGAACGTTTGACGTATCTTTTTGGGGCATCTTCGCCCTCAGCTTCATCGTCGGCATCGTGGGCGGCATATACGGCATCGGCGGGGGGGCGATCATCGCCCCCTTTTTTGTGACCTTTTTTCGGTCTGCCGGTCTATACGGTGGCCGGAGCCGCATTGATGGGAACCTTCATCACTTCGGTGGCCGGGGTCCCGTTTTACCACGCGATTGCCCCGTTTTATCCGCATATGTCAGTCGCTCCGGATTGGCTGTTGGGGGTCTTTTCGGAGCCGGCGGAATGGCCGGAATGTACCTCGGGGCCCGATGCCAGAAGTACATCCCCGCGACGGCCATCAAATGGATGCTGGCCGGAATCATCGTTTTTATCGCTCTAAAATATGTTGCTGCATTTTTTGGGTATTAGCGCAAGTTGACGGCCAAATTGTTGCGCCCGCATGGAAGGGCGGGGCATATAGTCTTTTAAGTATTTTGTTTTGGGTGTGTGGCTTTTCCTGTGGAAGTGAAAGGATTGTCTATTGGTTCGGTGACCGGTATGGCAAGCTGCTGCCTCGGCATCAGCGAATCAAAATTCAAGAGAGGGTTGTATTTCTTGATTAGCCAGAAGGGCAATTCTAATGTATCCTGGCACAATGTCCAGATATTATCTCCGCGCTTAATGGAATACGCCTGGATGCCGACAACCTTGTAGGCAGAGAAGAAATCTTCCTCAACCTTCTTATGGTATTCATAGCGGCGTTCCTCAAAGAGCTTCTTTGTCTACTTTGCCAAGAGGAATTTTGATCGTCTGGTGAGTTCGTCTGTCCGTTAAAAGTAAAACCGTTTAATCCTCTGATACTCTGCGTGGGAACTTCGAGCCATTCCGCATAATGGCCTAAAGTTTCCATGTCTTCAATTTGTACATAACCGATTTTTTGCCCTTTTTTCTCGGTGATCCGTTCGATTTTGAAGTTGCCGGAAATAACCGCCTGGTTGACCTCGGAGACACTTGAGACAGGTGGCTCGATGGCGAGCAGTTCCTCTCCGCAGGCGATACTAAATGGAGCCTGGGATGCCCGTATTTCCGGCGGCATGCCGATCCGTGAACGTTCGGCTGTCCGCGGTGCCAATGCCGATGTTTCATTTGCTTGCATTGGAATGATTTCAGCGGTTTCCGATGATTTTTCCGGTTGGGTATCAGCGACGGATTCTTTTGCCGCGAAGGAGCCGGTTGTCCGGATCGTGGGCTGTTCCGGTAGTTTTGCCGCTGGTAAAACTGAAGGCGCCGGAACAATGGGCAGAGCCGGCGATGCTATCTCAATGGCTTCAATCCGCGCCAGACGAAATAGTGGCTCGGGAGAGGGTTTTTTACGGCAATTTGCGGCAAAGGTTTTGTCGCCGGTTCCTTAACAGCTGCAATGGGCGCTGATGTGACTCGGCAACCGGTTGCAATTGCGATCCGGTCCTATTCCGGGCACAGGCCTGCGCCGGTTCGATTTTTTCACCGGGGCCGGGAATGCGCAAGTTTTGACCGATAGAAATCGTTGCTCTGCTGCCGAGATTATTGATATCAATTAAATCCTTTATTGAAACTCCATGCATTCTGGCAATTTTGCCGGCAGTGTCACCCCGCTCAACTCTGTAAAATTGACTGCGCTTCTGCTCTGCCTTGTAAAAATCATTTGGGATGTTCAGGGCCAGTTGTTCGAAGTTTTCAAGGTGAAACGGCAGCTTAACCCAATACCCTTTCGGAATATATTTTTGTCCTGAAAAAACAGGCTTTCTCAAGGCGGGGTTAAGTGTTTGAATAGTTTCAAAGTCAACGTTGAAATGCGCGGCCAGGGAATCGATGGGGGTGTACCCTTTCAATAGAATCTTTTTAGTTTGGAGCGTTTTATCCAGAGAAATGTCCTTGAAATAAAAGCGATAATTTTGGGCAATTTCTCGAGCTGCGAGGAACTCGGAGTAAAAGTTTCGGGAGGCAAACCCAAATCGTTTATTGTCATATTCATTGAAAATAACCTCATAGTTGCCTAACTTGCTCCGGGCTTTGACCATGGAGTCGGCGCCATGGTTATAGGCAGTGATCGCCAGCGGCCAACTATTTAATTTCTCATAGTTTTCTTTGAGATATTTAGCCGCGGCATAGGTGGCGGCGATTGGGTCCCGGCGTTCATCAATGGTGTACGATATGGTAAGAAACCTTTTGCCTGTGGAGGGAATAAATTGCCATATGCCGGCTGCGCCAAATTTTGAGTAGGCTTCGTAATCATACGAAGACTCAACATGTGGTAAATAGGCGAGATCAGCGGGGATGCCATTTTGTTGAAAAATTGATTGTATCTCAGCTATATACTGTCCGGAGCGGATTACTCCTGATTTGAAACGGTCACTTAAACAGAGTTGGAAACGGATGTTTCCGGCGGCATCTCTCCAGGCTTTTGGGGAGCCTTTTTCGCCAAACAAAGCGGCAACTCTCTTTTCTTCATCTGTAAGCGGGTTTTTGTTTAGGGCCAGATCATTGAGAATTTTTTTATACTTTTTTTTGATCTCCTCGATTTTTTTCTTGTTGGATTGCTGGCTGCCCCGCTCGTCAGAGTGGCTAATTGTTACAACTTCGTAAATTACAGCAAGATTGTCGCTGTCGTGAATCAAGCCCATGGTGGAAGGATATTCGCCAAACACCTTTTTCCAGAAGGCGATATTCGGTTCTATGCTCTTATAGGTTGGAAAGGGAGTTGCCGAAGCCTCCGCGGAACCCGCCAGGAGGAATAAAGCGGTCAGGATGATAAAGGAAACAAGTGGAAATGCTGCCTTGGGCTGAGTAAGCTTTTTCATAGGTTATGGTAAGTGGAATGGTTAAAGGTTAGGTTCTCCATAGCCCTAAACATTATTTTATGCGGTAACAATAATTTAGGCTACCGGTTATATTAGGATGCAATGAATGGTTTGATCAAGAAAATTCTTTTGAATTTTTCATATTTCTATTGCGCTTTCCGGAAGTCTCCTTTATAAAAGTGACAGTTGATTCACTTATGAGGTTTTTAATGCCCAAACCCGTCAGAAATTCACGTACCGTCCGCCCTTTGAAGTCCAAAGGTCTGGCCACAAGGGCCGCCATCCTGGACGCGGCACACGAGGTTTTCAAGGACACAGGTTTCTATGGCTCATCCATATCCGAGATAAGCAGGCGTTGCGGGCTCTCCATGGGGACCTTTTATCACTACTTCAAAAATAAAGAGCAGGTCTTTCTGGAATTAAACGACCAGATCATCACACGTTTCATGGAGAGGGCCGAGTCCTCGCCCCCGACGGATTCCAGGTTCGAGGGACGGTTACTGCGGGTCATTGGGCTCCTCATGGACCATACCCTGGAGAATTTCGCTTTTCACCGCATCTTGGGAGAATCGGAACTCACCGACCGGGCAACCATCGCCTACTACGACTCCATTACCCAGTATTACCGGGGCTTTTTTCAGAGGGAAATTCAGGCCGGACAAATTCGGCCTTTTGATTTGAATGTGCTGGCCTACGGCCTCACAGGAATCTGCTATTTTCAATCCCTGGACTGGGGAACACCGGATGAAACGCCTTCCCGATCGGAATTGGTGGAACAGATTACCGACCTGATAACGAACGGGATAAGCGGTCCGGCCCCATGGGAAAAGCCCCGGGCTGGTCGCGTTCTTTCTGCCTGAGCCCGCGCCGCTGGAGTCGGAAGATAAAGAACCGTTGACAAAGGGAGAAAAGACGAGACAGGCCATTCTCCAGGCAGCGGAAAAAGTAATTGGCCAGCGTGGGATCAACCGAGCCAACATCTCCGAGATTACCCGCGAAGCGAACGTTGCCCAGGGAACCTTTTACGTGCATTTTAAGAGCAAGAGCGATCTCATCGAAGGTTTTGTCCGCTATATCAATCACGAGATGCGCCGGGAAATCCAGCGGGCCGTGTCGGGAACCCGGGACAGGCGGGATGCGGAACGGGTGGGAATCCTGACCTTTCTGGAATTCCTCCGGCGGCACCGGGAGATCTACCGCGTAGTGCCCGAATGCGAGATGATCAGCCGGGAAGTATCGCAATGGTACTATCAGACACTTTCCCGGGGATATATCAAAGGCCTGGAGCAGGGTATTGAACGGGAGGAGATCCGCCCGCTCAGCGCGACCTTTATGGGTCGATCCCTCATGGGGTTCGTTCATTTTATCGGTCTCAAGGAGATCATCTGGAACCCGGAATTCGACCCTGAAAACAGTCGGCACCTGTTCCGGGACATGATTGAATGCGTTTTGTCCGGGATAAGGATCGCCGAAATTTAGCTGTTGGCTGTTAGCCGTTAGCTTCCGGCCATTAGATCATGCACGACGGCAGAAGTCCGGACGAAAAAACGGAATATTTTTGGAGCAAGCTGAAATTTTTTATTGACAGCGAAAAGAGAATTCTGTAAAAAATTGACAGTTGATTCATATTTCAAAGAGAGAGCACTTCATGGTCAATCTGGATGGTAAAGTCGTGGTGGTGACAGGGGCCAGTTCCGGCATCGGCGCCGCCCTTGCCAGCGCCTTCTCCACACACGGGGCCAGGGTCGCCTTGAGTGCCAGACGTCTCGATCGTCTAAAGGAAACCGCCGGCGCCTGCCCTAATGAAACCCTGATTGTGCAGGCAGACCTGGTGGAAAAAGCCGATCGGGAAATCCTTGTAGCCGCGACAATGGATCGATGGGGCCGGATCGACATCCTCGTCAACAACGCCGGGCTGGGCAACTACGGTGATTTTGCATCCACCACGGAAGTCCAGTGGCGGCAACTCTTTGAAATCAACCTTTTCTCCGTAGTTTTTCTCACGCGGATCGTCCTCCCCGTCATGAAATCACAAGGCCAGGGGCTGATCGTCAACATGGCCTCCATAGGCGGCCTCATCGCGCACTCTCCGAATGTGACCCCCTATGTGGCCAGCAAACACGCTGTCATCGGTTTTTCTCGCGGCTTGTCCAGGGACCTGGAAGGAACCGGAATCAAGGTTCTGGCGGTCTGCCCGCACCTGACGGACACGGAGTTCTTTGCTGTCTCTCCGGGCGCCCAAGAAATGGCCCCCCAGTTGGAGAAATATAAAACGTTCATGGATACCCCCGAAGACGTCGCCGCGGGTGTTCTCAAGCAATTGGATTCCAAAAGGCTGGTGGTCTTTCCCACGGAAAAACCCGCCAAAGCCTATGCAAAACAAAAGGATCTTTAATACTCATGAAAACCGAAGACACGAAGACAGCGCTGATCATCGGAGGCGGTTCCGGCATGGGACGGTCAGCGGCAATCTCTCTGGCCGATCTGGGAATACAGGTCTTTGTGGCCGATCTGAGTATGGATGCAGCCGGTGAGTCCGTTTCGGAAATCTGTGAGAAAGGGGGGCACGCGGAGGCGTTCCAGGCAGACATCTCTCGAAGCGATTCCGTTGCCGGGTTGTTTCAGGTATTAAAAGAACGTGTGGAAAGGCTGGATCTCCTGGTTCATACGGCGGGGATGCTGGGAAGGACCGTTTTTATCGAAGACATGACCGACAAGGAATGGCAAAAAATGATGGCCGTCAACCTGGACGGCGTGTTTTACGTCTGCCGCGAGGCGGTGAGGTGGATGAAAGTTCACCGGACCGGACGCATCATCCTGTTCAGCTCGGTTGCCTCCCTCACCCCTACCCCCGGCGCCCTTCATTACAGTGCTTCCAAAGGGGCGGTGAATATGCTGGGAAAAACCCTGGCGAAAGAAGTAGCCGGGCACAACATCCGGGTGAACGTCGTTGCCCCGGGCTATATTGAAACCCCCATGCTGGACGGACTTCCCGAGGG